>JALHRL010000017.1 GCA_022841465.1 Bacteroidia bacterium | reverse complement strand
GCATCCCGTCATTGCGAGCAGAGCGAAGCAATCTCACATACAGTATAATTATTTCAAGCTTTCCTAAGTATGAGATTGCTTCGTCGCCCGGATACATCGGCGCTCCTCGCAATGACGAGTGTTCCGTCATTGCGAGCGCAGCGAAGCAATCTCACACGAGGCATAATTATCAATTGCATTTCTATGTATGAGATTGCTTCGTCGCCCGGATACATCGGCGCTCCTCGCAATGACGAGTGTTCCGTCATTGCGAGCGCAGCGAAGCAATCTCACATACAGCATAATTATCACAAGCTTTCCTAAGTATGAGATTGCTTCGTCGCCCGGATACATCGGTGCTCCTCGCAATGACGAGTGTTCCGTCATTGCGAGCGCAGCATCCCGTCATTGCGAGCAGAGCGAAGCAATCTCACATACAGTATAATTATTTCAAGCTTTCCTAAGTATGAGATTGCTTCGTCGCCCGGATACATCGGCGCTCCTCGCAATGACGAGCGCACTATGCACTTCTCTTTCTTTTAAAAATTATATTAAAGATAGCCTTAAAGAAGTAACGAGTATCCGTTGTATAAGGCCTTCTGACCTTTTCTTCGAGGTATTCGCGTTCGGCTTGTAGTACGGAATTTACATCGCTTTTTCTATTAAGCGCCACGTAAGGTGGAATACAGCCGGGTTTAAATTTTAAACGTAATTCTTGCAAATCTTTCGGAATGTCTTGAAAATATCTTTCAGAAATAGGGCGTACACCCACTAATTTTAAATCGCCTTTCAATACATTTAATAACTGCGGCAATTCATCTAGCCAATACCTTCTTAAAAAACGGCCCCAGGGTGTTAATCTAAAATCATCTTTGGGTTTACCGCTTTCGGCATAGCCGTTTAATTTCAATACATAATCTTGTAAGTATTCTGCGTAAGGGTGCATGGTGCGGAATTTATATACACCAATAATTTTTCCGTTTTTTCCCATGCGCTTCATGGTAAACAAGGGACCATAACTTACATGAAAATTAAATTCAGGCTCTTTTATTTTTTTGCAAACTACATAAGTTAATCCATTGTATGCTTCGCTGGCTTCAATTTTAAAACCACAACTTACCAAACGCCCCATTACCTCTGCTTTTGATAACAAGCGGTTACGCCCTCGTGTTACTAAAAAATATATTTTTTTAAAGCCCCATATTTTTGGGAACATGCGTAAAAAAATAAATTCCAATATAAACCAAATGTTTTTTATTACGGGAATGTTTCCTAAACGATGTCTTTCTTTACGAGCCGTTAATGTTTCAAAACAAACAATAAAATAATTTTCGTTTTCTAATTTGCTGTTAACCTTTTCAAAAAATTTATTAATGTAACGTATGTTGTTAACCTTGCTTAAATTTAAAATAGCATTTACCGAGCCCGGGTGATTTAAAATATTAAACTCGTTGGTAGTACTCACCACCAAACTTTCAGGCGATTCGGTTTCTATAAAATAATTGAAGTATTTATACGCCTTTTCGCCGCAACGTTCTACCAATAATTTTTTTAACCTTTCCTTTTGTTGAAGGTTTTTTTGGTTGCTTACCACCTTTAGGTGTAATGGTTCTTTTTCTTTGACTATGAAGCTGCTATCAGGCATTAATGGATTTGAAGATAGGAAAATTTTTTGAAAGGGCAATGTTTGGTCTCACTACTGACGATAAATGTCAGTATTTTCAACCCCTTCCCCTTTGATAACGTTTTTTTATTTTTTAGAAGGTGTTATCGAATCCTTCGGATTTCCCAAGGAGAGGGGTGTGCATCACGGTGAAAAAACTTAACGAAATGTTTTTGAAATGAAGATGTATTCCCCCTCCCGACGATAAATGTCGGGATTTTGAAATTGGCGAAGGGGGTTAGGGGGATTGGAGATAAAAAAATTAAGCCTGAGTTTTTGGGAAAAGGAAAATGAAAAAGTAACTAAGGATAATACCGCAGGAATTAGCGATTAAATCGTTGATGTTAAACGCGCGATAGGGGAGAAAGTACTGAAGAAATTCATTAGAAAAATATAATAGATAATCATTTTCACTGTTACTTTTTTCTTAGTCAAAAAAGTAACCAAAAAGACAAGGCGCTCCAATTCCCCACACAGGCCACCTCTCCTAACGCGGAGCGCCAAGCCCACGCACGCGTCTCCGAAAGTTAGATTTGTATAATGATGAAGATGATGCTATCGGCCTTTTAAAATTTTTCGTAAAAATTAATTGAGATATCAAATGCGCTGGCATGTGTGACAGATGATTTGTGCCTCTCGCGATGCGATTCAAATCATCAGGCTTGATGAGCAATTAATTTTAGAAAAATTTTAAGAAGCCTTGATCTTTTGACCGCCCGGATGAACATCCGTTCGGACGGGCTTCTTTTCTATCAAGAGAAAAGAAGGCGGAAAATGAAATTAAGCTTGTGTTTTTGGGAAAAGGAAAACAAAGAAAAAACCTAAGATGATGCCGGAGGCGTTGGCGATTAAATCGTTGATGTTAAACGTACGGTAGGGGAGAAAGTATTGGAAACATGTTCCGTTGAATTTTAATGATAAACAGTTAGAAAAATAAAAATATTCTACTTTTTTATTTCTCCAATGTTTTTGTAGAGTTTAGGTATTTTATTTATTTTAGAAATTGTGCTTGTAAAATCTAATCCAATAATTTCTAAATACCATCGCATTGTTTCGTATCTTACTTCGTTTTCTTTGTTCACCTTTGATAAGGCTACGTCCCTATTAATTAGGCCTTCCCTAATTTGATTACTTCTAAAGGTGTCATTTTCAGTAAAGCCAGTTGTAGTATAATAAATGTAATTATAAAAACTCGCCGTTCCATCACCGATTCTCCAGGTTGATTCAGTATCAATTGACTTTTCCCAATTATATTCTTCTTTAATAAGTTTTTCAATTTCACTTTCATCCCATTTGTAATAATCAAATAGATGATAATAATCCTTTTTAGCTGAAAGGTATCGCACTGCGAATGAGCCGAGGCTATCAAGAACAGATTGATTAATATAACTAGGACTTTTTATGAGATTTTTCCCAACAAATCCAAATAATTTTATTTGATTTAAAATGCTTATTGAATAAATTCTCTTTTTATCGAATTGTGGCTTTATACCGGCAAAGCCGGTTTTAAAATTGGTATTCTCGAGATTGTTAATTCCCCATATGTTTAAATCTATTCCTGTTTGTTTTTTAACTTGATTACAATAATAAAAGAAATACTTATCTCCAGCCATAAATAGTGGGATCATTCCTAAATTAGGATTATTAAGCCAAGCTTCTATGTTCTTTCGAATGTTTTCTCTCTTCCATTTAATATCGGCAGAAACTACTATGTTTTCTACACCTAATTTTCCGCATACTCTAGCAATATTTCTTCGCGCTAAATCAGTAACCATGCCCCAATCATAAGTAAAAGCAATTGGATTTAATCCTAATTCTTTTTTTACAATGTGTAAAGTATATGTGCTATCTCTTCCTCCACTGAAAGGAACAATGCAATCTGGGGTCCCATTTTTGTTTTTATATTTTTTAACTAATTCTTTTAAAGCATCAAAGTTTTGAATTTGTTTTTTTGGCTTGTGATTTTTACAAAAATTACACACTCCCTTTTCATCGAATTCAATAAAAGGGAATGTTTCCGGTAGAATACATTTAGTACATCGTTTTAATAATATAATTGATCGCGAATTGTCCTCTAAAATTGATAGTAAGTGTGATTCTTTACTTTTATCTATAAATTCCATAGGGTCAATTACAATTTCCTTGTCAAAATCCCCTTTTAAATTGGTTTTATTAGTTGAGTGCTTAGAATGAAGGTTTGAATTTTTATTGTTTTCATTGGAAAGAGAAGTTATACTAAAGTCGTTTAAATCTAATATAAAACCTTCATTAGCCTGTAATTGTTTTATTGAGTATTTTTTATGTTTGTTTTTTAAAATACTTATCAGAAAGTGTTTTTCTGAAGCGAAAAACATTAAATCGTTTTCTAAGATATAATATAAAGACCCATTGTTTGTGAATAATGCGACTTCATTTCTGTCATCAAAAAGCATGGCGCAAGATGCGGTGCCTTCTATTTGTTCTAAACATTTTTTTATGGCTTTGTGGGTTGAAAGACTTTTAAGATCCTTTCTTACCATGCTTAATAAAATTTCAGTGTCAATTTGGTATTCTCTTTTTGTTAAGTTATGATTTTCCCATAATTTATTTGCGTTTACAATAATACCATTATGGATTGCTATTATTCCATCTTTAACTATAGGTTGGTTGTTTTCCTCTTTTAATTGAGAGCCGTTTGTTACTAATCGTGCATGTCCGATAGCCTGAAAAGATTGCCCGGATTTATACAATTCTATCGACTCTTTTAAAGCAGATTCAAATTCTTTGGAAACAAGTAATTTATCTATTGGAATATCACCCTTAATAAGATCAAAAGTGTTTTTAGTTCTATTCTTAAAAACAATCCCAGAGGAGTCCTGACCTCGTGCAATTGAAATCTTTGCTAAATTCAAAATAGTTGATTCAATAAATGAATCGTTATATTTTGTTTTTTCTTTAAGAATTAAGCCGAAAATGCCACACATCTATTCTACTTATTGATGTATTTTAAAACAATATTAAAATTACTGGATTTCGATTTTAATTTATTGAAAATAGTAATCGGTACTATTTTGAATAAAATTTCAAATACCATCCAACTATGCATAAATAATAACCTTTTAGGTTCTTGCATTATTCTAAAGGGAGTAGCTAATCCTAGTTTTTTTATTAATGGAGGGCTTTGTTTCGTAAAGCCCGAATAAACATCAATCATCCCTCCGCAGGGTATTATTATATTTGCATTTAGTTTGTCTTTGTACTTGTGCACAAAAAATTCTTTAATTGGTGTTGATATTCCAACTAACAAAATGTGAGGCTTAGATTCATTTATTTTATCAATGATATTTAGTTCTTCATTTTCTTTGAAATATCCGTTAATTCCATTTAGTATTACAGCATTAAGGTATTTTTTTTGAAGATTTTCACTAGCCTTTTTGTTAATCTGATCTTTTGCACCAAACAATAATACTCTTAATCCCATTTTGTTTGCGTATTCCAATGTATAATTTGTAATATCAGGTATTGAGATAACCGTTTTTAATTTGAATCCATTTAAATAACAGAACCAATTAAATTGAGTGCCATCACAAACTAAAACATCAAATGAATTTATTATGGGATATAAAGATGGAAATATCTTAAAAAGCGTCAAATATCCTAAAGAATGACCAAACAAGATAATTTTTTTATCGTCATTAATAGTTCTTAAGTATAGCTCATCAATTTCATTTAAATTGAAATTGCTAACATTTAAACCAAACACATTTAATTTTTCCATGTTATTTTATACCGTGCCAAATATTACTAAGCTTTGCATTTCCTGTGATTAGTTTAAGAACTCGCCAAGAAGTATTGTTTATCTCATATTCTTCCGCTATTTTTTTATAACCTTTATTAATTTTGAAATCGGAAATTGCAATTCTAATACTTTCTAAAACAATGTTTGAGTCAAAACCAGTTAGTATAATTGTTCCTGCATCCTGTGCTTCAGGTCTTTCCATAGACTGTCTTAATGAAATTGCAGGAAAATTAAGTATAGAGGATTCTTCACTAATAGTTCCTGAATCTGAAATGCAACAAAGGGCACTTTTTTGAAGATAAACGTAGTCAATAAAACCAAATGGTTTCATGAAAACGATTTTTTCATCAATTTTCACATCTTGAATTTCCTCTAATCTTTTTCTTGTTCTTGGGTGTGTTGAAACAATCACAGGGATTTGGTATTCACCTGCTAATGAATTTAAAACATTTAAGATTTTTATCAGATTATCTTTATTGTCCACATTTTCTTCCCGGTGTACTGAAACGATAAAATATTCTTTAGTTCTTAAATTTAGTTTTTGAAGTGCATCTGATTTGTTGATTTTTGGCGCATAGAAATCAAGAACTTCTTTCATAGGACTACCTGTTAAGTAAATTCTTCGGTGCGGAACTCCTTCTGAAAGTAGATGTCTTCTTGCGTGTTCAGTATAAACTAAGTTGAAATCTGAAATGTGGTCAACTATCCTTCTATTTGTTTCTTCGGGTACGTTAAAATCAAAACAACGGTTTCCCGCTTCCATATGGAAAATTGGAATATGCAAGCGTTTAGCAATATATGCTGCTAAACATGAATTTGTATCACCCAATACAAGGAAAGCATCTGGTTTCTCTAATTTTAAAATTTGTTCGGTTTTTTTCATTATATCACCTACTGAAGCACCTAAAGAACTTGTGTCAACATTTAAGAAGTGATCTGGCTTTCTTAATTCTAATTCGTCAAAAAACACTTGGTTTAATTCATAGTCATAATTTTGACCTGTGTGTACAATTATATGATTCAGATGTGAATCTAGAAGCGACATTACTCTTGATAATCTTATTATTTCGGGTCTTGTGCCTACAACAGTAACAACTTTTAAGCTTGATTTGGTTTGCATTTTTTTTATATTTAGTTAAACAGTAACAAAATAAGTATCAGGGTCATTAGGATCATACATTTCATTTATCCAAAAAACAGTGTAGAGATCTTCATTTCCTATGTTTTTGATATTATGTGTATACCATATTGGCATATCAACAAATGAAGGTTCATTTCCATCAAGTTCAAATGAAAGAACTTCGTTGGTGTCTATTTTTCTTAATTCGATTAAAGCTTTACCCTTAATTACAGCAAAACGTTCAGCTTTTCGTGTATGAAAATGGTTACCACGCGTTATATTCGGAACTGTTGTTGAAAATGAAATTTGACCACCGCTATTTAATTTGATTGTTTCAACAAAGCTCCCTCTATTATCTGTGTTTTTCTTTAATTTAAAAGGGAAGAATGTTTTATGATCGATATAAGTGAGAAATGTAATAAAGAGATCTTTGTCAAAATCATTATTTAAATCAGGAATTTCACCTTTTTCAAAATATTTTAACTTAAAATCGTTTAGTTTGGTTAAAAGTGATGAAACCTTTGTCTCATAATTATGGGGTATACTTATATAATTGATCTGATTTGATGGTGACATTATGATGTTTATTATGTTTTTAATAAGTTTATCAATATAAATTAATTTTAGATCACCATCCACGTCAATTTTTGGTGTTTCATTATGTGTAAGTTGATGACAAAATGTTGCTACAACTGAATTATAGTAAGGATTGCCAAATGCACCAAAAACATTTGGAATAATTAAGCCACTAAATTTTGAATTATTTAATTTAGCCCAATTTTCTAACAATATTCTTCCATTCTTTTTTGATTTTCCATAAGAATTTTCTTTTTCCTCTTGTGTTGATGAAGAGAATATTACATGAGGTTTGGATTTTGTGTTTTCAAAAGATGAAATGAGTTTATTTACTAACTCAATGTTAGTGTTATAAATTACTTCTGGATCATTATGTCTGTTCTTTGCAGCTAAATGTACAATAACATCACACTGTTTTACAAATTCATCTAACAGGGCAGGGGAATTAAAATTATTTTTGTTGAAATCCACACGTACAAATGTATCGTTTGAAAGTCCCAAAGTATTGTATAAATGCTTTCCTATAAAGCCTTCTTGACCTGTTATTCCTATTTTGATTTTTTTCACTTTATAATTGTTTTTTAAAATTCCCAGTAATTATGCGGAAAACGGATTAAATCAGCTTCAGATTCTTTTAAATTCAAATCTGAATAGATAATGAGAATTGAATGCGGTTCTAGTGCCTTAAATCCATTAACGTATCCGGGTTCAATTTGAAGTATTTCTGGCTTATTTTCATTTAAAATGTAAGATTGAATTTCATTGGAATATTTTGGTTCATCCCAGTTTTGAATTTTAACTTTTGCTATTTTAAATGAACCCTTTATTACGCAAAACCATTTAGTTTCTTTTTTATGACCTTGCCAAGCTCTTATCACATTTATATCGGAGTGCTCAATAACATAGAAGCGTTTGGCTAAGCTTACGTTAAAGTCATTTACAAAGGCTATTTTACCACGTTCATCGCGAAATATACCACCTTCAATTAGCATTAAATTAAGTTAAGATCTTTTTTAATAATTTCTAATTTCAATAAAAGTTGTTTTGTTTCTTCTATGTTAAGTCTTTTTGTATTATGCGAATGATATTCCTCGATAGTTGATAGATCAGAAATACCTTCTGAAAAATATGACTCATAGTTTAGATCTCTTCCATCGGCAGGTATTCTATAATAATTTCCCATATCAATTGCTTTTGTCATATCTTCTCTGTTAACCAATGTTTCATAAAGTTTTTCACCATGCCTGGTTCCGATTATTTGTAGGTCAACCTTAATATTATATAATTCCATAATAGCCTTAGCTAGAACATCAATGGTAGTTGCAGGTGCTTTTTGAACAAATAGATCTCCTGGTTTCCCATTCTCGAAAGCAAATAATACAAGATCAACAGCATCTTCAAGTGTCATCATAAATCTTGACATGTTTGGATCTGTAATAGTTAACGCTTTCCCTTTTTTTAATTGTTCAATAAAAAGTGGGATAACCGAACCCCTGGATGCCATAACATTTCCATATCTTGTTCCGCAAAAAACTGTTTTATTAGGATCTAAATTTCGTGATTTTGCAACCATTACTTTTTCCATTAATGCCTTCGACATTCCCATTGCATTAATAGGGTATGCGGCTTTATCTGTGCTCAATACAACTACTTTTTCAACTTCAAATTTTTCTGCAGCGCTTAACACATTGTCGGTTCCAAGAATATTAGTTTTTACAGCCTCTATAGGGAAAAATTCACAAGAAGGTACTTGTTTTAAAGCAGCTGCATGAAAAATATAATTAACACCCTTTACAGCATCTTCCACACTTCTTAAATCTCTTACATCTCCAATATAAAACTTGACCTTTGAATTATTCAAAGCTTTTCTCATATCATCTTGTTTCTTTTCATCGCGACTAAAAACTCTGATTTCATTAAAGGTGTTGTCTTTTAAAAAGCGATTTAATACAGTGTAACCAAAAGAGCCAGTTCCTCCGGTTATTAGTAATTTTTTGTTTGGGTCGATCATGATAGTTAATTATTGTCTTGAATTACGTTATTAAAAATAGTTAATAGATTTGTTTCGAATTTTTGGAAGGTGAATTTTTCTTCAAAAATGATTTTACCTCGATTACCAATACTCTTCATTTTTTCTCTATTTTCTATACAATACTTCATGTAAATATAAAGTTGATTTATTTCTCCCTTTGGAAAAATAAAGCCGGAATTGCCATGTTCAACTATTTCAGGAATTGCCCCCTCATCTGTTGCTATTATAGGAATACCAAATTGCATTGCTTCAAGAAGTACTAGGCCAAATGCCTCGTTTTTTGTTGGAAAAACAAATACATCACAGTTTTCAAAATATTCAATTTTATCATTTCCATATTTTGGACCATGAAATTTCACCTTATTAATTAAGTTGTATGATTTAATAATAGAATTTAATTCTTCTGAGGAAATATCACCCTCACTTCCTACTATATCCAATTTAAAATCTAAGGCATCATGGTTTAAAAGTTTGCATGCGTCTAATAGATCTAATATTCCTTTGGATCTTAGTAGATTTGATAGGTAGAGAAAATTAAGTGTTGATGATGTTTTAATTTTTGATTTGCCCTTATTTAACAATGGAATACCATTATTTAAAACATATATTTTTTTTGGATTGGTGAAGTCAATGTCTTTTTTTGGAATTCAGAAAGCACAATTAAGAATGAGTTATTTAAACCTAATCTATATAAAAATGAATATAGGCGGCTTTTTTTAGCTATAGTTTGAATGCCTTTGCCATGTAAATGTAAAATGATTTTTTTTCTAAAAAACTTACAAAGCAGAATAATTAAGAGATCGCGAATATAAGTTATTCCCGAAATTGAAGGTTGAAAGTAAATTGTTTTCGTTTTAATATTACAACATGCAAATAATGTTTTAAAAAATAAATAAATAAATTTAATTGGTTTGTTAATATTGAATTTCCCAAGTTTATTAATACTTTTTGAATAGCTTACCCCTAATTTTTTAATATTAAAAGAGTTTGTAAAAAGAAGGCTATCAAAAACTAATTTATTAATAAATGTAGCACCTGTTAATGGAGGTGGTATTTTAAGTATAAACAAGAGGTTATTTTTCAATTGATTTAATATTTAAATTATCAACTAACTCTTCAATATATATTTTATTTAAATAAATTGGGTCTTCTAAAGTATTGTCTTTAGAATGATTTAAAAAAGTTCTGTTTTTAGCATTATAGCTATAAGGACCTAAAAAGTTGTTTTTGATTAGTATTGAATGTACTTCTACCTCGTTTTTACTAATTTCAATTAGGAAAATTTTCACTTTTTTAATTTCATTTTCAAATCCATTTAAAACTTCTAATTCAAAACCTTCTACATCTATCTTTACAATTTCTGGATTTAGATTATTATCAATTATGAAACTTGAAGCTTTGCAACACTCAACTGATATTAAATCATTTTGTGAGTTGTCTATAACTACTTTGTTAACTGAACTTCCATTAACATTAGTAAATTTAACCTGTCCGTTAAAATTACTTAATGCTTTGTTTAATGTAACAATGTTATTGCGATCATTTAATTTTATTTGTTCTTTAAATAGATTGTATGTAAAAGGGTGTGGCTCAAATGAATAAATTGTTGCATTTTTAATTTCTGATGCTATTAAACTATATAAGCCAATATTAGTTCCAATATCAATAAAAGTATTATACTTGTTTGACAATGCATGTTGAATTAACGTCATATTATTAAAGTCATACATACCTTGTGTGTAAATTTTAGTACCTCCTTCCAAGGAAATTTCTTTATTTTTTATTTCAATAGTTGTTTTTGAAACTAGTATTTTAACAGGAAATAAATTTAATATTTTAATTATTTGCCATTTAAAGTATTTGAAAATTGCATTTAATTTATTTACATTTTTGTTTTGATAAATATGATTGATGGAATAATATATTGATTTTAAACTCATTTTAATGCAAAGTTAACAGCGTTTAATATGCCTTCGGCAGCTTCGTTAGAGTTATACTTTTTTATTTGATTTAAACAATTGCTGCTGAAACTTGAATACTTTAGGTTGTTGTGTAATAATTCATTTATTTTTTCTGTCCATAAATTAATGTCAAGAGGTAAAACATAACCATTGTAATCATTTATTACTAAATCTCCAGCTGCTCCTGAATTATCTGTTGTTAAAACTGGGACCCCCACAGCACACGCATCATTAGCAACAACACCCCAGGAATCAAGTTTTGTTGGAAAGAGAAAAAGTTTACTTGATGAATAATATTTTGGAAGTTCTTCTTTTTGTATAAATCCGGCATAATGGAAATTTACATCGTTGCTTTTTAGTTTATTTATAACTTCTTCTTTTAATTCACCATCACCAAGTAATAATACTTTTAGGCTTGGGATCAATTTATTCAATTGAATAGCTATATCGCAAAAAAACAAAGGCATTTTTCTGTCAATGAATTGTCCTGAAAACATAATATCAAAAGATTTTTCGCTTGTGATAAACTTGGAAAAATATTCATTATCGATTGCATAATGTGAAATGAATATCTTTTCTTTTTTAATATTATATCTTAAGAAATTATCAAACCCCTTTTTACTCACTGGAATAAAAGCATGCATTCTTTTATACATTATTTTACGAATTATAATATGTAAAGAAGAGTATGATTTTTCATTTAATTCCCATGCGTCAGTGTTCGCAATTAATTTTTTTTTGTTTATAATACCATAAAACATAGCTTTTAACATTGTTTTGTTAAAACCACATGTGATTATTACGTCCGGATTGATTTTTTTTAATTTGTTTAATATACCCTTATTTTTAACTAAAGGGTGACCATCATTCTCGTTAATAAAATGATGAGCATGTTTTAAAACCGGAGCATTCCAGTTGAATGTTGGGATTGATTTAGAAGTATATAAAACTATAAAGTTTGAATTTAGATGTTTGTTTAGTTCATCGAACACAGTTATGCGATAGGGGGAAGGAATGCTTGTTATCAGGACTATTTTTGGTGCCACTTTTATTTAAACTTCTTCGTATAATTATTCATTTCTAATTTCTTTAAAATAAAATGCAAATGAATAAACCTTAAAATCACCCTGTATAAACGTACAGGAAATTTAATAATAAATAAAAATTCGTAAGGAATGATGCGAGAAACATAAAGATCAGCATATGAGTTTTTTCTTTCTATTTCTATTTCTTTTTTTACAATTTCTTCCCAATTTTTATTTTTTTCAGATGCCTTTGTATAAGGCTGTTTACGGAAATTTGCTAATGGTAAGCTTATACGTTTAACTGTCATGTTTTTGGTGAGGCGATGAAAAAAGTCCCCATCCATATTACATTTCAAAGTTTCATCAAATAAACCATTTTTTTGCATAGCCTCTTTTTTCCAGAAAATTGCGTTTGAACTAAGCACAGTTGTAAAACCTAGCAAGCAGGCAATTTTGTAATTAAAGTTTAAATGTCTTCTGCGATAAATAAAATCACCATTTAGGTCTGTTACATTCATGTCACCAAATACTATATCGCAATTTGGGTTTTTATCAAAGAAATTAATTATTTCGACAAACACGTTTGGACAAAAAGTATCGTCAGAATTTATCCAACAAATTATATCACCTGTCGCCTTCTTCATTCCAACATTAATTGCAGGTGTTTGTCCTTTGTTTTCCTGCCTAATTAAAACTATTTTATTATCGTTTGAATGAATGTATTTATTTATTATTTCAACTGAATTGTCAGTAGATCCATCGTCTACTATAATATGTTCGTAGTTATCGTAATTTTGATATATTATGCTTTCAATTGTTTTACCAATGAATTTTTCATAATTAAAGTTGGGTGTAACTATAGAAATTTTCATTTTCTATCTATTAGTTGCGTTCTGTAAGGTTATTTTTTTTGTTTTGTAGTCATATCCAGCGTATACCATACACAAGTATATTACTAAGTAGAAAGGATTTTGACCCATAGCAATTGAAAGAATAGCTAAAAGGAAGAAGAAGGAATAAAGTTTATTAGACTTTCCTTTTTTAATGTATAGAGCGTTTGTTTTATACAAAAAAGTAATTAGAAGGAACATATATAATGACCAAAGGACTAATCCGTATCTTGAAGCTAAACCAACAATCCCAAGATAACTGTTACTGTATCCTATTTCACGTTCTTCATCATTTAAATACCTAATTTCATTATAAATACCTCTTCCGGTTAATGGATATTCTTTAATTAAATCTAAATCAACACGAGCACTTAAAAATCGGCCCTTTCTTGCGGGATTTTTGGTTGAATTATATACATTCATTTCATCATTGTATGATTTTGTTACTTTTTCATACATAAATGGTAATTCAGTTACACTGTAAAATGCAAGGAAAATTATCAATGGTAAAAGTAGAATGGTGTAAATTTTATTTTTCAAACTTATTGTAGTGAATAGAATAAAGAAAAGTAGTGCAGAATAACCGGCAGTAGAAGCTGTAGTTATTATAGTTAATATAAATACTAAATTTTTTTTTGAGAAGTATTCACCATTAATTGAATTAAAAAAGAGTGCAGGAATAATAAACGTGCAAAACAATCCACCTTCTGCAGTAAATCCAGCGTTTTTAATAAATCCAAATGAGGATTTTCCTAATTCGATGTTATATATTATTAAACTTTCATTACTTTCTGGGTCCAAATGCAATAATTTAGAAAGTCCTTTTAACGTTTCACCAAGTCCTGGAATTAAATTTATTGAAATCCAAAACAGAAGTGAAATCAGAGACAGTTTGTATATTATTTGTACAAAGTAATTGAAATAAATTAGTCCAATGGCTCTATAAGCAAAGTACGGAATTAGAAAAATAAGGAATATACCTCCAAAATTGTAATAATTAAATGTTTGAAATTCGAAGGCTTGGCCAAGCCCAATAAATAGAAATAGTACAATAATTATGTAAAAAAGCCCGTCGAATTTACCTTTTTGAGATAAATAATAATATGCAGCAACAACAGCAAAAATAACATTAAATATACTATAAGTTGCGAAAGTAACATTGCTTAAGAATATAGAGAATAGTGTTAGAAGAAATTTAGGATCTGTTTTTTTTGAAGTATTCAAAAACATTAATTTGAAAGGATATTATTATAAGTATTTAAGATGCTTACTTTGTAATTGTCTATTTCACAAAGTTCTTTAATATTGGAGTATGCATTTTCTCCAAATTGTTTACGTAATTCTTTATTTTCAATTAGTTCAATAATTTTAGCTGTAATTATTTTTGAGTCATTTGGTTTTACCAATAAACCTGTAACGTAATTTTTAATGAAGAAATCACTTTTACCAGTAGCTATTAATGGCAATTTTAAAGCCATTGCCTCAATAATATCTCTTCCCCATGGGTTGCCGGAGATGTCTGGTCGCACATAAATGTCTAATTGAGAAAGTTCATGATAAACATCTAAAGTGAAAGGGACTAAATTAAGATTATCAATTTTTTTTGACTTTAATGATTTGTGAAATTGATATAAGTATGAATTTTCAATGAAATTTCTTTTAATGAAATTTATGAGAGAATTCTTTTTTGGATATCCAATAATTCTGAATTCCAAGTTTATGTTATCTGCAGAAAAATATTTATTGATTTGTTCTATCGCTTCAATGAAAATTAGATGCCCTTTTATTGGATTGAAGTTAGCGCACATTCCAATAATAACCTTGTTAGTTGAATTATTTTTATTATCGAGATATTTGTCTGTTAAAGAGAAATCATGTGGATTAGCGATGACTTGAATTTTTTCAGATTTTGGAAAATAGGCAACCTCATTAGGTGAAATTGCTATGATGGCATCGGCATATTTAGATGTGTTTTCAACGATGAATTTTTCAACCTCATTAGTGCCATTAAATTTAAATACCTCTCTTAAGTGAACAACAATTTTAGATTTTGTATTTTCTTTAATGCTTCTGAGCAAATTTGAGAACACGCTTGAATTTATGTGAACAACATCTATATTGTATTCGTTAATATAACTAATGATCTCTTTTGGAAAATATTCTTTAGCTCTATTGAATTCTTGAATTGTTGAGATACCCTCTGAATAACTATATATACCTGGTATTTCTAGTTCTATAATATCTTTTGAGTTAATAAATTCATTAGATAATATTTTATTTAAACGCTTGTTTTTTTTTGTAATTGTATAAATGTCAACCGAATCTTTTAAAGCTTTTTGAGTTTCAATTAGGCTTTTAGTTGCGCCGCCATATCCGAAGCCCTGTTGAATAAAAAGTATTTTCATCTTAGTTTTAAACTTCTTAGCACATTGCCAATTTTAGTTTTAAACTTAGCGTATGATCTATATTCCCAATGATCTTTTGGCTTACTTTTCATTATTTTTTCATATTCAACTTTATTAAGCTCCATTTTTTTAAGGAAGTATTCTAGGTTATTCTCGAGTTCTTGTTCTGAAATAATAGGTTTTTCCAATTCTTTTAGTGCATCTTCACGTGTGATTTGATTAGAACAAATTAAGCTTGAAAGGTGTGCTTTTCTTTTGTCAACATTAAATTTTTTTGGTAAAATAACATCTTGATAAAACTTTGTAAAAATGGATTCGTCATGTTTATTTCCGTAGTTTCTCCAGTTTAATTCATTTTCTAGAACTTTTAAAGCTTCTTTTTTATTATACTCTACGTAATTTAAAATTGGAATTAATTTCATGGAGTTTTTTCCAAAATTGAGGTATTCGTGAAAACTTAAAAACTTAAAAGATTTTATTTTTTTACCATCACCATGTTTTTTATAAATATCCTTAATGTTTAAACTATCCATTTTGTATGGATATAGCCATTTGGCTGGCATTATTGATTCTGACTGATAATTATAGCCGGAGAGAAAATATTTAATGTTATATTTTTTTGCCACTTCAAATAAAGTAATACCTATGGCATGATCCGTTAACATTTCAATATCAATAACAGATGCTTTTAAAAAAGCCAATTGTAAAGATTTGAATTCTGACCAATCTAAAACTTTTGTATGTAAATCTAAATTGAGGGTCTTTACAATGTTGTTTATATTGGCAACAGCAAGTTCACTATTCCATCCGTTATCAAGATGCACAGCTAATGGTCTTAGCCCCATTTTTTTAACGGCTAAATATGCTAAATATGAACTATCTACGCCACCACTTAACCCAATAATACAATCGTATTTTAAGTTTTTACTTTTTGTTTTAATTTTCCCTACTAAATTTTCTAGTTTCTGCCTCTTAATTAAGGGATCAATAAAAATTTCGTTATTAAGTCTGTTTATTGCATTTGAACAATTATTACATATGCCATTCTCGTTAAATGTAATTTCTGGGTCAGAAGTATCCATGACACAATAATTGCAAATTTGGTATAGACTATTGTTCCCCATAATTAAAATAAAAGGATGTGAAAGTGTTTTTAAATTCGTTCTGAATTTTATCAATTTTTAATTCACGAGAAATATATTCATAACCTTCATTATTGGGTTTCCATAACTCCACCTGTTTATCCATGTCACTCATTTGTTCATTTGTTAACGGCAATTTAATATGGAAAGTATTATGAAATGGATATGTCCAGTATACATGTGATTTACTTGCAATGGATTCGATTACACTTAATGATAATCCATCATGTTCAGTGAATCGAAGAAAAAATTTACTTTTCCTGTATAATTTAATAGTTTCTTCGTGACTAACTCTTGTTATAATCTTAGTATTACTTGGCACATTTAAATATTTTAATTCAGAAATATTTGAAACATCAGGAACAATAATTAGAAAACTTCTTTTATTTAGAATTCTAGCTAATTTTAAAACTTCTTCTGCATTGTAAAGTTCAGATCGATTCTGTGGTAAATAACTCATAAAATCATAATATCGGGGCTCTTCTTCAAATAGAAGTAAATCCTGATTTATAGTTGTTAATGGAACATATGTTGATTTAACCCCCACTTGATTAAGTTCTTCACATAGCCATGGTGCACAGCATAGGTTTAACATTGATTTGTTTTCAGTCTTAATTTTAATAATCTTGTTCCAAAGTTTATGGTAATAGAGTGAACGTAAATTTTTATTTTTTGTCAATTTGTTAACATGTGTGAGTACGTCTGTACCAATCCAATGTACAATTAATTTTTGTTTTGAAAACCACAGTTTTCTATTAGTGAAATTAAGCGATGGCCCTCTTCCGTAAACACAATAAATTAGATCAGCTTCTTTTAAATTAAAGGTTTCTTCTATTGTAATACTATTTTCAAGTAATTTATTAATAATACCTTTATAAGACAGGTCGCCGCTAAAGAAAACTTTAATTCTCATTTTTTAATTTAAAGGCTAAGTCACGAGCTTCAATAATGTTATCTTCAATAGAGCAATATTTCCAATCGCCATATCTTCCTATCGAATATATATTTGAATTTTCTAGAATTATTTTCTTTTCAATTTTATCTTGATTGGAATTTTTATTTATGTGAACATAAGCTGGATCCATTATCACTTCATGATAGGAAATAAGTTTTTCCCCATTAATTATCCCTGCTTTTTCTAAATCTATAAGAGTTTGTGCTCTATATTTATCAATATCAATTTTATCATCTTTTTTAAAGCCTAATTCAACATATAAAGACATTCGATCAGAATATACAATATTGTCGTAAAAACCTACTCGATAAAAACAGTATTTTTTTTCTGGAAAATATATCCAATGATTTGCTTTATCTATTCCTTTTTTATCAAACCCTAAGTTAAAAACAAGAACCTTATTAGAAGAATAGAGTTTTTTATTGTAAGCAATGTCACATAATTCCAATAATTTATCAAAAGGCATACTGGTTATAATTCTACTAAATTTGATTTTGGATGACTCAGTGTAAATTATCTTTGAATTGATATCGATTCTAATTATATTTTCATTGTATCTAATGTTATTGCTGTTTAAGTTTTTTAAAAGTGCATTTATGTATTGAATAGCCCCATTTTTGGGATAAGTAAATATCGAATTATATGAATCCGAGCTTTTATTTTTAAAATTTAAAATAATTTGTTCTTTTTCTGCAAATGGGAAAAATCTTCCCATAGCATCCACGTCTAACGTATCTAAATCACAGGCATACAATTTCTCGTTGTATGGAACTAAAAACATTTCTGATATTGATTTCCCAAATTTACCATAAAGCATTTCTTTAAAAGAATTAAAACTATCACTTTCTTTTTTTTCAAACAAATCCACAAGACAATTTATAAAATCTTCTTTTGAAAGTTGGTGAATGTTTTTCTGAAAAGGAAAGTCAATTAAAATATCTTGAATTTTTATTTGAGCTTTACGATTCACACGAACTACTTCTTCATCGCCCATGTTTTTTATTAAATATTGTTCTATTTCTGGATTTCTAAAATGAAAGAAATGGCCGGAATAATCCCAAATAAATCCATCCTTTATTACGGTTTTACAATACCCTCCAGGTTCACTTTCCCTTTCTAAGATAAGATAGTTTTGATGCTCACAGAAATTAGCATAGCTTAAACCTGAAATTCCTGCCCCAATAATTATATCCATTAATTCGTTTTTTTAACAGCTAAGCCTAAACCTAGCCAAGTCTTATTTGTTTTGTCTTTCACTTCTGAATATTGATCTATAAATTCAAAAAAATCGTATTCATCAGAATATTTATCTTTCAATTCATTCCACAATTTAACGACACCTGGTACACCCATACCAACAATATCATGGAATGCTAAAATTTTGCAATGATTTTTCATTGTTAAGAAATCTGATTTACAACCTTCATAACTGTGATCACCATCAATTAATGCAAGATCAAACGGACCATGCCTTTCAATTAAATTCTTGAATTTAAGAGATCTGCTATTTATTGCATAAGATTTACAAAAAGAATTACTTTTTTTATATTCATTAACTCCTTTAATTGAAAAAAGATCTATAGCAATAGCCTTGTTTATTAAATTGAATTTGTTGAGATATTCTGTTGTTATAATAAATGTTCCACCATGTTTCGCGCCTATTTCTATATAAGAGTTTATTTTATAGTCTGTAAGTTTAATTAAATATTTGCCGAATTGAGAAGGATATTGCCAACTTTGTAATCCTTTACCAGTATACTTAATTAATTTTTCTGGAAAATTAAAAAGTTCTTCATCGTTTAAACCTAATTCACAAAGCATATTTTCAACGAATGAAAAATCCTTTAATTCTTCTTTTTTTGATTCTCTTATAATTTTTATTTTATCTATTTCAAGATTTTTCGTCGGAGAAAATTGTAAGATGTTTTTAATTGTTTGCTTAATATTCATATTAGTCTTTTGTTAAATTTAGTAACCAGTTTATCATGTAAATGTATATTATTACCATTAATATTGAAATAATAATTAATGTATTGTTGAGACTTAAACCAAAGATTGATAGAGCGTATGTAGACAAAGGGATTAGTAAATTTATTATAAGGGTAAATTGGAAAAAAGCTTTTTGTTTGTTTTTAATATATGCAAGATTAGACATAGTTGAGGCAACAAATCTTGAAAATAACCATGGACTAATTATTTGAGCAATTAATCCTGCTTCTATCCATTTATTTCCGAATAAGAAACTGAAAATTGTTTTACCAAAGATGAGAAAGGGTAAATAAATTATTAAGCCTATCAAAATTAGATTAATCATCAGTTTTCTTGTTTGGTTAAATATTGATTCGTTATTTGCAATTTTTGTGCTAGCATTTTGATAAAATACTTGACCAACGGAAGAGCCTATAACTTGAGACGGCTTTTGAAGAAGAGCTATAGTAAAAGAGTACCAACCAACAGTTCCCATGCCATGAAATGAACTTAATATGAAGATAAAACCAGATTCATTCATTAAATCGAAAAAACCTTGCCACATTGTATATTTAGGAAAACTTCTATAAACAAACATGTTTTTTTTAATTCGAGCCCAACTAATTTCTTTTAATAATGCTCTGTGCTTTTTGATTGTTTGAAACAAAAGAACACTTGTAGATGAAATTTGGCCTGAAATAGTTCCAAGTACCAAACCAGAATTGACTAATTTAAGGTTGCCTAATATAATTTTAATAGAAACTTGTGAAGTACTTTGCATGATTTGCCTTAACGCAATGCCTTTGTAATTTTTTGTTTTAATAGCCCATACATTAAGTGCATTAAAAGTTCCAGTTAAAAATACAATTAATGGTACGTATCCAATCCATTTCTCGAATGAGTACGAATTTAAAATATTTCCAATTTCCTTAGAAAAGGTGTAACAGATGATAAATGATAAAGCGCTAACTAATATTGTAATTAAAATACATAGGGTTAATAAGTTTATAGTATCCTTATCTTTTTTGGGAAGCATAATTGCAGATTCATATTGAAACGTTGCAATTATTGCAAAAATACCTGATACAGATAATAAAACACCACATTCACCAAAAAATTCTGGGCTATATAATCTAGATAAAAAAGGTGCGGCAATTAGAGGTAAAACCTGAGAAATTGATGCCCCAGTAATCAGAATCAATACGTTTTTAAGAAAATTAGATTTTAAATATTTTGTACTTAGATTCAAATTTTTGCATTAAGAAAATAAAGTTTTTTAATAAAATTTTATTTTTAATTTTTTAATTACTCAGTTAATAGCCAATATAATATGAAAAATTATTTTTATTTTTCAATATTTAAAAAATGTTTGTTTTCCGGATAATTAATCAACACTGCTTTATGCGGCCCATGGTACACAAACATACTACCGGCGGCAACAGCATTGGCACCCTTTTTTAGCGCACTTTGCATGTGGTCAATTGTTCCTGCTCCTCCACAAGCAATTAGTGGAATTTTAATTGCCGAGCTTATATTATGTATCAATTCTAAATTATAGCCTTGCATCATTCCATCGTTATCAATAAACTGCAACATAAATTCGCCAGCACCATTTTCTTCGGCTAGTTTTGCAAAATCGCTTGGGCTTAGTTTTGTGTTTTTTGTTCCGGAGTGGGTGTATGCATACCATTGGCCTAACCAGTTTTTTTTAACATCGCAACAAACAACCACGCTTTGGTTTCCTATTTCATTTGCTAATTCATTTACAAATTTAGGATTGCTTGCAAAAGCAGAATTAATAATTGTTTTTTCGGCACCTGCCTGAAGCAATGCAATAGCCGATTTAATATCTTTTATACCACCACCCACCGCAAAAGGCATATAGGCTTCATCTGCAATATCTTTTACAAGGTGAACATCAATGCATCTGTTTTCTTTAGATGCATGTATGTCTAAAAAAATTAATTCGTCGGCTTCTTTATCATTAAAAATTTTTACCGCATTAATAGGGTCGCCTATATATGTGGTTTTTTTAAACTGAACGGTTTTAACCAAGCCTTTGTTTTTTAATAATAATACGGGTATAATGCGCGGCCTGAACATTAAAGTGCTAAAAAGTTTTTAATTAAAGTTAAGCCGGCTTTATGGCTTTTTTCCGGATGAAATTGCACACCGTAAATATTGTTTTTTTGAAATCCGGAAGTGAAGTTAAGTAAGTAATTTGTTTCAAATAGTATATCTTCTTTTTTATTGCAAGCAACATAGTAAGAGTGTACAAAATAAAATTCATTTGTTTCGTTTATTTCTTGCGCCAAAGGAGAGTTTTTTTTAGTAATTAAGGTATTCCATCCCATGTGTGGTATTTTAAGTTTATCTGATGCCGGAAAATGTTTTGTTTCTGCATCTATCCATGCCAAGCCACTTACATTACCTTCTTCACTAAAGTTTGTCATGAGTTGCATTCCCAGGCAAATACCTAATATTGGTTTTTGTTTTTGTATTACTTCTTCCTGCAATGTATCCCAAAGTTTTTTTTCTTTTAAATTATTTACTCCTTTACTAAAATGTCCAACGCCCGGCAAAATAAGTTTATCAGCATTTTGAAGCACATCAGGGTTTGAGCTGATTACAGGTGTATGTCCGGCTCGTTGAATTATTTTTTCAACTGAACGAAGGTTACCTAATCCGTAATCAATTATTGCAATCATTTATTTCAAATTCTCCCAGTACCATTCCACCGCTTCTTTCAATCCCTTTTCCAAATTGTGAGAAGGTTTGTAGCCTAAGACTTCTTTTGCTTTTTCTATACTCGCCAAAGAGTGGGGTATATCTCCTTTACGAATAGGGCCATGGGTTAATTTTATGTTTTTAATAGCCGCATCATAGTTACTCAAATAGGTTTTCAGTAACTCTAGCAATTGATTCAAATCAGAACGTTCTCCCACCGCCGTATTAAACACCTCACCAATAGCTTTGGGGTTTGTGCTGCTTAAAGCACATTCGTTCATGTGCAACACATTGTCAATATAGGTAAAGTCGCGGCTGTGAGTGCCATCGCCATTAATTACCGGGCTTTCGTGCGCCATTAATTGCATGCAAAATTTTGGTATGGCTGCAGCGTAAGCACCGTTAGGGTCTTGCCGGCGGCCGTACACATTAAAGTAACGGAGGCCTATACATTCCAGTCCGTAATTTAAACCAAACACATGCGCGTATAATTCGTTCACGTATTTTGTAACAGCGTAGGGGGAGAGGGGCTTGCCAATTATTTCTTCTACTTTAGGAAGTGTTTCGCTATCGCCATAGGTGCTGCTGCTGGCGGCGTACACAAAACGTTTTACATTCGCATCGCGTGCTGCAACCAACATGTTTAAAAAACCGCTTACATTCACTTCGTTGGTGGTAATGGGGTCGTTAATACTGCGAGGTACCGAGCCGAGTGCTGCTTGGTGTAAAATATAGTCGATGCCTTCACACGCTTTTTTGCAGGTTTCCAAATCGCGGATATCGCCTTCAATGAGTTTAAAGTTTTTATTGTTTTTTAAATGGGCGATGTTTTCGCGTTTGCCTGTAGCGAAATTATCTAAACAGGTGATGTGATTGTTTTTTTCAATGAAATAATCGCATAGGTTGCTGCCAATGAAACCTGCACCACCTGTGATAAGTATTTTTTTATTCGTGATCATTTTTATTTTCTCCTTACTTTTTTCTTAGTCAAAAAAGTAAGCAAAAAGACAAGCCCGTTCAATTCCACGCACGAGCCACACCCCTAGCACGAACGGGCAGGCCTACGCACGCGTCTCCGATATTTTCATTTGTGCTAGTATTAAGTTGGTGTTTCAAAAACGTTAAGTTCGCAACATACCCCCTCTCCTTTGGAGAAGGTTGGGTTTTTAATCCCGACACGAAGTCGTCGGGAGTGAGGCCGAATGTAGCTGTTATTAATATTTTTTTATTAGTGATCATATTTTAGAACTTACTTTTTGTCTTGAAACAAAAAGTAACAAAAAATTCAAGGCGCTCCAATTCCCCACACAGGCCACTCGCCTAACACGGAGCGCCCAGCCCGCGCACGCGGTTTCAAAAGAAAGGTTAGTATAAGTATGAAGATGATGTTTCAAAAAGTTCTAAACTATCAACAATCAAAAATATTCCTAAAGTGCTCCCTTCTCCTTTGGAGAAGGGCTGGGGATGAGGCTGAAAAGCTTCTTGTGATGAGTATTTTTTTTCCTGTAATCATTTTATTTTTAAAACAAATTACATGTTTATTAACCTTAGCACACATGTTTTTAGTTCAGGTAAATTAATTTGAATGATACTGAAAACAATATCATGCGCTAATCTCTCGTAATGATGTGAGGCATAATCTCTGAATTTTATTACATCATAAATTTCTTTATAATTCAAATCTTCAATTATTTTTGGGTGCTTTGTTGAAATGCTTTTTAATAATTCTCCTAGAGCTTGTAATCTCATTAATGAACCATCGTAAATCAATCCGTTTTGTTTTGTGACAAAAATTTCCGCATCAGAAATTCCCTTCGTATATTCTTCTATTGCTTCTATATGTTCAAGGCAATAAGATAGTTTTGTAAGAATAATTTCGTTATACATAAATGATGTCTTTGCTTATTAAACGCAAAAACTTGTCAGATAATCGATTATTTTTAGATATTAAATCTACTTTGGAATTTAGTTTTTCTTGCAAATAATCAATTACTCCAATATAGTTACGCAGGGTAGTTTTGTTTAGTTTAACTAATAAATCAATGTCGCTATAATTTTTTTCTTCTCCACGTGCATACGATCCAAACAATGCAATTTCTTCAACACCAAATTCTTCTTTTAAGAAAGGTTTTAAGTTGCGGATGGTATCTATAATTACCTCTTTGTTCACTAATTTAAATTTACTGAAATGTGTTTGAAGATGAAAATTGCAGCCCGTATTTTCTTGTTATTTAGTTGGTATAAAATCGATTCCTTTTTATTGTTATGAATATTACAAAGCTTCGCCACTTCAGTCACACTGAAAAAGGCTTAGGATTCCCATAGTCTCCAAATATAGCGTTTTTTGAACGAATTTTAACAATTTTTTAGGTATTTAAGTATTTGAAAAATAGTTGCTTATGATTGCTTAAATAAAGGTGTTTTGGTGTTGTAACATGTGTTGTTTTTGTTTTTATTTCAATGGCTGAAATTATAAAAAGGGGAGGGCTATGCGGATTAATTGAATTTGTTCTAATCCCCCTTAGTCCCCCTTTAAAAAAGGGGGAAGGCATCACGTTGAAAATAGATTACGAAATGATTTTTAATTCCAAATGTATTCCCCCTCCCGACGATAAATGTCGGGATTTTGAAATTGGCGAAGGGGGCTAGGGGGATTGGGAGTATTAATAAATACAATAAATTATATTTTTCTAATCCCCCTTTATCCCCCTTTTCAAAAAGGGGGAATGCATCACGGTGATAAAACTTTACGAATTTTTTTTGAGATGAAGATGTATTCCCCCTTGGCGAAGGGGGTTAGGGGGATTGTAAAACTACAAATTGGATTTTTCAAAATTTTCAATGTAATCAGAAATATTTCTTACAACATTATCTAGGTCATACTTTATTTCAGCTTCCTGAAAACGCAAAACGGTATAACCAAGTTTAGATAAAACGAAATCTCTATTTTTATCTTTTGAATATTTGAATTGATGGGAGTATCCGTCAACTTCTATAATTAATTTTAGTTTCCTACTCACAAAATCAACAATAAAATTTTCAATTATAAATTGTCGATTAAATTGATAACCCAACTTTTTTTTAGAAAGAACTTTGGTCCAAAGAATAACTTCACCAAAAGTAGAATCATTTCTGTTTTCTCTTGCAAATTCTTTGAGATTTTTGTTTTTCATAGATTAAAAATAATATTAAAATTAGTATTGTTCTAATCCCCCTTTATCCCCCTTTTCAAAAAGGGGGAGGGCATCGCGGTTAAAAAAATTACGAAATTAAACGGATGTATTCCCCCTTAGAAAAGGGGGTTAGGGGGATTGAAATTATAAACCATCTAATCCCCCTTAGTCCCCCTTTAAAAAAGGGGGAAGGCATCACGTTGAAAATAGATTACGAAATGATTTTTAATTCCAAATGTATTCCCCCTCCCGACGATAAATGTCGGGATTTTGAAATTGGCGAAGGGCCTGTCCCGACACAAAGTAGTCGGGAGGGTTAGGGTTGAAAATTAAGACAAGCTTTGCTTCGTCTTAGGGATTGCGTTTTTTTTAAAATCAAAAAAGGCCACTATTTCTAGCAGCCTTTTTATTTATTGTTGTTCATCAAAAACTATTTCTTGAATCACATTTATTTTCTTTCCATTTGAACCTTGCGACTAACCTCTCGCGACTAGTATCTCGCGACTAAATCCTACATCATTCCACCCATACCGCCGTGGCCGTGGTCGTGGGCGTTAGCCGGTTTTTCTTCCGGTTTTTCTGCCAACACACAATCAGTAGTTAAAAGCATAGCAGCAACCGATGCTGCGTTTTCTAAAGCTACGCGACTTACTTTTGTAGGATCAATAACACCGGCTTTTAATAAATTTTCAAAAACTTCGGTGCGTGCATTAAATCCAAAATCGTCTTTACCTTCTTTTACTTTTTGTACCACAACCGATCCTTCTAATCCGCTGTTAGCACAAATTTGACGCAATGGTTCTTCAATGGCGCGTTTTACAATTTGTATACCTGTTGTTTCATCGTCGTTAGCACCTTTAACTTTTTCTAATGCAGCAATAGCACGTATGTAAGCAACGCCACCACCCGGTACAATACCTTCTTCAACAGCAGCACGTGTTGCAGCTAAAGCATCATCAACACGGTCTTTTTTCTCTTTCATTTCAACTTCCGATGCAGCACCAACATAAAGTACGGCAACACCACCTGCTAATTTTGCTAAACGCTCTTGTAATTTTTCTCTGTCGTAATCAGAAGTGGTATTTTCTATTTGCGATTTAATGGCATTTACTCTTGCAGTAATGTCGGCTTTTTTACCTGCGCCATTCACAATTGTTGTATTGTCTTTATCTATTGTAATTTTTTCGGCGCGGCCCAACATGTTTAATTCGGCATTCTCTAATTTAAAGCCTCTTTCTTCGCTAATAAACACACCACCGGTTAAAATTGCAATATCTTCTAACATTGCCTTTCTTCTGTCGCCAAAGCCCGGAGCTTTTACTGCACAAATTTTTAAGTTAGCGCGTAAACGGTTTACCACTAATGTTTGCAATGCCTCACCATCTAAATCTTCAGCAATAATTAATAAGGGTTTACCGGTTTGAACTGCTTTTTCTAAAACAGGAAGCAATTCTTTCATGGCACTTATTTTTTTCTCGTAAATTAATACGTAAGGACTTTCCAATACAGCTTCCATTTTATCTACATTGGTAATAAAGTAAGGAGAAATAAATCCTCTGTCAAATTCCATACCTTCTACTACATCAACAGTAGTTTCTGTACCTTTTGCTTCTTCAACAGTAATTACGCCTTCTTTTTTTACTTTTTGCATGGCTTCTGCAATTAGTTTTCCAATTGCGCTATCGTTATTGGCAGAAATGGTAGCTACTTGTTCAATTTTTTTATTATCGTTACCAATAGAGGTTGATTGCTTTTTTAAATTTTCAACAACCAATGTAACCGCTTTATCAATACCGCGTTTTAAATCCATTGGGTTAGCGCCTGCTGCAACGTTTTTTAAACCGCCTGTAACAATAGCTTGTGCTAAAACAGTAGCGGTAGTAGTTCCGTCGCCCGCAATATCAGCAGTTTTAGAGGCTACTTCTTTTAAAAGTTGCGCGCCCATATTTTCAACCGGGTTAGAAAGTTCAATTTCTTTTGCAACCGTTACACCATCTTTTGTAATGGCAGGCGAGCCAAATTTTTTATCAATAATAACGTTACGTCCTTTAGGGCCTAATGTTACTTTTACCGCGTTTGCTAATTGATCAACACCACGCTTTAGTGCGTCGCGGGCTTCTATATTAAAGGTTATTTCTTTTGCCATTTTGTTTGGATTAGTTAATTAGATAATGAGTTAATTAGATGATTAAATGACGTGATATTTAAATGATGGCGAAAATATCGCTTTCGCGCATAATTAAATAATCGTTTCCGTCAACCTGAATTTCAGTTCCTGCGTATTTGCCGTATAAAACAACATCGCCAACTTTAACCGTCATAGGTTCTTCAGGTTTTCCTTTACCAACTGCAATTACTTTACCGCGTTGAGGTTTTTCTTTTGCGGTATCAGGAATAATAATTCCACCTGCTGTTTTGGTTTCTGCCTCTGCCGGCTCTACCAGCACTCTGTCTGCCAAAGGTTTTACGTTTATTTTAGCCATAAATATATTTTTTTAAAAATTTTTTGCGCTACGAAGGTAGCAGAATTTATGCCAATTGGTGTTATTGTTCATATTAAGACAAATTTTCTATAAAAGCAGTAGTTTTAAAAGGGAATTGACAGATTAAAATGACAAGGTGGCATTTTTACGGAGGTTCTTTTAAATAAACCTCTATAAGTTTCTGTAATTTTTTTAATTAAAAATTTGTTTTCATTTTTTGGGCGCCCCTGCCTGCCATGCGCAAATCTAGGCAAAGGCAGGCGGGCTGTCGCTACTCGCTCTTTAGGGCAAAAGAGGCGGCCCTAAAGGAGCTCAAACAGGCCGCTCCATCCCTGGCGCAGCACTTGGAGGGCAAGCAAGTGGTTCATAAAATGATGATGCTAGAGGCCTTTTAAAATTTTTCGTAAAAATTAATTGGAAAATCAAATGCGCTGGCACGTGTGACAGATGATTTGTGCCTCTCGCAAAGCGATTCAAATCATCAGGCTTGATTAACAATTAATTTTAGAAAAATTTTAAGCAGCCTTGATCTTTTGCTTCTTTTCTATCAAGAGAAAAGAAGGGTCAGATTATTAAACGCTTATTTTTTTCTTAGTCAAAAAAGTTTCTCTAAGAATAACACCATGTTTTGTCATGCTTACGCAGGAAGCATCTGGATTTGAATAGATTCTTTATTTCAAGCTATAACGCTGACAGGGTTTTGAACCCTGTCAGCGTTAGGAAAACTGCTTTTTGAATCGCGGCATAAAAATTGTATATTTACCTTGTATGGCAAAGAGGTTATTTCTTTTCTTTTTTTTAAGTGCTTTCATAAATTTTAATGGTTTAGCACAAAACACACTTGATGCCAATATCCCCGAAACTTTACCTGCCAATAGTTTTTTTACTATTGAAATTACCATTAACAAAGGCAACATCAACAGTTTTTCTAAGTATCAATTAGAAGTTCCCGATAACATTACCATAAGCGAGGGTAATAGTTTAGACGGGCATTTTAGTTTTGTAAATAAACGTGCAAAAATTGTTTGGGTAGAATGCCCGAAAGCCAGTGAATTTACTTTTACTATGCGCATGTACGTGGGGTTTGTTACCGGCGAAGCAACTTTTGAACATAAATTTTATTATGTAGATGCCAATGTAAAGAAAGACATAAGCGATGCACCCATTCATGTGAAATTTACAGATGCAAAAAGCACAGTACCTTTAACAGATAACGAACCAAAAAAAGAAAATATTAGCATTGCAAAAAGTGGCACCGTAAATTTAAATGAGGCTAAAGAAACTACTCCGGTAAAAACAGTTACCACCGAAACAAAACCAAGTAACTCCTCTAATACAGTTCCTGTAAAATTTGCAGAACCTGTTGTAGAAAATAAAATACAGGAAACAACACCAACTAAAACCATTGAAGCTACAGATAATAAAGAATACAAAGTTCAAATTGCATCTATGGCTTCAAAGCCTGATTTAACTAAGTACGCCAAGGCCGGAAAGGTAAGTGCCTACGAAGAGAATGGAATGTACAAAGTGGTAACCGGAAGTTATAAAACAAAAGAAGAAGCAGTAAAGAGAATGGAAGAGTTAAAAGGTATTGGTTACAATGGTTTTGTGGTATTGTTTATGAATGGCGTAAAAGCAAAATAATTTTTTTGAAAAAGATTGTACTTACATATTTCATTTTTTTTACACTGGTAAGTGGTGCACAAAACGAGTTTGATAAATACGGTCCAATGGGTTGTATCGTTTGGAAAGATTTAAAAGAAGCCATCAAATCAAAAAGTAAAATTTATAAAATGGATTTAAGTTACCAAAAACTTGAACCCAAAGTTTATGCCAAACTAAGCACTTGTACCGATTTAATGGCTTTAAAGTTAAGGGGCAACAGTATTACTACTTACCCTGAAGGATTTAATAATTTAATTTACCTGGCTTATTTTTCTTCTTACGCAAATGAATTAAGTACTTTTCCTCCTAAATTAGGTTCGTTTGCCAGCTTAGATTATTTGGAATTGCAGAATACCAAAATAGACAGTATCCCTTCGGAAATTGTGTACCTGAAAAAATTAAAAACACTAAAGTTTGGAAATACCGACGATACTTTAGGTTTACCCAAAACGTTGCGTTACATGAAAAATTTAAAAGAAGTTTTTTTAGAGAATGTAATAATGGATAGTTTACCTAAGCAATTATTTAAAATTCCGAATTTAAATTTTTTGTATTTATCAAATACCAACACCCATTATTTACCCGGTAGTTTTGAGAAGCTACCCAATTTAGAAGTGTTGATAATAGAAAATAATCCGCTATCAAAAATTCCCATGCAAATTTATCAATCGCAAAAGTTGCGTTTTATTTCATTGCGAAACAATAAACTCACCTCAATCCCTGAAACCATAACAGAGTTAAATGAACTTTCTCTTTTAGATTTACGCGGTAATCCAATACCACAAGAAGAAATAGAAAAATTACGCGCTTTGTTACCCGGTTGCGAGGTAAGGTTTTAGCTTCAGCAAGCTCAGCTAACACGATAAGTTAAGCCTCCAAATTATTTAATCCTGACAGAATTGAAGACTCAGATTCTTCGTTTCACTCAGAATGACATTGCGGTTCCGTCATTGCGAGCGCAGCGAAGCAATCTCACACGCAGAATAATTATCACTTTCTTATCTATACATGAGATTGCTTCGTCGCACGGATACATCGGCGCTCCTCGCAATGACGAGCATTCCGTCATTGCGAGCGCAGCGAAGCAATCTCACATGCCGTATACTTTATTTCAAGTTCTGCTAACTCTGAGATTGCTTCGTCGCACGGATACATCGGCGCTCCTCGCAATGACGTGCAGGCTTTAACCCTGACAGGGTTCAAAACCCTGTCAGGGTTAAAGAATAATTAATTAAAGCTTAGAAATAAAAACTAGATTTTTAAAAGCTGACCTAATCTTAGAATAGAATTTTCTCTGATTTTGTTTTTCTTACAAAGAGAAGAAACGGTAGTGTGGTGGCGTTTTGCAATTGCAGATAAGGTATCGCCACTTTTTACTTTGTAAATTTTGCCTCCAACTTTTTTAGCGTATGCTAATTCTGCTTTTGTTAAACCAACATCTTTCCGGTGGCGGTTTTTTAAAGCACGTAAATCGTATTTATTGGCAACATCGGTTTTCTTTAAAACAAAACAATTATCTTTTAAGCAACCGGTATTAAAATCTACTAAATCATTTGCATCCAGTGCCTGTCCGGCATATCTAATTTCCCAATGTAAATGAGAACCGGTTGAACGCCCGGTGTTTCCACCTAAACCAATAACATCTCCGGCTTTCACAATTTTGCCTACTTCAACATCCATTCTGGAAAGATGTCCATAAACTGTTTCTAAACCGTTGTTGTGGCGTATAATAATACAGTTACCGTAACCGTAAGCAACTTTTGCAATTCTAATCATTCCGTCAAATGCAGCTCTAACGGTATCTCCGGTTTCTAAATCAATATCGGTACCGTAATGTGGGCGACGTTTTCTCCAACCAAACTCACTTGTTTTGTTTCCTTTAAAAGGCATAACAAAATAATTTTCGCCGGGGTTAATAAAATCAATTTCTACAGAATCAAGTTTAAATATTTCATTAAAGTTATAAGGGTGTGCCATGGTGGTATCCCAACTGGCATATAAATCGTTACTCGGAAAGGAAATGGATTCGGTTTCCATACCTTCTTCTTCACAATCTATATTTTCCGAAATTTCAATTTTATGAGAGGTGGTATCGTCTTTTGCTTTCCCCTTTCCTTTCTTATCATCTCCCGGTTTTTTTTCATCCGGATGATAACCAAAAGAGTTTGAGGTAAACCCAAGTAAGAATATGATTATGAATATTTTGTATGCAGATTTCAACCTGTCTCTTTTTTTGAATTTTGCAAAGATTATATTTATTACGAGAAAAACAACTGTTAATTTACACTAATCAGGTATAAGTTTTAAACATTCGTAAATAATATGTTGATAATCAATTACTTGGTATATGTTAAAAAACACCCTATTTTAACATTTTAGTGAAAAATAAGTGAGGTAAAGACTTCATCTTCAATTCAATTGATGCCAACGAATTTGCTTTAATAAGGTTGCATTTAGCAGAAGAGAAGGCCTGAAATTTTATTTACTTTAGCGCTATCGATTCGCAAAAAGAAAATATTCGTGAGATTTTAAAGAAGTATTGGTCGTTTTCAGAATTCCGGCCCATGCAAGAAGACATAGTATTGTCTGTTTTGCAGGGCAAAGATACCTTGGCGCTTCTTCCTACCGGAGGCGGCAAATCTATTTGCTTTCAAGTTCCGGGTTTAGCTTTGGGAGGAACGGTTTTGGTTGTTTCGCCATTGGTGGCTTTAATGAACGACCAGGTGACTAACCTTAAAAAACGCGGTATTTCTGCAGTTGCTATAACGGCGGCCATGAATAAAAAACAAATAAACATTGCCCTAAGTAATGCGGCTATGGGGCATGTGCAGTTTTTGTACGTTTCGCCGGAGCGTTTACAAAACGAAGTATTTAGAAAGCAGTTGGGCGATTTGCCTATTACTTTAATAGCCGTAGATGAAGCACATTGTATTTCGCAATGGGGATATGATTTTAGACCCAGCTATTTACAAATTGCGGAGGTACGAAGTTATTTTAATAAAGTTGGAATTGTTGCATTAACAGCAAGCGCAACAGCTGCCGTAGTAAAAGATATTCAGGACAAATTACAATTTACTTCTCCTAATGTATTTAAACAATCGTTTGCAAGAAGCAATTTAAGATATGTAGTGCAACTGGAAGAAAATAAAATTCCGCGTTTGCTTAAGCTCATTCATAATTTGGGCGGTTCGGGTGTTGTGTATGTTCAAAACAGAAGAAAAACCGAAGAGCTTGCAAAGCTACTTTACGAAAATAAAATTAGCAGTAGTGCTTACCACGCCGGTTTAAGTTACGATGCGCGACAAGAAATACAAAACGATTGGATTAATAATAAAATACAAGTTATTTGCGCTACCAACGCATTTGGAATGGGAATTGATAAACCCGATGTGCGTTTTGTGGTTCATTTAGATTTGCCCGAAAGTTTAGAAGCGTATTTTCAGGAAGCGGGCAGGGCCGGAAGAAATGGAAAGCCGGCTTATGCTACGTTGTTTTTTACTAAAAGAGATGAAGAACGTTTGCTGGAATATTTTGAGTATGCATTCCCTTCATTAGAACAAATAAAACAAACCTATCAAACCATTGGTAATTATTACCAAATTGCCATGGGTTCAGGCGAAGGTACCAGTGTTGATTTTGATATTGATTTGATTTGTAAAAGTTATGGTTTACATCCTATTATCGTTTATAACAGTATTAAATTTTTAGAGAAGCAAAATTATTTAACCTTGTTTGATGCCGGTTTTGAACCCTCTAAAATAATGATGCTGAACGATAGAGAGTATTTATACGATTATCAAATTAAAAACCCTAAGTACGAACCATTAATAAAAGTTATTTTAAGAACCTATGGAGGTGTTTTTGAAAATTATGTTTTTATTAATGAACGCGATTTAATGTATAAAGCAAAGCTGAGTTTGGAAGAGGTAGTGAAACAATTAGAAATGCTAAATACCTTTCGTGTTTTATCGTACATTCCACAAAGCGATTTGCCTAAACTGCATTTTGTTCAAAATAGAATTAACGCAAAGGATATTTGGTTTGATCCTGCCAATTACCAATTATTAAAAGAAAATCATTTAAAGCGCATACAAGCTGTTATTGCTTATGCTAACAACAATAAGGTGTGCAGGCAAGTTCAGTTGCTTACTTATTTTAATGAATTTAATAACGCAGGTTGCGGATATTGCGATGTGTGTTTAGCCAATAAACCCAAAAACTTTGATATTATTAAAAAACAAATTATGGATATTTTAAAAAGCGAAACATTAAGTTTAGAAGAATTAAAATTAAAAATGGAAAAATACAATAACGATACTTGGGTAAAAGCTTTTAATGAATTAATTGACGATGGTGTTATTCATAACGATAATAATAAGTATCTTATATCTTAACAAGCTTTAGTAAAAACCATTATTAAATTTAAGTATCTTTAATGCGAATTAACCCTTATACAATTTATGCGTAAGTATTTTCAACTAATAGCCATTTTAAGTATAGCTTTTGCTAATGCACAAAACAAAACCGATGCAGCCGGAAAGAAACAAGGTGTTTGGAAAAAAGTAGATGAAAAATCGGGAAAGGTAATTTACGAGGGGGAGTTTAAAGACGATAAGCCCATTGGTTATTTTAAACATTATTACCCTGGCGATACTGCCCGCCGTGCGGTAACTTATTACAAAGAGGGTGGTAAAATAGCCTATGTAAAAATGTATCACCAGCTAACCGGAAAGTTAATGGCCGAAGGAAAATACATAAGTGAGTTAAAAGACAGTGTTTGGAAATTTTATGATGAAGCCGGAGTAGTTATTTCTAAAGATAAGTACAGCAATGGTAAAAAAAACGGCCCTAGCATAGTTTATTTACCCGATGGAAATATTGCAGAAGAAAAAAATTACAAAAACGATTTATTAGAGGGTCCCTTTAAACAATATTTCGACGGAAAGTTGGTAAAAGGCGAAGGTAAGTATGTAAATGGAAAATTAGACGGTAAGGTTTCTTATTATTTTCCTAACGGAACAGCAGCAGCAACCGGCATATACAAAAACGGATGCAAAGAGGGTGTTTGGATAATGAAAGAAAAAGATGGAAAGATAAAAGAAAAAGAAGTTTGGAAAAATTGCCAACCATTAACTAAAAAAGAAACAGAAGAATATTTTAAAAAGAATAAAACGGCCGGCACCACAACCGGTAGTGTTACCCCAAATAATAAAACCAAAGCAACGCCAAATAAGGCTAAGTAAATTTTGTAATCCCCTTTATTTTTTGTTTCTTTAATTATAATTTAATTAAATGAAAACAATTAAAGTTCTTTTGGTTGTACTCATCAGTTTTAGTTTTCAAAAACTTTTTGCTCAGCCCGGCTTATTGCCAACTCCTTATTGTATGCCTTTATACAATATGTGCCCTTGTAATCAACCCGGCCCTTCCAATCAGCCCGGTGCCTTTGTAAATGATTTTATTCATAGTGTAATTACTACAGGTGCCAATACCGATATTAATAATCTAAATACAGGATGTAATTCGCAAAATTTCCCTTCTATTGGAATAAGAAATTATATTTTTCATCAATGTCAGCACAACCTTTCTGTTTCACCGGGTCAGGCTGTTACCTTTAGCATTCAAATTGGTAACGATTATGCGCAGGGCATTGCTGTTTTTATTGATTGGAATTTAGACAACATATTTCAATCTCCAAGCGAAATGGTTGCCTCAACACCCGGAACTATAGCAGGCGGTGGTTGGGCAAATTTAACGGTTAATATTCCTCCTGCTCAGCCAAACGGAATTTACAGAATGCGTATTCGCTGTGCGCGTTTAATAAATGGAAGTACAATTGATCCATGTATACAATATACATATGGCGAAGTGGAAGATTATATTGTATGTGTTGGAAATACATCACCTGTAATTACTGCAACAGCAACCAGCAATTCAACTTTATGTGCAGGAAACACATTAAGTTTAAATGTAAATTACACTTCGCAATGTACCCCTTCTTTTACCTGGGTAGGGCCAAATAATTTTACCACCAATAATCAAAACAACACCATAGCCAATGCGCAGCCCATAATGAGTGGAAATTATACGGTTATGCTTAATTGCGGATTGTGCCCAATTACAGCAACTACCAATGTTGTGGTTGATGCGGTGCCACCTTTAACGGTTACACCTAATTACACGGCAGTGTGCACCGGATTTAATTCTACCATCACTGCAAGCGGTGCAAATACGTACACTTGGACAGGAACAACGTTTACCGGAAGTGTAATTCAGCCAACTATTGCAGCTCCATCAGGTAATTATTCTGTTGTAGCAACGTGGACCAACAACAGTTGTATATCTAGCACAGCCGTTTCAATTTCATCACTTGCACCTTTGAGCGTAACGGTTACACCCAGTTCTACAGTTGTATGTAAAGGACCTGTGCCATATAGTATAATTTTAACTGCAAATTCTCCGGGAGCACAAGCCTTTGTTTGGGGACCTTGTTCTGGACCTTCGGGAGCGTATTTAGCTATCTGCATTGGAAATTCGGTTATGTTAGGAAGTTCAAATCTTACAGTTGGTTCTGTTATAGTATTTACGGTTGGCGCTTATTCTGCAGTTTGCTCAGGTTCAGCTGCTTTAACAGTAAGTGTTGTTGCCTCTCCAACAATCACACCTGTTTCCAGTTCTAGTTTAATATGCGCGGGCAATCAAGCAACTTTAAGCGCAAGCGGTGCAAATAGCTATACCTGGAATCCGGGAGGAACGGGCAGTGTAATTGCAGTTAACCCAACCATAACCACACAATATACCGTTACGGGAAGCGATGGTGTGTGCTCTTCTAATGCAACTATTACCCAATCGGTAATGGTTTGCGCAGGAATAGATTCTAAGGAAATGGAATTAGATGGGATAAAAATTTACCCGAATCCATTTAAAGATGAATTAAAAATTTCCTGCATCAAAAAAATTGAAATAAAAATTGTTGATGTGGCAGGAAAGCTGGTTTTACAAAAGGAAATTGATAAGGATTCCATCATTAACACGCAAACTTTTGCAAAAGGGATATACTTGCTTTATGTAAATGATGGTGTGGGTTCAAAATCAATTAAGGTTATAAAAGATTAATTTCTTATTTCCCCCAACATTTAAACACTATTCTTGTTACCTTTGCAGGTAATTAAGCCTAGTGTTTTTTATTAAATGAGTAAGCGCGGTAAAGTTTTAGTGGCCATGAGTGGTGGTATTGACAGCAGTGTTACCGCTATGATGCTTCATGAACAAGGTTATGAAGTTATTGGCATTACCATGAAAACCTGGGATTACGAAAGTTCCGGCTCCAGCACCCGCGAAACCGGATGTTGCAGTTTAGATAGCATTAACGATGCCCGCACTATGGCGGTTAACATGGGATTTCCGCATTATATTTTAGATATTAGAGGAGAGTTTGGTGAACAAATCATAAATAATTTTGTGGAAGAATATTTAGCCGGACGAACACCAAACCCTTGCGTGTTGTGCAATACACACATAAAGTGGGACGCTCTTTTAAAACGTGCAGATATGCTGGATTGTGAGTTTATTGCAACCGGACATTATGCGCGCCTTAGAAAAGAAAACAACCGTACTTTAATTCATAAAGGAGTTGATTTAACCAAAGATCAAACTTACGTGCTGTGGGGTTTAGACCAAGAATGTTTAAACCGCACCATGTTTCCTTTAGGCGGGTTTAAAAAAAGTGAAATACGCCAAATGGCTAAGGATGCAGGTTTTTACGACCTGGCCAATAAAAGCGAGAGCTATGATATTTGCTTTGTACCCGATAACGATTACCGCGCGTTTTTAAAACACCGTATGCCCGATTTGGAAGCAAAAGTTGATGGTGGCGATTATATTTATAAAGATAAAAAAGTAGGCAAACATCGCGGTTACCCTTTTTATACCATTGGACAGCGTAAAGGTTTAGAAATTGCCATGGGCGAACCTGTTTTTGTGAAAGAAATTATTCCGGAAACCAATACGGTAATACTGGGCGATAAAGATGATTTGTTAGAAAATCATTTGCGTGTACGCGATTATAATTTAATAAAGTACGAAACATTGTCTGCAGATTTTGTTGGCTTAACTAAAATACGTTATAAAGATGCAGGAACCATGGCAACTATTAATAACATAGAAAATAAATTAGACGTAATTTTTCATGAGCCGGTAAGTGGTGTAGCACCCGGCCAAAGCGCGGTTATATACGAAGGAGATGATTTAGTTGGTGGTGGTTTTATTGAACGGAAATCGCACCCATTATTTTAAAACACCTAATTCTTTGCCAATTTGTGCAAACAATTCTTTTACTTTTTTTGCGGTATCGTCATCATTAGTAGCACGAACGTAAGTATCGGTAAGCGTCATCACATTTTGGTGATAAAACTTTTTCATTTCGTCAACACTCATGTCTTTGGTCCATAAATCAATTCGTAAGGTGTTATTTTCTTTAGCATCCCAAAGGGCAATCATGGCGCTTTTAGCATGACTGCTTTCACCTGCATCCGCAGCTTCCCACTTTATATCTACGGGTAAATGATTATCATCTACTGTTACTTTAAATTTTATTTCGCTTGTTTTCATAATGTTTTTTTAGCGTAGTTTTATTCATTGAAAGAATAAAGAATGGAATTTGTGGCAAATTTATTCTTTCTAATTTCTTATTATAGTTTCTTCTTTTTTATAGTTAATTAAAGTAATTCAAAACTCATCATTCATCATTCAAAATTACTTTAAGGTCTGTATTTACTTTTGTTTAAAATTTTTTGTGCGTCTTTTTCATTCATCAATTGTTCAAGGGTTACATCTTCGTTTTTATTCATGTAATTTTTTACAATTTGCCATCCAATCCATTTTGCAATACCCGGCGGGCACTCTTTACTAATTGCTGCCGTAAATGGTCCTTCGCCGGTTAATTCCTGAATAGTGCGCATATTGTTTTCATATAATCTGTTTTTATCTGCCATATAGCCCCATAAGTTTTTTTCGTAGGCTTTGCAATATTCCATTTGTTTGGTGGTATAACCAATTATTATACTGTCGTGCGCATTGGGCATTAATTGTTTGGTTGCGAAATAAAGTTTGCCATAAAAAATAGTATGAAAAACCAAGGTGTTGTTTGCGCTTGTATTATCAAATTCGTTTAAAAGCCAACCACGCATTACATCAGATGGCAAATGCTCTTTATTCATGATGCGCGTTTTGTATTGCGGCCAATTTAACATACTGTAAAAAGGTGCTTTTTCACCCAGGTACATATCTAAACCGTAACCTAGGGTACTGTCGGTAAACGCAACGGCATAATTAAAGCCACTCATGCAGGCAGTTAAATATTTGGGTACTTGTTTTTTTGGGAAGAAATAATGAAAACGTTTGATGCCTTTTAGTAATTCATCGTTAATTACTGCAAGTTCTTTTTCAGGATATTTTTCAGCGATGTATTTATAGGTAGCCGCCATATCTTTATCATTTAAAAATTGCAGCATTTGAGAAGGGTATAGGCTATCAGAAATTCCTCCGTCGCAAATAATGCTTACTACATATCTCTCATAAAATTTACCGTATTTGTTTCTTAATTCAGCTGTTTTTTCGGTAATATTTTTTTCTGTGATGGATGTTACATCTATCGCTAAATTTTGAACCCTAATAGCGGGTATTTCAACTTTATCGGTGTCAACCTCAAAGCGGTTATTGCTACACGAACAAACAATAGCTGAAATTGTGATAAAAAGAAGAAGTTTGTTAATGTTTGGTAACATGAATAATTTTTTATATTTGTAAAGTTAATTGTAAAATCAATACCATGAAAAAGATATTATTTATTTTGGGAACAGTATTTATGTTTCAAACAAGTTCTTTTGCGCAGGATGCACCTTCTACTGTTGATAAACAACAGGAATTTGACAGGAAGTTTCGCTTTGGATTAAAAATTACACCGCAAGCGTGCTGGCTAAGTAGTAATAACGATAATGCCAAAAATGGTGGAACTGTAATGGGTTTTGGTTTTGGTTTAATGTTAGATTTTAAACTTTCGCAATTAATTCATTTTTCTACTGGTATAGGTGGAGAGTTTGATGGTGGATTTATAAAGTATAAATATGTAAGTGATGTTAATAATTACTTTAGCGCAAACATGGTTGTTGATAAAGAGCATAATTTGGTGGAAGCAAAAGATGGCTTGAAGAGTAACGAGTACGAGTTAGCTAATGGTAACACGCAATTAATAATGAATGATAGAAGATACAAATCTACCTATGTTACAATTCCAATTTTGTTAAAAATGATGACGCAAGAGTATAGTGGTTTACGTTATGTGTTTTTATTTGGTGGAGAAATGGGAATAAGAGCAGGTTTAAAAGGAAATGATACTTATGTTTCTGGAATAAAAACCACCAGTACAGGAACATCTGTAACCTCTGCATTTTTAAAGGAAGCAGATTTAGAAAAGAAGAATATTAACTTAGCAAAAGAAGGTACTTTGTTACCTTTCCGATTTGGCATGAATTTAGGATTTGGTGTTGATTACAGAATTGCAGGATCTACTTCGTTGTTTATTTCTGCAAATTATTTTCAATCGTTTACCAATTTAGTTCGTAAAGATTCAAAGTATTTAACGAAGGGAGCAGATAATACATACGATTCTAATGGTTGGAGTTTTGCAAACTTTAATCAAGGGCATTTTGCAAGAGCAGTTCGCTTAAATATTGGAATTATGTTTTAATGAAGGGTAATTTTGAAATTAAAATTTAAAACTCCGCCTACTAGCGGAGTTTTTTGTTTTAGGAAAGGTGTTTTATTATTTCTCCGGCAATAAATTCAGCAGCTTTGCCAGTACCGTATAATTTAGGGTATTGAATGTTTTTATTACTAGTTAACGTTGTAAAAGCATCTAAAATTCTTTTTTCGTTGGCATCGGTTACAATTGCTGCACCGCATTCTACCAGTTCTACCCACTCGGTTTCAGGGCGTAAAATAATGCAGGGTTTTTCAAAATAGAAGGCCTCTTTTTGAACCCCACCACTATCTGTCATAACCATGAAGCAATTTTTTTCAAGTGCAATCATTTCTAAAAACGAAGCAGGTTCAATTATTTTAAACTGCTTATTGTTTTTTATTTCTTCAAATAAGCCGGTGCTTAAATTTGTTTTTAAAAGTTTGGCTGTGCGCGGGTGTAATGGCAATACAACATCAACTTTATTATTTAAGCTAATTTTATTTAATGCGGTAAAAAGCGCATTTAATCTTTCCGGTTCATCTGTATTGTTGTTGCGATGAATGGTAGCAAGAATAAAATTATTTTTTTGAAGCTCGTTTTTTTGCAAAATAGAAGTTTTATTCTCGGCCTCTTTACTAAAGTGCATGCTGTTATCGTACATCACATCGCCACTGTGATAAATTTTAGGATTATTGAAAGAGTAGGGTGCAGCATTATTTTCTTTAAAACCTTCGTTACATAAATTCTTGTATCCGGTTGAGGTTGGTGAAAACAACAAAGTACTAACATGATCACACAAAATACGATTTACTTCTTCGGGCATGCTTTTATTAAAGGAACGCAAACCCGCTTCAATGTGTACAATTGGAACATGTATTTTAGAAGCTGCAATGGCGCCGGCTAAGGTTGAATTGGTATCGCCGTACAAAACAATTGCATTTGGTTTTTCGTTTATTAAAATCTCTTCAATTCTGCTAATCATTATTGCGGTTTGTTTACCGTGCGAACCGCTTCCTACATTTAAATTATAATTGGGCTGAGGTATACCAAGTTCTGTAAAAAAAACCTGACTCATATTTTCGTCGTAATGTTGCCCGGTGTGAACAATTACTTCGGTAATTTTATTTTTATAATTATTTAAAATAGCCCTGCTCAATGCAGCAGCTTTTATAATTTGTGGGCGAGCCCCTATAATGGTAACAATTTTCATTTTTTAAATAGTCTCTAGTCGTTAGTCTCTAGTCATAAGTCGTTTTAACTTCTTACTTTCAGAATTACTTCTGTAAAATTTCAAATTCTACTCTTCGGTTTTTTGCTTTTCCTTCATCTGTTTCGTTAGGTGCAATGGGCTGCGAACTTCCGAATCCTTTAAATAGCATTTTGTTTTGTACACCTTTTTTAATAAGGTATTCAAAAACTTCGCGTGCGCGCAACTCGCTCATTTTTTGGTTTTTTAATTTAAGCCCGGTATTATCACTATGTCCGTTTATTTGAATGGTTAGTTGCGGGTTTCGATAAAGAAATTGTGCAAGTTTGTTTAGTTCTGCATACGATTCAGGTAACAAATAATAATGGCCTTTATCAAAGAAAATATTTTTTAAAGCAATTTTATCTCCTACTTTTATTTCTGAATTAACTTTTAAAACACTGTCTTCTTCAAACTTCTTTTTAGCAGGACCAACAATTTCTACATCCACAATTTCATCCGGTAAAATATGTCGTTTTAAACTAATATTATCTACAAAATAATAAGCTTCTTTAAAACCGGGTTTTAATATATTCATGCGTAACATATCTTTTTTCATGTCCGCGGCAAAATTTCCAATGGTAATAAATTTCTCACCTCCATCTGCTTTATAATAACCCTTCACCTTAAACCACCTAAAATTATTATTTAAACCACCTTTTTTAGTAATTGTATCTACAACATTTGCTTTTACCACACTTCCCTGTCCGGTGTAACCTCCTTTTGTAAATAAAACACCAAACGATTTTAGGGTGGCATTGCTCCAAAAAGCCAATTTAACATACATGGTAAATTCGTAAGTATAGCCACGATGCAGCATTTCAGATAATTTTACCTGAATTAATTCTTTGTATTTTTTCTGATACCTTAAGCCGGCATAGCAATTTCCATCAAGGGCACCTTTATCAGCAGTAGTATCATTATCTAAAGGTTTTTGATAAAAATCTACAGATGCTTTTTGCATCCAGGGAATAGCGGCTTTAATATTGCTTGATTTTTTGCGGTAATTTTCAAAGCTACCGTTTGGAACAAGGTTTTTTTCGGGCAAGGGATTAATGTTTGTTTGGCCAAAAACGCCGGAAACAAGCAAAAAAAGACCTAAAAGAAGTATTTTAAGAGGCTTCATTAGCACTAATAACTACAAATTAACCCAATATTAATAAAGATACGGAAAATTGTTTTTAACATTTGTTTATTTGAAAAAATTAGTATATTTGCACTCCTTAAAAATTAGAAATTAAAAGAAAATAGGCAATGGCAAATCATAAGTCAGCTATAAAGAGAATCAGATCGAACAACGCAAAGCGTGTTAGTAATCGCTATTACTCTAAGACTACACGTACATTCGTGAAGAAATTACGTTCAACAAACGATAAAAAAGAAGCATCTGAATTGTTACCAAAAGTATCATCGATGTTGGATAAATTGGCAAAAAAGAGCATAATTCATAAAAACAAAGCGGCTAATATTAAGTCAAAGTTAACAAAGAAAGTAGCCTCTTTAAAGAAGTAATTAAGTGTTAAAACACCAGTGAAATCCACCTTATGGGTGGATTTTTTTATTTTGTTAAAAAAAAGTTCGTTTAATTAATTAATTTTTTTACTTTTGTTCGACTCATATAAAAACTAACATGATGAATTCAAAAATTTTACGTACGATTGGAGCAGGTTTATCTGTAGCCGTTATTTTATCAAGTTGTGATGGACTTGGTAAGATGTTAAAAAAGCAAAAGGACATTCAGTATACAATAACCCCTAATCCAATCGAGATGATTGGGGATAGTTTGCAATTTGGAGCAAGTGGAAAATTTAATCCTAAATTGTTTGCTAAAAAAGTTACTTTAACAATTACTCCTGTTGTAAAATATGCGGGTGGAGAAAAAGCAATGAAGCCAATTGTTTTAGTTGGTGAAAAAGCTACCGGTAGTGGTCAAAAAATTGGTTACTCTACAGGTGGAACCTTTAGTTATACTTCTGAGAAAATAGCTTTTGAAAAAGGAATGCGTAATGCAGAGGTAGAAATTAGAGCTGTGGGTCAGGTTAAAAAGAAGGAAAAGAAATTTGATCCAATTAAAATTGCTGATGGAACTTTAGCAACATCATTATTGGTTAGAGACGATGAGAAACCGGTAATGGGGAAAGATAATTTCCAAAAATCGTACCCTGCAAACCAAACTACACATATTTATTACTTAATCAACCAATCAAACGTTCGTCCGGGTGAATTAAAGTCGGAAGAAATGAAGGCGTTTAATACATTTGTTCAAACCAACATCAATTCAGTTTGGTATAAGTTTAACGGTATTAATGTATCTGCTTACGCTTCACCGGATGGAGAAACAGATAAAAACGAAAACTTAGCGAAAGATCGTGCAAAGTCTGGTTCATCAGCCGTAATGTCTGAATTTAACAAAAACAAAAACAAAGAAAATACTTTCGGTAAAACAAAAGAGCAATACCAAATTGGTACTACAAAAGAAGACTGGGAAGGTTTCAAAAGTTTAATGGAAGCATCAACCATGACAGACAAAGATTTAATCTTACGTGTGTTAACCATGTACCAAGATGCTGAACAACGTCGTAAAGAAATTAAAAATTTATCAGCTACTTACAAAGAATTAGCGAACAATGTATTACCAAAATTACGTAGAAGTGAGATTACTGTTTTAGTTGATAAAATTTCAAGAAATGACGAGCAAATTTTAGCTTTAATTAATACAACACCAGATAGTCTTTCTTTAGAAGAATTATTATACGGTGCTAATTTAGTTGACGATGTAAATTCTAAAATTGCCATCTACAAAAATGCTGAAACTCGTTTTGCTTCAGATTGGAGAACTTCAAACAATTTAGGTGGTGCATTATTAATGGCTAACAAAGTTGCTGAAGCAGGTGAAGCGTTTAAACGTGCTGAAAAAGTTGCGAATGGTGCTCCTGAAGTATCTAATAACTTAGGTATTATTGAAGCAAAAAACGGAAATCGTACAGCAGCAATGGATTTATACAAAAAAGCTAGTTCATTACCGGAAGCAAAATACAACATGGGTCTTATTGATATCCGTGATGGTAGATATGCTGATGCAGTAAGTAACATTGGTGATTTTAAAGGTCATAATAAGGCGTTAGCTGTATTTTTATCAGGTAACCCTGGTGGTGTAAAAGAAATGATTGACAATAGTAATGAAAAAGATGCTGCTTATAGTTTTTATTTAAAAGCTGTTTCTTATGCTCGTCAAAACAACTCAGCAGAGGCAATTAACAATTTAAAAACTGCAATTGAAAAAGATGCAGCTTGGAAAGCTTATGCTAAAGATGATTGTGAATTCTTAAAAATGCGTTCTGATGCAGGATTTACTGCTTTAGTAAACTAATAATAGTACTGATTAATATCATTAAAGCCCGAACTAGTTCGGGCTTTTTTGTTTAACAATCAATTCGTAACTTGTGGTATGCTTAAACGTGTTGTATTTTGTTTGCTTTTTTTTACGCAGTTAAACTGTTGGGCGCAATTTGTTTCTGCAAAAGTTAAAGTTATAGGCTTAACCTGTTCCATGTGTTCTAAATCGGTACATAGTGCCTTATCAAGCTTAATATTTATTGATTCTATAAAAGTTGATTTAGAGTCTACTTCTTTTAATGTTGTATTTAAAAAAGGTGAAACAGTTGATTTGAATAAAATGAAAGCCAAAATAGAAGGAGCGGGCTTTTCGGTAGGAGAATTAAATGCGAGTTTTAATTTTACGCAGCAAAAAGTAAGCAACGGAAGTTTTTTTGAGCACGAACAATGTGTGTATCATTTTATTGATGTAAAGGAACAAGTTTTAAATGGTGAGGTTTCCTTTAAAATAATGGATAAAGGATTTATGTCTAAAAAAGATTTCTCTAAACAAAAGAAGAAAACTTCGTTTAAATGCATAGGGGAAGTGAGTTCTAATAGCTGTTTTAAAACAGAAAAAAAAGGAGTTCAGGTTTATCACGTTTCACTTTGAGAATAATAGTTTTTATAATTATTTCTTTTTTTGTTGGCTTAATAAAGGCGCAAGAATTGTTTCCTAATACCGAGCCCGCAAGTTTGGTACCTGCTAAAGTTTTTGGATTACGAATAATGAATGAAACATATAACGAAGCCGGAACCAGGCGTTATTGGCAGGGAATGTTGCTGATGTATGGTGTAAACAGTAAATTAATGCTAAACGGCATGGTTTCTTTTTCTAATCATCATGGTAATGGCTTGCCGGATAATTTTATTTTAACGGATGGAAACATAGGAGAGCATACACATGGCATATCAAAGGGAAACGAATACCCTTATAAATTAGAATCGCTAAGTTTGGGCTTCAGGTATCGTTTTTTAAATTTAGATGAACATCATAAACATTTACGAATGGCATTGTACGGCACAGGTATTTACGCTAATCAGGCACACGATGAAGCAGAAACAAATTTAATGGGCGATAATTCAGGAGCAGGTGGCGGTTTAATTACAACGTATTTGGTAAAGAAATTAGCGATATCATTAACCTGCGGAGCAATTGTTCCTGCGGCTTATACCGATGCTTCTAAAAACATAAAATTGCAATACGGAAATTCTTATAATTACAGTTTATCGTTTGGATATTTGTTGTTTCCCTTTAAATATTCTAGCTACAACCAAACCAACGTAAACATTTATTCGGAATTTATGGGCAAATACAACGAAGCATTGAAAGTTTTTAAAGATGATAAAAGTATTTTAATTGATAATGTACCGGGTTTTGAAAAAAACAATTATGTAGATTGGCGTCCTGCCATTCAATTTATTGTAAAATCTAATTTAAGAATTGATGTATCGGGAACCTTTAGATTGTATAAACGCTCTTATGTAAGAACATATCCTGCGGTAAATTTAAATGTGCAGTATTACTTTTTTTAATTACTCATCTCTAAAAAAGCTTAGCTTTTTCATGTCTATAATTTTAATGTTTTTGTAATAAAAATTTAATATCTGTTGGTAGCTATAACCTTGTTTACTCATTTTCATGGCACCTTCTTGGCACATACCTAAACCATGACCATAACCGCGCCCAATAAATAAAACCGAATCGTTACCAATTTGTTTAATACTAAAAAAAGTTGATTTTAATTGTAAATCTTGACGAACAAATTTTAACGGAACTTTTACGGTACTTGCTTCTAAGTAAACTTTTCTATTTTCTTGTTTAAAGTTTAAAGCAATTTGTCGGGCACTATCATCATCAGTAGGGTAATTGTGTTTTAATTTTAAATAGGTTAACCAATCATCGGCCGACATTTTGCGTTGCCAATTGGCATTAGGCATTCTTACACTAAAGCTATCATTAATACTGCGTAAGTAACTTGTTTTGGCCCCCCAAACATCTTCGCTGTTTGCTGTTTGTCCGCCACTATTACTATGAAAGGCTGCCACTATTAAATTTAAATTATCATCTACTACTACCAAATTAGAAGTAGCTAAAACGGCTTCACTAATTCTGTCGTTATCGCGAGGTTTGCCATAGTATACCTGGCAGTGTACTTGGTCGCATAAACTAAAACCTTCCAATACGTGTTTGTTAATATGTGAAAGTGCAAAAGTACGTGCGAGAATAGCTTGTACCTTGTAAAATTCGCTATTAGAGCGGCTTCCGGATTCTGCTTCGGTAACGCCGGCAATGTATTTATCCACTTCAATTTCATTAATTATTTTAATAAAACCATCTTGCGTTGAAAAAAGAAGGCTTTGCTGATAGATACGTGGTTTTCTATCAGGATGAAGTAATTTAATTTTTAATTCACTGGTGTTTTCAGAATGAAACTTAATGTATTTATAATTACCCAGGTGTTTCATTCCTTTAAATAGATAAATACTATCTTCTTTGTAAACCAATTTAAATTCAGAATCTCCCATGTCTTCTGCAACTAAACTGCCATCGGCAATAATTTTATAATGCCCAAAATTTACATTTAATGTTAAGCTGTTTATTTTTAAATGCGTATAAATTCTTACATTAATATTTTCAGTAGGAATAAAAAACGAAAATGAGATACTAATAATTAACATAAAGGCTAATACTATTAGAATTCTTTTTACAATATTTTTATCAAAAATCATTTTTAATTTTTCAAATCGTTATAAATTAAATCGGCAACGCGAGCAGAGGCACCTTTACCGCCGAGTTTTGTATATAATTCGTCGTAATTTTTTATTATTTCTTCTCGGTATGGTTTATTATGCAATATCTTTTCCAGTTCTTGCGCAATATTTTCGGAAGTTAAATCATTTTGAACAAGTTCTTTAACGGCAGGCTTATCTAAAATTAAATTCACTAATGATATATATTTTATATCAACCAGTTGTTTGGCAATGGCAAAAGATACTTTACCTGCTTTGTAACAAACTACTTGTGGAAGTTTAAACAAGGCGCTTTCTAAAGTTGAGGTTCCTGATTTAATAATACCCGCTTCAGCATTATGCATTAAGGCGTAAGTTTGATTAAAAACAACCGATACATTTTGTTGCTGTAAACTTTTATAATACTCAGTAGATAAATTATCAGAAGCTGCGATTACAAATTGGTAATTTGCAAACCTATCTTTCACCTTCAGCATAATTTGCATCATGCGCTCAATTTCTTGTTTTCTGCTTCCGGGTAAAACGGCAATAATAGGTTTAATTTCTAAATTATTTTGTTGTAAAAATTCTTGCTTTGTTGGAAGCGTTTTCTTTTTTTCTTCTATAGAATCGAGTAGGGGATGACCAACAAAATATACTTTGTGATTGTGTTTTGCATAAAAGGCTTCTTCAAACGGAAGAATAACAAATAATTTTTTTGTGTATTTTTTTATAATGTTAACGCGATTTTCTTTCCAAGCCCATACTGTTGGTGAAATGTAGTAATATACGGTAATGTTGTGCTGATGAGCCCACTTGGCCATTTTTAAATTAAATCCTGGATAATCAACCAATACCAATGCATTAGGCTTGTAATTTAAAATAGCTTTTTTTACGGTGTTAAAATTATTTTGTATGGTTCGTATATTTGCAATTACTTCCGTAAAACCCATAAAGGCCATTTTTTCAATAGATATTTCAGGGTTTTTGTGGGCAACTGTTTTCATAAGTGAGCCACCTGTAAACTTAAAATCAATGGTTGGATTAAGCATTAGCAGTTCCTTCATGCAGTTTGATGCATGTAAATCGCCACTTGGCTCACCGGCTATGAAGAATAATTTCAAATGCTGAAAAAAGTTAAATAAGCAATTACAAGTGCGTAAATGACAACACTGGCAATTATACCTTTTGTAAAAGCAGTTAGTTTTTTATTTAACCCTAAGTAAAATAAAATTAAATCGGTACCGCAACACATTTTAAAAACATTAACATTTAATTCTTTATTTATTAAATACCGAATATCGTTTTCATCTATTTGAACATTGCGCTGAAAGAAAATCCAGTAAAGTGAATAGCACATTAAGGGTATTAAAATCCCTGCTACAACACCTATCCATGTTTTATTTATTTTATACCACTCCATATTACAGTTTGTTTTTTACTTCCATTAAATGTTGATGCGCCGTTAAATCTACTTGAGTTGGAACAACTGAAATGTAGCCTTGCGATAATGCATATTCATCTGTATCGGTTGCTTCCGGTTCAAAATTTACAAACTCGCCTGTTAACCAAAAATAGCTTCTACCGTAAGGGTCTTTACGCTCATCAAAGCGTTCTACCCAATTGGCTTTTGCTTGTCTCACAAATTTAATCCCTTTAATATCTTCGGTGCGTAGCTTTGGAATATTTACATTGTAGCAAACTCCTTTGGGCATTTTGTTTTTTAGGGCAAATTCAATTATCTTTTTAAGATGCTGGGTAGAAGATTCAAAATCGGCTTCCAATGCATAATCACATAAACTAAAACCAATGCTAGGTGAACCTTCTAAAGCACCTTCAATGGCGGCACTCATGGTTCCACTGTAAATAACGTTAATGGAGCTATTGCTTCCATGATTTATTCCGCTTACAACTAAATCAGGTCTTTTTTTAAGAATATTATTTACGGCCATCTTAACACAATCAACAGGTGTACCATTACAGGCTAACTCAATTGTGGTTTTATGATAGTTCGTTTTTTCTAATCGCAAAGTAGAGTTAATAGTAATGGCGTGCCCCATTCCGCTTTGTGGCTTATCGGGCGCTACCACTACCACTTCGCCAAATTGTTTTGCAATTTCAACCAAGTGTTTAATGCCCGGCGAAAAAATACCATCGTCGTTTGTTACTAATATTAGTGGTTTATCACTCATAAAATAATTATCAAAAACTAAATCTAACTTATTAATAAACGCCATTTTGCCTAAAGGATATTACTTACTAAACCTTGCTTGTTAATTTTTAAGCTTATTTAAGAGATAAATACGCTGAAACACCTAATTATTCATGTAATTTTGTCATGAATTTGTTTTGGTATATAAATTGATTACCAAAGCATAAAAAACAAAAAGCTATGTTTATGTATGATATGGGACTAATGGTAATTACCGGCATTTTTATGTTATTGGGATTACTAATAAGTTCGGTTTTAAAATCAAAATTTGCGAAATATTCGCAAGAACGTTTAACAAGTGGAATAAGCGGTAAAGAAGCAGCGGAGAAGATGCTGAAAGAAAACGGTATTTATGATGTAAAAGTTGTAAGTGTGGAAGGGCAGTTAACCGACCATTATAATCCGGCAAACAAAACAGTAAACTTAAGTACAGATGTATATCATGGCAGGCATGTTGCCGCTGTTGCAGTTGCGGCTCACGAATGCGGCCATGCGGTTCAGCACGCTACGGCTTATACCTGGTTAACCATGAGGAGCAAAATGGTTCCTGCAGTACAAATTGCATCAACATTAATGGGTTTGCTTTCGTTTGCATTGGCTTTTGCTTTTTACAGCATGCCCAATTTAGGAAATACATTAATGTTGGTTTTTATTGTGTTACAATCAGCTATTACTTTGTTTACAATAGTTACCTTACCTGTAGAGGTTGATGCAAGTAAACGTGCTTTAGTTTGGTTAAATAGTGCAGGTATTACTTATGGTTCTGAACATGAAAATGCAAAGGACGCTTTAAGATGGGCTGCTTATACTTATTTTGTTGCTGCTCTTGGTTCTATAGCTTCGTTGCTTTATATGATTTTGAGATTTACAGGAAGCAATAAAGATTAGCAATTGATGAATGATGATTAAAAAGGCGGGATTATTTTCCCGCCTTTTTTTTATGTTCTAAGTATTCTTGATGTCGCTTACCTTGTCTTTTACGAAGTAAATAGATGAGGGATGATAAAATAAAAAAACCAAAGAAAAACAAAGCACTATCATTGTCTTTTTGAATTAAAAAGAAAACACAACAAATTGCTCCAAGGATAGCACCGGCTAACCAAAGTTTTTCCATTATTTTAAATAAATTATTTTCCATATTAGATTTCGTTGTTAAGTTGAATAGTAGCTTGTACTTGTTTTATGCTGTATTTAGAAAAATCTTCGTTACTTTCTAATCCTTTTCCGGTAATAATTTGTGTAGCAGTGGTTATTTTTACAAATGCATCTGTATAAATAATTTTTTTTCCTTCATCCCAAATTAGTTTTTCTGTTTCCAGTTTCTCGTTATTTTTATTAATGACTTCAACGGCGTAACGTGCTTCCATTCGTTTCGTTAAATCGTACCTGATAGCGTAGTTTGCCTTTAGTGTGCTTGTGATTTTTTCTTGTTCATCAAAAAAAGAAACATTTACTCCGTTAGGTAAAATGGTAAAAGGCTCTGTAACATTTTTACTGAATTGAATTAATCGGTTTGCTTTTAAAACAATTTTAAGTTGAGAGCTATCTGTATAAATAAAGGAAATAGTATCGGCAGTTTGTGTTGGACTTAATTTATTGGCCGGTATAGCCATAACATCTTTTAAGTCGTTAGTGCAAGAAATAAAGCCATATAAAATGGAGAAAACAAAGATGGAATATGAAAATATTTTTTTCAATTAATCGTATTTGAACTTTCTGAACCAAAGATCATCGAAATAAGTTGAATTAAAGGTAAAGCCAACATTCACTTTTATAAAATTTTCTTTTATAAGATTATTTGAATTGGTTCCTGTGGTTCCATATTGTATACCAAGGTTTATTAAACCGGTGCCGGTTCTTATACCAACCGGTAAACTAATTCCGGCAGAAACACCGTAGGTTGTAATTAAGGTGTTGTTTAAGTTTAAATATCCTGTATTGTAAAAAGCACCTAAGCGATATTGGCTTCTTCTAAAAAAAGTTCCTTTTCCGGTTGCAAATTTTTCAGGAACATAATTAAAACCAATAGCCATTCGTGTGCTGTTTTTTAAAGAATCGTTGTAATTTAGGAGTTTAAAATTATTCCAATTGGTAATGGCGTAATCTAAAACAATGTTTAATTTTTCGCCGCGTTTAATCCCAATTCCTATACCGTTTTCAAGTGGAAGTTTTATTTTCCCATTGGCATCCACAATTTTTATTACGGTGTCTCGTGGTAAAATACCTGACGTATTGGTAAGAAAATAATTGTAAGAAATTAAATCATAATTAGCTTTTAAGGTGTTGTTTAAGTTCATGTAATAGCCAAACACAATTTTTATTTTTTCTTTTAAAACAACACGTTTGCCAAGGTTAGAGGTTAAGGTGTCTTTTTTTCGTTTTACTTTTACACTATCAATTGTAAAACCGGTTTGAATACCAAAATTTCCTGTAAAATCGTGTAAGCGAATGGTGCTTTCTCGAATGGTATTGTAATATAAATTTGAGTTAGGGTAACGAACATCTGCGTAATTTTTTATTGAGCCAAACAAATAATTTGCATTAAAGCCAATGCTAAAGTCGCTAAGTAATTCGTTTGTAAATTCTTTTACAGCGTACCTTTTTCTTGAATAAACCTTTTCAGGGTTGTTAAATTTCGCAGTTTCTTTTTTTCTGAAATTAATTAATTTATCTCTAAAAGGCATGGTTCCGTATCCAACAAACGCTTTATTAAATCCGCCTTCACCGTTGTAATTGTAGGAAACATTACCAATATTTTTTTCGTCAACTGTGTTGTTTAAATTGTATCCAACATTACTGTAAGGCATAATTCCAAGAACAGCACCTGATTTTTTACGAATTGGAAAACCCAAAACAGCGTAACTAAAATTGGCGTTATTTTTCATTACAGAAACCGATTGTGTGCTAAATTTTGAGTTTGTATAGAAGCCACCAACTTCAAACGTTGCAAATTTAATTAAGGCATACGATGCGGGATTTCCAGTATTTATCATTACCGGAAAAATAGAATCGGGTTTTAAAGCAGCAAATGCACCGCCCATACCCTGATTGTGTGCCAACGTATTTTGATTTAATTCGCCTAAACCGAAACGGGAATAAGGACTAAAAGTGTTAATTTGAGCGTTTAAAAAATGCGCAATTACTGTAAAGAAAAGTATTATTAAGTTATTTTTTTTCAATGTTGTAAACTAAGGTGTAATTTAAGCCAATTAGTACCAAATTAGGGTGCGTAAAGATGCTATTTTTTAAACGTTTTGCAAAGAAATTAGCATCTCCTCCTGAAATAACGGTTACCAAATTTTTAAACTGAAGTAAATATTCATTAATAATTCCATCTATTTCTGCAGTTGCTCCTGTAATAACTCCACTTAAAATAGATTCTTCAGTATTTGTCCCTATTAGTTTGCTATAATTTTCGTCAAATTGTATTAGCGGAAGTTTGCTGGTAAAGTGATTTAATGCTTTAAATCGCATGCGTAAACCGGGCGAAATTGCACCGCCAAAGAATTCACCTTTACTGTTTACGAAATTAAATTTAATGCAAGTGCCACAATCAACATTTAAAACATGTTGCTCCGGGAACAAGCTATATGCGCCAATGGCTGCGGCTAACCTATCTGTGCCTAATGATTGGGGTGTTTTGTACAGATTTGCAAGGGGAATGGGCAGTTGGTTGTCGAAAAAAAGAATGTTTAATTTATTTTTATATTTGGATATAAAGGCCTCGTGCTGTGTTGTAACAGAACAAATTATGGCCTGTTTTGCCCTCAGAAAAAAGTCTTCTAATTGAAATAATTCGTCTATTGAATCAACTTGCTTTTCTTCTAATAAATTATTTCCATCAAATAAGGCTAATTTGATGTGTGTATTACCAAAATCTATTGAAATAGTTGACATGAAAAGGTAAAGATAATTGAAATAAGGCTGAGGATAAGCCCTTTAAGTTTTTTTACAAAATTTTGGCATATAATAATTTTTATATATTTTTGCACCTCTTAATTCTGAGTATGGTACCTTAGCTCAGTCGGTAGAGCAAAGGACTGAAAATCCTTGTGTCCCTGGTTCGATTCCTGGAGGTACCACTGAAACAGTTTTAAAGCTGTTCACAAATGTTCAAACCCCTGTATTACAGGGGTTTTTCATTTAAAGGAATTTAAAATATCCCATCCAAAGTCTACATTTGTTTCAGTTTTGTTTCAGTTAAAATTAAAATGTTTCAGTTGTTTTTTTTAATGTTTACAGGGCTAATAGCGAATTGCAGTGTTTTTAAATTATTATAAATGTTTCAGTAAAAAAATCCCGGCCCAGGAATATCAAGGGTTTACCACATGAGAATTGATTCCCTATCATTAAAGTACTATTTAAATAGCTCTAGCTCTTTAAAAAACGGACAATACGCCATTTTTTTGAGGGTAATGGTAAATAGAAAAAAGGTAGAAATTTCAACTCGCCAGTATATTGACCAGGCCACAGAATGGGATGGAAAAAGCCAAAGGGTAAATGGTAATAATTTTATTAATTCTCGTTTAGGTGAAATTGAGGCAGAAATTAAAAGTATATACTATGAATTAAAACATTGTAAAAAGCCTATAACTGCATTTGCTATTAAACATCAATTTTTAGGACGGGATGTAACAATTTTAACCTTGCATGAATATTTTGAAAAAACATTAAATGAGAGAATAGAAACAAATAAAGAATCGGCCTTTTCTACTATTCAGAATTATAGAACTACCTACATGCATTTAAAGAAATTTTTAATTAACTTCAATTTAAGAAATATATCTCTGTCAGATGTAAATGAAAGTGTAATAAGAAAATTTGACATTTTTTTAATGGAAACCAAATTAATAAACAGCAAGGTGAATACTTTATCGCGTGCTTCTGTAAATAAGTATCATAAAAAATTGCGTGCACTTTTTAGTATGGCTATTGAAGATGGTTTAATAACTAATAACCCATATAGAAAATTTAGAATTAAAAACCAGGAATCGGCAAGAACCTATTTAACGAAAGCAGAGTTAAATAGAATAGAGGAGCATGATTTAGGTGGAAATCAAAGTTTAAAAAGAGCCAGAGATAAGTTTCTTTTTTCGGTGTATACCGGAATGCGATTTACTGATGCTGATAATTTAATGGATGAGAATGTTGAATATGACGGGAAAAAGTATTGGATAAATTTTACCCAACAAAAAACAAAAGAACCACAGCGAATACCAATGCTAGAAAAAGCAAAATTAATTTACGATAAGTATGAATTTGAAAGATTGGTTTCCGGTTATGTATTACCACGCCTAAGTAACCAAAAAGTGAACGCGTATTTAAAAACTATTGCAGATTTGGCGGAAATAAAAAAGCCATTAACACACCACGTTGCCCGCCATACAAGTGCCACAACTATATTTCTTTCAAATGGTGTTCCTTTAGAAGTAGTTAGTAAACAATTAGGGCATAGTAGTATAAAAACTACAGAAGTTTATGCCAAAATAACAAACAGCATGTTGTCTAACGCCGTTGATAAATTAGATAAAATTTTAAAATAGAAATTATGCCAATAGATCCATTACATAAAGAAGATTCTAAATACTTTCATTTTAGAATAAAAAGAAAAGATTTTCCTGAAGTAATAAATAAATTACATTATGTAGGAAGTGTTATTAAAAGCCACAGAAAGGGGAGAGTAGTTTTAAGTAATTTGGTTGATAGTTTTGAATGGGTTGAAAAAGCATTTGAGAAACCAATAAATGATAAATATAAAAAAGTAGAAGAAAAAGTAGACTTGTATATTAAAAATTCCGGAAACATTGATGTAGATGAAATATTATTTTATTACGAGCAGTATTTTATATCAGTAGAAAAAATGAAAAAGAAGGAATTTGTGAAGGATTGTTATTTGAGACTGAAAAAATATAATGCAAGTCACCATAAAGCCGGCGTGGTTACAGCTTTTTTCGCCTTATTATTTGGCTATAAAATGAGCGGAGATTTAAATAGTATGTTTAAAGAGAATTTGAAAATTACTTCTGATGAACTTTTTCAATCGGTTAGAACAATAATTGCGCCTTTAAAATAGTACTGTAAATTTTAACAGAAAATACAGCAGTTTAAACAAATGCCATTGGCTTACTTTGTAAAAAAGTTTTAATATGAGCCAGTTTTTATTAATTCCCCAAGAAAAGTTTGACCAATTAAACAATAAAATTGATGAGCTTTTTGCTGTATTGTGCCAAAAGAACGAATTACCCTTAAAAATAGAAGACTGGGTGCCTGAAGCCTATGCACAAAAGTTATTAGGACTTAAAAAAACCAGTCTTTGGGCGCTTCGTAAAAAGGGCAAAATAATTTACTCTAAAGTTGGCTCTAAAATATTTTATAGCAAAAATTCTATTGAAAAGTTGCTAAACAGAAATAAGGTTTAAAGTAATTGAAACTACGAAAGCTATTTTAAATAATATTATTTAAGCATGAGCCAAGCTTACCAAAGCTGATGCAGGAAGAGCGTTAGACGCAACGATTGAACATATAAAAAAATAGTAATTTTATTGAGTTAGCATGATACAGAGGAAAAATGAAAACTATTAAAATGCCTAAATCTTTTTTGTTGAAGGATGGAAGCATGAGAAATACAATTCTAACTCTTTCCAAACTTATTGAAACAAAAAATAAGGAAATAGCAATCGATTTTTCAGAAATTCAAGAGTTGGAAAAAGGGGATTTGATGGTATTATTTGCCCAGATGGAAAAATCAATCATAACGCACAGGAACAAATTATTTCGGAAAGGACGCTTACCCTCTGAAAAAAAAATCAAAACAACCTTGTTATCTGCTGACAAAATATTCCATATTAACAAGGCCATTGAAATACCTGAAATAAGTGATGCGGAAAAAGAAAAACTTCTGAGCCCAAGATTAGTTGATGATATAGTTAAAGACTTAAAAAAAATTGGCATAAAGGAATACTATTATCCTTTTAATGTATTTTTAACTGAATTAATCGGTAATGCTGTAGAACACGGTATTGAAAATAAGAATATCAATTGGTGGCTTACACATGAAATTGATAGAAAAAATAGAATTGTGAAATATACTTTTGTTGATATGGGAATGGGTATAATTAATTCACATAAAAAGGCAAAACTGCCAATCAAGTATTATTTTTTTAGCGACAAGCGGATTGTATTAGATGCATTATTTGGAAAGCTAGGTTCCTCGACCAAAATGAGCTATCGAGGGCGGGGATTACCTCAACTACGAGAGATGATCGAAAATGGTTTAGTTGCAAATTTAACACTAATCACAAATAATGTATCTTTAAACTTTCAAAATGGGGTATTTATAGCCAATAAAAACCCTAATTTTGTAGGAACCTATTACAGTTGGACTATTGACCAAAATAACTTTCAAAAATGGAAAAATTCACAATTAATATAGCCAAAGATTTTGGAGATAAACTTGGAGGAAGATGGATTAAAGTTGGACCGTCTTCGGGAGAGCTTTTTTACGAGACTATTTTAAAACAAAAATATCAAGAGGCTTTTAAAGAAAAAGAAAAGCTTCATATTTATTTGGATGGGACTAAAGGATATGGTAGTTCCTTTTTAGATCAATCATTTGGAGAATTGGCGCGTCAATTTGGCGTTGACAATGTCAAAAATACTTTGGTTTTTCATACAGAATTTTTTGCTTGGGATGTTAAATATATTGAGGAAGACATATGGGTAAAAAAATAGCATTGGTTTTTAGTCTAGTTGTTTCATTTGTTCTTTTAAATGTTTTCGCTAGATTTTTATACTCACAGACATGGTTCAGTACTACCTCATTTTCAAAAGAGTTAGACCCGTTTGACATTATTACTTTAGTTGTTACAACAGCTGTGACTGTTTGGTTAGGTTTATATGTTTCAAAAAAAATAACTGAACAAAGATTTGAAAAGGAATATGTTATAAATGATCTAAAGCACATTGAAGAGGAAATTAACCATATTGAAAAGAATATGCAATCAAGGGAAATGGATATCCAATCCATTTTAGATCTTCTTAATAAATTGAATATATATATAGAACGGTTTTCGAAAACAATTGAGATATTTGAAATTACTTGTATTGAGGTGAATGGATTAAATAAGGCATATAAAAAATTATATAAAAAGACAACCAACATTGATGGAAGTCAGCTTGTTTTAGATGGGCCAATAAGAAATGAGATAAATAAAGTGTGTTCCGATTTTATAATAAAGACGAGGGAAATGATTAAAACAGTTAATAAGCATTAGTCAATCTCTAAGAAAAAATCAAATGACGTTGTTTACAAATGAAATTTTGATTTTAAAATGTTCCCACCGTTAGGGATTGAACGGAAATTTTTTTGCCTGTCTCTTGCAAAAGATTGTAGGGAAAGCCTGGGCTGAAGGCGACGGCCAAATTGTTCAAGCTATTTCTTTTCATTCTTCTTTTTCGCTTTTGAAACCAATATTATTTCTTCAGTTACTTTAGTAGGATTGTTTAAATTAATACCTTTTGCTTTTAATTCTTCTTCTAAAGCAGCTTTGTCAAAATCTAATTTGGTAAGAAGATATTTGTGCTTTATGTCAAAAATCCTGAAAACGTCATCCCATGTCATGGCATAGATCTCGTAGTTTCTGACAGACTGTACTAAAAATAATTTACCTTTATTTTTGTGCGAATCGTATTGATCATGGATATAGCTATCCATTTCTTTGCCAATGATAAAGAATTTCCAGCTACGCGTTTGACTATTAAATTTAGGCTCTTTAATGATTATCTGCATGTATTCTTCAATTTGTCTGAACTGATCCATGCCAATAACAACACTCGGTCTTTTTAGTTCAACCATAATATTTTCATCTATTTCTGAATCGTGATTTTGCAAATCAGGAATACTTCTTTTTCTGCACATGAAAATATCAGGGCGCTTTAACCTATATTGTTCGTCGATTTTATGTGATTTTTTTTGCCCGTCTAAAATGTACAAATATTCTGAAAGTAGCTTTTCGAAATTCTTATCTGCTGACGCTAAATGAAATTGTTCACCAAAAATCCAATAGTTTTCTTGAATAGCTTTTTGAACGTGGTCTCTTTCTTTTGTAAATTTTTCAAGATCGAATATGAGAGTTTTGAGAAGTTCAATTACGGTATATCGATTTTCAATTAATTTGATTGTGCTGACTATTTTTGAAAGGGAAGTTTTCTTTAATACTTTAACCAGATCATTTCGTTCCGTTTTTGTTAACTGGACCACTCCTTCCATGATAGTCAGAATATTTTCGCGTTCATCTGTGTCAAGTAGTAAATTTAAAAAACCTACGAAGGTTATCTCCTGTTCTTTTTTTAGGCCTTTAAATATTTTTGGTTGAACACAGTAAAGTTCCTTTACAACCTTAACTAAGTCTTTCTTTCTTTTCTGGTCGTATTTATTGTCTCTAAAATTTGAGAAAATACCAGCAAACTCATATTTTCTAATTAGTTCGTTTGCGCCTTTCCCTCTTATGTAATGTTTTTGTTTTTCGAAAAGGAACCCATTCAAATTTTCTATTAATTGTTTGAAAATAGGATCATGTTGATTTCTTCCAATTAGCGAAACATCAACATCATTTTCGTTAATAATAAAGTCATTAAAATAATCAGACTCAACGTAAACGCTATGATGGAATTCAATTGCGTTGTTATTAAATGATGTAAGTTTTTTAGCACTTTCTCTTTTTTCTTTATTTAAAAAATAGTAATAATATCTATCACCAATTTTTTCTTTCCATCTTATGTAAGTTATCTTGAAATCAAATTTATTTTGAATAGCGTCATTAATTGCAACTGTCTTTGAATCTGACTCTGCTATTACATAATCATAATCAAGCTCCTCACCATTAATTTTAAGAGAGTAACCGTTGTCCTTATTTAAGAAAAGAAACCATCCAAACTCATTGGCTAAATACTCTTCAAACTTTTTAGAAGAAAAAGAATATGCGGTTACATTGAATAAGTCGAAAAGGGTTAATACAGTACCTGATTTTTTGCTTTTGGATATTTTTTGCTCATCAAGACTATATTGATCTTTGGTGAATTTGTTAATGGTAATCGTATACTCAAGTAACTTTCCTTCTTTTTTAAAAACGGTATGCCAAGCGGCCTTATCGGCAAATGTTGTGAAAGAGAATCTACCTTTTCCTTCTTTACCTCTTACATAAGAAGATCGTTGAAACGAGTTTTTCTTATGAGAATCCAAAAATGAACCAAAGGTTTCATTAATGTTATCATATTGAATCCCGTCTCCGTTATCAATGATTTTTAAATAATTAACCGTATCAATTTCATTGGCATCAAACTCAATATTAATGGAGGTAGCATTAGCGTCATATCCGTTCCATATCAATTCTGCAATAGCTTCCTTATAATCTTTGGTAATACCAGCAGAATCAACACTCTTATTGTTTATTGTTACTTTATTCTTCTTCGCTGCCATTGTTAATTTAGGATAAAGGGGGATAGTAAAAATAATGATTTTTTGGGCGACTTCTGTATTTGTTAGTATCTTATATAAATGCCATGCTGCCGCAGGCTTGCGCTTCTGACTGACCATAGTGAGATGCGCATAAATCGTGGCTTCGCCACACCTTATTGTGTGCGTGGGCGCGAGGTGATTTGGATTTTTAGAGGGACGAAAAAATTACAAATGACCGCAGCTTGGGAAGGCCAAAACGGCTGATTCAGCCGAAAGGGAGGTTTTACAATAGTTGTGAATTTAGCTTCAGCCAAAAAAGTGCATAGCTAAAAATATCTTTACCTGAATATTCTTGTCGAACCGAAAGAGCTGCTGAGTTTTCGCCTGTGAGAGAAGTCGCCCATCGAAGGGAAAAGCTTTTTGTTTAAGATGAAATGTCTACGAAGAATCGGCACATTCAAGGTTCAAATCCAACAAATGTTTTTTAGCGGAGGCAAATTAAAAAACGATCTGTTTTGCAGGCTATAATTTAACCGAAGCCCTTGCAGTTATTCCGCCTTGGGGCAAGACCGCTGTTAGGCCTTGTTTTTATTTAAAAAGTCTTGCAGCGTCCATGATGTCCCGAGCTTGAATTAGTCGTCGCTTTGTCAACTGAAATTTGGTCTCGTGCGGTCCGACGATATATAAAAGTGCATGTGGATATTCTTGCTCAGCTATATTAATAAGTTCAGTATAGCGTCTGTGCAAATCTGTGTCACTATGAATATTATGAAAAATTTGATATCCAAGATTTATTTCTTCAACTGAATTCTTATCGAAATATAATTTTTCTAGTCTTGTATCATTTTTGTCAATAATCAGACGCCATTCATTTTCGTATTCCCAATGTTTTAATTTTACTACCAATTGATAATATTCGGAAAATGAATTCTTGATAGTTGTTGGAGTTGGGTCTGAACTGTAAATTACACCCGTCAACAGATCGTTTTTGATTTCAGGAGTCCTGGTCGTATTTAATTTACTGTCAAATTTTAAGACAAAGCCCTTGTATGAATTACTGTAATGTCCCCACATTAAAGGGTTCATGCCGTCCTTTGAAAAACAAGTGATTCCCTTGTCCTTTATGTCATTTATTAGTGGTGTGTAAGCACCATTAATAGCAGGTGTTCTTTTTTCAATTATTAGATTTGAACAACAGTCAAAAGGGTCATTAAAAACTTTTGGATTGCTAAGAAAAAAATAACCGTTTCTTAATGCGTCCAGATTATTTTGAGAGAGGGAATAATACTTGAATAATTTGTCTGGTATAGTTGTCTGTGGAACCCCATTTTTATGAACAATCCAGACGTCTTTTGTCAAGACTAATTTATGTTCTTCGTCTATTTTGAATTCGTCCATAAAATGGGGCCTAACTTACGTATAACCGCTAGTTTATTTCTTCTTATTATAAATATAATTATTTTATAAAGTAATTCAACATTATTTAAAAAGGTGTTTTTAAACAGTATTTAAAAGAACAAAAAACAAATTGTTAAAATTTTCAGTTTTATGGGTTTGTTCCAAAAAAATAGTTTTTAATGTAATTTACAACCATTTTTTAAGCAGTGGTTTTTGCAATCATAAAAAGCAAGTGTTTTAAGTTTCAGAAATTCTTTTTTTTAATAAATATTATTTCACATAAATAATTTACCTTTTTCATGGAGTGTTTATTTAAATAGCTATTTTAAATAGCAATGATTCTGTGTAAAGCCCCATTAATTATTTATTTTTCAATAAAAAAGTAAAATATGTGTTTTTGTAACTGGCTGTTAATGTGATTATTCCTTAAAAAATATATTTTATAAAATATATTTTTTTGGGCATCGATAAAATGGTATTCGTAATAATTTATTTATACGTAAAAAATATACCTGTTTTGGTATTTCACAGTGTAAATTTAATAATTCAGTAAATTTTTATATATGGTGGATAATAATTATAATGAATTACTGGTGAAAAAACCGTATTCATGTAAAAATTATAGTAACATTTAAAGGGTGTTGTTAGTTGTGACTTTATTATAATGAAAAAATTTGAAATACATTGAATGTGTTTTTTATGAAAAAGGTATTTTTAAGCATTACAATTTAATTTTTATATGTAAAAACAGTGTAAATGAAAATGTAAATGAGTTTTTTATAAAAAACAGGTATTTTTAAGCATTAAAATTTAATTTTTATATGTAAAAACAGTGTAAATGAAAATGTAAATGTATTTGTAAGGGCTTATTTTTGTTTTAAATAAAACCGGAAATAGCTGAAATTGCATTTTTTGCTGTATCAGGTATTGAAATTTGGTTTTTACAAACAATTTCACAGTCATGCGGGTTAATTCTAACTAATGGGTGCTTATTTTCGGTAAATTTTTCACACAGTTTACGTATAGTATTTATAGTTTTACCGGCTCCAATTTCAATTGCCACTATTTTATCGGTTGTTTTTAATATGTTTTTGTGCCAGTTATTATAATTTATTTGTTGTTTTACTGAATTTTGCGATTCCCAAAACCAATCGTAAAACATATAAATGTTTGGTCGACAATTTTCACCACATTTTGGACATTTTGGTAAAGGGTCTAATGCTAAATGCGAGTTTTTATCTAATTTTATTGGACTGGTTTCATGAATTCCACGTTCTTTTATGTTTAAACATTGCATATTAAATATAGAACCATGGCATTCGTAAATTTTTTCATGAGAAAAACCGGCTTTTTTAAAATATTCATCACAATTAGAGGTAATAACAAAATATTCTTTGTTTTTTAAAAGCTCTAATAATTGATAATAACCGGAATGTGGTTGAGTGTTTTTATATTTTTCAATTAAATTTCCAATAAAACCCCAGGCTTCGTATGGTGTTTCTTCAAAAGCAATATGTGTTAAAAGGTCTTCAAACTTATAAGTTTTATTATTTATAGTAACAGATTTTGTCCAAAGTCCGTTTTCACCCCTGTATTGTTCTAAACCCGAATCAACACTCATACCTGCACCTGCAAAAATGGCAATTGCTTCCGCGTTTTTAATTAAACTTACCGTTTTTTCAATATTTTCACTTATTAAATAATCCATTCTGCCTTCAGTTTAATATATTTTAAAAATAGTGTATTATAATTAAACTTGAGTTAGTGTTAGAAAATATATTTTATAAAATATAATTATATATTATATAAAATATATTTTAGTTAAAAACGACTGGTTTAGTGACTTGGTGAAAAAGCGAGAAATATTTAATAAATTGATAAGGTGAAGAGATTTTAATGCCAAACTTATTTTTTACGTGGCTTATTTTTATTAAATAGTTTTTTTAATGTTTTATTGTTTCGGATAATAGGTTCAACTTCTTTACAGATGTAAATACCACCATTATTTACAGTTAAAATTGCTTTTGTTATTTCTGTAATATCCGTATTTTTTAACAAGTAACCTTTAACACCCGCTTCTAACATTTCTTTTGCAATATAACTTTCGTTATGTAGGGTAAAAGCAATAACTTTTGTTTTTGGATAATTATCTGTAATGAATTTTGTTGTTTCAATGCCATTTAGTTTAGGCATGTTGATGTCCATTAAAACAATATCAAATGTTTCTTTTTTAATAAGTTCAAGTGCTTTTTTTCCATTTTCAGCTTCTGCTATTTCTGCAATAAAAGAGTTTTGGAACTCTAAGGCAACACTTAGGGCTTTACGAACTACTTTGTGATCGTCTGCTATTAGTATTTTTATTTTTTTGATCAGAAAATTTAATTACTAGCTCTGTTCCTTTGTTTTTTGTACTTATAAATTTGTACTCAGTTTGAATGGAGATTAATCTTGATTGAATATTGTAAATGCCATTTCCTTTTTTAATTGTTTTAATATTGAATCCTTTTCCATCATCTTTTAATTTTATTACCAAACCTTTGCTTGTTTCCTGAATATAAATTGTGATAGTATTGCATTCAGAATGTTTTATACTATTACTAATAAACTCCTGAATTATTCTAAAAAGGTTTACTTGATTTTCTTTACTTAACTTAATGTCAAAGTTAGGGAAATTATATTTCACCTTATACACTTTACTTAATTTAACAACTAGCTCTTCTATGGCATAAAGTAAATTCCCTTTTTCTAAAGATTTAGGCATTAAATTAAAACAAAGTTCTGAAATTAGTTTTGTTGCTTTTAACAAAATTGTGGTGCATTCATCAATCGCTTCTTTAAACTGTGGTTCATTAGAGTTCATTTTACCCATTACCGCAACATAAGTTTTAACGGCATTTATTTCTTGACCTAATGAATCATGTAGGTCGGCAGATAATCTGCAACGTTCTTCTTCTTGTGCTGAAATGATAAGATTTCTTTCTTTTACTTCATTAATTATTTGGTTAGAAATATCTTTTATTTCCATTATGAAATAATTTTTTGAATCAAATTCACTTACAAATTTTGTGAGTTCTATAGAGGCAGGAAAATAAATAACCTTATTAACAGTTATAAAATTCTTGCAATGGAAGTTGTTTTTTGAAGATTTAATTGCTTGTAATAATTTAAAGCAATTATTAGAATTGTCGCGAATAAATATACTTGTTAATGGAGTTTTTTTAAGTGCGCTAAAACTTTTTCGAAGTAATTTTGTTGCTGTTTTATTTGCATCAATTATCTCACCTTTTTTATTTAAAATTAAAATAGCATCGTTAATAGAATGAAAGATGGATAAATAGAACACATTTATTGTATTTTGATTTCTAGAGTTAAGATGGATATTATTCTTTAATGCCATTTGTTAATGCAGCTAGAAAAACTATTTAATTTTGTAAAATACACATAAGCTTAATTAATAAAATTCACCACGTTAATTTAAGAAAATTTCTCTATCAAATTTAAGTGTTAAAACATGTAACCTGCTTTTTTTAGCGTAAGATACTATGTGTTTACGTAGGTGTTTTTAATTTTTATTCTTTATAAATTTACTACTTCCACTTCATGAGATATTTATTTATATATATAATTATTCATTTTATTGCATGTTTAAATGCGCAATTGCCTATTGAGCCTTCAAAAATGAAGAGTTTTAATATTACGGTAAATCACGATGACTGTACTATTAAAACACAAATGCTTTCTACTAATAAAAAAATGGATGCTAAAAGTGAATTGACTTACTTATGGTATTCATCACAAAAAATAATGGAAACTAAGGGTGGGTATGACGGAAAGTTAATTCACGGGTTTTACAAATCATTTTATTTAAACAATCAATTAAAAGAGCAGGGAACAATTAAATACGGTGTTAAACACAAAGAGTGGAAGTTTTGGTATTCTGATGGAAGCTTAAGAGAGTTAATTACCTGGAAGAATGGGGTTAAAACCGGAAAATACTGTATTTATAATGATATGGGACAGTTAATGGCTAAAGGTAATTTTAAAAATGATAAACTGAACGGAACTTTTATTACCTATAATTCAAGTGGTAATGTTATTGATAAAAAGAAATATAAGAATGGTATGGAACTGGTCCCTAAACCGAAAAAAGTAAAAGAAAAAAAGCAAAAAGAAATAAACCCTGAACGAAAGGAAAAGCCTAAGAAAGAGAAAAAGCTTAAGAATAAAAAGAAAGATTCTAAAACCGAGTTAAAGAAGAATAAAGTTGTTCATACGTAAAAGTGAAAAAATGGATAAATAAAAAAAACGGTTTAAAAATTCTACAGTATAAACTGAAGGGAGGGGCTCTGTATATTGCTATTATTATTTCAATTGTAATTGCAGTTATGTTAAGCATGTTTATAATGCTTGGCAGTTTTAATCAACGTATTATTACAGAATTCGCACAATCAAATCAATTATTAATGAATTTAAAAAGTGGAGAGGCGATTGCTCAATCGGCCTATTTTAATAATTCAAATAGTTGGATAAAGAACACCTACAATGATGATTCCATTAAAATAAGTAAAACTTACTGGGGAGCATTTTTGCAAATTAAAGTTTATACTAAAAACAGACATCATTCATTAAGTACTTCTGCATTTTATGGAACCCATATGAGTAAAGATACCGGGTTGGTTGTTGCAGATAAAAGCAGGCCAATTGGTATGGCAGGTGTTATTAATTTTAAAGCCAACTGTTATTTGCCATCAGCCGGTATTAAGCCGGCATTTATTGAAGGACAGAGTTACACAGGTTCATCAGGAAATCAAATTTTTATAAAAAAATCACCTATAGAAATAAATCAAATTAGTTCCGCATTCAAAGAAGGAATAGGAAATCAAATGAAAGGAATTGATTTAATTACAGATAGTATAGTTGGTGTATTACCAAATATTTTGTTCAATCCATTTACCAATAAGACAATTGTTTATCAAAATAGCGTTTCAAAATTATCTAAGGTACAATGGAGTGGTAATATTAAAATTATTGCCGATAATTTAGAAATTGATAGTACTTGTAAGTTAAATGACATATTAATTATTGGTAGCAATGTCAAATTTAAAGAAGGATTTAATGGTACGTTACATGTTATTGCTTCCGATAGTATTTTGGCTTTTAAATCTTGCGTATTTAATTACCCGAGTTCTTTTGTTCTAAAGCCCGAAGGAAAAGTTAGAGAAGGTATTGGATATGTAGAATTAAGTGAAGATTGCGTTTTTAATGGAGGTATTATAGCATTAAGTGAAAGTAAAATGAGTGATAAGAAAGTTATGGTGAAATTAAACGCCAGTTCAAAGGTGAACGGGTTTGTTTATTCATCTGACTATTTGCATTTACAAGGTGAGGTGAATGCAAACGTTTATGCAGGTTCTTTATTATTAAAAACGCCTTCGGCAGTTTATGAAAATCATATTCTTTCCTGCGAAATTAATCCAGCGAAGTACTCGGCTTTAATTTCTGTTCCACCGGTGTTTGATAAAAACGTGAAATTAAGTTGTTGCAAAAGGACATGATAAGAATTAGCAGAAATAAAAAAGTGAAGGGTAGTACCATTATGGAAGTTATAATAGCAATGGCCATATTAACTTTTTGTTCTGCTTTAGCTGTTGTAATTTATTTAAATATACAGAAAAGCAGTTTGCCGTTTTTTAAAGTGAAGGCAGGGGAGTTAATAGAAAAACACACTCGTTTGGCACTGTTAGAAAAAAATATCAGTGATTTTTCAGCAAAGGAAGAAGAGTTTACGGTTAAGCGAGTTTATTCAACGCACGAGTATTTTAAAGATTGCTATGTACTTAGGATATTGGTTTTTGATTCGGAACAAAAGAAAATTCAGGAAGCAGAGCAGCTAGTTTACATTGGAGGATAATGGGGTATAAATTAAATAAATTAAAAGGCTTTACCATTGCAGAATTGTTGGTAACACTGGCATTAACAACAGTGTGTTTAACCTTATCCTATTCAACACTAACATACATTCAGAAACTTTTTTATAACTATAAAGAGAACAATAAATTTTTAAATGAATTTGTTTATTTTAAAACTAGAATGGATTATGAGGCTTTAAATTCAAGTTTATTCAAAGAAGAGAATGAAAATACTTTTATTATTGGACAAGATAGTTTGCTTTCGCAACTTGAGTTGAAAGAATCAGTTGTATTGCTTAGTAAAAATAACAGAACAGATACCTTTCATTTTAAAATTAAAGATGTACAGAAAACGTATGAAGTAATGAGTTCGCCGATTTTGAATAATGTTTTGGTTAATCACTTGTCTTTTAAATTAGAATACAATAAACAGCAATTTATCTATGTTTTAAGTAAACAACACGATTCTTCAGTTAAAATGAAGTTAGAACAAAGTATTTCAAATGGCACAAATTGATTTAGCGAAATATTCGGTTGGAACAACTAAAAGTTTAAATCTTGATAAAACATCGGATAGAAAAAACTTATCTGATGTTTTAAATACTGAAATATCTTTTTTAGAGAAGAAGTTTGCAGCTAAAGAAAAGGAAGCCTTTTATTCTGAGCTCGGTTTATTGCTTTCAACAGGGGTAGATATAAAAAAATCATTTGAGATTATAGAAGAAGACATTATTAATAAAAAACACAAGCTTTTATTACAACAAATTAAAAACGATATTATAGGTGGGAAAAGTATTTATCAAGCAATTGAAGCCCATTCAGCTATTTTTTCTAAGTACGAATCACAAAGTATAAAGATAGGGGAGGAGTCGGGTAAATTGCCGGAAGTATTAATAGAATTAGGTTCTTTTTATAAATCAAGCATTCAGTTAAAAAGACAAATTGTTGGGGTGCTTACATATCCGGTTGTTGTAATTAGTATGGCCATTTTAATAGTTTATTTTATGCTGGCTTATGTTGTGCCTATTTTTAGTGATGTTTTTACACAAACAGGTGGAGAGCTTCCTGAAATCACAAAATTCCTTATTAAATTAAGTAACAAAAGTGGTTCAATATTTTCTGTTATATTGTTTATTGTATTATCTATTTTCATTTTACATAAAACACAATCTACAAAAGAGTGGTATCGTAAGTTCACCTCCAAATTATTTTTGCGAATACCTGTTATAAATAAGTTAATTCAGAAAATATATTTGGCAAGGTTTTGTCAAAGTATGAAATTGCTAGTAGGGGCAAGGGTTATGATAAATGATGCTCTAGATTTAGTAAAAAACATGATTGAGTATTACCCTATGGAGAAAGCATTAGAAGTTGTAAAAAGAGAAGTAGTAAATGAAGGAAAATTGCTGAATGAAAGTTTGGCTCAACATTCAATATTTCCAACAAAATTAGTAGCCTTAATAAAATTGAGTGAAGAAGTGAATGCACCGGAAGTTATTTTTGAAAAATTGCACAAACAATATTCGGCAGAGATAGAGCATCAGCAAGCGGTTTTGGGTAAGTTAATAGAGCCCCTATTTATAATAATATTAGGATTATTTGTAGGATTTATATTAGTGGCAATGTATTTACCCATGTTTGAAATGAGTACAGGAAGTTTTTAATTAATTAATAAACACAAAATGAAAACGAAATTTAAAAAAGCAATTCAGTATAAGGTTAATGGTATGACCTTAATTGAATTATTGTTGGTATTAGCTTTAATTGGAATATTACTTTCAATGGCCGTTCCTAAACTAATGCCTTTAATTGGAAGAACAAAATCATTGGAAGCTCAAATGCAGTTAAAGCATTTACTAAACCTTCAAAAGAATTTCTTTTATATTAATTCTAAATACACTACTAATCTTGATGATTTAGGCTATGAACAATCAAAGTTAGTAACACAAGATGGTAAGGCCAATTATAAGATAGAAATTGTAGAGGCCAGTAATAAATCGTTTGTAGCAAAGGCAATTTCGGTTACTGATTTTGATCAAGATGGTCAGTTGAATGTTTGGCAAGTAAATCAAGACGAAGAAATAAAAGAAATTACAAAGGATTAAACATTGAATTGGATTTTATTAATATTAATTTTTGTCAGCTCTATCGTAATTTGCTATCAAGATTTTAAAGGCAGAGCCATTCACTTATTTTTAATATTACTTTTTGGAATTTCTTCTGCCTTGAGTTACTTGTTAAATTTTACATGGGGAAGTATGTTAGATAACACAGTTTTTTGCTTTAGCTATTTATTGTTTTGCTATTTAGTTCTGCATTTGTATTTGTTTTTAAAAAACAAAAGATTTGAGAAAATTTTGGATAGTAAAATTGGCTGGGGAGACGTTTTGGTTTTTATTGCGGTAGGTATTACTTTATCTCCATTGCATATGCTTTATTTCTATTCTATTTCATTTGTTTTGGCTCTGCTAATTTCATTTATGTTTAACTCAAAAACAAAAACCATTCCTTTGGCTGGAATGGTTTCGGTTTTGTATGCTATTTATATGGTGTATGAAAAAGTGTTTGGTTATTTAGCTAATTAAAATCATTTGATGTTTAATTGCATATTTCATTAAGTCAATGGTGTTTTTTGACTTTGTTTTTCTGTAAATATTTCTTTTATGAAAATCAACAGTACTAGCCGAGATATTTAATTTTTTGGAGATGGAATTATTTGTTAAACCATTACAAATTTCTTTCATTACTTCTGTTTCTCTTCCCGATAAAGCTTGTTCATCAAAATAAGGATTAATAGATTTTTCTTTTAATAAGCCATTCAACATTGCTTCTGATACTTTTTTATCAAAGAAATGGCCGTCTTTGTATACATCTCTAATTGCTTGCACTAAAAACTCAGGCGAATTGTTTTTAGAAACAAAACCTCTTGCGCCTTTGGTCATAAAATCAATAATTAAATTGAAGTCATCATACATACTAAGCATTATAACTTTTGTGTTTGGGAAACGTTTACTAATTATTTCCAATGCTTCGCAACCATTCATTAAGGGCATTTTCATGTCTAATAAAACGATATCGGGAGAATTTAATTTCAGAAATTCAAGCAATTCTTTTCCATTGCAAGCTTCTGAAACTATTTGCATGTCTTTTTCTAATTCTATAAAGCATTTTAAAGCTTTTCTAATTACCGGTTGATCTTCGGTAATTACAATTTTAATTTTTTGTTTTATCATCACAATTAAATTGTAGTTTAATATTTAACTATTAAAGTAACTAATATAAAACTTAGTTGCACCTACGTGAACACATGGTTTTTCAGTTTTATAACAATACATTATTAATAACTATAGGATTTATTAATGTTGTTGGAACATTTAATTTATTACTTCCTAATGATTTATTCAGCATTATTATTCATAGCTTTTTTATTAGAATATTACTTTTCTATATTGAAATATTTAACTTTTTAAGTTTATAAATTATCTACTAATAATATTCATAGTATTGCCTATGTACCTACAGGGTTTTATTTTCTTAATATTAGTAAAAATAGGCTGATAGCTAGAATGTTACTTTATTAAGTTCTTTTCTATTAAAATGTCTTCACTTTAAATTAATCGTTTTAACGCATATACTTGTCAAAAAAACAATCAAATTAAAGATGAAAGTTTATAGCAGACAACTAAACAATAATAGCATAAAACAGAAAGTATTTGCCTTAACAATGATTTTTGTTTTTTCTTGTGAGATTTTATATCCAACGATTGCTTCTGAATATACTTCTAAAACTAATTATTCAACTGGTAATTTACCTGTTTCAGAAATTGCTGATGGTATGGTTGATCAACATACGGGAGATTTTAGATATTCCGTACCTATACTTTCAGTACCCGGACCCAATGGAGAAAATGTACCAATTAGCGCTAATTACTCTGCTGGTATTAGAATGAATCAAAAAGCTTCGTGGATTGGCCTCGGTTGGGACTACAATCCTGGTGAAATATCTCGCCAAATTATAGGAGCACCTGATGATTATTCTGGCCAACCCATAAGTATCAACGAGAATTTGAATTTAGCAAAGTTTACAAGAAACAACTTTACATTTGGACCATTTAACTTTGAGAAAGTTACCGGTTTTACAGCTAGTTCAGCTTATACCTCTAATTCTTATTATAATACAGGCATGTATGTTGTTTCTGATTTTTTTGCTTTACCAGTTGGGTTCGAAGACCCTAGTAATTACAATAAACCAGTGACTTCATCTGCTTCATGGTATCCTCATAAGATGATGAATGTGAATAATGCTTATTATAAATCACCAGGTTATGATAAATACCAAATTAGTGGCCCTGGAATTTATGGAAATTTGAAGCCTTTTATTTTTGAAGGAATTGAGTATTATAATAAAATAGCATTTTCAGGTGTTAGTAATGTAACGTACAACAATACAAAGAAAAAAACACAATTTTATTTTGATAATTCAACTGATTATACTGTTAATAATAGTGTGACTGATCCGAATAATCGAGTTAAATCAGGTTACTTTATTAAGTACTATTATAACAATGAAATCAATAATCAAGCAAAACTATTTAATAATTCTACTCAAACAGGATTTCTAGATTACAGGATATACACTGGTTCTGCATCAAATAGAAGAAGTTCAACTGACTATGATTTAAATGGAATTGGTGGTATCGAAGTAACTAACCCCAATGGCTTAACATTTCATTATTCATTACCGGTATATTCGAAAGAGAAGATTTCTAAAACTTTTGAAACTAACGACAATCTCATTTCATTGACAGCTTCTAATAGTATAAAAAAATCTACAATAGTGTATACACCTGAAAAGTACGCCACTTCATGGAAATTAACTGCAATAACCGGTCCTGATTATTTTGATTCTAACAATAATAAATGTGTAGATCAAGGTGATATTGGTTATTGGGTAGCATATAAATATTCAAAATGGCAAGATGATTTTTTTAATTCAAATTCATATTATAACTACTCTGAAGATTTTGGCGGTCTGGAATTAGGATTTAATAAGTTTGTATTTGGTGGGATTCCACCAAATCCTATTTTTACTAAAAATTATAATATAACCTCCTCAAAATCTCAGGTATATTATCTTGATTATATTCAAACAGCTAGTCACACAGCTTTTTTTATCAAAAACTATAGAAACGATGAGCACAGCTACAACTTAGGAACAAATACAAAGGTTCCGTTATTGAAATTAGATAGAATAGTTTTAATGAAAAATGAAAATGCAGGTGTACTATTAAATAGTAGTAATTCATGGAATTTAACTAATCTCAATTCAAATTTTAACGCAGGTTCATTTAATAATTGCGAAAGCAGTTTGATGCATCATTCAAAATATCTAACTAACAAAACGGTTATTGACAACAATTCACTTATTAGTGCAGAATTTAAAACGGATTATTCTCTTTGTAGAAAATTATATAATAATATTGAAAATACTGCAACTACAACATCAATAAATCCATCAATTGCAGGTTCAGCTGTTACATTTTATAACAGCATTAACAATGGTACAACTTGCCATTTTAATTTTTTTAATTTCCAGAGCAATTCGGTAACATCTTCTAATTATGAACAGTCTGGAAAATTAACTTTAAATGAGATTGTAATTTATAATGATAAAGCAAAAAAAGTATTTCCTTCTTTTGTTTTTAGCTATGATAAACAAAGTTCTGATAAAAATCCGGATTATAATCCATTAAAAGCAGATTATTGGGGTTATTATAAGAATGACTATGTTGCATTCGGAAGTAGTCATTATACCACGCCAGAATCTTCAGCACATGTGGATGCATGGTCTTTAAAGGAAATATTAACGCCAGTAGGATCAAAAATTAAGGTTACCTATGAAACGGATGATTACGAGCGAGAGGGATATTCCGATCAAACTCATCCTGGTATATTCAATAATTTTAACAATAATCAAGTAAAGACTGGAATGGATAGTATGTTTGGAATTGGTGTAGCTCAAAAATACAAAATTAATAGACCAAGCATTATTATTCCTATTCGTTCTTCAAATTATATTTCTGGTTCAACTACCTATGAGTTTGTTGATTATAATGTTAGCCCTCCTAATTCTAATTTGTCTAATTTTATTGGTAGTGGACACACGAATTATGTTAGAAAAGGATATTTAAATGTTATTCCTTTTAGAAGAAAGTGTGATTGTAGCAGCAATAACCCACCATGCCCAAGCAATCAAGAAACTTTGATGCTGTTTACTTATGGATATTACGTTTATAAACTTAATATAGGAAACTTTAATGGGATTTATACAAACGATGGTAATTTATGTACAAATTATGGCGAAAATCATTTATATACGCCTTATTACATGAGTGGTTATGCCATGGCAAATTATCAAAAAATGCCTGGTGGTGGTGTTAGGGTAAAGGAAATTGAATTAGTTGACGAATCAAATAATGAAAGTTATATAAAGGAATATGAATATGAAGATGGTTACGCACCTGTTGTTCCTAAACCTTTAATGTCTGGAGGAACAAATCATAGAACGGGTTTGCAAATTTGGCTTAATTATAACAATCAATTTCCGTACGTAGGTAATTCTAAAGTAGGTTACACAAAAGTTACTTGTAAAAATATTGATAAATTCTCAAACAACAATGGTAAGCAAATCACTTATTATAATAATTCACTAATTAAAAATCCTCTTATAGCTAATGTAGCAAAAATACCAAATACAATAGTTTGGGGAATCTCATATGCGCCAACTAATTATTGTAGCCCAAATGGCGGCTCTGATTATACTTCTCTCGCTACATTTCCAAACAGGAATATATATAATTTCCAAACAGAATTTAAGAACAATGAAAGTAAATCATTAGGAAAAATAAATAAAGTTGAAAGTTATACCAACGATAATGTGCTTTTGAATTCAACTCAATTTTATTATAAAGCTGACCATCTTATTCGTGAATATAATCCTTGGGATTGGATGGGAGATGATGTTGAAATACCTTATTTGACAGGTGCAACACATTATAGCCAGGGAAATGTAACTATTAGTTGCGTATACGCAGAAAGGTACAATTTCGGGTCGTTTTCTGAAAATTACAACATTGTGCTTAATAAAACAGTGTCAAAAGATTATAGTGGAGGTTCGGAAATTGAAAAAACAAATTATTTTGAATATGATCCAAATACTTTAAATCAACGTGTTGTAAAAACTGTAACTAAAAACGAAGGAGTACTATTAAGTAATAAGGTTTATGCTAATGAAAATAGTTTATATTCCGGTTTAGGCTTTAAGTGCGATAACGAAAACAATAAAAACATGTTGGCTGTTTTAGAAAAAAGTGGTGTTACTAAGTATGCCTATGGAACCTCTATGCAAAGCAATGCAAATGGTTTTATTTTAGGAGAACAAATAAATTCCTACAAGAAAACAATTAGTGTATTAAAATTTGATTCTCAAAATCAAATTTATCATATTGTTAATGAAACAAAAAATTGGCATGTTTTAGATGAAACAAAAAACAGAATTGTAAGTAATGATCAAACAATTAATCCATGGTCGCAAGCTAATTATAGAGTTGAAGGGAAAACAAGTTTATTTAATATTGCAAACAAAACAATAGAAACAGAAGGACTTAATGGAAGAAAGTCATCCATAAAATATGGATACAATCATTCATTACCACTAGCTGGATTGTCAAGTGGCAACTATAATTCATTTACTTTTTCTGGCTTTGAAGATACTATTACTGTTGCACCGGGCGTCATTCATTTTGGAGGTGAAGTTTATGGTGGCAACAACAGAAGTTCTACTATGGCGGCAAATAATCAAATTATAAAGCCTCATTCAGGTTATTATTTTTCTAAAATTGAAGGGAATACACAAACACTTTTTTTCACAAGAGGATTTGAAAAGAGTAGAAGTTATACGGCAAAGCTTTGGGTGCATAAGAATTCAAATCCTGGAGCGAGTTTAATTGTTTCATTGTCAAATTTTAAAACTGGAAGTAATAGTATAATTGCACCAATAACCTATAATAAACTCGTTAGTAGTTCTGATAATATTACTGTTGGTGATTGGAAATTATTAAGTATTGATTTTGATTTGCCAGCTAATGCAGTTGGTGCACATGGTGATATTTTAATATCCTTTAGCAGTACTTCTGCGTCTTATATTGATGATTTTAAGTTTCATCCGCTAGATGAGCCAATTGTTGGTAATGTTTACGATTTTAGAAATGGTAATTTAATTGCAACATTAAATACAGAGAATTATGCAACATTTTACAACTATGATGCAGCTGGGCGCTTAATTAATCAGTTTCAGGAAACAAAAAACTTTGGAAACACAAAAATAATGGAAAATCTATATAATAACTCAAGACAATAAAAACTAAAATTATGAAAAATCTGTTTAAATTTTTGATTATAACATTTCTAGGTATAAGTGTTAAATCTAATTCACAAACCCATTCTACAATAGATAATGTTAATGTTTCTTACAAGTCTGTCGCTCAGAATTCAGTTTCAGCAAGCTTGGCAAACTTACAAGTGGTTTCAAATGCAACGATTACAATTAAGGCCAATGTTCCGGTTAGTAAAATACACCTTAAAATAAAAAGTCAGGAAGATAATAGTGTTGTTTATCAAACAAATCATTCGTTGAATTCATCTAATATAACAAATGAAGCTGGTTTTTTGATTTTCGGAGTTGAATCTAATATTGTATACATTTCTAATGGCAGCGCTATTAGTTTAAAGCCATATATTTATGAAATTCAAACTGAAGATAGCTCTGGAAATCTTTCTCCATTATTTTCAGCAATAAAGTAAGTAATCAATCATTTAATTTTTAGTATAATGAAGCTGTTAAAGTTTTTAATATCTATTTCACTTTTTTTTGCTATTAATGGCAAAATGAATTCTCAAATTGTATCAAAAGCCTATCTTGATCATGTTAAACTGGATGGATTAGATACATTGGGAAATATTAATTTAACAGTAACAGGTGGCACCTCACCTTATTCTTATACATGGAACCCTGGGGCCTTATCAACAAAAGATTATACTGATGCAGTAATTGGAACGTATACAGCAATTATTAAAGACAACGCTTCAAATACACGAACTTGTATTTATAAAATGGGTTACAAAACTAATTGGTTTAATTTTTATGGGGCAAAATTTCATAATGATTCTTTAGTATCTAATGGTGTTTCTGGTTTTACAAATAGAACTGCATTAACAAAAAACACTTTACCTGCAAATACAGATGGATGGTGCCAGTTTATTTTGCCGGCATTTTCTTCACCATATTTGATTGGATTTTTGGATAGTGCAGTCGTTAGTAATCAAGGTGATCATTATGATCTTGATTTTGCTTTTCATTTAACATACGGAAATGCTTTTTATGCTTGGTCAGGCGGAAATTGGCATTATTTAGGTACAGCAGTTGAGGGTGATATAATCCGAATTGAAAGAGTAGGTAGTACTTTTACACTATATAAAAATAATACTTCAGTCCGCACAGCAGCAGCTACAGCAAGTAAAAAATTAAAAATTAAAGGATTAATTGGCACTCAGCCATTAGGAAACATTGGTGTAAGTTTTAGTGATACAAGTTCATTGGAGAAATTATCGCGTGTACATGCTGAAATTGTACATCAATCAATTTATTCAAATGATAGTTATCAGGGCAATATAAAACTTTCAATTAGAGGAGGTACTTTGCCTTATACTTATTTATGGTTGCCTGGTAGTTTAAATACACCCCATATTAGTAATTTAGCAATTGATACTTATACTTTGAAATTAAAAGATGCAGCAAATGATAGTTTGCTATATAATTATAAATTAGGATATAAAACCGATTGGTATAGATATTATGGAGTGTTTAAAAGAAATGATACATTGATGTCTGATGGGACTACTATTAGTGGTAATAGGGCATGTGTTTCCAAAAATACTTTACCTGCAAATACGAATGGTTGGTTTCAGTATATAGCAACTGAGTCTACTAATTCTTTAACTATTGGTTTTACAGATAGTACTTCCGTTAGTTCATATAACGACTATAATGATATTGATTACGGTATTAGAATTAATAATACAAATTCACTTTCTGTTCGAGCTAATGGAACATGGTCTGCAATTAGCACTGTAAAAAGCGGGGATGTTTTGAGGGTTGAAAGAGAAGGAAATAATTATAAACTTTACAAAAACAATAGTGCAGTTCATTCTAACTCATTGGCATTATCACATAAAAAGCTTAAGGTTAAAGTGAGTACCCAATCAGATTACCTTGCAAATCTGGGTGTTAGTTTTAATGATACTTCTGCAATTGACAAATTAAGAAGATTAGTTCCAATCGTTAATCATATTATTCCTGATGATATTGATTCAAATGGCGATATAAAATTGCAGTTTGATGGCGGAGAGAAGCCAATTCAATATTTAATTAAGCCAGGGTATTCAAATTATGTACCCGGAGCAAATCTTGCTAAGGATTCATACACACTTATTGTTAAAGATGCCAAAGGAGATAGTTTAGAAGCTAAAGTAAAAATTGGTTATAAATCACATTGGGAATATTTTTATGGATCAATAAATAGAAATGATACATTAATGCCTGATGGTGTTTCTTGGTATGATGTCAAGACCGCGGTAAGTAAAAATATTTTACGTCCTAATACAGATGGTTGGGCAGAGATGATAGTTTATCCAGTTTCAGAAAATCCATGGGTGTTAGGTTTTCTTGATAGTGTTATTGCGGCTAATCAAGGCGATCATTATGATATCGATTTTGGTGTTCATGTTACAACAAACTTTGCAACTTGGGTATGGAATGGAAGCTGGAATTATATTGGCACATCTGCAGTTGGTGATGTTTTGAGAATAGAACGAATTTCCAATACTTTTTATTTAAAAAAGAACGGAACAACTGTTTATTCACAAGCAGGAATAAATAAGAGTTTGAAAGTAAAAGGCCATATTAATAATAGCCAATTAATTAATGTTGGCTTAAGTTTTGCTGACTCCACATCCACACAAGCCATGAAGGTGTTTGCTTCTGTGGAGCACATAGTGCCTGATGGAAAGGACACATGTGGAAATATTTCACTTCGTGTTTCGGGTGGTAAATCACCTTATCAATACACGTGGAGTCCAGAGAATATAAGCACCAAAAACAGAAGCAATTTGGCTGCGGGCACTTACACACTAAAGATTAAAGATTATAATAATGATAGTTTAAAGTATGTTTATAATATAGGTTATAAAACTCTTTGGCCATATTTATACGGTACTATAGCTAGAAATGATAGTATTCTTATTGATACAGCCGGTGTTCCTGATGGTTCCCCAACTGCAAGAACAATCAATCATATAAATTCGAGTACAGATGGTTGGTGCGAAATGGTTATACCAAAATTTATTTCGCCATATGTTGTTGGGTTTTTAGATAGTGTATCGGTTACATCACCCGGTCTTTGGACTGATATTGACTTTGGTTTTCATTTAACAACAGGTAATTATCTCTACGCATTGTATCAAGGTAATTGGCATTATTTGGGTTTAGTTTCAGAGGGTGAAGTTTTAAAATTAAGTAGAGAAGGCTCTACATTCTATTTAAGGAAAAACGGAGTTAGTGTATTCTCAGTAAGTTCAACAACAAATAAAAAGTTTGAAATTAAAACGTATCAAGTTGGGAGTTATTTATTTAATATTGGTACCTCCGGAAATGTCCCATTTATTTATTCTTTTGAAAAGGAACATGCAGATTACACTGTATTAAACAATGGAGTTTATTCTGTTGGATCAGAGTTTCATGATAGAGCTTTAGACGTTTTTTGGAATGATGGTGTTAAACAAAATTTTAGAACTGATTTAAGTCCAGGTAATTACACTGTTAATATTATAGATAATGTTACAACAGATACATTAAGAAAAGCAATTACTATAGGAGTAACCCCTTATTGGAACATTATCGAAAATTTGGGCGCTTCAAGTGATTCAACTTGGGCAATTCAACGTGATTCTATTGGGCTTTCTATTGCATCAAATATTATTGAGAAAGATTCAATTGGTTGGTATGAATTAAGAAATACATCTAGTACTGGCGATTTATTTTTTGGTTTTATTGGTTTGGAAAGTAGTGAAATAGATACAAGTTATTCCATTCCGGTTTATGCAGATTCAATAATAGAGCCTCATATTGTTAACATTAGGCAATTAACATCATTAGCAATTAATAATAATTTACCGTACGATGTAAATGATACCTTAGATTTTGGCGGCACAAATTTTAACTCTTATTTTCTTGTTAGGGCAAAAGATGGTATCGTTTCTTTATTATTAAATAAAAGTAAAGAAAACAATTTGTTTTCCTATTCTCCAAAAGATGTATTGAGAATTGGCAGAGGTTCTGATGGCAAAATATATTTTGCTAGAAATGATTCCATTAAATTTACTAGCTTTTTTAATAATTCAAATTACTATTTATACCCAACAGTTTTAACATCTAAATCTGCTATTGTTAAAGGAAGTGGTATTATCTCAAATCCAGCCGGTAATACGTTAGGGCCACTTTTAGATATTGATGCTACTTGTGGTGCTGATAATAATAGAAATTGGCGCATGACCAGAACATTTAAAGAATATGGAAAAATAGTGGATGAAGCAATTCAATACTATGATAATTTCGGAAGACCAACTCAAACTCAACAGAAAGTAAATTCTATAAAAAATATTTTAGTTTCTGAAGTTATTTATGATTCTTATGGAAGACAAACAGGGCAAACTATGTCGGCTCCAAAGTATGGTAATGTTTTTTGTTATAGCTCATTATTTTTTGCTAATCCTTCTAATGCGCATTATTCTGTTGATGATCATGATGTAATTCCTACAATTAACAATTCTTCTGGTGAACGGAATAATCCTAAAGAAGTAAATAATTCTTATAAAGGAAATTTGGGTTGGTATTATAGTAATAACAATAACTTAGAACCAAATGTTGCAGCTGATAGGTATCCTTACATGCGTACCGTTTTTAGTGACGATCCATTAAATAGGCCTATTAAATCTTCAGGAGTGGGCATTCATCATAAAATGGGAAGCAGGCATGAAAGTATGATAGTATATGCAACTTCTGGTACTGAACTTGAAAAAATTTATTTTAATAGCACCTATGAACTCGACGATAGTTTTAACCCATTGGTTTACCCGGCAGCACCTACAATGCCTAATAATGTAACTAATGTTTATAAAACTATTCAATATAATGCTGATGGACATGATTACATAACTTACACTACACCCGGAGGAAAAGTACTAGCGACGTGCGTTACTGGTGATGATTCAGAATGTCCGGGAAGTATTGTTCAACAAACTATACCTTCAAATTCATTTGTTATTGTTCATTTACCAAAAACACAACTTGGTACCTTAAAGTTTAATAATACCCTGGGCGCTTCATACACTCAATTAATAATGCCGATTATTAAACTATATAATACTAAAAAAGTGCTTACCATTGGTACAGATTTTAATGCTAACACTGATGGTAATGGAAACATGTCAATAACCTTTATTGGTAATTATACCAATGACGATTTGTTTTTAGAAATATCGTATTATTTAAATACAAGTAGTCCACCTGCAAATATGGATGTTTTTGTAAAGTATTATTTAGGCTATACTCAATGGAATGTAAATTATTACGATGTAAAAGGTAGGTTAAAAGCAACTCAAGCACCTAATAATGTTGCATGTGGTGAACAGCCAATTTATGTTGGAAAAGTAGTTAGTGGTAACTCAATTTCGTGCGATAAAAATCAACCTGTGGGTGATTTTACTATTCAAGAATTAACTCCGGGAGTAAGTCCTCCGGAATATAAGAGCATGCTTATCTCTTTTGAGCCTGAATTTAATATGTTTGATACTTTAGTTACACTTTACAATTCATCCGATTTTAAATTTGAATCCAATGATACTATTGCGCCATATGATTCTGTTTACTTTTATAACAATGGTTACAACGATACTATTTTTGCTCAATCCCCTAAAGATTCTATTTTATATCAATTAACAGGAATCCCTGATTCAATCCATGTTTCTAATCTTAATCAACTAAAAAATGAAATTTCAAGAGAATTTATATCAAAATCATTGAGCATTAAGGGAAAGTTTTATTATTCAATGACTAAGAATGGTTCTGTTGTCAGTTATTCAAACAACCCAATTCCATTTGAGTACGAATTAATATTGGACGGAGATAATGCTAAAGTAATAGACTATGGAGACTCAAAAATTATTTTTTCAACAGAAGAAGAATTAGAGGATGTTACCGCAATTTCTTTTTACACAGATAGTGTAAAAGTTAAATTAAAAGGGTTTAATCTTGCTCCAAAAAATTATATAAGCCCATGTGATACTTCGATGTTTGTTGATAGCTTAACAGCACAAATTGTATCTAATCTGAATAATAATTTAACTTTAATGTTTAAAGTTTCGGCTAATCAATTGCCAACAGCACCCCCACCTGCCGCTACATTTGCTAAAAAATTCTATTATAATGAATATGATCATTTAGTTGCAACTGAATCAGCAGATGAAGGTAGAACTGATTTTATTTATGATTTAAAAGAAGATAAATTATTATTTAGCCAAAACGATAAACAAAGAGCTAATGGAAAAAAATTTAATTATATAAGATATGATAATTTGGGTAGAGTTGTTGAAAGCGGTGAATATGATCCAACTAAGGTAAATAATCTTACATCTTTTAACTACACCTTTCAGCCGTATAGTAGCTACGTTCAAAATGGGCCTCCGGCAAACCCATTTTTGTTAAGCACTTATCAAATGGCGATTAATAATACAGATATTTCTTATATAACAACCACTAATCAACGATTTACACAACAAGATCGGAAGAGCGTC
>JALHRL010000016.1 GCA_022841465.1 Bacteroidia bacterium | reverse complement strand
CATTCCGAACAGAGAAGTTAAGCCCACCAGCGCAGATGGTACTTGGCCTAAAGCCTGGGAGAGTATGTCGATGCCAATTTTAAAAAGAAAAAGCCCTGTCTGAAAAGATGGGGCTTTTTTGTTTTAGAAAGTTTGCAATTATGTTTATCATTTTAAGCAATAACAGCCAATTTGTTTTTACATAGTCTTGTCATTATTAAAAGAAGTTTAATACATTCGTTTTAATGTTTCAGGTATTAAATAAACCTTTTCCAAACCAAAAATTTACGTTACAAACTATTATAAGCAGTTTCGTTATTGGTTGTTTTGTTGCACTCTTTTTATCAGTATTTCAGCCTTTCGGAATTTCAGAATGGCAAACACAAAATAAGTTTTTAAAATTGGTTGGATTTGGCTTCGTTTCTTTTATAGCCCAACTTGTAGCAGAGTTTATAATTAAAAATTTATTGCCTGTAAAACTAAGAGAAGATAACTGGAGAGTTTGGCATGAAATTGCATCAATTGTTTTTGTATTACTATTAATCGCAATTGGTAATCTTTTATATGGCAATAAAATTCACATTATGCCCATTACAGTTAAAGGATTTGCTTTTGCTTTGTTAACTACAATTTTAATAGGCGTTTTTCCTGTGGCAATTCATGTTAAAACAAAATACAATAAACTGTTAAACAACAACACTCATATTGCTGAAGAAGTAAACGTGGTTATTCACCCGGAAGTTGTTTTACAGAAAGAAGAACCAAAAGAAGTTGAAACATCATTACTTAAGTTACTTGCAGAAAATGAGAAAGATGTATTTGAAACATCTCCGGATAACTTAATGTATATTGAATCTGCCGATAATTATTCAGTAATACACTTCAAACAAAATAATCAAATAAAGAAGCAAATTTTAAGAAGTAGTTTAAAAAGAATTGAATCACAAAACTTTTTTAAATTTATTGCCAGATGCCACAGAGCATATATTGTAAATTTAAAATGGGTAGATAAAATTGAAGGCAATGCGGCAGGATATTTACTGCATTTAAAAGATTCTGAAATTACGGTTCCGGTTTCAAGAAACTACGGTCCTGAGATTATTTCTAAGCTAAAACAACAAAAATAAGCTTGTATTTTATCCCAAGAAAGTAAATACGGGATGTTTTTTATCCCAAATTTGTTATTTATCCCTTAATTCTTGTGTACAGTACCATAAATTTGCCAAGCGACTTTTAACCTCCATACCTTTGTTCAAAAAGAAAATGGAATCATTGGTTTTAACATCGCGTATCATTCATATTTTGGCCGGAACTTTGGCCCTAATTTCCGGACTCTTTGCAATAATTTTTAGAAATAGGGTTAGGTTACATAAATCGGTTGGTAAAATTTATTTCTGGTGCATGACAGTCATATTTTTTACATCAACTTTTATGTCGCTTTACAAAAACAACATGTTTTTATTGTGTATAGGTTTTTTTACTTATTATTCGTGCATTACAGCTTATCGTTCGTTAAAACTGAAAAAACTACATATAAATCAAAGTCCGAGCAAGTTTGATTGGTTTATAGAAATTGTATTTGGATTAACGCATATTGGTTTCGTATGTTTTGCCATTTATTTATTACTCCATCAAAAAACAACTTTTGGTATTATAAGTTTGGTTTTTGGTTTAATTGGATTGAGAGGAAACCAAACTACAATTAATAGGTTTAGAAAAAAATTGGTGTATAAAAATTACTGGTTGCTTGCACATATTGGCGGAATGCTTGGTAGTTATATAGGTGCATTAACAGCATTTTTGGTAAACAATTATAAAATTGTACCCTTACCTCCAATAGTTTTATGGTTAGGGCCAACCGTTTTTTTGGTTCCATTAATATCGTATGAAATAAACAAACATCAGAAAAAAAGTGTAAAGCTTGAAGTAAAATGAAAATCATTAAACCAATACTAAGTTTATTCATTTGTTTGAATGCATTAGCTCAACCATATTACCGTGAAAATGGAAACACGCGTCATAGTTTTGCGCAAACTGTATTTGGAATAGAAACACAAGTTTCTTTAGGAGGAAGTTCAAAATTTGTAAACGAAAAAGGTGAAGTTGAAAGTTTTAATTTAAATCCACAATTAACTCCCAGAGTTTACATTGCTGGTACTCATTTTTGGGGACACACAGAGTTTTATTTCTCAATACCCTTGCCACCAATACAAGTAAATGAAAACAATGGAACTTATTATAAAACGAATGTTTCCGATATTTTTGGAGCCAAAATATTTCCTTGGGCAATTAAACGAAATAAATTAAGACCATTTGTGGGAACGACTTTAGCAGCCATTAGTTTTAAGCAATATAAAAACAAAAATGAAGGCATGGGTGTAAATTATACCAAAACAAAAGTTCCTTTACTTGCCGGAGTAAATTATTGTACCGGAAAGTATTTTGTTGAAGCGAGCGTTACTTATGATTATAATAATCAACTAAATTATTTTATTTCACCTACTATAAAGAGTAAAATTCATACGCCACAATTGTATTTTAATTTAACTTTAAAACGATGGTTTGAAACAACCATATCTGCCGAAAAAGCATACAGAAATGGCGAAACTAAAAAGAGGTTTGAAAAATTAAAGAAAGAAAAAAAATTAAGCTCGTGGTTTATTGGAATTGGCCCCTCATCAGCCTTCTTTGCAAAATCTTCTCCGGAAATAAAAGATAGTAAGCCTTATTTAGATAAACCTTATTCAACAAATGTTTTTGCGGAGGCAGTTGCAGGGTACTATTATCAACCTTTAGAAACACATTTTGTAACGGTATTTAGAGCAAATAAAACCAAACACGAAGGATATGGAACAAAGCACACCTACTTAAGAAAAGCTTTAACTCTAGAAGCACACACCAGAGTTTTCGATTTTCATGGGTTTGTACCTTATTTGGGAATTTGCGGTAGTTATGAATGGTTAAATTTTAAAGAAGAAGAAATTAATAGTGAAATTTATAACAAGAAAACCGAAATGCTGAAACCGGGGATAGTTTTTGGTTGGGATATTTTACCTGACAAATTGCAAAGCTTTACCTTAAGAACAAATTTAAGATACTTCCCTAATTTAAGTATGAGAGGAAAAAGTGGGAAAAATATTTATTTTGATCAGTTGGAGTTTAACTTTATTCAGTTGGTTTTTTACCCGCAGCGAATGAAAAATTTCAGGTAAATCAATCTTGATTTTGAGATCATTTTAATCTTCAAAAGATTCAATAACTAATTTAATGTTGCCTTTGTTTTTTTCATCGAAATGAAGCTCTAATGGGTAATTAATAAAAGTAATTCTTAGTATTTTATCTATCATTTGATCGTGTAGTACACCATTTTTTAAGTAAACAATATAATTTGCTTTAACTGTTTGAATTAAACAATTTTTATAAATGTATCCATCCTTAAATTTTATTTTCGCCTTACCAAACTGACTTAAATTCACCTCTAGGTTTTTTTGCAGACTTAGATTTAAAGAATCTAAGTCTGCATACTTCACCTGCCCAAAATATAAAGCTCCGGGAAACAACATAGCTATTAGTAAACCAATAAACTTCATAGTTATTATTGTATTTTTTTCTTCTTTTGAATATTAAATCCAACAGTTGCACCAAATGTAGTTCCTGTTTTACGGGGGGCAATGTAAATATTAACAGGTATGTTTAAATAGCCCGACTTAAATGTTTTACCCACTGCAATTACTAAGCCAGCATCTATTTTAACATCACCCCTGCTGTCTAAACGTTCTACCGTTGCGTAAGGGTTTTCGTAGTTGAAACTTTTTTTAATTGTATCGGGTAAATTGTTCCACTCGTTTGATAGGTAAAAATTGCCTCTGTCTTTTTCGTTGCCAGACATTACCAAATCACCGTTATCACCATATCCGGTGTCATAAAAACCTTTGGCTGTTTTTACGAGTCTGAATGTTGGGCCAAAACCAAATTCCCAAGCACCTTTACCAAATCTAAATCCTAACAAGGGAGTAAATGAAGGAACAAACTTCCCACTTTCTAAGCCGCCAATTAAAAATATATTTTCTACAAGTGCCTGAAAACTGCCTGCGCTTATGTATTGAAATTCTTGTTGCCAACCAAATTGAAAGGTAACCGGAAACATATTAAAGCCTCCGTTTTTTGTATCGCTGCTTGATAAAATTTCACCCGCATCACCTATAGTGTGAGAAAATCCCATACGTGGACCATTCAGCTTTAAAGTGTTTTTTGGGCTCTCTACCGGTATATCGTAATCAATTAAAAGTTTTACCATTTCCTGGTCGGGTTCTATACCTACCAGTTTTTTTACAGAAATGGCAACCATTTTTTGAATCTCCGGTAGGTTTAAATATTCGGTAGATTCTATCTTTTCTATTTTTTCTGTTGCTACATCAATTAAGCGCAAGGAAATAACAATTTTTTCTCCAAAGCGCTCAACATTACCGCTTACCATTTTTTCTACTTTTAAAAGTTTACCGGTTTCAACAAGACAAGTTTTAGAGTAGCAATTGTTTAAATCAATTTTATTAGCTGCAGTAATTTCTTTTACTTCGTATTTATCCAATACACTGTAAACGCCTGTTTTTTCTAATTCCAAACGTACTAGGTAACCCATTTCTTCGGAGTTATTTACAATTCCTTTGCTGTCAACATTTAAAACGGCAACATTGGGTTTTGTTTGTGCCAGCATTCCTAATGACATTAGTAATGCAGCAATGGTAGATTTTGTTTTCATTTTGTTTGTTTTTTTGGTTTATATTATTTGTTGTAATAATCTATGATGTATTTGTTTTTTATAAACTCAACGGAAGCATTCCCTCTTTTTACCGTATAAAGGGGCCCGCTTAATAAATCTGCTCGGTAATAGCTTATGTGTTCATCGCTAATGCTTTCTATTTTCACAAAAAGTTGTTTGCCGTTTACCAAAATAATTACATCAAATTTGCTGTAATCTGTTTTGTCGATTTTAATTACTTCTTTGGTTTTTAAGGAATCAGTAGAAATGTTTTTTTGTGTACTAATTTTTAAAGAATCTTTTATGGATGTGGTTTTTGTGGCAATCTTTGAAGAATCATTTTTAGAATAAGCTTGTTTTGATTTAAGGGTATCTTTTTTATTTGAAACAGAAAAAGTTGATTTGGAGAAGGCATGTGATGTAAAATTTTCAATAGATGGGCTTGAGTAATAGTACGGGTTAATTTCAATTACCGGGTAATTATTGCTATTAAAGAATATTGCGTAATTAGAGTTGGCTTGTGGTGCGATGTATTTTAATTCAGAAATAATTTGATCGTGCAATACACCTCCTTGTAGGTATTCAATTTTTCCAGAACTAAGATTAAAATTGTGAATCTTTACATTTTTAATTGCTTTTCCTTTCTTTGGAAAAAAGGAAAGTTTATTTTGTTCAGAAAGTAGGGTGTATTTATTAGAAGTAGACCAGAAAACAGTATCAATTTTTTGTGCTTGAAATTTTTGTTGCCACAAAATCATTAGAAGAAGAACTATTTTATAAAGCTGTTTCATGTTTTTGGTTTGATTCTGAAACAAAGGTAGAGGATGCTTAAGGGTATAGAAAAAGGATAAATACAAGCGATTTAGTGCTTGTGTCACATTTCAATAAATTCTAAACTTTAGGCGATTTAAATTTCAGGAATTTGCATTTATTGCAAATTCACTTAGATTAGGTAGGAAAATTCAGGTATTGATTAATAGAATAGAAGAGTAAATGATAATTAAATTTAAAAGAAAAGAAGCGAGTTTAACAGTAAATTATTTTTTTAAAAATTCTGACCAATGTTTTAACTCCGGGAAATGATCGGCAAAAATTCTAAAAACTGCAATAAGTGGCAAAAAAAGAATCATCCCAGCTACGCCCCAAATTAATCCACCGATAAATATTGCCAAAATGGAAACAAATGTATTTAAATTAACATGCTTGCCCACTATGTAAGGGAATATAAGGTTTGCTTCTAAATACTGCACTATTGAAAAAACTCCAATCACTCCAATTGGTTGCCATAATGTACCTGTGCTTAACCATGTTATTGTTATAGGAAGTAGTGCACTTATTATAATGCCGAAGTAAGGTATTATGGTCATAATTGCAGTAAGCATACCGTAAATTAATGGATTTTCAACACCAATTATCCATAATCCTATGGTATTTAATAAGCCAACTATAATATATACTATAACCATTCCTCTAATAAACTTTGAAAACATTTGTATCGTTTCATTAATTATTAAAGGAATTTTGGCTTTATATTGTTCGGTACTCAATGCGGCAAGAAGATCAACTATTTTACCGCGATATATCAAGATTAAAGAAATATAAATTGGGATAATTATAAGCGTTACAAAAGTTTCAAAAGTTGCTTTTGATGTTTCTTGAATGATTTGTCCGGCATTTTGGCTTAAGCGCTCTAAACCATCTTTAATCCAAAGTGCTTGTTCATCACTTGTCCAGCCAAACTTCTTATGTAAAAAATTTTGAATTTGCTCAACAAGTGGGTAAATCTTTTCTTGCAAAAGAGGCCATTTATTAGCAATTAAGTTTACCTCGTAGCTTAATAAAAAAATGAGTCCCGCAAAAAGTATACAAACAAAAATTAGTGGAATAAAAATGGATATTAAACGATTTATTTTTTTTGATTCTAAAAATTTACACACGGGATAAATAACAATTGCAATAAGCAAGGAGTAGGCAAGTGGTATAAGAAATGATTTTGCAAAAATTAAAATGAAACCAAGTAATACTATAATCAATAGTAAATGATGTAATAATTTAGTTTTTATGGTTGCAAAATTCATATTGTAAATTTAATGATTATCTGTTTAGAGCTTTCTGGTTATTTTTAATAAGAAGGGTATAAATAAAAAGCCTCTCGGTTAAGAGAGGCTTTTAGGAGTGGGGAGTACTGGGTTCGAACCAGTGACCCCCTGCTTGTAAGGCATAATATTTAGTATTTGTTTGGTTTCAGTTATATGTGCTATCTTGCTCTATAGCAGCTGTTAAATAAGGGTTTATACTGTTTTGTTATTTGTTAATTATGCGTTTATTTATCTCGAATTTATGCAAATCTTATGCAAATTATTAACTTTACACCACAAAGTATTATATGGCAGCATCAGCACGTATTGTTTTAGATACAAGAAGGAAAAAGCGGACTGGGCTTTATCCTGTAAAATTAAGAGTGTATAATAAAGGCACCCCTGAAAAGTTATATAAACTCGGTTTAGACCTATCCAAAATTGATTTTGAAAGCATTTGGGTAAAAGAAAGGCCAAGGCAGGAACATAAGAAAAAACGACTTTTATTGAAAGGCATGGAGCATAAGGCTAATACTATATGTTCAGAGCTTAATAACTTTAGTTTTCGTCAATTTGAAAGAAAATTCTTCAGAACAACTGAAGAAGGTGTATCAGTTAACTTTCATTATGAGCAAAGGATTAATCAATTGAAGTCTAGAGGTAGTATAAGTACTGCTGAAACTTATTCTTTAAGTTTAAAATCATTACTCACATATCATAAGCTTTCAACGAAGAAAGAAGATGTTAGACTTTTTTTTACAGATATTGACGCACATTGGTTGCAAGCATATGAGGATTATATGACTAAAAAGCTTAAAAAATCATTCACAACAGTTTCTATATATTTAAGAGCTTTGAAGGCAATTTATAATATAGCGATTCAAGAAAATGATATAATTAGTGATATTTATCCATTTGGAAAATCTAAATATCAAATTCCTGGAAATCGAACAGTGAAGAAAGCATTGTCTGCTGATGAATTAAAAAAATTATTTAACTCAATACCTGAAACAAAGGAGCAAATTAAAGCCAAAGCATTTTGGTTCTTCAGTTATGTTTGTAACGGAATGAATATTAAAGATATTGTTCAACTTAGATTTGAAAATATCAATAACGACAAATTCACATTCTATAGAGCGAAGACAATAAAAACTGCAAAGACAGACCTTCGTCCTGTGATAGTATATTTAACTAAACACGCTAAAAATGTTATTGATACCTATGGAAACAAAAGTAATACGGGACTAATATTCCCTATCATTACTGATGGTGATTCTGATGAAGTAAAGTATACTAAGATTAAAAATTTCACAAAGTTCATTAATCAGCACATTAAGAAACTTGCAAAAACATTAGATATCACAACTGAAATTTCTACTTATTGGGCTAGACATTCATTTGCAACAACTGTTATAAAGCAAGGAAAGGGTATGGAGTTCGCTATGGAAGCATTAAATCATAGTAATTTAAAAACAACCAAAGCTTATTTTGGAGGGTTTGAGGATAAGGACCGAAAGGAGTTCGCTGAAGAATTATTGAATTTTAATAATTAGTATGGAAACACTTGCCGAACAAATAGCTAATTTCTTAGCCTATTCAAGTCAGTATAGAGATAAGGGTGTGAAGTTTACTTATACTAAAAAAGTTAAAGTTAGTAAGAAACCTGAACACTTAGCAGGGTTATCTGTGAGCGAAAGGTCTGTTGATAGAATTACTGTCATGAATGAAAATGTGGAAAATGGAATCGTGAAGAAATTCATCGAAATGAGATACAAATCGGAAAAAAAGAAATTCACTTATGAGGATTTTTTAATTAGGGAGTTAGAAATTCTAGAGAAATATAAAAAACCAGTTAGAGATCTTTATGAGTATCAATATTACCCAATAGTTAGATCACTAAAAGAGCGTCTTGAAAAACTTCAAAAGGGTAAAGTAACTATTAAACTAAAACCTGAGAAAAAGATAAAAACAAAAATAGCGCCTCAGGTAGAAAGCTTTGAAGAGCTATTTTCCAATATAGAGTTTGCTGACCCATGCTTAAAAATGTTAATGGATTTGGAAAAACCTGTTATCAATTCTGATAATCATTATATAGGTAATAATAAGGGAGTTTTTCCTTTGTGGGTTAAACTTTTAATAAAAAATTCTAAAATGAGAAAACTTTCTGATATAACATTTAGTTACATTCTTAATAAGAAAATCAAGAACTTGAATTTGCAAAATGATGGCCGTGAGTTTCGTCATAATTATTCTAGACTTGAAAAAGATAGCGTTGAAAATCAACTTTTAAAAGCTATCAAGAAACTTCCGAATCTTCCAAAAACGGAAAACTAGGAAAGTTACCCGTATTTAAATACTGAATTTTGCATATCAATTTAACAATATGGAAAAAACAGTATTTATCTCATTCCCTATAGAAGAACTTAAAGGGATTATAAAAGATTGCCTAACTGATAGCTTTGAAAACAGTAAAATCCAGGGTTCAGAAACAGACGTATTAATGACTATAACTGAAACGTCAGCTTTTATTCATTTAAGTGTGCAAACTATCTATGGCCTCGTGAGTAAAAGAAAAATTCCTTTTTGTAAGAAAAGTAAAAGATTATATTTTTCAAAACAAGATATTGTTAAATGGTTAAAGCAAAGTAGAGAAAAAACTGAGGAAGAGATTTTAGAAGATGTAGATAAAAACTTTTTTAAAAACACCCGAAAGAAATAAACAAAATCAAAAATTATAATTGAATCTCCCTTCTAGTTGTTTTCAAATAATTTGTAGTGGCACATATTTACAATGTGGTGAGCATTGTATTGAGTTGAGGTATACATATAAAGTATATTTATACCTGAAGTGTATCAAGTCAATAATTTATAATAGAAAATATATGAATAAAAGAATAAGTTGTTTTGCAGATTGGTTAAAAAAAAGAGCGTGGTCGTTTTTTTGCACGTTTACAACAAAGTTTAAAATGAAATTGAAAAGTGCTCGAAAAATGATGGAGAACTTCTTTAATTTAATTACAGGAAGAAAGTTTAAAGTAAACATCTTTTGGGTTGCAGAAAGGTTTAGAGCGAGTGAAAATTATCATCTCCATGCTTTAATTGAATTTATTGAAAGAAGTGCTGAAAGAATTGAAAACGGTTTTAAAGCAATTACAAGTGTCTGGAAGATTGTTTCTAAGTGCAACGAGAATTATTGCACGGTGATTCGTTATAATAGCAGTTCAGGTGCAAATATTTATTTAACAAAGTATATGAATAATAATGATTGGGATGTTTTGGGTGACTTTATTTGAAAAGCTCCTTTAGGTCTACTTGAAGTGCTTGAGCAATTTTAACTAATGTTTTTATTGTAACATTTGTTCTTCCTTTTTCAATGTTAACTAGGTTCGATTTGTCGATGCCCGTATCATAACTAAGTTCGTTGGTACTCAGTTTCGCAGCTTTTCTGAGTTTTGAAATGTTTTGACCAATTTCCCTTAATACTTCATCACTTTTCATGACTACCAATGTGAGTAGTTTAGTGAAATTTATAGGTGGTATATATACCACCTAATCGTTTTTTGTTATTTTTATACTATGAATAATAGCAACGACATCAACTACAAGGTTTTCACAGGAAAGCAAATAACAGATAAAGCTATCCATACATTAAAAGGCCTATTAATAGGAATTAAAATGGATGGAAGTATTAACACAAGAGAGGTAAATGAGTTGAATCTCTGGGCAGATAAGCACATAGAGCTTATTTCAAAGAATCCTTTTAGAGAGTTTATTAATGCAATTAAGGAAGCAGCAAATGGTGATGGAATAACAATGGATGTAATTGAAGATTTATATTGGTTATCTCAAAAGTACGAAGGTGATTATTATTATTACGATGCCTTAACATCAGATTTGCAGATTCTTCAAGGGATTTGTCATGGTATTCTTGCAGATGGAAAAATACACGATAATGAAATTATGGCTTTGAATTCCTGGCTAGATAATCATGAACATTTAATAAATCACTATCCTTATGATGAAATTCGTGGTCTTTTATTAAATATTTTAAGTGATAAGAAGATTGATGAAAATGAAAGAACTACGTTAATGGCATATTTTACGCAGTTTGTTAATATACAGGATAAAGAGGTTTTTAATAAAGTTAAAAAGGAGACCGAGGAAGTTAAAATTTCAGGTTTATGTACTTCAGACCCTTCAGTAACTTTTGAAGGGAAGAGTTTTTGCATAACAGGTGTATTAAAAAGAGGAAATCGTTCGCAGTTGCAAAATGATATTAAGAAACTAGGAGGCAATATACATAGTTCAATAAGTTCGAAAACAGATTACTTGGTAGTTGGAGATAATGGTAATCAAGCTTGGGCATTTTCTTGTTATGGAAGAAAAGTAGAAGCTGCAATGAATCTTCGCAAAGAAGGCCATAAAATAATTATTATTCATGAATTCGACTTTTGTGATATACTTGATGATTTGTTGTAATCTATTGTTTTGTTTTTGTTGTAAAAGTTACTGTAAAAGGATATTTTGTAAGTTGCAAGTTATGCTAAACTGCGATTATTTAGCTCATTAGCAGTATTTCAAGGTTTGTTGTATTTCGTTTGTTGTATTTTAGTTGTTGTATTTTAAAGAAATTGGTTAGAAAAGAGAATAATTATTTAAGATTTTGACTTAGTTATAGCGCAGAATAAACAACAAAACATTTACTTGTTATAACACCTAATGTTTTTTTATTTAAATATTTTATTAGTTTTATCTAAAATCTAAACACCATGAAAAAATTACTTATTCTATTCGTATTTACATTAATTGTACAATTTAATTTAATAGGCCAAGCTTGTTCTAATCCTTCTAATAATCCATGTTCATTTAATACATCTTGTGAATTAGTAAAAAATGGAAGTTTTGAGTTTACTAATGGAGTTCCTAATTTATTGAGTGGATTTAATTATGCTGTTTGTTCATGGGATTCTGGTGTTAATGGTGGTTCGGCAGATTTATTTTGTACCGCAAGCACTAATTCATGGTGCACCATTCCTTGTAACTATTATGGAACACAGACTTTAATGCCAAATCCTAATTGCTCATCAAATAATTATTATGGTGGAATTATTAATTGTAACACTAGTGGTGATTTTTCAGAATATATTAGAACACAATTAACAACAGCATTAAGTCCTAACACAAGCTATATTATAAGTTTTTGGGTAAGTAAAGGTGAAAATTATCCTGGAATATTAAATGCACTTGGTATATGGTTAACAACCACACCACAATCTACCATAAATAGTACATGGTTAGGCACTACTCCTAACTTAGTAGTAACAAATACTGCTGTATTAAATGATTATAATACTTGGCAAAAAATTGAATTGTGTTTTAATTCTGGTGCAGGTGGCCAGTCTTATCTCACTATAGGTAGGCCTTCGAACTCTTTTATAACGCAAAGTCCATCTGTTACACCAATTTGTGTAAATGTAACAGAGCCTGAACCGGGAAAATGTCATGCGCTTTATATTGATAATGTAAGCATAAAACCATTTGTAGTTAATGTCTCTACGAGCAGTTCTAGCGTAAATGTTTGTGGTAACGTAAGTTTTAGCTCATCCTTAACTTGTGGTTCTGGAAGTTTATCACCTGTTTCATACAATTGGAGTGGGCCTGGATTAAGCAGCAATAATATACCAAATCCTATTGCTACTGTTACTTCAACATCATTGTATAATTTAAATGTTAATGTGTTTGATATGAATAATACTCAATGTGTATCAAATTCACAATTCTCAATTAATTCCGTTACTCTTAACCCAATAACTGTAACCGCAAGTAATTTAACGGTTTGTCCAGGAACTTCGGTAAGCATTACAGGCAATAATGGTATTGGAAGCTATACTTTTTATCCTGGTGCATTGGTTGGAACAAGTTTTAATTTTTCTCCTACTGTACCAACTACATATACGGTTGTGGGTAAAAATCCTTCAACATGTAATCAAACAGTAAACATTACCATTAACACCTTTACTTCAGGTATAAATGCGAATGCTACACCTGCCTCAATATGTATTGGTCAAACAAGCACATTAACTGCAAGTGGAGGTTCAAACTATACTTGGCAACCTGGTAATTTAAATGGCGCATCAGTTACTGTTTCGCCATTATCAACAACAATTTATACAGTAACAGGAACTTCAGTTAATGGTTGTATTGTTACCAAAACCGTTCAAGTTACTGTAAATCCATTGCCTACAATAACAATTTCACCTGCAACCTCAAATACAATATGTATTTTTAGTAGCATAAATCTTACTGCAAGTGGAGCCTCTAGTTATATTTGGCAACCAGGAAATTTAAATGGAGCAAGTATAAATGTTACACCAACGGTTACTACAATATATACTGTTACAGGTACAAACTCTTTAGGGTGTGTTAATACCTCAACAGCCATAGTTTACCAAAATCCATTACCTAATATTACATGTAATTCATCAAATTCACTTACTTGCCCTGGTAAAACATTAACATTAAGCGCAAATGGTGTGTCAACATACACGTGGTTCCCTGGAAATATGGTAGGGCAAAATGTTGTTGTAGCTCCATCAGTAAGCACAAACTACACAGTTATAGGTACTGCCGTTAATGGTTGTACAAATTTATGTGTTGTAAACCAAAGCGTTTACCCAACTTCTATAAGTTTTTTTACTGCTGTTGCAACACCAACTGGAATTTGTAATACACCGCCTTACAATACAAATTCAACTTTAACAGTTATTGGAACTTCTAATTACACTTGGGTACCCGTTAATCTTGTGAACTCACCTTATGTAGTTAATAATCCTGGCACCTATACTGCAACCTCAACTTATACAAATGGTTGTGTTTATAGCAGCACTGTTGATGTTGAAGATAACAATACTCAGGTTGTTTTAAACCCTACTGTAATTTGTACAACTCAAACAGTCGATTTATATACTTTAAGCGCACCAATTTTAAGCGGTTTATCATTTAGCGTAAATGGGACTACTTCGAGTAATACATTTAATCCTGTTTCTGGTGGTGTATATACAGTAGTTGCAAATTACACTGCCGGTATTGCATGCACATATACAGCAGCTACTACCATTACAGTTAATGCTTTTCCAGTAGTTCCTACTATTTCCGCCTCAACTTTAATTGCTTGTGCCAACGGCACACATACTCTTACTGCTTCTCCATTTTCAATTTACGGGTATACATGGCAGCCTGGCAATATAATTGGTAACCCTGCTATAATTACTCCAACAGCCTTGCAAGTTTACACGGTTTCAACTGGGCCGCCGCAGTGCATGGTTTCTAATACAATTACTATTGATTTTGACCCAACACCATGTTCCTGTATACCGGGATGTTCAATTACGTTGAATATCGGTAGTTTATCCTCAACTGTAATGCCACAAAATAATGTTTATTGTTTACCCAATGATTTAATTATTTATGGTGCAGTTACCTTTAGTAATTCTGATTTAAGAATGTACCCGAACATAAGTATAACAGTTACACCAAATAGCACCTTAACATTAGCAGGTTGCCACTTATATTCATGTGATAACATGTGGAAAGGTATCGTTGTTCAGCAAGGTGGAAAACTAAACATTATTGATGCAGGTAGCAGAAACAGTTTTATTGAAGATGCATTTGTAGCAGTTGATTTGTTAGCAACCAATAATTATACCTCTACCAATTTACTTAATGTTACAAATGCTATGTTCAATAGAAATGAAATAAGCATACGAATAAATGCTTATAAAGCTAATCAAGTAACTTATCCATATATCATTAGAAACTGTTTGTTTACCAGTAGAACAATTACATTCAGTCCACTTACGTACCCAGCAACAAATACGGTAAAAAATAGTGCTAGTGGAAACTCAAGCCCTTTACAAGCACCTTATATTAGTAACACAAACTATCCTCTTTCGTTTTTAAAAGGGCCATTGAATACAGATTTCCCATCAAATGGTATAGTAATTAATGATAATGGTTTTACATTAATAAGTACTACCAATGTATACAGAGGCATTGCAATTGGTGCTGCCGGTACAGCCTCATTTAATTGTTTTGATAATTTATTTGAAGATATCACCATTAAAAACAGTAACGTAACTATTTACAATTCTGTATTTCAAAACGGGCAACAAACAGGTAGCAGGCCAGCAGCAGGCAAGGCAATTTATGCCTTAAGTGAAAATGGAAATGACGAAGTTTGGAATAATAACCAAATAAATATTTTAAGTGCAACTACTAACACCTTAAACGGAAATTATTTTTATGAAAAATTAAGTGCAGCTGATATTACAGGATACTTATCAACTTTTATAAGTTATGCACGTGTATATAGTTTTACCAATGGCTATAATTATTTTAATACCGTTAACGTAAAAGGCGATAGAGGATTTAATATTAAAACAAACAGATACTATCAAATTGATTTGCAAAACAACCAATTGTATAATATAAAAAACAGTATACTAGTTGGTTTAGATGTTGGTTACTACAATTTAGGAAGTTACGGTAGCGGAAACGGTAGAATAGTGGGTAGGTTATTAGTTAGCTCTAATACCATTAACAGGCATCCTACAACCCCAACAGCAAATGAATACGTAAATATTGGCGTAAGTATTAGCGACCCTTTCTCAACTTCAAGCACCACCTTTGCGCCACTGGGTGTTTACAATAACATCATTAATAACAGAATAAGTAATGTACACAATGGAATTGCAGTTAGCAACATTGCCTTTAGAACTGTTAGCGTTACAACAAATTCAGTATCTCTAGTAAATGAACCAAACACATTTATTACACCTGTACAAAATGGTATTGCAGCTTACCAAACTGCTACTACAACCATTCATCAAAACAGTGTTACAGGTGTTGGTACTTATACTAATGAGTCAGCGGCAATAAAAACCAGCATGAATAATAATTTAAGTGTACGGTGTAATACTACTAGCAATACATTCCACGGCCTTAATTTTAATGGTGGGCAACCATTAACAACCATGCAAGATAATAGTATGCAAAACCAAAAATATGGTTTAAGCTTAACCAACAATGCAACCATTAGCGTACAAGGTAATGCAAGTACACCGGTAAATAATAGGTGGCTTGGAAGCTGGACAGGAGTGAATAAAAAAACAATGAATTATAATCTGTTCAGCAGTGCCCAAGCTTCAAAAATTTACGTTAATAACCCAACATTAGCGGCCACGGAAAACCCGAATGGTAGCAGTACGGTTATTGCTACCCCGGGTGCAATGTTCCAGGATGATTACTTTCATGCAATTTCGAATCCTTCAAATACAATTCTAAACTCAAACTATGTTGTGCCATCTTGCCGTTTATCAGGTGGTGGCGGTGGTGGCGGAGCTTCTGCAATGTCAGGCGCAAGTGTGGAAAGCAGCCAAATTTTTAATACTAGCCAAACTGATTTATTAAACGGAATTGCTGAAGAAAATGTAAACTCTAGTAGCGATGAGAATTTAGTTTATATAAATAAATTAAGGTTGTATGAATTTTTAAAAGCAAACCCTAACTATACGGCTAATTCTACCTCTTTGCAAAGTTTTTACAACAATGCATCAAGTATTAGTTTTGGAAAAATAACCAGTATTGAAGAAGATTTTGTGAAATGCAACATAAATCAGGCTCAAACAAAAGTTAACACATTAAGTGCTTCAAATGCTGTTTTACAAAATTATAAATCTTTTTACCAACTGTTTTTAAAATCAAAAAACGGAACATTTAATAATATGGATAGTTTAGATTTAATTAATTTAAGTTCTTTATGTCCGTATACAGAAGGAGGAAGTGTTTATAAAGCAAGGGCATTATACAACATTATATTTAACACCTTTTATTCATTTTCAGATAACTGTAACTCAAGTGCCTTAAGTAAAGGAATAGATAATCTAATTTCAGAATATCAAGATGTAACATTAGACTTAAAATCAAGTTTGTTTCCAAACCCAAATTTTGGTAACTTTAACCTAAAGGTGTCTAGCACAATTAATCAAACAAAGTACCAAGTTGATGTTTTTGATATTAAAGGAACTTTAATTCTAAACCAAATGTTAGAATCGGAAAATAATATTATAAGAGTAAAAACTAATTTGGTGAAAGGAATATATACTGTTAAAGTATATTTTAATGATGGTACTTATGATTTACATAAGTTAATTGTTGATTAATGAGTAATATGAAGTTAAACAGTAAATTCAAATCTATTGTATTATTTATTTTATTGATAAATAGCAATTCTATTCTAAGCCAAATTAATTACGTTAGAAATGGAGGTTTTGATTTTGTAGATAATTGCGATAGTCCTGCGCCAGGTTGGTTTCAGTTTTCTATTCCATGGGATACATTGAAGAGTGGTGGTGGATACGGTATAATCATGAACTCCTGTTATTCTAACTCAACTAACGTTGGAATACCTGGAAATTTAGCGGGAGGGGGGTTTCAATACCCTAGGACTGGTGATGGATATTGTTATTTAGTTTATTTAAAATTAACACCCGACCCTTCTGTAAACTGGCGCTGGTATATACAACAACGTATGAAAAAGAAACTTATTTCCGGAAAAAGTTATTGTGTAACCTATTGGGCTAATTTGATTAATTATGTAAATTATGCGGTGGATGAATTGGGGGCTTATTTTGATAATGGTAGTATACAAATTATTGGTTGGGGTAAAGAAGCTATAGCAAACCCCCAGGTAAAAAGCCAAAGTGGGGTTTTTTATGCAGATACCTTAAACTGGATGAAGGTACAAGGTAGTTTTGTAGCAAATGGTACTGAAGAATATATAACTATAGGTAATTTTAGACTAACAAGTGCAACTACTTATACCAGTTTAGATGGAAACACTGCCGGTATTGCATCTTATTTTATTGATGATGTAAGTGTTATTGAAAGTGATTTGCCTGCTTATGCCGGTAATGATGTATGGGCTTTACCGGGTAATACAGTTTACATTGGCAGAACACGAGAAATTGGGCTTGATGATGCCTGCACTTGGTACAAATTACCAAATACCACAACTCCGCTTGATACTGCTGCCGGAATAACGGTTTTTGTTGGAGCAACTACCAGTACTTATATGGTAAAACAAGATTTATGCGGAAATATTAAATACGATACCGTTATAGTTTATTCAAGCGATGTTGGTATAAATGAATTAAAAAGCAACAATAATGAAATATTACTTAGCCCAAACCCCAGTGATGAGGTTTTAAAATTAGAGTTTGTAAATAATAGTACCGGTAAATACAAAGAAGCAATTATTTACAATGAATTGGGCAAATTAGTAAGGAAAGAAGAATTGGTAATTAATAATAACAAAGCTGAAATAGAGATAAAAAATATTCCTAATGGCACTTATATTTTAGAATTAAAAAACACCAAGCAAAGCATCAAAAAGCGCTTTGTGATTTTGAGGTAGGTTTATATATACTAATTACAAATTTTCTCTTTTTTCCCCAACCCAAATTTTGGTAACTTTAACTTAAAAGTTTCTAGCGCAATTAATCAAACAAAATACCAAATTGAAATATTTGATGCGAAGGGAGCATTAATTAAAACTCAAATATTGGAGTCTGAAAATGGAATTATTAATATGAAAGCTAATTTAGAAAAAGGACTTTATACATTAAAAATTTATTTCTTTGATAGTACTTTTGATGTACATAGGTTAATAATAGATTAATGGGAATTGAAAATTTATCTCATATTACGAAACTCTTAATATTATTTATATTTACTTGGAATAATGTATTTAGCCAAGTAAATATAATTTCAAATCCTGGATTCGAGTTCGTGCAAAACTGCGGCAATATAAGTGGTAGCTTTATCTTAGAGGCACTACCTTGGGATACTTTAAAAAGTGGTGGTGGTGGCGGATACCCTCTGCATAGTTGCTTTCCTCTGAGTTCGAATTGCAGTACGCCTAGTAATTTATCGGGGGGGGGATTTCAATATCCAAGGACTGGTGATGGATATTGCTATATAGTTTATTTAAAATTAACACCTGACCCTTCTGTAAATTGGCGTTGGTATATTCAACAAAGGATGAAACAAAGACTAATTGCAGGAAAAAGCTATTGTGTAACTTATTGGGCAAGTTTAATTAATTATGTAAATTATGCAGTAGATGAATTAGGTGCTTATTTTGATGATGGTAATATACAATCAATTGGGTTTGCAAAAGAAGCAATAGCAAATCCCCAAGTAAAAAGCCCTAGCGGTTTATTTTATAAGGATACTTTAAACTGGATGAAGGTGCAAGGTAGTTTTGTTGCAAATGGCACCGAAGAATACATTACCATAGGTAATTTTAGATTAACCAGCGCAACTACTTATACAAGTTTAGATGGAAACACTGCCGGTATTGCATCATATTTTATTGATGATGTAAGTGTTATTGAAAGTGATTTACCTGCTTATGCAGGTAATGATGTATGGGCTTTGCCAGGTAATACAGTGTATATTGGCAGAACACGAGAAATTGGGCTTGATGATGCCTGTACCTGGTATAAATTACCAAATACCACTAGCGCCATTGATACTGCTGCGGGCATAACTGTTTTTGTTGGTGCCACCACAAACACCTACATGGTAAAGCAAGATTTGTGTGGAAATATTAAATACGATACTGTTATAGTTTACTCTAGCGATGTTGGCCTTAAAGAAATAAATAACGAAAACAATAATATTATACTAAGCCCCAACCCAAGTGATGAGGTTTTAAAATTAGAGTTTGTAAAAGGGAATAGAAATAAATTTAATGAATATGTAATTTACAATGAACTTGGGAATGTTGTAAAACAAAATGAATTGGAAATTGATAAAAACAAAGCAGTTATACATATTGAAAATATACCAAACGGAACGTACATTCTAGAACTCAAAAACGGGAAACAAATTGCAAGAAAGCGTTTTGTTATTTTGAGAGGTTGATACTTTGCATCAGATGAAGATGATTCTAATTTAGTAATAGTAAGGGTTTATATAGCAGTATTTTGCCGTTTAAATTGAATTTTCCACAGTGCTATTATTGTAATCGGTTGTCTTTGCATTTAAGAATGCTATAAAACATGGCAATATAATACCCAAATATAATTTATCTTTAGTATTTAAATATACTAATAATGCCCAACAAGAATAAGCTTTGTACTAAAAAATCAAATGCAATCAGTATTAAGAATAAAGAGATAGCAAATTCTGTTATTCAAGTAATAGCTGAAAGCATACCCTTTGTTGGAAATGTTATTGCTGAAGGACTTTCTCTTAATAGTAATATTAAGCAGGCTCGTTTTATGAAGTTTACGGAACTTTTAAAGGAGTATTTTGAAAAGAAAAGCAATTTGAAAATAAATGAGGAATTTATAGGGTCGGAAGAGTTTGCGCAATTTTTTGAAATGGTAATAAGAAGGGTCGTAGAAACAAAAGAGGAGGAAAAATTAAATCATTTTAAAGCCATTGTAATAAACAAAATAAATATTGGCGAAATTCATCCTTTAACAGAGTCGTTTCTTCATTTAGTTTCTGTTCTTAATTCTAAACAAATTGAGATTCTTGCGCACTATGCAAAACGTCCAATAGAACAAGGTCAAATTTTAAAACAACAACAAAAAGATTTTGACCTTTTAAAGGAATTAACTGACAAACTCGCCGAAGGAACAAAACAAAACAGAGTCAAGCTTAAAGCTAATTTAAAAATAGTAGAGAAAAGAATTGAAACAAATAAACCATTAATTTCTGAAGAGATTAGAAAAAGTAATGCGGAATATTATAAGTACTTAACTCTAGAAAATGAGGTATTCATACAAGATTTACTTACTAAAGGTTTATTGAGCGATATAACTGATGCTAGGAAGTTTGCAGGTTTAAGAATTATTATTATTTCTGAAATGGGATTGAAGTTGTTAGACTTTATTAGAAACAAATAATCAAGAAAAAAATGAACAAATCTTCACAAGAAATATCCCAAAAACTAATCGACCCTCGTGAGCATAATATCGAGCTTTATAAGGATTTGTTTTTACGAAACGAGAAAGTAACTAGTTTGCAAATTCAAAGTATGATTAAAGAATTGGAGGCTATTAAAAACTATAAAAATATTAACGAATTAGCGCTTGTGTTATATAAAGTATCTGAACATGCGAGAAATGTGATTTATGATAAAAGAATATTACGGGAGTTCGATTTAATTACTAAAGCTTATTTAAAGAAACAAAAGGAGGATGAATTTGACAAAGTATATCCTTTAAGAAATCTTAAATCTATTAACACGAATCAAGTATTATTAAATAGTATACTCGAATCGAGAATCTAAACGAAAGAGGGAAACTGAGGTAACAGATGGAGAAGTTATTGAAAGGTCATATACTCAAAAGACCAGAGTATTGACTCAACTTTATAATTGCTTAGTTAACTATGGTTTAAGATTAGACTTAATACAAGAGCGACCTGACGAAATGAAATCTTACAACTTATATTTGTCTTTTAATGATAATAAAGGAAAGGAAAAACGAGATGCACTAGTTTTTTTATCATACGAAAACCTTATAATAAATTTCGTTGAACCTTTTAACTCTGGGCATTCAATAATGTTTAATGGCTTGAATATTAAGCATGATATGATAAGAATTATTAGGGTTTCTGCATCTAAACTTAAAAAGGATGAAGTTAGATTATTTATGAAGAAAGTTTCTCACTCCTATGACGAAAAGAAAGCGATTTCTAGAGTAAAATATTTTATGGAATGCGAACCGACAACAGAGCAATTTATTAACACGAAGGCCTCAATTTCTAATCGTAATTCTATGGATTTCGTTTTTGAAGAAAGAATGGCAGAATTAAAAAGCATTACAAATGTGGAGTTTGATTTAACAAAATTAATTCGTTTATGTGAAGAGTTAAATCTAGCCCATAAAGCTGATTTAAGATACGCTAAGTCGGCATTAATTCGCTCTATATGTGATCATGTTCCGCCAATCTTCGGACATAACAGCTTTGAGCAGGTAGCATCAAATTACAAAGCCGAAAAAAATTCTCAAAGTTTTAGAGGCGCTATTAAGAGGATGTATGATTTTTTTAAGCACGTTGCAGACGGAGTTATGCATTCACAAATAAGAAAGAAAGAAAGTTTACCCACAAAAGAGCAGTTTGATGTGTCTAATGAGCTTGATTATTTATTACAGGAAGTTTGCAGAATACTAAAATAAGCACATAATAATGGAAGGTAAAAGACATAATTATAACAGAACTGGCTGGGGATTTATCCTACTGTCCGTTCTATGTGTTTTTGTTTTTTTAGCGGATTACAAAACACAGTTTATTTTTCATCTAACATCTATTTCAGAATTGGGAACAATACTTGGAGGGACATCGGGAATTTTTGCCAGCTTAGCAAGCTTGTTTTTTGTTCTTGAGAATTTAGAAATGCAACGAAGAACCATTGAACAACAGCAAGAATCTATCGATCAACAAAAACAATCCATTGATCTTCAAGCTCAGGAGTTGAAAAATCAAATTCAAGAGATGAAGGAATCTAACGAATATTTTAAGCAACAAACGGAGACTTTAAAAATACAAACATCTGAGTCAGCATATTTTCAACTATTGGATAATCACAGAAATCTTGTGAACTCCTTAACATTTGGTGATTTAAATGGCTATGCAGGTTTGACTAGGTATTATAAATCATTAAAAACTGAAACCGCATCGTTTAAAAAAGCAGCAATTGACGGAATTATTTACAAATCAGATGGAGGCTATTATCCTTTAAGATTACTTCAATTTCAAATTGAAAATATTGAACAGCTATATGAAAATATTTATCATCTAGTAAAGCTCATTCAATTGAAATTAGCGGATTCACTATTTTACCATGAAGTATTTTATAATTCTCTTTCTAAAGCGGAAAAGTACATATTAGGTTTATACTGTTTTAATGTGAAAAGTAGTCAAGTTGAAATTTTTAAGAACAAAACATTTAATTACCTAACATTTTTTGAGAATTCTGGCGAATCATTTTATACTAAAGATAGCGTGCCATTTTTTCCTAATTTGTCATTCACCTTTATCAAGCCGTGGGGGAAGTTCTATTTTCTAAACTATATGCAAGGCAACTTGGATCAAGAAAATGGCAAAGTAAAATTGGGAATATTGCATAATGAAGAGAAATTTGAGCCACTTCTTAAGTTAATTAGATATACATATTCATGGAAACCTCAGCCGGTTTCCTTAGACCAAGAATGTAACCAGCCGATTGATGGAAATTCTACTATACAGACTTTTGATTTTATTAACGAACATATTTTTCCGAAGTATATCGAATATGCTCGTGCAAACCCTACCTCATTTCGAAACTATAATTTCTCTTTTGGAATAGAGTATGTATGCGATTATAATGGTATGGAATTTAGCTATATTCGATATTATGCATTTAAAACTGCTAATGAATCTGAAACTGGAGCAGATTTTCATATCGAAGCAAATTAACTTTTCTTCTTTATGTTTTTTTTCGATGATTTACGCTTTTTTATAGGTATCGAATTCATCGTGCAATCAATTCCAAACAACTTTATTTTTTTTGATTCAATTTGTTCTTTATATAGAGCGATTAGTTTTGGCTCCATACTCTTCCAGGTCGGCTTTGGAATTGTTTGGAATAATAAATAGATACCATAATGTGATTTAGTTCCCTCAATATATTGAGTTAGCGTTCTAACATATTTTTTTGCTGTAGCCTGAGTATTATGGCATAATTTTATTTCTATAAGAATACGTCCACAGAATCCATAGGAAATAATGAAATCTGTTCTTTTGTCGTCGTCTAATTGTGTTTCCCTATCAACTTCACATTCCCTTAATCCTCGCTTACCCAGCAAATACTGGAACTGCGTTTTTAATATTTTCTGAAGCATGGTTTCATTAAGATTTGAATCACTTAAGAACTTATAAGCACCTTCTTTAAGAATCCATCGCTCAATGTCTTCTGCTACAACTTTTTCTATAATAAGTTTAAAATCTTCAACTGATTTTACATTGTTATATATTGTAGCTTTTACTCCATTGTAGATTTTGATACATTCTGATATCGACATTGGCTTTCCAAAAATTTCTGTGTAGATAAGCTTTAGATTAAGAAAGCTACGATTTATAGCCTTAAAGCTTTTTTTCTTACCATGTTTATTAATTTCTTTTTCGAGTTCAATAAGCGGTTCTATGTTGTTATGAATTTTTAAGTTGTCAACGTATTTAATTATTAAACCCCATATAGCGTGGGCGTAGTCACTAAATTTATCGGTTTCAGCTAACTCGATACCAAACCTAAAAAGATCGATGTATAAATCAAGGAAACCTGTTGCTGAAACTAGTCCTAACGGTGTAGTTAACTCTGTCAGTCGATATGAAAACTCTCCATAATTTATTGAGTCGAACTTTTGATTCGGATGAGGGGGTTTCTTTTTTATGAGATTGACTCTCCATTTGACTGCCTCTCTTTGAAATTCACTCGGGATTTGGATTAAGAAGTTGTTTAAATCCCTCGCCAACGCAATATTATCTTTATCCTTTCTTTTGCTAATTATCTCAAAAGCATTTTTAAAGAAGGTTGGAGACGGAGAAATAGTATTAATTGAGTCAAGCGCCTGCTTTCGATCATTATAATCAAAGTTTGCATCGAATAGTATTTCTCGTAATTTAGGTAAGGCCTGCTTTACTTTATATCGTTTGCACACATCAAAGAAATTATGAATAAATATCTTCGTCGTGTCGTCCTTTCTTGGCGTTGAATAGAAGCTAAACCATTTATCCAACTCTTCTTTACTAAGATCTCCTAAGATTGAGAATAAAAATTTATTTCTGTCGTTGTTAAATGCAAAAGGTACAAATTCTATAAGTATTTTTCTGTGTAATTGTAAGTCAATTCCAAATTCTGAAAATAATGGTAAAGCATGCTCAAATAGCCAAATAATGTTAGATTGCGAATATCGTCTTGCATTTACATCTTGATAGGTAACATGAGCTTTAGAGAAATCATAATTTAATACGCAATCTTGTAAAATACTTTTCATTCTGAGTTTATCTTCGGTCGTAATAATTTTAGACAAATCAGCACTATTAGATTTATAGAAAGAAAAAAGATCTCTTGTGTAATTCTCACATGTTGTCCCAAGTTTCTTCTTAAAATTCTCATAGAGATTAGCTTTATTTCCATAAAGTTTTTTATAATCTTCTGCTTGCTTTTCATAAATTGAATAGATGTCTTGGAATTGCGATTTGGAGAGTTCAAATATTTTATCTTTCGTTGAGTCGCCTTTGTCTTTGAAATTAATCCAAAATAAGTTGGCAACAATATGTCTGAATTTCCCCGTTCCTAAATTCTGCAATACTGTATTAACGTTACTAGGTTCTATTATTACGCTTAGCAAAGTATTAAATCGAACCGGATTATTTATATATGCATCATTCTTTAAGATTACGTTTATTAAATCTATAAGAAAGTTCGGATTCTTTTTGTAAAGCAACTTAGTTACATTAGAAATAAAATTGTGCTGTTCATAAAAAGTATTAGAAAGTGTTATAAGCTTTAGCAACAATTCGCCAATTTCAGAATTGAATTTATTATCTAAATTATTTAATATTTCATTTAAATAAAATGTTTCGGATGAATTTTCGGTGAATTTATATAGAAGTAAAGGGTCTTCAATTAGTTTTGTCAAATAGTACGTTAATCCTTCGGATGACGTTACTTCAGCAAAAGTTTTTCGTGGATAGATGTCATACTGATTGCCTTTGATTGATTCAATAATTAAATCAATTGTATATTGATTGTTTGGATCAATATCGATTGCACTCGATAGAATTGCATGCATTGACGAATTGTTGAAGCCTTCTGCTTTAACGTTATCCCGCAATAAGTCTAAATCTCCAAAACTTGCGAGTGCATAAATTAATGTTGGAAGGTGGTTTTCCTTTGAGTTATTTTTATAGCAGGACAGGAACCATTGTCTCCAATATTGTCTATCATGAAACAAGCCTTGTTTTACGCCAGCCGTCGAAGCAATTAGTGTATTTATTCGTGTACTTCCTTCCTCCCCCAAAGCAGTAAAAGATTTTAAGTAGTCCTCAGTATTTTCCGTATAGAAAAGCTCTATTTTATCCTTCAAGTCGTACCTTAAAATCCAATCCTGCTCTGAATGAACTTCAAAGAACAATTTGAAAATTTGATCTTTTTCTTCCTCTTCAAGTCTTGAAGCTAAAAGGAATTGGCTTATCAATATATGTATAGCAAAATCTATATTTATACCTTTCTCATTTTTCAGTGTAAAATCTATTAGACTTGGGAGCAATTTTGGATTTAACTCGACGAGGTATTTGATTGTATTATTCCACTTTGGATAAACTTGAAATGTGTTTTTATTTACAGTAAAATCAAAAAGAGCCTGCTCAACTTTTTCAAATCGTTGTAACTCTTTTGCTGCTAAGTATTCTTGGAACTCGGCGTTCTGGAATTTTATTTTCTTACCATCAAAAGTCTTTATAAGAAGAAGTCGTTCTACAATCTTCGTTGTTGGCACTACTGAAGTTAACGAGTGACTTAAATTCGAATTTATGTCGTCTAAGAAAGTGAGTAACTCGTCAAGATATATCTCATTTGTTTGATAGATTTGCATTGTTAGAGCTAACTTTTCGAGAACTCTCTTTATCAAATCCGAATATTCAACCCATTCCTGCGCTTCTTTTTCTAGTTTAGAGTATATAAAGTGATCAAGTAGCTCTGCTTTTGACATTAAAATAAGACTTTCAACACTATACAATTGTTTTAGTTGAACGAATATTTCAAGTGTTCTAGGCGAATTAATTACTTCTAATTGGTATTGTCTTTGAAAGCGATTTAAAATTTGATCTATCTCAACTTGATTAAACTCATGAATTTTCAGGTACTTTGATATTTGGAAGTGGCTAAATGGGCGAACTTCTAAAAGCTGTGCATTTAATTGTGCGAGGATATTCTCGTAATTTTTATAAACGTATGTTCGAGATGACAAAACAATCCTAACTAATCCAAACTTAACTTTTAACGCTAATATTGATTTAATAACGTTTAACACCTCGTCTTTTTTCACCTCATCTAGGGCATCGCAGCAAATAGTCAAGGACTTCTTGGAAGCGTTCTCAGCTTTTGTTATAAAGTCTTCTAAACATATTTCTGAACTTAATTTGGATCTTATCTCCTTATCAATCGGATTTAACGACGTCACCGATTTTAAATCCAAATAAATCATTACATTATTTTCATCCTTATTTGTTTCGATGAGGTATTCTAGAAGTCGAGTCTTTCCATTACCTGGCTCCGCAACTATGACGAGGTCCTTACCGTTGTGCAGTTCACTTATTTCCTTAACTAATATTTCAACAGACCTTATGTAATCTTCCTGTTCATGTATTGAGTCCCTATATAAGATTGAGGGTAAAATATAAGACTTTTCCATTTTAATGATTTCAAAATTCTACATCAGCTTCAAGAAAAGTGTTTAGTTGAACAAACTTATTTCGAAATCTGTGTCTTAAATCATCGCTAATATTTTCAAGAAGTTCATTTCTCCTATTTTCAATATTAGCAATCGAGTCAAGATCAGCAAAAGTGTAAGTTGGTAATTCAGGTTTATTGAATTCTTTTTCAGCGGACCTAAAGTCATCTAAATTTGCCTTTGATAAATAAAATTTATATTGACCCATAAATTTTGAAAGACTGCGTCTACATTGAAACAATTTCTCCCGTTCTTCTTCCATACCCTTTAATGACTTATCTCTTTCTTTAATATATGGTGTCGGGTCGTCTTGGGGTTGTTTTTCAAATTGTTCTATATATTGATATTCTTCGCTGGTTATAATTTCTACGATTCTTTTATTAGCTAAATAATGAATACAATGTTTGGTTTGTTTAACTAGAGCAATTCTATAATCGAAGAGGAGCAAAAAAATTTCACCCGCTATATCACAACGCTTTGTTCGGAATTCTTTATTCTTATTCCATAAGTACACTAAATATGATAATAGAACTCCTCCCATAAACACAAATAAATTTTCTCTAGATATACCCGTATCCATTGCATTTTCATGTTGTAGCTGCTTTAACTGCTTTCCTAAAGAATCAAGCTTGTCAATTAGAAGGGAATCATTCATCAGATAATAAAGATAAAATAAAGGATGGGCAAAACAAATTACAAAATGATAGAGTAGTCAATTACCTTGGATTTATGCAAATTTTATGCAAAAAAAAAGGACTTCCAAAATAGTCTTTGTAAGTCCTTGATTTTGAGTGGGGAGTACTGGGTTCGAACCAGTGACCCCCTGCTTGTAAGGCAGGTGCTCTGAACCAGCTGAGCTAACCCCCCATATCAAACCATTTTTCAGGATTGGGCGACAAATGTAAGCGCAATGTTTTAATTATGCAAATTTTTGGTTAAAAATTTAAAGCATCTTTATTTGTGAATTGACCTAAAGGAAAATGAACATGTATTAGAAGCTTTTATGTCGAAGGAAAATAATTGGCTTAATTATCTTTCCCTTTGGCACTAAGTCATTTCAAACTGCATTTTGCTTAGTTTGTAATATAGACCTTCTTCGTTTTTAATTAATTCAGAATGGTTGCCGCTTTCTAAAACAAATCCTTTTTGTAAAACAACAATTTTATCTGCATTTCTTATGGTAGACAGGCGATGTGCAATAACTATACTGGTTCTACCAACCATTAGTTTTTCTAAAGCTTCCTGTACTAAATGTTCGCTTTCGCTATCTAAACTACTGGTTGCTTCATCTAATATTAATATACTTGGGTTTTTTAAAACAGCACGTGCAATAGCTATACGTTGGCGTTGGCCGCCTGATAACTGTATCCCCCTTTCACCTACTAGGGTGTTAAATTTATCAGGGAAAGTATTAATAAATTCAAAGGCATTGGCTTTTTTAGCTGCTTCTTCAATTTCTTCCATGCTTGCATCTGGTTTTCCGTAAGCAATATTGTCTTTAATAGAACCTGCAAACAGAATTACATCTTGAGGCACTAATGCAATTTTATTTCTTAATTCGGTAATAGAATATTCTCGGGAATCTTTTCCATCTACCAATATTTGTCCGTTAATGGGGTCGTAAAACCTTGAAATGAGTGAAGCAATGGTGCTTTTTCCGGAACCGCTTGAGCCCACCAGCGCAACGGTTTCTCCAATATTTGCTTTAAAAGATATATCTTTTAAAACAATAAAATCTGGTCGCGTTGGATAATTAAATGAAACATTTTTAAATTCAATTTCGCCACTTTTGCCAGGTAGGTCTTTGGTTTTAACTGTTAAGTTAATATCTTCTATTTGTCCGTCAATTAATTCAAAAACCCTATCGGTAGCGCCCAATGCGCGTTGTATAGATGCAATTTGTTCGGGCAAACCACCCAGCGAACCTGCAACAAAAAGTGCAAGCATCATAAATCTTCCGAATTCTTCTGCTGAAATTTTCCCTTCAATTTTTAAATCAACCATTAAAAACAAAATAAAAAACACAGCGCCAAACACACAGGTAATTACAAATGCAAAAAACGAACCTCTGAAAATTCCGTATTTAATTCCAAAGTTTTTTATTTCGGTTGCTTTATTGATGTAGCGAGAAATTTCGTAAGCCTCATTTGTAAAGGTTTTTACATTGGTAATACCGGTTAAAGATTCGCCCACAATTACATTTGCTTCTGCAATTTTGTCTTGAAAAGTTTTGCTGTAGCTTCTTATTTTTTTGGCGAACACAATGGATACAATGGTGAGTGGCGGAATAATTAATAAAAACCACTTAGCAATTTCCCATTTGGTATACACAATCATAAGCACCAAGCCACCAATACCCACAATACTTTGCCTGATTAATTCTGCAATATTAATGGTGAAAGCTTCAGAAATAACATTAATATCGGTTGCCATTCTGCTGCTTAATTCAGCCACTTGGTTTTTAGAAAAAAACTGCATGGGCATTTGAATAAGTCTACTAAACGTATCGCTTCTTAAACCCTTTAAAATACTTTCGGTTATTTGCGTAAAAAAGTAAACGCGCCCGAACGAAAAAACACCCTGAATCAAAAGAATAATAAGTAACAAATAACCAACTTGGTATAAGCTTTCTTTTTGAGCTTCCATACTTCCTTCGCTGGAACCAAAAAAGCCAAATAAAGAGCCTGATTTTAAGGGAAAGAGTAATCCAACAGATGCTGTTCCAATTAAAAAGAACATGCCCACGGCAAACTTCCATTTCTCCCTCTTTAAATAACCAAATAAACGCAACGATTTTTTAAGATTGGCAATGCTTAATTTAGCTTTTGGTAGCTCATCTGTGTCTGATCCTTGTCCTCTGCGGCCTTTTGCCATAGTTTTCTAAAAATTTGGGCAAAATTACTCATTTTTAGGGCTTTTCATGTCATATAATTGTAATGAAATTAACCATTTTGGCCTTAAATTCAGGAAAATTTGTTTGGCAATTAAAATAATTCCCTATATTTGCAATCCATTTTAAAATTTAATAAAACCGATATACAATGAAAAGGACTTTTCAACCATCGAGACGTAAGAGAATTAACAAACATGGTTTCAGAGAGCGTATGGCATCTCCAAACGGACGCAGAGTAGTGGCGGCACGCAGAAAAAGAGGACGTAAGAAATTAACTGTAAGTAGCGAAAAAACGCATAAATAATAGTAGTTATAAGCTTTATTAATCCGCTTTCCTAAAGGTTAGCGGTTTTTTTTTATCCAAAATCTTCGTACGAATTCCAATTGCTGGAACTAAAGTTTTTGGAAAAAGCAAAGGTAACATAGGCCGTTATACCCATATTAAAAATAAAAATGTGAAACAAGGCGCCAAAACGGTAACCTCCCCACCAATCTGCCCCTTGCGGCAACCAAATTAGTCGAGTTGGTAAGCTAAAAGCAATTATGGCGGAAATAATGGCAACCGTTATAAAAATAGATTCGAAGCTACGCATTGGTAAAGAAAGAAATTTTCGATTCCATTTAAGTGGGTTTCCCCAACTATGAATAAGGTAATAATTGCCATGATTAGTAGGCGCAAACAACAAGCTGTTTTCTGTTGTTTCTGCGTTTTTAAAAGAATTAGGGTGCGATAAAATTTTAAAATCTTTTAAATCTTTCCGATAAAATTTATTTAAGTCTTTAATTTTTAAAACCGATTCATACGGTAATTCCGGTTTAAAAAACTTTGATTCTAAAAACTTTAATCGGTATTTAATACAAAGTGTTTTTATTTCAGTGGGTTTAAAAATTAAACTTTTATCGCTGATATCCTCTTCATCAATTTTAGAAAATGATTTTTGATAGTACTTTAGGTTGTCCAGAATTTTTTTTTCGTGAAGTAAATCGTTATTCAAAATCTTGTAAACCTCATCAATAACCGCTTCATCCGGTTTGTTGAGTTTAGTTTTTTGATGAATCAATTTTTCTTTAATATCAATTCCTTTTAATCTCATAGTTAATAAGGAATAATGGCAATTCCAAAAGAGTAAGGCGTAATTCCGTTAACACCTCTATTTTTATTAAAAACTTCACTAAAATAATAAGATGCAGTAAAACAAACTTGTTCAACACCTATTCTTAACACTACACCATAACGCAGGTAGTTCATGTTTTTAGTGTCGTAAATTTTAAATTTTCCGGTATCATCAAATACCTTTCTAAAATCTTGAATTACATAACCAAACTTTCCGCCTAACATTACTTTAAATTTATAAAGCGTTTTTGTTCTGAATCTTAATTCTAAGGGTATTTCTAATATTTTTTGACCAAAACGGTTGATATTATAATTCGTTGTTCTGGGAATCATATCGGTAACGTTGTGTTTTTTTATGCTGTCGTATCTGTATACAAAATCTGCATTACTGTGAAAATTATGACTGTATAAGCCAATGCCATACCCCAAACTAAAATTAGATTTTCCTAGAGGCTTATCAAACATAAGTGCAACGTTAAAACCAACACTTTTCCAGCTCATTTTTATATTAGAAGGAATATTCAGCCAACCGGTATGATTTACTTCCAGTATAATTCTATCAGAAGGTTCTCCCTTATAGTTTTTCATTTCAAACTCTACACCTGAACTTTTTGATTCTTTTTTTGTTTTACTATCTGTGGGGTTTTGACTTAACATTACACAAGGTAGCATGATAAAAAACAAAGCTGAACGGATATTGTTTTTAAGATATATCATAGACAAATTTAATTATTTGTTTTGTTATAAGAGATTGAATTGTTAAATTTACTTTAAAATTAAAACTATGAACAAAAAACTACTTTTATTGATTTCTGCAGTTGTTGTGTTTTTAACCGGAACTGCTTTTATTATTACCAGCACGGGCGTTCCCGGACAAACTGGTTCACCCGGTGAGCAAACATGTAATCAATGTCACTCTGGTGGCGTAAGCATAGCTTCAGGAGCTACAATTACTGCCATTCCCGGATTTACTAATAGCACTTATATTCCTGGTCAAACTTATACAGTTAATGTAATAGTTGGGGCAATTGGATTTAATAATTTTGGATTTGGTTGCGAAATATTAAACAGCAGTAATTCAAATGCTGGTACAATCCAAAATCCTGGAGCAGGAGTGAAATTTATGACGGCAGGAAATGGTCGCCAAAATGCAGTACATACAATTGCAAAGGCAGGTACTGGCTTTGCTTCTTTTTCTTTTGAATGGGTTGCGCCATCAACCGGAGCTGTAAATATTTACGCTGCCGGCAACGCTGTTAATTTAAATGGAAATACTTCTGGCGATTTACCTGTTTCTGCAACACTTGCTTTAACTTCTCCTACTGTTAGTAGTTTAAATGAAAATAAATTGGAATTAGTTGAATTCAACTTTTTTCCGAATCCAACCAAAGATATTTTGAATTTATCATATAATTTACAAGAATCAGGATCGGTTTCATTAGATTTATATAGTATTAATGGTCAATTAATCACTAATTTTTACGATGAAAAACAAAATGAAGGGCTGAATAAGAAGGTAGTTAAAATTCCATCTGCTGTTAGCCCTGGTGTGTATTTTTTAAAGACATCCGTAAATGGTAAACAGGTTTTACAAAAATTAATATCTATTCAATAGTTTTAAGTTTGATTAATCAAAAAATCCGCCTCCACATGGGCGGATTTTTTATTGATATTAGCGATAAAAAGAGTAAAATTGTTGTTAGATTTGTTATCTATTAATTATGCGTTTATCTGATAGAGTAAATAGTATTTCCGAGTCGCAAACAATTGCAATGGCCAGAAAGAGCCGTGAATTAAAAGCACAAGGAATAGACATCATTAGTTTAAGTTTGGGAGAACCTGATTTTCCTACACCGGATATTATTAAAAAGGCAGCTAAAGACGCTGTAGATGGAAACTTTAGTTACTACACTCACGTGTCAGGCTACCTTGAATTGCGTCAAGCAATTTGCGAAAAGTTTAAACGTGATAACGAATTAACTTACACACCAGAAGAAATTGTAGTTTCAACAGGAGCTAAACAAAGTATTGCCAATGTTGTATTATGTTTAATCAATCCGGGAGATGAAGTTATTGTTCCATCCCCTTATTGGGTAAGCTATTTAGAGATTTTAAAACTAGCAGGCGGTATACCAGTGGTTGTTGATACTGAAATTGACGCTGATTTTAAAATTACACCTAAACAATTAGCAAATGCTATTACCCCAAAAACACGATTAATCATGTTAAGCACACCGTGTAATCCAACAGGAAGTGTTTATTCAAAAAGTGAGTTAAAAGCATTGGCAGAAGAAATAGTAAAACATGATGAACTTTATATTTTAAGTGATGAAATATATGAGCATATAAATTTTGTTGGAAAACATGAAAGTTTTGCTCAGTTTGATTTTATAAAGGATAGAGTAATTACGATTAACGGAGTATCAAAAGGATTTGCAATGACCGGATGGCGAGGAGGAATTTTAGCTGCACCAAAATGGATTGCTCAGGCTTGTGATAAAATGCAAGGGCAATTTACATCGGCAACTTCAAGCATTACACAAAAAGCAATGCACAAAGCAATGGAGCTTGATTTTGATACCTACATTAAGCCCATGCAACAGGCGTTTTTAAAACGACGTGATTTAGTTTTAAAATTAATGAAAGAAATTCCCGGATTAAAAACCAATGTTCCACAAGGAGCATTTTATGTTTACCCCGAAGTGAGTTATTATTTTGGAAAAAAGTATAAAAATTATACTATTAAAAATGCAACCGACCTATCTTTATTTTTAGTAGATGAGGCACACGTTGCTTTAGTTCCCGGAGCTGCTTTTGGTGATGATAAATACATCCGTTTTTCATATGCCACCAGCGAAGAAAAATTAACCGAAGCGTTAAAGCGCATGAAAGAAGCATTGGCAAAACTAGCTTAACTTTATTTGACAGATGAAAAGACTTTCCGTTAAAAAAGAACACATCCGCGAAATATTTAAATCGTTTAACAACTTAAATGTTTTAATTATTGGCGATGTAATGATAGATAGTTATTTATGGGGAAAAGTAAATCGTATTTCTCCTGAAGCCCCTGTTCCTATTGTTTCTGTAACCGGAAAAGAAATTAGATTAGGCGGAGCTGCAAACGTTGCATTAAACATTCAAGCACTTGGCGCTAATCCAATTTTATGTTCGGTAGTTGGTGTAGATGCAGAAGGGCAAAGTTTTTTAGATTTATTAAAAAAGCAACGTCTCTCTCAAAAAGGAATATTAAAAATTAGAGACAGAGCAACAACCGTTAAAACACGTGTAATTGGAAACAAAGCACAATTGTTACGTATTGATGAAGAAACCGAAGAAGATATTACCCAGGCAGAAACAAGTCAATTACTTACTTTAATTTCCTATATCATTCAACACGAAAAAATTGATGTAATTATTTTTGAAGATTATAATAAAGGTTTAATTACACCAAAATTAATTGCAAAAGTGGTTGAGCTGTCTAAACAAAAAGGAATTCCAACGTGCGTTGATCCAAAAAAGAAAAACTTTAATGCTTATAAAGGTGTTAGTTTATTTAAGCCCAACTTAAAAGAATTAAGAGAAGGTTTAAAAATTGATATTTCTACCGATAATATAAATGAGTTGCAAAGAGCCATAAGTAGTTTTAGAGTGAAGCAAAAATTTGAAACAGCTTTGGTTACCTTGGCTGAAAAAGGCGTAATTACCAATTCCCGAAAAATAAAAGAACACATTCCGGCACATATAAGAAGTATTGCCGATGTTAGCGGTGCCGGCGATACCGTAATTAGCGTAGCTGCCTTGTGTAGAGCCTTAGAGTGTAAAGATGTGTTAACCGCTGCTTTGGCAAATTTATCTGGCGGTTTGGTGTGTGAGCAAGTTGGTGTGGTGCCAATTGATAAAGAGTTATTATTGGAAGAAGCACTAAAGTTAGATTTTATTAAGCATTAATTTTTTTTGAAGCAACAGAGGAAAGAAAGCAGAGGAAAGGAATGAAAATAGTTACCCCGTATCAAACAGAAGAATCAAAAAAAGAGCAGGTTGCGCAAATGTTTGATAACATTGCTTACCGTTATGATTTTTTAAACTCCTTGCTTTCTTTGGGAATTCATAAAGGCTGGAGAAAAAAATGTGTTAAGCTTTTAATTCCACATAAACCCAAAACTATTTTAGATGTTGCTACCGGAACTGCCGACTTTGCAATGGAATGCGCCAAATTAAAACCCAAGCAAATAATTGGTGTTGATATTAGCGAAGGGATGATGAAGTTTGGACGAGAAAAAATTAAAAAGGCTCAACTAGAAAAGCTCATCACATTAGAGTATGGCGATGCAGAAACATTAACACTTGCTTCTGATTATTTTGATGCAATTGTAGTAGGCTTTGGTGTTAGAAATTTTGAAAACCTGGAAAAAGGATTAGTTAATTTAAAAAGAGTTTTAAAACCCGGTGGTAAATTAGTGGTTTTAGAGTTTTCTAATCCAAGAAACGGGTTCATTAAAAGCCTGTATTATTTTTATTTTAACAAAGTAACCCCTTTTATTGGCCGTATTTTCTCTAAAGATGTACGAGCCTATACGTATTTACCCGAAAGCGTAAAGGCCTTCCCTGATAACGAGAAGTTTGTAGAAATTCTTGATAGACTGGGTTTTAAAGATGCGGCATACCAAAGTCTGAGTTTCGGAATAGCAGCTATTTACAGGGCAAGTAAGTAAAATTTATTTTTATCATTTTCTTTTAATGAAGGCATTTTTCACCTTTTTACGGTATTAACAAAACAAACGAATTATTAACAAGTGAAATAATTAATCTATTTTTTATAATATTTACGGAAATAAAACACAGGCAACTATGTCGGACGAAGTAGAAAAAAATGACAGAGAAGATTTGTTCTCAAAATCAGTTAGAGCAGGTAAGCGTACCTATTTTTTTGATGTGAAAAGCACTAAAGGTAGCGAGTATTACTTAACCATTACCGAAAGCAAAAAAAGATTTGGAGCTGATGGTAAATTCTTTTACGAAAAACACAAAATCTTTTTGTACAAAGAAGACTTTGAAAAATTTACAGAAGGATTTAATGAGGCGATAGATTATATAAAAGAAAATTCGCCAGTAATTGAGCATCCGGTAAACGAAGGCAACAGCAGTTCATCAACCGATGTTAATTTTGAAGATTTAGGAAGTTAGAATTTTATATTTTCGAAATTAATTAAAAGTTGAAATTAATTTAATTAACCTTGGGGATTAATTCCTCAAGGTTTTTTTGTTAACGTTATTTTGATTGCGCTATCCTTACAGTTTTTAAAACTAAACCGCGAGGCATAAAACGAGAAATATTTATCATTAAATTGTTCAGTATTCCAGGAATTGCAATTCTTTTTCCTTTCATCATTTGATTATACCCATAAATGGCAACTTCTGAGGAACTCGGTAATTTCCTTCCTTTTACAAATTTGCTATCAACCATATCTGCCCGTTTAAAAAAGTTACTTTCAGTTGGTCCGGGGCATAAAGTTGTAACAGTAATATTTTTATCTTTTAGTTCGTTGCTTAGAGCTTCTGAAAAGCTTAGAACAAAGGCTTTGGTTGCATAATATACACTCATTAGTGGTCCGGGTAAAAAAGCTGCAATAGAAGCAACATTTAAAATACGGCCATTTTTATTTTTAACCATATCCGGTAAAAACAAATGCGTTAAATAAGTTAATGAAGTAATGTTAAGGTTAATCATTTCTAATTGTTTTTTCCAATCGCTTTCATAAAAAAAGCCATAGTCACCAAAGCCTGCATTGTTGATGAGATAATCTATTTGAATATTTTCATTTTTACAAATTTTGAAAATTTCTTCAGCATTATTGTAATCACTTAAATCTATTGCAATAACAAAACATTTAACGTTAAAGGTTTTGGATAATTCATTCGAAATTTCATGAAGTTTAATTCCATTACGCGCAACTAAAACTAAATTAATCTTGTTCTCTGCAAATTGTTTAGCCAATTCAAGTCCAATTCCATTGCTTGCACCGGTTATTAATGCTGTTTTCATTTTTTAATATTGTTTTAAATAGTTAAATTCAGTAAGAAATTATAGGTTTATTTTACTTTGTAGGCATTAAGATGCTGCTTTTAAACCAAAGATATGGTTGCAAAACAGTGTTTCAATGTTAAAATCACAACAATTTAATGTGATAATTGTTTTTTAGTTTAAATTTGTGGAATTGAAATCTTTTAATAAATATCTTGCAGGTTTAATGCTTCTTGTTTTTGGATGGGTGATGGTACCTGTTCACACGATGCATGATTTGTTTGCCGATCATAACGACACCGCAGATAATTATTGCCTTGTAAACCACGCGCATCTTGGAACTCACGTAGAAGAGGCGCATATAAATTGTGATATTCTTGATATAAATACACCGGTTTATTTTATACCCGATTTAGTATTAATTACGCAAATTGTAGCTACGGTTTCTACAAGTTTACTTCCAATAAATGAAAACAAAGAATGCTCATTCTCTGTATGTAATCTTCCTTCCCGAGCACCCCCGGTTGTAGCTTAATCTTAACTACCAACCTTCTATTTAATTTATTTTAAAAAGCAAAATGCGTTTAAAGCATTTCATGTTGCTGCTATTTGTGGCAATTACACATATTACATTATCGCAATGTTCGTTAAAAATAAGCGGGCAGGTGATTGATTTAGACGACGGAAGCGAGCTGGCCGATTGTGCAATAACACTTTTGCCAATGAATAAAGTTGTAACTACCGATAGTCATGGTCAGTTTGTTTTTAGTGATTTGTGCAGCACAAATTATTCATTATTTGTTCAGCACATTGGTTGCAGCGACACATTAATAAAAGTGAATCTCATAAAAAATGTTTTTGTAAAAATTAAATTGCCGCATAGCGCCTTTGAGTTAAAAGAAGTAGATGTAATGGATAAACGAATTGAAATGAAACAAACACAAATGCGTTCAGATATTACCGGAGAAGAATTGGATAAAACACGCGGCCTTACTTTAGGCGAGGCCTTAAAAAATGTTTCAGGTGTTACAAGTTTAAATACTGGAGGTACTATTTCAAAACCAATGATTCACGGCATGCAGGGTTATAGAGTTTTAATTGTGAATAATGGCGTGAGACACGAAGGACAGCAATGGGGTAATGAGCATGCCCCGGAAGTGGACCCATTTATTGCCACACGCTTATCTGTAATAAAAGGCGCTAACGCTGTACGCTATGGTAGCGATGCCATTGGTGGCGTGGTATTGGTAGAAGCCCCTGAATTACCCGACACCACTGGAGTAACCGGAGAGGTGAATATGGTAGGGGCAAGCAATGGACGATCGGGAATTGCCTCTGCAATTTTACAAGGCAAATTTGAAAAATTAAAAAATTTCAGTTGGCGAGCCCAAGGAACGTATAGAAAGGCAGGTTCAATTCATACTCCTAATTATTATATGAAGAATACAGGAGTAGAAGAATATAATTTTTCTTACGCCTTGGCATACCATCGTAAAAATTGGGGTACGGAGGTATATTATTCGCAGTTTAATACAAAAGTGGGTGTTTTTAGTAGCGCACATATTCATAATTTAACCGACCTTAAAAACGCACTAGAGCTAAAAAAACCCGCCGATAGTTTGGCAGAATTTTCGTATCAAATAGGTAGGCCTAATCAGCAAATAGAACATGAGTTGATAAAAAGTAAAACCCACTTTCATTTAACAAATAAATGGCGATTAAACTTTCAATATGCTTATCAATACAATAAACGCTTAGAGTTTGATAAACATAAACCACTAAATGACTCCCTGGCTGCGCTTAATTTGCCTGAGCTAGATTACCGTATTCAAACGCAAACTGCAGATTTAGTTGTGGAGCACGATAATATCAAATCGTTCAGAGGGCAGTTTGGCGGTAGTTACATGCATCAGTTTAATAATTACTTGGGAAGATTTTTTATTCCTAATTATATCAGTCAAACTTGGGGTTTGTTTGCAACAGAACGATTCGTTAAACAACATATTGAATTTGAAGCAGGAGTTCGTTACGATGAAAAATATTTGCAGTCTTATTTTTATAAGAACAATGAATTGTATTCTCCTAATTTAAAGTTTAATAATGTTAGCTGGAACGTGGGAGCAATTTATAAACCTAATAAACACTTTAATGCTTTCGCAAACATTGGATCTGCTTGGAGGGCGCCGGCGCCTAATGAATTGTATAGTAATGGAATTCATCACGGGGTGGGAGCTATTGAACGTGGAAGAGAAAGTTTAAATCCTGAAAAAGTTATAAATGCAACTTTAAGCGGCATTTTTCAAACCGAAAAAATTCAGGCTGAAGTAACTGCATATCATAATCAGTTTCAAAATTTTATTTACATGAACCCGGCTCTTAATCCTGAACTAACCATTAAAGGGGCTTTCCCGGTTTTTACATTTGAGCAAGCTAAAGCCCGAATTAGTGGTTTAGATATAAAATCAACTTTTGTAATTAACCATCATTGGAATTTAATGGCAAAAGCCATGTTGTTAAGAGCATGGAATTATACTATTAACGATTATTTAATTTATATGCCTTCAGATAGATTTGAACTAAATGCGCGCTATCAATTTAAAGTATCGGGTAATCGTTATTTTGTAGCAGCAGGTTATCAGTATGTAAATAAACAATGGCGTGTACCTGCACAAACAGATTTTGCTCCGCCACCCGAAGCGTTTGGTTTGGTTGCTGCAGAAATAGGCTCCTTATTTAAGTTAGGAAAACAAAGTTTAAATATAAGTATTGCCGCTAATAATTTATTAAATACGGTATACCGCGATTACCTCGATCGTTTCCGCTATTATACAGATGCAGCCGGACGAAACATACAATTAAGAATAAAAATGCCTTTAATAATTTATAAACCTAAAACTAAAATGAAAAATGAAAAATAAAATGATGGCAGCAATAGTTTCAGTTCTGATTCTTTTTGCTGCATGTAAAAAGGATAAAGATTTACAGCCTTTACCGCCTCCTTTAACTAATTCTCCTGAATTAATTACCAGTTTGAAATTATTGTTTACCGATTCGGCAAACACATCTACTGTGTTAACCGCTTATTTTAATGACCCGGATGGTCCGGGAGGGAATGCTCCTGTACAATTTGATTCGATAAAATTACAGCCCAATAAAACGTACTTGGTTAATTTATTGTTGTTTGATCAAACGAAAAATCCGGTTGACACAGTGTCTAAAGAAATTTGGGAGGAACGTGATGAGCATATGTTTTTCTTTCAACATAGCGGAGTAACTATTCAAACACTTTACTTGGATGTAGATACTAAAAGTTTACCGGTTGGTTTAAGTACTAAATGGCGCACAGGCTCTGCGTCTAACGGAACAAGTAAAATTACCTTAAAGCATCAGGCAGGAACCAAGAACGGAACCATTACGCCCGGTGAAACGGATGTGGAAGTATTATTTCAAACTAAATTAAACTAATAATTATGATTAAGAAAATTCTATTTATTACGGGACTTTTATTAGCAATGGCTTCTTGTAACAAAACCAAAACAGTAAGCAATCGTTTAGATGGGCAGAAATGGAAAGTAGCGGAGTTATCTGTTGATGGGGTTAACCAAATGGAATTGCCGCGATTTAAATTCAGTGAATGTGAAATTTACAAGGAGTCATGTAAGGGACTTTGGTATTTGGGAGAAGAAGGACACAGCGGCTTTGCCTGGCAAATAAGAGATAAGGGAAAAATATTGGAGTTTAATAACCAGGCCGATCACGCACATGGTATAGAAGATGTTAAAGCTGCTGAACAATGTATTGCCTTTAGCGGTATTTACAAAGTTTTAGTTAGCAAACGTAAACGAATGGAATTTGAAACTTTTGCAGCTTTTGGTTTCCCCGGAAAAAAAGTTGTACTTAAAATGGAAAGAGAAGATTAATTAACCTAAAAACAAAATAATATGAAAAAAACAATCAGAATCGTAGCCTTATTAGGCTTAGTTGTATTTTTAAATACATCATGTAAAAAAACGTATGAATGTCATTGCGATAAAGCTGCCGGAGGCGATGAGCATTTTGATATTAAAGGAAAAGAAGCAGATGCAAAATCGGAATGCGAAAACAAAGCGAAGGGCAGTACGGTTTATACGAAATGTGAAATAGAATAATTGAATATCTAAAAGCCGGTTAACTCCGGCTTTTTTTATTTTTCTCGTACAATTATTGTAGTTTAATGGTAATAAATAATGGAGTAAACAATTCTATAAACTTAAAAAGAAAATAGTTTACACATTATTTTTTCTTAACAGCTTTTGATATTCTTCTTCTACTTTATCTAATTTATTTTTCGAATGGTACGCGCCAATGTAATTAAAAAACACACCAATACCCCATCCAAGTGTTGAGTATAATGGCCAAGGAAAACTAGAGTTCTCTTCCCTCCATTCGCCTATAAGCCATATAGTCCAAAGCAACGAGTTAATAATTAAATAAGTATAAAGATGATTTTTAAACTCCACTCTTTTTTTTGCTTCTTTCCAAAGCATTTTTTCTTTTTCTGATTGAATTGTTTCCATTTTATTATTAGTTTTTATTAGTTAATGAACCACCACCCAGTATAATACTAAGGTGAATTCCGTTCATGTTTAATTGAGGTCCGTTTACCGCTTGGTTATTTATTTTCATTGTCCAGTTAGCTGGATTATATCTGTACCCTGCCATTATTCCAAAAAACAATCCGGAAGAGTGATTAGCGGAAATAAAATACTGGTACGCAAATTTTGCTTGTAAAAGCAAGCCACCACATTCCATCTCACTAACATTAGAAGGCCTACTAATTTGGTCTTCAAACGAGGAGATGGAGGTTTTGTCTTTTATATTTATAACATAACCACCGGTTCCAATGCCTATAAGAGGAGTAATGAACGAACGTTTTTTTATAGAGTATACATACCCCAAATTAAAAAAGCCATAGCCGCTTTCAATGGTCATATTATTTGTTTGATTGAATAATTTGTTTTTTACAAAACCTCCACCTTCTCCACCCAAGTAAATATTGTTTATGCAAAATCCTCCACCTCCTCCAAAACCGTGTTGAAAAGGATTTAGTGTAGTGTAATTTTTTGCAGATATGGCCGAATTAAATGATGCCTGGTTTAGGTAAGCTCCTGAGTAACTCATGTAACCGAAGCCACCGTAAATTTGGTTTTTTACCTTTTCTTTGTTTTGAGTATAATAGAAGCCTGTTGAGCTAATAAAAGTTATAAAACAAATACCAAGTTTAAATTTTGTTTTCATTTCTTTACTTTTTTGGTTTTAAATATTCTTGAATATTTTTAAAATACGTTTCAAATGCCTGAATACCTTGTGGTGTAATTTTGCAAATAGTTTGAGGGTAATTGTCTTTAAACTTTTTTTCTATTTCTATATAACCTGCATCTTTTAACTTTTGCAACTGAACACTTAAGTTTCCGGCAGTAGCATTTGTTTTTTCCTTTAAAAAGGTAAATTCCGCTTCTTTAACAGATACCAGTAAGGAAACAATTGCCAAGCGTAATTGCGAGTGGAGTATAGGATCAAGTTCTTTAAACATTTGTTTGTGATTTAAATGTTTTACGAAGCATATGTCCAGGAATAATGTAACTGCATAAAATGGCAATTGAAATAATCATTAACTGGTCAGTTTCATTTAAAAATACAGAAGCAATTGCACATGCAAATGAAACGAGACTCCCATAAACCAGCGGTTTAAAATTGAGTAATCCCCCTGAAATAAAAGTAGCAATGCCGTATAACAACATTAAAAAGAAGTAGCTTGTTTTAATGCCGTGTGTTGGCATAAATACAAGTGTTGCTACCAATGCAATACCAAAAGCGCCCCATAAATATCCTAAATAAGTGTCTATATATGTTTTTACTTTTTCTTTTTTCGATTGCTTTATACCGTAAATAGCCGAAAAAATTCCACCCAATGGCATAAGGCCCCAAGCATATTCACCAAAAGGTAAATTTAGTTTGATTGAAATATAGTTTACGCTTGCGGCAATAAAAACCAACCAACCCCACATAATGAGTAGGAAGCCATCATCGGCTAATTTGTTTTTTGCGGTGTTTACCATTTTTGAAATGAGCTGTAAACTTTCTATCGGATTTAATTCTTTTTCTTCCATGTTTTTAAATTTGATGATACAAACGTAAAGTAGTTTATAATATAAACCAAAATTATTAACGTTAAAATTCATAAAGCATTGATAATCATATTAATAAAATTAAATATGAAAATGGTTAAATACCAATTTAGCTTTACTTGTGCCAACAATAGCGCTTAATTCTTCCAACGAGCTGGATTTAATATTGCTTACAGATTTTAATTGTGTGAGTAGTTTTGTTGCAGTGGCATCGCTTATTCCTTTTATTTCGCTCAACTCTGATTTAAATGTTTCTCTGCTTCTTTTATTTCTATGATGCGTAATACCGAAACGATGTGCTTCATCGCGTATGTGCTGAATTACTTTTAATGTTTCACTTCTTTTATCTAAATAAAGCGGAATGGAATCGCCCGGAAAGTAAATTTCTTCCAGCTTTTTAGCAATTCCAATAATGGCCACTTTACCAAACAAATTTAATTTCTGCAAGCTCTTCACAGCCGCACTTAATTGTCCTTTGCCACCATCAATCACAATTAACTGTGGCAAAATTTGCTTTTCTTCTAATACGCGTGCATATCTTCTGTAAATAACTTCTTCCATGCTTGCAAAATCATCGGGGCCTTCAACTGTTTTTATATTAAAATGCCGGTATTCTTTTTTGGCTGGTTTCCCGTCAATAAATACAGGCATTGCACTTACCGCGTAATTCCCTTGAATATTACTATTATCAAACCCTTCAATTCTTCGCGGTTGTTCTTTTAGGCGCAAATCTTTTTTCATTTGCTCCATTATTCTTTCGGTGTGTTTTTCCGGATCAAGGATAGAAATTTGCTTATCTTTTTCGAGTTTAAATTCTATTGCATTTTTATAGGCTAAATCTAATAGTTTCTTTTTATCACCTATTTTAGGAACAACATATTCACAATCCGGTAATTTAATTTCGGGTATAAAGGGTAAAATAATTTCTTTGTTAGCGGAATTAAATCGTTGTCTGAATTCTACCATTGCAAACACCAACAATTCTTCATCACGTTCTTCTAATTTTTTCTTTAATTCTAAAACTTGTCCTTGTATAATAGCACCTTCTTTTATTTTAAAATAATTGATGTAGGCGGTTTTTTCATCGCTCACTATATTAAACACATCTACATTGGTAATGGTTGGGTGTACAATGGTAGATTTACTTTGAAAAGCTTCCAATAATTCTATTTTCTGTTTTAATTCATCTGCCTTCTCAAACTCCAGTTTTTCAGCAAACAATTCCATCTCTTTTCGCAAATCCCGAATTACAAAGGGTAAATCCCCTTTAATAATTTCTTTAATCCTTTTTATACCGTTGTTATAATCGCCTTCGCTTTGCCTTCCGGTACAAGGCGCCTTACATTTTCCAATATGAAATTCTAAACACTCTCTGTATTTTTTGTTTTTAATATTCTCTTCTTTTAAATCGTAAGCACAATTTCTTAACGGAAATAGTTGCTTTACTAAATCTAATAGCGCTTTAATAACTCTTACATTTGCATAAGGACCAAAATATTCAGAACCATCTTTTAGTTTTTTTCGTGTATAAAATATTCTTGGAAATCGCTCGTTTTTTATGATAATCCACGGATAGGTTTTATCATCTCTTAAATTAATGTTGTATTTTGGCTTTAAGCTTTTAATTAAATTATTCTCCAATAAAAGTGCATCCAATTCACTTTCTACTTTTATGGTTTTTATATCGGCAATTTTTTTTACCAATAAATTTAAACGTGCCGTATCGTGCTCTTTTGTAAAATAACTGCTTACTCGTTTCTTTAAGTTTTTTGCTTTACCAACGTAAAGTAAATTGTTTTCCGTATCAAAATATTGATAAACCCCCGGAGTTTCCGGCAATACTTTTAGTAGGCTGTTTATGTGATTTAACAAGCTTTCGCTCATGCTATAAATGTATAAATTGTTAAGAATAGATATTCCTTATCTTTTAATCATTTTATTAATATATTTACTTAATTATTAAAAAATACATCATGAAGAAATTTTTGAGTTTATTGATTTTATTGAGTTACGCACTGGTTGCGCAAACGCCCATTGATGATAAAAAACCTTTACCATTAAACCCAAAAGTTAGAAGCGGAAAGCTGAGTAATGGATTAACATATTACATAGAACAAAATAAAAAGCCGGAAAACAGAGCCGAATTACGTTTAGCCGTAAATGCCGGAAGTACTATGGAGAACAACGATCAACAAGGATTAGCACACTTTGTAGAGCACATGGCCTTTAATGGTTCTAAAAACTTTAAGAAAAACGATTTGGTGAATTATTTAGAAAGTATTGGAACCAAATTTGGCCCCGATTTAAATGCTTACACCAGTTTTGATGAAACAGTTTACATGTTGCAAATCCCTACTGATAAAAAAGATATTTTGGACAAAGGAATTTTAATTTTAAAAGATTGGGCATGCAACTTAACTTTTGATAGTTTAGAAATAGAAAAAGAACGCGGTGTGGTGATGGAAGAGTGGCGTTTAGGCCAAGGTGCCATGGAAAGAATGAACAGAAAAACATGGCCGGTTTTATTTAAAGATTCTCGTTACGCTGAAAGATTGCCTATTGGTAAACCCGAAGTTTTGAAAAATTGTCCGCAACGTTTATTAAAGCAATTTTATAAAGATTGGTATCGTCCCGATTTACAAGCCATAATTATTGTAGGAGATATTAATGTGGATGAAATGGAGAAACAAATTAAAGAGGTGTTTTCTGATATTCCAAAACCTGTAAATCCAAAACCAATTCAAAAATGGAATGTGCCTGATCAAAAAGATATGCGTGTGGCCATTGCAAGTGATAAAGAGTCTTCTTACAACATGGTACAGTTGGCATTTATGCAAAAAGAACTTTTAGATTATAGCAATTTTGGAGATTATAAAGAATCATTAAAAAACGAATTGTACAACGGAATGATAAATGCTCGTATGAGTGAAGTATCTAAGCAACCAAATGCGCCTTTTATGTTCGCATATTCAGGCTATTTTTCTTTTATAAGAAACAAAGATATTTATGGAAGTTTTGCCATTGTTCCTAACGGTAAAGAAGAAGCGGCGTTAAATGCAGTAGTAACAGAAAACGAAAGGGTAAAGAGGCATGGTTTTACACAAACAGAATTAGATAGGCAGAAGAAACAACTCTTAACCGGTATAGAAAAGCAGTATAATGAACGCGATAAAACTGAATCGAAACAGATTATAAATCAATACGTGCAATATTTTTTAACCGGAGATGTTTATACCGGAGTAGAATTTGATTATAAATATTACAAAGAAATTCTTCCAACTATTACACTTGAATCTATTAACGCATTGGCAAAAAAATGGATAAGTAACGGAGAAAATGTGGCTGCTGTAATGATGTTAACTGAAAAAGAAGGAGCCAAAATCCCAACGGAAGAAGCAATAAAAAATACCTTTAAAGCAGCGCAAGAAAACAAAGAGATCATTGCTTACGTTGACAAGGTAATAAACGAGGCTTTATTGCCTAAAAAGCCAACACCACAAAAAGCATTTAAAACAGTTGATAAAGGTTATGGCGTTACGGAATGGACTTTAGGAAATGGCGTTAGAGTTTTGGTGAAGCCAACCGATTTTAAAAACGATGAAGTAATTTTTTCTGCTACAAGTAAAGGTGGTACAAGTTTGTATGATAGAAAGGATTATTTAAACGCCGATTTTTCAAACAGTGTTCAAGATGAATCGGGGTATGGAAAGTTTGATGCTGTTTCATTAGAGAAGTACATGCAAGATAAAACATGCAGAGTATATACTGGTGTTGGCTTATATGAAGAAACTTTAAATGGCAATTCAAGTAAAGCTGATTTGGAAACCATGTTGCAATTAGTTCACTTAATTTTTACCAAACCGCGAAAAGATTCTAGTGCTTTTATTACCACAATTGATAAGCAAAAAGCATTTCTTGAAAACCGTGGTAGTGATCCCGATCAGGTGTTTTATGACTCTATGTATTATTTTATGTCGGGTTACCATTACACAGCAAAGCCATTAGCTGAAAATGAACTAAATCAAGTAAATCAAAAACGTTGCAATGAAATATTTAAGGAAAGATTTTCTGACCCAACAGATTTTACATTTTATTTTGTTGGAAGTTTTAAACTAGAAGAAATTAAGCCATTGTTAGAAACGTATTTAGGTGGAATATCAGCTTCAACAAAAAAAGAAACATTTATAGATTTGGGAATATCTCCACCTAAAGGAAATGTAAAAAAAGTATTTAAGAAAGGAAATGAACCACGAAGTAGGGTAAATCTTACTTGGTCAGCTCCTTTTGAATACAACCGTCAAAACAGGATGGAAGTGTATGCATTATTAAAATTATTAAACATTACGTTAAGAGAAAATTTAAGAGAAGATAAAGGGGGAGTATATGGAGTTGGAATTTATCCGAGCATGGCAGCAGTTCCTAAGCCGGGTTTAAAATTGATATGTTCATTTGCTTGTGCCCCTGAAAATGTAGATAAATTAATTAGCGCAGCAATTGACGAAGTTAATGCTGTAAAAAAGAACGGAAGTAACGACGAAAATTTAATTAAAGTAAAAGAAGGATTTTTAAAAGAGCGTGAATTACAATTAAAGGAAAATAACTTCTGGCTTACATATATTATTGGCTGCGATACTTATAACGAAAGTTACGATGGTATTGATACATTTAATGCTTGGGTAAATGGATTAAAAAAGGAGGATTTTAAAAATTTTGCTAATAAGTATTTATTAGATAAAGAATTAAAGCAGTTTATTTTAAATCCAGAAAAGTAATTGTTTCCCGAAGAGGTTGAAAATAAAATTATTTTTGTTGCACCTTTAGATTGGGGCTTGGGTCATGCCACTAGGTGTGTACCGATAATTAAAAAATTACTAAACAATAATAATCAAGTTGTACTAGGGCTTACTAGCCTAACATCAAAAATACTTGAAAAGGAGTTTCCGCATTTAAAAAAAGTTTTTTTACCGGAGTATAATATTTCATATAGCACAATTTTACCTTTGTGGTTAAAATTACTTTTTCACTATCCATCTTTTAAAAGAACAATTAAAAAGGAAAAGGAAGCATTAAAAAAAATTATTATTGAAAACCATATTAATTTAATTATTAGTGATAACAGATATGGATTAGTTCATCCTAAAATGGATGCTGTTATTATTTGTCATCAAATTAATTTAAAAACACCCTTTTTAAATTATTATATAAACAAAGTTCATTTAAAATTATTAAAAAACTTTACTGAGGTTTGGGTGCCAGATTATGAAGATAAAACAAAACGATTGTCAGGAGAACTTGGTGAGAACGCATTTAATTTGAAGCTTAAGTATATTGGCCCACAAAGTAGATTTTGTTTGCAAAACGTAAGTAAAAAGTATGATTTACTTTTTCTTTTATCCGGCCCTGAACCTTTTCAGGAAAACTTACTAAACCGGATAATTAATTTTTTACCTGAGCTAACTGAGAATAATATTGCTATTGTTACAAGCAGTAAAGATAAATTGGTGAAGAACAAAAATGTAACTGTTTTTTACTTACCGGAATTAAAAATTCTGAACGAAATTATTTGTTCTTCTGAGCTTATTATTTGCAGAAGTGGTTATAGTACTTTAATGGATTTGTACACATTAGAAAAAAAGAACATTATTTTAGTGCCCACCAAAGGACAAACAGAGCAGGAATATTTAGCAGAATACTGGAACACAAAATTTGGTACTATTGTAGCAAAAGAAAATAATTTGTTAGCTTGTTTAAAAAGTATTCAATAAAAAAGCCCTGATAATTTATCAGGGCTTTTTTATTGAATAATGTTTTGCTATTCGGTAATTATAATACGCTCGGTGAAAACCTTTTCATCTGAAATAATTTTAATGAAATAAGCACCTTTAGAAAATTCAGAAACATCTAATTTAAATTGGTAGTTACCTTCATTTTTTCTTCTAGTAACCAACTGCCCTAAAGCATTGTAAACCTCTACTGCTTGAAAGGTTATATTATTAGATTTTATAGTTACCGCACCATCTTTGCTTGGGTTAGGAAAAATTTTGAACGCAGAATTTAAATCATAGTCAATTTTTTTTGTTCCTGCAATTACACTAGTAAAACCATTAAACACAACGGTATCAATTCTAAAAGTACCGGCATTACCTTCAGCATTCCATGCATAAAAACGGAAAGTCATAGGGTTTGTTTGCCCTGCGTAAGAAGTACCTGGAGAAATGGATGAGCCAACTTCTTGTTTACCTCCTGTTACTGTATACGAATCAAGTGCCCAGAAAAACTGGTTTGCGGCTTGTGTGGTAATATTGGTATTAGATGTAACGATACTTGCTTGTAGGTTAGCGGCATAGGTATCAGCATTTCCTCTAACAGCCCAATTTCTTGGACCTGTAGCAGAACGAGACATGTTAAAATTAATAGAGTTAATTGTTACAGTATTTCCACCGTTTGGAGTTAAAGTAACTTCAAAATATCTTGCCGGATCTATGGCACCGCTAAAATTCATGTCATCTCCGTTAGTGGCACCTAAAGGCCAAGCACTCCATGCAAATACACCATTCGCAGAAGGTGAGGCGGTAAAACCATTAGCGGTAAAAGCACCAAAAGTAACACCATTGGCAGTTGGAGGAGGTGTAGGATCTACTGTTCCTGTGCTAGCACTACCGGTCATAACACCTGTAAAATGGTACATTCCATTAAAAGCTTGCGCATTAATAGATTGATTGATGATAAAAATCAGACTGAATGAAAGTAATTTTTTAATCATGATAATATGTTTTAATTTTATACAAATTTACAATTTTAGCTTCAACTGGGGCATTAATAAAATGTTAAGATTCAAAATATTTAGCTTCATTCTTACTGCATTCATTTCCCTAAATGTATTTGGTCAAAATGAAACAAATGGCTTGGTAAATTGGATTTCAATAAAAGAGGCACAGGAGTTAAACAAAACCGCTCAAAAACCATTTTTATTTGATTTTTACACCGATTGGTGTGGCTGGTGTAAACACATGATGCGAACTACCTATTCAAATCCAAACATTGCTGCTTATATAAACCAAAATTTTTATCCGATAAAATTTAATGCAGAGGGGAAAGATACCATAGAGTATAATGGAAAAGTTTACAAACCTATTTCAAGAGAGCCCAAAACCCCACATGAATTTGCATTAAAAATGTTAGGGCAACAACTAAGTTATCCTTCTACCATATTTGTAACTAATAATTTTGAATACACTTTGCTTTCTCAGGGCTATATGGAGGAGAAGAAGCTGGAGCCATTACTGGTGTTTATGGTAGAGAATGTTTGGAGAACTATTACTTTTGATGATTTTAATAAGAATTTTACGCGCACATTTTACGATACGGTTTTTAGCAAAAAGCCGGTTAAATTATACACTTTTCAGGAAGTAGAAAAATTGCAGAAAAAAAAGCCAAAAAAAGTATTGTTCCATATTTCAAGTAGTTTTTGTAATTCGGGAAAGGTAATGCAGAAAACTACTTTTGTTGACAGTGCTGTTGCTAAAATAATAAATGAAAAATTTTACTTGGTTGAATTTAATGTTGAAATGGGAGATACTATTAGTTTTAAAGGAGAAAAGCATTTTAAAGCACTTATCAATAATTTCCCAATGCACACATTAGCTTTTAAATTATCAAACAACCGGTTTTCATTACCAAGCTTATGTTTTTTAGATGAACAAATGAATACAATAGATGTTCTAAATTTTTATTATTCACCTGAAACATTAAAGCCTGTTTTATTGTTTTATGGTGACAACCATTTTAAAACAAAAAAGTGGCCCGAGTTTTATAAAGAATATACCGATAAAGTGAAAAAATAAGGAATTATGAAGTCTGCAACCATACACCATTTAAATACCGGATTAATTATATTAAGTTGTTTAATTGCCTTTTTTGTACCGTTTGAATTGTTTCTTTTTTCGTATGGAGTTTTAGGTCCTTTGCACTATCTTACAGAAATTGGCTGGCTTCATAAAAAAAATTATTTTACAAAGGGTAAATACGATTTTTTATTTTTAGGGATTGCCTGCGTAATTTTAGTGTATTATAATTTTAATCCTTCAAAAAAAGATGGCGATTTAATCACTAATATTATTACCTTCTCACTTTTTGCGTCAGCAGTTTTTGTTTTTATTAAAGATTGGTTGTACAGAATTTTACTTTTAATATTAGCCATTATTTCAGTTGCTTTTATTAACAATGCCCCCAATTATTTTATTTGGTTTGGAATATTTTTACCAACCATTATTCATGTGTTTGTGTTTACGTGGTTATTTATGCTTTATGGTGTTTTAAAAGAACGATCGTGGCAAGGTTTAATTTCAGTAATTGTTTTAATACTTTGTGCAAGTACTTTTTTTGTTTTTCAGCCCGATAATTTAAATTATGCAGTTAGCGGGTACGTTCAAAAAAGCTATAATTTGTTTGCTGAATTAAATTTTAGATTAATTGAATTATTTAATTTGCAACAATTAAATAGCCTGGGAGAAATATACAGCACTAACAGTGGATTTGTAATTATGCGTTTTATTGCATTTGCTTACACCTATCATTATTTAAATTGGTTTTCTAAAACATCTGTTATTAAATGGCATCAGGTTCCAAAAAATGTTTTAATTGGCACTTTGGTAATTTGGGTTATTTCGGTGGCACTTTACGCAATTGATTACACAAAAGGTTTAAAAGTTTTATTCTTTTTAAGCTTCTTGCATGTGTTTTTAGAGTTTCCTTTAAATTTTGTTTCCATAACCGGAATTGGCAAGGAATTATTTGGATTGGCGAAGGCTAAAAGTTAATGAAGAAATATTTTAATTTAATAATATTTATCTGTTTGGTAAATGTTTCTGTTTCACAGAATAAATCCGTGTCATCCAGAACTTTATCAGAACAAGAGTCGAAAGAAATTTTTAACGAAACGGTAAAAGCTAAATTTGCTATTAAATTTAAGGTGTTCAGAATTTATGAATACATTGATAATACTGGAAGTAATTATTTAGTTTTAACCGAAAGAGATTATTTAAAGGATTCTTTAAAGATTAAAAATGACACCATAAAGGCCTTTCTTTTTAATTTAAAAAACAATCAATTATTTCTTTTAAATACCATTAAAGATTTTATTCTGCCTAAAAAAGAGGAAAGTAATATTTGGTTTTTTACAAAGTATGTTCAGTTAAATGATGTAGATAATGATGGACAGATTGATCCGATAGTTGTTTATGGCACCCTTGCTTCAAACGGATTAGAAGACGGTAGGGTGAAATTAATAACCGTTTATAAAGACAAAAAATACGCAATCCGGCATCAAAGTGGGTCACTTGATTTTGAGCGAGGAATACAATTAGATAAAGCATTTTATGAATTACCTAATTCTCTACAAACAGAAGTAATTTCAATAATGGAAAAGATGAGCGAACAAAATTCTATTATTTTTCCTGCCGGTTGGCAAAAAGCATTTACCGAAAAGAAAACAATAATAAGGGAGTAGGTTTACCCTAACAACTGTTTAAGCAATTGCGATACAATTTTATTATCGGCTTTTCCTGCAAAATGTTTAGAGGCAGCGCCCATTACTTTTCCCATATCTCCGGGTCCGCTTGCACCAACAGATGAAATAATTTTCTGAAGCTCTGTTTTAATTTCATCTTCGCTTAACTGTTTTGGTAAATATTCTTCCATAATTTCTGCCTGAAACTTTTCTACTTCAGCCAAATCTTGTCGGTTTTGTTGAACGTATAAATCAAAACTTTCTTTACGCTTTTTAACCTCCTTTTGAATTGATTTCATGGCGCTTTCTTCTGTTAATCCTTCAGGCGAAGTTTTCAAAAGGAGTATAGATGATTTAATGGCGCGTAAAGCTTCCAGTTTTTTAGAATCCTTTGCAAGCATTGCAGTTTTAATGTCGTTGTTTATTTTTTCTTCAATATTCATAGGTGCATATTTTGTATTTAAATAAAAAAACCACCCTGTTTCCAAGGTGGTTTAAAGTTAAAGAATTTCTTTTATCGGTTAACAGTAAACTTACCTGTTTTTAGTGTTTGTCCTTGTGAGCCAATTACAGTGTACAAGTAAACACCATTTTGATAATTCGTTACCGGAATATTTAAGGTATTATTCTCAAACATTACTTTTTCAATTGTTTTTCCTGATAAATCAGTTATAACCATGTTTTTTGCATCGTTATTATCAGCAACTACTTTTAATACGTTTGTAGCAGGAACAGGGAATACAGATAATTTTATATCAAAAATATTTTGTTCTCCAACACCCACACCCGGATAAAAAATATTATCTACATAAAAGATACTTCCTTCTTTTGCTCCTTTTCTGATAGAGGTGCCGGTTGTTGGAAACTTGTAACTAGAGCCGGCATATATTGCCATACTATCAGGCGTTATGGTGCTGGTATAAACAATGTTTAAGGTTGCGTTGGTCATAGAAGAATTGGAAGTTGAATACTGATTAAGACCTCCGCCAATTATAGTTCTGGTAGAACCATTCCATTTCCAAAATAATACACCAAGCCCGCATGTATCACCTGGTTGTGGTTCTGCTTGGTAGCAATAGGTTAAGTATGTTGGTCTGCTTGTAAAAGGATAACCGTCTACTAATCTTGCACCTGAAAACGAAATAACAACAGTACCTGTCATTGCAAATCCACAAGTATCAGGCAAAAACCCCGTTAATGCACCTAAAGTAAATTTTTTGGTTTCAATACGCATAGATGAACCACCAAAACAATTGTTAGTGGATTGCGTTACCGATACCGGGTTAGATGAACTTGCAAATGAGTTTGTTAAAACATTTGTACTTATCCAGCCCAAAGGTTCAGGAGCAGGGTAGTTAGAGTTAGTTATCCAGGTTCCATCAAAATTAACATCCGGATTAAAGGTTTGAGAGTTAGCACCAATTGTTAAAATGGTACAGATTAAAAGTAAGGTTTTCTTCATGTTTTAAAGGTTTTATCAAATTTATCAATTTTTGATTACACTGCCAAAAAGGTTTTCCGTGCAATTTTTCTTAACTTTATACGTTATAGCCTATGTTGAGGGTTGGGTTTATATATTTTATTTTTTTGTTTCAAACCACTTTTGGTCAGGTTTTGGCGCCCCAATTAAAATGCCTATCCACTAACACCATAGGTGATGTAACTTTAACATGGTTACCTCCTTCCGACCCCTCTTCTCAATTTTTTGCTTACGAAATTTTTTATGCTACAGTAAAAACCGGACCCTATACAACCATAGGAACCGTTACACCTATTGGAGTAAATACATTTACGCATGTAGGGGCGGGTGCCGATATACAAAGCAGGTTTTATTATGTAATTACAAAATCGGGGCCTACCGGAACAATAAACTCTAGTCCTTCCGATACATTAAGAACTCTATTTTTAAATCTTGTAAATCCGGGACCGGGAATTGTTGGCGTAACGTACAATGCTTTAAAATTACCTCCTTTGTCTACAACATCATCCAGTTATACCATTTTAAAAGAATTTCCGGCAGGCGTTTGGAGTAATTTTAAAATAACCGGAGGGTTGGGATATAATGATACCATTAGTGTTTGCACAGCCACTATTAATTACCGAATTTTAATTGGCGATAATAGTGGATGTACTTCTACTTCCAATATAAAAGGAGGTTTGTTTCAAGATAAAACAGGGCCCTTTACTTCCGATATTGATTCAATAAGTGTATTGCCAAATGGCCAAACAATATTAGGTTATCCAACATCACCCTCTACAGATTGCTCGGGATATTACATTTACAAAGTAATTAATTTTTTAAATGCTCAAATAGATTCTGTTCCCGGCAAAAACACAACTCTTTACACGTATACACCAACCACTGCCAATACAGAGCCGGTAGAATTATTAAATGCTCCTTTTGATAGTTGCGGAAATAAAGGAATACTTAATACTCCGCACAAAACCATGTATTTACAGTATACGTATGATAAATGTAAATACGAAACATCTTTAAAATGGAATGCATATGTTGGGATGAAGGGAGGAGTTTCTGAGTACAGAATTTATTACTCAGTAAATGGAAGCAATTATTTACAAGTAGCCACTACCACCGGCACTTCATTTGTCCATACCAATGTAAATCCATCTGCAAATGTTTCGTATTATGTGCGAGCATTTAATGCAACTAAAAGTGTAACGTCTTCTTCTAACCGTGTTTTCTTTTTTACTTTTCAAACACCGGCTCCTAGTTTTATTTATTTAAGAACTGTTTCTGTAATGGATGATGAAAATGTTGCTTTGCGATTTTTCGTTGATTCTACTAAAACCGGAAACGGATTTGATATTTACCGAAGTGAAGATGGTTTAAGTTTTGCAAAAATTGGATTTGTTGCAGCTAACGGAGTAGGAAATTACAGTTATTCCGATTCTGATTTAAAAACAAAAGAAAAATCATATTACTATTATGCAGTAGTAAAAGACAGTTGCGGAAACGATAGAACTACAAGTAATACTGCACAAAGTATTTTGTTGCGTGTAACCAACAATAAAAGCAATTTTTTTCAAAAGCATTTAACTTGGAATAATTATCTTGGCTTTTCCGGTGGAATTGCAGGGTATAATATTTACAGAGTGGTTAACGACGAGTTTCCCTTGTTTCCCACAGGATATACAAATGGGGCAATTAACGAGTATACTGATAATTTAGAGGAGGCCGCACCCGAAGGATCGAAAATTGAATACATTGTAAGTGCTGTTGAAGGTGCAACAAATATTTATGGTATTTTAGAAAATGCAAACAGCAATAAAGCAACTGCGTATATAGAAGCTGACGTTTTTATTCCTACGGCATTTGCGCCAAAAGGTGTAAACAAAGTTTGGAAACCTGTAACACATTTTGTAGATAAAAGTGATTATATCTTAAGGATTTATAATCGTTGGGGAAATTTATTGTTTAGCACCAATGATTTTAATGAAGGATGGACTGGGAATGGCGCACCAAATGATGTATATGTTTATTTGATAGATTTTAAAAATTCAAGAGGGGAATACATTCAATTAAAAGGAACGTTTACTTTGCTTTAAAGCCATTTTTTCTTTTTGAAGAAAACTATTTGCCCGAGCATCATTAAAATCATTACAACCCAAGTACCAATATATCCGTATGGAGATTTTAGTTCGGGCATAAATTCAAAATTCATTCCGTATACACCTGCCACAAATGTAACCGGAATAAAAATGCTTGACATAATGGTGAGCACCTTCATCACCTCATTCATTTTATTAGAAGTATTACTGTAGTGAACATCCATTATTCCGCTTAATAAATCGCGATAGGTTTCAATAGAATCAATTATTCTTATGCTGTGATCTTGTAAATCGCGTAAAAAAAGCTGTGTATTATCGGTGATGTATTCAGATTCTGAACGAATCATATTACTAATTAAATCTCGTATTGGCCATACTTGACGTCTTAAAAAAATTAATTCGCGTTTTAATGTATATAATCGTTTCAATGAATTTTTAGAATTATTATTCATTATTTCTTCTTCCACTTCTTCCACTTCATCTCCAATTTTTTCCAGCACATGAAAGTATCCATCAACTATCGCATCCATTAAAGCATAAAACAAATAATCAGCCCCAAGCTTTCTAACCCTACCTTTTCCTTGCCGTAAACGCAATCTAATAATATCAAAGGCATCATTTTTGTTGGGTTCTTGAAAAGAAATAACGGTATTTTTAAAAAGTAATATAGAAAGTTGTTCTGCTTCAATTCGTTTAGAATAGCCAATCATTTTCATAATTGCCAATACATAGTTATCGTATTCTTCAAATTTAGGGCGCTGATCAATGTGAACAATGTCCTCCATGGTTAAAGGATGTATATCGTAAGCCTTGCCAATGGCTTCAATTAATTCTGTTTTATGAACGCCATCCACATCTATCCATTTTACCATCCCTTCTTTAACATCCATCAAACATTCCGATAAATCAAAATATTCTTTTTCCTGAAAATCTTTTTCGTTGTATTCAATTAGCGTAATTTTTATACGCTCTTGCGTAGCTTTTCCGGTATATACCAATGTGCCGGGCGGTAAACCAATATTTGATTTATTCTTCATCATCACTAGTAGCTGCGTTTTTTGTGTTGCTTCCTTCTACTACCACTACAATTTCACCTTTCACTGTTTTTGAAGTAAAATATTTAATTAATTCTTCCATTGTTCCGCGTTTGTTTTCTTCAAACAGTTTACTAATTTCTCTGGAAACACAGGCTTTTCTTTCTTTTCCTAAGAAAGTGGAAAGCTCTTCTAATAACTTTACTAAGCGAAAAGGAGATTCATAAAGTATAAATGTTTTAGTTTCTGTAGCAAGTAATTTTAATTTTGTTTGTCTCCCTTTTTTTTGCGGCAAAAATCCATAATAAGCAAAAGTATCACATGGAAACCCGCTGGCCACAAGTGCCGGAACAAAAGCAGTAGGTCCCGGTAAAACACTTACTTCAATGTTGTTTGTAAGGCATTCACGTATTAATAAAAATCCCGGGTCGCTTATGCCGGGAGTTCCCGCATCAGAAATGAGTGCAATGTTTTTTCCTGAATGTATAAGGGTAATAATTTCTTCTAAAACTTTATGCTCATTATGTTGATGATACGATTTTAAAAATTTATCTATTTGTAGATGTTTTAAAAGAATCCCGGATGTACGTGTATCTTCGGCTAAAATTAAATCAACCTCCTTAAGCGTTTTAATAGCTCTTAAGGTAATGTCTTCTAAATTGCCAATAGGAGTTGGCACCACAAATAATTTACCGTTCATTTAATTTGAAAGGTAAATGATTAGTTGAGGTTTTATGAGTGTATAAGAGAAATCTTATAACAATAGAATTGTTGATTATTCCATTAGCTTTTTGTAATGTTCGCGGGTGCTGGGGTCGTTCCATTCAATTTCGCCAACCTGTTGCTTTTTAAGCTCTAAATTTTTATTAAAAAAGTAATTTACCGGAATAGAATGAATGCCAATTTCAGGAAAAGAACTATTTAACTTTAAAAACAAAAACGAGTAGTTTTTACGCTCCTTAAAGGCAATTACTTTCTCTAATGGTTCATCATCAATTATTACAATTGTTACGTCACTTAGTTCGGTATCCTTAATTTTAGCAAGTGCATTCATTTCACTAATGCAGTTGGGGCACCACGATGCGCCAAGACTAACAATTGTTTTTTTTCCTTTCAATGATTCAAAATTAAAGGCATTTCCTTCCATGTCTAATAGCTCTAGTTTTTGAAAATCTATTTTAGGGGCTACTTTGTATTTGTTGTAGAGGTAAAACGCACCTAGTATTATTAGGGCAATTAAAATTATATTGATGTATTTTTTTGGCATGATATTAAGAATGGGTAGTTAATTGAATATTTGAATAAGTGTTTGTTTACACAAATTTACAAATTAGATTTGCCAGTTAAGTGATTTTAGTTTTAAACATATTTAGGTGGATATTAAAAACAATACTCTGGTTTTTAATTGTTTCTGTAGTTAGTACTATTGTATTTAGGTGGGTGCCGGTTCCAATTACGCCTTTAATGATAATTAGGTGTGTAGAGCAAAAGCAAGAGGATAAAGACATGCGTTTAAAACACGATTGGGTACCACTAGAAGAAATTAATGAACGATTACAGTTAGCGGTAGTGTGTAGCGAAGATCAAAATTATTTACGCCATAGTGGCTTTGATTGGGGAGCCATTCAAAAAGCTATGAAGCAAAATAAAAAAGGTAAACGGATAAGGGGAGGGAGCACCATTTCGCAGCAAACGGCTAAAAATGTTTTTTTATGGCCGGGAAGAAGTTATATAAGAAAAGGATTGGAAGCATATTTTACATTTTTAATAGAATTAATTTGGAGTAAAGAAAGAATTATGGAGGTTTACCTAAACAGCATTGAAATGGGCGATGGAATTTATGGCGCCGAGGCAGCTTCGCAATTTTGGTTTAAAAAACGGGCAATAAAACTAAATAAAGATGAAGCAGCTGCAATTGCTGCTATATTGCCAAATCCTCGAGAGTATAAAGCAAATCCACCCGGTCCTTATGTTGCGAAAAGAAAAGTTTGGATAAAGCAACAAATGAATTTTTGGGGAAATGAGTTGGATTATGATAAAGATGATGTAATTGAAAAAGAAGATTAAATTTTGAAAAAATCGGCACTTATATTATTGTTTATATTAACTGTAATTAGTTGTGGTAACTATTTTAAAACAGATAATGTAGATACAAAAATGCAGAAACCTGAAAAACTTCCACAGGATAAGGACGCCCGAACGGCAGAGCGTCTTGATTCAATGTTTAGTAAATGGAACGAATTAAAAAGTTTTAACGGCAGCGTATTAGTTGCTCGCGAAGGAAAAATACTATTGCAAAAAAGTTATGGTTTAGCTTACAAAGAGGGAAATATTCCTTTAAACGATTCTACCATGTTTCAATTGGCTTCTGTATCAAAAGTAATTACGGCTACTGCTATTTTAAAATTGCACGAAAAGAAACTTATTGATATTGAACAGCCATTGCAAAAGTATTTCCCCGATTTTACCTATGGAGGAATAACGGTAAAACAACTTTTAAATCACCGTTCAGGCTTACCTAACTACATTTATTTTTTAAATTCAGAATTGGGAAATTCTTCATTGCGTTTAAGTAACAGTGATATGTATGATTTAATGTGTTTTAAAGCACCGGCACCTTATTTAAAGCCCAACAAACGTTTTAATTATTGCAATACTAATTATGCTTTGTTAGCGTTATTAATAGAAAAAGTTACCGGTACTCCCTATGAAGATTTTTTAAAGAACGAAATTTTTGGCCCATTGGGTATGCGCCACACCTGTACCATTAATGATATTGATTCAACCCGAATTGCACGCGCATACAACGAAAAATGGAAAACCGAAAATATTGATGGAAGTGATTTTATTTTAGGAGATAAGAGTATCTTTTCAACACCATACGATCTTTTTTTGTTTAGCGAAGCAATGTATAATCATAAACTTCTTTCCGAAGAAACCCAAAAAATGGCGTATAAGGCATATAGCCCTGATCAAAAACAAAACAACTATGGTTTGGGTTGGCGATTAAAAGACCATAAAGATACTGTTAAGAAAGAAGTGTTTCATAATGGGTGGTGGCACGGTTACCGAACGGCTTTTCACCGCCGTTTAAAAGATAAAATTACCATTGTAGTTTTAAGCAATCAGTTAAATAAAACGGCCTATCATACTTACCGTGTGTACGAAATTTTAGATAACCGCCTAATGGCCGATTCATTAGTCGGTTTTGAAGAGTAAGATTACCAAAGTACTGTTTGTAAGTATTTTTTAAAATAACTTAAATTGTTTAAGGGTTTTAATTAATCTTTTATTTTTGCAAGGGCATGCTGGTACTTTATTTTAAGGAAATACGAAGTTTTTTAAGTTCACTTATTGGCTATATAGCAATTGGTGTTTTTATTACTTTAATTGGTATTTTTTTATGGATAATTCCAACAGAGGCAGGCGGAGCAAACATTTTAGATAATAATTTTGCAAATATAGATCCTCTTTTTACCATTGCACCCTGGGTATATTTATTTTTAATTCCGGCAATTACCATGCGCAGTTTTTCTGAAGAAAAAAAGTCGGGTACAATTGAATTGCTCTTAACGCGACCCATTACCGATTTACAAATTGTAATGGCAAAATACTTGGCCGGTTTTACATTAGTTGCCATTTCGTTATTACCAACTTTAATTTACTATTATTCTGTTCATGTGTTAGGATCGCCAAAGGGAAATATTGATACAGGCGGTATGTGGGGTTCCTATATTGGCTTACTTTTTTTAGGTGCGGGTTTTGTTGGAATTGGCATTTTTGCTTCTGCTATTTCTGAAAATCAGGTAATAGCTTTTATTATAGCCTTGTTGCTTTGTTTCTTTTGTTACATTGGATTTGATTTTATTTCGCAAAGCGGAATTTTTGAGAAATCAAGCGCATTTATAAAATCTTTAGGAATTAATGATCACTACATTAGTATGAGCAGAGGAGTTGTTGATACCAGAGATGTAATTTACTTTATTAGTGTAATTGCTTTTTTTAATTTATTAACCCGTTTGGTTTTAGAAAGCAGAAAATGGTAAACATTAAGGCAAATAGAAATAAACGAAAAGATATTGCCACTCTTGTTGCATTACTTGTAATTGTTTTTTTAATTAACTTTTCGGGCTCCTTTGTTTTTAAACGCTTTGATTTAACTTCTGAAAAAAGATATACGCTTGCTGCATCAACTAAAAAATTATTAAGCGAATTAGATGATGTAGTGTTTTTAAAAGTTTATTTGCAGGGCGATTTTAAACCCGGTTTTGCACGTTTAAAGAACGAAGCTAAAGAAATATTAGATGAATTTAGAGCGTATTCTAATGGGAATATAGAGTATGAATTTATAAACATTTACGAAGGTGTTACGCAAGAAGAAGCAATAAACATTGAAAAACAATTGTATGAAAAGGGATTAATACCTGAACAAATTACAACCAGTTCAAAAGAAAAAGTTTCGCAAGGTTGGATTTGGCCGGGCGCAATTGTTACTTATAAAAACAAAGTAACACCTTGGCAAATATACAAACGCCAGTTAGGTATTGAAGAAGAAAAATCTATTAATAACAGTGTTCAAGATTTAGAATATGGTTTAACCAATGTAATTAGAAAGTTAAAACAAAAAAAACCAAAAGAAATTTCATTTATAGAAGGGCACAGTGAGGCAGATACCATTCAACAAATGGATTTTATGCGTTCTTTGGCTGAATATTATACGGTAAACAGAATTGAAATAAACGGAAAATTAGGAGCATTAAAGGATGCTGATGCCATTGTAATTACAAAACCAGACTCAAGCTTTTCTGATAAAGATAAATTTATTATTGACCAGTATATTATGAATGGTGGAAAGGTATTGTGGTTAATTGATCCGGTTTGGATGGATATGGACACTTTACGGTTAAAAGGTTTTACATTGGGTTTTTCTCAGCAATATAATATTGAAGATATGTTGTTTAAATACGGTGTTAGATTAAATCCGGTTTTACTGCAAGATTTTCAAAGTGGGGTAGTACCCATTAATATTGCTGTAAAAAGGGGCGAATCTAACTTTAAATTATTCCCTTGGTTTTATTCGTTGTTAGTTTTGCCCGATGGAAACCATCCTATTGTTAAAAATCTGGATTTAATAAAAATGGATTACGTAAGTACCATAGATACCATTACCGCTAAAGGAATTAAGAAAACCATTTTATTAAAATCATCTAAAAACACAAAAGTTCAACCAACACCGGCACGCATAGCCCTAGGATTGGCCATGAAAAAACCTAAAGAGCAACAGTTCAGAGATTCTTATCAGCCTTTAGCAGTATTGCTGGAAGGTGAGTTTAACAGTGTGGTAGAATACAGGTTACCTGCAAAATTATTGAATGACCCGCAGTTTAAATATATCGACCATGGAAAAGCTACAAAAATGATTGTTGTGGCAGATGGCGATATTGCCATTAATGATTTTCAGTTTAAAACGGCCAGCATAATGCCTTTAGGATACGATAAGTTTACGCAACAAACTTTTGCTAATAAAACCTTTTTACTTAATAGCGTAAACTATCTGTTAGATGATGAGGGTTTATTGCAGTTGCGCTCGCGCGAAGTAAAATTACGTTTATTGGATAAAAAGAAAACCGAAATGCAACGCAGTAAATGGCAGTTTGTAAATGTAGGTTTACCGGTTATTATTATTTTTGGATTTGGCTTTTTACAATTTTACTTGCGTAAAAGAAAGTTCGCTGCCTAATTTAAAGAAAGTAATATTTTTTTATTTCCCGCTTTATTTTATTAAATTAGATTTATTGTAATGAGAAAAAATTCATATAAAATAGTGTTTAGTTTCTTGTTTTCTTTGTCTGTTTTTTCCATAATAGGGCAGAAAAATATTTCTTCAAATGTTTATTTTGGTTTTAATTCGTTTGAATTAACCAATACTTCAAAGCAGCATATAGATAGCTCAATAACAAATTTAAAGTTCAAAAAAATTTATTTACAAGGTCATTGCGACTCTATTGGAAGCAATAGTTATAACGATAAGCTTTCTATTAATCGAGTTAATGAAGTGAAGAAGTATTTACTGTCAAAAAAAGTGAAAGAAGAGCAAATAGTAATTAAAGCATTAGGTAAAAGATATTCTATAAATAAAAACGAAAATGAACAGGAAAGAGCTTTAAACAGAAGGGTAGAACTTGAATTTATTTTAGAAGAAACTCTTTCAAAAGAAAACAAAGAGGCAGTAAAAGAAGATAATTCAAATCTTAATGTACGTTATGTTGAGTTTTCTATTACAGGTGTGGTTTTTGATGAAAACGGAAAACCTGTAATTGCTGAGGTAACTTTAAATGACAAAACCGGTACAGAGGTAGCAAACACCATTACTGATAACAAGGGAAAATATTTATTAAAGGCCAATGTAAACACGGTTGACGATTACAACCTTATTATTTACGATGATGAATCGTTTATTAGTTCACGAATAGTGAATGCAACGAACAAAAAACCAATCGGAAATAATATTAAAACTATTTTGCCTAAGCTAAAAGATGGAAACAAATACACTTTAGAGAATTTTAATTTTGTGGGCGATACCTCGCAGTTATTAGATAAATCAAAACCATCATTAGAGGCCTTGTATAAATTAATGAAGAAGAATACATCTTTAGTTATTAGAATTGAAGGCCATGTAAATTATCCAACAGGTTGGGGAAACCCAAACTTGAAAAAAACGAAATCAGATAAGTACGTACCTCCTGGAATGACATACGCTAAGTTTAATCAATGGTTATCTGAAGAACGCGCTAAAATAGTTTACAATTATTTAGTTGAAAAAGGTATTGATAAAAACCGACTTTCAATCAAAGGCTATGGTGCCGACGTGATGCTTTATCCTGACGCTACCAATGAATATGAAATGGAAAGAAACAGACGTGTTGAAATTAATGTAATTTCATTTAAGAAGTAGAACATTTATTTTTTATTACAATTTTTTTCTTTTGGGTCAATAGCTACTTCACCCATTATCATCATATCTCCTTTAATAAATTCAGTTTCTGATTTCATTTTAGAAGTAATAGCAATTACATCTTTACCGGTATCAAAATTATTTAAGTATAACTCATCGTGGCCGCTATGCGAAACAATTAAAGTTAAATCTGCATTTCTGTATTCTGAAGGAACTTTAATGGTGTATTTCCCATTTTTATCGCTGTTAACACTAATATGTGAGCCCTGAATACTAATGTTTGCAAATACAATCGGCTTTTTTGTTTTACTATCAATTAATTTACCGTTTATAGTTAAGGTTCCAACACCAATAGGCTCTCTGTATACTACTGCAGTTCCCATGGTTACTTCAATATCTTTGGGAGCAACGGGTTTAGTTTGTGAATGAGCTGGTGAATATAAACCCAATGCCATTAATACACCTGCAATGTATTTATTAAAAAAGGGTGATTTTACAGGCACATAATTGCTAATAGGAGTATTAAGTTGGTATTTACTAATTCTTCCACAAACTTTTCCGTTTGCCTTATTTAAAAAATCTATTATTTCTGCATTACCCATTCTAGAAAAATCAACTACACTTTTTTCGCAGGCTTGGCAAAACTTTCCTTTTTCTTCTTGTAACATTTTATCCCAATTCTCGTGGCAGGGTTTTTCAATGTTTATTTTTATGGTTTGCGGTTTCATAACTTTAGTTTTTGGTATTTATTATTTAGATGCAAAAGCTACTTATTTTCCATAAAAGTTTTTTTCTAGTTAGTTTAACTTGCTGAAGTATAGAAGTATAATATTAGTATAGAATAGCGCTAGAAAGCTATAATTACCTTGATGTATTTAATGCCACAAATCTACAGGGATTTCAGCGAAAATCTCCCGCATTTTTTTATGCGGGAATTGGATCGAAAAGCCAGGCCGAAGGGGGCACCCAACCTTTCATAAACGCAGACTGCGAAATAAAAAACCCCAACCATTTTGGTCGGGGTTTTGTATCTTATTTTTTTGATTCTTGACTCTTAGTATCTGTAAGCATCCGATTTAAACGGACCTTCAACTTTTACGCCAATATAATCTGCTTGTTCTTGGTTTAAAGTATCTAACTCAACACCTATTTTACCTAAATGCAAGCGAGCAACTTTTTCATCTAAAATTTTTGGTAATACATACACTTTTTTCTCGTAAGCTGCTGTGTTGGTCCATAATTCTAATTGAGCTAAAGTTTGGTTTGTAAAAGAGTTACTCATTACAAAACTTGGGTGACCTGTAGCGCAACCTAAGTTAACTAAACGGCCTTCAGCTAATACAATAATATCTTTCCCTTTAATAGTGTATTTATCTACTTGTGGTTTAATTACATCTTTAGTGTTACCGTAATTTTTGTTTAACCAAGCCATATCAATTTCAGTATCAAAGTGGCCAATGTTACAAACAATTGCACCATGTTTCATTGATTCAAAATGACGTCCAACAACAATATCTTTATTACCGGTTGTAGTAACAATAATATCCGCAATTTTAACTGCATTGTCCATTTTTTGAACTTGGTAACCATCCATTGCAGCTTGTAAAGCACAAATAGGATCAATTTCCGTAACAATTACACGTACACCTTGCGATGAAAGTGATTGAGCTGAACCTTTTCCAACATCGCCATAACCTGCAACAACAGCAACTTTACCTGCCATCATAATATCAGTTGCACGACGGATAGCATCAACCAATGATTCGCGGCAACCGTATTTATTATCAAATTTAGATTTTGTAACAGAGTCGTTAATGTTTATTGCAGGAACCATTAAAGTGCCTTTTTTCATACGCTCATATAAACGGTGAACACCGGTAGTTGTTTCTTCCGATAATCCTTTAATTCCCGCAGCTAATTCAGGATATTTATCAAACACCATATTCGTTAAATCACCACCGTCATCTAAAATCATATTTAATGGCTCTTGCTTTTCGCCAAAAAATAGTGTTTGTTCAATACACCAGTCAAATTCTTCAGCGCTCATGCCTTTCCAAGCATAAACCGAAATACCTGCAGCAGCAATTGCAGCAGCAGCATGATCTTGTGTAGAGAAAATATTACATGAACTCCAGGTAACTTCTGCGCCTAAAGCAGTTAATGTTTCAATTAAAACAGCTGTTTGAATAGTCATGTGTAAACAACCTGCAATACGCGCACCCTTTAAAGGTTTGCTATCTCCGTATTCTTTACGTAACGACATTAATCCGGGCATTTCTTCTTCTGCCAATTTAATTTCTTTGCGGCCCCATTCTGCCAACGAAATATCTTTTACTTTGTATTTAACGAAATTTTTTGTTGCGGTTCCCATTTTCTTGTTATTTTATTATTTATGATTAAGTTACAAAGATAAGTTATAAGTTTGTAATACTCAAAAAAAGAGAACCTTGTTAAAAATAGAAGAAATAAGAGAGGGAATAAGGCTGGGGATGCTTGATTTAGAGCTATTTTCGTTAAAAAATTCAGTTACAGAAAAAAGAGATTTAGAGCAAAAAGGAGCACTTTTTTTAATAGGCGAAATGCTAAAAAATAAGGAATTTAAATTGTGTTATAATGAGGTAAATAAGCCTTATTTAGAAGGAGAAATTGAAAAAATTTCTATTTCACATTCGCACAAATGGTTAGTGGTGAATTTAAATACTCAATATGAAGCGGGTGTTGATATTGAGATGGTGAAAGAAAAAATTCAGAATATTAAGTTTAAGTTTTTAAGTGAAGAGGAATTAAATTTTGCGGGTAATAATTTAGAAATACTTACAATTTTGTGGGCGGCTAAAGAGGCGATATATAAAGCAAACGGAAAAAGGGGAGTAGAGTTTAGTTCTCATATTTCTATTAATCCTTTTGAAGATACGAATGAAGGTATTATTAACGGGAAAATTGAGAATAAAGATGCGATGAAAAATTTCCAACTTTTTTTTAGGAAACAATTACCTTATGTATTAGCATTTGTAATAAATGAAAATTAAAAAACTAATAAGTAAAAAAAAACAGAAACTTGCTGTTTTAATTGATCCCGATAAATTTAATCCGGAGTTAATTAAAATGGCAGAAACGTGCAATGTTTCTTTTTTTTTAGTGGGTGGAAGCAAACTATATAGTGGAAACATTACTACCACAGTTAGATTAATAAAACAAATAAGTAAAATCCCTGTATTATTATTTCCGGGAGATGAAACACAATTGTGCGCTGAGGCAGATGGTTTATTGGTGTTGAGTTTGCTTTCCGGAAGAAATCCGGAATACCTAATTGAGAAACATGTAAAAGCTGCATCAAAAATTAAACAACTTGGCTTAACTACTTTTCCGGTTGCATATTTACTAATAGAAGGTGGAAGCATTAGCGAAACGCAAAAGGTTACACACACAAAACCATTATCTGCTAATAATATTTTAAACATTGTAAACACCGCTTTAGCTGCAGAACAACTAGGCTTTAAAGCAGTTTATTTAGAAGCAGGAAGTGGTTCAAAACAAAATGTACCTGAAAGGGTGGTGAGTGCAGTATCTAAAAACATTGATATACCTGTTATGGTGGGTGGCGGAATAAAAGTTGCTGAAAAAGTTAAAAGTCTATTAGAAGCTGGTGCAAATGTTATTGTTGTTGGGAATGCTTTAGAAAAAAACGTATTATTGTTAAATAAATTGGCCGTAAATTTCAAAGTAAACAAATGAAGTTAATTGTTATAACGGGTTCTAAAGCTATTACCGATGAACCAAGCATGGTTACAAAAATGTTTGAGGATGGCTTAATGACTTTGCACTTGCGTAAACCACGTTTAACAACACAAGAAATGCGTGATTATATTGATGAGATTCCGGTGCATTATCACAACAGAATTATAGTTCACTCTCACCACATTTTAGCTGCTAAGTATAATTTAAAAGGAATACATTTTACCGGAACCCACTTGGCAAAAAAGTGGAAATATTTTTTCACCAGATTAAGGTTGCGATTAAAATTTGGGAAGTTATTTAAAACCCGATCCTACAAACGCCTTGGCGATATTCATAAAAATGAGGAACATGATTTTGATTATTATCTAATTGGCACTGTGTTTAATAATTTAACCGGCGAACTTTACGGTGGGTTTTATGAAGAATCATTAATTGCCGGTATTAAATCAACTAACAAAAAATTAGTGGCACGAGGCGGAGTTACAGATAAAGCCATAGAAAAATGTAATAAGTATGGTTTTCATGGACTTGCCTTTAATTCTTATATATGGGATGCTGAAAGCCCATGTAATCAGTTTTTAAATATTATAAGAAAATTCAACGAACTGAATATTCCAATTGAGTAATGAATGAACTAGGTTTTGTTGCCCTCGTTTTTGGAATATTGGGAGTTTTATTTACCATTAAACAAAACGTTTGGTGTTGGCCCTTTGCAATTATTAGCGTTGTTGCATCAATAATAGAATTTTATAACGAACGCTTGTATGGCGATATGGCCTTGCAGGTTTTTTATTTTTTTGCAGCCATTTATGGTTGGTGGTTTTGGAAAAAAGAAAGTTTAACCGAATTTAAAGTGAGCCACATTCCGCTTAAATGGATTTTAATTTTAATTTTTGCAAGTGCTGTTCAGTTTCTGATTTATTATTTTTTACTTAAAAAATTTAAAGGAGATAAAATTATTTTTGATGCTATTTTAACAGCACTAAGTGTATCAGCTACGTACATGATGACTCGCAAATGGCTTGAAAACTGGCTAACCTGGGTAATAATAGATTTGGCTTATGTAATTTTGTATATACAAAAAGATATGTGGTTATTTGCTGTGTTAAATGTGTTTTTTACAACAATGGCAGCTTACGGATTTTTTGAATGGAAGAAAGGAAAAGTATAAAAATTGCATTGGTTGGTCCTGAAAGTACCGGAAAAACTACTTTGTGCGAGCAATTGGCAACGCACTTTAATACGGTGTTTGTTCCGGAATTTGCCAGAACCTATTTTGAAAGAGAAGATATTTCTAATTACACCATAGAACAGGTTGCCGATATTTATAAAAATCAATTGCTTCACGAAAATAATTTGAACGCAAAAAATAAGTCATTCGTGTTTTGTGATACAGCATTAATAAGTGGAAAAATTTGGTGCGAAATTGTATTTAAAAAAACCCCTGATTTTATTGAGGATAATTTAGCAAAACAACATTACAACTTATATTTACTTTGCGATGTGGATATTGCGTGGGTAAAGGATGAACAAAGAAAAAATGAAAAAGATAGAATGCAAATATTTGAAATGCATCAACAGCTTTTAAAACAATTAAATGCTAATTACAAAATAGTGAGTGGCTTCAACGAAAACCGATTACAAAATGCAATTAAATTAGTTAACGAATTTTTAAAACCAGAAACAAACACCTAGTGTAGTAAAAAGGTTTTGATAAACTTGTATTACATCTCTTTTAGTTCCTGAAATTCTTTTTGTGCTTAATCCGCTTGGTGTTTCACCAATAAATAAAACTTCACTGTATTTAAATTTGGCGTGATTATAATCTACATTTAAAATCACTTCCAAATTTTCTAACACTTCGTAAGAAAGACCACCGCCAATTCCAAAACTTATTGCATCGGCATTTACAGATTGAAATTGTATGTAATTTTTAGAACTGATGCTTAATTTTAAATCCGGATATTTAAGTGTTGTAAATCCTGCACTCAATCTTGCAAAAGCCCCAAAATATTTAAATTTTTTCTGATAAAGTATTCCAATATTTAAACTGTAAGATTGCCAGTTTGATTTTTCCGGACTCCAAACAGAGTCGGTATGGTACTGGTACTTACTTGCAATGGGAGCTGCATTTAACTCATTATTGGCATAGCAGGCACGCATATCAAAACCTAAATTATTTTTTGTATAATGCACAAATCCTATACCTACCACGTATCCGGAATTACCCGGACCAATTTCATTGGTGTCTAATTTTTGTTTTGCAAATTTTCCTAAGGGTAATGCATTTCCTATTGCTAAAAATACACCATTTTTCGTGAAGGAATCTTTTGTAGGGTTAACAATAATATTTTCTGAATTTACATAATCAACTTTTTCTACACTTATGGTTTCAGATCCAGGGTCTGCAATTAGCTGTGGAGCTTCTTGTTTTATTTGAGCATATTCAATTGATTTTATTTCTTTTCTTAAAATGGAAGCTTCAATACCGGTTATATTTCCACCAATTTTAAAATAAACTTTAATACTATCTTCTTTTGTAATGTTGCAAATAATTTGTTCGCCTTTAAGGGTATTAATAATATCATTTTGCGCATTCAACAAATTACTCACAAAAAGTAATACCAGAAATACGCTAAATTTTAATAAACTCGGTTTCATGCAATAAAAATACTACAAAATACAATGTGCTTTTAAAAGATTTTTTTGTTGGTTAAGTTTTTATGATTAGGTTTGCTCTGTCTTAAGGGGTGCTTTCTTTTAAAGTTGTTAGTCATTAGTTTTAAGTTATTAATAGGGTTCAACTAGTAATAACTAAATACTAAAAACTCAACACTACTGAAGGCTGAGATTATACCCAACAAGCAAGAGCTACTAAAAGCCTTGTTTGTGCACCTGAACAGGATAATGCCTGCGTAGGGAAAATTAAAAAACCAATGCAACCCCCTTGCAAAGGTTAGTTTAATTTAAAATAAAAAATATGAAAAAAATGAGTTTAACTCATGTGTTGTTTTTGTTGTTAACAACCACCGTTAGTGTAAAAGCACAGTTTACCTTTAAAAGTGTATTGGTTGATGAAAATAAAAAGCCTTTAGCTAATGCGTCCGTAATTATAAAAGACACTTATTTAGCAGCATTAAGCAATTCAGCCGGAGAAGTTGTTTTTAGAAATTTAAGTACCGGCAAATACATTGTACAAGTAAAGTGTTTGGGTTGCATTACTGTTTGGGATACCCTTGAAATTAATAACAACACAGAAAGAAATTACACCTTAAAAACGGATAGCAAGCAATTAGATGAAGTTATTGTAAATACAACTCGCGTTAATTCTAATACAGGAATTGCGTTTAGTAATTTAACAGGCGATGAACTTTCAAAAACAAATTTAGGAAAAGACGCATTGATTTTATTAGATCAAATGCCTTCGGTGGTTGTAAATTCTGATGCAGGCAATGGAGTGGGGTATACGGGAATTAGAATTCGCGGTTCTGATCAAACAAGAATTAATGTAACCATTAATGGAGTGCCTGTAAACGACGCTGAAAGTCAAGGAACCTTTTTTGTAAACATGCCCGATTTTATTTCCAGTGTAGATAACGTACAAGTTCAACGTGGTGTAGGTGCTTCTTCTAATGGTGCCGGTGCTTTTGGCGGAACTATTAATTTTCAAACAAATACTTTAAAACCTAAGGCTTACGGTTTTATTGCATCTAGTGCGGGCTCATTTAATACCTACAAAAATACCTTGGCAGCCGGAACGGGTTTATTAAATAACAAATTTGCATTAGATGCACGTGCCTCTATGATTAATTCAGATGGATATATTGATAGGGCAACAAGCAGATTGGGTTCTTTGTATTTATCTGCCGCATATTATGGTAAAAAAGATGTATTAAAATTTATTGGATTCACAGGCAAAGAAAAAACATATCAGGCTTGGTATTATGTAGATGCAGATTCAATTAAGAAAGGAAATAGAACCGATAATCCTGCCGGTTTGTATTTTGATGCAAATGGCAACCCTCGTTATTATAAAAATGAAACAGATAATTACCAGCAAGATAATTACCAATTACATTATGCGCGCACAATAAATAACAATTTAAACTTTAATATAATTGCTCATTATACCAAAGGACGTGGTTATTACGAGCAGTATAAACAAGGAGAAACTTTTGCCGAGTATGGAATAAATAATGCTGTTACTGCAGGAGGCGATACTATTACTTCAACCGATTTAATACGCAGATTATGGTTGAACAATGATTTTGTTGGTGGAATATTTAATTTAAATTATACGCCTGTTTCAAATTTGGCAATAACCCTAGGTGGGGGTTTTAATGAATACAGTGGTGGTCATTTTGGAAGAGTAATGTGGGCACAATATGCTTCTAATGCAGAAATAGATTATGAATATTACCGAAACACGGCTTATAAACAAGATGCCAACGTATATTTAAAGATAAACTATAATCCTATTGAAAAATTATATTTGTTTTTAGATTTACAAAACAGGTTAGTAAACTATTCTTTTATGGGATATGATATAAATTTAAACAGCACAAGGCAAAAAGCGTCTTTGTCTTTTTTCAATCCAAAAGCGGGTATTAGTTACCAAATTACTCAAAAGCTAAATGTTTATTCTTCATTCGCCATTGGAAACAAAGAACCAAATAGAAATGATTATGTAAATTCTACGCCTGAAAGCAGACCAAAATCGGAACAGTTAACAGATGTTGAAATGGGTTCGCGATATGCATCAAAACTATTTATGGTGCAAGCAAATATTTATCACATGCAATATAAAAACCAATTGGTTTTAAATGGAGAGGTTAACGATGTGGGTGCATACAACAGAATTAATGTTCCAAATAGTTACAGGCAAGGGGTAGAATTAGAAGCGGCATATAGTCCAAATAAATTTATTTCCATTGCCGGAAATGTTACTGTATCAAAAAATAAAATTGCGGAGTATAAAGAATTTATAGATGATTACGATTTAGGAGTTCAAAAGGATACTTTGTTTAAAAACACAGATATTTCTTTTTCGCCAAATTTAATTTCGTCTCTTTCATTCATAATTAAACCATTTAAGGGTTTTGAAATGGCTTTGATTAATAAACAGGTTGGCAAACAATATTTAGATAATACACAAAATGATAATCGTGCAATAAAACCTTATAATGTTACAGAATTAAGATTTAATTATGTGTATAAATTTAAATCTTCAGAGGAAATAGGTTTTATGTTTAGCATTTACAATTTAACCAATACCGTTTACGAAACCAATGGTTACACCTATTCTTACATTTGGGGCGGAGTAAAAACAGAAAAGGTTTTCTTGGCTCCTGCTGCACCATTGCATTTTATGGGAGGTATTACCTTTAAGTTTTAAAGAAAATTATCTTTCTTTTTTAATGTTTGCAAAAGCCAATGGGTTAGCATTTACTTCATCGTATAATTTACGGTTCTTGTAAATATCTAAAGCTAAGTACAAAGCATTTTTAAAGGATTGTTCGTTGGCAATGTTTTTGCCGGCTATTTCAAAAGCAGTTCCATGATCTGGACTGGTTCTTACAAAATTTAATCCGGCAGTAAAGTTTATTCCCTCATTAAATGCTAATGTTTTAAAAGGAATTAATCCTTGATCGTGGTACATGGCTAAAATACCATCAAATTGTTTGTAGGCATCGCTTCCAAAAAAACTATCGGCGCTATAAGGACCATAAATTAATTTATTTCCTTTGTAATTATCTATTGCAGGTTTAATACTATTTTTTTCCTCATCGCCAATTACTCCATTATCACCGGCATGTGGATTTAATCCTAAAACTGCAATTTTTGGTTTGCTGATATTAAAATCGCGTTTAAGAGTATTGTAAAGAACATCTAATTTTTGAGTAATTACTTCTGAAGTTATTTTTGAAGCAACATCTTTTAAAGGAATATGGTCGGTTGCCAACGCAACACGCAATCCATTTAAAGTGCAAAGCAACATTAGGGGTTTGCCGTTTAATTTATGAGCTAAATAATCAGTATGTCCAACAAAATTAAAGGTGCTGCTTTTAATAGTGTGTTTGTTTATAGGAGCCGTTAGCAACACATCTACTTTGTTAGCTAGTAAAGCTTCTGCTGCTTTTTCTAGTGATATAGCTGCGTATTTACCGCCAACATCACTGGGCTTACCCATTTCAATATTTACTTCTTCTTCATAACAAACAAATACGTTTACTTTTTTGGCGTTTAACTGACTAAAGTCTTTAATAGGATGAAAATTAAATTCTTCTAAGCCTAAAACTTTCCTGTAATAACTCACCGTTTTTTGCGAGCTAAATAAAACCGGGGTACAAATTTCGCTAATTCCGGGTTCTAAAAATGTTTTAAGAATAACTTCTAATCCTATTCCGTTAATATCGCCTTGCGAAATACCAACTGTTATTTTATTATCGCTCATAATTATTTAATACCGTATTTGTTTTTGTATTTTAAATAAAGTTCTGTTTGTTGGTTGTTTAAGTTTACCGGTTTGCCGCCAATGTATGCTAGAACAATATTGCTTGATTTCATATCTAATATATCGCCGGTGCTTACCACAAAACTTGCTAATTTATTATCCTCTAAACTTCCAATTAATTTATCAACTCCAATTATTTTTGCAACATTCATAGTAATGGCACTTATTGCTTGTTCTTGTGTTAAGCCGTAAGCAACAGCACTACCGGCTAAAAATGGTAAGTTTCTACTGTTCATCGCTTCCATTTCTGAGTCGCCTGCAGTTTGTAAACAATACAGTATGTTTTCCTTTTGTAAAATAGAAGGTAGGTTGTATACTGCATCAATATCATCATCTGTTCTTTCCGGTAAATCGTGCACACGCACCAGCATTACAGGAACATTTGCGTTTTTAATTTCTTTTAAAACCTTGTAACATTCTTTGGCGCCAACTAATACCGGCTTTTTAATTTCATGCTTTTTAATAAAATATAAACTGGTTAAAATATCTTTAGCTTTATCGGTGTGTATGTATAAGTTTTTTGTTCCTGCAAAAACACCTTTCATACTTTCTAAACGAATGTTTTTTTCTGAAACATTTGCATTGTTATAGTAAGCCAATGCGTCTATGAAAAAATTATTTAGAGAAGTTAATTCTTCCTCGTATCTTTTTTTCGCTTTATCCTCTCCGCCTTCTTCGTTTTGTAATCTTTCGCTTAAAGCCGGAAAGTTTATATGGATACCATCGTCTTCCAATAAAACGGCATCCTCCCAATTCCAACCTTCCAATGCCATTATAGATGAATTCCCACTTACCATACCACCGCGTGGCGTTACTTGGGTGTATAAAATTCCATTGGTTTTAATAGTAGGAGTGATTTTATTATCGGAATTATAGGCAATCAGTGATCTGATATGAGGATTAATATTTCCAACATCATTTAAATCTCTTGTTGCTCTTACAGAAAACGCATCGTGTAAACCAAGCACATTATTGGCATTTATTAATGCAGGATAAACATGTTTTCCTTCTAAATCTATTACGGTATCAAAGGCAGTATGGTTTAATCTAATTCCTTTTGCATTTTGAACTGATTCAATTTTATTTCCTTTCACTGAAATAATTGCCGGATCAACCACTTCGCCATTTCCAATATGTGCAATGCAATTAATAAAAGCCGTGTAATTTTTTACTGTTTGAGCATTAAGCTTATAACAGTTAAAAGATAAAAACGTAACAAGCAGTGTTGCTAGTTTTAAGTTATATATAAAATAGTTTGTTTTCATTGTCAATTATCTTTTACCTGTTTCTTCTTCACTTACACCTTCAATAGTATTGCAATGGTATAACTGTCTTTTTTTAGAACGGTGTTTTACAACCGCAGCCCCTTTTTGTTTTTCAGCCAATAGTTTTGCAATTATTCTTGCTTTTTCAGTTTTTACGTATTCACTTGCTTTTTGATGAAGTTCTCTGTCGAAATATATTTTACCGTCAATTATTGTGTTTTCTACTTTAGCATAAATGCTTAATGGATTATCTGACCAAATAACAATATCTGCAGATTTGCCTGTTTTTATACTTCCTACTTTATCATCTATGTGTAACATTTTTGCAGGATTTAATGTTACTAATTTTAACGCTTGCACTTCCGTTAATTCACCATACTTAATTGATTTTGCTGCTTCTTGGTTTAAACGCCTTCCCATTTCAGCGTCATCAGAATTTATAGAAGTGTTAACCCCCATTTTAGTTAAAATTGCAGCATTGTACGGGATTGCTTCCATTACTTCGTTTTTGTATGCCCACCAATCTGCAAAGGTAGAGGCATGAACGCCGTGTGCTTTCATTTTATCGGCAACCTTGTAACCTTCTAAAATATGAGTGAAGGTGTTTACCTTAAAATTAAAAGAGTCTGCCACGTGCATTAACATGTTTATTTCACTTTGCACATAACTGTGGCAAGTAATAAATCTTTTTTTGTTTATTATTTCAGCCAATGCTTCTAACTCTAAATCTTTTCTGAATGCAGGTGTTTTTCCGGCAGCTTGTTTTCCTGTAGGTTTTGATAATGCTTCCATTGTTTTAGAATATTCTGCAGCGCGTGTAAAATAATCCATGTAAACTTGCTCAACACCCATTCGTGATTGCGGGAATCGAACAGAATTAAAATCGCCCCAATTACTTTGCTTTACGTTTTCACCTAAGGCAAATTTTATAAACCCATCTGCATTTTCAAATTTCATGCCCTCGGCATTTTGGCCCCAACGCAATTTAATAATAGCACTTTGTCCTCCAATTGGATTAGCAGAACCATGTAATAATTGTGAAGTAGTAACACCTCCTGCAAGCTGACGGTAAATATTTATATCTTCCGGGTTAATGGCATCGCCCATTCTTACTTCAGCGCTACTGGCTTGGGTACCTTCGTTTACACCTTGTGTTAATGCTATGTGAGAATGTTCGTCTATAATACCGGCACTTACATGTTTTCCTTTTCCATCAATTACTTTAACGTTTGTTCCGGTAGGTGCAGTTAAGCCTTTTCCAACATTTGTAATTTTTCCGTTTGTAATTAGGACATCGCAGTTTTCAATAATACTGTCATTTTCATTGGTCCAAACGGTTGCGCCTTTTATAAAAATAACTTCTTTTGCTGTGGGGGCAAAAGTTTCAACACCATAAGAAGAGAAGGGATACAGTAAATTACCTATAGTTGGAGTTTTTTTGGCGCTTACACTTGTTGATTTTACAGGTTCTGCCGCAGAAATAAAATTTATGGTACTGTTAAATTTGTTTCCTTCATTCCAAAAACCGGTTCCGATAAAGTTTTTTGTTTTATTGTCGTACGATAGAGAAAAGCGAACGGTTTTTAAACTATCGTATACAAAACTTAAGGTAGCCAAGGGATTATTAAAGTTAAAGCTTGCGTTTACTTTTGAAGTGTCCATTTTTACGGCAGCCTTTGGTTTGTATATATCACCTGTAATTGTAAGCGAGTATTTTTGTTTATCAGTTGTAATTTCATAATTTCCTCTAACATCAGGCATTTCAAGTTCGCTAAATTTGTTTTGTTCACCATTTACCCAATGTTCGATAATGGTTGCATCGTCTTCAAAAATATTTTTGTTAGAAATAAAAAAGTTTGCATACATGCCTTTTTTTAAGGCGCCTATTAAATTTTGTTGTTGAATAAATGTTGCCGGATTGGTGGTAAGCGCTTTTAAAGCCATTTTTTCTGACAAACCATACTGAATGGCTTTTCTGATGTTTAATAAAAAAGTTTTTTTATCTTTTAAATCTGCTGAAGTAAAACAAAACAAAATATTATTTTTTTCAAAAGCAGCAGGGTTGCTTGGAGCCATTTCCCAATGTTTTAAATCTGCCAGAGAAATATTTTCCGCATCAAAGGGGTCTTCTACATCATAGTTCTCCGGAAAATTAACGGGTACAATGCATTTTAATCCGGTTTTTTTCAAATCTTCAATACGCTGGTAATCATTATTACCTGTTTTTAAAATGTAGTTAACATTAAATTCTTTACCAATTATTGCAGCACGCTGATTGTTGAATTTATCATTGCTTTCAAAAATAGAAGGAAAAGTTTGCAGTTGATTAAAGGCGTCTAAGCTTATGTTGTATTCGGTTTTATCTCCACTTTGTTTGTACCATTGTGCATCATAATAGGTTTGACGGAGTAAAGCAATGGCTCCAACCAGTGCGCTGGGATAGTCTTGTGTAGAACTGCCTTTGTTAAAGGAATAAAATGCAGCACATTTATCTTTAATAAAACTTTCGTTTTCTTTGGTGTTATTTAAATGTACCAAAGTACCGCTACCTCTTACAATACCATCTTTAGAAGATGTTAGAACCACTCCAAATCCTGCTTTTTTGTAAATATCTGCTTGTTCTTTATTATGTACAAAAATTTTATAGGCCTCCATATCTGCTTTTATCGCTTCATTCCAGCCATAAGCCCCTTTTATTTTGCTTTCCATTTGAGGAGCAAATCCTATTCTTTCTTTTTTACTATCAGGTATACCGTAATTGGAATATAAATCGATAAACGATGCATAAATATGTTTTCCGTTTAAATTGGTAACAACTGCATCTTTGGGAAGTGCAACTTTTTCTGCAGCTTCAATAATTTTACCGTCTTTAACTAATAAAATTCCGTTATTAATAATAACATCCTCATTAACGTGTATGATGGCATTAATAAAAGCGTAGGTTGTGTGTAAGGGATTAGTGGCTCCATTTACAGGAAATGTAACTTGCCCCTGTAAAAAACTTACACTAAATAAGGCTATTAGCGATACTATTTTCTTCATTTTACTCAATAGGCATCAAATTTAATGAGATTATGATGATTTCCTATTGATTTTGTATACAAATATTCGGGCATTTTTTGTTAATTTTACTAGCAAATATTATAAAACATGTATAAAGGAATTTTACACACACACACATTAGTAGTTACTCTGTTTTTCTTAATTTATGTAATTAAAACTATTTTATTGTTAAGCAACAAAAATGATGTTTTAGGAAAATTCACCAAAATGGTTAAAGTACCTGAAATGATTATTAGCGCATTGTTTTTAATTACAGGAATTTATTTAGCAACACAATTGCCTTTTGGAGGCCAGTACGATCACTTATTTTGGATTAAAATAGCAATGGTTTTTGCTTCTATACCAATCGCTATTATTGGATTTAAGAAAGGGAATAAAATTTTAGCTGCTTTAAGTTTATTATTAATAACCGGTAGTTATGGTTTAGCAGAAGTATATCATAAGAAAAAGGCAATTACAGATAATACCGGAATTGCCACAAACGACGGAAAAGCGCTTTATGAAAAGAATTGTAATCTTTGCCATGGCGATAATGGTAAATTAGGAATGGCAGGAGCTAAAGATATTAGCGCTTCAGCAATGGATATTGCACAGATAAAAGAGGTGATTTTGCACGGAAAAGGTGCGATGCCTGCTACTAATTTAGACGAAACACAAGCACAAGCAATTGCAGATTATGTTGCAGGAAATATTAAAGGCAAGTAATAGTGAATGAAAGAAAAACTGCTTAGTACCGCACGCCCCGAACTTACTTGTGTTTTAATTGGTGTAATTCTTAAACTGCAGGAAGAAGATCAAGCCAAAGAGTTTTTAGAAGAGCTTCAATTTTTAGCAAGCACCTACAATTTAACTACCGTTAAAATATTTACCCAAAAGCTTGAAAAGCCAGATAAATCAACCTTTATAGGCAAAGGTAAATTAGAAGAAATTCATAAATATGTGAAAGAAAGAAATGTGGATGTTGTAATTTTCGACGATGAACTTTCCCCTTCACAACAACGAAATTTAGAAAAAGTACTTGGAAAGAAAATTCTCGACAGAACCACTTTAATTCTGGAAATATTTGAACAGCGTGCCCAAACGGCACATGCTAAAACACAAGTTCAATTAGCCCAATACCAATATATGCTGCCGCGTTTAACCGGTATGTGGACTCACTTAGAACGTCAACGTGGTGGAACAGGAACTCGTGGAGGTGCCGGCGAAAAAGAAATTGAAACAGATAGAAGGATTGTACGTGATAAAATAGCTTTATTAAAAGAGCGTTTGCGTGAAATTGATAAGCAAATGGCAACCCAGCGTAAAAGCAGAGGTGAAATGATACGTGTGGCTTTAGTGGGTTATACCAATGTTGGAAAAAGCACCATTATGAATATGCTAAGCAAAAGTGAAGTATTAGCCGAAAATAAATTGTTTGCAACATTAGATACTACCGTTAGAAAAGTAACCATAGATAATATTTTCTTTTTATTAAGTGATACCGTTGGATTTATAAGAAAACTACCAACACAATTGGTAGAAAGTTTTAAAAGTACTTTAGATGAAGTTCGTGAAGCAGACATTTTAGTACACGTAGTAGATGTATCACATAAAAATTTTGAAGACCATGTGAACGTGGTGAACCAAACCTTGCACGATATTGGTGCAGGTGATAAGCAAGTATTAATGGTGTTTAATAAAATAGATGCATTTACTTACATACCAAAAGAAGATGATGATTTAACTCCAACAACACGTGAAAATTTATCATTAGAAGAAATAAAAAAAACTTGGATGCGACACATGAATAAAAATTGTGTATTTATTAGTGCGGGTAAAAAGCATAATGTGGATGAGTTTAAAAAATTGCTTTACAACATGGTAAAAGAAATGCATGTAAAGCGTTACCCCTACAACAATTTATTGTATTAATGAAAGTAGATTTTAAATATGCCGAGTTCAGCGATTTACCGCATATTGTAAATATTTACAATGCCAGTATTCCCGGACGTTTAGCAACCGCAGATTTAGAGCCGGTAACTGTTGCAAGTAAAGAAAACTGGTTTCATTCACACAACCAAAAAAACAGGCCATTGTGGTTAGTAATGGCTGATGAAAAAATTGCCGGCTGGTTAAGTTTTAATAGTTTTTACGGGCGACCCGCTTATGAAAATACAATTGAGCTAAGTATTTATTTAGATCATAAATTTCAAGGAAAAGGTTTAGGAAATATTTCTTTAAAATTTGCTTTAGAGGAAGCAAAAAGCAGAAAAATAAAAAATGTTTTGGGTTTTATTTTCGGGCACAACCAAGCCAGCCTTCATTTATTTTATAAATTTAAGTTCGAGTTGTGGGGAAATTTACCAAAGATTGCTGAAATGGATGATAGAGAGAGAGATTTAATTATACTTGGAAAAAGAATAAACTAATATGGCAAAACCTAAAATATTAAAAATTAGTACTTCTATAAAAGTATACAACAACGAAAAAGATTTAAACGAAGAGGATAAAGAACTTTTAAAAAGTGCGATGTATGCAGTTGAAAATGCTTACGCCCCTTATTCTAATTTTAATGTGGGAGCGGCGGTTTTATTAGAAAACGGAGAAATATTTTCGGGTAATAATCAAGAGAATGCTGCATACCCAAGTGGAACCTGTGCTGAAAGGGCAGCTGTTTTTTATGCAGCATCTCAGCACAAAAACATAAAAATAAAAGCAATTGCTATTGTAAGTAAATCAAAAAATAAAAAATACAAAGGCCCTGTTTCGCCCTGTGGCGCTTGTCGTCAGGTTTTAGCCGAATATGAAAAGCGCGGTAAAAATAAAATGAAGGTAATTATGGGAAGCAGCGAAAATAAAATTTACGTTGCTGAAAGTATTGAAAGCATGCTGCCTTTGTTGTTTGGTAAAGAACAGTTGTAATTAAATAGCAACCAATTCTCTTTTTGGTTGAACACCAATTCCAGGAGCGTTTGGTAAAATAATTTTTCCGTTTTTATAATTAATTCCCGAAAATGGGTCGTTTTTTAATAAGTGCGGTGCATCTAAGTCTATGTAATCTGCGCAAGAAATTAATTGAGCCATAGCACTTGTTCCGCAAGTACTTTCGGCCATACAGCCTAAAAATATTTTTAACTCGTGTAGTTTGCATAATTCTATCATTTGAAAGGCTTCTTTTATTCCGGTACATTTCATTAGTTTAATATTTATTCCGGAAAAAGCACCTTTTATTTTTTCAATATCTACTAATCGTTTTACGCTTTCATCGGCAATAATTGGCAGTTTACTATTTTGCGTAAGCCATGCCATCTCTTCTAACATGTTAACAGGCATAGGTTGTTCAACCAGCAACACATTTTGTTCTTTCATCCAGGCAATCATATCCACCGCCAAAAATTTATCCTTCCAACCCTGGTTTGCATCTACGTAAAGGGGTTTGTCGGTAAATTTTCTAATTAAATTTATTAATGCTTTATCATCCTTGGTACCGGCTTTAATTTTTAAAATAGAAAATTCTTTTGCTTCATTTATTTTTTGTTCAATGTTTTCTACTGTGTCAATTCCAATGGTGCAAGCAGTTGAAAATTCTTCTTTTGTTTGTAATCGGTACAATTCACTAACTGTTTTGTTTTCAATTTTCCCTTTTAAATCATGTAAGGCAATATCAATTGCTGCTTTTGCAGCATTGCAATTTTCGTCCAGTTCGTCCAGTTCCATAATTATTTCTGCAATAGAACAAGGGTAACTTTGTTGCTTTAAAATGGGTTTCGCTTTTTCAAAAAATTGTAAGCTTTCTTCTAACGTTTCGCCTAAGTAAGGTGGTATGCACGCTTCTCCGTAACCTTCAAAACCATCCCAGCTAATTTTTATAAAAATACTTTGCGTATGTGTGCGTGTGTTTGATGAAACCCCAAATGGAAATTTATATTCCAATTGATAAGGCTTAATGGTTAATTGCATAGAAAGTAAATGTGATGAATTGTTTGTAAACTTTTTTACTTAATTAATGTAATTTTAAACACTACTGCATTAAATATTTTAAACTTAGTTTTATCTCTTTATATCTTATTTATATTCAGTATTTTACAGCTAGTTTGAAAACAGATCGGAAGAGCA
>JALHRL010000015.1 GCA_022841465.1 Bacteroidia bacterium | reverse complement strand
GAAAGGTGTAAAAACCGAAGATGGTGTGTACATCTACAAAGTAAAAGTGGTGGGTGATAACGGTATCGGTAAAAAAGAATTTAAAGGACATGTTACTTTATTGAAGTAACAGCTTACGGATTTTTTAAAAGCTACCTGAAAATACGGGTAGCTTTTTTATTTACAAAAATTGAATGCCATTAAATAATTACATGTTTTAACAACTAAAATAATTTAATATACTGATTTAAATTCCTAAATGAGTAAGCAGTAGTTATCACTTATTTAAACGGTAAATTTTAAGGATAAAATAGTATGACTTATAGTGTCAAATTCTTAAATTTAAGAGAACAATAAAACACCTAATTGTAAAGGTGTTTTTATATCCTTTTTATATGAGATTAAATCTATCAGCATTCGTTTTTACAGCCTTAAGTTTTTTTGCAACAGAATTGTTTTCGCAAAAAAATATTGACTGGAACCCAAACAAATTAGGAACTAGCCAAGCAACTTGTGCACCGGTTAATCAAAACTCACCAAATCCTAAAGGCCCAGGAAACGATCAAATAAATAATGGTAATGGAACAATTGCTACAAGTTACACTGCAACGGCATGTGGTTTAAATTATACCATGGCTAAAGTAAGGCTGGGGAAACGTTTTTTTCCGGCTGGAGTTAATCAACCGGCAGCAATTACTATTACAGGTATACCAGTATGTAGGCAAATTTTAAGGGCTTACTTATACACAGGGGGTTCGGGTAACGGAATTAATTTTAGTGCAACAGTTACTAACCCCGCAGCTACAGCTTCTGTTTTTCCTATGACTCAAATTGGAAATCACATAGATAAATGTTGGGGTTACACAGGAACTTATAATTATAGAGCAGATATAACAGCATTAATTACAGGTAATGGAAACTACATGGTTTCCGGAATACCAACTAGTATTACTACACCGGGTAATGACATGGATGGCGCAAGTATTTTAATTATTTATGCCGACCCAACACAAAATTTCACAGGGCACATTGTAATTGCAGATGGTTGCCAAGTTGGTGTTGGTGGTACACAAACAAATACAATAACAGGATTTAATGCTTGTGCTGCCTCAACAATGGCAAATGCCTTTATGTTTATTACCGATTTACAAAACATAAACCCTACAGACGTTGCATTTAATGCTCCAGCAAATAATTTTGTTTATCCCGCTGCTTCTAATGATTGGTATGACCACATGGTTATGGCTGCTGCACCTGCAGTAAATGCAGGTCAAACAACCTGTAGATATAGTGTAACAAATAATGGTGATTGTTATAACATTATGGTGGAAGGCTTATACTACAGAACAAATTGTAATGTATGTTCAAATAATTTAACTGTAACGCCGGTTGTTACATCTACTTGCACGGCTGGAAGTGCAACAGCTATTGTTACAGGCGGTACTGCCCCTTATAGCTATACCTGGACACCAACAGCACTGAACACATCTGTTATTACGAATGTTCCAACAGGAAATTATACCGTTACAGTTAGAGATGCATCAGGTTGTTTAACAGGAAGTGCTACGGTTCTTATTCCTGCTAACGCAACTACACTTGCAGTTAACAGTGGAACTATTTGTACTGGAAATTCAATTACGCTATCTGCAATTGGTGGTGGTACTTATACGTGGACTCCCTCTGCAACATTAAGTTCTGCTAATGGCCCCAACGTTGTGGCCACTCCCGCAGCAACAACCATATATACAGTAACCGGAACTAACTCTTTGGGTTGTAGCGGAACTGCCGTCTCAACGGTGGTAGTAAATCCGTTACCGGTAATTGCAGTTAATAATCCAACAGCTTGTTTAAATACTAATTTAGCTTTAACGGCAAACGGAGGTACTGCTTATGCATGGGTTGGACCAAATGGATTTAATTCAGCACTGCAAAATCCTATTATAACAAACGCACAATTAAATCAATCAGGTAATTATACAGTAACTGTAACAAGTGCTCAAGGCTGTACCAATACAGCTGTTTCTAACGCCTCTGTGCTTCCGTTACCAACGCTTACAGTTACCGGTACTAATACTTTCTGTTCTCAAAACTTTAATGGCTCCATTAATACAACAAATCTTACATCATCAGGCGCAAATAGTTATTCATGGACATTGCCTGCAGGTTTTTCTGGAGCACCAAATTTAAATAGTTCACCAATAACATTAACAGGACCGGTAACAGCAAATCAAACTGTTGCTACCTTAACAGTTGTTGGAGCTATTGGCGCATGTACAAATAGTGCCGTATATACTGTTACTGTAATTCCAAACCCTACTATAGTTCCTGCTCCGGCAACTGCAAGTATTTGTCAGGGATTCAGTACCAATCTTTCAGTAAGTGGAGCTTCAACATATACATGGGCTCCTGGAACCGGTTTAAACACTACTAATGGGCCAAATGTTATTGCCAATCCAAATGTTACAACTGTTTATAGTATTATTGGTACAAGTGTAGGATGTAATTCGCAAACGCAAAATGTAACATTAAATGTTGTGCCAAATCCAACTGTTACAGTTAACCCACCTACTCCTGCAATTTGTTTAGGAAATAATATTGCATTAACTGCAAGCGGTGCAACAAATTATACATGGACACCAAACATTGCTCTAAGCACAACCTTAGGTGCCAATGTAAATTCTAATCCAACTACTACTCAAACTTATTCGGTATTGGGCTCTACAGCTGGCTGTACTAACGTTGCTGTTGTAACTGTTTCGGTATTAGGTTTACCATCGGTTACTGTTACACCAAGCAGTCCAACCATATGTATGAATAATTTTAATAATTCACCCAACACCGTAACATTAAATGCGAATGGAGCAAACACTTACACCTGGGGACCAATAGTTGGATTAACTACAAACACCTTAAACGGTTCTTCTGTAATAGGAACATCAAACGGAAATGCAATTGGAACCGGAACAGTAATTGGCGCAAATGGTACTTGTACAAATATGGCAACCTTTACGGTTAATGCAATACTTAATCCTGTAATTGCAGTTACATCAGGAAGTATGTGTGCAGGCACTAGTGTAAACTTAAATGCAAGTGGTGCCAATACGTATTCTTGGTCGCCGGCAGCAACATTAAACACAGCTAACGGTGCAAACGTTACCGCTAGCCCAAGTGTTACAACAATGTATAGTGTTATTGGAAGCAGTGTAGGTTGTAATTCACAAACACAAAATGGAACAGCATCGGTAGTTGCAAATCCAACGGTCATAGTTAACCCACCTACTCCTGCAATTTGTTTAGGAAATAATATTGCTTTAACAGCAAGCGGTGCAACAAATTATACATGGACACCAAACATCGCACTAAACACTATAGTTGGTGCTAATGTAACATCTAATCCAACTGCTACACAAACTTATTCTGTACTTGGTTCTCAGGCCGGTTGTACAAATGTTGCAGTTGTGACAGTTTCAGTTTTAGGTTTACCATCGGTTACTGTTACACCAAGCAGTCCAACCTTATGTATGAATAATTTTAATAATTCACCTAACACCGTAACCTTAAATGCTAGTGGCGCTAATACTTATACCTGGGGACCAATTGTTGGTTTAACTACAAACACACTTAATGGTTCATCAGTAATAGGAACATCAAACGGCAACGCTGTTGCTACCGGAACAGTAATTGGCGCAAATGGTACTTGTACAAATATGGCAACCTTTACGGTTAATGCAATACCTAATCCTGTAATTGCAGTTACATCAGGAAGTATGTGTGCAGGCACTAGTGTAAACTTAAGTGCAAGTGGTGCAAACACCTATGCATGGTCGCCATCAACAGCACTAAACATGGCAACAGGACCTAATGTTATTGCCAGTCCAAGTGTTACAACAGTTTATAGTGTTATTGGAAGTAGTGTAGGATGTAATTCACAAACGCAAAATGCAATAGCAACTGTTGTTGCAAATCCAACAGTAGTTATTACACCTCCAAACCCGGTAATATGTTTAGGAGATAATATTAATTTAACCGCAAGTGGTGCCAATAATTATACTTGGTCGCCTAACGTTGCCATATCTACTTTAAACGGACCAAACGTAAATGTAAATCCAACAGCAAATCAAACCTATACTATTATTGGTGAGCAAACAACTTGTACAAATGTTGCGGTAGTTACCGTAACCGTTTTACCATTACCTGTTGTAAGTGTAGCACCAAGCAGCAATACTTTGTGTATGAATAATTTTAATGGTTCACCAAACACAGTTGTATTAAATGCAAGTGGTGCTACAACATTTACATGGGGGCCAATTGTAGGTTTAACTACTAATACATTAAACGGATCATCTATCATCGGAACATCAAATGGGAATGCAATTGGAACCGGAACAGTAATTGGTGCAAATGGTACATGTACCAATATAGCAACCTTTACTGTAAACGCAATCCCTAATCCTATAATTGCGGTTACTTCAGGCAGTATGTGTGCAGGTACCAATATAAACTTAAGCGCAAGTGGTGCTAATACATATACCTGGTCGCCGGCAGCAACCTTGAACACAGCTAATGGTGCCAACGTTACAGCAAACCCTGCCGTAACTACCGTATACAGTGTAATAGGAAGCAGCGTAGGTTGTAACTCACAAACACAAAATGGAACAGCAAACGTAGTTGCAAATCCAACACCAGTAATTTCACCACCAACACCAACTATTTGTTTTGGTACATCTATTGGATTAACAGCAAGTGGCGCAACAAATTATACATGGTCGCCTAATATCTCCATTTCTAATTTAATTGGTTCTAACGTTACAGTAAATCCAACATCTACTTTAGAATATACTGTAATAGGTGAGCAAGCTACATGTACCAATACTGCTGTAAGAACAGTAACAGTAATAAACTTACCTATTGTAAATATTTCAACCAGCAGCCCAAGCTTATGTATGAATAATTTTAATGGCTCACCAAACACCATTAACATTACTGCAATGGGCGCAACATCATACACATGGTTAGGATTTAACGGATTAAACGCAAACACTACATCAGGACCAAATGTTCTTGGTACTGCAATTCCTCCTTCAATAATTGGAACAGGAACTGTAATAGGAAGCGCATCAACTTGTACCAATATTGCAACTTTTAGTGTGGCAATTATTCCGAATCCAAATATTTCAATACCAACTGCAACAGTTTGTTTTGGAAAGAGTGTAATGTTAACGGCAAGTGGTGCTGATTCATACAATTGGTCGCCTGCAGGTTCATTAAGTTCACCAAACGGTGCAACGGTGTTTGCGAGTCCAACTAACACTACTGTTTACAGCGTAATAGGTACAAGTTTAAATTGTAACAGTACAACTCAAACTACAACGGTTGATGTGGTTCCAAATCCAACGGTTTTAATTACACCGGGTAATCCAACAATTTGTGCTGGAAGTTCAATTGGCTTGGCTGCATTTGGCGCAGCTAGTTATACTTGGTTCCCTTCAGCTTCTTTAGATAATCCTTTGGCAAGTAATGTTATTGCGTCGCCAAATGTAACTACATTATACACCGTAATAGGAATGTTAAACTCTTGTACTTCAACCGCAGTGCAACAAGTTACTGTAGTACCTTTACCAAACTTACAAGCCATTGCAGATAGAACCGTTTTATGTTCAGGAGATATTGCTAATATTAATGCGAATGGTGCAAGCTCGTACACTTGGGTTCCTAATGTAAATATTAGTGACGCAAATTCTAATTTTATTGTAGCCTCACCTGCTGCAACAACCATCTATTCGCTAATTGGTACTAACGGCATATGTACTGCTACATTAGAGGTGCCAATACATGTAGTAGCAAAACCAGTTTTAAACTTAATTGCTAACCCAAGCAAAGTATGTTATGGTAACTCTTCTAATATTTTTGCAACGGGTGCCCAAAATTATAGTTGGAGTCCGGTTCAAACCTTAAACATGGTTTCACCAAATGTTGCTGTTGTATCACCAAGTGTAAACACTAATTACACTATAACCGGAATTAACTCTAACGGAACAGTTAGTTGTGTTATGACTCAGGAGATTTTAGTAGAAGTAGTAGCTCCAATTAATGCAGCAATTAGTAACAGTTCAACTATATGCCAAGGTGAAACAATTAGATTAACATCTGGTGGAAGTAATTCCTATCAATGGACACCGGAAGATGGTTTAAGCAATCCACATATTTCTTCACCGTATGCAAATCCAGCATCAACAACAATTTATACCGTGTTTATTTCAGATGGAGGATTTTGTAAAGTTACTGCAACTGTGCTTGTAAATGTAAACCCTGTACCTAGAGTAGATGCAGGGCCTGACATGATATACAACATTGATGAACCCATGTACTTAAATGCAAAAGGTACTGGTACTATTTCTTGGATTTCTGGTGATGGCGTGTTATGTAAAGATTGTCCGTATACACAAATAATGCCTAATAATACCGGCTGTTATAAAATACAAGCAATAAACGAATTTGGTTGTAAGGCTATTGATGAAGTTTGCATTGAGGTAACAAAAAACCACAGCATCTACATCCCTAATATATTTACACCTAACGAAGATGGTTTAAATGAAACGTTTTTAGTTTACGGCGTTGGTATTAGCGAAATAAGTGTAACCATTTTTGATAGATGGGGTGAAAGACTATATTTTGCGGAAGAACAAACTACCGGATGGAACGGATACTATAATGATGTGCTATGCAAAAACGATGTGTATGTATACCTGGTTACATATAAAGCATTAGATGGTAAAAAGTACACCAAAACCGGACACGTAACCTTACTTAAATAATTTGAAACAAAAAACCCTTCCAAATTTGGAAGGGTTTTTTTATTCGTATTCTATTCTTTTTTCTTTCCCAAATTATACCAATCTATATTTCTGGTGTAATTCATTATTGCAAACATTACTACAAACAAACCTAAACTACCAATTAACAAAGCATAATTTTCTAATTGAATGATAACAAACATAAAACCATATAGTAACAAAAGCATTCCGCCTATTGCACTAAACACTTTCGTTCCTTTAAACAAATAGTAAATAAAATAAGAAATAGATCCAACTGTCATTATGGTTGCAATTAAATATGCCAATGAAAACACCATGTATTCACTAAAGGAAAGTAAAAGTGTGTAAAATAAACAAAGTGCAAAACCTACAATAATGTAATTAAACGGATGTATCTTTTTTTGTTGTGTAATTTCAACCAAAAAGAAAACTAAAAATGTAAGTAAAATAATTAGCATGGCGTATTTTACCGACCTACTGGTTTTTTGGTAACCATCAATAGGCATAATTAAATCTACTCCAAATGCACTGTAATTAATACTATAATTGCTGTCTGTAAAAACCTGCGGATAGTTTCTGTTTAAATGTAATACTTTCCAATTAGCATTAAACCCACTTGCATCTACCACCGAATTCTCCGGCAAAAACTGTCCATTAAATGCAGGTGTTTGCCAAACCGATTTCATATTAACCGTGGTTGTTTTACCCACGGGAACAAAAAACATTTTTTCGCTTCCTTTTAAATCTATGTCCAACTTTAGTGAATGGCCGGAAGATAAAAACACATCTACGCTATCAATAAACAAAGGCGCAATGGCTCCAGATTCAAAAATATCTCTTGAAACAACACCGGGGTTAAATTGATACGTTTTATTGTCTAAGCTCATTTCTAACTTCTCTTTAATCCCCCGCATATCTGTTAAACCTAAAATAACAGAGGCCTCATTCCATAAAATATTTTCTTTAGGAATATTTAATTTCTTTAAATCTATTCTTTCAAAATTTGCATTAACTTTAATTTTAGAATTATAAACTACCACTTCATAAATATTCCGATGCCTTTTTTCCGGTAAAATTTCTGATTTATAATCAAGCTTTTCAGGTAAAAAATATAAATGATGTTTGGTGTATCTCAAAACCCTGTTTGTATCTCTGTAATATTCTAAATAAGGTATTGCCATAATGGGGCCGGTAATTGTTTGTCTTCCGCTCCATTTCTCAGAAATATCTATAAAAGCAGCTTCCTGATTATTTTCTCTTTCTCTAATTAATTCGCTGGTAAATACTTGAGGAATAATAAATATTAGTAATAGAATAAAAATTATAAAACTTTTAACTACCACATGGTACTTATTAAAAACGCCCTCTTCGTTTTTGGCAATAGACTCTTGCCCTTGGTTAGGTTGGTAATTTTCCATGGTTGTTTTTTTATAAATGTAAACGGAAATTAAGGCAATAATTGCCCATTTAGTTTTATTTAACTAAACAGTATTATTAAAATTTCATTGGAGTACTTATAGTTGGCTTAATTTTTTTGCGTGCTTTACCCTGATAAAGCTCATAAATTACACTAATTTCATGTGCCCCAGAAGTGTTTTTTGAAGTTAATTTTGAAATAGTGTAATCGTAACTGTAACAAATTTTTAATTTACCATCTAATTGCTCTACCCCAATTAATGCTGCAATACTTTCGCTATTTGTATAACCTGGATTGTATGTTTTAACGGGAATACCTCTGTACCAAACACCAAAACTTACAATTTTGTGAAAATACTGAGCGCCAAAATCTAACTGATCGTGCACAGATTGATGCCTGTAATTAAATAAAAAACTTAAATACTGCGAAGGTGCATCGCCTTCATTTCTTGCGAAAATGATTTTATAAGCGCCATGGGCACTCATTAAAAGCGGTAACACTTCATTTCCACCAACTAAACTTACATTGGGTTGAGTAAGATGTTTAGCTGAAAAACCAAACCAAAATGATTCTGCATTTAATAATAAACCTGCACCTAAATCAAAAACAGAAACCGGACTTGCAGTAACTGCGTCTTGCGAAACACTTGCACCTGTTATTAACTGATCGTTAAAAACCAAATTGGTTGCACTGTATTTTTTTTGTTGAAATCCTACCTGTAAGCCACCACGCAAATCTATTTTATCATTTAAAGCTAAACTGTATGCGTAATTTAAATTTACCTGAGTGTTGGTAAGATTAGATGTTCCTGCAACATCTTGCAACACATAGCCTCCAATGCCACTGTTATAGCGAAGTAAATTATAATCGTAGGCAACCATATAGTTAACAAAACTTTTTTTAATTCCGGGCCATTGGTTTCTATAGGCTGCTAAAAAACGATGTTCTTTTGTTAGGCCCGAAAATGCAGGGTTTAAATACTGAACAGTTGAATTAAACTGTGTAAATTGTAAATCTTGACTTTTTAAATTATTAAAAAGAAAAGAAAAGAAAACCGAGATGTAAAAATACTTTTTCAAATTATTTCTTTGTTAGTTTTAATTCTATTTGGGATTCATTTTTTTCATAAGCAACAGGTTCTAGTTCTAAAACTATTGCTTGAAAACCTTCTTCTTGTACTATTAACTTATAACTTTTAAAAGGGTTAATTATTAAAATAAACTTGCCGGTTTTAGGGTTTGAATTATATATACCTGTTACCTTATTTGTTTCATTATCTAATAATGTTATTTTTCCCTTCCCTAAAATGTTTTCTTTATATAAAATTCCGTTTTTTACCACTAAATCATTATCGCTAAAACGCGTATCAATTTCATATATGTCACTGCTCCCAAAACTATCTTCTTTAATGGAAGAGTAATATGCTTTTTGCGCATTTACGTTCAATGTAAAAAACAAATCATTTCCAACACCATTAATTGGGTAACCTAAGTTTTCTGCTTTTGTATAAGATGTATTATCTGAGTTATATGTGCTTTTATAAATATCGTATTCACCAATAGTATTGTGCCCTTTAGAACTGAAATAAAAAGTGCTTCCATCAATATGTAAAAACGGTGATTCTTCGTCTTCTGCTGTATTTATAGTTGGGCCAAGATTATATGCCAAAGACCATTTACCGTTAGGTAATTTTTTTATCCTGTAAATATCTTTGCCTCCATAACCTCCGGGCCTTGTACTACAAAAATAAATTTCACTAGTATCATTAGTGAAACAAGCACTTGATTCGCTGTATTGAGAATTTATTTCGCTTCCTAATAACTGCAAAGGCTCCCATTTACTATTTTCATTTAGTTTTGTAATATACAAATGTCCTTTTGTTCCACTCGGCGCACTTTTGTATACAATCATTTTATAACCATCATAACTTAAGGCAACACATGATTCATTACCTTCAGAATTAATAGTAGAGCCAATATTCTCAGCCGGTTGCCATCCTTCACCATCTTTTTTACTCACATAAATATCTTCATAATAATATCCGTAAGCATCTTTTTTTCCTCCAATATTAGTTGGCCGGCGAGTAGTAAAATACAATGCTGTTTCATCGGGAGTTATAACAGGAACATACTCAGGAAATGATGTATTTATATTTGCACCTACATTTTTAATAATAGCACGATGCGGGTTTGCAACTTGTTCTTTGGCATTTTTATTTACCTGAATCATGTACTTTATTTCATCGCTTTTTACCAATCTGTTTTTACCCGATTTTTTAAAGGAGGCCTCTAACAAAACAATACTTTCATCAAACGATTTTTTTTGATGCTTTATAAGTGCTAAACAATATTTTGCATCTGCTAATTTTGAAACAGATAATCTTTCTTCGTTTTGAACTAAACTATCTAATGGATATGAAAGCTTGTTTTTACAAATTAATGAGTAAATATGAATTTCTTCATTTTTAGCATCTTCCATCAATATTTTGTTATAAAAACTCAATGCGTTATAATAATCTTCGTTTTTAAAATAAAAATCCGCCTCTTTTTTATACTTCTTAACTAGCCCTTTATTTTGAGCTCCTAATGAAGAAAAAATCACAACAAAAAGTATTAAGTACCCTTTCCTCATATTACCTCAACAATGTAACATCACCTGTTTTACTTATGGTATCACCATTTACCAGTTTGGCAACTATTTTCCAAACATATACATCTTGCGTACACAATTTACCTTTGTAGTAACCATCCCAACCTTCATTAATGTTTTTAGTATCAAACATTACTTCACCCCATCTTGAATAAATTGTAAATTGATAATCCTCTACTCCTTTTAAGTTTGGATGAAAAATATCATTGCTTAAATCTGTTGGATTAAAAACATTACCGGGCGAGCCTGATTGATTAGGTGTAAATGCATTTGGTATTTCAAAAAAAGTATCGTCTAATACATTTATTGGTGCGGCAATTTTAAATGTATCGGTACAACCTAAATTACTTCGCGCAATTAAGGTAATGTAAAAGTCACCTTTTCCTTTGTACTTGTATACCGGGTTTTGAATATTAGAGGAACCTCCATCGCCAAAAAACCAGTTGTAGGTGGTAGCACCTGTAGTTAAGTTTGTTGGGATTACAGTTGCATCGGGTAAAAGATAGGTTGTTGGGTTAACTTCAAAATAAGCATTAGGTTTTGGGAAAACACGTATTGTTTTATAAGCAGTATCTGCACAACCGTTTGCATCTGTTCCAATTAACTGTACAGAATAATTTTTCACTAAACTTGTATTGTTTTCATAATATGCAACCAAGCCGGATGTTGAAGAGGTATTACCATTTCCTAAAGTCCATGAAAAATTTGTGGCGCCACTAACCGTAGGGAAAGTTACACGTAAAGTTGCACAACCGGTATCGGGCACTGCAATAATATTTATACTAGGCTGTGGGAAAACGGTAATGTTAGCAGTAAATGTATTTGTACATCCCATAGCGCTTTCTGCGGTTAGTGAAACCAAACTTGTTTGAGATGAACTTGTAGGATTAACAAACTGATGTATTCCGTTAAAGGTACTACCTCCTGATCCGGCGCTTCCGTATGTCCAAGTATAAGAACTTGCACCGGCAGATAAATTACTTAAAGTTAATGTGTTTAAGGAACAAACTGAACCAACAGATGTAAATGATACAGCTGGTTGTGAATAAACCAACACATCGTATAATAAAGAATCTTTACAGCCATTAATACTAACAGCAACTAATTTTACAGAAAAAGTTGTGTTAGCCGCTGCATTTGCCAAGGTGTAAATCGTAGACGCAACGTTTAATGTAGATGTTTGTCCGTTATCAAAATTCCAAATACTTCCTGTAGATCCAACTCCTGTATTGGTAAATGAAACAGCTAATGGCGAACAACCTACAGTTGGTGCTATAATTGCATCTACTTTAGGTAATGGGAAAACGGTAATTGTTTTTGATATACTGTCTTTACAACCAACGGCACTTGTGCCCACTAATTTTACCGTGTACGTAAGGTTAGTTGGTGTAACATTTGTGAAGGTATGACTAGCGTTTACAGCAGAGGACAATGGCGATGAATCACCAAAATTCCATTGATAATTTGTTCCTCCAACGGTAGTATTAGAAAAGTTAACAGAAAATTGAGTACAACCCGCGGTTGATGTTGGTACAAAATTTACGGTTGGTGTTGGATTAACAATTACAACTTGCGTAAACGTACTGCTTGCACAAAGAGGGTTAGCAGCAATTAAACTAACAGTAAAGGAACCTGAATTTGTATAGGTGTGTACAGGGTTTTGTGAAGTTGAATTGGGTGAAGAATCACCAAAACTCCAGGTATAGTTTGAAATGGCAAGTGTTGAACTTGCGGTTGATTGGTCGGTAAATTGAATTGGTGCATTTTTACAAATATTGTTAGGCGCAGTAAACGATGCAGTTGGTGTTGGGTAAACCGTAACCGTTTGAACGGCATGTTCGGTACAACCATTAGCGGCCGTAACAGTTAAGGTTATGTTATGCTCTCCTGTTAAAGTATAATTTTGAGGTGGAGGTGTAAATAGAATAGATGAGTTTGTATTTCCTAAATCCCAATTATAACTTACTCCACCAACCGAAAAATTAGTGAAGGTTACGTTACTTAAAATATCACAACCCACCATTGGCGAAACATTAAAACTTGCCGTTGGTGAGGGTAGAACATTTATTACCATTTGTGTTGTATCAAAACACGAGCTATGAAATGGCAAGAAGGCTACATGTGCAACAGTATAGGTACCTGGCGATGCATAACTATATGTAACAGGCCCCGGAGGGAAAGTAAAAAACCCAGGCCCTTCGCCAAAATCCCATTTATAATTTGCTCCAACAGTACTCAAATTTGAAAATGTTTGTGTAGCACCCGTACAATAAGGACTGGGAGGTATTGCCATACTTGCAACAGGAGCATTAAAGATATTTACATTAATGGCGGCAGTATCTACGCCGCAAACATTACTATCTAATAAAAGAATTTGATAATTACCCATATTGGGGAAGGCCACTGAAGCAGTTGTTACCGGCGGATATGGAGTCCAATCAATTATAGAATCATTATTATTATTAAATGTCCAGTAATTTCCAAAATGCCATTTGCGTTGTCGCTGAAAATTATTTCCACCGCTTGTGCAATTTTGTGTTGAGTTTGCAGAAAAGGTAAATACACTTTCGGGCCAGCATTTTATAGATGCAGAAGTAGTTACTATAGCATTATCCTTCTCAAAAATGGAGATATTTAAAGTCGCAACACTTGTATTTGTAAAGCTGCAATAATTCCATGCTTTTAAAGTTACCATGGTTTGGCAAGTTGGTGAATTTGCAGCATAAGTATGATTGGTAACCGCTGCTTGATTCGTGTAACTGTAATTCTGAACCGCCGTTGCATCTCCAAAATCCCACTGATATTTTGTTGTTTGACTGTTATTAGTACTCAAATTTATTAACTGAAAGTTTCCGGGTGCACAGGCAATTGTAGAACCTAAAGGTGGTACCATAATTGCAGCATTAACGGCTTGTTCCATCACCACAACACCTACCATTGAACAGCCTAAAGAAGGAATTGTAAGTATTACCGGAAATGTATCTACCGTTGCAGTATAGGTGTGTGTTATTATTGTGCTACCTACATAATTTGCTCCTACGTGATTAGGTGAGGCATCGCCCCAACTTATAGAATATGCCCCCCATGAAGTTGGAGATTGAAAGTTTAAAACATAATCGCCTCCGGTGCAACTAATCCAATAAGGGTTTGTACTTGGGTTATTCAGGTAATCCAGTACCTGTGGGCATTGCGCTTTTCCAACCAGCAACAGCAGCTGAAAAAACAAAGTATAGTATATTTTTTTCACAATCTATTTTTTTAATACAGGTATATAAGCCGGGTTCTGTTTCTTTCTCTCGCAAGCGAAAGAATATAAACTACCATTTATCTATTCAGCCTACCCATTGCGGTTACCTTTCGGTAATAAGCGGGAAACTTAATTACCGCAACTTATTTGGCTTTTCAACATCCGAGGTTTTCCAAATACTGTTATCACTAACAATACTTGTGGGCTCTTACCCCACATTTTCACTATCACCAAAATAAAAACTAAGTTTTTACCGTGGCTACCTGGTTTCTGTGGCACTTTCTGTTACATCAACTGTTGGCTGATGCACCCTCGTTTTCACAAGGCGGATTTCCCTACGTTGCCCGGACTTTCCTCTATAAGTTTCCTTACAGCGGTAGTTCTACCTGCGTTTTAAAAGTACAAAAATTTATTCAACCACAAAATAAATTTCAAAATTTATCTCACTTTACTTTGTCAATAATTTTTTATTCAAATTATCCAATCCTTTTATTGCAATCTAAACAATTCAGATTTTTAATTTTGAGTTTTTATAATACTTATATTTACCCTTCTAACAACTAATAAATTTGCGCATTGCCTTAATAACCGACGGAATTTGGCCCTATGTAATGGGGGGTATGCAAAAACATTCTTATTACCTCTGTAAATATTTAGCAAAGCAAAAAATTAATGTTGATTTATATCATTTCAACAGCAGTAATTATGACATTGATAAACTTGAATTTTTTACAGATGATGAAAAAAAATACATTCATTCTATTGTTATAGATTTTCCAAAATCGGTAAGATTTCCGGGGCATTATTTATTTAATTCCTATAAACATTCCAAACTCATTTTTAATCATATAAAAAACAATTTACCCGATTATAATTTTATTTACTGTAAAGGATTAACCGGGTGGTATTTAATAAACAAAAAAAACAAAGGCCAAGTAAAATGCGGCAATATTGGCGTTAAATTTCATGGTTATGAAATGTTTCAAAAGGCTCCAGACTTTAAAACCTTTCTGCAACATGTTTTAATTTTTAGAGCGCCTGTAAAATCAATTAGTTTAAAGGCCGATAAAGTTTTTTCATACGGAGGAAAAATAACCGAATTAATTAAAAAATTAGGTGTTCCTGATTCAAAAATAATTGAAATTCCATCGGGTATTGAAAAAGCGGAGCTAGCTGAAAACATAAAACCAACCGAGCATCCCATTAAGTTTCTTTATTTAGGCAGATACGAAAGAAGAAAAGGAGTTGAAGAAATAAATGAAGCATTAAAACATTTAACTAGTACAAATTTTAAATTTCAATTTCATTTTATTGGAAACATACCCTTTAATAAAAAAATAATACATGAAAAAATAATATACCACGGTGAAATAAGAGATAAAACTATTTTAAAAGAGAAAATTAAAATTGCTGATGTGCTAATATGCCCTAGTTACAGCGAAGGTTTCCCCAATGTTATTTTAGAAGCCATGGGAAACGGCTTAACAGTTGCTGCTACAAATGTTGGGGCTGTTGGAATTTTACTGAATACTGAAAATGGATGGCTAATGAAAGAAAGTACAGCAGAAGAAATTATTAATACAATAAAAAAAATTAGCGAAGTAAATTTAGAAAAGATAGATGCATTAAAAATGAATGCTATTAATAGGGTAAAAACAGAATTTTTATGGGAAAATTTAATAGAAAGACTAATTAAAGGAATTTCATAAACTAAAAAGTAAAGAAATTACATGTTTCGGGTTTTTAACAAAAAACATAGCTATAATTTAACATTTGTGAAATCGAAACAAATTTTATATTTTTATAGCAATTATAAACCATAGAGAATTTTTAGATATGAAAAAACAATTACTATTGGGAAGTGCGTTACTTTTATCAGTTGCGGCTTTCTCACAAAGCAACAAAAAAGCTCAGCCAACGGGTGTTGTGAACATGGCTGAGATACTTGCTACAAAGTTTAATACTATTGAGCAACCAGTAAGCGGTTCTGCCAGAAGCATTAATTATAATGTGAATGAAGGACCAAAAAACAGTTATAATGATGCTACAAACAGTAGTCCGATTATTTCTGCAACATTTAACAACATTTCAGCATCGATGAATATTTTCGGAATGTTGGTGTCAAGTCAAAAGCCTTTAGGTTATAACAGATACATTAATACAGTGTCTTTTATTCAACGTAAAAGTCCAACTTACGTGGCTTCTCCTTCAACTGACAGTAACACCGGTACAATTTTAGCTTATATCGGTAAAAACGGTGGTACAGTTTGGGATAGTACTGTTGTTTGGGCTAATGCTACTAACCAAGGTCGTTACCCACAAGGTGGTATTTATAACCCTGCTGGTAATTCTAATCCTGATAACGCATACGTTGTTGCAACAGGTCCTATCACTACAGGTTCTGGTTGGGTTGGAAGTTATTACGCAAGTAAATCTTTAAGCTTAACACCTAAAAATGCAGCCGGTGCTGATCAACAATTTATGTCAAATGCAGGTCCTTATGGTAGCAGTACTTCTCCTACTATGACTAAACATGATTTTCCTCGTTACGCGTTCTCTACTACTGACGATGGAATAGTTAGATCAGCAGGAACATTATATCAAGATGTAAATGGCACTTCAACGTTAGCACAAAATATTCGTGGTGGATTAGTTGCTAGAGGATCATTTAATGCTGGTGTATTTGTTTGGACTCCGGATTCATTTGTTCCAGCATGTATCATGAGAACTGAAGGCACTAAGCAATTATGGGGTCAACCTTATATGGCTTGGAACTCAGCTGGAACAGTTGGTTATGTAATGATGATTGGTGCTCGTCAAGGTGCAACAGGAAGCAACATGGGATGGCAACCAATTGTTTATAAAACAACAAACAGTGGTAACACTTGGGCTTTAGTTAATGGTATCGATTTCAACACTGCAGGATGGGATATGGTTTTAAACTCTATGTTCTCGGTTGTTGCTTCTACAGTTACTGCGCCGTTCTTTAACGTAGGTGAAGGTATTGATGTTACCGTTGATAAAAACGATAAGTTACATATTTTCTCTACTTGTATTGGTACTTATGGATCATCTCCTGACTCTTTAGCTTTTAATTGGCAAGTAACAATTAACAGTGAAGCAGGTTATGCATTTATTTACCAAAATACTGCTTGGCCTTATTTATTTGATTTCATTGGTGATGGTGCTTCAAACTGGTCATACAAAACAATCGACTCTGTTGGTACAGAAGGCCCTTCTGATCAAACCGGTGGCGGTGGATTTAATTCTAACCCATGGGCAAACCAAAGTCAAGCAAACCCTGTAAGTTCTGGTTTGCGTTTGCAAATGACTCGTACTTATGATGGTGAGTTTATTGCATATTCATGGGCAGAATCAGATACTTTATTTACAACAGGTGCAAAAAAATGGAACGAGTTCCCAAATATTATGACTCGTGCTCAACGTATTTGTGATGGTGCTGTTAGTACTGATAAATATGCTATTTCAAGCCCTGCAACCGGATTTAATCCAGCTGTACGTGATAAAGCATATTTCCACTATATGAGTTCTACTTCTCCGGGTGGTTCTTCAACTGCAACAAGTGCAACATTAAACATTCCGTTTACTGTAAGTAATAATACACAAACTGATGGTGGTGCTACAATTTATAATTACTATGCAAATGCGCATGTTCAATTTGCATTCCCTACCGCTGCTTGTGGAAGTACAGTAACAACAGGTGTAAAAAACATTGCTAAAAATGAAATGATTAGCAAAATTTTCCCTAACCCTGCAACAAATAACGTTAACATACAAGTTACACTTGGTACTGCTAACGATATTACTGTTGAATTATACAATGCAATTGGGCAAAAAGTTGCTGCTTCTAAAGGAAATGGTAATTTAGGTGAAAACACTATTAACATGAATTTAGGTAACCTTAATTCAGGTGTTTATTTTGTTAAAATTAAAGCAGGTAATGCTGAAAGCACTAAAAAATTAGTGGTTGAATAATATTTAATTTCTACTGTTTTAAAAAGGCTCCAAACAAATTGGAGCCTTTTTTTTGCTTAACTCTTACTATTTTAGTATCTTTAAGTTATAACGATAGAAAATTAAATAAACATGAAGAAACAATTATTTTTAGGAAGTGCGCTCCTTCTTTCATTTAGCGCATTTTCGCAAGCCAGCCGTTTAGCTAAACCTAGTGGTATTGTAAAAATGAGCGAAAGCCACTTCGGATCTCAAGTATTAAGAAACGAAGTACCGGCTCCTGCCAACAAACCGGCAATTAATGCCCCAACAGGTATTAATTCAGGCCCTTTAAGTTCTGCAAGTTCTGCCACATTTAGCAGTACTTTTACAGAAATATCAGGATCTATGAATGTTTTTGGCATGTTAATTAACAACCAAAAACCATTACAATACAATAACGAAACTGATTTAGTTACTTTTATTCAACGTAAAAGTCCAACTTACAACCCAACTCCAACTACTGATGGCAATTCAGGAACAATTGTTGCCATGATAGGTAGAAACTTTGGAACCGTTTGGGATACTACTTGTATTTGGGCAGATGCTACAAATGCAGGACGTTACCCAAATGGTGGTGTTTATAACCCTCCGGGAAACACTAACCCGGATAATGCTTATGTGGTAGGTTCGGGCCCTGTTGTAGCAGCCAATTGGATTGGAAGCTGGTATGCAAGTAAATTAATTGGCCCTGTTGGTACAACTGCACCCGGAGCTGATGAACAATATTTTGCTAATAGTGGGTCCTTTGGTTCAACAACTTCACCATTAATGCCAAAGCAAGATTTTCCAGCCTATTGTTTTACAGCAACAGATGATGGTATGGTTCGTACAATGGCTGCAATAGTTAACGATCCAAATGGCACAAGCAATGTGGCTTACAACCCAAGAGGAGCGCATATTGTAAAAGGAACTTTTAATGCAGGGGTTTTTGTGTGGACAGCAGACAGTTTAACACCTCCTGTTATAACGCGTACAGATGGATCTAATCAATTATGGGGCGGTAGAATGATGATGGCTTGGAATGAGGCCGGTGATGTTGGATACGCTGTATTAGTTGGTTGCAGACAAGGAGCCACCAACTCAAACAAAGGATGGCAGCCTATTGTTTACAAAACAACAAACAGTGGTAACTCTTGGGCATTAGTTAATGGTATTGATTTTAACGCACCGGGTTACGAAAAAGTATTAAATTCAATTTATCCTGTAGTTTCTAATACCAGTTTAGCAGTTCCTTTTTTCGATTTAGGAGAAGGTGCTGATTGTGTTGTGGATATAAACGATAATTTACACATTGTAAGTACTGTAAAAAGCACTTACGGTCAAAGTCAAGATTCTGTAGACTATACTTTTCAGTTTAATATTGCCGGTGAGCAAATGGGCTGGATTTATGAAAATACTGCTTGGCCTTATGTGTTTGATTTTACCGGAAATGGTACAGGCACTTGGTCGTTAACAACGGTTGATTCTATTGGTACAGAAGGTCCTTCTGATCAATCAGGTGGCCCCGGTTTTAATTCAAACCCTTGGGCAAATCAAAGTCAAGCTAACCCGGTTGCATCAGGTATCCGTATTCAAACTTCACGTTCTTTAGATGGACAATACATTTTATATACCTTTGCTGAATCTGATACTTTATTTACTACCAGTGCAAAAAAATGGAACGAGTTTCCAAACGTAAAAGCACGTGCCTGGAGAGCTTGTGATGGTATTGTGAGTCCTGATGAATATGCAATTACTTCTCCATCTGTTGGATTTAATCAACGCGTTAGAGATAAAGCATATTTCCACTTCACATCACCAAAATGTAAAACTTACAATGTAACGCAAACTTCTGCACACTTTTCATTACCTATAACAGTATCAAATAATTTGGGCACCGATGGTGGTGCAACAGTTAACAACTTCTATTCAAATGCTACAATTCAATTTGCATTTCCAAACAGCGCATCTTGTGTAGGTGTTGGCGTGCCTGAAAAATATGCAACAGAAGCTTCTTCTAGTAATATTTTCCCTAACCCGGCAAGTAATAGCGTAAATGTATCATTAAAGCTTAACCAAGCAGGTAATGTAAACATTGAAGTATTAAATGCTTTAGGTCAGGTTATCAGTTCATCAAAAATAAACGGACAATTAGGTGAAAACGTAATAAATGTTGATTTAAACGATGCAGCGCCCGGTGTTTACTTCGTAAAAGTAAAAACGGCTACATCTGAAAGCACTAAAAAATTAGTGGTTGAATAATTCAATTTTAATACAAAAAACCCCGGACCAAAAATCCGGGGTTTTTTATTGCAACAATCCCTTATTAAATAAAGGTAAAATTCAAACATTAACCTTCTTCTTTAGTAAAAAACACTAAATTTGCAGCCTAATTAAAAAAAAGTGGATAGGAATTCATTAATTGGCTTAGGCCTTATTGCATCAATTTTAGGAATTTGGCTTTGGTTAAGTGGGCCCAGTAAAGAGCAAATTGCACGTAATAAATTTGTACGCGATTCTATTGCAACAGTAGAAAAAGAACAAGAATTAAAACAAATTCAGGAAACAGTTGCACAACAAAAAGTTGCAGACACCCTAAAACCACAAATTACAACTACCCTATCCGATTCTGCTAAAACCGCCTTAACCCAAGAATATTATAAAGATTTTACAGTAGCTGCTTCAGGCAAAGAAGAGGTGTTTACGATAGAAAACAATCAAATTAAAGCCACCATTTTAAACAGAGGTGCACAAATTATAAAAGTAGAATTAAAAAACTACGCACGCTCAGGTCAAAAGGCTCCATTAATTTTATTTGACAGAGATTCTACTAACTTTTCTTTAAAACTAAATACCTACGACCGTTCCAGAATTTTTAGCACGGATAGTTTTTACTTTAAATCAGTAACACAAAGCGCCGATAAAATTTCGTTGCGTTTAGAAACCAGCAAACCCGGAAGCTACATTGAATACAATTATAAAATACAACCCGATAAACACTTAGTAGATTGTGATATAAAGTTTGTAGGTATGCAAAACATAATTACCCAAACTGAAGATCAATTACAGTTAAACTGGGGAATGGCTTACCCATCTCAAGAGAAATACATTATAAAAGAAAAAGAAGTAGCAACCATTTACTACAAACAAACTATTAATAGTCCGGATTATATTAACCCTTTTAAAGACGAAGAATTGAGCATTAATGAAGCAGATATAAAATGGGTAAGCTTTAAGCAACAATATTTTAATTCAACCATAATTGCCGATAAACATTTTGCAAAAGCAGGAAGCTTTATTAAACTTGGGCAACGAGAAAATTCTCCAACCATTGTAAAAAGTGTTTATGCAGAATTAGGTATTCCATACAACCACGGAGCTTCGGAAACGTTTTCTTTTAAATATTATTTTGGTCCGAACGATTACAAAACCCTTACCGCAGTTAATGAAGACTTAGAACAAATAATTCCTACAGGTTGGAGTGTGTTTAGCTACATTAACAAATGGTTGGTTATTCCCTTATTCGATGGACTATCTAATATGAATATGGGAATTGTGATTTTAATTCTAACCTTAATTATTAAAATTATTTTACTTCCAATTGCTTACAAAACTTATTTAAGTGGAGCACGTATGCGTGTGCTAAAACCAGAGCTAGATGCTTTAAATGCCAAAATGGGAGACAAACCAGATCCTATGAAAAAGCAACAAGAGCAAATGGCCTTGTATAGAAAAGCAGGTGTTAATCCATTATCCGGATGTATACCATTATTATTACAGTTTCCTATTTTAATTGCCTTGTTTGCATTTATTCCTGCAGCCATTGAACTGCGTCAAAAAGGATTTTTATGGGCCGATGATTTAAGTACATATGATAGTATTTGGACATTTGGACAAGTACCTTTTATTAATTGGGCTTACGGCGACCATGTGAGTTTGTTTGCATTGTTAATGTTTGTAAGTACCATTATTTATACCTACATGAATCAAAATTTAATGCCACAGCAAAACAATCAAATGCCGGGCATGAAATTTATGATGTATTTTATGCCGGTTATATTTTTAGCGGTAATGAATAAATATGCTGCGGGTTTAAGTTGGTATTACTTCTTGGCAAACATGATAACCTTTTTGCAAAACTATTTAATGAAAATGATCATTAGCGATGAATCTATTAGAGCCAAAATTGAAGCAAACATGAAAAAGCCCGCTAAATCCGGTGGTTCTACCTTTCAAAAGAGATTAGAGGAAATGGCGCGTCAAAGACAGCAAAAATTAAAAAAATAATTGTTATTTAATTACTAAAAACATCCTTGAAATAAAATTGCAAGGATGTTTTTTTTTGAAGTTAATTCTAACTGCATTAAAAATTAAAATCATTAAGCAACAAATAAATCTAATGCTGGTCCTGCTTATCGATAATTATCGGGAGAAACGAAAATCCCTGCACAAAATGTTACTTAGAGAAAATAAATTTATTTATTTCCTTAATTAATTCTTTGGCTTCTGCATCGGTTAATTGCATTCCAAATCTTATAACTTGCGATTGGCAATCAAACATTAAGCGTTCGCCTCCTTTTATCCAAAAGCTTTTGTTAATGGTATCGGCAAAACTGGTTTCCTTTTGCTCTATTAATTTAAAATCATTAATTAAACTGTAATCAAATTTTTTAATTTTTCCTCTGCCGCTTATTTCTTGCTGATAATGCACTGTACCATCGGTAATCCATAGTTTTTCTTTCCCGGAACGTCGCCAAATAAATGCGCGTGCAATTTTATATTCAAAATACGCCCAAAACGAAAGGTAAATAATGGTAAATAATTTTGCATCTTGTGTTGTTACCTTAAAATAATTTGCAAATACAATTACTCCGCAAACAGACCAAGCCAGTAACCACAAAAACATTAAAAAAAGTTTCTTTTTATCATTTTCAGGTAAAATAACGATGCTTAATAAATCATCTTTTTTTAAGATGCTGATTCGTTTTCCTATAACTTTCATTTGGTGCGCTTGTGCAAATATTTTATGTAAAAAAAGATTGGTTTTGCAAATTTACATATCTTTATTACCATTCAAAAAGAAATGAATAAACAAGAGCCTAAATTAAACTTATTAGATGTTGTAATGCTGGTTTCGGGCAGTATGATTGGCTCCGGTATTTTTATTGTAAGTGCAGATATGATGCGCACTTTAGGCTCTCCTATTTGGGTACTTGCATGTTGGTTGTTTAGTGGTGTTCTTACGCTGTTTGCGGCATTAAGCTATGGCGAACTTTCTGCAATGATGCCAGAGGCCGGAGGGCAATTTATATTCTTAAAAAGAGCCTTTGGTAATAAAACAGCATTTGTTTATGGCTGGACGGTGTTTTTGGTTATTCAAACCGGAGTAATTGCTGCGGTAGCAGTTGCCTTTGCAAAATATTTGGGTGTATTAATTCCATCCATATCTGAGGCGCATGTGCTTTTTACAATAGGTTCATTTTCTATTTCCAATTCGCAAGTGCTTGCAATTCTTTCCATATTATTAATCACTTTTATTCATACGGGAGGAATAAAAAATGGTGCATTCATTCAACGCGTTTTCACCATTTCAAAAATTATTGCTTTGTTTGTTTTAATTGCTTTGGCATTTAGCAAATGTACGGGCGACAATTATTTACACGAAAATTTTTCATCATCCATTACTCCCAGCAATTATAATTCAGAAACAAATACATCTTCCCCTATAGAGGGCATTGGCATTCTGGCATTTTTTGGAACAGCATTAATTGGTGCATTGTTTAGCAGCGATGCGTGGAATAACGTTACTTTTTTATCTGCAGAAATAAAAAATCCGGGTAAAAATTTACCCTTAGGTTTAAGCATTGGAGTTTTAATAGTAACCGTTTTATACATTCTTGCTAATATCTCCTACTTTATTTTATTACCTGCACAAGGAAATCCAAATGGTGTTAGCCCAATAGAACAAGGTATAATGTTTGCGAGTAACGATAGGGTAGCAACATCTGCACTCTTTTCTTTTTTTGGAAATACATCTGCGTATATTATGGCGGTATTAATTGTGGTTTCAACTTTTGGTTGTAATAACGGCTTAATTTTGTCCGGCTCACGCTTATTTCAATCAATGGCTAACGCCCATTTATTTTTTAAAGGGGCCGCTGAATTAAATAAAAAATCAGTCCCGTATAAATCTCTTTGGATACAAAGTTTTTGGGCCTGTGTATTGTGCTTAAGCGGAAGCTATGGTCAGCTATTAGCCTATTCTACTTTCTCCTCTTTGTTATTTTATGTAGTTACCATTATAGGCTTGTTTGTTTTAAGAAAAAAAGAACCCAATACACCAAGGCCATACAAGGCTTTCGGATATCCTATAATTCCGGCACTTTATATTGTTCTAACATCATTGGTATGCATTAATCTTCTTATTTTTAGTTTTAAAAACTCAATTACTGGAATAGGTATCATTTTATTGGGGATCCCTGTTTATTACGTTTTTAATAAGCAAAACAAAATTGTTTCGTAAGTTTTTAAATAATTATTTTGGGTTTAATAAACAACAACGCAATGGTTTGTTTGTTTTGTGCAGCATTAGTTTGCTGCTTCTAATTATTAGAGTTACCTACCCTTCTTTTATAAAACCTGATGAACTTGTAATTGAAAATATACAGGTTTACGAAGAGTTAATAGATTCTTTTCAAAGTGTAAAAAAACAAAAGTCAAAAATTAATACCGGAGTATTGATTGCATTTGACCCAAACACTGTTACAGAAGTTGAACTTATGAAGTTAGGCTTTAAAGAAAAAACTGCGAAAACATTTATAAAATTTAGAAACAGTGGATTTAAATTTAAACAAAAAGACGATGTAAAAAAGATTTATGGCATTACCGAAAACTTTTATAAAAAGTTAGAGCCATATATTATCATACACTCCATCCCGTCTAACCAAGCTTTAGCAGCTAATAGTAAAACTACAAAAAATGCTTCGCAAAATGTTGTTGAATTAAATAGTGCCGATAGCATTTCCTTAATTGCATTAAAAGGTATTGGTCCTGCTTACGCCAAACGCATTTTAAAATACCGTTCATTATTAGGTGGCTTCACACACATTGAACAGTTAAAGGAAGTTTATGGGATGCAAGATGAATTATTTGCATTAATAGTACAACAATGCAAAGTAAATCCGTTATTAATCACTAAAATAAACGTAAATACGGCCGATTTTAAAGTACTTAACAAACACCCATACATTGGTTATGAACTAACCAAACACCTTGTAAATACTAGAAAAAAAACGACTCTAAATGCAGATAATATTGCTGATATAATTCAAGATGAAGCTGTATCAGCTAAGCTTTTGTCTTATCTTGAGTATTAATTACAACTAAAAACATTGTTATAAAAAGGGTTAATTTTTCAATTAAAAAATGGCGTTTTTCGTGAAAAAAATGAGTAAATTAGCCCTATTCATTAGCTTTACAAAAAATCATGAGTGATAAGCAAAGAACCATTAAAAAAGCCGTTTCTTTAAGCGGTGTTGGTTTGCATACGGGCAAGCCGGTAACATTAACTTTTAATCCGGCACCGGAAAATCATTGGTATAAATTTCAACGTGTAGATTTACCCGAACAACCCATTATTGAAGCAGATGCCGATTTAGTGGTAGATACCTCACGTGGTACCACTTTAGAAAAAAACGGCGCGCGTGTTTATACTACCGAACATGTATTAGCTGCTTTAGTAGGCTTAGGAATTGATAATTGCTTGATACAAGTTTCGGCACCTGAAATGCCAATTATGGATGGCAGCTCATTTAAATTTATTGAAGCATTAGAAGCTGCTGAAATTGTAGAACAAAATGCAGAACGCGATTACTTTGTGCTTACAGAAAATATTACTTACGAAGATCCGGTAAAAAAGGTTGAAATGCTGGCCGTGCCTCAAGATACCTACAGAACAACTGTAATGGTTGATTACAATAGTGATATTTTAGGTACACAACATGCCAGTATTTACAGAATAGAAGAGTTTAAAGAAGAAATTTCAAAGTGCAGAACATTTGTGTTTTTACACGAATTGGAAATGTTGTTACAACATAATTTAATTAAAGGTGGCGCATTAGAAAATGCAATTGTTTTAGTTGATAAAGAAGTACCAAAAGAAAAGTTAGATTATTTAAGAACTGTTTTTAATAAAGAAACCGTTGAAGTAAAAGGCAGAGGTGTTTTAAACAATACCAAATTGCATTTTTATAACGAACCTGCCCGTCATAAACTACTGGATATAATTGGCGATTTAGCTTTAGTTGGTAAACCAATGAAAATACATGTGCTTGCTGCTCGTCCCGGACACGCCGGTAACGTTTCGTTTGCAAAAAAAATAAAGCAAATGATAAGAGACGATGCCATGCGCAAAAAGAAAAACATTCACGAGCCTTACGATTTAAATAAACAAGCACTTTACGATATTAATCAAATTCAAAAAATATTACCACATCGTCAGCCTTTTTTATTTGTTGATAAAGTAATGGAAATTACCGATGAAGGAATTGTGGGCGTAAAGAATGTGAGTATGAATGAAGATTTCTTTAGAGGACATTTTCCGGAAGCTCCCGTATTTCCGGGTGTAATTCAAATAGAGGCTATGGCACAAGTAGGTGGTATTTTTGCTTTAAGTAAAGTACCCGACCCGGAAAATTACTTGACTTACTTTATGAGTATTGATAAAGTAAAATTTAAAAATCAGGTTTTACCCGGAGATACCATTGTATTTAAATTGCATTTAATTTCTCCAATAAGAAGAGGCATTGTTCATATGCGCGGCGAAGCATTTGTAAGAGAAAAACAAGTTATGGAAGCAGAAATGATGGCGCTTCTTTCTAAAGTAAAAAATAAAGAAGTTAAACAAAGCGTAGAAGCCTAACATATGATATCTAATCTCGCATACGTTCATCCTAAAGCAAAAATTGGCAATAATGTTACCATTGAACCCTTTGCCATGATATATGGCGATGTAGAAATTGGTGATAATTGCTGGATTGGTTCTAATGCAGTTATAATGGATAAATCGCGCATTGGAAAAAACAACAAAATTTTTCCGGGTGCAGTTATAGGTGCAATTCCTCAAGATTTAAAATTTAAAGGCGAAGATAGCTTAGCTGAAATTGGAGATAATAATACCATTAGAGAATTTGTTACCATTAACAGAGGAACCGCAGATAGAATGACAACTAAAATTGGCAACAACTGTTTGCTGATGGCATATACGCATTTAGGACACGATTGTATTTTAGGAAACAATATTATTATTGCCAATAACGGAAATTTAGCCGGACACATTACTGTTGAAGATTTTGTAATTATTGAAGGGATAGTTGCCGCGCAACAATTTGTAAATATTGGCGCGCACTCATTTGTAGCAGGTGCATCCTTGGTTAGAAAAAGTATTCCTCCTTTTATTAGAGTTGCCCGAGAACCGCTTCAATTTATTGGCGTTAACACAGTAGGTTTAGCAAGAAGAGGTTATAGCAAGGAATTTATTAAAAACGTTGAAGATATTTACCGAATTATTTTTGTTAGAGGCCATAACTTAAGTAACGCACTTGAAATTGTAGATACCGAAATCCCTGATTCTGAAGAAAAAAAATTAATTCTTGATTTTATTCGAAATCAAAAAGACGGAATTATTAAAGGAATTTAATTGTGGAGAATTTAATTTCCATAGAGTTAAAAAATGTTTCCAAAAAATTTAATAAAGAATGGATATTTAAGAACCTGAATTTATTAATTTATCCCGGAGATAAATTGGTTATTCTTGGAGGAAATGGTTCAGGAAAATCTACCCTCCTGCAAACAATTGCCGGATATTTAATTACAGAAAAAGGGGAAGTTGTTTTTTCTAACAACACCAATAAAATAGAAATTGATGCTGTAAACGAATACATTTCTTTTGCTTCACCCTATTTACAATTAAATGAAGATTTTAATTTAAATGAACAACTAAATCACATTGCCGTATTTAAACCTTTTTTAAATAATTATACTACCGAAGATATTATAGAAATATTAGAACTAAAGCAGGTAAGCAAAAAGCCCATTAAACATTTTTCAAGTGGCATGAAACAAAGGGCAAAATTAGGAATTGCTATTTTATCAAACGCTCCTATATTGTTGTTAGATGAGCCTGTATCTAACTTAGATGTTCATGCAATTAATTGGTACAAAGAAATGATTAACAAGCATGCATCCGCTAAAACCATTGTAGTTTGTTCTAATGCTATTAAAGAGGAGTATGATTATTGCCAAAAACAAGTAAATATGATAGATTTTAAATGATTTTTAACTAGTATACTAAAACTAATTCAATAACTTTGCATATGCAACAAGGCCTTGATTTATCGGATATCTTTATTGTAGTTTTTATTGCAATTGTATTTAGCTTGGGTGCATATACCTTAATAAAATTTATGCGTAACAAAAATTAATGATCAACTTTAAGTACATATTATTCTTAAACCTTGGCGGCGGCGAGGTAATTTTAATTTTATTTGTAATACTTTTAATGTTTGGCGGAAAAGGAATTCCGAATATTGCCAGAACTTTAGGTAAAGGAATAAGAGAATTTAAAAATGCTACTAACGAAATTCAGAAAGATATTGCCAAAAGTACCGGCGGTTTGGCAAACGAAGTAGAAGAACAAATTCAGGTTATTAAAAAAGAAATAGATATTGAAAAAGAATAATTTTTTTATTTTTCTTTTATTGCTTCTCGCCCACTCTGTTTTGCTTTCTCAAGAAAACACTAAGGTTAAAATACGTACACAAGATCAAATTTATTTTTTTAAAATTGGAGAAGGGAAAGATTCTTTAGTTACTAAAAACAAAACAGATTTGTTTTATTATAAAATTTCCGATAACAAAAAGCCTTCTATTGCATTACATATTTACAATGCCACTTTTCAAAAAACCAATCAAGAAAATGTTTTTAAACTAATCCATACACCCGGCATGAAATACCGGTTAATTTTTACAGAAGCAAACACAGAAAGTAAACCGGCTAAAAAAACGCCAAGTTATAAAGAACAAATAGAAGTAGATGGAACCACTGATTTAAAAGAAATTAAAATAGAATTATTTGATTTAAAATCAGAAAGAGTTTTATTAACTAATAATTTTGTTTACAAAGAAAATTAGATTTTATATACTATAAATTACTGTGTGCAACAACACGTTAATTATTTGCATTTGTTTTCAAAGTAAACAGTCTATTTCATATGCTTTAAATTTAAAGCATACATTACAACAAATGCTAAATCAAACACCAATACTACGGCCATACCCAAATAAGCAGCCATTTCGCCCGATTCTTCACCCATACTAATTTTTAAAATTCCAACCGTTTCTTTACTGCTAAAAAACATAAATACTAAAGGAAATAATTCTGCAAAAGTGTAAATATAAAAGCCCGTTTTTTTTAGATGGTACATTTGCAGCACACCCAAAAAACTAATTAAAACAAATAATATACTTAAATAAGGCTGTATTTGCCCCATTACACTGTTTTGCTGTTCAATTAAAGCTTGCTCTAATTGATCGGCTCCGGCAGGACTAAACTCTCGCATTCTCTCAATATTCTCCATTTGTTTCTCCGGTGTATTCATAATAACACCATAAATAGTTGAAATAAATACAAAACCAGCACAAATAAAAGACAGTATACAAAGTATAACTAAAAACTGTGGTTTTTTTGGAGCCATTGCTTGCTCATTAAATTCTATATTCTCGTTTTGAATTTCCATAATTTAATTAATTAGCATAGGCAAAAATGCAAATAAAAAAGTTAGAATACTTAGCACAATATCCCATTTTATTACCGATGATGTAATTTCTTTCCTAAAAACCGTTATTAAAACAACTACAATTCCTCTATACAAAAACTGTAAATTAAAAAACAAAAATACCAATAACGAATTTTTATTAAAGCTTAAACCTTCTCTAAACTGAAAATGAGTGTACGAAGAAAAAGCTCTGGAAAATCCACAACTTGCGCAATTTTTTCCGGTAATTTCTTTAATAGGGCAATTAACAGGGTGATTATTGGGATAAAAAAAATAGGAATAAGCCAAGCTTACTCCTATTAACATTAAAAAAAATAAATTAATAATAAAATACGCGTTAAAATTACGCATATAATTATTGAGTATTCATTGTATCAGTAATCTCTTTAATTTGATCAAGTGCCTTATTTAATGAATCTAATGCACCCGATTTTTCTATTTCATTTAAAATTGCATTACCTGCTTCGTTTGCTACAAACATGGTAACATATACCCAATACAATGCAACAAGAACGGCAATAACCGAACAAATTAATCCACCAATTGCCATACCTTTTGGTGCGCCGGCTTTACCTGCCTGTGACATTGAAATTGCACTTAAAATAATACCTACAACCGCCGGTATAATGGCGTACATTCCTAAACAAGGAATAAAAGAAAATAAAACGGCTACTATACCAACAATTAAACCGGCTAAGCCCATTCCTTTTCCGGCAGTTGAATTTGTGTTTTGATTTGATGTTTGTTCCATATTTGTTTTTTTAAGTAAAAAACCCTTTCAGTTACGAAAGGGTTTTTAATGTTTCGTTCTAATTATTTTAAATGTTTAAGATTTAAGCCGTATAATACAATAAATAATACAGGGAAAATTAATCCCATTACGCCAAATCCACTGTATACGATTGACATAATTATTGAAACAACATTTGCTCCAACATATAAGAAAAATCCTTGCTTTTGTAATTTCCACATTTTAATTACACCAAATAATGAAACTAAAACAGTTACAAAACCAATAATAATATAAGCCCAAGTTAAGCCTACACCTGGTCCGGCATGTTCCATTGCAGCTGAAATTGCAGCGCTTGCTTCTCCTGCCTCGCCCGACATACCTTCCATATTAGAAGCTATTGCGGTAGCTGCTCCCATTGCCGTTAATACAAATACGTAACCAATTACAGCAAAACCTGCCGCTATAAATGACAAAATACAAAGTACGGTTAAAAAGGTAGGTCTTGCCGGAGCTGCTGCCGTACCTGTGTTCGTTTGTGTTGTTTCTTCCATTTTTTAAAGTTTTAAAGTTTATATAATACAAAGAAAACATTTTTTAACACTTGTTAATTTAGGCCAATGTCAAGTTTTCAACAAGTTATCTAAACTAATTAGTTAACCAAGTTTTTAATGCCTGTTTTTGTAATTCAGTCTGCATTTCAATGGGCTTAATCTTTGATTTAAAAAACCAAGTTTTTTCATAATTATCTTGCTGCAATTCAAGTGTTTTAATTTTGTCATTTGACACAACTTGCAAAGAAATAACGGGTTCGTTAACATAATAATTTAACAATTGGCTTAAATTGTTTCTTACTATTGTTCCGTTTACACCAATTATATCATCGTTATTAAAAATACCACATTTCCAGGCAGGTGAATAGGGGGCAACTAATGCAACTTTAGCAAACTGTCCGTTATCTATTGTTTTAAAGCCAAATTTATTCTCGTTCATTAATAAACTCTCTATTTTTTCTAAATTCCAACCAATGTAATTAAAACAAGGCGCTAGTTCTTCTTCAAAATCAGCGGCATTTAAAACATATTTTTCAAAAAAAGCAGTCAATTCTTTTTCAGAAATTTCATTTACTAAATTTACAATATCCTGAAAAGAATATCCTTTTCGCTTTTTACCAAAATCATTATACAACTTTCTGCAAACATCTTTTAATGATTTTTTATTTGCGGTAGCTTGCATCATTTTTATATCCAACATAAAAGCAATTAAGCTGCCTTCATCATAAATATTTGTTTTTCGGTAAGGAGCTCCGGGCATATACCCATCTAACCAAGTATCCCAACTGCTATCGGCCACACTTAAATTATATCTACCGTAATTATGAAAATGTTTATCTAATCTTTCCTCTAAAGTAATTAAATACTGTTCGGTAGAAAAAACGTTACTGCACAACAAATGTTTATCGCCATAATAAGTTGTAAAACCTTCGTAAACAAAGCCTGTGTTGGCGTAATTTTCCTTTGTATAATTATAAGGAAGCATTTCTTTTGGCCTAATTGTTTTAATATTCCAGGCATGAAATAATTCGTGACAGCTAACGCCTAATAAATCTTCGTAAACATTTTTATCGTGCAATGCGTAACCCGGGCCTAATGCAATAACTGTATTTTTTAAGTGCTCTACTCCATGATAAAATTTTTGCGGAGTAATTTGAAACAAAAAATGATATTCAGGAAAAGGAAAATCGCCCCAAAAATTATACAGGTATGCCGTAAACTTTTTAAAATCTGCTTTAATTTCATTAAAATCGGGTTTACAATTCCCTACAAAATGTAAATAAAATTTTGTGCTGTACTCCTCATACGTATCTGTAAGAATACTAGCAGAGGCGATGAAAGGAGAATCAACTAGCTCTTCAAAATTTTTTGCAATTAGCACATTCCCTTTTTTATCCAACGAAGTGGCTATTTTATATTCGGTAGGAATGTTTAAGGTAATTTGATGCTCCTTATTTTCCTTACCTATTACACTAAAGCAACAATGAATAGGATTTATGTAAAGCTGCTCTGTATCAGCATAACAGGCACCGGCATTTAGTTCTGCTGCGTAATAGCTATACGTAATTTTTACATTTTCGGTATTAACACAATCTATTTCCCACAAATCTTTAGTGAGTTTTCTAATACTTAAAGACTTTCCATCCTTACCAAAAGCTTCCAGTTTTTTAATATTCTTAGCAAAATTTCCCAATTCATAACGGCCGGGTCGCCATGAAGGTAATTGAATTTGAATATTATCATCGCTTGCCACCTCAAATTCCATATCAATGTACACATAATGAGATGCAGGATTTTTCTGATAAAACAAATACTTAATCATAAACAAGGTTATTTTCTAAACGTTTAAATTTATATATTTAAAGCGTTATGCAAAAACAATTAGCCCTGGTTTTTATATTAAGTTTTACCATTTCTTACGCTCAGAACTTCGATTCACTTTTATACACTTCTGTTAAAATAAATTCAGATACTGAAAAAGTGAATTTATTTTATTTAGAAGGTTTTGAAACACGCAATAAAGTACCTCAATATGCTTACAACTGTGCTAAACAAGCTGAATATTTTGCACTACAATCAAAATCGCAAAAGCATATTGCTAAAGCATATAATTTAATGGGTATTTTATATTATAAAAAAGGAGATTTAAAAACTGCATTATCCTTTCATAAAAAAGCTTTGGCTATAAGAGAAGAATTGAAAGATGAATATGGTATTGCCCTAAGCGAAACTAATTTAGGAAACATTTATTCTGATTTAAAAAATTACGAAGCCGCCGAATTAAGTTATTTAAGTGCGCTACAAATTAATAGTAAAATTGGAAACGAAAAACAATGCGGAAATTGTTATATAAATTTAGGCGTATTAAAAGTGGCGCAAAACCAATTAAATGAGGCTGAAAAATACTTTTACAATGCTTACAAAATTTCTAAAACAATTGTTGATTATGAAATAGAAGCAATGGCTTTAAATAATTTATCTTATTTAAACATAACTAAAGGGAATTATGAAATTGCCATTAACAATTGTTTTGATGCATTAAAGGCAAAAGACATAATGGAAAATGAATTTGAAAAAACAGACAGTTATTTAAACTTAGCCAAAGCATTTTACTATTTAAAAGATTTTGCAAACAGTAAATTTTATTTAGCAAAGGCTGATAGTTTTTGTACTGCATACGATTACACGGAGGCAAAATGTCAGTTATATAAATTACAATCGGAAATTTATGAAGGTGAAAGTAATTTTGAAATGGCCTTAAACGCCTTTAAAAGATACACCCTGCTAAAAGACAGTATAGAACTAATTAATAAATCAATTGTTAACGAATACACTTTTTCCGAAAAAGAAAGCACTAAATTAACTGAAAAAAATTTCTTTAAATTTCCATACCTAATGTTGTCTTTATTAATAGGTGGAAGTATTTTTATTTTGTTTTACATTTTAAAATTTAAAAAATGAGCGGCAAAAAAAATAAAAAAAATATAAACATAGTTTATAGTACAAATCCTAACTTTAAATACGAAACGGATGAAAACGAAACAGAAAACACTCTGCCTCCACAGCAGCAAGATTTAAGAATTTTTTTAGACAGATTAGGCGGCGGTAAATTAGTAAGCCGGGTAAATGGCTTTATTGGAACTGTTTCAGATATAGAAGCTTTAGGTAAATTATTAAAACAAAAATGTGGCGGTGGCGGCTCCGTTAAAGAAGGTAATATTCTTATACAAGGAGATCACAGAGATAAACTTTTAAAAATACTAGCTGATTTAGGATATAAAGCAAAAAAAGCCGGAGGTTAAATTCCGGCTTTTTAATTTCATTTATTACAAATTATTGTGCTTCTACTCCTGTATCCGGAATCAACATTCCATCAACTAAAACCCTACCGCAATGTTCGCAAACAATAAGTTTTTTGTTTGTTCTGATATCTAACTGACGTTGTGGTGGAATTTTATTAAAACATCCTCCGCAAGCATCACGCTCAACTGCTACTACCGCTAAACCATTACGAGTGTTTGCGCGAATTCGCTTGTACGCATTTAATAATCTATCTTCAATTCCCGAAGAAGCTGTTTCGCTATCAATAAGTAATTGCTTTTCATCTTTTTCAGTTTCAGCAATAATCTCATCTAACTCGCTCTTCTTAATTTTTAAATCTTTTTGTCTTTCTTCAAACTCTTCTCTGCTCTTCTCTAATAATTCTGTTTTAATAATTAAAGCAGCTTTTGCTTCTTTAATACGTTTTTCAGCTAATTGAATTTCTAAATTTTGGAATTCAATTTCCTTGGTAATCGCATCGTACTCACGATTGTTACGTACTTTATTCTGTTGCGACTCGTATTTTTTAATGTTTGATTGAAAATCTTTTATTGCTTGTTTCTTTTCATTTAACTGATTTTCAAGTTCTGCTAACTCTTCTTCTAAATTTACCACACGGGTTTCTAATCCTGCAACTGTATCTTCCAAATCACTAACTTCAAGTGGTAATTCACCTCTTATTGTACGTAAGCGGTCAATTTTACTATCAATTAATTGTAATTGGTATAAGGCTTTTAATTTCCCTTCAACAGAAGCATCGATTTTTTCTTTAATTTTTGCGCACATAGTCTTTAAAAATAGTTTACCGGGTTTGTGTTTGTTTTCGATAAATGGAGTGCGAATTTAGCAAATTTTTTCTGAATAATCTCATAAAATATTTCTGGTGTGTATTGCTCCGACTCGTAATGGCCTATATCTGCCACCAATATTTTACCATCAGCATCAAAATACTCATGATACTTAAAATCAGCAGAAATGTAACTATCTGCTCCAGAATTAATTGCGTTTTTTAATAAAAACATACCGCTTCCTCCACATACAGCCACTTTTTTAACTTTTTTATTGGTTAAAATTGTGTGTTTCAGGGTTTTAAGATTAAATTTTTCTTTAACATGTTGTAAGTAAGCGGTTTCTTCCATTTCCGAAGGTAATTCCCCAATTAAACCACTGCCAACATTATCATGTTTGTTAGCCAATTGTAAAACATCATAGGCAACCTCTTCGTAAGGGTGCGCCTTTATCATAGCGGCAATTATTCCTTTTTCTAAATGAGATTCAAAAACACATTCTATTTTAGTTTCCTCCTCTTTACTTAATTCATTTGGCTTTCCCAGATAAGGATTACTTTCGTTGTTTCCTTTAAAAGTTCCTATTCCGGAAGTATTAAAACTACAATTACTATAATTACCAATATTGCCTGCGCCTTCAGTAAACAAAGCTTCTCTTACTATATCAGCATGTGAATTTGGCACAAAAACCACTAATTTTCTAAGTAAGTTGTTTTTTGGCGCAAGTACCTTGGTATTAATTAATCCTAACCTTTCAGCTATTTTAGCATTTACCCCGTTTTGAACATTATCTATATTAGTATGACAAGCATAAATTGCAATATCATTTTTAATTGCCTTAATAATGGTGCGCTCAACATAATTTGCGCCGGTAATTTTTTTCAATCCCTTAAAAACAATTGGGTGATGTGCAATAATTAAATTGCATTTCAGCTTAATCGCTTCTTCAATAACTGATTCAATGCAATCAAGAGATAACAAAGCCCCTGTACACTCCCAATTTTTATCACCGGTAATTAAACCGGCATTATCGTATTCTTCCTGAAAACTTAATGGTGCAAATTCTTCTATGGCACCTATTACATCTTTAATTAAAATCATTAATCAATGCTGTCTAATTTTTTCTTAATCTCTGCAACTACTTTTTTCGCCTCTTCAATTTCCTTTTTCTTTTTCTCTTGATTCTCTTCGTTTGTTTTTATATCCTTTTCTGCTTTTTCTATTTTTTCTTTGTAGTTTTTTATATCACTTTTTAATTCTTTAATGTCTTTTTCTAAATCCTTCTGTTGGCCCTCTAATTTATCGTAAATCTTTTTAGCCGATTTAGCTTGCTCACTCACTGCATCTGAACTGGCATCCACAACTTTCTTTTGAACATTAACTTCTCCTTTCTTTTTCTCCAATTCTGCCTCTTTCACAATAACCTCTTTTTCTGCTTTATTAGTTTTATTCTTGTAATTTACAATATCATCCTGTAAATTTTTCTTTTCTTTTTCCAAATCTCTCAATCTATCTTCCTCTTTTGCCAGAGTTTTATTTGCAGCATTTAATTTGTCTTCAATGGGCGCTTTGCTCATTTTTATTGCAAATTCCTTGGTCATTTTTTCAATGTATTTGTATTTATCATTGTTATCAGACGACTTAACGTAAGCGCCACCCAAATCAACGGCGGTGCTCATTTTAATTGTTTTTGCTTTTTTATCTTCCACAAATTTGGTGTAAAAATCTGCGGCATTGTTTCCCCAATCTTTTATGGTAATGTTATCTCCAAAAACTTCGTTATTATCGTCTTTTACTTTTTCATGCTTAAAGTCTTTTAAAACTTTCTTCCATTCTTTTATAACAAAATCAATATCGGCTTCATAAATTATTGCGCTGGCTGCATTTTGAGAACCGCTACTAAACTTCTCACTTCCTTCTTCTACTTTAATTTTTTGGGCAAATAAAATTGGGCTTGTAAAAATTAAAACGGCTAAAATTGATTTCTTCATAGGATACTGTTTAAGTTATTAATCCAAGTCCCAAACGCTTGGTCGTTTTCTATAATAAAATGGCTTAAAGTAATTTTTATTTTCTAATATAAATGCCATTATAAAATAAATAATAATAGGGCTTCCAAAAGTAAAAAACGAGAGATAAATAAAATACATTCTAACTTTTGTTGTTTTTATTCCCAGCTTTTTACCCCACCATTCGCAAACACCAAATGCTTTTTGTTCAAACCATTGAGCAATTTTACTTATCATGTAACAAATATAATAAAATTAAGCTCGGCTTTGTATAATAGCGGCACCAATACCGCACTTTAAACAACGTTTTTTTGAACAATAATTATCGTGTAGCTGTATTAAGCCCTGACTTAATAAGGCAGATTTTTTTACAAAAGATGTTAAAGGAAATTTTTTTGTTTTTGAATTACTTTCGTAAGCAGCTTCTTCTAAAATTAACAATGCTAAATTCTCATATTCCGGTTTATTTAATTTTCTGCCGTAAAAGAAAAAGAAATAGCTAAAAGTATTTACCAATATATTTTGCACCGAGGAATCTCCTAGTTTTAAATTACCTTGGGTTTGCTTACCCCCGGCCTTGTAATGATTTTTCCAATATCCTTGCAATTCAAAATTAAGTGCGTTTTTTATTTTACTTATATCTGTTAAATTTTGCGGATGCATTAACAAATCAGAATTACTATTTATCAACTGTGCAAATTGCGCTAAACGCAAACCCGGAAAATTAGCGGGCCGCATTCTGGAGTTTTTAAAAATACTTTTATCTAAAACTGATAATTTGTACTTGTTTTTTAAAAATTCGAATTCGTTTTGTAAATCGCGAATATATTTATCCGAAATAAAATCGTTTAACATTCCGGCCGTCCCTAAGAAAAGTGCCTCCACTTGCAATAAACTATTAACATGTTTTAATACTACATTAACATTTAAACAAGAGGCTAACATCTCAAAGGGAATGGCATTTACTTTAAATCCAAAATTTTTAAGTAATAAGGTATAAAAAGTTTGAGCGAAATCATTATTGCTAGAATTAAATATTTGCTCAACAATTTCAACTTTTGACTCTAGCCGTTCTATTGCTGTTCGGTTTATCCATGAAGAAACTTTTAATTCGTTTACAAGATGTAATTGTTTTTTACAAGGCAAATCAGTTTTAGCATTTATTAAATTCTTATAATTTTTTATTAAATCATGATCAATAAATTCTTTCAATTCCAACACTTCTACATTATTGATTACGTTTTGAGGGATTTGTTTATCGTAATTATATACGGCATGTAAAATAATATTATCGTAAGTTTTATCGTATTGATGTTTGTGTTTTAACCAATCACTGCTGTTTACGTGTATTTCAACATTTCCGGCAAGTTTTAAGTTGTTTAACTTTACTTGGGCATTAAAAAAATCGGCTCCGGAATCTGTATTTACTTCTCCGGGTTTCAATATTTCAAGTTCTAAACCATTTACAGTTTTTAAGGTGCCCGGCCTTAATAATTTATATTGCCATACAAACTGTAAAAAATCTTCATTAAAATTAAGCATAACCTTTTATCTTATAAACAATATAACCCACCCACTCATGTATTAAAAATTGTAATTGAAAAATAGCATCGGGTGACGGAATAAACAAATGATCAAAAGTATATCTTCTTTCTCCACTAACTTTATTTGTAATATACGGTGTTATATTACTGAATCCTGCCTTTTTAAAAACAGCCAATGCTCTGGGCATATGGTATGCAGAGGTTACTAAAAGCAATTCCGAATTAAATGTAGTCGAATCCAATTTTTCCTTTGTAAAAATGGCATTTTCATAAGTATTCTTACTTTCCGATTCAATAATTAAAGCGCTATCAGGAATTTGTAATTCTTTCAAATACTTATGAATAAAAATTCCTTCTTTAAACTCAGGAAACTCTATACTTCCGGAGCCGCCTGTAAATATAATTTTATCAACTCGGTTTAATTTATATAATCTTAATGCTTGAAATAACCTATCACCACTATACTTAAAATTTGCTTTTTGTAATCTTAAATCTATTTGAGATATTCCCCCCAAAACAATTGCTCCTTTATAATGCGTATTCATTAAATCATAATCCGGAGTAACGGTTTCATAAGCCCTAAAACATTCATCTACCAAAAAAGAATTTGTACATACATACAAAACTACTAAGGAAATAATTCTTAATTTTTTAGCTCTTGACTCTATTTTAGTAAAAAAAGAATAAACCAGCATTAATACCACCCATACCAATGGAGAAAATAAAAATGCAAGTAGTTTAGAAAGATAAAAAAACATGTTTTAAAAGTAATAAATATATGTGAATAACCGTTTTCAATTGTATGCATTTAAGCCTTATATTTACACATAGTTAAATTGTTTTTACTTTTTTGAAAATTTCCTTGTAATGAAAAAAATTCTTGTAGCCAACCGCGGAGAAATTGCTTTACGTGTAATGAAAAGTGCACGTGAAATGGGTATTAAAACAGTAGCCGTTTATTCTGAAGCTGATAGAAATGCCCCCTTTGTAAAATATGCTGATGAGGCCGTTTGTATTGGTCCGCCTCCCAGTAATCAATCGTACTTATTAGGCGATAAAATTATTCAGGTTTGTAAAGATTTAAATGTAGATGGAATTCATCCCGGTTACGGTTTTTTAAGTGAAAATGCTGAATTTGCAAGAAAGGTAAAAAAAGCCGGATTAATTTTTATTGGCCCTAGCGCAGAAAGCATGGAAATGATGGGCGATAAACTTAGTGCAAAGGCCACTGCTAAAAAATACAATGTACCCATGATTCCCGGATCGGATGGTGCTATTAGCGATGTAAAAGAAGCAATAAAAGTTGCCAAAGAAGTTGGGTTTCCTCTTTTGATAAAAGCATCTGCAGGTGGTGGTGGAAAAGGAATGCGCCTGGTAGAAAAAGAAAGTGAAGTAGAAGAGCAAATGAAAATGGCCATTAGTGAAGCTGTTTCTGCCTTTGGAAATGGCGCAGTTTTTATTGAGAAGTATGCAAGCGGACCCCGCCATATTGAAATTCAATTAATTGCCGATAACCATGGTAATTGTGTTTACTTATTTGAGCGCGAATGCAGTATTCAACGTCGCCACCAAAAAGTAGTGGAAGAAGCCCCAAGCAGTGTTTTAACTCCTGAATTAAGAGCCGCCATGGGTAAATGTGCTGTAGATGTTGCAAAAGCTTGTAATTACAGCGGTGCGGGAACGGTTGAATTTTTGGTTGACGATCAATTAAATTTCTATTTCTTGGAAATGAATACTCGTTTACAAGTAGAACATCCCGTTACTGAAATGATTACTGGATTAGATTTGGTAAAAGAACAAATTAAAGTTGCACGAGGCGAAAAACTTTCGTTTAAACAAGAAGATATGAAAATTAACGGGCACGCTATTGAAGTGCGTGTTTGTGCTGAAGACCCAACGAATAATTTTTTACCGGATATTGGTAGATTAAATATTTACAAAACACCAAGTGGTGTAGGTATAAGAGTTGATGATGGTTTTGAAGAGGGAATGGATATTCCTATTTACTATGATCCCATGATTTCTAAACTGATTGCGCACGGTAAAAACAGAACCGAAGCCATTGAAAAAATGCTAAGAGCAATTGATGATTATAAAATTGTGGGAATTGAAACAACCCTTGATTTTTGTAAATATGTATTAAAACACAATGCTTTTGTAAGTGGAAAATTTGATACAGGATTTATAAAAAACTACTTTACACCCGATGTTTTAACAAGTGTTAAAGGACAAGATGATGTAGCTGCTATTGCTGCAAACTTGGTGTTTCAAAGCCAAAAACCACAGCAAAAACTAACTACAGAGCTTACCGTTAAAAAAAGTAAATGGAAGCAAAATCGTTAAAAAAGAAAATGTAACTTAAGGTTACTTTTTGCGTACAATAGTATAAACAATAAACTTATAGAGGTGAATACAAGGCTATCACATATCCGCAGCACCTTTCTTTTGATAGTTGTTTTAACGCATTTTAAAGCAGGTGCTCAAATAGACCCTATTAACCCACCTGAACATGGTTACCGTTGTTATGCCATTGTTGAAGGAAAAGACACTATCCCCAGTTTTTATTTAGAAAATGTAGAAGTAGTAACCAATGCTATTTTTAAAACTAAAAAACAATACGAACAATGGACTAGAGTTAAACACAACGTAAAAAAAGTTTATCCTTATGCCATTCTTGCCTCTGCCAAGTTAAAACAATACGATTTAGTGTTAGCAAAAATTCAGGATGAAAAATTAAGAAAAACGTACATCAAACTTTGCGAAAAAGATTTAAGAAAAGAATTTGAAGACGACCTTAAAAACTTTTCGGTATCTCAAGGCAGAGTTTTAATGAAGCTCATTAATCGCGAAACCGGTAAAACAACTTACGAAATAGTAAAAGAAATGCGTGGTAATTTTCAGGCAAACATGTGGCAGGCCTTGGCAAGATTGTTTGGCAATAACATGAAAGATAATTACGACCCTTCTACGGAAGACCTTATGATTGAAAAAGCCATTGCAATGGTTGAACGCGGCGATTTTTAAATTAATATTTTATTAATTCATATTTCAGTTGTTATAAATTTTCAAAGTCTTACCTTTGTGACTCATGAAAATTTTCTTTCACTACTTAAAACAACACAAGCCCCTTCTTTTATTAGCATTAATTTTGGCTACCATAAACCAATGCTTCTCTTTATGTGATTCAATAATTACAGGTAAACTCATAAATAAGTTCAGCGCACCGCTTAACTCAGATACAAGCGTGCATTTTTGGAAAACAGGTGCAAGTTACGCAGAGTTTACAAAAAATATTTTATTCTGGTTAGGTTTATCTATTGGTGCCGCCATGCTTTCTCGAATTGCAAAAAATTTTCAGGATTATTTTACCAATATAGTAATACAACGTACTGGTGCACAAATGTATTCTGATGGAGTTAAAAAAACTTTAAGCTTACCTTTTCAGGATTTTGAAGATCAGCGCAGCGGCGAAACTTTAGGCAGGTTGCAAAAACTTAAAAGTGATACAGAAAAATTTGTAACACTGTTTGTTACTTTAATTTTTCAATCTATAATTGGAATTGTGTTTGTAATGATTTACGCCATTAACATTCATTGGTTGTTAGGTCCTTTGTATTTGGCAACTGTACCCGTTATTGGAATTGTAAGTTCGTACTTAGGCAAAAAAATAAAAACGGTTAGTAAGCAAATTTTAGGAGAAACAACGGCGTTAGCAGGTGCAACTACCGAATCACTAAGAAACATTGAGCTAGTAAAAAGTTTGGGTTTAACACAGCAAGAAGAAAAACGTTTAAACTTAACAACCTTAAAAATACTAAGTTTAGAATTAAAAAAAGTTCGTTTTGTAAGAAGCTTAAGTTTTATACAAGGAACTACCGTTCATTTGGTGCGAACTGCGCTTGTATTTAGTTTGTATTCATTTGTATTTAAAGATGTAATAAAGGTGGGAGATTTAATTACCTTAATGTTTTTCTCTTTTTTTATTTTTAATCCTTTACAAGAATTAGGAAATGTAATAACTGTGTTTAATGAAACAAAAGTTAGCATGGAAAATTTTGAAAAACTAATGCAAAGCAAAAGTGAATCGGTACCGGCCAATCCAAGTCCTATGGGTAACATTAACGAATTAAAATTCAATAAAGTTTCGTTTAAACATCAAAGCGCATCTGATTATGCGGTTAAAAATATTTCGTTTACCATTAATAAAGGAGAAACAGTTGCTTTTGTTGGGCCCAGCGGAAGCGGTAAAACTACATTGGTTAAATTATTAGTGGGCTTATATCAACCCGTTGAAGGAGAAATCTTTTATAATAATATTATATCCACGGAAATTAATTTAAATGAGCTTAGAATGCAGTTAGGTTTTGTAACACAAGATCCGCAATTGTTTAGTGGTACCATAAAAGACAATTTACTTTTTGTAAAACCTAACGCAACAAATGAAGAAATTATTAAAGCATTAGAAAAAGCATCTTGTCAGAATTTACTTAAAAGAGCAGATAAAGGAATAGAATCAACAATTGGTGAAGGAGGAATTAAAGTAAGCGGTGGCGAAAAACAAAGGTTATCCATTGCCCGAGCCTTGGTTAGAAATCCAAAACTTTTAATTTTTGATGAAGCTACCTCTGCCTTAGACTCTATAACAGAAGAAGAAATTACCGGAACAATTCGTAATTTATCGGAAAACAAAGAACAGATCACCGTGCTTATCGCACATCGTTTATCAACAATAATGCATGCTGATAAAATTATTGTATTGGAACAAGGAAAAATAATTGAGCAAGGAAAACATGAGGCATTATTGGCAGAAAAAGGCTTGTATTATGCAATGTGGAGGCAACAAATAGGAGAAAGAAAACGTTAAAATCACATTTAAATAAACTAATTATATCCTTATAAATTATCTAAATTTACACGGATATTTTAGTGTCCCCTTTATGAAGGTATCGGAACTTGTAAAAAAATTTAATCAATTAGGTATAAAACCACACTATCAATTGTGGGAAATATTTTTAACTCGTAAAATAAATTTCATTACCACCGTTGGCACTTTTAATGTTGTTTTATCAACTTTCATTTTCCCTCTATTTGGTTTAACGGCGCTACATCCTTTATTAATTTCTACTATAATTATAGCACCATTTGTTTTTCTTGTAAACAACAAACTTAATTATGTTTGGGGTTCTTATGGTTTTTATGTAATTGGAATTATTTTAATGCTTTTTATGTCTATTAAGCTTGGCGCCGAAAGCTACTTTTTACTCTTTTATTTTCCCATCACCTTAAGCGTTATTCAATTACTAGGACGAAAAGAAACAGTTATTCACATGGTAGTTATTTTACTGCTGTTTTTTTTATCCATTATAACAATTGTTATTTGTTATAAAAACAATTTCGGTAAATTAAATCTTGAACAATCTCTTATAAGCAATTTACAGGCATTTAATATTATATTAAGTGCATTTACCGGCACTGCTGTAATTATTCAAATTACTTTAGAAAACATTAAGCACGAAAGTTTAATAAAAAGCATGCTAAAAGAAAAAGAAATTTTGGTTGCAGAAGTATTTCACAGAGTAAAAAACAACATGAACATTGTTACCAGTCTTTTAAATCTTAAAAAGGAAAGCAGTAATTCATTAGAAGTAAAAGAAGCATTAGAAGATTGCCGTAATCGCGTGTTTTCTATGGCCTTGGTTCATCAAAAAATATTTAACAAAGAAAATGTTTCTGAACTAAATTTTGGTGAATATGCCATTGATTTAGTTAACGAAATTAAAAAGTCTGTTGATTTAAATGCTAATGATAAAATTATTGTGAATACCACCTCCATGAAATTGCCTTTAAATTATGCCATTCCCTGTGGATTAATATTAAACGAATTAATTACCAACTCTTTTAAATACGCTAAAATTAAAGACAAAAACTTACTCATTACTATTGATTTAATAAACGATAATTTGGAACGAAAATTAATTGTGAAAGATAATGGGCCTGGATTAAGTAAAGAAAATATTCAGCAAGAAAACACCTTAGGCATGGTTTTAATTAAATCTCTTTGTGAACAAATTGATGCCCAATATTCTTACGAAAACAAAAACGGTTTATGCGTTACCATTAAATTATAATTAAAACTTAATTAATTCAGTATATAATTCTTTAACAGGCAAACCCATTACATTATAAAAACTTCCTTCTATTTTTTCAATTCCTATATACCCTATCCAATCTTGAACTCCGTAACCACCGGCTTTATCATACGGTTTAAAATTTAATAAGTAATATTCTATTTCGTCGTTGCTTAAATTTTTAAAATAAACTTTGCTGCTGTCTACAAAAGATAATTGCTTGTTTGAACTTGTTAAACACACTGCTGTAAATACTTCGTGCATTTTACCGCTTAACAAACTTAACATACGCTTTCCATCTTCAAAATTCTCGGGCTTATTTAACACCGTTCCCTCGCACCATACAATAGTATCAGAAGTAATTAGCAATTCATTTTCCATTAATTTATCAGTAAACAAAGAAGCCTTTTTCTCTGCTAAAAACAAAGGTATTTGTTGTGCCTTTAAAATTTCTGGGAAACTTTCATCGGCATTAATGGGTTTTATCACAAACTCAAAGCCCAAACTCTTTAGCAACTCTTGCCTGCGCGGTGAAGCAGATCCTAGAATTAATTTATATGGAAATTCTTTTAGTGTTCTTTCAACTACATTCATATTAATAGAAATAATAAATAAAACTATATCCTATACCAATTAACATTATAAACTTTAAGAGCAAACTGGCGTTTTTAAATTGTTTAGGGCTTTGCGCTTTGATTATTATAAACAAAAGAAATGTCAAAGGCAACACTAAGCCAATTAAAATATATAAATTGGGTATTGATAAAAATTCACTCTTATATTTTATGGTATTATATACAACTACTAAAAGTAAAATAACAGTAATGGCAACTAAAAAAAAACAAAAAACTTTACTGGTTTGCACTCCCCAACTTATAGGCATTGTTTTTCCTCCGGTTTCTTTATCGCCCTTGTAATCTTCCATGTCTTTTATAATTTCTCTGGCCAAACTGGTAATAAAAGCAAAAACAGAAAACAAAAGTGTTATTTTTGAAGCAGATAAAACTACCGGCATATATTGCGTAGTAAAATCGGGTATGTTTTTTTGTAAGTAGGCAATCTCAAACACAAAAGTTAAAAAAGGTACAGCAGCCGTTAAAAGTGAAACAACAATGTTACCAACCAATAATTGCTTTTTAAAGTGTGTAGAGTAAAACCAAAGTGCCAAGGCTGCAATGATGTGAAAAATAGCTAAGCGCAAGTATCCTGTTTTAAGTGCAGTAAACACTCCTAATAAAACGCCTATTGTAGTAAATGTAATGTGTAAAATAATGGCCAAGCGTCTTTTAATCACCGTATCAACTACTACTGTTTCGGGATGATTAATTAAATCGGTTTTAACATCAAAATAATCATTAATAATATTCCCTGCTGCGGCAATTAAAACAGTACTTATTACAACTAAAGAAAATAATTTGCTGTAAATATTTGAAGGAACGTCAGCTTCTGTAAATAATTTTTGAAATACTAAATAATGCAGAAAAATTTGAGTTAGAGCCATAATAATCAAATTCTCAACTCTTATTAGCTTAAGAAATGCAAAAAAACGATTATCGAGAATCCTACTCATTATGTGTATTAAAGTAACAAAATTTTAAAGATTAAAAAAAGTAAAATCAATATGCTCAGTATTACCAATGAGCAATTTCCCATTTTCCTTGTACGCGCATGGTTTGCTCTATAACATCACGCACACAACCTTCACCGCCCTTTTTATCAGAAACATAGATACATATATTTTTTATTTCTGTTGCAGCATCGTTTGGGCAAACAGGCACACCTACTCTACTCATTACCTCCCAGTCAGGCAAATCATCACCCATGTATAAAACCTCATCATCATTTAGGTTGTTTGAATGGATGTACTCTTTATAACAAGCTAATTTATCGTGTTGCTTAATAAAAATATCTGTAATTCCACTTCTGCTTAATGCCTTTTTAACAGCTTCGTTATTTCCCCCTGATATTATTACAATTTTGTATCCCTTCTTTACAGCTAACTGAATTGCGTACCCGTCTTTAGAATTTAAATTGCGAAGCAATTCACCTGTTTCGGTTACAATAACTTTTCCATCGGTTAAAACACCATCAATATCAAACATTAAGGTGGTAATTTTATTTAAAGCTTGTTTAAAATTAAGCATCTTGCTGTTCGTTAATTAATGAGTTAAACAACTTATAAAGTTCTCTTACTTTCTTATTCTCAATAATACTTAAATGTTTTTTCAAAACTACCTTATCCTTTCGTTTTGCAGGACCTGTTTGTGCTTTTTTAGGAGATGTAGTTTGTAATTTTAATATGTTTTGTTTTATTAATGGTAATAAAATATTTATATCCAATTTTTTATCGGTACGCTTTAAAATAGTGTCAGCCTCTACATATAAACTGTTTGTAAAATTATTTACCAATACAGCCGAAAGATGTATGTTTAATCGCTTTTTATAATTTAATTGAATCAAGCTTTTTGGCTTAATATACTTTGCTATTTCTTTTACCTTAAATTCTGCTTTTTTTGAAGTTGATTCCCAAATAATATTCAACTCACTCCAATTAACGCTAACATTTTTGGTGAACGTTTGCAACGGGTAAAAAATGGCGCAATTTTTATAAGAAGAAGGGATAGTTTCTAAATCAAAATTACCGGAAGTAATTAAAATGATAGAATTTACATTTAGTTTTTTTATTGTATCAATTATAAACTCATCTTTTACACAAATAAAATAAACTTCAACTGTTTCATTTATATTACTTAAACTTCCATCTGTTTGTGCCTTAAATTCTTTAGCAAATTGTGAAAGTATTGCGTTAGGTTTATGGTTATAAACTTGTAAATTAAAATTTCCTTTGAATTTATTAGCAATATGCCAAGCCATGTTTCCACAGCCAATAATGGCTATATTTTTTTTAGAAGCTTTAGGCATTCTTTCTTCTCATTTGCTTTACTCTTTCTATTATAGCAATACATGTACCAATAGCCATAACAATACAACCCAACCATAAAACATTTATAAACGGAAATAAATGAGCTTCCATTACAATAAATTCTTTGGTGTTTCCAACTTTCTCACTCATGGTAATTTCAACAGAGCCTTCTTCCGGATTAATTTTCCAAAAAACAAACTTTAATCCTAAAGCTTCAATTTCGTCGGTATTAGGAATAATCATATTGTTTTTAATTACATACTTTGGATATGCTTTATGAATATTACCGTTTATGTCAAAAGCAGTTAAAACGGCTGTTACTTCTAATAAAGAATCATTCTTTTTGTAATCGCTTTCACTTAAATTCGTTTTTAAGGAATCAATAACTATAATTGCATTTGTAGCAAATATGGTATCCTTAACGTGACCAATATAATTTTTTGCTTCGCGGTATTTTCCTTTTGCAACAGAATCGGCTTCAGCACTTAATATGGCATAGGTAACATGGGTATAAATATCCCTATTTAAATAATGTTTGGTATCAGGGTCGGGTGCCATTCCCATACGCGGGTTATCTTGTACTTTAGGACGTAAAGTAAAATCGTATTCAGGTTTACCCTCTTTTCCAGCTTTTAAATAATCTATATTAAAGTACACATCAATACCAATTCTTTCTTTTCCTTTATAGGTAACTAAGTATGGCCCCATAGGCAGAGTATCGCCCTTAGTAAGTAAAATACTTTTTTGATTATCAAACTCCTTTCCTAAGTCAGCAACGTTTTGTTTGGAGGTGTTTTTTGATAAGGTTACTTTTTTTGAAGTAGAAACCAATGCGCCAATTAAAATAAATGCAAAACCAATATGAGCAATAGATGCTCCTGCTTTTTTTAAATTTCCTTTTAATACTTTTAAAACAAATGTAATGTTAGCAAACACAGCAAACATAGAAGCTATAAATAAAGCAGTATATCCGGCTACATCGTAAACTGAGTGGTCCTTATTCGAATCTATAAAATATAAAGGAATGCTAGCTGCTAAACCAAACAATAAAGCTAAAATAAAACTAAGCGATATGCTTTTGTAAAATAACTTTGGTTCATTTCTTTTATACTTTAAAAATTGTGCGGCTCCAACTAACAAAATTAAAATAACGGAAAAAGGAATCATAAAACGATTGTACTCTTGCACTTTTAACTGGGCGTACTTTAAATCAAATAGTTTGTTTATAACAGGTAAAGACGTAAAGTAGGTAATTACAAATGCGCTTAACATTAAAACAATGCTTCCTATAAAAATCCAAAACTCACGCGAATACAATTCTTCTTCCTCTTTTTCTTTTGGGAAATATTTGTAATACGACCAGATTGTAATAATTACAGATGCTATAACCCAAACTAACAATGCAATTTTTTTAATATCGTACAGTACTGCAAAAAACATTAATAAAATAGAAAGTACTAAGTAGGTCCATTTTAGTAAATCATTATTAATTAATAAAATAATCCCAATGAAAATAAAAGTAAGCATATACAAAACTAACTGGCCCTGCATTCCCAAATCTGTAAAGGCGTGCACGCTGGCGTTTCCTAAAATTCCGCTTCGCGTTAAAAAAGTAGAATACAGAACTAATAAAAACGAACTAATAGATAAAAAATGTGTAGTGAATAAAGAACCTCCTTTGTTTTTATTAATTATCATGGTATGGCCTGCTGCAACAATTACCAGCCATGGCACTAACGAAGAATTTTCTACCGGATCCCAAGCCCAAAAACCTCCAAAGCTTAATGCCTCATAAGCCCAGGCGCCACCCATTAAAATTCCTACACCTAATACAAAAACGCTAAAGAACGTCCAAGGTAAAGCCATCTTTTGCCAATCGTTGTATTTTTTATTCCACAATGCTGCAATTGCAAATGCAAAGGGTACAAGAGTTGATGCAAATCCTAAAAATAAAGTTGGCGGATGAATGGTCATCCAATAATTCATTAACAATGGATTTAATCCTCTGCCATCAATTTTTTCTAAATAATTTTCAAATTGCAAAAACGGCATCTTCATAGTATCCGGATGTTCTCTTAAAAGTAAAAAAGGATTGCTTCCAATTTTTACATCGCCAATAACAATTCCTAATATCATACTGGCTAAAAACACTTGTACTAATGCAAAAATGGTTAATACAGGGGCTTCCCATTCTCCTCCCTTTAATACTTTAATTAATATTAAACCTAAAACAACATTCCAAAATGTCCATAATAAAAAACTTCCTTCTTGTCCTTCCCAAAAACAAGAAAGGATGTATTGCATGTCCATAGAACGGCTGCTGTGTTGATAAACATACTGATACTCAAAATAATGATTAAACAACATGTAAAATAAAGTTACTGCCACACCCATTACTGAAACAGCATGCAGTTTAAAAAACATGCGGGCAAATTTTAAATATTCGGTGTTTTTTGCAGAAAGAAAATAAGCCAGAAAAGAAATAAAAGATGCCACAAATGAAAGAATAACAAAACCATGACCCAGTTTCCCGGCCAAAATATGTTCTGATATATTTTCAACTGTATTCAATTTTATTTATTGTTCCTGTGGTACACCATCATTGTATTTACTCGGGCATTTTAAAAGAATATCATTTGCATGAAAAACATCATTTCGCATCGTTCCTATTAAAACAATTTGTTCACTCTTATCAAAATCTTGTGGTTTACTTTTGTGAAGTACAACTTGTTTGGTGGCGCCTTTATTATCGGTTAAATAAAAGCTAAACTCATCAGGATTTATGGTTGGTTCATAAACCTGCGCTTGAGTTTTATCCAGCTTTCCTACTATATGAAACTCTTTTTCAGGATTTTCAGCAGCTTCTGTAAAATCACTGTAAGTAGTTGTGTTTTTTAACGACATCATAATTACCACAACAGCAACTGCTAAAATAACGATGGCTACAATGTATATCTTTTTCATTAATCTGCTTTATTTTTTAATTCTTTCTCCAATTTGCTTACTTTTCTTTCAATAATAAACAACATAAATACAATACTAACAAATACAACTGCAAGTACAGCAATAACAACATAAATTTTTCCCTCTTGTCTAAAGGTATCAGCCATTTCAGCGTTTTGCGCATTTGTTATTAAACTAAAAATGCTAAATAAAAATAAAAGAATTACTTTATTCATTGTTTACTTCTTTTAAGATTGATAATCTATTAAATAAATTTAAAATCCATCCGCTAAATAATATCCAACCAATAACAGCCGGATAAAAAACCAAACGCATGTTGCTGTCTAAATCATATTTTCCAAAGGCCGGATTACCGCCATTACCGGGATGTAAAGAATCAGTTAAACGGGGGAACACCATTATAAATAGTATTAACATTACAAACGCAAAAATGTTGAAGACAGAACTAACACGTGCTTTAGAAGTTTCTTGAATAATGGAAGCGCGCAAAACAAAATATATTAAATACATAATTATTCCAATGGCTACTCCATTTAATTTAGGATCTTCAAATGTCCACCATGTTCCCCAGGTAAACCGAGCCCAAAATGCTCCGGTTATTATTCCGGGAATAGAAAATAAAATACCAACAAGAGCGGCATTAAAGGCAACCGAATCATCCTCTTTTTTATTTGAATTTAAATACTTCGCACTGTAAAAAACCGAAACACCCATTTGAAACAACATGGCAAACCAAATTGGTACATGGTAATACAAATTTCTGATGGTTTCGTTTAAAATATCTAAACGTGGTACCGGCCCCAACATTCCCCAAATTAAGGTATATAGAATTAAAATAACAGAAAGTATTTTGTACCAGTTGTTTTTCATTTTTAAGAGCGCCAAAGATACGGAAATAAAAGTATGCTAAGTACTACGCTAATTACATTAATTCCGCTTAAAATCATTAAAAAATCATAACTCACACTCCAATTTAATCCATCTATGGCTTGCTTTCCAATTCTTAAAACCAAAACCAAAACCGGAATTAATACCGGAAAACTTAAAATACTTACCAACGTAAAATTGTTTTCTGCTTTTGAAGCAATGGCACTCATTAAGGTTAAAACGGAAGAAAAACCCAAAGATGCCAGCAATAACACTAAAATAAAAAGCGCAAAATTATCTATTAAATAACCTACAAACCAGCTGTAGAAAAACAAAGTAATTAAACTCACCAAAAAAAGAAATAGAAAATTGTAAATAAGTTTTGATGAAATAAAAATAAGCGGTTTATAATTTAAATAATTGTTTAACGAAACACCCGCAGTTTCACGAGCAAAACTTTTACCGCAAATGGTAATTGCCGAAAATAAAAAAATAATCCAAAACAAGGCATTCCAAATATTGGGTGCAATAATTTTATTAAAACTTAAAGCCGAAATAAAAATAGTGGCGACAACGTAAATTAAAACACCACCCAACGAGGCTTTTTGCCTGAATTCAAGGATAAATTCTTTTTTTACAAGTTCGTATAATTGCCTTTTAAGCATTGGTTCACAAAGTTATACTAATTCTTGATTGAAATAATACAAAGCATTTAAATATTGCATTTAAATAAAGTATATTTGAACCTCTATTTAATATGTGTAGTTGGCCAGGTAACGATAGTTTAATGCAAAAATACCACGACGAAGAGTGGGGCGTGCCGGTTGTTGACGATAAAAAGCATTTTGAGTTTATTGTTTTAGAGTGCTTTCAGGCCGGTTTATCGTGGAAAACAATTTTACACCGCCGTAAAGGCTTTAAAAAAGCATTTGCCAATTTCGATTACAAAAAAGTAGCAAAATTTACAGAGAAAGATGTAGAAAAATTAATGCAAGACGAAGGTATTATTCGCAACAGATTAAAAATAAAAGGAATGATTACCAACGCACAAACTTTTATGCAAATTCAAAAAGAATTCGGAAGTTTTAATAATTACGTTTGGCAATTTGTAAATAACAAACCCATTGTAAATAAATTAGTAAATCAAAAAGATATTCAACCTACCTCCCCTGAAAGTGATGAAATGGCGCGCGATATGAAAAAACGAGGTTTTAAATTCAGAGGAAGCACCATTTGTTATGCAAACATGCAAGCTATAGGCATGGTGAACGATCATCTAATATCATGCAAACGATATAAAGAAATAAATTCAACACATAAAGATTTAAAATTATGAATCAGTTAATAGAATGCGTTCCGAATTTTAGTGAAGGGAACGACATGAACATTATTAAACTAATTACCAACGAAATTGAAAGCGTAGATGGTGTTAAGCTATTAAACGTTGACCCGGGCAAAGCCACCAACCGAACCGTTGTTACTTTTGTTGGAAACCCTGATGCCGTAGTTCAGGCAGCGTTTTTAGCTATTAAAAAAGCAGGCGAATTAATTGATATGAGCAAACACAAAGGCGAACATCCGCGTATGGGCGCAACAGATGTTTGTCCGCTTATTCCAATTAGTAACATAAGTATGGAAGAAACGGCAAAATATGCCATTCAATTAGGAAATAAGGTAGGTAAAGAGTTGGGTATTCCTGTTTATTTTTATGAAAACGCTCAGCCTAACAAGTCACGAAATAATTTATCGGTAATTCGTGCAGGGGAATACGAAGGTTTTTTTAAGAAAATAAAATTACCGGATTGGAAACCGGATGCGGGTCCCGCTGAGTTTGATGCAAAACGTGGCGCTGCAGTAATTGGTGCGCGCGATTTTTTAGTAGCCTATAATGTAAACTTAAATACTACCTCCACACGTCGTGCTAATTCTATTGCCTTTGATGTGCGTGAAGCCGGGCGTGTAATGCGTGAAGGAAATAAAGTAAACGGTAAAATAATAACTAACCCTGATGGTTCACCAAAATCAATACCGGGTTCATTAAAATCGGTAAAAGCCATCGGTTGGTATATTGAAGAATATGGAATTGCCCAAATCTCTATGAATTTAACCAACATTAATATTACCCCGGTTCACATTGCGTTTGATGAAGTTTGCAAAAAAGCGAACGAACGCGGAATTAGAGTTACAGGTAGTGAGCTGGTTGGCTTAATTCCTTTAAAGGCAATGCTTGATGCCGGAAAATATTTTCTTAAAAAACAAGAACGTTCTGTTGGTGTAAGTGAAAAAGAGTTAATTAAAATTGCAGTAAAATCAATGGGTTTAGATGAGCTTTCGCCATTTAAACCTGAGGAAAGAATTATTGAGTATTTACTTCAAAACCCGGCTGATTCTAAATTAATAAGCATGAGTTTAAAAGCTTTTGCAGATGAAACAGCCTCTGAAAGTCCTGCTCCTGGCGGCGGTTCTATTTCTGCGTACTTAGGAAGTTTGGGCGCAAGTTTAGCAACCATGGTAGCAAATTTAAGTTCGCATAAAAAAGGGTGGGACGAAAAATGGGAAGAATTTTCTAAGGAAGCAGAAAAAGGTCAGAAATTAAAAGACGAGCTTATAAAAATGGTAGATTTAGATACCATAGCCTTTAATAAAATTATGAATGCCTTCGGATTACCAAAAGCAACAGATGAAGAAAAAAAGATTAGAACGGAAGCAATAAACGCTGCAACAAAATATGCAATAGAAATTCCTTTGCAAGTTATGAAACTTTCATTCGATAGCTTGGATTTAATAAAAGCAATGGCAGAAAAAGGAAATCCCAATTCAGTATCAGATGCGGGTGTTGCTGCACTTTGTGCAAGAAGCGCAGTGATGGGAGCTTTTATGAACGTTAGAATTAATGCCGCTGGTTTTGATGACAAGGAATTTGTTGCGAAGGTTTTAGCTGAGGGCAAAAAAATAGAGGAAGAAACAATTAAAAAAGAAGCTGAAATTATTGCGATTGTAAATGCAAAAATTGGAATTTAATTTATGAGTAAACGCCCTTCGTTTGATGATATTTACATGGAATTAGCCGAAAAACTTTCGGCCCGTTCACATTGTGTTAAGGCGCAAGTAGGTGCCGTTCTTACAAAAGATACACGAATTATTTCCCTAGGATATAACGGACCACCCGCCGGCACTCATAATTGTGATGAAGTATGGCCTGAACAAGGTTGCCCAAGAGATAGCAAAGGAAGCTGTTCTTTAGCCTTGCACGCCGAGCAAAACGCCATTTTATATGCAGCAAATAACAATACCAATATGAAAGGGGCTACCTTGTACGTAACTCTTTCTCCATGTATTGCTTGTGCCAGAGTTATATATACAGTTGGAATTGCCAAGGTGTTTTACAAGCACAGTTATGCCCAGTTTAAAGGAATCCCAACTGACGAAGGAGTAGATTTTTTAAGGCGTTTTGGTATTGAAGTGGTAAAAGTTTAATGATGATAAAAAAACTCCTGATAACCCTTTGTGTTACTTGTTGGAGTGTTTTTGCACCTGCACAAGATGAAAAAGCCAAACCTAAAGGAACCGGACCAAAAGAAACATCTTTTAAAGGTGAACGGGCCCAACGAAAAAAAGGGAGATTAGAAGCCCGCGAACGGCGAAGAAAAGAACGAGCCGAAAGAAAAGCAATTAAAAAACACCATAAGCGAATTCAAACAAAAGAAGTGCGAAAACGCATGAAGCGCAGCCGTAAAGAAGCAACACGCGTAAATAAAAACAAAAGAAAAAAACGATCGGAAAGAAAAAAACGATTGTGAGACACTCGCCCACTTAAACTCAAAAAATTACCACTTATAAAAATTGCTTTGCCAGTTTGTTTAACATTAATTTGGTTAATGCTTTTTTAACTTAACTTCGGGTAAAGAAATTGTATGTTATTTATTAAAAATAAAATATGTTTGATTATCAGTTACTTAAAAAATGGCAATAAATTTTCTTTGTATTATATGCATCGCATTTATAACTTTAGCAACTTAGAGTTATTGTAGAATTTAAGGTATTTTAACAATATGATTAGAAAGATTTACTTTTCGCTTTTATTAATGGTTGTAGCCGGTTTTACGGCTTTCGCGCAAGATCAAAATGGTGCCATTAAAGTTACCCTTATTGATAAGGCAACTAAAGAAACTATTCCGTTTGCAAACGTTGTTGCTTACCAAGGTGGTGTGCAAGTTGCAGTGGCAACAACCAACATGGATGGTGAATGTTTCATTAAACCTTTACGTCCGGGTAAATACAATGTAAAAGGTGTTTATGTAGGTTATCAAGCCGCTGAAGTTAAAGATATTCAAGTGGGTGAGGGTAAAACTGCTTACGTTACTGTTCCTCTTTCTAATGATGGTGGAGTTGCCTTAGAAACTGTTGAAGTTATAGCTTATCAAGTTCCATTAATTGATCCGGATACTAAAACCGGACAAACAGTTACACGTGAAGAATATCAAAATTTAGCTTCTAAAGATGTTAACTCAGTTGCTGCTACAACCGGTGGTGTGTTTCAAAAAGATGAAGGTGGTGGGTTAAATGTGCGTGGAGGTAGAAGCGATGCTACTACTTATTTTGTGGATGGTATAAAAATTATCGGTTCTCTTAATATACCTCAACAATCTGTTGGATCTTTAGAAGTTATTACAGGTGGTGTTCCCGCCAGTTATGGCGACTTAACCTCCGGAGCAATTTCCGTTTCAACGCGTGGTCCTCAATCCAAGTTTTTTGGCGGTGTTGAATTAATTTCTTCTCAAATTACAGATGCTTACGGATACAATTCACTTGGTTTTAGCGTTGGTGGCCCATTATTAAATAAAAAAGATTCATCTGGTGCTAAAAGAACAATATTAGGTTTCTTCTTATCAGGTCAAGGAAATTATGAAAAAGAGCCAAATCCTTCATTCGTTCCTATTTATGTATTAAAGGATGAAAAACTACAAGAAATTAAAGATGCTCCATTAGTTCTTTCACCATCGGGTACCGGTTATGTTCGATCTTCAGAATATGTTACCAAAGATGATATGGTTCAACAAAAAACCAGACCAAACGCATCTCGCCGTACTTTAAGTTTAAATGGTAAAATAGATTTCGCGCCAACTTTAAACACCAATATTACGGTAGGTGGCTTTTTTGAATACACCGGAGCCTTTAACGCAGCTGTTACAAACCAACTTTTCAATAGTGATTATAACTCTTATTCTTGGAACAGAACTTTTAGACCGTACTTATCCCTAACCCAAAAATTCGGAGGTTCAGGAGCTAGTAAAGAAAAAAGCCAATCCTTGTTTTCTAATGCGTTTTTTAAATTCTTAATTAGTTACGAAAACTCTACCAATATTACAGAAGACCCTCGTCACAAAAGAAATTTCTTTGATTATGGGTATATTGGAAAATTTGAAACACCTCAATTAGGGCGCGATTTTGGATTCAATTATTTTTACGACCCTAATTTTGTGTTAAATGGAGATTCGGTTATTGCTTACACTTATCAAGGCCCTTCTTTTAGTCCAATTGTATTTACACCATCCGATCTTAATCCCGATGCTGCTTTGTACACTTCGTATTTATTTAATCAAAACCCAAATAGTATTTTCTTCTTGAATCAAGTTGTTGGAAACAATGGATTAAGAAATGGGGATAGCCCATCAAGTATTTATAGTTTATATAATAACTTTGGTAATAACACCGGCGGTTATAACTCTTTCTATTTTGATCAGTTCCGTATTGCAAGTAGCTTTAATACTGATATTAAAAACCATGCAATTAGTGTTGGTATGGAATTTGACCAACGTTTTGTAAGATATTATAACGTTGCTACAAAAGCATTATGGACGAGGATGCGCCAAATTGTTAATTCGCACCTTGAAGAATTAGACACACAAAACCCGATTTTGGTGCCTGAATTCAGTGGTTCTATTCCGTATTATTATTTTGATTACTTATATCAAAAAGATGTTCAAACTCAATTCTCTGAAAAACTTCTTGAGTCGTTAGGAAAACCCGTTACATACAACCAACATTTAAACATTGACGAAATGAGTCCTTCAGACTTTTCAATGGATATGTTTAGCGCAGGCGATTTATTAGGAAATATTGATGGGGCTCAAATTGTTGCTTATGGTGGTTACGATCATACCGGTGAGCGTATGAAACGTGGATCTAACACAACAGATATTAATGACTTTTTGAATACCAAAGATGAAAAAGGTAGAAACCTTTTCCCAATCGGAGTATTTAAACCAATTTATTCATCTGTTTACATTATGGATAAATTTGATTTTAAAGACATTAAAATTAACGCAGGTTTACGTATTGATAGATACGACGCAAACCAAAAAGTATTAAAAGATAAATATTTAATTCATGAAGGTGCTAAGGTGAGTGACTTAGCCTCTATTCAAGGCTTACCTACAGGATTTGCAGGTGATGTTCCTTCTAACATATCTAAAGATGCCATTGTTTATGTTTCTTCAGATCCTTCAAAAGGGAAAAGTTACACTATTAAAGGTTTCCGCGAGGGTGACAAATGGTTTGATGCCCAAGGAAATGAAGTTTCAGATTATAATTTAATTGCATCGGAAGATGGTCGCCCTATTCCTTTATATAAAGATGTAAATAATTATAGCGAGAAATTCTCAGCAGGTGCGTTTACAAACTACTTAGCCGCAATTAATGCAATGCCTCGTATAGCATTCTCTTTCCCTATTTCAGACGTAGCTAACTTCTTTGCACACTACGATATTTTGACGCAAAGACCGGGTAACACCATAAACAGGTTAAACCCAATTGATTTCTACTTCTTAGAATCTTCTTCGGGTAATCCTTTCATTGCAAACGCTAATCTTAAGCCAACCCAAACAATTGATTATGAATTAGGTTTTTCTCAAATATTAAACGAACGCAAAAACGCCTCTTTAACTATTACTTCGTTTTACAGAGAGTTAAGAAATTTAATTCAACAAAGAGCTATTGTTGGCGCTTATCCAAGAAATTATATTCAGTATGATAATATTGACTTTGGAACTGTAAAAGGTTTAACTGCAACATTAGATTTTAGAAGAACAGGTGGTTCATCTATAAAGGCAAACTACACTTTACAATTTGCTGAAGGTTCAGGTTCTAACGCTAATAGTGGTGGTAACTTAGCAAGTACCGGTCAACCAAACTTACGTATTTTACAACCATTAGATTATGATCAACGTCACACCATTGTATTAGTTTATGATTTCCGTTTTGGTTCAGAAAAAGATTACAAAGGCCCACAATTAAAGAGTAAAAGTGGGAAAACAATAAACATATTTGAAGATGTTGGTTTCAATATTTCTTTCAATATTGGTTCAGGTACTCCTTACACCCGTTGGTCAACGCCAAATGCATTAAATGGTAATGCCCGTTCTAATATTTTAGGTTCGTTAAATGGTTCTCGTTTACCATGGCAGTTTAGAAGTAACGCCAGAATTGATAAAAACATTCCTTTAACTTGGGGTAAAAAAGATGCGGAAGGAAGCAAACGTGATGCTAACTTAAATGTGTATTTACAAGTGTTGAATTTATTTAATAACAGAAATATTCTAAATGTGTATCAGTTCACAGGAAACCCGGATGATGATGGCTATTTACAGTCAACTCAAGCTATTGCTGCATTAGCTCAAGCTAATAGCCCGGATGCCTTCCGTGATATGTATACATTAAGAATGAATAGCCCTGGTAATTTCAGTAGACCAAGAGTAATAAGAATTGGTTTATTATTAGAATTTTAATTTTAGGAGACATTGATATGAGAAAATTAATTTTATTAATCAGCACAGTATCGGCGCTTACTCTTGTAGCAAGAGAAAAAGCCGGTTTAGAAGGTCAAAAAAATGCAAGTAACGCAAATCAAGTTGCTTTAGCTGGCAAAGCCCTTTCAAATTGTTCGGCTCCAAAAGCAAGTCGTGAAATGTGGATAAACAACGTGCGTACCATTATCTTTAATGGTGGTGATATGTGGTGGGATTTGTTTGGAAATACCAATGCTTACTACATTGTTCCTGCAACTGCCGATCGTACCAAAGGTGCATCTGCTTCTTTTGCCGGTGCTGTTTGGATTGGTGGTTTAGATGCCGGAGGGCAGTTAAAAGTTGCTGCTATGACGTATCGTCAAAATGGTATCGACTTTTGGCCTGGACCATTAGACACCAGTAATGCTTCAACAAACGTTGATATTTGTAATAAATACGACCGTATATTTCAAGTTTCACGTGCTGAGGTAGATAATTTTGTTGTAGGTGGTGGTCCTGTAACTACAAATATTTCTGATTGGCCGGGTAATGGTGATCCTTCTCAAAATCAAGCATTATATCTTGCTCCTTTTGAAGACGTAAATGGAGATGGTGTTTATGACCCAACTTCAGGAGATTATCCCGGATATGATGTGTTTAATAAAGCTACCAAAGATAACTTGGGTGTATGTAAAACAAAATTATACGGAGATTATACTTTATTCTGGGTTTATAATGATAAAGGTGGTATTCACTCAGAATCACAAGGTGTTCCAATTGGTGCGGAAGTTAGAGCACAAGCTTTTGCATTCAAAACAAACGATGATATTAATAACATGACTTTCTACAGTTATGAAATCCATAACCGTTCTTCTTTCCAAATTAATAAAACATATTTTACAATTTGGGTAGATGCTGACTTAGGTTATTATTTAGATGACTATGTTGGTTGTGATACAAAAAGAGGTTTAGGATTTATTTATAACGCTAATCAAAACGATTTAATTCTTTACGGCGGTACACCGGGTTATGGCGATTATCCTCCTGCATTTGGTTGCGACTTTTTCCGTGGCCCTTTAGCTGATGCAAACGATGGAATTGATAACGATTTTGATGGTGCGGTGGATGAAGTTGGGGAAACAATTCAAATGAGTAAGTTTTTATATTACAACAATAACATTGGTCCTTTCCCTCCTCAAACAACTAACCCTGATATAGCTATACACTATTATAATTATATGACAGGTTATTGGAAAGACGGATCGCCGTTTACTGCCAATGGTAACGGTTATGGAGGCTCTACTGAAGTAAGTTATGTTTATGATGGTGACCCTGTTACAGGTACCGGATGGACAGAAAGAACTGCGGGTAACCTTGCCGGTGACCGTCGTTTCTTACAATCTGCAGGTCCATTTACACTTAAACCGGGTGCAGTTAACAACGTTACATTTGGTATGCCTTTCGCTCAATCAACAAATAAAGGCGGAAACCTTGAATCAATTACGTTATTAAAAACAGCCGATGATAAAGCTCAAGCCTTATTTGATAATTGTTTTAAATTATTAGATGGTCCTGAAGCTCCGGATATGACTATTCAGCAATTAGATGGCGAATTATTGTTTTATCTTACAAACAAAAAAGGGATAAGTAATAATTACAAAGTTTATAACAACGATTATGCTGAACAAGACATTTCTATTATTTCAGACCCAACGTCTCCAATACCGGAAATTCAAAATCCGGATAAAACATACCGCTTTGAAGGATACATTGTTTATCAAGTAAAAGATGACCGTGTTACTGCAACCGATTTAAAAGATGCAACTAAAGCTGTACCTGTTTTCCAATGCGATGTTAAAAATGGCGTTTCGCGTTTAGTAAACTATGTTCAGGATAATACGATAGGTGCACTAGTGCCTCAAGTAATGGTAGAAGGTGCTGATAAAGGAATTTCTTCTACATTTAGGGTTACTGAAGATGCATTTGCAACCGGAGAAAATAAGCGATTAATAAATAATAAAACGTATTTCTATTTTGCTGTTGCTTATGCATACAATAATTACTTAGAATATTTACAAGACGCTTCTCCTGCAAATTCGCCTAGTGCAAATTATTTAGGTCAAAAACGTACTTATTTAGAAGGTAGAAAAGTAAAAAGAGCTTCTGCAATTCCTAATAATCCTGCTTTCCAATTTGGCGGAACAAGTATGCAATCAAGTTATGGAAGTGGTGTTAAAATAACCCGTGTTGAAGGTCAAGGTAACGGTGGTAATTTATTAACACTTACTAGAGAATCTGAAAATGCCATTATTGCAAGCCCTAATGGTTTTAAAGCAGATGTAACTTATGAAGCAGGTCGTGGGCCATTAAATATAAAAGTTGTTGACCCGTTAAATATTAAAGGAAGTGATTTCACTTTCAGATTTGTAGATTTTAAAACAAAACAAACTCCAAATCTTAATAAGGTAATTTCTTCTACAAAAACGGTTACCAGTGGAACTACAACCACCACCACATTTTTCCCTAATTTAAATACATTAAAGTCTGATAGTATTAGTTGGGAATTAAAAGATGTTACAAACAACAAAATATATTATCCAACAGTATTAGAAAATTCAAGTGATTCTATTAAGCCAATTAATGTATCAGACGAAACTTTCTTCCCTGAATTAGGCTTCTCTATTATTGTGGGGCAAGTTGGAGATCCGGGTGAAAAAGATGGTGAGTTTACAAATTTTGGTTCACTTGATTCATATGATGGAATAACACCTAATACCTTCTTGGGTGCTTCTATTTCTTATGCGAACAGTTCAGCACAATGGTTACGTCAAATTCAAGATCAAGACGGTTCAACACCGTTTAATTGGATTTTATCCGGAACCAGCAAATCTAGTGGACAGGTAGATGCATTCTATAAAAAAGATGGTAATAATGACCCACAATCATTCTACGATCCTACAAAAGAGTTTGCTAAAATTTTGGATGGTACTTGGGCGCCTTATCCTTTATGTGCAGGATTCTATTCTATTACACCAACACGCAATTTTGGCGGGCCGGCATTTAATGGGCAAATACATACGCGAGATAAGTCAATTGGAAATCCAATAACAACTAACAATACTACACCTTACGAAGCAAGTACTGATTTAAGGAAACTAAGCAGTGTATTAATTGTTTATACAAAAGATCAATCAAAATGGACACGTTGCCCTGTTTTAGAAATGCAAGAAGTTTCTGAATTAGCGCAAGGAAACTCATTGTTCTTTGAGCCTAGAAGAGTTCCATCCGTTGATAAAAACGGTAATCCCTTTGGGAATCCGGCTGGTGCATCAAATTACAATGCTGCAGACGCTGCCTTAACTTCTACAACAGGTATGGGTTGGTTCCCTGGTTATGCAATTAATATTGAAACCGGTGAGCGAATGAACATGGCTTTTGGGGAAGACAGCTACCAAAAAGAAAATCAAGGGGATGATATGATGTGGAATCCAACAGCTAACCTAAGCTCTCCTTATAACTTTGCAATGGGCGGTAAACATTTTGTTTATGTGTTTGGTAACTCTGTAGAAGGAAAGCACTTATCAACTACAGGTCAAGTAAATTTAGATGCAGCATTTAACGGTATGCCATTTGGTGGTGGATCATTTGATCATGGAGCTAAAGTTTACAACCAGCTTTCTACCTTCTTTAACACAGTTAGAGATAATTTTGTAAGTGTAATAAGCGGACAACGTATTTCCTCATTTGCAGGTATTGAAAGAGATATTATGTGGGTTAGTATGCCGGTAACTAATTCTGGTTATACATTCAAAAACCCAAAGGATATGCCTAGCGACGTAAGAATTCAAATAAATGTTGCTAAACCTTACCGTTACGGATATGCAGGTATGATGAGAACCGAAGAACAAAATAGTGCCAATGTATCAAACGTTGCTGCAACCTATTCATCACAGGTAAATAAAATATTCCCTGTTTTAACGGCAACTAATTTACCAAGCAATATTTCTGCTACCCCGCAAAATAATAATTTCCCTATGTATAAATTCAATACAAACGAGTTAGCAGCAACCTATAAAAACGCGGATGTTGCAAAAAGCTCATTGGATTTAATTAAAGTTGTTCCTAACCCCTATTATGGTGCATCTAGCTATGAAACAGGAAGAGTTGATACAAAAGTTAGAATAACCAATTTACCTAACAAGTGTACTATTAAAATATTTACTTTAAATGGCACATTGGTAAGAACCATTAAACGCGATGTTTCAGGGCAAGAAAATGAATACACAAAACCGGCCTTTGGTGAATCAGGTGTTGAAGAAGCTACTGCGAGCGGAAATGATATTAATAAAGCGAGACGTGTTCCTTATGTTGAATGGGATATGAAAAATCAAAGCAATATTTCTGTATCAAGTGGATTATATATTTTCCATATTGATGTACCGGATGTTGGTGAGAAAATTATTAAATGGTTTGGTGTAATGCGTCCACTTGACTTACAAAATTATTAATAGATTAATTAGAAGCGTATGACTATGAATAAGCTAAAATATATTGGACTAACAGCAATGCTTACTGCAAGTATGCTTACTGTTAATGCAGGTAACCCGGAACGCGCAGGGCAAGCCGGAGCAGGTGCTTTACTAATTAACCCTTATGCACGTAACTCAGGAATGTGGGGTTCTAACGGTGCGCGAGTAAGAGGTTTAGAGGCTCAATTTCTTAACGTAGCGGGTATAGCCTACACTCGTAAAACAGAATTAATGTTTAATCGCACTAGCTGGTTAGGCGGAACAGGAATATTTTTAAATAGCTTTGGTATGACCCAAGGTATTGGAGAAACCAGCACCATTGGTTTAGGTTTTGTTTCTTTAAACTCCGGAAAAATTGAAGTTACAACCGAAGATCAACCGGAAGGTGGATTAGGTACTTACCAATACACTGCTTATAACGTAAATTTATCGTACGCGAAAATGTTTTCTGAAAATATTTTTGGTGGAGTAAACATCAAATTAATATCTGAACAAATTCCAAATGTTACAGCAAGAGGAGTTGCAGTTGATGCCGGAATTCAATATCACACCGGAAAAAATGATCAAATGCATTTAGGGATTGCTTTAAAAAATTGGGGCCCAAAAATGGCTTTCCAAGGTGATGGTTTAAGTCGCCAAATGAATGTTGCACACGGTAATAATTATGAATTAACAGTAAACAATCGTTCAGGTGCATTTGAAATGCCCGCCTCGGTAAATATTGCACTAGCATACGACTTCTTTTTAACGAAAGATACCACCGGCGCTCTATCAAAAAATAATCGAATTTCAGTAAATACAGCTTTCGTATCTAACTCATTTACTCAAGATAATTTTCTATTAGGTGTGGAATATGCTTGGAAAGAAATGATTATGGTACGTGGAGGAATGTATTATGAAAAAGATGTTTTTAATAAAGATAAAAGACAAACTGTATTTACAGGGCCTGCAATGGGAGCAACTTTTGAATTACCTGTGAATGAGAAAAAATCTACTGTTGCCTTAGATTATTCATACAGATTTACTAATCCGTTTAATGGGGTTCACACCTTTGGTTTTAGAGTGAATTTGTAGTATTTTTTATTATATTTGTTTACAAATCTTCAAGATCCCGACTATACATCGGGATTCTTGCTTTTATAAATTTAACACATGGCTCAACAATTAGGATATTACACAGAGGAAGGCCTTCAAAAATTAAAAAATGAACTTCACCAATTGGAAACAGTTGAGAGAAAAAATGCAACCAATGCTGTTGCTGAGGCCAGAGACAAAGGAGATTTAAGCGAAAACGCAGAATACGATGCTGCCAGAGAAGCGCAAGCTTTGCTTGAGATAAAAATTGGTAAACTAAAAGAAATTATTGCCAACGCAAGAATAGTTGATAATACTAAACTTGATTTAAGCAAAGTTAGTATTTTAACTACCGTTAAAATTAAAAACATTAAAAATAATGCAACCATGAAGTACACCTTGGTTGCAGAAAGTGAAGCGGATTTAAAAAGTGGTAAAATTTCAGTTGATTCTCCAATAGGAAAAGCATTATTGGGTAAAAAAGTGAAAGATAAGGTAGATGTTCAAGCTCCGGTAGGTAACATTACTTTTGAAATAATAGAAATTAGCATTTAAATGCCTAGTCTTTTTTCTAAAATTGTTAAAGGAGAAATTCCTTGTTATAAAATTGCAGAAGATGAAAATTACTTTGCTTTTTTAGATATTTCACCCCTAAAAAAAGGCCATACACTTGTTATCCCAAAAAAAGAAACAGATTATTTGTTTGACATTCATCCAAATGATTATAATGGGTTATTCGAGTTTTCCAGAAAGGTGGCAATTGCAATAAAAGAAGCTATTCCATGTAATAGAATATCATTGCAAGTAATTGGCTTAGAAGTTCCGCATGCACACATTCATTTAATTCCAATTAACACCATGAATGATTGCAATTTTAAAAATGAAAAACTTGTACTAAGCAAAGAGGAATTTCAAGAAATTGCAAATAACATCAGTTCCCGAATTAAATTGTAGCATAATTATTAGGTAAATTTTAAGATTAAGCTAATTTTAAGCTTTTATAAGCTATTAATTCAGGATATTTTTTAAATTTGATTACCAAATACTTTATTATGGAAAATTCTAAAAAACGAACTGTATTAGTTACAGGTGCAACCGGTGGTTTAGGAACTGCAATGTGCAAAAAACTATATCAAGATGGGTACAACGTTGTAGGTAATTATCATACAAAAGAAAAAGCCGAAAAATGGATGATACAAATGAAAGAAGAAGGCTTTAATATTGAATTATTTTTTGGTGATGTAAGCGATTTTAACAGCACTGCTAACATGATAAAAGAAATTGAATCAAAAGTTGGACCTATTGATACATTAGTTAATAATGCGGGTATAACAAAAGATAGCCGATTAATTAATATGAAACCGGAAGATTGGCATGCCGTAATAAATACAAACTTAAACAGTGTTTTTAATTGCACTAAAAATGTAATTCAAGGTATGATTGATCGTCAGTTTGGAAGAGTAATTAATATTTCTTCTGTTAACGGGCAACGTGGTCAGTTTGGGCAAACAAATTATAGCGCGGCAAAAGCCGGAATGCATGGTTTTACAAAAAGTTTAGCAATGGAAGTTGCCAGATACGGTGTTACTGTAAACACCATTTCACCGGGTTATATTGGAACAGATATGGTTATGGCTGTTCCTGAAAAGGTATTAAATCAAATTGTTGCGCAAGTTCCAATGGGTCGTTTAGGTGGCACGCATGAAGTAGCCTATTTAGTTAGCTTTTTAGCCAGTGAAGAAACTAGTTTTATTACAGGTGCAAACTACAGCATTAATGGTGGCCAACACGTTTACTAAGTTTCTCTTAGTTCTTTTTTAATAAAGAGGTTAAGCTTACTCTTTCATTTAAAAACTCCTTTACCTCAGCTATAGCAATTCTATCTTGTTGCATAGTATCTCTATGGCGAATGGTTACCATTTTATCTGTTAAACTTTGATGATCTACAGTTATGCAATAAGGAGTTCCAATTGCATCTTGTCTCCTGTATCGCTTTCCTACCGTATCTTTCTCATCGTAAGTAACAATATAATCATACTTTAATTCATTAATAATTTCTTCAGCAAGTTCCGGTAATCCGTCTTTTTTTACTAAAGGAAATACTGCTGCTTTAATTGGAGCTAATGCAGGAGGTAAATTTAATACCACACGAGTTTCTCCGTTTTCTAAAGCTTCTTCTTTATAAGCAGCGCTTAATGTTGCCAAAAACAAACGATCTAATCCAACAGATGTTTCCACTACATAAGGAACATAACTCTTATTTTCTTCGTTATCAAAATACTGTAACTTTTTTCCACTAAACTGTTCGTGTTGTTTTAAATCAAAATCAGTTCTTGAGTGAATACCTTCTAACTCTTTAAATCCAAATGGAAACTTAAACTCAATATCACAAGCTGCATTTGCATAATGCGCTAATTTAATGTGATCATGAAATTTGTAATTCTCGTTTCCTAAACCAAATGAGTTATGCCATTTTAATCGAGCTGTTTTCCAGTATTCATACCAATGCATTTCTGTTCCGGGTTTTACAAAAAACTGCATCTCCATTTGTTCAAACTCACGCATTCTGAAAATAAACTGTCTAGCTACAATTTCATTTCTAAATGCTTTACCGGTTTGGGCAATACCAAATGGAATTTTCATGCGCCCGGTTTTTTGTACATTTAAATAATTCACAAAAATACCCTGTGCTGTTTCCGGCCTCAAATAAATAGTATTCGATTCTTCACTAACAGAACCTAACTGAGTTGCAAACATTAAATTAAACTGTCTAACATCTGTCCAGTTTCTACTTCCACTTATAGGACAAACAATTTCGCAATCAATAATAATTTGTTTTACTTCCGCTAAATTTCCGTCGTTTAATGCCGTTTTAAAACGACTATTTATTTCCGTAATTTTATTTTGATATTCTAAAACACGCGCATTGGTGCTTCTGAACATTCCTTCATCAAAATTCTCAAAACGTTTTTTAGCTTTTTCAACTTCTTTTTCAATTTTATCTTCAATTTTAGCAACATGCTCTTCAATCAAAACATCTGCTCTATATCTCTTCTTGCTGTCTTTGTTATCTATTAAAGGGTCGTTAAATGCATCAACGTGTCCACTTGCTTTCCATGTTGTTGGATGCATAAATATGGCAGCATCAATTCCAACAATATTTTCATGCATTTGAACCATAGCTTTCCACCAATACTCTCTAATGTTTTTCTTTAGCTCTGCCCCATTCTGCCCATAATCATATACTGCGCTTAAGCCATCATAAATTTCACTGCTTTGAAAAATAAAGCCATACTCTTTGCAATGAGAAATAATATTCTTGAAAAAATCTTCGGGTTTAACTGACATAATTTTTAATTAATGACCACAAAATTAGCGAAACCATTGAATTTAGGCCAATTTAATTGCTTTTTTAAATAACAATTTTTGACTAAAAAAACCCCCTAAATAGCCTTAAATTTACATGGTGATTAAGCAAATTTTTATACCTCTTTTAGTTATACTGATGCAATTTAAAACATTTGCACAGTCGAATTTATGGCAATATGTTGGTCCAAAAAGTAATCACTACCAATACAAAGGCTTATTTGAAAGTGTATGGGCCGATAAGGAAAACTTGAATTTTGTTTTAGCAGGAAGCTACTGTGGTGGTTTATTTGCTACAAACAATGCGTTAGATGAACAACCTATTTGGCAGAACATTACCGATAATTTACCTTATATGAATTTTGGTGTTTCGGGTATTGTGGTAAAACCTAAAACAAATAAAAAAACCGTTTATATTTCTACTTATACAGGTGGCGGCTTGTTAACGCATGGATTTGGCAATGGTATTTTATACACCAACAACGGCGGCCTTACATGGAATGAAATAGGCCCAAAAGGAAAAAATAATTTTGAGTTTCCATTAGCAGGCTTGGTTTCTAACGAAGATAATTTTAGTGAAATGGCAGCTTGGTACAAAAAAGATTTTTATGTAACCCAAGATGCATGGAAAACATATAAAAAAATTGAACTGCCCTTTCATAAAAAAGCAGATAAGGTTGAAATTTGTGATGTGGAATTTGCTCCGTTTGAAAATGGGAAAATTTATGTAGCCACAAAAACCTATTTAGAAAATAAATCTCAACTTTTTGTAAGTACTGATTTTGGTAAATCGTGGGCAGATATTACTCCGGCTGATGTTATTTATGATAGAATTGAAGTAGCAACAATTTACAATCCTAATTACAAGGGAAAATACTATATAGCCTACGGAAATACGGATGTGTATGTGAGATACTTTAATGGAAACAACTTCTCTCCGATTTTAAATGGTTTTTTTGTTAACCATATTGGTGCAAAAACATTTTGGTGTTTTGAAATGAAAGTAAACAATGTTGATACATCTGTAATCTATTTAGCATTAACAGAAACTTCGCGAAGTACCGACGGTGGAAAAACATTTAAGAAAATTGGAATATACAACGGCCCAAATACTCATGCTGATAATAGAGGAATGTTTCTAGCAACCAGTACGCCAAATGGTAAAGAGGATAAATTATATTTAGCCAATGATGGAGGCATATCAGTAAGCAATGATTTTGAAAGCAAAAAGAATGTTGTTTTTAGAAGCATTAATGGACCCGGATTAGATGCAAACCAATTTTGGGGAATAGATGTACTACAAAGCGAAAATTTATTTATAGCAGGTGGTACACAAGATAACGGCGGTTTTTTTATAAAAGAAAATTCGGAAAGCAACAACATTTTTGCCTGCGGCGATGGTTATTATGGATTAACCCTTAACGATACTCTGGCAATGGTACTTGGCAATCCTCCATCTGTTTTATTACATAATACCAAAACAAAAAAAGATCAACATATTTACATAAATGATAAACATTGTGAAGCAAGGCGCCCACTAATAAAAAAAGATTCTTTTGTTTATATTGCTTATCACGATATTTGGCGTGCTAATATTAAAGATCTTGAAAAATACAAGTTCAATTTTATTAAAGTTAGTGATATTCCCTTTAAGAAAACACAACAAGGAAGTATTCAAAACAGAGAAATTAAAGCGCTTGCCATAAACAAATTGAATAGTGCATTAGTTGCATATACAAACCCTAATTGGGATGCAGAAAAAAACGAAGGGAAATTATATTATTGCAACAATTTACTAAAAGAAAAAAATGAATTTATTGATATAACAATGCTTAATGCAAATGCTAAATATGATTTATGCAGATGGTGGCAAGTTGAATGGATTACCGCAGACAGCTATGATAAAAACAAATTCTATTTTATTTATAAAGACCCGTTTTCAAGCTCTAATTCTGATGTGTTTCAATTTACATATTATCCCGATAGTAATAAAGCAAATTTAAAATTAATAACCTATAATTTAAACAGAGTTGGATTTAATAAAGTAAAAATTGACCCTCAAACAAATGCCTTATATGTTGCCTCGAATGATGGGGTTTATTATTTAAATATTAACAATAAAGATACTGTTTGGAAAAGTTTAAACTTTTTTCCTAAAGTATTGGTAAGTGATATTGTATTTAATGCTTATACCAATACCATTTATGCTTCCACTTTTGCCAGAGGAATTTGGAAAAGTCAAATACCTAATTTAAACAGCGCTCATTTAAAGTTTAATAAAAACACTCTTATTTCAGAACCATTAAAAATTGATGGTTCGTTAAAAATAAAATCTCGCAAAAAAGTAACAGTAATAAATAAATTAATTATTTGTGGCGATAGTAAAATTCAACTAGGCAGAAAAGCAGTATTCATTCTTAGTAAAAATACCACTGTTGTAAATGAAAAAAATATACCGATTAACATTCACCATTATATAAGTAAACATAAAACCGCTAAGGTTATTATTAACTAACTTCATTTAAAGGAAACTGCAAAAACTGCTTCGGCATTATTAATTTGTTTTGTACTTGTGCCGTTTTGTACGCTGCAATTAAATTTCACTTTTATCTTTCTGGTTTTGTTTCCTTTTTCGTTAACATCGTAATCTTCTACCGATTCAATTACAAAGTTACTAGAAGTTGGTTGAAGCATTTTTGAAGAATACTCTACTCCATTGTTATCCGTATAAATTACTTTTACCTTTGAAAACAAATTAGGGGGTACATTAGTATATATTGGGTCTAATGAAGTAACACTAAAATTTGGTGCAGCTTGATTGCTATACTGTGTATTAATAAAATAATTAAATGATGAAGAATCGTTTAATGCGTCCTTAACCTTTAATTTAACTAAATACAATCCGGATAAAGAATAAGTATGCACAGGTGAAGCTTGCGTTGAATTAACGCCATCACCAAAATCCCAATAATAACTAAACGGAGCAGAACCGGTTGTGTATTGCGAAAAAGAAATCGTATTAAAATTTACCCCTCCAATTAAAATAACAGATTGGCAAATACTATTATTGGTAGTTACTTTAATTTTATTGCAAATACTAGATTCGCCGGAGCTATCTGTTACATTTACGCAGGTATTATATACTCCACCAAACTGGAAAGTATGTGTTGGGTTTGCCAAATTAGAGGTATAACCATCGCCAAAATCCCAACTATAACCATAGGCCTGTTTATTAAATAACGATCTAAAAGCAACTTTATAACCTGTTATACTTGCTGTGGAGGCTGCATTACCAACAAAAGCATAATTACCGGGTTTAACGGAGTTTAAAATATTACTAGGCCCATTAAAAGCAGTAATTGTATCATCCGTAATTTCAAATCGTATTGAATTATTACAAGTACCTGAAGTTGTGCAATTTTTATTTTTTAACTGAGCTATAAAACTGTACAAATTTAAGGAGTCTTGGCTGTGGTTAGAATACATGTAGTAATTGTTTTCACCTGCTTTGTATGAAACAGTATTGCCGTCAATATTAGCGTTAAAATAAAACACAACCGGTTCTGAAATATTTTCAGGGAATTCTTTCTTTTTGCACGAAAGAAACACAAAAGGAACAAGTAACAAAAGTGTATGCGTTTTTCTCATTTTTTTATTTATTAAATAACATATATGTTAAACTAATTTTAATAGAAGTTGGTTTGTTAGAAACCTTACTTAAACTAAATGCTGAATAATCTGTAAAAACATTTCTCAAATTTTTATTTACCTCAACATTCATTCCTAAATGTTTGTTAAATTTATGTGAATACGATAAAGCCAATTGCGCATTGTAGTTTTCGGTAATATCACGTCCAAAACCATTATCATTATATGTATTTACTTGTCGCGTGTAATTATCTTCCTTCGAATAAACTTCAATTCTGTTTTTAGTATTAAGCAAGTATGTTAAATTTACCCCTGCTCCAATAAAACTATTTTTTGCAAGTTTATGAATGTATTTAACAGGTACAGTTAAATATTGTAACTCTGTAATTTTATAAGTAGTTATATTACTTGATGCATCAAAACCAAAACTGGTAATACTAAAACTAACATTGCTTTCTGTTATATTAGAGAGTGAGTTGTACTGAGCTCCAATTAGCATGGCAGACTTAGCTGTAAAATTGTATATATAATTAAAACCAAACAAAGGAGTTAAACTATTTCCGTTTCTTTTGTTATTCACTTTCCAACCTAATGAATTAATTGCTCCGGCTTCAATATTTAATGTATGTCTCTTTAATTTCACATAATCTTTGTTTAGCATTTCTAAAGAATTGTAATCGGAAATAAAATTTGCATCGGGTATGTTTTCATTACTCCCTGACAATTGATTGATTGAAATTGGTTGAATATAATCAGGTATTAAATTTACTTGCGCATTTAAATTTGCATCCGGTATATTTTCCATTGCATCTTCTGTTACAACGGTATTACTTTTTTCCGAAAAACTCTCGTTTTTATTTACCGCATAATCTGTTTTAGAATTCATAGATGAAAAACGCGTAGTGGTAATTGGCTTCATTTCTTTTACCATTTTATTTACCATATTTGATACATCTTCAGTCATTTTTGCTTTTTCTGCCGTACCTGCAACCTCGTCATTTTTTACCGTATTATTACTTTCTTTTGATTCAGAATTGTTTTCTGCAAATAATTCGTTTTCTTTCTTTACTAAATTAATTTCAGAAGCTTCTTTTGTTTCATTCGTTAAGGTGCTGTTACCATAAACTTTCACATTCGTTTTTTCTTTATTCACCTCTACATTAGCCATGTTTCCATTGCTTTCATTTGAAGTTCCGAAGAAATAAATCCCGCCAACCAATATACCCAAAGTGCCAACAATAATGACCGACCAAAACATACCTCCCAACGGCTTTTTAGCCGGACGAGAAGCATCAATTAATTTTGCAGCTTTTTCCCAATTAGACTCACTGAATGAAAATTCTTTTTCTTCCAGTTTATCCTTCATTAAATCATCAAATTCATTTATATTCATGTTCATTATCTTTAAGACGCCTTCGCTGTTGTTAATACTGTTTCACTTATCATTTCTTGTAGTTTCTGTCGTGCAAAATTTAAATGCCATTTGCTTGTACCTTGACTGATTTCTAACATTTCTGCAATTTCTTTATGGCTAAAACCATCAATAGCAAAAAGATTAAAAACCTGAGCACTTGCTTTGGGTAATTTTTTTATCATCTGAAGTATATCATCTGCCCTTAATTTTTGCAGTGCCTCATTAGTGTCAGAAAATTCTTCTGTATCGTAATACTCTTCCACATAACTAATATTTTGCTTTAACGTTTTATTTTTTCTGTATTCATCTATTAAAGTGTTTACCATTATTCTTCTTATCCATGCTTTAAATGGCATATTGCTATCGTACTTTTCTAAATTGGTAAGAATTTTTAAATACCCCATATTCAGCATTTCCTCTGCTAATTCTTTTTGATGGGTGTATCGGTAACAAATAGACATTAAATAACTGTATAAGGTTTTATACAATTCATATTCAGCCCGCCTGTTGCGGTTTATGCAATCTTTAATCAGATTCGGCTGAATTATCATTAATCTCCTTTCGATATAAAACTATACGCAATATGCGCACGGTTAGTTGGGTAATTAAAGATAATAATTTTTTGGTTGTTTTTTCTAAATATTTAGGTGCCTTTAAAGCTCCAGGTTATCAATTAACCTAATTTTCCCTACAAAACAAGCTATTAATGCTATTGGTTTAATATTAGGGGTTAATTCATTTAATGGAAACAAAGTTGTTTTATCACATACCTCAAAATACTCCAGCTTATAGATAGGATTTTTGGCTAATTCTGTTTCTATCTTTTGTTTAATTTCACTAATCAACAACCCTCTACCTTTCCACTCTTTTACCTTTTTCATTAATTCAGGAATTAGAGAGGCTGCCTTTCTTTCTGTTTCGCTTAGCAGGGTGTTTCTGGAACTCATTGCTAATCCATCTTTTTCTCTAATTATTGAACAAGGAACTATTGTAATAGGTAAATTTAATTGCTTTGTTAATTCCTTTATAACCAAAACCTGCTGATAATCTTTGCTTCCAAAAAAAGCAAAGTCGGGTTTAATAATTTCAAATAAAATACTCACAACCTTTGCAACACCTAAAAAATGTCCGGGACGATGTTTCCCCTCCAATAATGAATCTAAATTACCAAAACTAAATTTTCGGGTATCTTCGCTTGGATATATTTCTTCCACAGATGGTACAAAAACGGCATTACAGCCACTTTTCTCCAATAATTGAATATCACTATCTAAAGTTCGTGGATAATTTTCCAAATCCCTTTTATCATTAAACTGCGTGGGATTTACAAAAATGCTGCAAATGGTATAAAGCCCTCTTTTAACAGATTCATCAATTAAAGAAATATGCCCTTGGTGCAATGCACCCATAGTAGGTATAAAACCAATTTTATTTTCTGCACTGTTAAAAGCATTTAAATGCCGCTGAATATCGCTTTTTGTCCTAAAAATTAACATAAAATAGGCTGTAAAGCTACAATTTACTTTGAAATATGGCTTTTTTTTTATTACTTTTGTATTCTACTAATTTAAGAGGGAAAAGCTGTATGAAGAAATCACGTGTACTATTTGTTTCCCAAGACATAACTCCATATCTGGACGAAACACCAATCGGGAAGATTGCAAGAAAATTACCACAAGGAATTCAGGAACGCGGCAAGGAAATCCGCACTTTTATGCCCAAGTACGGTTGTATCAACGAAAGAAGACATCAACTGCATGAGGTTATACGCCTATCGGGGATGAACTTGGTTATTAACGATGTTGATCATCCGTTAATTATTAAGGTGGCCAGTATTCCTAGTGCTCGTATGCAGGTTTATTTTATTGATAATGAGGAGTTTTTCAGCAGAAAAGCTACATTAACTGATAAAACATCCGGTAAATACTTTGAAGATAACGATGAACGCGCCATGTTTTTTGTTAGAGGTGTTGCCGAAACTGTTAAAAAATTAGGATGGCAGCCCGATATTATTCATTGCCATGGTTGGTTTACTTCTTTAATGCCACTGTACGTAAAAAAATATTATGCTGAAGATCCAATTTTTGCTGAATCTAAAATAATTGTTTCATTATATGACGATGCTTATCCAAAAAATTTAAATAAAAAATTTATGGATAAATTATCTTTCGATGGGTTTAATAAAAAGGAATTAAAACATATTTGCGATGAATCATCACACTGCAATATGATAAAGCAATCTATTGAATTTGCCGATGGTGTTATTCAGGCAACTGAAACTATTAATCCGGAAATTGAAAAGTTTATTAAAAAAACTGGTAAGCCGTTTTTAGGCTTTAAAAATGAACTAGAATACATGGATTCTTTTAATGAGTTTTACGATATTATTCTTGAAGAAGAAAATGTGTTAAGCTAAAACTATTATACAATTTTTGTGAAAGCTCCGCAAATGCGGGGCTTTTTATTTGAAAATATTTAAGATATTTACCCATTAATAAAAAATGCTTTATCACCTAAAATCACTTTCCTTTTTTATCGTATTGGCTTTGCCGATTTTCATTTCTTGTAAAAAAGACAACAATATTTTAGGCTCTAATGTTCAATCACAAGAAGATGTATTAAACGCACAATTTTCCGATACTTCACAAATTTACGCACACAGTGTTTTAATTGATAGTATTGCATCTTTAAACGATAATATTAAATTCTTGGGGTCAAATCAAGACCCGGTTTTTGGAAGAACAGATGTTAGCCTCTACACAAAATTTGCCTTACCCAACAACATTACCAATGTTTCTTTTGGTGAAGACGCGAATTTAATTAACGCTGAAATTAGATTAGCCATTAGAAGCCTCGATTTTCAAGGAGATTTCTCTACGCCTTTAAAATATAATGTTTATGAAATGAACAGCAATATAAATGCAGATAAATTTTATTACACCAACAATGATAAACTAATTAATTATAATAATTTACTAGGCACTTTTACCGGAACTCTTAGTAACATTGACGGGACTTTGGTTTTATCAATCCCAATTAATTCTACTTATGCAAAATCTATTTTAAATAATCCACAATACCTTATAAACAATACTGTATTTCAATCAACATTTAAAGGGTTTTATATTACGTCAGCATCAAGTAATTTAAACCCGGTGTCTGCGCAAGGTGCAATTGCAAAGTTTGATTTAGAAAGCGCCTTAAGTGGATTTTATTTGTACTACCAAAACGGAACGTACTCTCCAACCAAAGAAACAAAAAACTTTCGTTTTACGTTCAACGGCTCTAATGTGGTTCGTTTTAATGAAATAAAACATAAATTTAATGATGGTGCAATAAATATTCTTAATGCACAAATTCAAGGAGATACAGCTAAAGGAAACGAAGCACTTTACTTGAAAGGCTTAGGTGGGTTAAAAGTAAAAATCCAGATACCTTATCTTCTCAACTATGTTTCAAAAAATAAAGTTTCAGTTAATAGAGCCGAGCTGCGTTTTAAAGTAGATGTTGCAAAAAATGGATCAGATCTTAAATACCCTGCGCCATTAAAATTAGCCTTGTTGGGAATGGATTCTACAGGAAAAGAAATATTTACTTACGATCAAATTAATACTATTGATTTTTCAAAATATGGAGGTTCTTACGATTTCGCCAACAATGAATATGTTTTTAATATTGCCCGCGACGTGCAAAATATTTTAAACGGAAACAAAAAAAATTACGGGTTTTATTTGGTAGTTACCGATCCCGACCCGGCCAATACAGCAAGACGCGATGCTTATCAACAGAGAATTGTTTTAGCAGGCATGGCAAACACACAAAACAAACCCATATTTAGGCTAACTTTTACCCCATTTGTTAACGACTAATTTTATTTGCTTTTTTTACAAAGTTTATTCCATTAATTTAGTTGAAAGATTTTACTCATTAAATATCTTAAATGGTAAAAATTGAAGATTTAAATACTTTATTTCAAATAAAGGCTGTAACGAATGCACCTGAGTTTATAATATATAGCGAAGCCGCATCGAGCAGACTTGATTACACAGCCAATTTTATTTTTAAAAATGTTTTAAATAGTACTGTTTTATTTACCCACGACTTAAGCATTTTTAGAACAAGCAAAAGTTTTAAAATTAATTATTCCTCATCGCCTATTGATGATACATTTCAAATAATGCCAAGTGAATTTATTTTTGAAAAAGGGATTCAAAGTAACTTTACTCCCACATTTGAAATAAAAAATAATCTAATTACCCTTTTCTCATCTTTCTCCGGAAATATCTCCTTTGATGTATTTTCAGCTGTTTTTTACATGATTTCGCGATACGAAGAATGGCAGAATTTTTCAGCCGATGTTCATGAAAGATTTGAATTAAAAAACAGCTTTTTATTTAAACACAATCAACACTTAAAACCTGTTGTTAATTACTGGATTGAAGAATTAAAACAAAACTTACAAAAACATCAACCGCAATTACAATTTCCAAAAAAGGATTTTGTTTTTGTTAGCACCATTGATGTGGATAATTTATATGCCTACAAAAATAAAAATGCAGTAAGAGCAATTGGTGCAAGCATTAATGATCTTTTCAAACTTAATTTTAATACCATTAAAAGAAGAATATCGGTACTAATGGGTAAACAACAAGACCCCTTTGATGTTTATGAAAAAGTAAATTCATTTTGTAAAAACAACCATACACCTTTAATCTATTTCTTTTTGCAAAGAAGCCATACTAAATTCGACAGAACCATAAATCCTTCTTCAAACGCTTTCAAAAATTTATTTAATACGCTTATAAAACAAAATATTCTTTTTGGTTTACATCCTTCTTACTACAGTTACAACAATGCTGCATTAATGAAAAAAGAAGTTGATTTAATAAACGCCAATGCAAATTCTAGCATTAAAATCTCACGCCAACATTATTTAAGATTTGACTTTAAAACTACGCCAGTGCTTTTAATGAAAAACGGAATAATTGCTGATTTTTCAATAGGATTTGCCTCTGGAAGCGGATATAGAGCGGGAACATTTACCCCATTTAATTATTATAATTTTAATACAGAAGCAGAAAATGAATTATTGTTAGTGCCATTTGCAACAATGGATGGAGTTTATTTTAATTATTCGAAAACAAAACCTACCGAAGCTGAAAACCAAATAGTGGCAATTGCTAAAGAAGCGCAAAAATTAAATGGGCTATTTATAAGTGTTTTTCATGAAAGAACCTTTGACAATGAGCTTTACACGGGATTTAACGAAGTTTATTGGAACCATATTATTAGAGGAAAACTATTAGTTTAATTTGTATATTTGAATCATGAAATCTTTTCTTCATAAGGGCACTTATATTGTTTTAGCACTTGTTGCATTCATTTTTAACTCCTGCAAAAACGATTTAAAAATAACAGCTCCTTATAAGGAAATCCCATACGTATATGCCATTTTAACGCCGCAAGAAAAAATGCAAATGATTCGCATTAACAAAGTGTTTTTAGGTGAGGGTGATGCTAATCAAATGGCTAAAATTGCAGATTCATCAAATTACTCTTCGGGCGAACTAACCGTTAAATTAGAAAGATTTTTTAATGGTGTAAAAGTTGCAGCGGCATCAACGCCAACCGGTGATGTTATGGAAGTTTTTTTTAGAGATTCTGTTATTGAAACTTTACCGGGAGCTTTTAGCACCAAGCAACGTGTTTATTTAGCAAACGAAAAATTATTTTCATTTGGTCTTTACAAGTTAACTATTAAAAATAATAAAACAGGAAATGAGTTTACGGCTAGCACCAGTGCAATTGACAGTGTCCCTCTTTCTTTATTGCCTCCAATGGCACCTCCTTACTATCCGGTTCCCTATAGTGCTTCTAACCCCCCATTCTACTATGTAAATTATGGCAACTTAAATGCACCACCTTATACTGTTAGAACGAAAGCTGCATCGGGTGGTTTTTTACACGACCTTACTATTCGCGTTCATTATTACGATAGCATGTCTGGCGCGCCTAATTATAAAACAAATAATTATTTAGATTACGTATTTAATCCACAACAGTTAAAAGACCAAGTAAACTTTAGTAATAACTTATATTTTAATTTTAGTTTCACAGCATCCAGTTTATTTCTTGAATTAGGAAATATGATGGCTAAAAGGGGCAACCCATTTGGTTTAATTGGGCGTAAAACCTATAGAATAGATTTTATTTCATACGCGGCAACACAAGATTACTACGATTATTTACAATTTGCAGCTCCTTCCTTATCCTTATCTCAAGAAAAAATATTATACTCTAATTTTGATAAAAAAGCTGCTCTTGGATTATTTACGTTTAGAACCCGATGCCATATTGCCAAAGAAATGGATAATCTTTTTGTTGATGCTTTTGCCACTAACCCAAACACCTGTAGATTTAAATTTTACGAGAGCGATTTAGAACCGGCAAGCTGCCCGTAACTGTCAAAATTTTCCTTAAAATCAATTAGTTAGTGACATTTTATAGCCACTTTTCAATGGTTTATGTCATGCTGGCAGAATTTACAGCCAACTTTCAAATGGCACACAAATTGAAGTCTTAATGTAAATTAATACTGAATACTATGGGAAAAATTATAGGAATAGACCTTGGAACCACAAACAGCTGTGTTGCTGTTATGGAAGGCAACGAAGCCGTTGTTATTGCTAACAACGAAGGCAAGCGCACTACCCCTTCGGTTGTTGCATTTGTAGAAGGTGGAGAACGTAAAGTAGGAGATCCTGCTAAACGTCAAGCTATCACCAACCCTAAAAAAACAATTTACTCTATTAAGCGTTTTATGGGTCATTTATTTAATGAAGTAAGTACTGAAGTTTCTCGTGTACCTTATGAAGTAGTGCAAGGAGAAAACAATACACCACGCGTTTTAATAGATGACAGAAAATATACACCACAAGAAATTTCTGCAATAATTTTACAAAAAATGAAAAAAACTGCCGAAGATTACCTTGGACAAGAGGTTACTGAAGCAGTTATTACTGTACCTGCATACTTTAATGATTCGCAACGCCAAGCAACAAAAGAAGCAGGTGAAATTGCAGGATTAAAAGTAAAGCGAATTATAAACGAACCTACTGCCGCTGCCCTTGCTTACGGTATGGATAAGAAAGGTAAAGACATGAAGATTGTTGTGTTTGACTGCGGTGGTGGTACACACGACGTTTCAGTTCTTGAGCTAGGCGACGGTGTGTTTGAAGTAAAATCAACAGATGGCGACACCCACTTAGGTGGTGATGACTTTGACCAAGTTATTATTGATTGGTTGGCAAATGAATTTAAAGCAGAAGAAGGTGTAGATTTAACCAAGGACCCTATTGCTTTACAACGTTTAAAAGATGCGGCTGAAAAAGCAAAAATAGAATTGTCAAGCAGTAACTCAACAGAAATAAATTTACCATACATTACCATGGTAAGTAATGTACCAAAGTTTATTGCAAAATCTTTAACACGAGCAAAATTTGAACAATTAGCAGACAGTTTAATTCAACGTACTATTGATCCTTGCCGTTCTGCTTTAAAAAATGCAGGTTTATCAACTACTGATATTGATGAAATTATTTTAGTAGGTGGTTCTACACGTATTCCTGCTGTGCAAGCTGCGGTAGAAAAATTCTTCGGAAAATCACCAAGTAAAGGAGTTAACCCTGATGAAGTTGTTGCTTTAGGAGCTGCAATTCAAGGTGGTGTATTATCAGGGGATGTAAAAGACGTATTGTTATTAGATGTTACCCCGCTTTCATTAGGAATTGAAACAATGGGTGGTGTTTTTACAAAACTAATTGAATCGAACACAACCATTCCAACAAAAAAGTCGGAAATATTCTCAACTGCTGCAGATAATCAACCATCTGTGCAAATTGTGGTTTATCAAGGAGAACGCCCTATGGCGAAAGACAACCGCAAATTAGGTGAATTTAATTTAGATGGTTTGCCTCCTTCTCCACGTGGTGTGCCGCAAATTGAAGTAACTTTTGATATTGATGCAAATGGTATTTTAAATGTAAGTGCTAAAGATAAAGCAACAGGTAAATCACACAACATTCGTATTGAAGCTAAATCTGGTTTAAGTCAGGAAGAAATAGACCGCATGAAACGTGAGGCTGAAATGAATGCTGATGCTGATAAAAAAGCAAAAGAAGAAATAGACAAATTAAATGAGGCTGATTCAATGGTTTTTCAAACAGAAAAACAATTGAAAGAATATGGCGATAAAATTCCGGCAGAGAAAAAATCAGCCATTGAAAGTGCTTTAACTGAATTAAAAGCTGCGCACGCTTCAAAAGATTTAGCGAAAATTGAAGTGGCATTAAAAACAATTAACGATGCTTGGGCTGCTGCCAGCCAAGAAATGCATGCTGCTATGAACAATCAGCAACAACAGGGTGGAGCTAATGCCGGCGCGGGAGATAATGCAGGTGGAAACAAATCAAGTAACGGTGAAAATGTAACCGATGTTGATTTTGAAGAAGTGAAATAATTGATTCATGATTTAATTAAAAAGCCCCGTCATTATTTGACGGGGCTTTTTTCATTTAATAACGTAAAAAATATTCGTTAACCATTTTGATGTATCTTTTTCCATCATAGGATCTGTAACATATTCTTCTATAACAAAGCTTTGTGCCAAGCCTTTTTCCTTTATATAGGCGTCAATTGCATAATGAGCTTGAGCTGACTTATCATAGGCACCATAATATTCAATTAATAAAACCTTAGAAGCAGGTACCTGAAACCTTTCCCAATCTTCCATTTTCTTATTATTATCCTTTATGGAAAAAACAGCAGCGCATTCTGTTTCCATCGCTTTTTCATCAAATGTAAAATAAATGGCAGAAGGCGCACTTAATAATTCTACTTTGTTAGTAGCTAAAAAGCCACCTAATGCCGGATACGTTTGGCTAAAAAAACCCGCTATTTCAGGGAACTTAAACTTTCCTTTTTTACCAAGATACGTTCTGGCTTCCCAATTAATTTCCTTAATATCATAATTTACAATAGGTGCAGCAGTGGTTAATTTTTCAATTGCAGGTTTTAGTTTAGCTAATCCTTTTTCATAATCTGCCCCCAACATTTTATCCATATTCATAAACAACATAGGTGCTCTACCAAAAAAACCAACATCAAACATCATCCCCCAAACAATTGTTGTGTTTTCTCCATTAACTTTAACAAAATTATAAACGGTAGATTCGCCCATACCTTCAAAACGTAAAGTTTCAACAATACTATCGGAAGTAATTTTATCAAGAGTCATACTTCCTTTGCCCACATTTTCATTATCACTTTCCCAAGCATAAGAAAAACCTACTTTTCCTTCTTCACCAGTATACGTAACTTTCATTTTTGGGTCAAGTTCAGTCCAAGGTGACCATTCATTATGAAAGAATTTTGAATCAAGCAATTTAGACATTACCAATTCTTTTGGAGCCTTAACATCAATGGTTCTTTCTACCTTAACATTAGAAGGGCCAAACAAACATAGAATCAAATATACAATACCTAACCCTAGAACTACATAAAGAATTTTTTTCATTTTGTTTTTATTTTAAAGTTAAAAAATAATTTTATACGTTAAATATGATTTATAATTTAATTCCTATTATGCACACATCGTCAATTTGCTCAAGATTTCCTTTCCAGTCCAAATAAAACTTTTCTAAACACAATTTCTGTTCGCTAGAATCAAGATTCGCGTTTGCAAGTATAAATTCATTTAACGGCTTATATTTCAACTTTTTTCCTCTAGGACCGCCAAACTGATCTGCGTAGCCATCGGTGTATAAATAAAGTTGATTGCCCACGTTATATAGAATTTCATAAAGAGTAAAACTTTCTGTTCTTTCACCCTGCCCTACCGGCATTCTATCGCTTTCTAATTGAATAATTTGATTATCCTGAATTAATATTGGTGCATTATTAGCCGCTGCATAAGTAATTTTATTTGAATCAGAATCAAAACAAAGTAAAATTCCATCAAATCCGTCTTTTTGTTCTTGCTGACTAATACTTTCTATTAAACGTTGTCGTACATAATTAAAAATTAAATTTGGCTCTAAGATTCTTCTTTCAGTTATTGCTTCATTTAAAAATGAAATATTTAATAAACTCATAAATGCACCCGGCACACCATGACCCGTACTATCGCAAACAGCTAAATAAAATTTATTCTCTATTTGAGTTGCCCAATAGAAGTCGCCCGATACAATATCCTTAGGATGGAAATAAACAAAGTGCTCTTTTAATTTTTTTGAAATAAAATCTTCGTGTGCCAATAAAGCGTACTGAATTCTTTTTGCATAATTAATACTATCTAGTATTTCTTTTTGTTTTTCTTCAACAATTTCCTTTTGGTGTTCAATTAATTTATTCTTTTCTTGTAATAAAAACTCCGATTTCTTTTTTACGTTAAAGTTTCTATAAACAAAAAACAATATGATAGAAATAGAAATTATAACAACCCATAAAGCGGCATTAAAATATTTTTGATTTCTTTTTTCTGCATTTCTAACTAATTCTTTTTTAAGTTGATCTTCCTTCATTAAAATTTCCTTCTTTTGAAATTCAGATTTATACTGCTCTTTCATGGCAGCTTTTCTCTTTTTGTCGTTAAAAATACTATCGCGCATTAAATACGATTCAGTTAAATATTTGTATGCCTTATCCATTAAGTTTCTTTTCGCCATTTGATCGCCCAGTCTTTTCGAGGCGCTCATTATAATGTCTGGAAATCCGATAATTTTAGCATGTACATAGGCACTATCTGAATAAGCTTGGCACAATGCATCATTACCTTTGCGGCAATAAAAATTTGCCGCCCTATCAAAAACGGAGGCTTTGGTATGGCTATTAGATGTTTTAGAAAGAATTGTTAGAGCTTTTTGGTAAAACTGTTCTGCCATTATAAAATTATTCTCTTCTAAATAAGTGGCGGCTATCCCAATATAATCTCCGGGAATTCTATCAACATCATTAATTTCCAATTGGATACTTAGAGACTTATTAAAAAAACGACGTGCTTTTTTTATATCTCCACTCTCCTTATAAATATTTGCAATTTGATGTAAGGAAGCCCCTATACCGGATTTATAGTTTACCATTTTTGCATGGTAATACGCTAACTTAAAATATTCTTCCGCCTTTACATAATCATCGTTTTTATAAAAAATATCTCCTAAGTTTAAATTAGTAGATACTAAGCCCCTATGATTGTTTTGTTTTAAAAAAATAGCATTTGCTTCGGTATATAACTGAATACATTTTAAAATATCGCCTTTATGTTGATAGATATACGCTAAATTATTCAACTCCGCAGCAATACCGGAATTATCTTTTATCTTTTTATATAATTCAAGTGCTTCGGTGTAATATTTGGAAGCATTCTCTAAATCGTTATTTAAATATTGGCTTTCATATCCAAAATTATTAAGTGTAATAGCTTTTGTTGACTCGTAATAATAACCATTTTTATCTTTTACTAAATCAAAAAGCAGTTTATTATAAAGAGGCCAGATAGAGTTATCAAAGATAAATTCAGTTAATATTCTTATTTGGGTTGACTTAACTGAATCGGAAGAAGATTGATGATAAACATTCAATACAGAATCCATTAAGTGTTTATCACCCGGCTGAAGCAATTCTAGATTTGGAATATCAATTAAATAAAAATCTTTTCCGGATTTTGTTTGAGCTTTATAAAAAACCGAACAAAATAGGAAAATAATTATTATATATTTTGAAAGCATGCTTACATGTTTCTTCTATACTGGCCACCTACTTCAAAAAGTGCTTTGGTAATTTGACCTAAACTACAAAACTTAACAGCTTCCATTAATTCTGCAAACATATTACCATTTTGAATTGCAGCATTTTGTAACTTCTTTAAAGCCTCTGGCCCTTTATCTTTATGTGTTATCCACAAATTATCGCGAGTTGCAATTTGCGCTTCCTTTTCTTCCGTTGTGCTTCTGATTACCTCTCGTGGTAATACAGTTGGGCTGCCTTTAGAACTTAAAAAAGTATTTACACCAATAATTGGATATTCACCATTGTGTTTTAAAGTTTCGTAATACAAACTTTCTTCTTGAATTTTACTGCGTTGGTACATTGTTTCCATTGCGCCTAATACCCCTCCTCTTTCTGTAATTCTGTCGAATTCTGAAAGAACCGCTTCCTCCACTAAGTCAGTTAATTCTTCAATAATAAATGCACCTTGTAAAGGGTTTTCATTTTTTGCTAATCCTAACTCTCTATTAATAATTAACTGAATAGCCATGGCTCTACGCACTGATTCTTCTGTTGGAGTTGTAATTGCCTCATCGTATGCATTGGTATGTAAACTATTGCAATTATCATAAATGGCATACAATGCTTGTAAGGTAGTGCGAATGTCGTTGAAATCAATTTCCTGAGCATGTAAACTTCTGCCGCTGGTTTGTATGTGGTATTTCAACATTTGGCTGCGTTCATTTCCACCATATTTATTTTTCATGGCTTTGGCCCAAATACGGCGTGATACGCGACCTATAACACTGTACTCCGGATCAATACCGTTACTAAAGAAGAAAGATAAATTTGGTGCGAAATCATCTATATTCATTCCGCGGCTTAAATAATACTCAACAAAAGTAAATCCATTACTTAAGGTAAATGCTAATTGAGAAATTGGATTAGCACCTGCTTCGGCAATGTGATAACCACTAATTGATACTGAATAAAAATTACGAACATTGTTGTCAATAAAATACTGTTGTACATCGCCCATAACACGCAAACTAAACTCAGTACTAAAAATACAAGTGTTCTGTGCTTGGTCTTCTTTTAAAATATCTGCCTGAACAGTACCACGAACTTGTTTTAATGTTTCTGTTTTAATTTTTTGATAAACATCAGCAGGCAAAACCATATCGCCGGTTACACCCAACAACATTAACCCTAAACCATCGTTTCCTTCTGGTAATTCTGCGGCGTTGTAAGTTGGGCGCTTAGTGCTTTTTGCTTTATAAATTTCTTCAATCTTTTTATTTACTTCTTTTTCTAAACCATTTGCTTTAATATAAATTTCGCATTGTTGATCAATAGCAGCATTCATAAAAAAGG
>JALHRL010000014.1 GCA_022841465.1 Bacteroidia bacterium | reverse complement strand
ATAAAGGCGAAACAATTGCATTACCACCTTGAATGGTATAGGTTGAAGCACCACTAGGAATAATTGTAAATGATTTTCCGGAACAAATACTTCCACTGTTAACTGAAACTGTTGGCGTTGTATTTACTGTTACTGTTATTGGAGTTCTGGTTGCACTGTTTGCACATGTTAATGCTTCGGCATAAAAAGTGAAGTTACCTGTGCTTAAAGTTGAGGTTGAAATAGTGCCTCCTGTAGCAAAACTTATTCCTCCTGTAGCAACGTTAAACCAATTTATTGTACCAGTAGAAGAAGCGCTTAAGGTAGCGGATTGTCCTGAACAAATTAGTTGATTAGATGGATTTGTTATGTTCGTAGGTGAAGCGGGTAATTGACAATCAATAAGCTTTGCTAAAAAACCATCTGTAGAACCGTTGTTTGTTGTTTGATGCGAACCTGACGTTGCAATAACAGTTCCGGTTGATGAAGTTCTTCCAACTAAGTAAACATTTCCTGATCCATCTGTTGAACAACCCCAGGCTTCATCTGTTGAAGTTCCTCCATAATATGTTCCCCAATCTCTTACACCTGATGTATTAAATTTTACTAAAAAACCGTCGCTGCCGCTATTGAATGTTGATTGATAGCTTCCGGGAGTAGCAATTAGTAAACCTGAAAATGTATTTCCACATGCAAATAAATTTCCAGCTGCATCAGTTGTACAATAATTAAAAACGTCGTTACCTGTTCCTCCATAATAAGTTGCCCATTGCCTAACACCGGATGAATTAAATTTTACTAAGTAGCCATCTGAACCACCACCTAATGTGGTTTGATGTGCACCAACAGTTGACAATCCTGCGCCTCCTGTAGAACCAACAATGTATACATTTCCGGTAGCATCGGTGGCGCAGGCTCTTGCAGGATCAGTACCTGAATTAGTTCCGTAATAAGTTGCCCATTGACGAACACCAAGTGAATTAAATTTTGCTAAGAAGCCATCTCCAAAACCACCTGCATAGGTTGCCTGATGGGCACCTGCTGTTGAAATTCCAGCGCTTGAACCTGTACTTCCGCAAATATGTATATTTCCGGAACCATCTGTTGCACATTCAAGCCCTTCATCTGTGCCATTTCCTCCATAGTAACTAGCCCACTGGCGAGCACCTAACGAATTAAATTTTACAATAAAGGCATCAGATGTTCCTCCGCCATAAACGGTTTGATGTGCCCCTGGGCTTGTAATAGCTGTACTTAAGGTAGTAGAAGTTGTTCCAACTAAATACACATTACCGCCGGCATCGGTTTTACAACTCTCGCCACTTTCGTTAGCTGTTCCTCCGTAATAGGTAGCCCATTGTCTAACCCCCGAAGAATTAAATTTTACAATAAACGCGTCGTAAGTACCTCCATTTGCAGTTTGAAAGGCACCTGCAGTAGATATGGAACTGGTAGAGTTTGTTCTTCCTACTAAATAAACATTATTAGAACCATCTACAGTGCAAGCATTTCCATAATCTTGTCCTATTCCACCATAATAAGTTGCCCATAAACGTACACCTGAAGGATTAAATTTTGCTAAGAAAGCATCATCATTACCACCATATGTTGTTTGATGACTTCCAACTGTTGCAATTAATGTACTTGTAGCAGAAGAAGTGTTACCTGCAACATAAACATTTCCTGAAGCATCGGTAGTACAGAAATATGCCTCATCAATTCCGGTGTTACCATAAAAAGTTCCCCAAGATCTGATTGCAGGATCAATAATAAATTCTTTACTTTTATTAATACCAGTAATTTCAAAGGATGCTGTATTGTTTAAAACAATCCATTTCGCTTTTAATTTTTTATTATTTTGAAAAACCAATGGAGCTTCTTCTCTAATTTCTCCATTTGAAGTTTGAATAACTAATTCTCCTTTTTTATTTACGAATAATTTTTCTGCACCTTTAAAAAGAAGTTTAATTTGTTTAAAATCAGCTCCGGGTTTTACTATAAAGTCGTATTTTAAACAGGCTTTTTTCCCTTGTGAATACCATTTTAAATCTATTCCGTTGTATATATTTGAATAGAGCACCTCTTTATATGAGTTAACGGAAATTTGATTATTATAAATTTGAAAATTTGCTGTCCCATTAAATGGTTTGTTTTTAGAAATATTGGCCTTATTACAATTTATCCATTCTACATCCAAACGATAAATTATTTCATCTAATCCTTTTTCATTAATTTTTTTTGAACTAAGAATTGGTTTTTTAGTTTGGTAGGAAATCCCATTTTTCTTAAGAAAATAAGACATAGCGCCATCAGTTCCTCCAAAAATGATATCTTCTCTTGTTGTGCCAAATTGATCATGAACCTGTCCTTTGTTTTCAGTAAATGATAAACAGGTTGGGTTCTTTTCTATAAAACCAATTTCTGATTTATTTTTACCGGCATTAATATTAAATGTTGCCAATAATAAAATAATGATTGATGTTGGTAGTTTAATTTTCATAATCCGTATATTTCTATAACGAAATTAACGGAACACGTTCAATTAAAAGTTCTAAAACAATAGATGCACTGTTTAAACAAATAGTTGTAGTATAAAAACTAACAAGTGATTACTAGTTATAAAGTGCTTTATTTAAAGTAGTTGGTTTCTGAAATGCATTAAACTAAATACTTCTTAGGTAGTTAACTATTACATCGCGCTTTCGTTGCGATACAGGAATGCGTTTTCCATCTTCCATTATCAAGAATCCACCATCTGTTTTGTCAAATTTTTCTATTTTATTTGCGTTTATTAAAAATGAATTGTGAACTCGTAAAAAACCAAAAGGTTCTAATATTTCTTCATATTCCTTTAGATTTTTTGAAACAACAATTTGCTTTTCATTTCCAATATAAAATGTTGTATATATACCAGAAGCTTCGCACGCAATTAGGTCCTTAACTTTTACAACATGTATTGCTTCTAATTCTTTTAACACTATTTTCTTTTCAGTTTCACCATTATTATAATCTTTAAATACCTTTAATTGCGCATCAATTTTTTCTACTTGTTTTAATTTTATTGCTCGCCCAATTGCAGCATCCAGCTCTTCCTGATCAACAGGCTTTAATAAAAAATCTAATGCGCTAACTTTAAAAGCCTTAATTGCGTACTGATCGTATGCGGTTACAAAAATTGTTTTGAAGTTTGAGTATTTACATCTTTCAATAACATTAAATCCATACCCGTCTCCTAAATTAATATCTAAAAATATAAGTTCGGGTTCAAATTTATTAATCGCAATAATTGCTGATTCTACACTATCTGCTTCTCCAATTATATCAAGTTTATTTTGATGTTTTTTTAAATCAGAAAGCAATGAGTTTCTAGCTTGTTTTTCATCATCAATAATTAATGTTTTTATTTTCATTTATATATTTATTTTAGAATTTGACAGGAGTTTTTTTTTAATCTTTTAAAATTACACAATATGGAAAAAGATGCGGATGTTAGTTTGATGGTTTTAATATAATTCTTCAATATTTAATCGTAAGTAAACATGAGTTCCTAAACAATTACCGTTTTCATCATTTATTTCGCAAATTTCTAGTCCTGAAAGTGAGCCATTATAATTTGTTCTGATGCGTTCTTCTGTTATTTTAATTCCGGTTGATTTATGTATTCTATCTTTATTAATTTCTCTTGATTTTTTTATACCAATTCCGTTATCTATTATTTCGCATAGCAGAAATCCATCTTCTAAACTAATCTTTACTTTAATATTACCTATTGATTTTAATGAAGCAATACCGTGAATTAATGAATTTTCAACAAAAGGCTGTATTATCATTGGTGGAATAGCTAATCTTTCAGTATTAATTTTTGTATCTATATCAATAATATAATTAAATTTATTTTGAAAGCGTAATTGGTTTAGTGAGAAATAGTTTGTTAACAAGTTAACTTCTTGCTGAAGAGAAATAAATTTTTGCGAAGAAAAATCTAGTAGCATTCTTAATAATTGGGATAATTTATTTATATATTTTTTACCCACTTCAGCATCCCCACTAGCATAGAACCCGGAAATAGAATTTATTGCGTTAAAAATAAAATGAGGATTCATATGCAAACGTAGGGCCTTTTGTTCTAATTCAATTAATTTCATTTGCATATTTATTTCTTCTTTTTCTAATGCTAAACGTTTATTTTCTGAACTAAGCAAGTTTTCCTTTAATTGATGGTTTTTTCTCCAAATTCTAATTCTAAGTATTACAATAAATGCAATTAACAATGTAATAATAACCGCAACTAAAATTTTAAACCATATAGTTTGATAATACGCGGGTGTTATTGTTATAAATATTTTTTTCGCGCCTGAGGCTTGTCCGTTTTTGTTAATTGCTAATATTTCAAAAATGTAATTTCCGGGAGGGAGAGATGGGTATTGAAGTTGTATATTATTTGTTGTATTCCAGTTTTCTTCAAGTCCATGCATTCTATAACGGTAAATAATATTGTTTAATGAGCCGGATGAAATTCCAACATATTTTATTTTGAAATTATTTTTGTTAAAGGCTGAAACTACTGTGTTATTATGTGAGTTATAAAGTGAGTCGTTAATTGAAATCGAAACAATATTAATTTTTGGTGATTTACTGATTTTTATCAGGTCAGATTCTTTGAAAGAACATACACCAAAGTTAGTAGCTAACCAAATTTTACTGTTGTGAATAGCAACATCATTTATAGAATTATCTATTAATCCATTAATTGTTGTATAATTTTTAACAATAAATTTTAAACCACTATCAGTATGATTATACGATATTTTTACTAAGCCATTTGTTGTGCCTGCCCATAAATTATTTTTATCATCAAGAGTTAAGCAAGTAACAAAGTTAGATGGCAGGCCTGATTTATTATTAAGATAAGTTGATTTATTTTTGTAAACAGCTTTAATACCATTAATGTCTGATGAGATAAATATTACTCCGTCCCTAGTTTCAGTTACACTGGTAATATTGTTTTTAAAAAGAGTATCTCGCTCAATAATTTCATTTCGTTTCCCATTTAACTGTTTAATGCCATTGTTGCCAATGCAGTAAATTGTACCTGCTTCACTTTCATAAAAGTAATTTGTACCGTGTTTAAAATTTATATTTCTAAATAAAAATCCATCAAGATTATTAGAATGTTCATCTAGATCTTTAACCTTAATTTTGGAAACACCATTAATTCGAGCAACATAAAGGGAATCATTTTTTGTAAAAAGTAAATCACGTATGGCAGTTTTATAGGTTTTAATATTAACTCCTTCTTTATTTAGTTTATAAACATTCACAGCAGTAACAATGTATAAATTTCCCTGATTGTCGCATTTTACACTTCTTATTAAGCCATTTCCTTGTGATTCAGAAAGTGTAATATTTTTAACTTTATTATTTTCAATTAAAGCCAGTTTAAATTTATTAGAACCAATGGATAACGTGTTTTCATTTATTCGCGTGAAATTTAAGCAGGAGTTAAAGTTTAATCCGTTATGTTGATTTAGTAATTCTACATTTTGGTTTAGTACAAGAAATATCCCATTGTCTAAAGTCGATACCCAGGTGTGGTTTTCATTATCTTCAAATACACATGAAATTGAGTATTCAGAAAAAAGTTTTTTCACAATTATTTTATTTTTACAATCAAATAAGTAAAGCCCTTTTTGTGTCCCAATCCATAATAAACTGTCACTAACCTTTTTTATATATTGAATCATGCTTTCAAAAGCAGCTGTTTCAGTAATGTTTAAATCTGAGAGATTCTTGATAATTAGATTTTCAGAAACACTGTAAAATAATATATTCTCAATTATCTCTGCTTTTGTATTAAGCAATGGCATTAGTTTTTTCTTTTGGTGCGAAAAACTTTTAATTTTATTTGTGGTTAAATTTGTTAGATAAACATTGGTTGTGTCGTATGAAATACTTAACACTTCTTTTTTACTGTTTTTTATTAGCGTTGAGTTGGCACTAATTTCATTCGTAAATATTTCTTCTATTGTTCCGTTTTTTTTAATTGTTGCTGTCGCTCTTTGAGATAAATAAAAGATGGAGTTATTGTAATCACTCATTACTTTTAATCCTATATTAAAACGACTTAGTTTAGATAAACTAATATGGTTGTACCTATTATAAAACGTATCATTTTTAAAATAGGGCAGTTCACCATTATAACAAGCAAACCAAATTCTGTTGCTTGAATCTTCATAAACGTCAAAAATTTCATTGTCACTTAAACCATCGTTTGTTGTGTAAATGGTAAAATGATAGCCATTAAATTTTACTACACCTTTATCTGTTGATATCCAGAAGTATCCATTTTTATCTTGTGTTATATAATATGCATTATTACTTGGTAAACCATTATTCACATTAAAATGAATGTAAGATGATTGTTGTGCTTGCAAAAAACACACTAACGAATGCACTAGTAAAAATATGATTAATCTGAATTTATACATTAACGGCTCAAATATATAAAAATGATTAAGCTGCATAAGCTTTTATAATTAAATGCAGGTTTTAACTAATATCTGCATACTATTTATAAATAGCTGCGGTAATTTTATTGTTTAAATTAACCAACTTAGTTAACAATCAAATGAAAAGTTGTATTGTTATGATAACCTGTATTTTTAATTTATTTTTTTAAAAAATTAAGACTGGTAATATTACTTTGATAGAAATTAGTAGAAAAGAATTCAGTTTTTGAAATTTATAAATGAACAAGAGCATTAAATTAAAAATAAGAAATATTTCTTTTTATTGTAATAGCCTCAATTATAAGCAATTAACCCACGGTTCTTTATACAAAAAACACAATTACCGAAATTATTTGTCAAAAGCTGTCTTTTTATTCTTCATAATTGAAATTACTACATCACAAAGGATGTAATTATAAATGGGAAAGGAATTTTCCTTAAATTTACCCTAAGTTTAAACAATAGCACTTAATTATTGTTTGTATCAATTAAACGAAGCCACTTGACCGGCAAACTTCCGGCGCAGTGCTTCAAAAAAACAAATCACGATTAGCCTAACCAACTTATCCTGATTAAAAATTTAAAAATGAATAAAGTTGCCGTATATCGCAAGGCGCATTTTAATGCCGCGCACCGTTTGCACAATGCCAATTTAGGCGATGCAGAAAATGCTGAGCTATTTGGTAAATGCAACTTTCCCAATTACCACGGACATAATTACGAGTTAATAGTAAAGTTGGTTGGCGAAATTGACCCGAAAACAGGATATGTTTACGACCTTAAAAAATTAGCCGATTTAATCGATGAATGTGTAATTGAAAAAATGGATCATCGAAATTTAAATTTAGATGTTCCGGAATTTAAAAATTTAAATCCAACAGCAGAAAATATTGTGGTGGTGATTTATAATTTACTAAGAGAAAAAATAGAAAGTAAATACGAATTAAAAGTAACCTTATATGAAACAGAAAGAAACTTTGTTGAATTCCCTGCTTAAGGAGGATAGAATTAGCCTTGCTCACCTAACCGAAGATGAAATAGGTGATGAGCATGCCTTTACAAATATAGAAACGCCGTTAAGAGCAGATGCTTTTGCTATAAGTGATGAAGAAAAAATTGAAAAAATTCAACATCATTTTAAAGCCATCATGGAAACTTTGGGTTTAGATTTAACCGATGATAGTTTAAAAGGCACTCCTGCCCGCGTTGCAAAAATGTATGTGCAAGAAATATTTACAGGATTAAATCCTGCCAATAAACCAAAAATTGCGCTGTTTGATAATAAGTATCAATACAATCAAATGTTGGTTGAAAAGGATATTACTTTTTACAGCAACTGCGAGCACCACTTTGTGCCCATATTTGGTAAAGCGCATGTAGCTTATATTTCTAACGGAAAAGTGATTGGTTTAAGTAAACTCAACAGAATTGTACAGTATTTTGCAAAAAGACCCCAAGTACAAGAAAGAATGACCATGCAAATTGCAAAAGAACTTCAAAAGGTTTTAAAAACGGATGATGTTGCTATAATTATTGATGCCAAACACATGTGTGTTTCATCGCGCGGGGTGCAAGACAATACCTCTTCTACCGTTACTTCTTTTTATGGTGGTAAGTTTGAAAAAGAAAACACCCGAAAAGAACTTTTTAAATACATTGAGTTAAAGTAAAACACTCATGAAGTTGATTAAAAAGCCTTGATTTATCAAGGCTTTTTTAGTTTGTTTATATTTTATACCTTTAATTAAATTATTACCAGATGAACCGTAGAGATTTTATGTTTAGCTCATTAGCTTCTGTTGGAAGTTTAAGTTTATTATCGGCAGTGGATAAAGTTTATGCTGCTGAATTAGAAAGACGCGTTAATGAAATTGAAAAAGTAAGTCCTGAAGCAGCCGCTACTGATGAAGATTTTTGGGGTTGGGTGCGCGAAAGTTATACGGTTTCTCCAAATGTAATTAATTTAAACAATGGCGGCGTTAGTCCTCAACCCAAAGTGGTGCAAGATGCACATACGCGTTTTTTACAATATTGCAACGAAGCCCCATCGTATTACATGTGGCGCATTTTAGATCAAGGCAGAGAAGGCTTGCGTCAGAAATTAGCCAACCTTTGCGGAGTAACAGCAGATGAAATTTGTATAAACCGCAATGCAACAGAAGGATTAAACACCGTAATTTTTGGATTAAACTTAAAAGCCGGTGATGAGGTAGTATTAAGTAAATACGACTACCCCAACATGATGAACGCCTGGAAGCAACGCGAGAAAAGAGATGGAATTAAATTGGTGTGGATTGAAATTCCTCAACCCATGGAAGATGAAAAAGCAATAGTTGATTTATACGCAAAGGCAATTACATCAAAAACTAAAATAGTTCATATAACGCACATGATTAACTGGACAGGTAACTTGGTACCCAGTAAAGCAATTGCAGATATGGCACATAAAAAAGGATGTGAAGTGATTGTAGACGCCGCACACTCTTTTGCACAGTTAGATTTTAAATTAGAAGATACCGGTGCTGATTATTTAGCTACTTCATTGCACAAATGGTTATGTGCTCCTTTCGGAAGCGGACTTTTATACATTAAAAAAGAAAAAATTAAGAATGTATGGGCACTTTTATCTGCGCCACAACCAGATAGTGATGATATTAGAAAATTTGAAAATTTAGGTACCAGAAACATGGCCGGCGAAATGGCTATAGGTGCAGCCATAGATTTTCATAATGTAATCGGAACTAAAAGAAAAGAGGCACGTTTGCGCTATTTAAAAAATTATTGGGCAGAGAAAGCAATTAAATTACCAAACGCACGATTGTATACTTCCTTAAAACCCGAATTTTCGTGCGCCATTGCTAATATTGGAATTGGCAGCTGGAAAGCAACAGACATTGAAGCACATTTATATTCTAAACAAAAAATACATACTGTTTCTATCATTTATGAAAAATTAGATGGAATTCGAGTTACACCTAATGTGTATACAAATTTGTATGATTTAGATTTACTAGTAAAAGGATTAACCGAAGTAGCGAATACTAAACCCCCTCTTGGAGAATAAATGCAACGAATTGGTTTTTTAATTTGTTTACTAATGATGTTGTTTGCTTTTGCAATAAAAAGTAAGCGGGTAGTTGTTTTTACTGATAAAGCTCCGAAACCTATTGGTCCGTATAGCCAGGCAATAAAAACCGAAGAGAGCTTGTTTGTATCCGGACAAATAGCCATTAAGTCCGATGGGAATATGGATACATTGAATATTGAATCAGAATGCAGGCAGGTAATGGAAAATATAAAGGCAATTGTGGAAGCAGGCGGATATAAAATGAATCAAGTTGTGAAAACAACTATTTATACAACCGATTTAAAAAAGTTTAATCAAATAAACGAAGTATATAAAACGTATTTTACAGCCGACCCACCTGCCCGCGAAACTGTTCAGGTAAGTGCCTTGCCAAAGGGCGCCCATTTAGAAATATCGGTAATGGTTCAGGAATGAAAGATTATTTTTTCTTTAATTCTGTGCTGTTTCAAAAAATCTTTTTACATTTGAGCATCTTGAAAAACAAAGTACATACAATTAATTATCGATTTAATAATCGAATTTTTTGGCCAAATTTTATTTGCGGCTAATCAATTAGTACTTTTTTCCTTTTAATTTTTCTTTTTACAAATCAATCAAAACCCATGGAGACACTGGATTTACAGGAGTTAATCCTCGATAAACTTAATACACTTATTGTTGTTTTAAATAACAGCGGTGAGATTGAGTATGTAAGTAAATCTGCATACTCTGTGTTAGGTTACCAACCCACCGAGCTTTTAGGCGATAATTGGTGGGAAGCAACACGCTTTAATAAACCGGAAGGCTTGGCGGTAAAAAATAAGTTAATGCTTTTGTTCAATAACAAAGTTAATTCGCTGCATTATTTTGAGCATCAATTAAAAACCTCAGCCGGAAATTCTAAATGGTTTGGCTGGAATGTTTCATACTTAAGTGAATTTCAATTAGTAGGGATTGGTATGGATATTAGCGAGAAAAAGCAAAAAGAAAATGCGCTTCTTGAAATGAATAAGTTGCTTACCGAAAAAAATAAAGAAGTAACAGATAGTATTCGTTATGCAAGAAGAATACAACAAAACATTTTGCAATCGAAAAATTATATCAATACTATTTTTAAAGAAAACTTTGTGTTGTATAAACCAAAAGATTTGGTGAGCGGCGATTATTATTATTTTCATGAAGATGAAACAAATAAATATGCAATTGTAGTTGATTGCACCGGACATGGTGTGCCCGGCGCTATGATGAGCATGGTGGCAAATTCCATTATCAAGGAAGTTTTACTCAACAAAAAAATTAAAGCGCCCGCACAAATTTTATATGCTTTAGATATAGAGTTATTTAAAAGTATAAACTCATACGGATATGAAATTAGTAACGATGGAATGGATGCAGCTGTAATAAGCATCAATAAAAAAACAAATCGTTTGCATTTTGCCGGTGCATTCAGGCCTTTAATTATTGTACGAAAAGAAACGGTAATGGAATTAAGTGCTAACCGATATCCTCTAGGGTTTTATAGCGACATTGATAAAATATTTGAAGAGCAGGTGTTACTTTTGGAACCCAACGATACGCTTTATGCATTTTCTGACGGCTACAGCGATCAATTTGGAGGCGAGAACAATAAAAAGTTTAATAAAAGGAATTTTAAAGAGCTTTTAAAAACCATTGCCGAAATGGAAATACAAGAACAAGAGGGATATTTAGATTACAGTTTTAATAATTGGAAACAGAATAACCAACAAACAGATGATGTTTTGGTTGTTGGAATAAAAGTGTAATTTTATTTCAATGATTGAATTAGTAAAACCGGGTATTGAAATTGCACATTCACTGGCTGAATTGGCCAAGAAAAGTTTTATTGAATCGCATGGAAACAGTGCCTCCGAGGAAGATATCCTAGAGTATCTGAATGCGTCTTTAACAGAAGAAAAATTTTTAAATGAGTTGAGCGATGAAAGTAATATTTTTAGAGTGGCTACACTAAGCGGAGAGTTGGCCGGATATTTAAAAATTATTTTAAACTGCAAAAATCCTAAACTGCAAGAAGAAAATGTTTGCAAGCTGGAGAGATTGTACGTGTTAAAAAAGTTTTACGACAAAAAAATTGGCATTGCGTTATTAAAGGAATGTATTAAAATTTGTAAAGAGAATAATCAAAAAGGAATTTGGTTGTATGTATGGACAGAAAATCATCGTGCTTTAACTTTTTACAAAAAAGTTGGCTTTGAAATTATTGCCGAAACTAGTTTTAAAATTAGCAGTAAACACAGTAATCCAAACTATTGGTTATATTTATCAAACGAGAAGTTTAAATTTTAAAATGAAGAAAGTAATTTTAGTAGGATTGTTATTAAGTGTTTTATCAACCTCATTAGCACAAAACAACATGAAAGGAAATAATAATTTCGCTATTGTTTTACATGGTGGCGCCGGAACAATTTTAAAACAAAACATGACCCCCGAATTGGAAAAGCAATACATGGATAAAATGAACGAGGCTTTACAAAAAGGGTACGACACCTTAAGCAAGGGCGGTAAATCAAACGATGCAGTTGTTGTGGCTATAATGGTGTTGGAAGATTCGCCTTTGTTTAATGCCGGTAAAGGCTCAGTATTTACTGCCGACGGAAAAAACGAAATGGATGCTTCCATTATGGATGGAAAAACATTAAAGTCTGGGGCTGTGGCAGGCGTAAGAAAAATTAAAAACCCAATTACGGCAGCCAAATGTGTTTTAGAAAAATCGGAACACGTGATGATGGTCGGTACAGGCGCTGAAAAATTTGCAAAAAAGTGTAAGTGCGAAATGGCAGACAGTAGTTATTTTTTTGAAGAAAAAAGATTTATACAATTGCAAAAAATTAAGGAAAGCGAAAAAACAGAATTAGATCACGGCTCCTCAAAACCTATTGATGTAGAGTTTAACGATAAAAAATTTGGAACTGTTGGTGTTGTGGCTTTAGATAAAGAAGGAAATTTAGCGGCCGGCACTTCTACCGGAGGTATGACTAATAAAAAGTATGGTAGAGTAGGCGATGCGCCCATTATTGGCGCAGGCACCTATGCCAACAATAAAACTTGCGGAGTTTCTTGTACCGGCCACGGCGAATATTTTATACGAGCTGTTGTTGCTTACGATGTTTCTGCCTTAATGGAATATAAAGGTTATTCGGTTGAAAAAGCAGCTAATGAAGTGATAAATGAAAAATTGAAAAAAATGGGAGGCGAAGGGGGCTTAATTGCAATGGATGCCAAAGGAAATATTACCATGCCATTTAACACACCGGGTATGTACAGAGCGTTTAAGAAGAGTGATGGAACCAGCGGTAATTTTATTTATAAATAACTACATAATTCCAGGCAACATACCTGCCGCTACTTTTTTCATTTCTTCTTCGTTAATGGTATTTGCTTTTTCAATGGCTTTGTTAAGTGTAACTAATAATTGTTCTTCCAACTCTTGTGTGTTACCGTGTTGCAAGCCCGGCGCAATGGTTAACGACTTTATTTCCCGGTTTCCGGTAATTTCTATTTTAATATCGCCACCTGCTCCTTCGCAGCTTAAAATAGTATCATTTAATTTAGCTTTAATTTCTTCGGCTCTTTGCTTCATTTCCTGAAGTTTGCCCATCATATCACCTAATTTTCCAAACATAATTTTAATTTAAATTTCGTGAATTAATTTTCTATAATAAATGTATTGGTAATTTACACACCGGTATCGCTTCCATTTTATGTTTGTTGGCATTGTGTCTGCCAATGTATATTTTCATTACTTCTTTTTGTCGTTCGCTTATTTCGCTTTTTTCATTTTTTGCAATGTATTCCATCGCCCATTCCAGTTCGGGGTAACTGGCTCCAATTTGGTCTTCATCTGTTCTTCCATCTGCAAATAAACCATCGGTTGGTTTTGCGTTTAAAATACTTTGCGGCACATTTAAAAGTTTGCCCAATTCGTAAACCTGGGTTTTGTATAAATCTGCAATAGGGCTTAAATCTACACCACCATCACCGTACTTGGTATAAAAACCTACACCAAAATCTTCTACTTTATTTCCGGTGCCCGCTACTAATAGTTTGTGATGCGAAGCAAAGGCATACAAGGTTGTCATTCTAATTCTGGAACGAGTGTTGGCCATCGATAAAAAATCTTGAATATCTTGAGGAAATGCACTTTCATAAGCATCTAACACACCACTTAATTCTACCACTTCCGATTCAACATTCGGAAATGTTTTTTTTAGCCAATTAATATGTTCAATGCTTCTGGTGTGTTCATCTTTAAATTGCCTAATGGGCATGGTAAGTGCAATAACCCTGCTGCCTGTTAAAGCGCAAAGGGTAGATGTAACGGCACTGTCAATTCCGCCACTGATACCAATTACAAAACCACTGGTGTTAGATTTGCTTTGGTATTCTTTTAACCAAGAAACAATGTGGTTTTTAATTCCTTCGTAATTCATAAACTTTTATAAAGTTAAATAATTTTGTTAGTAAACTATAAATTGTACGCGTTATTATAACAATTGCTTTCAATAATTTTGTAATACATGAACACCAGGCAGGCGCAATTTGAAAGAAATAAGGAAGTATTAAAAAAATACATTCCCGAAACTGCCGTTGAACAAATTGCTTTTTGGATTGTGGAGTTTGATTTTAAATTAAAAATAAAAAAAGAAAGAAGTACTCGTTTAGGCGATTACACTTCTCCACGCGATGGAAACAATCACCTTATTACGGTTAATTTTAATTTAAATCAGTACGCTTTTTTAATAACCTTAGTTCACGAGGTGGCGCATTTAGTAACTTTTAATGAGTATAAAAATAAAGTTGCACCGCATGGGGTGGAATGGAAAAAGAATTTTCAATTACTAATGCAGCCGTTTATGACAACCGATGTTTTTCCGGTAGATGTTTTATATGCCGTAAGAAAATATTTGCAAAACCCCGCCGCAGCTAGTTGTTCTGACAGTACTTTGTTACGGGCATTAAAGCTGTACGATAAAGATGAAGGCAAAATATTTTTAGAACATTTACCTTATAACTGCGTTTTTTTATACAACAGTGAGCGCGTTTTTGAAAAAGGCGAAAAAATTCGTACCCGTTTCAGGTGCCGCGAAGTAACTACCGGAACAATTTATTTGTTTAATGCATTAACCGAAGTAGAGATATTTGAAAAATCAACGCTCAATGAGGTTAGTAGGCAAAACAATGTTTGAATGATTGGTTAATTTACCGTCAATTACATCTAAAATTAAACTGGATGCGTTTTGTCCAATCATTTCTATTGGTTGCGATACAGATAATACCGGTTTATCAATTAAATCAAACAAATCTACATCATCAAAACAAGCATGTTTGGTTTTATCAAACAACTGTTTTAATTCTTTATTTTCTTTAATAGCCTTTAATGCCGCTGTAGCTAAGTGGTTGTTTAAAGAGTAAATGGCATCTACTTTTACTTTTTTTGCTGCTAAATCTAAAAGGCCGTTTAATACATCACGATAAATATTTTCAAAATTTATGTTTAGTATTAAGTTTTTATCAAGTGGAATATTGTTTTTTTGTAAGGCTTCTTTATAACCGTTTAAACGATCTTCAATGGTGCTAATGTAAGAGGGAGTTATACTTAAACACGCAATGTTACGTGCACCTTCATCAATTAATTTGTTTACCACTTCTGCCGAACCACCAAAGTTATCAATAACAACATAATTTGCTTTGTGCAAAGGAATAACCCTATCTATAAATACAATGGGTGTTTTTGCAAAACGCGGACTTTGATAGAACTCTGCATTGTTGCACGAGGAAGCAATAATTAAACCATCAACTCCTTGTTGGTTAATCATCATATCTACCAATTTCATTTCCTTTTCTACATTTTCATCGGTACTACATACCATTAAATTATAGCCTTTGGTTAATAAAACAGTTTCAATGTTTTTGGCAATTTTAGAGTAAAAGGGGTTGGCTATATCTGCCACAATTAATCCCACAAAAAAACTTTTACCCGTTCTTAAGGCTCGGGCAAATCGGTTGGGAGCATAATCTAATTGTGCCACCGCATCTAAAACCGTTGCTTGCGTTTTTTTACTAATTCCGTACTGGTTACCTTTTCCATTCAAAACCATTGAAATTAATGTTTTTGAATAACCTAACTGTTTAGATAAATCTTCTAATTGTAATCTTTTCATATCCTATTCAAATTTAATTATATATTAGTTGTACCATCCAAAAACCTAAAAGGTTTCTAAATTTAAAAGGGTTTAGACGAATGACCTAAATTTATAGCTAAAATTTAAAAGGTTTTAGATATTATACACTTTCTATCCCCATTTTTTAACAATTCCTTGCCATTCCTTATAAAAAACTTAAGTTAGTACCTCAAAATTTGAAAAAGTGAGTACACTAGCGGAAGAAAAAAAAATGAAAGTATCTAAACTTGCCGAGAACATAATAGGTTCTGAAATTATTAAGTTGGCAGGTGAGGTAAACGAGAAAATTAAACAAGGTGAAAAAATATTTAACTTAACAATTGGCGATTTTAATCCAAAAGTTTTTCCAATTCCAAATGAATTAAAGCAGTATATTATTGAAGAATATAATGCCGATCAAACAAACTATCCGCCTGCTGATGGTTTATTGGAATTGCGCACAGCAGTGAGTAACTTATTAGTAGAACGTTGTAATTTAAAATACAGTCCTTCAGAAATATTAATTGCAGGCGGTGCACGTCCGGTTATTTACAGTATTTTTAGAACACTTGTTGATGCGGGCGATACAGTAATATTTGCGGTTCCATCTTGGAATAACAATCATTATTCTTATTTAAATGGCGCTAAAGCGGTTGTAATTGAAGCTACGGCAGAAAATAATTTTATGCCGGCCGCTAATGATATTGCTCCTCATATAAAAGAGGCTTCGCTAGTTGCATTGTGTTCGCCGCAAAACCCAACCGGAACTGTATTTACAAAAGAAGGTTTAGAAGAAATTTGCGATTTAATTCTTGCAGAAAATGCGCGACGCGGTGAAAACGAAAAACCGGTGTATTTAATGTACGATCAAATTTATTGGGAATTAACCTATGGCAATATTGCGCATTATAACCCGGTAACATTACGTCCTGAAATGAGAAACTATACTGTTTACGTTGATGGCATTTCTAAATCATTGGCAGCAACCGGTGTAAGAGTAGGATGGAGCATGGGGCCTAAATTTATTATTGATAAAATGAAAGCGGTACTTACACACGTAGGTGCCTGGGCGCCTAAAGCAGAACAATTGGCAAGCGCACGATATATTTCAAACAAAAAAGCCTATGCTGCTTTTATAGAAGAACAAAAGCAAAAAGTAAACGCCAGACTTCAAGGTTTTTACAAAGGATTTACAGATTTAAAGAAGGAAGGATTTAACGTAGATGCCATTGCTCCGCAAGCTGCTATCTATTTAACAGTACGGTTTTCTTTAAAAGGAAAAAAATTACCAAATGGTAACCAAATAGTAACAACTAAAGATGCAACAAAGTTTATTTTAGATGAAGCAAAAATGGCCATTGTACCTTTTTATGCCTTTGGAGCCTCTGAAAACTCAGAATGGTACCGTCTTTCAGTTGGTACTTGTAAAATGGAAGATGTGAGCGCAGCTATTGAGAATTTAAGAATAGCCTTAAAAAAACTTAACTAATTAATTAGTGTGCGCTTTAATTAGTAACTTTGAAAAAAATTAGATTATGTTATCAAACAAAGTAAGTAAAGCTTTAAATACTCAAATAGAGTTAGAAGCTTCCTCATCGCAATATTATTTAGCAATGGCCAGCTGGGCCGAAACACAGGGGTTAAACGGTATTTCGCAATTTCTTTACGGTCATGCCGACGAAGAGCGCATGCATATGCTTAAATTAATTAAGTTTGTAAACGAGCGTGGCGGTCATGGGCAAGTACCTGCATTAAAACAACCTCCCGTAACTTTTAAATCGGTTAAATCTGTTTTCGAAGAAATTTTAAAGCACGAAATTAAAGTAACCAACGAGATTAATAATTTAGTTGAAATTACTTTAAAAGAAAAAGATTATACCACTCACAACTTTTTACAATGGTACGTTAGCGAGCAAATTGAAGAAGAAGCTTTAGCACGCCAAATTGTAGACAAATTAAAGTTAATTGGTGATGATAGAGGTGGTTTATATTTCTTCGACAGAGATTTAGAAAACCTTGCAGCAGTTGATAAGGCCCCTGCCGAAAAAGGAAAGTAATTTAGTTTTAAATAATTTAATCAGCACCCTTAAGGATGATACTTTAAGGGTGTTTTTATTTCATTAACTTTTCTTTTACATCTACCGGAATACTTTTCTTTAAATAAAACTTTCCGGCTTTTAAATTTCCTTTTACATGAATGGTTCCAAAATTTCCACCACCCATTAATTTCATTACATCGGCTAAGTTTAAATCTTTAAAACTGCTTTTTAAATTAAAACGATAATCTTCTTCTGTGTTTGCGCTAATGTGAACTCGTTTTTTTAATCGGGCCTTTCCTAAATCTATACCCGATAATTTTACATCAAAATTACTTGGATAAATGGAAAAGCCAATTGAATTCGGATTCTTAATTCCTAAAATAATATCCGCATCAATACCTTCTGTATTTACCTTATTTATTTTAAATTCTTTTACTCCGCTAAATTCCGCTTCTTTAAATGATTTGCAAGAAAAAAACAAAAAAGCGAAAGCACCTAATAAAAAAGCGAATTTAATTTTCATTTGATTTTAATTTTTTAATTAACGGAACTAAAGAAGCAATCATCCATACACTTTCTAAAATTACAAAGGGCCAAAATTTTATAATATAACTTGAAACTCCGGCTAAAGCAGCTCCAATTATGTTTAATAACAAATATGAAATTGAATTTAACTCAAGTTTACGAAGCAAATTTAAAACAAATGCAATTAACAAAAGCGAAACTCCAAGCGAGCCAATCCACTCTCCTGCACTCATTATTATTTACTTGATAAAGCTGCGTAATGTTTGTAAAATAAAGGAATGGTTTCTATCCCCTTGTAATAATTAAACAAACCATAATGTTCATTTGGCGAATGCAATGCATCACTATCTAAACCAAAGCCCATTAAAATACTATCTAAACCTAATTCTTCTTTAAACAACGCAACAATTGGAATACTTCCGCCGCCTCTGGTAGGAACCGGTTTTTTGTTATACGTTTCTTCCATTGCTTTACTGGCAGCTTGGTAAGCCGGGTTAGTAGGGCTAATTACAAAAGGCTCGCCACCATGGTGTGGTTTTACAATTACCTTTACGCCTTTTGGTGCAATACACTCAAAGTGTTTTTGAAAAATTTCACTTATTTCATCCGAATTTTGATTAGGAACTAATCGCATACTAATTTTTGCAAAGGCCTTAGAAGGTAAAACTGTTTTTGCACCTTCACCAATATATCCTCCCCAAATTCCGTTTACATCTAGGGTTGGACGAATACCGGTTCTTTCAATGGTACTATAACCGTTTTCGCCATAAATATCTTCTATATTCAAATCTTTTTTAAATTCTTCAATACTAAACGGAGCTTTTGCCATTTCTTTTCTTTCGTCGTCACTCAACTCCACTACTTTATCATAAAAACCGGGAATGGTTACATGTTTATTTTCATCGTGGCAAGATGCAATCATTTTACACAATACGTTAATAGGATTTGCAACTCCGCCGCCATAAACACCACTGTGTAAATCTCTATTTGGTCCGGTTACTTCAACTTCCATATATGCTAAGCCTCGTAAGCCTGTATCTATACTTGGCGTATCGTTTGCAATAATGGAAGTATCTGAAATTAAAAATATATCGCCTTTTAGTTTTTCTTTATTTTTTTTAATCCAAGGGCCTAAACTGGGTGAGCCTACTTCCTCTTCTCCTTCAATCATAAATTTTATGTTGCAAGGAAGTGTGTTGGTTTTCATCATTATTTCAAATGCCTTTACATGCATATACATTTGGCCTTTATCATCACAAGAGCCTCTTGCAAAAATTGCACCCTGCGGATGTATAGGTGTTTTTTTAATTACCGGTTCAAACGGTGGCGAATCCCATAGTTCAAGCGGGTCGGCCGGCTGAACATCATAATGACCGTAAACAATTACTGTTGGTTTATTTTTATCTATTATTTTTTCTCCGTATACAACAGGGTACCCATCTGTAGGGCAAATTTCTACATTATCAGCTCCGGCTTCTGTTAATCGTTGTTTAACGGCTTCTGCAGTTTTTTGCATGGCCTCTTTTTTAGAAGAGTCGGCGCTAACCGAAGGAATTCTTAATAAATCAAGTAATTCATTCAACATTCTGTCTTTGTTCGCTTCCAAATAGGTAACAATTGTGCTTCTTTCCATAAACTATAAATAAAGCGTAAATTTATATTTTTAATTGCTTTAATGAAAGTATGAAAGCCTTTTATTTACTTATCACTTGCTTGTTACTTATTAACCAAGGCATTAAAAGCCAAGTAAAAAATATTTTAATAAGCAATGTTATGGAGCCCGAAGAGGTTACCATTGCCATTAATCCAAAAAACACCAATCAAATAATTGCCGGAGCAAACATTGCAAGTTCTTATTTTTCTGAAGATGGTGGTTATACTTGGCTGCGACATGTTGTAAAATGTGATAAATACAATGTGTATGGCGACCCCGTTGTGTTTTGGGATACTTTACAAAATGCGTATTACATGCATCTTTCTTTCCCTAACCCTAAAATTACACCCGGCGGAACTTGGGTAGATAGAATTGTTACTAACAAATCAACTGACTTTGGAAAATCTTATCCTCTTTGTTATGCTGTAGGAAAAAACGAAAAAAAAGTTCAGGATAAACATTGGGCTGCGGTAAATCCAAAAAACAATGAAATTCATGTAAGCTGGACACAGTTTGATAAATATGAAAGCAAAGACCCAAAAGATACTTCCATTATTAGATACAGCAAATCGGTAGATGGAGGAGTAACTTGGACAGAGCCTAAGAAAATTTCGTATTACACCGGAAATTGTGAAGATAGCGATAATACCGTAGAAGGTGCAGTGCCTTGCATTGGCACAAATGGCGAAGTGTATATTGCCTGGGCCGGACCAAAAGGTTTGGTGTTTAATAAATCAGTTGACGGTGGAAATACATGGTTGCCAAAGGAAACCATTATTGATTCTATTCCCGGTGGCTGGGAGTATTCAATAGATGGAATATTTAGATGCAACGGATTACCCTTTACTGCCTGCGATTTAAGCAACGGGCCTAACCGCGGAAGAGTTTATATTTGCTGGAGCGATGCAAAGTTTGGCGAAAACAATAAAGATGTTTTTATGGTTTACAGCGATGATGGAGGAAATACTTGGAGTAACAGAATATTAATAACGTATTTTCCAAACCACAAACAACAATTTATGCCACACTTTACCATTGATCAAAGCAACGGCTATTTGTATTTTTTGTATTACGACAGAAGAAATTTTGCAGACGGAAATAAAACAGATGTATACTTAACCGTTAGCAGAGATGGAGGATTGAAGTTTTCGCACCATAAAATTAATGAGCAAACTTTTACTCCACACAAAGATGTTTTTTTTGGAGATTATATTGGGGTTTCTGCACACAAGGGAAATGTAAGGCCAATTTGGATGCAAATGGATGATGCCAAAAAGCTGGGCGTTTATACAGCTATAATTACCGATTCGTTGCTTCAAACACTAGAAGAAAAGCAATATTTATTAATAGATAAAACGAATCCTTATTTATTTAATTCTAAAACAAAAATTAAATTTAATGCACTTGAAAAAGGAACGCTAAGTGCTTATTTATATCATGCAACAGATGCAAAGTTTGAGAAAAAGGTGGCGGTTAATAAAAAAATAAAAGGCGGGTTAAATGAATTAAGTGTTAATTTTAAAAAATTAAAAGTTAAAAAAGGAACTTATGTTTTAATTTTGTACAATAACAACAAGGCTCATTACGTTTGGATACAAAGCGAATAACACTGAAAATTTTATTTACATATTTATTTTTGCTTTTAGCGGGTTTAAATTTTGCACAAAGAATTGTAAATTTTAATGTAAGTATTGTTGGCGGGCAAAATCAAACGGCTAATCAGGTACTGGTTAGGTTTAGTTTAACTCCGGGCCAGGCTTGTCCGGGTTACGAAATTTTACACAGTATAGATTCACTAAATTTTTTACAAGTATATAATTACGCCGGAATTTGTGGAAACCAATCTACCGAAGAAAATTTTAGTTTTGTTCATGGAGGACCGGCTCCTAATCAGATAAATTATTACAAAATATCTATTCCGGGTTTTGAAACATCGTCTATTAGAAGCTTATACGTTGGTGAGCAGGCAACTACCCCAAGTATTTTGCCTTTTCCAAATCCAATAATAAATGAGAGTATTTTACGTTTAAAGTACTTTAACTTTGGCGGCGAATATGTTGAGGGATATATTTATAACCAGTTTGGAATGCCAGTTCAGCCACTTTTTTTAAAAGTTAATAATTTAACCAGCGAATTTGAAATTGGAAATCTTTCCAGCGGATTGTATATTGTATGGTTAACAGATGGAAATGTTGCCTTGCGCACAAAATTTATTGTGAAAAGAACCTAATTCTTTATGTATTAGCTTGCAATTTCGTTGCTATCTACTTGTTTTTTCACTATTTTTATAATCCTTTTCATGCGTAAAAAAACAGCATATTTTATATTAACTTTTTTGCTTTTTATTTCTATAAAAACAAATGCTCAGTTTTATTATGGTATGCAAATGGATTTTGGAAAAAACCGAATTCAATACCAGGACTTTAATTGGACCTATTTAGATTACGAAAGGTATCGCGTATACATGTACTCTGGCGGAATTGAAATTGCTAAATATGTAGCCGTTTCCGTAAACAATCAATTACCAATTTTAGAGAAGAGGTTAGATCATCAAATGGAAGACAAGATTAATATTATTGTTTACAACAATCAAAACGATTTTAAACAAAGTAATCTTGGGCTTGGAGGAGATGAGCAAACCAACGTTGGAGGCACAACAAAAATTATTGGCGATAAAATATTTGTATTCTTTAATGGCAGCCACGCTGAGTTAGATAAACAAATTAGAGCAGCCTTGGCAGAGTTAATGATTACTCAAATTTTGTACGATGGCAATGCCCGCGAAATGGTGCGAAATTCAACTTTACTAAATGTGCCTGAATGGTTTACAAAGGGTTTAATTAAATATTTATCGGAAGGCTGGGATAGTTATAGTGATAATGTTTTATATGACGCACTTAAATACGATAGAATAAATAAGTTTAATAAATTAACAGGTCAGCAAGCTGTTTCTGCCGGCCATGCGCTGTGGCATTATATTGTTGATACGCATGGCGAATCGTATATTCCTAATTTAATTTATCAAACTCGTATAAACCGCTCTCCTGATTTGGCATTTTTATTTGTTATTGGCACCTCCTTAGACAATTTAATTTTTGATTTTGTAGATGCACAAAACAGAAGGTTGTTTATGACGAAGGATTCACTAAGAACTTCGCCGGTTAAAAATAATTCTGTGTTAAGTAAATACAAACAAAACAAACATTATTTTCAGTTAAAAATTAGTCCTGATGCGCAAAACGTTGCCTATGCAACCAGCGAATTAAGTCAGATAAAAGTTTATTTTAAAAACACTGAAAAATCAAAACCTACACGTATTTTGAAACTAGGACCAAAAGTAGAACGCTTGGCAGATTATAACTACCCGCTCATTTCATGGCATCCTAACAATAAAAACATTGCTTTAATTTACGAGAAAAAAAATCAGCTATTATTTCATTTATATGATACCGAAACGGGAGTAAAATCTGTTCGCAATTTAACCGGCTTCGAAAAAATAAATAGCTTTTCGTATAGCCACGATGGCAAAAAAATTGTTTTAAGTGCTGTGAAAAAGGGAAGAGGTCAGGCAGATATTTTTGTTTTAACCTTAAATTCTATGGGCTTAGAACAACTTACAAATGATATTTGGGACGATAACAATCCAATATTTATCAAATCAACCTCACAAATTGTTTTTGAAAGTAACAGACAATTGGATACACTAAAGGCAAAAGACGATGCTCAGTTTTTTTACAAATTCAACAAGCACATGGATTTGTTTATGGCTCCTTATCCTTTAAAAACAAATGTTTTGGTAAGAGTAACCAATACTCCCGAAACCGACGAGCGCTTGCCACAGGCCTATACCAACCAATACATTGCTTATCTAAGTGAGAAAAACGGAATCTATAACAGATACATTGCAGAATTTGATAGTACTATTTCTTTTGTTGATACCACAGAACATTATCGTTATTTTTTTAAAAGCAGTTTGGTAAGTAATTTAGATAGAAATATTTTAGAACAAAACATTAATACAAAAGCAACACATGCAGCTGAGGTATATTATTATAAGGGGAAAGATTATTTAGCAATAACACCAATTCCTGATTTAGTTACTAAAACCATACCTTCTATAAACGATACATGGTTTAAAATGACACTTAAGCCGCAGCTACTAGATCCTTATTACTATAATAAAAAATCTCAAACAGAAACCTATACATTACAACCTAACCAAAGTTCAAAAAAAACAGAAGGGATAGATTTTGATAATTATCAGTTAAGCGGCGAAACAAAAAAGCCTGAACAACCTAACAATGTATCCATTAAAAAAGATACTACAGCAAAAGGCATTACCAGCAACACCTTTCAGTTTCCAACACAACAAAATTATTACACTTCTTTTTACACAGATTATGTAGTTACTCAATTTGATAATTCTTTTATGGGAACCAATTATCAACGTTTTGCAGGAGGCGGTTCTCCTGTTTATCTAAACCCGGGTTTAAACTTTTTATCTAAAATTGCCATAAGCGATTTGTTTGAAGATCATAGAATTGTTGGAGCATATCGCTTTTCAGGTATTGCAGATTTATTTACTTTAGGCGGTGTTGATAATGAAGTGTTGGTTTCTTATGAAAACAGAAAGAAACTAATAGATCATCAAGTAGTATTACATCGCCAAAGCTTTATAAAAATTGATGATTTTCAAGGAAGTCCGGCAAAAGTGCACACCTATGATGCGCGCTATTCTATGAAATATCCAATTAATGAAGTGATGGCATTACGCGGATCTTTTTTAGTTAGAAATGATAAGTTTAATTATTTTTCATTGGGAGATATAACTTTACCTAAACGCCCTGATTTTGATAATTACCTTGGTTTAAGAGCAGAATTTATTTTTGATAATACGCGAAACGTAATGCTGAATATTTTAAATGGTTTACGTGGTAAGGTTTGGGTAGAGTATTGGCGTTTAATTAAAAACGAGAGAAGAGATTTAATAACTTCCGGTTTTGATTTCAGACATTATCAAAAAGTTCATCGCCAAATTACTTGGTGTAACCGTATTGCCGGAGGAAATTCATTAGGAACGGATAGATTGTTATTTTATATGGGGGGTGTAGATAATTGGTTTAACGCTAAATTTAATAACGAAATTAATATTGTTAATCCCCAAGAATATAAATTTCAAACACTGGCAACCAATATGCGTGGCTTTTCGCAAAACATTAGAAATGGTAATAATTTTGTTGTGTTTAATTCAGAATTAAGATTTCCGATTGTGAAATATTTTGTTGACAGACCTTTGCGTTCAGATTTCTTAAATAATTTACAATTTATTGGTTTTGGAGATATTGGTGCGGCATGGTACGGATGGAATCCGCTTAGCAAAGAAAACATTGAAAATATTAATACTTACGTGCAGGGTAGTAATTTAAGTCCAATTATTATTGAAGTAATTAATGAAAAAGATCCAATGGTAGCCGGAATTGGTTGGGGAATTCGCTCACGTTTATACGGTTATTTTGTTAGATTAGACATTGGATACGGAATAGATAGATTGAAAATGCAACGAAGAGTAATAGGCCTTTCGTTTGCCACTGATTTTTAATATGAATACAATTATTATTTTACTTGCTGTTGGCTTAGTTGCCGGTTTTATGAGTGGCCTTGTAGGAATAGGCGGAGGCGTAATTATAGTGCCTATTTTGGTATATTTTTTACATCAAAATCAAAAAATGGCACAAGGCACAACCTTGTTTATGTTTCTTATGCCTATTGGTTTATTAGGAGTGTATAATTATTACAAGGAGGGGCAAATAGATTATAAAAGTGCTTTAATTATGGCTTCCACATTTATTATTGGAAGTTATTTAGGTAGCAAAACAGCATTAACCATTGATACAAAATTAGTAAAGCAAATTTTTGGCGCCATGATTATTTTAGTTGGATTTAAAATGTTGTTGAACAAATAAAGGATGCATTTAATTAGCGAAATAAAAAGCAAATCAGAAGTGCTTTTTCAGGATTTACTTACCATCCGAAGATATTTGCACCAAAACCCCGAATTATCTTTTAAGGAATATAACACTTCAAAATACATTCAAAATATTTTAAAAGAACACAATGTTCCTTTTCAAAACAATGTTGTTGAAACCGGAATAGTTGCATTTATTAAAGGAAAAAACCCCGATAAGAAAACCATTCTATTAAGGGCAGATATGGATGCCTTGCCTATTGAAGAAAAAAACAATGTGGAATATGCATCAAAAAATACCGGCGTAATGCATGCTTGCGGCCATGATGTTCATAGCGCAAGTGCTTTAGGCGCTGCCATTATTTTAAATCAATTAAAAAGTAGTTTCGAAGGAACAATAAAAGTAATTTTTCAGCCGGGCGAAGAATTACTTCCGGGCGGAGCTTCTTTAATGATTAAAGAAGGAATATTAGAAAACCCTAAAGTAGAAACGGCCTTAGCACAACATGTTTTCCCAAGCATGGAAGCAGGTAAAGTGGGTTTTAAAAGCGGAATGTATATGGCCAGTACAGATGAACTTTACTTAACTGTAAACGGAAAAGGTGGGCATGCTGCTATGCCTGCAGAATACATTAACCCGCTTGTAGTTGCATCGGAAATTATTTTAGAAGTTAATAGAGCCTTTATGATAGAAAATTCTTTAAAGGCAACAAACGGAGAAAACATTCCAACGGTTGTTGCCTTTGGGAAAATAGAAGGATTAGGAGCAACTAATGTAATACCCGATAAAGTGGAAGTTGCGGGAACCTTTAGAACCATGGATGAAAATTGGAGAAATATGGTACATGGCTTATTGCAAGAAATTGTAAAAAAAGTTTCTGATACCTATAAAGTAAAATCAGATTTAAGAATAGAAAAAGGATATCCCTTTTTAGTAAACGATATTAATCTAACCAACAATTGTGTAACCTGGGCAAAAGAATATTTGGGAAGTGAAAATGTGGAAGAATTGCCTTTACGAATGACGGCTGAAGATTTTGCATTTATTTCGCAAAAAGTACCCAGCTGCTTTTATAGATTAGGAACCGGAAATAAAAAAGCAGGAATTACCTCGGGCGTGCATACAGCTACTTTTAATATTGATGAAAATGCACTTAAAGTAGGCTCCGGTCTTATGGCCTATCTGGCCATCAAGCAGTTGAGTTAATTCGCGCGCTTTTAATTACCAAAAACTTCCAAAAAATATACTATTTTTGCCACTTATTCGTTTATTTAAAAGCGTGAATCTGAGGATTTTAATAATTGTTACTGCAGCATTGGTATGGACAAGTTGTTCTACAAAAAAAAACACTGTTGTTTCGCGGGCATTTCACAATTTAACCGCGCGCTATAATGGTTATTACTACTCTAGTGAAAACATACGAGAGGGCGAATTTAAAATAGAACAGAACAACAAAGAAAATTACGATAAAGTTTTACCTGTTTTTATTTATCCTAGTCCCGATAAAGTTAAAGCAACCTTTCCTGAGTTTGATAAAGCAATAAAAAAATCAACCACATGTATACAGCGCCATGCTATTAAAGACAATAAAGGCACTCATATTCCAAGTTCAGGAAATTGGATAGATAATAATTGGATTAACATTGGCATTGCACGCTTTTATAAACGCGAATTATTTTCAGGTGTAGAGGCATTTGAGTATGTTGCCAGAACCTATACAAAATCAAAAGATAAATATTTGGCCATGCTGTGGATGGTTAAATCGTATAACGAAATAGGAGCGGTTAGTAGTTCAGAGCCTATCATTTCACTTTTAAAAAATGAAAAAGAATTACCAAAAAACATAAAGCGAGAATTGCCGGCACTACAAGCCGATTATTTTTTTAGAAAAGGATTATACACCGAAGCTTCTGCTAAACTAATGGAATCGGTTAGAAATAAACACTGGATTAATGGCGTTTCAAAAAAGAAACGAGCACGCTATTCATTTATTATTGCTCAATTGTTAGAAGAACAAAAGGATTATAAACGTGCTAAGAAATATTATGAAAATACCATTAAACTGAAACCTAATTACGAAATGATATTTTACAGCAAAATAAAAATTGCTCGTATGTTAGATGTGAAGAGAAGCAATTCTGACAAAACAAAAAAGGAATTAATTAAAATGAGTAAAGAGTTTAAAAACTCTGATTATTTTGATGTAATTTTTTACACCTTGGGCGAAATTGAAGAAAAAGAGAAAAATATAGACATGGCAGTGGTGTACTATAAGAAATCTATACAAACCAGTGTTGTTAACGCTAATCAAAAAGCACTTTCGTATTTAAAACTGGGCGAAATTAGTTTTGATAATACCAATTATCAATTGGCACAGGCCTATTACGATAGTACTTTAGTTACACTTCCAAAAGACCATCCTAATTACAATAAAATTGTTGCGCGCCAAACCACTTTAATAAACTTGGTGAGTTATTTGAATACAATAAAAAGAGAAGATAGTTTGCAGCGTGTTGCAAAAATGAGCGATACCGAAAGAAGTGAGTATATCGGAAAAATTATTAAGAAGCTGGAAGAGGATGAGGCAAGGGCAAAAGAAGAAAAAGAAAAATTAATGAATGATAATTTAAACAATCCTAATAATAATTTAACCAATCCAATTGCTACCAACCAACCTGCTGCTCAAGCTTCCTTTTATTTTTATAATCAAAACACCATTAGCTTTGGTGTAAGCGATTTTTTTAAAAAATGGGGGAATAGAAAAAACGAAGACAACTGGCGAAGATCTAATAAAACATTAACTATTGATGATCCTAATGCTGCTATAGTTGATACTGCAAAAGGCAGCACCGATACAAAAGTTGATCCTAGGAAAACACAAGCGTTTTATATGAAATCGCTTCCAACCAGCGACTCGTTATTAAAATCAAGCAACAAAAAAATAATTGAAGCCTTTTATTTATTAGGCACTACCTATAAAGAAGATTTAAGCAATAATGCTAAAGCAATTGCGGCTTTTGATGAATTAAACAACAGGTACAAAAAGCATAAGTACCGTTTAAACACCTATTACCAACTTTATAAAATGTATGAACAGCAAAAGCAAAATGATAAAGCAGAGTTTTATAAAGAAAAAATTTTAAGCGAATACCCTAATAGCGAGTTTGCTCAAATAATTAAAAACCCTAAGTATGCCGATGAAAAGCATACAGAATTAAGTGAAGTAGAAAAAGAATACACCATTGTTTATAATAAGTACAGCGAAGGAAACTGCAAGGAAGTTATAAGCGATTGCATAAACGCAAACAGTAAATTTGGCAACAGTAAATTAACGCCAAAGTTTGAGTTTATTAAAACAATGTGTTTAGGTAAAATTTATGGAGTAGATTCGTTAGAGTATGGAATGAAAAACATTGTTGCTCTTTATCCTCAGTCTGAAGTTTGGAATTTAGCCAACGATATTTTAAGCTCTATTAAAAAACAAAAAAACCCGGAAATGTTTAAATCGGCAAATAACTCGGTTAATTTAATGGGCAAGGATACTTTTCAAATTAATTTAGAAGCCGAACATTTTGTTTTGGCGGTTGTTCCCGACGATCCAAAAATTGCAAACGGATTTAAAACTAAAACAGGCAACTTCAGCAAAAAATATTATAGCAATAAAACGTTTAATATTACAAGTACCTTATTTGGCACAAAAATGCAATTGGTAATTATAAAGAGTTTTGAAAATGCTAAAGAGGCTGCCAAGTTTAAAGAGAATTTAGAAAAAGATGTAGAAGTTTTTAGCGGCGAAGTAAAAAAGGAGATGGTGAATTTATTATGCATTTCTGCTGAAAATTTACCCATGTTTTATAAAAAGCAAAATGTAAATGGTTACACCCTTTTTTATAACGATAATTACAAGGCGGTTATACCAAAACAAACAAATCAGGTAAATAATTAGCTTAAAAAGTTAAATTCTTGGGAACTTTTGGTATAAGTTCGTATCTTGCTCAAAATTAATGCACTATGTTAGGAAAAAGTTCAAAAAATCAAACAGCCGATTCAGGTTCTATTAACTTATTGGGAGTTGGTACTAAAATTACCGGAGATATTACTTCTAACGGAGATTTTAGAATAGATGGCAGCCTTATTGGAAATATTATTATTACCGGAAAATTGGTTTTAGGAAGTACCGGCCATATTGAAGGAAATATAGAGTGCGTTAACGCCGATTTAAGTGGAAATGTAAAAGGTACTGTAAAAATAAAAGAAATACTTTCTCTAAAAAGCACGGCTAAAATAAATGGTGATATTGTAACCGGTAAATTAGCCATTGAAGCAGGAGCGGTTTTTACAGGTACATGTAATATGGGAGCAATTGTAAAAAACATTAGCGAGCGTAACGAACAAAAATCAGTTGCACAAACAGCCTAATAATTTTTTAAAGTACAGCAACCTGGCTATTCAAATGGCCGTTATTATTGGTGTTTCCGCTTGGGGAGGCACTAAGTTGGATGAAAAGTACCAAACCTCTGAACCTTATTTTACAATTGTATTATCCTTATTGGGTATTGGCGCCTCACTTTATCTTACAATTAAAGAAGTAATAAAAGCTTCCAAAGAAAATGAAAGTAAGTAAGTTACTATTGCCCATTTTTTACGCAGTTTGCATTAGCTATTTGGGTTCTTTTTTATTTCAACAAACACATTCTTTGCAATTAAATAATGATCATTGGCTTTACAGTATTTTGTTTTTTGTGTGTATTCATTTTGTTATTAATTTACTTTTTTTACAAAAACGAAACCCCGGTGATACTATTTCACTTATTTCCGGCATGTTTATGGCACGTATGCTTGCCTCATCAATTGCATTTTTTGTTTATTCATTTTATTGTGTTGAAAATTTAAAACCTTTTGCTCTTCAGTTTGTTTTTCATTATTTTACTTTTAGTGCAGTAGAGGTAATTTATTTGGTAAAGTATACAAACAAACAAAATGATTGAGAATCCAATTGATAAAGATAAAGTAGCAGATAATCCCGGTTTAATTCAATATCCGCATCATATTGGAAGTGCAGTAATAAAACCGGAAGATCAGGGAAAACTTAAATCGCGTGCCTTATCTGCCATGCGAGAGCAAACCAACAAACAATTAGCCCAAATTCAAAAACAAGCAGAATTACTGGCAAAACAAGCCAATGATTTAAAAAAGAGAGTAGAAGTAAGTGAACAAATTTATTTAGCTGACTTACCCTTTGAACCTTTTGTAGGACACACGTACCACATGTATGAAAAAGAAGGAAAAGTATCTCTTTATTTAATTGCGCCGGAAGAATGGGGACGTACAAAACCTGATAATATTGAATTTGTTTGCTCAGTAAAACTATTAAGTGACCATACCTGGGAAATAATTGACTCATTTAATAATAACTTTGGCAACTTTTAACGTTTTTAAAACCCTTTTTAAGGTACTTTAAACGTATTGTATAGTAAGAAAAACAAGAAAAAATGACATCTAATCAACTTACATTACCCGCATTTCCATTAAAAAATGTTTTACTTCCGGGCGAAGCAACAAAGCTGCATATTTTTGAAGAACGTTATAAAGAATTAGTAAAAGATTGTATTGATAATAATGCTTCTTTTGCAATCCCGTACATTGAAAATGGTAAGTTAGGAGAGTTTGGCTGTGAAGTAAAAATAAAAAATGTAATTAAAGAATACGCAGATGGAAGAAAAGATATTTTAGTGGAATGTGTAAACGTTTTTAAAATAATGGAGTTTTCTGAATTGCTTAGCCCTAAATTATATGGTGCAGTTATGGTTGAGTTTGAAAACACGAACACCTTCATTAATGATGCACGATTGCAAGATGCAGTTATTCATTACTTCAGTTCTATTCAAAAAAAAATAATAGACTACGATACCGTTAGTAAATTAAGTGTGTATAATGTAGCCGCTTCTTTGCAACTTTCGCCTCAAGAAAAACTAGAATTAATTGCAAGTACAAACAAGCAAAACGTACTATTAAATCAGATAAAATTTATTATGCACATAATAAATGCCGAGGAAGAATTGAAGAACAGATTTATGTTTAACTAGAATTATAGGCCGTCGCCCATAATTTTTACTGTAATATTATCTAATTCATTCGCTAATTTTAACTGACAAGAAAGACGAGAAGTTTCCGTAATATTTGGCAAGGTATCTAGCATTGCAAACTCATCATCCGAAATTTCTTTTAATTTTTCAATCCCTGAAATTACCTGAACATGGCAAGTGGCACACAAAGCCATGCCTCCACAAGTTGCTAAAATATCGTACTCGTTTCCTTTTAAAAACTCCATTAAACTTAAACCCATGTCGGTTGGAGCCTCCAAAGTGATTATGCTTCCATCTGGGTTTTGCACATTTATTTTTATATCGGTCATTTATTAAAAAAGAGAATTTAAAAAGTATTTACACCGTTTACAGTTGTATATTTCATGGTGTACTTAACCCCGGGGTTCATGTATTTGTATGCGCTATGACTCATTAAAGCCGCTTCATGAAAGCCACATAAAATTAGTTTCAACTTATTTTTATAAGTATTAATGTCTCCAATGGCGTAAACTCCTTCAATGTTAGTGCTGTAATCATCTGTATTCACTTCAATGGCATTCTTATCAATTTTTAATCCCCAATTTTCAATAGGTCCAAGTTTAGGGCTTAAGCCAAATAAAGGAATTAAATAATCTGTTTTAATAGAAGTTTTTTCGTTGGTTTTAATATTGTTTATTTCTACTCCTTCAAGTAAATCATTTCCCTGTAATTCAGAAAGCGCACTGTTTAAAAGCAACTTAATTTTTCCATCTTCTGCGAGTTTCATTACTTTATTTACGCTGTCAGGGGCTCCTCTAAAACTTTCGCTGCGGTGTACCAAAGTTAATTCGCTGCAAACATTACTTAAAAAAATGGTCCAGTCTAAAGCACTATCACCACCACCTGCAATTACCATTTTTTTATTTCGGTATTTTTCAGGATCTAATATCATGTAATTAATTCCTTTTCCGTTTTCGTATTTTTCTAATCCGCTTACTTCGGGTTTTCTTGGTTCAAAGCAACCTAATCCGCCTGCAATTACAACCACTTTTGAATGAACTTCGGTACCTAAATTTGTTTTTAAAATAAAATTTCTTTCATCTATTTTATTTAATGTTTCAACACGTTCTCCTAAGGTAAATGACGGTTTAAAGGGTTCGGCCTGTTTCATTAAATTATTCACTAATTCTTGAGCATCGATAGTTGGAAAGCCCGGAATATCATAAATTGGTTTTTTTGGATAAATTTCAGATAATTGCCCACCCGGTTGAGGTAAATAATCAATTAAATGACAGCGCATTTTTAACAAACCTGCTTCAAAAATGGCAAATAATGCAACCGGCCCGGCACCAACAATGGCTATATCTGTTTCAATTTTCATAAAATAGAGTGCAAAATTACTTTTAATTTGTTAAACCAACCATTTTCTTAAAAAATTGTTTATAATGGGTGTAAATTTACTATCTTTATCTACTAATTATAAATTTTAAACGATGAAAAAAACTTTACTTTCAATTTTTGGCGTAGCGGCAATAATGACGAGCGTTGCGCAACCAAGTCCTTCTTGGAACAATTTGCAAAATTCTAATTTCCCTATTGTTTCAGCCGGTATCAAATTTTTAGATGCAGTTGACCAAAATGTTGTTTGGGCATTTGGATATGATGGAATGGCACCTAGTAGAAATTATAATTGGGTTGCAAGATCGGTTGATGGTGGAGCGAACTTTTTCGCTAGCCCTGTAGTTTCAAGTACTGTTACTCCAGCAATTGGTGATACTACTACTTTTGTATTTGCAAATATGGATGCAATTGATGCCAACAGATGTTGGACAAGTGCTTACACCAAAGCAGCTGGTGGTTCAAAAGGCGGTTTATTTAAAACAATAGATGGTGGTACAAACTGGACAAGAGTTGGTGCTACAACTATGTATACCAATACTACTTCATTCTTAAATTTAGTAGCTTTTGTTACTCCACAAGTGGGTATTACACAAGGTGATGGTAACCCTTCGTCAGGAAATGTTGATTTAGAAATTTGGAGAACAACAGACGGTGGAAATACTTGGACAATGGTTCCGGGTGCAAATATGCCTAACCTAGTTTCAGGAGAATATGGTTTAGTTAACGTATATGAAAAATTAGCGCCTAGTTTCTATTGGATGGGAACAAACAAAGGGCGTATTTATCGTTCTACAGATGCAGGTTTAAACTGGAGCGTTGCAACCTTACCGGGTACTCCAACTGCAAGTTTAAGCGTAAATGATATTTCTTTTAGAGATGCAAACAATGGCGTTGCTTATGTTTTTAATTCAAGCACAAACCCTGCTACTTTTGAAATGTATAACACTACTGATGGTGGTGCAACATGGACTCAAATAGTTACTGTAGATCCTAACGCTGGTAGAAACGATATTTGCCGTATACCGGGCACAAATTTATTTGCTTCTGCAGGTGCCGGTACCGGTAATCAATTAATTTCTTATTCAAACGACAACGGTGTTACCTGGAATAACTGGGGTAGTACAAACATTCAATATTTAACTGTTGACTTTGTTAGTCCTGAAGTTGGATGGGCTGGTTCATTTAGCGACCAAGCTAACTCATCGTTAGGTGGTATTTACAAATATTCAGGTGCCTCTCAAAACAATGATGCATATGCTGCATTTACGATGGGTGGTTTTGATTGTGCTCCTGCAACTGTTACTGTAAATAATTATTCAACAGGTAATCCTGCTAATACTTATACTTGGACATCTTTCCCTCCAACAGCAGCCTTCTCTAGTTCAACAGCAACTACTCCAACAATTACTTTTACAAACGCAGGCCAATACACCATTACCTTAACTGCTAACAATGGTACGGCTACTTCAACTTTTGATCAAGTTATTGAAGTTGCTACTTGTACAGGAATTAATGATGTAACTGCTGATGTTAAATTTGCTGTTTATCCAAATCCAACAAGCGGAACTTTAAATATTAAATTAGCTGATGGAACAAGCAACTTTAAATATACTGTACGTAATATTTTAGGCGCAACTGTTGCAACTGAAAACATAAAAAATCAAGATAATGTAAGCATTAACTTAGCTAATCAAGCTGCTGGTGTTTACTTTGTAACGATTGAAAATAACGGAAAAAAATCTACTCAAAAAATCATCGTTGAGTAATAAAATACTTTATCTAATTTAATAAAAAGGGAGGCTTCGGCCCCCCTTTTTTTATTCTTTAAATTGCTGTAAAAACCGGGTTCTCGGAAATGCTATCCAGCACTTCATTTAATTCATTAAATGAATTTAAGGTTACCAACTTTGTTCGGGTTTCTTTAAAATTAGGAATGCCTCTAAAATAATTGGCATAATGGTTTCGCATTTCCAACACCCCTAATTTTTCGCCTTTCCACTCAACCGATTTTTGCAAGTGTGTTTTACAAACTTCTACTCTGTTTGCTAATTCTGGCTTTGGTAAATGCTGCCCAGTTTTAAAAAAATGTTTTATCTCGTTAAAAATCCAAGGGTATCCAATGGCTGCTCTGCCTATCATAATTCCATCAACCCCAAATTTGTTTTTGTACTCTAATGCCTTTTCGGGACCGGTTATATCTCCATTTCCAAAAATTGGAATTTTAATTCTTTGATTGTTTTTTACTTCAGCAATGTGTTTCCAATTGGCTTCGCCTTTATACATTTGTGCTCTTGTTCTGCCATGTATTGTTAAAGCTTGCACACCAACATCCTGAAGCCTTTCGGCAACTTCAAAAATATTTATACTACTTTCATCCCATCCTAAGCGTGTTTTTACTGTTACAGGCAAATTAGTGCTTCTTACTACTGCTTTGGTTAGCCTAACCATTAAATCAATATCTTTTAAAACGCCTGCTCCGGCACCTTTGCAAACCACCTTTTTTACCGGGCACCCAAAATTTATATCCACCAAATCGGGGTTAGTGGCGTCAACTATTTTAGCAGATAAAGCCATTGCTTCCTCATCGCCTCCAAATATTTGAATTCCTATTGGGCGTTCGTATTCAAAAATATCCAATTTCTTACGACTCTTTATGGCATCTCTAATTAATCCCTCACTGCTAATAAACTCAGTATACATTAAATCGGCACCATATTGTTTACACACATATCTAAAGGGAGGGTCGCTTACATCTTCCATAGGCGCTAACAACAAAGGGAATTCAGGCAATTCTATAGGGCCAATTTTAACCATTAAGCAAAGTTAGCTAATTTATTGCAAAGGAAATGAAATCTTGAGTAGGGCTAAAGGTAAGGCTATTGTGGTTTTTCGGCTTTGTATTTATAAAAAATGTTTAACCACAGTAAACGCGACCAACGTAAACTTAAAGGGCTTAAAGCAATAATACTTACCACCACACCAATGGTAAATTGTAAAGTATCTAAATTTAAAAACAAGTTTTGAAACACATACCACAAAATAAACCATCCAACAGAAAGGCCGTAACTGGCATACATGGCACCATAAAAAAATCCGGGCTCTTTCTCGTATTGTAAATGGCAATTGCTACAGCTTTTATGCATGTTAAACATATTTCCAAAGCTATAAGGGTTTTTTATTTTAAACACATTGCCCTTATTACATTGGGGGCATTTGTTGTTAATTACCGAATACAAAACGTGTTTAAGGGCCATAATTGTAAAGAATGAGTAAAATTACCATTAATAGCCTTACTAATCCCTGATTTTGGTCAATTTTTAGCTTAAATGAGTGCTAATAATTCACAAGAAATCCCTAAATTCGGGACTCTTTTTTAAAACCGTAAATGAACAAGTACCCTGAATATAAGCAACTGCAATTAGCTCAAATTAGTAAAGACGTTTTAAAGTTTTGGGAGCAAAACAGCATTTTTCAAAAATCTGTTTCCACTCGCGAAGGAAAAACGCCTTGGGTTTTTTACGAAGGACCGCCAAGCGCTAATGGTATGCCCGGTATTCACCACGTAATGGCCCGAAGCATAAAAGATATTTTTTGTCGATTTAAAACATTGCAAGGTTATCAGGTAAAACGTAAGGCAGGCTGGGATACACATGGTTTACCAATTGAATTAGGCGTAGAAAAAACACTGGGTATTACCAAAGAAGACATTGGAAATAAAAACTCAGCAAAATATATTTCGGTAGAAGATTACAACAAAGCTTGTAGAAAAGAAGTAATGAAGTATACCGATAAGTGGGAAGATGTTACCCGCATGATGGGTTACTGGGTAGATATGAAAGACCCTTACATTACGTATGATAATAAATACATAGAAAGTGTTTGGTGGTTACTGCAAAATATTTACAAGAAAAATTTATTATACAAAGGTTATACCATCCAACCCTATTCTCCTGCAGCGGGTACTGGCTTAAGCTCTCACGAATTAAATCAACCGGGTTGTTATAGAAATGTGAAGGATAGAACGGCTACTGTGTTGTTTAAGGCTATTGAAAATGAAAAGTTAAATTCAATTTTTTCAAACCTAAATTCGAATAGAAACATTTTTCCTAATACGAGCATTTTCTTTCTTGCATGGACTACTACGCCTTGGACGCTTCCATCAAATACTGCATTAGCAGTCGGAGCTGAAATATTTTATAATTTAGTAGCCACAATTAATCCATTTTCACAAGAAATTCAGTTAGTTGTTTTAGCACAAGACCTGTTTTCAAAATACTTTACTTCTAATTTTGTAATTGTTGGTGACGAATATACAGCCGACCTTAAGAAATTTGCTGAAATTAAAAATCACATTGAAAAATTGCAATTTCTCAAAGACTCTGGTTTAATAAAACAAATTAAGGAAAAGCAAAATTTGGGTATACCAGTTGCCACCTTCAAAGGTTCCGAACTTGCCGGAATTTCATATGAACAGCTATTACCATTTGTACAACCGGAAGGCGATGCATTTAAAGTAATTGTTGGCGATTTTGTTACTACAACCGATGGTACCGGTATAGTACACATTGCCCCTAGTTTTGGTGCCGACGACTTTAGAGTTGCTAAACAAAACAATATTGGTTCTTTAACCCTGGTTGATAAACGCGGTAAATTTTTACCGGAAGTGCAAGATGGTGTTTTCTTATACGGTGAGGAATATGTAAAAGAAGCATACTTAACAGATGAAGAAAAGAAAATTGAATTTGAAAAGCAGAAGAAAATTTTAGAAGCCAACGGAAAAATAAAAGATTTAAAAGTTTACCTAAGCGTTGATGAACGCATTGTTTTAAAATTACAGGAAGAAGGTAAATTATTTAAAAAAGAAACTTACGAGCACAGCTACCCGCATTGCTGGCGAACCGATAAGCCAGTGTTGTATTACCCCTTAGATTCTTGGTTTATAAAATCAACCGCGGTTAAAGACCGTATGATTGAATTAAACAAAACCATTAATTGGAAGCCGGAAGCTACAGGTACAGGGCGCTTTGGAAATTGGTTAGAAAATTTAAATGACTGGAATTTATCACGCTCGCGTTTTTGGGGAATTCCAATACCAATCTGGACCAGCGAAGACAAATTAGAGCAAATTTGCATAGGCTCTGCCGAAGAGTTAAAAAAGGAAATTGAAAATGCTTGTGCAAAAGGTGTTATGAATGAAAATCCTTTGGCTCAATTTAATCCAAGCGATATGAGTAATAAGAATTATGAAACCTTTGATCTTCATAAGCCTTATGCCGATACAATTGTTTTAGAAAAAAATGGAAAAAAATTATTCCGTGAGCCCGATTTAATTGATGTATGGTTTGATAGCGGCGCTATGCCTTACGCTCAGGTGCATTACCCTTTTGAGAACAAAGAGTTAATTGATGAAAGAAAATATTTCCCTGCCGATTTTATTGCCGAAGGAGTTGATCAAACGCGCGGATGGTTTTTTACCTTGCATGCAATTGCAGCTATGAATTTTGATTCTATTGCTTATAAAAACGTTGTATCTAACGGCTTGGTGTTAGATAAAAATGGAAATAAAATGAGCAAGCGCTTAGGTAATGCCATTGATCCGTTTGAAACCATAGAAAAATTTGGAGCAGATGCAACACGTTGGTATATGATTGCAAACGCGGCACCTTGGGATAATTTAAAATTTGACACCGATGGTATTAGCGAAGTACAACGAAAACTATTTGGTACTTTGTACAACACTTACGGTTTTTATGCATTGTACGCCAATGTAGATAAATTTGTTGTTGATGAAAAAAATCAGGTACCGTTAAATAAACGTACCGAATTAGATAGATGGATTTTATCGAAATTACACAGTTTAATTGCTGAGGTAACCGAACATTTTGAAACCTTTGAACCGCACCGTGCAGCGCGAAGCATAGAGGAATTTGTAGATGAACATTTAAGTAATTGGTATGTACGCTTGGGTCGCCGCCGTTTTTGGAAAGGGAGTATGAGCGAAGATAAAAAAGCAGCTTACGAAACATTGCACGAATGTTTGCTTGTTGTATCGCAGTTAATGAGCCCTATTGCACCATTTTTTGGTGAGTGGATGTATCAAAATTTAAGAGCGCCATTAAAAGATAATGAAAGTTTAAGCATCAATAGTTTATCACAAGAATCTATTCATCTCACCTTATTTGTTCAATCAAACAAATCAATTATAGATGCGGAGTTAGAGCAAAGAATGGATTTGGCACAAAAAATTTCATCCATGATTCTTTCTATACGTAAAAAGGAGAATTTAAGGGTTCGCCAGCCATTACAAAAAATTCAAATACCTGTTTTAGATAAAAATATTCAGAGTAAAATTGAAGCAGTAAAAGATTTAATTCTTGCTGAGGTAAATGTAAAAGAAATAGAATTTGTGGATGAAAGCAAAACACAAATTGTAAAAAACTTGAAGCTAAATTTTAAAACATTGGGTAAAAAGTGTGGTACACAAATGAAAGCTGTGCAAAGTTTTGCTCAAGAAAATGGCAATAAAATAATTAAAGGAATTGAGAAAGATGGAAAATTTAATATTCAATTAAAGGATACTGAAATCGTTTTAGAAACAGAAGATGTTGAAATTATACCTGTTGATATACCGGGCTGGAAGGTAGCCAATAACGGCGCTTTAACAGTAGCTTTAGACATAACCCTTTCTGAAGGACTAAAGCAAGAGGGCATTGCGCGTGAATTAGTTAACCGTATTCAAAATATAAGAAAAGACAAAGGACTTGATGTAACCGATAAAATATTGGTGAGAATACAGCAAAATAGTAATTTAGATTCGGCAATTAAGAATAATTTAAGTTATATTTGTTCTGAAACCCTTACTGGCGACCTTCAATTGGTAGAAACACTAAACAGTAAAAATGCAAATGAAATAGAGGTGGATGAAAGAATTTCTACATTTATTTCAATAGAAAAATTAAATTGATAATTTAGAGTAAATAGAGATGGCAAAAAAGGACAATAAAAAAGCAAAGGCAAAAAAACCTGCGCCAAAAAAAGCAAGTAAACCCGCGGCTAAAAAAGCAGCCGTAAAAAAACCTGCTGCAAAAAAGCCGGCTGCAAAAAAGCCTGCGCCAAAAAAAGCGGCAAAACCCGTTGCAAAAAAAGCAAGTAAACCGGCAAAAGCAACTAAACCTGAAAAAAAGGCTGTAAAAAAAGCTGCAAAACCCATTGCTAAAGTAATTGCAAAAAAACCGGTAGGAAAACCAATTGATGCAATTAAGAAAAAAGATAAGGGTTCAGTAAAAGCAAAAACCAGTGGAAAAAAATCGAAGAAAGGCGGAGATGATGATGAGGAAGATGTAGATATAAAGGACGATTACGAAAAACCGGAAGATGATGATGAAATTGTAGGAGAGTTAGATGAAGCGGGCTTAGTGGATTTAGATGGTGGTGCCGATGTTCCGGAAATAGATGATGATGATGAAGAGCCTATAAAAAGAGGTAGAGGTCGCCGTAAAAAGAATGAAGGAAAATCAAGCGGAGGAAGTATGGAAGCGTATATTCGCAACCGCCCATTACAAGTTGATTTATCTAAACCATTAATTAAGAAAAGCAACGAAAAAGCACCTAAGCCATTTGTAAACACAAAGGATAACCGTTCAAGATATACAGATAAAGAATTAGCTGAATTTAAAGAGTTGATTTTAGAAAAATTAAAAGAAGCACAAACCGACTACGATTTACTAAAACAAACTTTAAGTAATGAAGATAATCATGGAACGGATGATACCTCACCTACCTTTAAACTGTTAGAAGATGGAAGTGATGTAATGAGCAAAGAAGAAACAGCTCAACTTGCTTCTCGTCAAGAAAAATACATTATCAACTTAAAAAATGCTTTGGTTCGTATTGAAAATAAAAGTTATGGTATTTGTCGCGCAACCGGTAAGCTAATTCCTAAAGAACGCTTACGCAGTGTGCCTCATGCAACTTTAAGCATTGATGCTAAATTGAATCAAAACAATTAATTTAATTTCCCATATTTAAAGGCTATTTTTGCAGCAGCATTAATAGCCTTTTTTTATTTATGTTTAAAACCTATCGCATACCTATACTTACTATTTTTCTGGTTTTGTTAATTGACCAGTTTATTAAAATTTACATTAAGCTAAATTATCCATTAGGTGAAGTAGGTAGGTTGGGAAATTGGTGCATTATTCATTTTACTGAAAATCCCGGAATGGCTTTTGGAATGGAGTTTGGTGGCGATTATGGTAAATTGGCTTTAAGTGTATTTAGAATTATAGCAAGCATTGCCGGTTTTTTTTACATTAAACACATTGTAACACACAAAGAACATCCCTTATTTGTATTCTGTGTGGCTTTAATTTTGGCAGGTGCTTTGGGAAATATTTTTGATAGTGTTTTTTACGGAAGCATTTTTACCGAAAGCGATGAGTTTATGGTTTCTAAATTAGTGGCTCCCGGTAATGGTTATGCCAGTTTTTTACATGGGCATGTAGTAGATATGTTTTACTTTCCTATTTACAACGGTTATTTCCCGGAATGGTTCCCTATTTGGGGTGGTGAAGATTTTCAGTTTTTCAGACCGATTTTTAATTTTGCCGATTTTGCCATTTCAGCAGGCGTTGCTATTTTAATTCTTTTTCAAAAAAAATTAAGTAAAAAACCGGAAGCTGAAGTAGAAGCTGTTGTGGCATCTTCTGCTGATGCAAATTCGGAATCAATAATTGAGAAGGGTGTGCAAAACAATACGCAACCATAGCTGTTAATCTATCATGCAAAACGAAGCAATTTTATTAATTAACCTTGGCACACCCGATTCTCCTGAACCCGGTAAAGTGGGAAAATACCTTACCCAATTTTTAAATGACAAAAGGGTAATTGATATAAACCCAATTGGAAGATTTATTTTGGTAAATTTTATTATTGTTCCTTTCAGAAGTTTTCGTTCGTCAAAATTATATAAAGCTATTTGGGGCAAAGAAGGCTCTCCATTATTATTACACAGCATAGATTTAAAAAATAAGTTACAAGAAAAGGTTAAAGAAACACACTTTGTAGAGCTAGCCATGCGATACCAAAAGCCAAGTATTGCCAAAGCTTTAGAAAATATTAGAAAACAAAGACCTGAAAAAATTCATATTATACCTCTTTATCCACAGTATGCATCATCAAGCACGGGTAGCACTTTAGAAGAAGTTTTAAATCAAATTAAAAGTTGGGAAGTAATTCCGAGTTTAAACGTAATTGCAAAATTTTACGATCACCCTAAATTTATTGAAGCCTTGGTTAACGAAGCAAAAAATTACAACATCAATAATTACGACCATGTTGTTTTTAGTTACCACGGGTTACCGGAACGTCAAATTTTAAAAGGTTCGGTGCATTACGGAAACAACACATGTAAAATGGGCGAATGCTGTAATAAAATAACTGCCAATAACCGCTACTGTTACCGTGCTAATTCAATGGAAACAACCCGTCAGTTAGTAAAAGCTTTAAATATTCCGGAAGGAAAATATATTTCTTCGTTTCAAAGCAGATTAGATAATAAATGGCTTAAACCTTATAGCGATAAAGTAATAGCTGAATTAGCAGAAAAAGGCGCAAAGAATATTTTAGTTTTCTCGCCTGCATTTGTTGCAGATTGTTTGGAAACCATTTATGAAATAGGCACAGAGTACCAAGAAATATTTACCGAACACGGAGGCGAAAAAGTTACGCTTGTAAATAGCTTAAACAGTAATGATGTTTGGGTAAACTCAGTAAAAGAAATTGTTATAGGGAAATAATTAAATGATTATTTCATCCATTTCTTTATTAAAGAAGTGGTATTCCATAAAACCATAACTTTCTACAGGCACTACTTTTATTTTTTGTTTAAATTCAAAATACCATTTCCATTGTTTACTGCTAAACCAGCTTCCTTTGGTAATAAATGCTTCAATGTAAGGGTGTACTTGCAGGGTAATGTTTTTTTGGTTTTGGTTTTTAATAATAAAGCGCAAAGAATTTTCAATTTGGTCAACAAACAACAAACTAGGTTGTGCTTTTCCGGTTCCATTGCAACTTGCACAAGTTTCCGTTACTTCTACATTAATTTCGGGGCGTAAACGCTGACGAGTAATTTGAATTAAACCAAATTTACTTGGAGGAAGTATGTTGTGTTTTGCACGATCGTACTTCATTTCCTCTTTCAGTTTATCAAATAATAATTTACGATTTTCAGAACTGTGTAAGTCAATAAAATCTACTACAATAATACCACCCATATCACGCAAACGTAATTGGCGGGCAACTTCTACTGCTGCTTCCAGGTTTACTTCTAAAGCGTTTTCTTCCTGGCTGCTATCACTTTTTGCTCTGTTTCCGCTATTAACATCAAATACGTGTAAAGCTTCCGTGTGTTCAATTACCAGGTACGCTCCGCTTTTCATGTGCACTGTTTTTCCAAACAAACTTTTAATTTGTTTTTCTACACTAAATGCATCAAAAATTGGAATTTTACCGGTGTACAGTTTAATAATATCAACCTTATCAGGGGCAATACTTTTTAAGTAAGTTTTTAAATCGTCAAATATTTTTTGATCGTTTACATGAATAGCATTAAAAGAAGCATTTAAAAAATCGCGCAAAATAGAGTTGGTTCTGTCCATTTCGCCCAATACTCTTAAAGGCGGCTCGGCTGTTTTTAATTGCTTAAAACACTCGTCCCACTTCTTAATTAAATCATTTAAATCTGCTTCTAATTCTGCAACGGTTTTACCTTCTGCAACAGTACGCACAATTACACCAAAGTTTTTGGGCTTTATGCTTTGCATTAATTCTTTTAAGCGATTTTTTTCTTCAAAGTTTCTGATTTTTGAGGAAACAGAAATTTTATCGGAGAATGGAATAAGCACTAAGTATCTTCCGGCTAAACTAATTTCGGTTGTAATTCGAGGTCCTTTTGCGCTAATAGGTTCTTTAGCAACTTGTACTAAAACATGTTGACCACTTTTTATTACCTCATTAATTTTTCCGTCTTTTTTAATTTCTCCCTCATTTTTAAAATACATGAGGTTGCTAACATTTTGTTTGCCTGATTTTACGGCGTCAACAAATTTTATTAAAGAGTTAGCTTGTGGGCCTAAATCCAAATAATGTAAAAAGGCGTCTTTATCGTATCCAACATCCACAAAGGCAGCGTTAAGGCCGGTCATCACCTTTTTTGCTTTACCAAAATAAATATCACCCACCATAAAGCGAGAGTTGCTTTTTTCACGGTGAAGCTCAATAAGGCGCTTGTCGCTTAACAGCGCTATTACCACTTCGTTGGCTGTTGAATTAATTATTAATTCATGGTTCACGCTAAATAAATTTAATTATATAATAAGAAAGCAGGAACGTGAATACATAACAATGAATTCCATTACCTGTTTTCTTTAATAATAGTTTGAAGTATAAACAGAAAAATTTTCTGCTATTGCTAATTATAGATTAAATAACCTAAGGTTATTTTTTCTTATGGCGATTCTTTCTTAGGCGTTTTTTACGCTTATGAGTTGCCATTTTATGTCTTTTTCTTTTCTTTCCGCTTGGCATAAATTAATTTTTAAGTTAATATTCTATTTATTTTAATTTTAATTGTTTTATGTATTTCTCCACTTCGCTCTTCGACATAGGGTCGTTGGTTTTAGCGGCGTATTTTTCTAATGCTTCAATTGTTTTATCGGTATTATTCATTTGTTCGTATATATCTGCTAAGTGTAAATAAGCTTCAATATAGTTAGGGTCAACTTCTAAAACCTTATTAAACCTTTTAATGGCTTTATCCATTTGGTTACTTTTAACGGAAAAGAAGGCAAAAGCTAATTGTAATTTTACATTGTTGCTGTCTACCTTTTCAACTTCTTTTAAAAGGGTAATACCATCCATTGGGTTGTTTGTACCTTCAACATAACAAGAGGCCAACATAATTTTTGCATCGTTATCCTTGGGGTCAAGTTCTAGGCCTTTTTTAAAACAACGCACTGCACTTTCGTATAAAACAGGAAGTTCAGTTTCGTCTTTTATAAACGGAACACTGTAATAATACCTGTTTCCGGCCATAAACCAATCTGCTGCCTTTTTTGTTTGCAAGGCCTTCCTTTCCATGTTTAAAGAAGCAACATCTGGTTTTTTTAAATTATCCCAAAGTGTTGCAAGGCTATCAAAGTAGTTGGCATTTTTTACCGCCTCTTTTTTAAAAAAATTAAATTTGGTTTTTAGTTCCTCATTTAAGTTTTTTTCAGCAATGTTGGCATAAACATCAATGTTGGCATTATTTGTAATGCCAGTTTTGTTGTTAGATCCCATTGCTTCTTTTTTTGAAGGAGCAATTCGGTTTGCATTAAATAAAAGAACGAACAGTAAAAACGCACCTGCAGTTAAAGCTATTTTAACTTGAATGGGCTTCACTTTAACTTACATCAAAATTATTAATCATCATTTTTTGGTTCCGGCTCTGCCGATTTTACATTGCGTTTTACGCGCTCTGCAAAAGTTTTAGCCGGTTTAAATGCCGGAATAAAATGCGCCGGAATAACAACTGTAGTATTTTTAGAAATATTACGGCCAATTTTCTCAGCTCTTTTCTTTACTACAAATGTTCCAAATCCACGTAGGTAAACATTTTTACCTTCAATCATTGAATTGCGGATGGTTTTCATAAAGGCTTCTACAGTAGCTTGAACCGCAATTTTCTCAACACCTGTTTTTTCTGAAATCTCGTTTACAATATCTGCTTTTGTCATCTCTCAAATTATTTAAAATCAATTAATTGAAATTTTAAAATAGGGGAGCAAAGATAGTATTTTAATTAAAACCAAAAAAAATAAATTGAAAAATTCGAGAAAATCTTCACATTTACCCAAAAATAGCCCTAATGGACCCCGAATTTGGAAGAAAAATAGAGCAATGGTACACGAAAAACAAGCGTAATTTACCTTGGCGAGAAACCACTAACCCTTATTTTATATGGTTAAGTGAAATTATATTGCAACAAACCAGGGTAGAGCAGGGTCTTTCTTACTATGAAGCATTTGTTAAAAAGTACCCAATTGTAGAAAAATTAGCCAAAGCCAAGGAAGAGGAGGTGCTTAAATTGTGGCAAGGCTTGGGTTATTATTCTAGAGCGCGTAACCTACATTTAAGTGCAAAATTGATAAACACTAAATTTAATGGCAATTTCCCATGCACATACAATCAAATAATAGAATTAAAAGGAGTTGGAACATATACTGCAGCTGCCATAGCAAGTTTTGCCTATAATTTGCCGCATGCTGTAATAGATGGAAATGTTTACAGAGTATTAAGTCGCGTTTACGGAATAAAAACACCTATTGATAGTTCATCAGGCAAAAAGCAATTTGAAGAGTTGGCGCAAGTACTTTTAAATAAAAAAAATCCGGCCTTATATAATCAAGCCATTATGGAATTTGGTTCACAAATGTGTAAACCGGTAAACCCAAATTGTACCGTTTGTGTTTTAAAAAGTAAATGCTTTGCTTTTGAAAGAGGGATGGTTGCGGCCTTACCGGTTAAAGAAAAGAAAACGAAAGTACGCAAACGTTATTTTAATTATTTTTTATTGATAGATAAAAAGGGAGATGTGCTCTATAACAAAAGAACAGCTAAAGACATTTGGCAAGGATTAAACGAATTGTTTTTAATAGAAACCGATGAGGAGACAGAATTGTATCAGCTTTTGAAAAATAAAAATTTATTAAAGATCATTGGAAAACATTATGTGATAGAAAACAAACAGCATAAGCTAAAGCATATCCTTTCTCACCAGCATTTAATTACTCAGTTTACAATTATAAAGTGTAATACTATTTTTAGTAAAGAGGCAAGTAAAATTAAACAATCAAACATGCATCAACTGGCTTGGCCGCGATTAATTGATAAGTTTTTGAGTATTTGCACTTTAGCTTAATTTAAGGTATATTTGATTAAAATTTAGAAATATGCTTAAAGCTTTTTTCACATTAATTTTATCAGCCTTGTTTGCATTAAATGTAAATGCCCAAATGTATAAGGCAAAAGAAGGAACCACTAAAATTTCTTTTTTTTCTAAGGCTCCGCTGGAAGATATTACGGCAACAAATAACGGTGGAGTAATTGTTTACAACCCTTCAACCAACAATATTCAAATAATAATAAATGTTATTGCGTTTAAGTTTAAAAACTCTTTAATGGAAGAACATTTTAATGAAAATTACATGGAAACTGAAAAATTTCCGAATGCTATTTTTAAAGGAAAAATTAACGAGCAAGTTGATTTAACGAAAGATGGCGAAACAAAGGTTACGGTTACCGGAAAAATGGAAATTCATGGAGAAACCAAAGAAGAAACATACGAAGGCACCATTACAAAAAAGGGTAACGAGTTAACCATTAAAACTAAATTCAAAATTAGTGTAGTGGATTATAAAATTAAAGTACCATCTATGTATGTAAAAAACATTGCAGAAGTTGTAGATGTTGATGTTTACAGTGTTTTAGAACCATTCCAAAAGAAATAACCCGTTTTGTTTATGAAGAAATACCTGCCCTTAACTTTTTTGTTATTTGCCGGCACCTTAATAGCGCAGGAAGAAGATTTGTTAGCCTTGGTGAATACCAACCAAGAAACAAATAAAAAAGTGTACGCAACTTTTAAAACATTTAAAATAGGAAATGCTCAAACCATTGAAACGGTGAAGGCAAAACACTTAGATTTTAGAATTTCTCACCGATTTGGGAATATATACAACACCAACGATCCTAATCCAATTAATCAAACATTTCAAACATTTTTTGGTTTTGATGCGGTAAATGATATCCGTTTTAGTTTTGATTATGGTTTAACGGACGATATTACCTTAGGAATTGGCAGAAGCCGAATGAATAAGCAAATTGACGGGAGTTTAAAATGGAAGTTTTTAAAGCAAACAACTGATTTTAAGGTTCCGGTTACATTAACTTTTTTTGGTGATGTAGGCTATAATCATAATCCCACTTCTTTGCTTTACTCCGGTGTAGAGAAAAATTTTAAAACAAATGAATTGCATCGTTTTAATTATGTGGCTCAATTAATTATTGCCAGTAAAATCAATAAAGCAATTTCTTTACAACTATTACCTACTTATTTTCATAGAAATTTTATTGTGCAAAGAATAAACACGAATAACAATGCTGAGGATGAAAACGGTTTATTTTCGTTAGGTATAGGTGGCCGCATTAAAATAACCAAACGAATGAGTTTAATTGGTGATTACTTTCACAACTTTAATAAATTTTACCAAAACAACGACGATGTAAAAATGCCACTATCCTTTGGCGTTGAAATGGAAACAGGAGGGCATGTTTTTAGCCTCTTCTTTACCAATGCAGGGGGTTTAATTGAGAATAATTTTCTTACATATACTGCAGATAGTTGGTTAAAAGGTCAGGTTAAATTTGGATTCTGCATTTCAAGAACGTTTGCATTATAATTATTGTGTACGAACACATTTTTACAAATCATAATTTAAAGCCCGTTAATTTGTACCCTATTTTTAACGATAGCTATACAGCGGTTTGGCCATCATTATTAATGCTTTTTTGCTTCTCTATTTTTATTTATTTAAGAGTTGCAACGCCGTATAAGTTGGCTATGACGTTTCGTTCATCCTATAATCTACAAGCAATTAGACAATTGGAGCGAGAAGAATTTAATCCGCTCAATCCTACTTCTTACGCACTAAGTATTCTTTTTGTACTGATGTTTGCATTTTTTATATATAAACTAAACTATCAGTTTAATATTATTCTACAAGGTAAAACGCCCTTTTTGCAATACTTATTTTTTATTGTTGCAACAACTGTGTTTCATGGATTAAAATACCTTTTAAAAATGCTTGTAATTACTGTTACTAACTCCTACCAATTAGGTACTGAAATATTTTACAGCAATCTTGTAATTAACCAAGCTTTGGGTTTAATACTGCTGCCGGCATTAGTTATTGTTGAGTTTAGTGGCTTATCTTCTCCCTATTTTATAATTAGCATAGGGGTTATTTTGTTTTTTGGGTTTATAATAAAGGTTTATCGCGGATTAATTTTTAGTTTATTTGAAAATCATGTGGGCTTATTACAAGTTTTTATTTATCTTTGTGCCTTAGAAATTTTACCTTTTTTAGTTTTTACAAAATTTATAATTACAAATTTTTAATTTACGTTTAGGATGGCGGCAAAAAAAGTAGTAAAAAAAGCTAAAAAAACAGCAAGTAAAGCGGCTCCTAAAAAATCCGGAAAAAAGGTAAAGAAAGCAATAGCTTCGCCAAAGAAAAAAGCTGCTCCTAAAAAGGCACAAAAAAAATCAATTACAAAACCCAAAAAAACTATTAAACCAACAGTTAAAGAAGGTTTAAAAAGCACAAAGCCTGTTGCTGAAGTAAAAGCAAAAAAGAGTGGAAAAAAGGATTTTCTTGAAGTACATATTGTTAGCCCTAAGCCTGAAGAAAAGAGAATAAGGAAATCCAATAAAAAAAACTTTATAGCTCTTCCGCCTCCTCCGAAAATTGAAGTTAGCAACCACCCAAAAACGAAAGTAAAGAATATTTTAATTTCGCAGCCAAAGCCGATAGAAACAGAACGAAATCCTTATTTTGATTTGGCAAAAAAATTCGGACTTAATTTAACTTTTCGCCAATTTATTAAAGTGGAAGGTTTAAATGCTCAAGAATTTAGAACTCAACGCATAGATATTTTGGCGCACGGTGCTGTAATTATGACAAGCAAACTGGCCGTAGATCATTATTTCAGAATTTGCAACGAAATGCGAATTACAGTACCGGAAGAAATGAAATACTTTTGCATTAACGAACAAACAGCATATTACCTTCAAAAGTACATTCAGTATCGTAAACGAAAAATATTTTTTGGTCACGGAACAATTATTGATTTGGTAGACGTTATAAAAAAGAACAAAACTGAAAAGTTTTTAATTCCGGTTAGTGATGTGCATAAGGAGCAAATTGTTGATTTTTTAGATGAGTTAAAAATCACATATACCAAAGGAACTTTTTACAAGACTGTTTGCGCAGATTTAAGTGATATAAAATCGCTGAACGAATATGATGTAGTGGTGTTTTTTACTCCCATGGGTATTAAATCTTTAAAGCAAAACTTCCCTAACTTAAAGCAAAACAACGTTAGAATTGCGGCTTTTGGTTATGCAACCGCACAAAATGTAAAACAGTTAGGTTTTAGGCTAGATATTTTTGCACCTAATCCTCAAAACCCAAGTATGTCAGGTGCGCTTGATGCTTATATTAAAGAGTCGAATAAGCGTTAATCTGAGAAAACTTTTGTTCCCTCGGTACAATTAGTGCAAATATCAATTTCTTTACGGCTTTTTAATATTGATTTTCTAAAGGAGGTATATGCCTCAGAAAACCAAATTTCTTTAAAGCTGTTTGTTTTTAAATCACCGAGTTTATATTTGGCATCTTTATCAAAACAACAAGGCACAACTTTTCCATCCCATGTTATTACCGACCCTTGCCACATTCTCCAACACTGATTTTTTAATGGGTTTTTAATTTCCCATTTGCCCCATTTGTTTTTTTTGTAACGCGCGTATTTTGTATTTTCAGGTATTAAGTGTTCGCTTTTTTCAAAATCATAAATTTGTGCTGTTTTTATAGTAACCTTATCTGCCCCCATTTTTGTGCCAATTGATTTTATTTTATCAATTTCAGCTTCATTAAACTTAAATACTACAAATTGAAAGATAACGAAGGGTGTTTTACTTTTTAATTTTCTTTTAGCTTCAATTAAAGTAGCTGCACCATTAAATACTTTATCTATATTTCCGCCAATTCGATATTTTTCATATGTTTCTTGTGTTATTCCATCAATGGAGATGATGATTTCATCTAAACCGCTTTTAATGGTTTCAACACAGTTTTCTTCATTTAAATAATGTGCATTGGTACTGGTAATGGTATAAATTTTATGCTGATGCGCTTCTTTTACCATTTTTAAAAAGTTTGTATTTAAATACGGTTCTCCCTGAAAGTAAAAATTAATACTAAACACATGTTTTTTTACCTGGCTTATTAAAGTCTTTAAAAAAGTAATCTCCAACATACCTGTTTCTCTTGAAAATTGCCTTAAACCGCTTGGACATTGTGGGCATCTTAAATTACAACTGGTAGTAGGCTCAACACTTAAGCTTGCGGGCAAGGCATTTTGAAAATTTTTACCCGTGTTTTTAGACACATGGTAACTAATTAGCAGTTTGCAATAATTAATTAATTTAAATACACTTAGTTTTTTTAAAATATTAAGATAATAATACACTTGCTGCTTTAACTTAATTCGTAATTTGCTTTACTTTTATACACAAATTTACTGAATGAAGTCTAATGTACTTAAAATAACGCTCTATTTATTGATTTTACTCAATTTTAATCGTTGCGCACAAATTGGTGTATTAAACGGAGGTGAAAAAGATACAACACCACCAAAATTATTGGAAGCATTTCCTCTAATGCAATCAACTAACTTTAGCAGTAACATCATTGTATTAAAGTTTGATGAGTTTGTTAAATTAAAAGACCTCAATAATCAATTATTAATTAGTCCGAAAATTAAAAATCAACCGGAAATTACGGCAAACGGTAAAAAAGTAGTAATTAAAATGAATGCTTCAGAATTATTGCCAAATACTACCTATAAAATTTATTTCGGAACGGCTATTGCCGATATGCACGAAGGAAATTCTATAAACAACTTTGCCTATGTGTTTTCTACCGGCTCTGAAATTGATACACTAAAATTTAAAGGGAAGGTTGTAAATGCATACACTGCCGAGGCAGAAAAAGATGTAGTTGCCGGTTTATACTATAATGAAAATTTAAGCGATAGCTTTCCTTACAAACAAACTCCCGATTATTTAGCCAGAACAAATGAAGAAGGATTGTTTGAAATGGAGAACTTGCCCTCTAAAGAGTTTAAATTGGTTTGCTTTACAGATAAAAACAAAGATTATTTATATAACGGTCAAGAAACCGAATCAATTGGCTTTTTAAATGATTTAGTTAAAATAGGAACAGACTCAAGTGCCAAATTAAAGTTGTTTAAAGAAAAAGCAGAAAAAGTATTTGTAAAGAAAGTGGTAATGACAGAATACGGCAAAGGAATGATTCTGTTTAATACAAAATCAAAAATCGACTTAAGTCCTGTTGTTAAAGAAGCATCCTTAAATTTTACGCAAGTTTCGCCAGAACGCAACTCAGATACTTGCATTTTTTACTACAAAGAAATTAAAGATTCATTATGGTTACAGGTTAATTACGAAAACCAAATAAAAAGCGACACCCTAATGCTAAAAGTTCCGGTATTTAAATTTAGAAACAGAAGAGTAATTAAACCCATTTCAAATTTTGAAAATGGAAAGTTGAGCTATTGGAATAAACCCACCTTTAAAATGCAAACATGGGTTAACAAAGATAAATTCAGACCTGAAGGTGTGTTTATTGTGAGTAAAAAGGATACTTTAATGAGTAAAACACAAATTATTACAGAGTGGTTAGATGAAAATACATTGGTGTTTAAAAACGACTTTAAACCCAAAATAGATTACACCATAAAATTGGATACTTCTGTTTTTGTAAATTACATTGGTTATACTAACGATTCTTTATCATACAATTTTAATGTATTGGGTAAAAAAGAATTTGGAAGTTTATCTTTGAAAGTAACCTTTAATAAAAAACAAGCTTACATTATACAACTGCTCACTTCCGACAACAGGGTGGCGAAGCAAGCATTTACAGAAATTTCTTTATCAAGCACCAATATTACCCCGTTTGTGTTTAATGATTTAACTCCAGGTCAATATAAGGTTAGAGTTATTTATGATGATAATTCAAATAAACTTTGGGACACAGGAAATTTTTTATTGAAGAATCAGGCTGAAAACACATTTATTTTCGAAAAAGCTATAAAAGTGATACCTGATTGGGAAATTGAAGAAGAATTTATTATTCGCGAATGATTGAAAAAGCACACTCAAAAAAGAGCATAATTGTATAAAAAACGAATGAAATAAAATCAAAAATATTTTTTTACAATCTCTGTAACACTATGTTTTACTATATACGCGAGACATCATAAAAAAATAATTTTATTGTAAGAGTAAAAAAACATCACGTAATCAAATTCAATTCAAAAAGCGCTATTAACAATTTCAACATTTTGATGTTGAAAAAATAAGTACCTTATTTTAAGATAACAATAAATAATTTGTTTACTTCGTATTAATAAATCTCAAAAAACAAAAACCATGGCAAAAAAAGCAACAGCTAAAAAAGCAGCTCCTAAGAAAGCTGCTAAGAAAAAAGCAGTAAAGAAGTCAGCTAAGAAAGCGGCTAAAAGACCTGCGAAAAAAGCAGCTAAGAAAAAAGCAGCTAAAAAGAAAAAGAAATAATAAGAATCCCGGCTCAGCCGGGATTTTTTGTTTTATATCGTTTCTTGTACCCCTTCAAATAAACTTTCATAAAAAATTAAAATAGTTATCTTTACTTCCACATAAACCTTAACTCATGAAAAAGACTTTAATTATTACACTCGGAATCGTTGGATTATTTTTTAATTCTGCTTGTGGCGATAAAAAGCCGGCCCAAGAACCAATTGTTGCACCTGAAGGCATGTGCGTATTAGATTTAACGAATTATGGAAAACCATTTGCGGTTTTTGTTCCTGATACAGTTCAAGCTAAACTAACCATTATTGAACAATCTTACGGGGCTTTAGAAATTACTGTTGGACCTAATTTTGCAATTGCAATTAGTGAATTAGCAGAAGACCTGGAACAAAAGAAAGCTGAAATTAAAGACGATGAAATTAATAAGCTAAAAAGCTATTTAGTAGAAGAGCCAACTGCTATATTTTGGGAAAGTGAAATTACTGCCCCCGAATTTCATTTTATCGTAAACCAAAAAATAGGAGATGCAGATTATAATATTCAAGACATTAAAGTAACAGAAGGTAAACCTTTAGACAAGGAGTCAGTTCAAAAAATGTTTGATTCGGCTAAAAACATAAAGGAAATTAAAAAAGAAGTTCCTGCTTCATAATTAAATAAAGAACCGTTTAAACAAAAAAACCGCAGTAATGCGGTTTTTTTGTTTAAAATAATATCCTGTATTGAGGGATAATAAAAAACCTTAGCTGGTAGTCGGTTTGAATTCGTTTGTTTATTAAATCATAGCTTTCCTGGAAAATATTCTCGTGTTTAGTTACGTTTTGTATATCTACACTCCATTCATGCGTTAAACGCTTGGTGTTTAATTTTAGTCCAGGTTTTACATCCGTTCTAAAATAAGCCGGATATTGCAACTCAAAAGCTTTAGAAACATCTCTTATCTCTTCTCCTGCTGCAATACTTGCATTTAAATCGATAGGAATATATCGTTTACCTCCGGCATAAGTGCTTCTAACATCCAATACAAAGGTTAATTTTTGGTTCAGTTTAAATTCTTTTCCTCCTAATAAATTAAAAACATAGTTACCATTAAAAGCGGTGTTTCTTATCACATTATCACTTGCCTTATACTTACTTTCAAATAAGCTTGCGGTAAATAAAAAGTAGTAGCCTTTACTATAAAATTTCTCTAAGGTAATTTCTAAACCGTAGTTATAACCTTCTCCTTTACTTACTAAATCTGTAACATTAGGACTTTCAAAATTAGCTCCTAAATTAATGGTGGCAAAAACAGAGGGGTAATTGTTAACCGGTATTTGATATAAGTATTGATAATACAATTCTGTTTTTAATCTAAAATTGGTGCTAAAGTTATTATCGTATGATAAAACTGCATGTATAGCTCTGGTAAAATCTAAATTACGATTAGTTTCTACCCGCTCGCCGGTTGAGTATGTTTTACTGGCAAAGTAAACATAAACGGGTTGCAACTGACTATGCATTCCGCCACCTAATCCAAAACTTTGTTTAGAGTTTACTTGGTATTTTAAACCTAACCTGGGTTCAATAGCATGTTTTTCATTCAGCACAAAATATTGCCCCGATACACCTGATATAAAAGAAAGATTTTCACTGAATTTGTGTTGCCACTGAAAAAATCCTCTTAATAAAGTAGAAGTTCCTTTATAATCCCTTAAGGTTTGAAATGTGTTGTAGCCAAAGTAATTATCGGTACTGTCTACAAACACACTATTAAATAAATCAACAAATACACCTGTATTAAAAAAATTTCTAGTATTTACCTTTTTATTATAAATAGAGTTGAAAGAGTATATAATGTTTTTGCTTACACTTCTGTATTCGGGTTTAACATTGCCAACTGTTTTAAAGGAAGTGTCTATTCTATCGGCTTTAATATTATTATAATTTCCGCTAATTCCAATATTGGTTTTTAAATAGGCATTATTTTTAAAAAGTAAAGTATGGCTTAAACCGGTAGAGCCAACATTGGAAATAAAGTACAAATCTCTGGCACTGTACCCGTATAAATCTTCGCCCACTTTTTTATCTTTATTAAGAAGTGCAACGTGGCTAATTCCTCCAACTCCCCAAAACGAAAATTTTCCTGCTTTAGTTGTATTAAAATCTGTTTTAAAACTTAAATCTTGGTATTGAGGTACTGCTGCTCCTGTTCCAAAATTTATATTTAACGCCTTAAAAACAGAAAGCGTAGAGTATCGGTAATTAATTAAATAAGTTGCATTTTGCTTTTTATTTAAAGGTCCTTCCGCGCCTAATTCAAATCCATTAAAACCAACCTGACCTAAAAATTCATGTTTCTCGCTATTGCCTTGCCTCATTTTTAAATCAAAAACACCGGAAGTGGCATTAATATAATCTGCTGCAAATGCGCCGCTCATAAAATCGGAATTATCAAGTGTATTATTGTTTAATATACTAATAGGCCCACCGGTTGAACCTGAGTTTCCAAAATGATTTGGATTTGGAATATCCAATCCGTTTAAGCGCCATAAAATTCCTAAAGGGGAGTTTCCTCTTATAATAATATCATTTCTTGAATCATTAGCTCCGCTTACGCCGGCGAAATTTGCAGCCATTCGTGCCGGATCATTTCTGCTTCCCGCATATCTTCCGGCTTCTTCTGAACTAAACAAACGAGAACTAACAGTACTCATTTTGTTATTGCTTTTGGTTTTATCTTGTTCGGCAATTACAACAACTTCTTCTCCTTGGTAAACATTTTCTTCCATTTCAATATTAATTACCGATTCTTTACCCGAATTTAAAACCACCCAAATTTGTCTTGGTTTATAACCGGTGTAAGTTGCAATAAGCAAAACACGGCCAATAGGAATTTCTTGAATTTTATAAAAACCATTTTCGTTTGAAATGGCATTTTTTTGATCGTTCCCTGAAATTAACAAAACAACTCCGGGTAAAGGGCTCTGACTTTGTTTGTCAACCACGTTACCTTTTACAGTTTGTGTTAAGGTTTGAGATGGTAAAATATACTGAACGAAAAGTAATACTATAATTAAAATACGTTTCATGCCACAGTTTTAATTTTGCGAAGGAGGGATGCGAATGTTTTTTAAACAATTGTATTGCCATTCACAAAATTGAATAGCAATGCGGTAATTAATACGATGCGTTCCTTTCCAACTAACTTTTAAAATGGCATCGGGTATTAACCACTCTTTTTCCATACACTCCATTTTAAAGTCGTTTGTTGAACCAAAAGGAATTGTTTTATAATGTTTGTAAGGCAAAAACATGGCGTATTTACCATGATTTAATTTTTTAGAAAATTTCCCTTCCTTATCTGTAACTATACTATCTACACATTTGTTTTTTTTGTATAAATAAATAGTTTGATTAGCAAAAGCAATGTTGGTTTCATTATAAAGCTTAGCTCCTTCTGTTTCTGCAGCACCCGCACAGTTTGCTTTGGTAATAAAATATTGCCCGGAATATGTTTTTTTAAACTGAGCCTTACTGGTTATACAAACAGCCATTACCATTATCAAATAGAAATAACGCATCATTTATGGAGTTGAGGAGGAAACTGGTAAAATTTTTCCGTTGTAAAATGTATTTCCATTAATTGCAAAGTCAAAAACATATTCAGCCATTTCATTAGCTTTTAGAGGCGCTTTATAACCCGGAAATGCTTTGCTTAACATTTCTGTTTGAACAGCCCCAATGGCTAAACAATTAACCGAAATGTTTTTTGTTTTTAATTCTTCTGCTAAACATTCGGTTAAACCACTTAAGGCAGCTTTACTGGATGAATAGGCACTAAGTCCGGCAAATTTTGCACTTCCCTGAAAACCACCCATGCTGCTAATGTTTACAATGTGGCCTTTTGTTTTTTTACTAAATAAAGGAGTTAATTTTTGAGTAAGTAAAAATGGAGCAAACACGTTGGTAGAGTAAACTTCTTTTAGCTCTTTTTCTGAAATTTTTTCGTAGGGTTTGTTTACAATTATGCCGGCATTGTTAATTAGGATGCTCAAAGGCTTTTTTAATTTTTTAGAAATAGTTAAAACAGAATTTATGCCTTTTGAAGTTGATATATCTGCCGAAACAGCTAATACATTGGTGTAAGATGAATCATTTATAAGTTTGCTTAAACTTTTGGTTTGTCTGGAAACAGCAATTACTAAATAATTAGTACCTGCAAATTTTTTAACCAATTCAAATCCTATACCTTTTGATGCGCCTGTAATAATAACCAACATATTTTGTAAATTTACCTAACGAAGATAAGCATAATAACAAAATGACTTTAAAAAAATACATTGCTATTTTATTACTGTTTAAACTGCAAGATGGTTTAGCGCAAACAGATAGTGTGTATTATGGTGAAAGAGATCCTCAAGTAAAAACCAAAGCGAAGAACAAGAACGAACGCCTACAGAAAATTAAAGAGAATATGTTGTATGGTGGAAATTTTGGAGCTTGGTTTGGCAATACAACATTTATTAATCTTTCACCTTCAATAGGGTATAGGGTAACAGATGATTTGCAAATTGGTATTGGTGTTATTTATAATTATGCAAGCGTTCGGTATTCAAATGGCGCAAAATTTAGTCAAAGTTTATATGGCTCGCATAGTTTTGCCCGTTATATGTTAACCGAAGATTTATTTGCTCAAGTTCAATACGACAAATTAAGTCAACCTAATTATTATAGCACAAATCCTAAAATGGAAAGAGTTTGGGTTGATTATTTTTTAGTAGGTGGCGGCTACAGAGTTGCAATTGGAGATAAATCGGCATTAATTACAAGTATTATGTACAACTTAACGCCACACAATTTATCGATATACAGCAACCCATATTTTCAAATGGGTTTTATTGCAGGATTTTAATTTTTCTTTAACGATTTGAATTTTTCAATTCCTTCATCCATCCATTTGGCATATTCTTCAATATCCGGATCATAACCGCGAACTTTGTTTAAAGGTTTTTCATTATGGTCTAACAAAACATAAAGAGGTTGCGTGCTTTGCTGGTAAAGCATTTCTTCCATGTATTTATATTTATCGCCTATATCTGTAATTTGTCTTTCTTTCCCAAACCAAACCACATTCATATAATCTTTTGGATCTAGTGGGCGTTTATCATCAACATACAAAGAAACTAAAACCACATCATTGTTCAATCTTTTAGATATAGAAGCGTCGGGCCAGACATAGTCTTCTGTTTTACGACAGTTTGCACACGCATGTCCGGTAAAATCAACCATTAATGGCTTGCCTACTTTTTTTGCATAAGCCAATGCTTTTTCGTAATCATTTTTAAAATGAATGATTCCGTTTTTATTTACTTCTATGTGTTTTGCAAATTCAGGGTCTACATTTTGTGTAAGTGCAGCGCTGCTGGTTCCTCCACCGCCAAAACCATGTGGTGATTCAGAATATTCTAATGGAGGTAAAATACCGCTGAATAATTTTAATGGAGCGCCCCACAAACCAGGGATTAAATAAATAGTGATGAAGAAGGATACAATGGCAAAAAACATTCTGGTAACCGAAATAGATTTCACATCGCTATCGTGTGCCGTTTTAAAAACACCAATAAGGTAAAGCGATTGCAATAAAAATATTACAATCCATAAGCTAACAAAAACTTCTCTGGTTAAGTAACCTGCCTGAACAACCAAATCTGCATTTGATGCAAATTTTAATGCAAGCGCTAATTCTAAAAACCCTAAAACAACTTTTACAGAATTTAACCAACCACCTGATTTTGGTAATGAATTTAACCAACCGGGAAAAGCGGCAAATAAACCAAATGGGAGAGATAATGCAATTGCAAAACCAAACATTCCCCAAAAAGGTCCCGCAATACTTCCGGTTCCGGCAGCTTCAACTAATAAGGTTCCAATAATTGGACCGGTACACGAAAAAGAAACCAAAGCTAAAGTAAAGGCCATAAAGAAAATTCCAATTAAACCACCCTTATCTGCCTTTGCATCTATTTTACCAATCCACGAACTGGGCAGTACAATTTCAAATGCTCCTAAAAAGGAGGCAGCAAAAACAAGCAATAAAACAAAAAAGAATAAATTAAACAGTACGCTGGTAGATAATGTGTTTAATGCGCCGGCGCCAAAAATTCCGGTAACACCTAATCCCAAGGCAACATATAAAACAATAATAAATCCACTATAAATTAATGCGTTTCTAACACCTTCTTTTTTGTTTTTACTTTTTTTAGTAAAGAAACTAACGTTCATTGGAATCATTGGGAACACACACGGAGTTAACAATGCAACAAATCCGCCCAAAAATCCGGCTAAGAAAATTCCCCACCAACTTTTATCTTCTTCTTCTACTTTTGCTGTATTATCAACTTTGGGTTGCATATCAGCAGTGGAAACAATTGAGCCTCCTTTTAATTGTAAGATAGTGGCAGTGTCGCAATCACAATTTGTTGCCGTTGCAACGGCTGTAGCTTGTGTTGTGTCAATTGCATTTGTTGCTTCACCTGCACACGCGGGAGTGCCTTGTAATTCAAATTCAAACTTATCTGCCGGAGGAAAAATACATTTTTCTTCTGTACATGCTTGTGCCTCGTATGTACCCGTAATTTTAAATTTATTGGAAGTTAATATTTTTATTTTTTGAGTGAAGGTTGCAGTTTTGGCATGGTAAGCAACATTCATTTCAAAAACTTTATCAAAAACCTTTGTGGTGGCAGACTCAATAACTTTACCTATAAGTTGAAAATCTTTTGATTTATTAAAAATGAAAGATGTGGGATTAGGACCATCATCGCCCGATTTAACTAATGAGTAAATATGCCAAGGCTCATCAATTTTTGCCTTAAAAATTAACTCGTACTCACAATCTGTTAATTTTTTCGTTTCCATTTTCCAATGCACAGGATTTTCTTGAGATTGCATTAAAAAACTCAAAAATACTGTTAGGACAACAAGCAGATTACGCATAACTTTAAATTGATTTAGCAATAAAGATACTATTAATTTAATCTATAAAAAACAAAACGTTATTTTTTCGTAAGTACCATTAAATCAACAGTTTTAGGTGGTAAACACATGGTGTTATCACAGCACATATACTCCACTTTAAATTTTATTGGAAAGCCTGCTTTTGATTTAAGTTTAACTTTTTGCACAAAGCTTGCTTTTTCTGAAAACATTAAAACACTGGCACCAAAGGCAGGTACCAAAGCTTCGTGTGCTTCACTTTCGGTTGTAGAATCAACCTTAGTGTAATTTTTAGATTCTTCAAATGTAAAAGAAGTTGGTATTGGCCCATCGGCTGTTTCTTTTTGAGAATAGGTATGCCAACCTTTATCTATCGCTGCAGTAATGTGAATTTCACCTTCTGTATCAGAAATACTTTTGTAGGTTGCCGACCATTTTACGGGATCTTGTGCAACAGAAGTAAATGAAAGAAACAGTACGATTAAAAAACTAAAAAGGGATTTCATGTGTTGAATTTTACTACAAGTTCCGAATAATTTTAAAGGAAGACAATGCACTAAACATTTATTAACAAATGCGTTATACCTTAATTGCCAAGGCTTCTGAAAGATTTAAGAATAATAAACAAATCGTTTTCTATTTTATAAGATTTAGAGTAGTTTAATAATAGCAAATTAAATTTTTCAAGTAAAGGTTTTTCTTTTAAAGAATCTGCCGGCGTGAGTATAGAAGGTTTAATGGCCGGTAAATCTTTCCGTACTACTTTACCATAACCCACCCAAGTATTTAAACCAAATAATACTTTAAATACATTAATAATAAAACCAACTGGTTTTTTTTGAAGTATTGCAAACAAAGGTAATCCTGCCAGCAACAATAATGAAATGGAAATATCTATAAGGCGTTTTTTTCGTTTATTCTCAGGCTTTGCAATATTATTCAAATCAATTACATACAATTCGCCGGCTGTATCAATACTGTTGCTTCCAATAATAGAAAGGCTTTCGGGCGGCGCTATTTTAAACTCAATATCTTTTGCCACCAATGAAAGCATTTTATTAATGATGTTTTGAGATGAGATATTTTTTGCACAAAAAATTACTTCGTTTATTTGATGCACTTCAATAACTTCATCAATCTGACTAAAATTCCCAATGTAATTTGGGTTTTTTATTCCATTAGATTCGTTGCTTACAAAACCAATAAAACTCCACTGAATGGAAGTTTGTTTTAGTAAAGTATTTACGCGATTAAATTCTTCTTCGTCACCAATTATGGCTATTCGTTTATCGGTTAATTGTTCTGTTAATTTAAATCGTTTAATTCCGGCAAAATGATAAATTACACGTAAACCGCAGTATATTACTATTGCAGAAGCGGTACCTAATAAAATTAAGGCTCTTGAAAAACGGTAATACTCCGGAAGTAATGAATAGACAATTAAAATAAATGCCGATCCGGTAAGTACGCCTCGTATAATTTTTGTAATCCTTAATGGCGTATCGTAACCGCCGCTGAGGTATGCAAAAAACATCCAAATTAAGGTGTAAACCGGAAATGCAAAATTGATAATGGTATCGGAATAAAAATTTGGATACAGTTTAAAATTTAATTCGTAGATATTTTTTACGAAGTATAAACTTAAAAGTATTAGGGTAAAATCAATTGCCGGAAAAAATGTTTGTTTTACAATGCGGCTGCATATTGCGGCAAACGCACGCAGGTAAATGGCCAAGTATATTAAAAAAATCATTATTCCGGCACCTTTATTGCTAAAGTGTTTACGCGCAAAAATTGCCATGGCTTTATAAAAAACCAAAACATAATTTACACTGCTTTTTTTAGTACTCTCGCCTTTGTAATGAATAATGCTGGAATCGGCAAAGTAATAATTTTTATAACCGGCTTGGGTTATTCTATAACTCAAATCAACATCTTCTCCATACATAAAAAATGTTTCGTCAAGCAAACCAATTTTATCAAGCACTTCTTTGCGCATCAACATAAAAGCACCGCTTAAAATATCTACCGTGTGATTTTTATTTTTGTCTAAAAACGTTAAATGATATTGCCCGAATTTTTGCGAGTTCGGAAAAAGTTTTGCCAAGCCGAATATTTTGTAAAAAGCTACGGCAGGTGTTGGCAAACCACGCTTACTTTCGGGTAAAAAATTTCCTTTACCGTCAACCATTTTAATCCCCAATCCACCGGCTTCGGGGTGTTGGTTCATAAAGGCAATTACCTTTTCAAAAGTATCTTCCTGAACAATGGTATCGGGGTTTAACAGCAATACATATTTGCCTGTAGCCAATTTTATAGCCTGGTTGTTGGCAACTGAAAAACCACTGTTTACATGGTTTTCAATTAGTTTTACCTGAGGAAATTTATTTTTAATAAGCGCTACCGAGCCGTCAACTGAATTGTTATCAACTACAAAAACTTCGGCTTTGGTATTCTTTAAGGCGTTAAAAACCGAGTAAAGGCACTGCTCAATAAAGTACTTTACATTGTAATTAACTATAATAATAGAAATTTCCACCTTTACAAAAAACGCCAAAATCCGGCAATAATTATAATTGTATAAATTATTTATTTTTTTACCTTTGCCGAGCGATTTTTGGCTAAATCATGAGGGTTTAGTTATATTTTTCGAAAATGGTCCCATAGCTCAACTGGATACCTGCCTAACATCTCAAAGGATGTGGTATCGGTAGGCAGGAATCTATAGTTTCGAAATTAAAAGAAAATGGTCCCATAGCTCAACTGGATAGAGCAACGGTTTTCTAAACCGTAGGTCGTTGGTTCGAGTCCAACTGGGACTACTAAAAAGGCTCAATGTTTAGATTGAGCCTTTTTTATTTTAAATTATTTTGTGTTGGGCTTAAATTTTTGCCCATTTATAAATTAACCGGAAAACTCATTTTTTTACCATCACGTAAAATTTCAACTGTTGTGGAATCTCCTTTTTTAAATTCGCCCAGTGCTTTCATGTAATCTTTTACGTTTTTAACGGCGGTGTTCCCAAACTTAATAATAATGTCTCCACCCTTTAAACCTGCTTTAAACGCTGGTTTACCTTCGCTTACTCCGTCAATTCTCATGCCTTCGCCTTCGTAGGTATAATCAGGCATTACGCCCATACTTACTTTAAAACTCGATTTTCCCATATCAGGGTTGCGTGTTTTAGTAAAAGTAAGTTTTGGATAACGAAATGTTTTTTCAATGGCAGCAGCAATAAAATCTAAAATTATTACTTCGCCTTTGTAATTAATTTTTTCTTCATCGTCGCTTGGTTTGTGATAATCGCTATGTTGACCGCTAAAATAATGCAACACCGGAATATCTTTTAAGTAAAAAGATGTTTGGTCACTTGGGCCAATTCCACTGCTATCTTTCACTAATTTTAAATTGGATTGAATTGAATCTAATAAGGGAACCCAAACAGGACTAGTGCCTACACCGTAAATCATTAATTTGTTGGTAGAATCGTTTAAGCGACCAATCATATCCATGTTTACCATGTAATTCATTTTACTTAATTCTATATCTGATTTCTCAACGTATTTTTTACTTCCTAACAAACCCAACTCTTCTCCACTAAAGCAAATAAATAAAAAATTGTAGGGCTCTGTTTTTTTATTGGAAGCAAAGTATTTCGCTAATTCTATAACACCTGCTGTACCGCTTGCATTATCATCGGCACCGTTGTGAATTTTTCCAATTGGATTTGCGTCTAAACTATTTTTATCATGGCCTTCGCCTAAGTGATCGTAGTGTGCTCCAATAACAATGGTATAAGGAGCTTTGTTATTTAAAAAGCCTACTACATTGTGGGCTGTTTTTTCTTCTATACCAACCGTAGAAGTATCGTGCGAATGTTTTGCATTTGGATTGTGTTTGTATTGAAATGGTTTTATGTAAGAATTATTAAAAGCAGTAAGACCCATTTTTTTATATTGTTCTGCAATATATGCGGCCGCTAATTTTTCACCTTCTGTTGAGGTGCCTCTGCCTTTTAATTTATCGGATGCTAAATAATCTATATGCTTTTTTATATCGGCAGTTTTAAAATTTTGCGAAAAAAAGTTGGATGTAAAAAAAACGCTTGTTATAACTAAAGTAGAAATTTTCATAATGGAGATAAGTACAATTTATTTTTGAAGTTTACTTTGGCAAACAAAATCGGTTTTAGAAACATTGGTTTTTGCAATGGCATTAAAGCCGCCATCTACTTCTTTAAAATTATGAATTCCACGTGCTTTTAATATACTGGCAGCAATCATACTTCTATAACCACCGGCGCAATGTAAATAAAATGGTTGGCTGGTATCCATTTCAGCAAACCAAGAATTTATTTGATCAAGTGGTTTGTTGTAAGCTTCGTCAACATGTTCTGCACGGTATTCCGATTCTTTTCGAACATCTATTACGGTATCCTTTTTCGGATTTATTTCTGAAGCAAATTGCTCTGCAGAAATTCTATTTACTGAATCAATTTCTTTACCGCTTTCTTTCCATTCATTAAAACTACCTTTTAAATGCCCCAATACATTATCAAAACCAACTCTGCTTAATCGGGTAACCGTTTCTTCTTCTTTACCGGGTTCTGTAATTAATAAAATGGGCAACTTCACATCACGAATTAATGAACCTACCCAAGGGGCAAAATCGCCACCAATGCCAATATTTACAGAACGAGGTATAAATCCTTTTGAAAATTCAGAAGCCGAACGAGTGTCTAACATAATTGCTTCGGTAGTTTCGGCAGCTGCTTCAAATTCATTAACCGATAACGCTTTCATTCCATTGTTTAATACGGTATCAAAACTTGTGTACCCTTTTTTGTTCATGGCTACATTTAATGGGAAGTATGCAGGAGGAGGGAGCAAGCCATCTGTTACCGCTTCAATAAATGCTTGCTTGTTAGGTTGGTTTAGGGCATAATTCATTTTCTTTTGATTTCCTAAACTATCCACTGTTTCCTTCATCATGTTTTTACCGCAAGCGCTACCGGCACCATGCGCAGGATAAACGGTAATAGTATCCGATAGCGGTAAAATTTTGGTATATAACGAATCGTACAACATTCCCGCTAATTCTTCTTGGGTCATAGACGCAGCTTTTTGAGCTAAATCCGGTCGACCTACATCTCCTAAAAATAAAGTGTCTCCGCTAAACAATGAATGATCATTTCCATTTTCATCTTTCAATAAATAGCACGAGCTTTCCATGGTGTGCCCCGGAGTATGTAAAACTTTAATGGTAATTTTTCCGATTTTAAATTCTTGGCCGTCTTTCGCTATGAGTGCACCAAATTCAGGTTGAGCTGTTGGTCCGTATACAATAGGTGCTCCGGTTTTTTTTGCAAGATCAATATGCCCGCTTACAAAATCAGCATGAAAATGGGTTTCAAAAATATATTTTATTTTAACGCCGTCTCTTTCTGCGCGCTCAATATAAGGTTGAACTTCTCGGAGCGGATCAATAATGGCAGCTTCTCCTTCGGAAGTAATGTAGTATGCGCCTTGTGCAAGACATCCGGTATAAATTTGTTCAATTTTCATCTTAAAAAATTCTACTCTAATTTACTAATAAGATGCGAGATGTAACAAAGTAAAATGTTAAGCCTTTTTAAAACTATTTAGTTTTCTTTTTAGCAGAGGCTTTTAGTCGTTGCTTTTCAAGGTTTTGCGCAACACCAAGTTTAATAATTTCGGTTACAAGTTTTACCGGGGTTTTTTGATTTAAAGGAAAGTGAATAGCAGATTTTGTTTGCGAATATTTAGAAAGTTTTTCTTTGTACGCAAGTAATACGTTAGGACTAACAAACAGACTGTAATGATTTTTAAATACTGCAAAGTATGCCAACATACTATAAAATTTAAAAGCCGGCATTTGATAGCTTATTACTTCTTCTGCTTTTGGCGCAGCTTTTTTAATTGTTTGGTATAATTGTTTTAGTGCAGGTTGAATTTCTTTTTCTTGGAGAGAAATATATTCTACTATAGTAGTAAATGGAATTGTTTTCATTAAGGAATAACAAAATTAATTTGGGTACTTGCAGAAGTTGTGCCAAGCGCAGTTAAATTTAGTGTTGTGTTATTAATACTTATCCAATCACCGGAATTAATTGTACCATTATTATCATTATCATAGAATGCGTAATAATAGTAAGTGCCCGGATGCATGTAATTAAATGTAAAGCTAGTATCGGCGGTTGTTAATATAACATAGCGTGATCTTGTATTTAAGTTGTTGGCATTAAAAACAAACCCTGAAAAAAGTGGTTGCGTAGTTATTATTAAAAAAACTTTTTTACTGGGCATTGGTGTTAATGTTCCGGAAAAAGAAAAGCCGGCAGTAGTTATTCCTAAGTAAGGTTGTGCATTTTCGGGATATGGATCGCCTGCAGGATTACCTGTGGTGGAATAAAATATGGCTTCAGGAACAGAAGTAAAACTTGTAGAAAAATCTTTTGTTTCTGTTTTTTTTGGAAAGGAGAAATTATTTATGGCAGCCAGGCAAGCGCTTGTGTCTTTTAATTTAGCACTCCAAATCATATGTGTTGTGGAATTAGATTGAGTATTGTATTTATTGGTATACGATTTAATGTATAAACTATCTGCAACAAAAACAACTTCTGTAAAAGCTCTGTTTTTTCCTTTTAGAATTTCTGAGAAGCGGTAATACGACTTATTGCTTGTTTCAGAAACACTGTCGGCCAAAAAGTAGGAAACACGTTTCATGCTATTAAAAGAGCCGCCGTTTCGAAAGGCAACTTTGTATTGACTGTTGTATTTTGCAATAAAAAACGACATAAAAATATCGTTTAAAGTATCTAATTCGTTTTTTGCGGCAATTTGATTTTCAGAAATGGGTCTGAAATCTACAATCCATTCCGGGTAACCGCCCAATGGAGTAGTGGAACTAACGGGGCCGTTCCAAATCCCTCTTAGTTTTTTAAGAACTCCAAAGCCCAATGTATTGTTAATGTCAGCTTCATTAGTAACAGCGTTTGCATTAGCATTTACCTCACCTTCTCCTTTTTTGTTTTTGCAGGCGTTAAGCATTAAAAAAGGTATTGTCAAAACTAACAGTTGCTTTATCATATCATTATGCATTAAAGTTATTATGTGTTTTCAATTTTAAACCAATTATGCAATCTATTATCTTCCATATACTGTTCTATTAAATTAAAACCTAATTTTTCAAGTACATGGTTAGAGGCAGAGTTTGCACTTTCGGTTGCTGCGAATATTTTTTTTAATTTCATGTTTTCAAAACCAAATTTTAAAACTTCGCGTGAAGCTTCTGTTGCAAAGCCCTTACCCCAATGTTTTTGTTTTAAGCGGTAACCTAAATCGTAAAAATTAATGTGATTATTGGTTAAATCTTTCACTAATTTTAAGCCTGCCCAACCAATAAATTCATTATTTTTCTTCTCAACAACGGCCCATCTTCCAATACCATTTTCAATATATTGTTTTCTTACAAACTCAATTACTAATTTAATTTGGAGAACATCTTTGACAGGATTTTTACCGAGGAATTTATGAACTTTAGGATCAGAATCGAGTTCAAAAAAATCTTGCTCATCTTGTGGCAAAATTTCCCGAATTATAAGTCGCTCTGTTTCTATTATCGGTAGAATCATAATATTACGGAATAAAACCTTGTAGCTTCCAATTTTTAATTACTTCAATTAAGCTGTCGTTTAAAGGTGTTTTTTTACTTTTAAACGGCATATACAGTGGGTCTTCTTTAGGCAGTTGAATTCTTTTCAAAATTTCATCAATATTATCTTTATTGGCTTGGTACGTATCCAGCATTTTCTTTTTACCTGTTTCCGGAAAATGACAAGGTGTACACCTATCTTTTAAAATAGGCAGCACATCTTTCTCAAAAGTCACATTCTTTTTTTCTTTTATTGCTTTTTGTTTGGTGGTGCAAAATGCCAACGTTAACACGAATGTAAATGCAAATAAAACGCCTAATAATTTCATGATTTGTAAGTAGAATACAATATACGAACTTTTAAGAATAAAAAAAGGGCAATTTAAAAATTGCCCTTCTTGTAATATTATTTAAAGTTTATTCAATAACAATTTTTTTGGTGCTGCTTTTTCCTGCTGTATTTCTTAGTTGAACCATGTAAATTCCCTTTGAAACCCCTTCTAAATTAATTTCACCTTTTCCTTTATCTGTTTTGGTACTGTAAATTAATTTACCATTGTTACTGAAAATAAATATCTCGGTGTCTTTAGCCAATACTTCAGCAAACTCGTAATATAATTTGCCATTACTTGGATTTGGGTAAACATTTAATCCGAAAACATTTTCTTCTATAAAATCATTTACACCTGTAGCTACATTTGTAATAGTGAAGTTAGGTTGATTTATATCATAAAACACATTTCCAACTGCTTCAATTTTAATTCTGCAAGTGCTAATGGTTGTGCTTAATGTTGGCACTGTAATTTGTTGTGCACCATCATTGGGTGTGTTTGCTAATAAGGTAGTAAAGGTTGTGCCTGAATTGTAAGAAATTAAAATGTTTACATTGGCACAATTAATGGGAGCTACATCGGTACCGTTAACATTCCAAGTGATGTTTTGTTGTGATCCGCCTAACCAAACTATTCCGGTGGTATTAGGGTATGTTATTGCAAAAGGACCGGCTGTTGCATTAATAGTTATTGTTTTTGCAACATAACAAACGCCGCCACCGCCCATTTTATTATCGCGTGCAGTTAGCCTGAAATTTAAAGTTTGCGAAGTAGTAGGTAAATACTCTCCTTTAGTTGCCTGTAAACTATTCGCCAATACTGCAGATAAAATTGGAAATGATCGTGAATTATTTGTAGAAGGAACGTAAGAACGGAAAAAAGGCTTGTTTCCTGAATTCCAATTTCCACCGGATGTACCCGGATCCGTTTCTTCCCATGAATACGTTAAAGGATCGCTGTTAGGGTCGGTTGCACTTCCGGTTAAAATAAACGGTGTATTGCCGGGAACAACAAAGTTGTTAGGCGATGAAACAACAGGAGGGGCGTTGCCCGTAGCCGTTGAAACGTCGCAAGAGGCTCCACCGCCGGTTGCAACAAAATTTGCAATTTCATCAAAACTAATGGCGTGAAAATAAGCAATGCTGTTTGAAGCTAAATCATTTGTTCCGCAAATACCTGCGTAACCCATGATAGTAATTCCACTTCCCGGTTCTACAGATGTTGCTCCGTTTCTGTTACCATTACACGAAGAGGAAAGAGCATTGAAAGTGTGATTGCCGCTAAACTGATGACCAATTTCATGTGCAACATAATCAATATCGTATGGGTCGCCGTAAGGTTGCGGACTACCGGTTACACCTCTTGCTTTATTGCTGTTACTGCAAACTACACCCAAGCCTGCAAGTCCGCCGGCTCCTGTACTAAAGGTATGGCCTATATCGTAATTAGCCGAACCAATGGTGTTTGTAATTACTGTTTGACTTTGACCGATTAAAGTACCGGCATTTGTATTATTAAATGGATCTGAAGCACCAACAAGGAAGATTACGTTTGTTGTAGTTGGAACTAATGTTAATCTAACTGCAACTTCTGTTTCATAAACTCCGTCAACACGATTAACTGTTGTAACAATTTTAGATAAAGTAAGCGGAACAGTTGCTACAGAAGGGCTGCAAACAGCAACAGCATATTCGCCAGTGCAAGCAATAGCTAAACGGTAGGTTCTTAAATTTGCACCTACACAAGCAGCGGGTGGCATAGTGCTTTGTAAGTTTCCAAAAGCTTCATTGGTTTTATCATGTGGAGCAGATGAAACACCTTCAACACCTACCTCGGGTAAGCGACCCTCTAAAGGCTTCGTAAAATCTTTTACGTAATAAGAAATATAATCACTTGTATTATAATTTGCATATGGGTCAATAAAATAATCACCATTAATACTTCTTACCATTGCATGAAATCCAAATGGTGTAAAATCTATTTTGCCATTTGCGTACACATCGGTAATTCCTTTAATAGAAAATGTTTTTATTTCCGGAAAACTTGCAGCTAATTCCGGAGCCATAACAGGAGCTTCAACCACTTTAAACAATTGCATTTCCCCATTAGGTGCAGGTAAACTTATAATAAAATTACTTTGATTAATATTTACCGCCTTTTCATTAGGAGCGCTTACTAATGCGTTTTTAATGTTCTCAAACTGTAATTCGTAAACACGGTATTTGTCGGGAATAATTTGTCTGTTAGCTCTTGAACTAATTTTATCTTCAGAAGAAAGTTTCCAAAAGCCATTTTCAGAATTTTGCGAAAAGCAATTTAAGCTTAAAGCTAAACCAAGTGTAGTAAATAATAATTTCATTACAATGTATTTATTAGAATATCAAATATATTAAAATTGTGATGTAAACACAATGTTTGGTATGTTAACAAGGGAATAATTGAACCTAAAATTTAGATTATTCTAGTAATGCTAAGGAGTTATTTAATATAAAAAAGGCTTAATTAAAGGGTTATTTACTTGTTCGCCTTGCCTGTTGTTATAAAATCGCTGAAGATTTTCGCTTAGTTCTTGAATATAATTTTTTTGTTTAGGTAAAGTAATATCTTTACTTAGGGTTAAAACAATGTTTTTTAATTTGCCTTCTGCGTCGGTAAACGAATATTTTACATCATATTTAGAGCTTGAATTTAAAAACGAGCGGTTAACATAAAACGGAAAAGGGGTTTTTAATTGATGCCCGTATTTGTTTTTTAAAACTACAGATACATCAATGGTTTTGTTTCCCGATTCAACAGCATATTTTGCAGAATCTTCTTTTATAAAACCAATAGAGGAATTGTACACATAATCTTTTTCTGCTACTATGTAAAAGTTTTCAGTCATTTCAATGGTGTTGTTAACAGCAAGCGTTGAATCAATAAATATTCCTTTTTTTACTCCTTTTAAAAGAGAGTCGCTGCTTTGCGAATAAATAAAATATACTTTACAGAATTTAAATTCTTCGTTATAGGCACGCATCATTAGTTTATTATAAAACTGTGTTTCTGCCATAATTTTATCTTCTAGCATTTTGTCGCCAATTCTTCTGCAGGCATCAATTTTTTTTTGATTATTTTGAAAACGCACTACAAGGGCACCAAATTTTAAATTTTGAATTTGCCACGAAGCAATAACATCTGCACGTTTTTTAAATTTTTTAAAATCATTTTTATGATAATCTTGTTCGTGTGTTGTTTCTTTTTCTTGTGCAGAAAATGAAACGGCACAAAGTAAAAAAGCAAAAGCAATAAAATATTTATTTGATTGTTGAACCATTGTGGCTTTCTTCTTGTTTGGTTGGAGAAACAAAACTTAACTCACCCTTGGCATTTTCTGCCATTAAAATCATTCCTCGGCTTTCTATTCCTTTAATGTTTCTGGGGGCAAGGTTTACTAAAATACTTATTTGCTGACCAATAATATCTTCCGGTTTATAAAAAGCGGCTATTCCACTTACCACGGTTCTTACATCAATACCTGTATCTATTTTTAACTTTAAAAGTTTATCTGTTTTGGGAACACGTTCTGCTTCTAATATTGTTCCAACTCTAATATCCATTTTTGTAAACTCATCAAATGTTATTTCGGGTTTTGCCGCAGTTAATTGAATGTTTAAGGCATTAGCACTTTTACTTTCATCTAATTTATCTAACTGCCCTTGTATTTGATCGTCTTCTATTTTATTAAATAATAATTCTTCTTTACCAATTACATGCCCTGCGGGTAAATTATTTGTTTGTTTTGCGCTTAACCAATTAATTTGTTTGCAATTTAAAATAGAAAATAATTTAGCAGAAGTAAAGGGCAAAAAGGGCTCACTTAAAATTGCCAAATTGGTTGTAATTTGTAAGGCAATGTTTAAAATGGTTTTTACGCGCTCTTCATCTGTTTTAATTAATTTCCAAGGTTCGGTTTCTGCTAAATATTTATTACCTAAGCGAGCCAAGTTCATTAGTTCTTGAATAGCCTCTCTGAATTTAAATTGTTCTATTGATGAACTTATTTTTTGTGGAAATTTTGCCAATTCTTCTAATACCAATAAATCTTCTTTACTGTATTTTTCTGCAGGCGGAACTTTACCTTGATAATATTTATGCGTTAAAACTACTGTACGGTTTACAAAATTTCCAAAAATTGCAACCAACTCGCTGTTGTTTTTTGTTTGAAAATCTTTCCACGTAAAATCATTATCTTTTGTTTCAGGGGCGTTGCTGCATAAAGTATAACGCAAAACATCTTGTTGATTTTTGAAATCTATTAAATATTCATGCAACCAAACGGCCCAATTACGTGAGGTAGAAATTTTATCGCCTTCTAAATTTAAAAATTCGTTTGCCGGAACATTGTCTGCTAAAACAAATTCTCCATGTTCCATTAACATAGCCGGAAAAATAATGCAATGAAAAACAATATTGTCTTTTCCAATAAAATGAATTAATCTACTGTCTTTACTTTTCCAGTAATCTTCCCAATTATTGGGTAGTAATTCTTTTGTAGCGCTAATGTATCCAATGGGGGCATCAAACCAAACGTATAATACTTTCCCATCTGCACCTTCTACCGGAACTTTTACACCCCAGTCTAAATCTCTGGTCATAGCCCTGGGCTGCAGACCATCGCCGCTATCTAACCAGCTTTTGCATTGTCCGTAAACATTTGTTTTCCAATTGCTGTGTGCTTCTATGTAATCTTTTATTTTTCCTTGTAATTTATCTAAAGGTAAAAACCAGTTTTTTGTTTGTTTTAAAACCGGCTTGTTTCCGCTTAGTGTAGATTTTGGGTTTATTAAATCTGTTGCGTTTAGAGAGCTTCCGCATTTTTCGCATTGATCGCCATAGGCATTTTCATTTCCGCATTTAGGACATTGCCCGGTAATGTATCGGTCTGCTAAAAATTGTTGCGCTGTTTCATCAAAATATTGTTCGGTAATTTGTTCGGTAAAAACTTTTTTGTCATACAACGTTTTAAAAAAATCTGAAGCAGTTTGATGATGTGTTTTACTACTTGTACGTGAGTAAATATCAAACGAAATTCCAAATTCTTTAAAAGAATCACCCATCATTTTGTGATACTTATCTACCACTTGTTGCGGTGTTATTCCTTCTTTTTTAGCTTTAATGGTAATAGGAACACCATGCTCATCGCTCCCGCAAATAAATTTTACATCATGCCCAATGCCTCTTAAGTAACGCACGTAAATATCGGCAGGCAAATAGCAACCGGCTAAATGACCAATGTGAACCGGACCATTAGCGTATGGCAATGCTGCTGTTACTAAACTACGTTTAAAAGAAGTGGACATAAAAATGAAATTAATTAATGAGCAAAGATAGCGAATTGTAAGCTTATTTTAGTGATAAACACAAACTATTCTTTTTGGGCTTTATAATTAAAAAATTTTATCTTCGTAAGGTTAGTTTAAGTAAAATTTACCTTTAAAGTTCATCAAAAATTAAATGAAAATCCCCGCTTATTTAAAAAAAGGAGATACAGTTGTTATTATAGCTACTGCACGAAAAATTTTAAAAAGCGAGTTAGAGCCCGCTATTAAAGTTTTGGAAAATTGGGGATTAAAAGTGGAGTTAGGAAAACATATTTTTAAATCAGAAAACCAGTTTGCAGGAAGTGATAGTAACAGGGCAGAAGATTTACAAAATGCAATTAACCACAAAAAAGCAAAAGCAATTATTATAGCAAGAGGGGGTTATGGAACTGTTAGAATAATAGATAAAGTTAACTTTAAACCCTTAAAAAAATTACCCAAATGGATTGTTGGATACAGCGATATTACTATACTTCACAGTTGTTTACATAATTTGGGTTTGCAAAGTTTACATGCAACAATGCCAATAAATTTTTTAAATAACAAAGAGGCATTGCAATCATTAAAAGATGCTTTATTTGGAAATAGAACTACCTATGAAATTAAGTCCAACAAATTAAATAAAGCAGGAAAAGCAAAGGGGCAAGTAGTAGGCGGAAATTTATCTTTGCTTTACGCATTAAGTGGTAGTAATGATGATTTAAAAACAAAAAATAAAATATTATTTATTGAAGATTTAGACGAGTATTTGTATCATATAGATAGAATGATGTTGCAGTTAAAAAGAAGCGGTAAGCTGAAACACTTGAAAGCACTTATTGTTGGCGGCATGAGTGATATGAAGGATAATATAATACCTTTTGGCAAAAATGCAGAACAAATTATTGCAGATGCAGTTGCTGAATACAATTACCCGGTGTGTTTTAATTTTCCGGCAGGGCATGTTGATAGAAATTTAGCACTGTTTTTTGGCAAGCAAGCAAGTTTAAATGTTACAAAAAGTAAAGTAGAATTTAATTATTTATAAAAAATGATTTGTAAAACAAAAGACGGATTAACTATTTATTACGAAGTACAAGGAAATACAACTGCTCCTGAAACACTTGTGTTTTTAAATGGTTTAACCCAATCTACTTTATCTTGGTTGTTTGTTGTTCCGTTTTTTAAAGAGAAATACAAAATAATTTTAATGGATTTTATTTTTCAGGGAAGAAGCGATAAAAATTCGGAGGTTCGAGATTTTAATCAACATGCTCAAGATGTTATAAGTGTTCTTGATGTTGAAAATATAAAAAACGCACATGTTATTGGATTGTCTTACGGAAGTTTAGTGGCTCAGAATTTAGCAGTTATGTATCCTGAAAGGGTAAATAAGTTATTATTGCTTTCAACCTTTGCACACAAAACACCTATGTTTGAAGCCATTGAATTAAGTTGGTGGCGCTCTTTAGAAACGGGCGGTTACAGTTTAATGTTTGACACCATGATGCCTTATGTTTTAAGTGATGAGTATTTTGATAACCCCATTGTGCCAATACAAGCGTTAAAGGCTTCTAAAGATGAGTTAAACAATAATGTTCAGTCTATTTTTAATTTAATGAAAGCAACAAAAGATAGGCCGGATTATAGAAATGAATTGAAAAAAATTAAGTCAAAAACACTGATTATTCAAGGTGAAAAAGATTTGCTACTTCCGGTACATTTAGCAAGAGAAGTACAAAAAAATATTCCTGATTCTAAATTAACGGTTATAAAACATGCAGGTCATACCTTAAATCTAGAGCACGTTCCCGCAGTTTGTAAAGAAATCCTAGATTTTTTGCAAGAGCAGTAACTCCGTTTTTCCAAATTTATTGTGTAGTTTATCTGACTGACTATCAAGCGTATAAATGCACTGATAAAAGCATCTTTTCTACCTTTTTTTCGTATTTTCGCTATTCCTTAAAATTAACTTATGAGCAAATTCAGACGCGAAGATGCCTTGGAATATCACACCCAAGGTCGTCCCGGAAAAATTGAAGTAATCCCTACAAAGCCTTACAGCACACAGCGAGATTTAACATTGGCGTATTCTCCGGGTGTTGCAGAGCCTTGTTTAGAGATTGAGAAAAATCCGGAAGATGCCTATAAATACACGGCAAAAGGAAATTTGGTTGCTGTAATTTCTAACGGTACAGCTGTATTGGGTTTAGGAAATATTGGCGCCCTTGCTTCTAAACCGGTAATGGAAGGAAAAGGAATGCTGTTTAAAATTTATGCAGACATTGATGTTTTTGATATTGAAGTAGACACAACAGATATTGATGAATTTGTTAGAACAGTTAAAAACATTGCACCCACTTTTGGCGGAATTAATTTAGAAGATATAAAAGCACCGGAATGTTTTGAAATAGAACGCAGGTTAAAAGAGGAGTTGGATATTCCGTTAATGCACGATGACCAACACGGTACCGCAATTATTTCTGCAGCAGGTTTAATTAACGCAGTAGAGCTTTCAGGAAAAAAATTAAAAGATATAAAACTGGTAATTAACGGAGCCGGTGCTTCTGCCAACTCTTGCGCTAAAATGTACATTGCTGTTGGCGTAAAAAAAGAAAACATTTTAATGTTAGACAGCAAAGGTGTAATTCATAAAGGAAGAACAGATTTAGATCAGTATAAATCTTTCTTTGCTTCAGAAAACACAAAAATAAACACACTGGAAGAAGCCATTAAAGGTGCCGATGTATTTGTTGGTTTATCTAAAGGAAATATTTTAAATAAAGAAATGGTAAAAAGCATGGCAAAAAATTGCGTTGTTTTTGCTTTAGCTAACCCAACACCTGAAATATCTTACGAAGACGCAATGGCTGCACGTAAAGATATTATTGTTGCAACCGGAAGAAGCGATAATCCAAATCAGGTAAATAACGTTCTTGGTTTTCCTTTTATTTTCCGTGGTGCCATGGATGTGAGAGCAACAACCATTAATGAAGAAATGAAACTGGCAGCAACATTGGCCATTGCAAATTTGGCAAAAGATGCCGTGCCCGATTATGTAAACTTAGCTTATGGTTCTAAAAATTTAAGTTTCGGTTCAGATTACATTATACCTAAACCCATTGATAACCGTTTAATTTCAGCTGTATCCTCTGCCGTAGCTAAAGCTGCAATTGATAGCGGAGTAGCTCGTAAAACAATTACCAATTGGGATGCTTACATTTCTGAACTAGAAAATCGTTTAGGGAAAGATAATAAACTAATTCGCTCTCTTGCCAATAAAGCAAAAAGCAATCCTAAACGCGTAGTGTTTTCGGAGGCAGATACTTATAAAATTTTAAAAGCGGCGCAGGTAGTGCGCGATGAAGGAATTGCAAAACCAATTTTATTAGGGAAAAAGGATAAAATTCATGCAATTGCAGAAGAAAATCACATTGATTTAACCGATATGCAAATCATAGATCCTTATGTAGAAGAGGAAGAAAAAAGAAATGAATTTGGTGATTTGCTTTGGAAAAAACGCGAGCGCCGTGGTTTAACGCAATACGATGCACGCAAATTAATGCGCGATAGAAATTATTTCGGCGCTACCATGGTTGAGTTAGGTTTGGCAGATGCCATGATTAGCGGATTAACCAGAAAATATGGTCAGCCAATTAAACCGGCTCTTGAGGTTATAGGTGTACAATCTAGCGTTTGCAGAGTGGCCGGCTTGTATGTATTAATTACTAAACGCGGTCCGTACTTTTTTGCTGATACAACCATGAATGTTGATCCAACGGCAGAGGAGTTAGCAGAAATTGCAGTGCTTACTGCCAATACGGTAAAACAATTTAATGTAACACCGCGCATTGCAATGCTTTCGTATTCAAATTTTGGTTCGGCTGATGGGCCGGTGCCACAAAAAGTTTCAAAGGCTGTAAATATTTTACACAAAAATTATCCCGGTTTAATTGTAGATGGCGATATACAAGCCAACTTCGCCATCAATAATAATTTATTAAAAGAACAATTTCCGTTTAGCACTTTAGCTGATAAAGATGTAAATACTTTTATTTTCCCAAATTTGGCGGCAGGTAATATTGCCTACAAATTAATGCAGGAATTGGGTGGAGCAGAAGCAATTGGTCCGGTTTTAATGGGATTAAACAAACCTGTTCATGTTTTGCAATTAGGAAGCAGTGTTAGAGAAATTGTAAACATGGTGGTAATTGCAGTTATTGATGCACAAAATAAAAAGTAAGAGAGCAAAATGATTACGTACATTAAGGGTTATCTTACTTCTAAAAATCCGGCACAAATAACCGTTGAAAGCGGAGGAATTGGATACTCATTACTTATTTCTTTAAGCACCTACTCTAAAATCTCAGATTTAAAAGAAGCGCAATTGTTTGTTGAATCTGTTTTTGTGCGTGATGATAATCCACGTTTTTATGGTTTTGCCGATGAAGAAGAACGCGATTTGTTTCGCAAAATTATTTCGGTAAGTGGTGTAGGAGGCTCAAGCGCCATTTTAATGTTATCAAGTATGAGCGCTGCAGATATTGCCGGAGCCATAAACACGGCAAATGTAGCCGCATTAAAAAGTATAAAAGGTATTGGAGAAAAAACAGCCCAACGTATTGTAGTTGATTTAAAAGGAAAGTTAGGAAAACACGAAGGCGGTATATCTCAAATACTAAGTACCTCATACAATAAAAATAAAGATGAGGCGTTAATGGCTTTGGTAACACTAGGCTTTCCAAAAGCTGCTGCCGAAAAAGCATTAGAAAAAGCAATTAAACAACAAGGCGTTAGTACAGATAATGTTGAACTTTTAATTAAATCAGCTCTAAAAAACTTTAATTAATCTTGAGGTTAACCGGAATATATGGATTTGTTGCTGTTACAAGTGTTACTGCTTGTTTAATGGGGGTAATGTCTAATTCCCCCGACCTTAAAAATAATATTGAGTTAAGTAATGAGGAGTTTGAATTTAAAAAAAGACAACAAGTAGCTTTTCCACCCGATTCACCTGCGGTTGATCCCGATGATTTACAATATAAGTTTAAGGATAACAAAGGAGAGCCGCCTCAATACAACCCAAATTCCAAATTGTATTTAGAGAACCCTTCTAATATTAAAACAGAAGTAGAGTACAATGCAAAAGATAAAACGTATGATGTATCTCAAAAAATGGGTGATTTGGATTTTAGGCCGGAAACTTACATGAACGCCAAAGAATACGAAACATACGTTTACAAAAAAGCAATTCGCGATTATTGGCGCTCCCGCGTGGCAGCAGATGAGTTAAATAATCAGCCACGCAAAAGCATGGTTCCAAAACTGGAAGTAAACAGCGAATTGTTTGATAGAATTTTTGGCGGAAACACCGTAGATATAAAACCCACAGGTACCGCCGAATTAATTTTTGGTTTAAACAGAAATAAAACTTTAAACCCTGCAATTCCTCAGCGTCAGCAAAAAATAACCAATTTCGATTTTAACATGCGCATCCAATTAAACCTTATTGGTAAAATTGGAGACAAAATGAAAATCACCACTAACTACAATACCGAAGCTTCTTTTGACTGGGAAAATCAAGTGAAGTTAGATTACACCGGTTACGAAGATGATATTATTAAAAAAATTGAAGCCGGAAATGTTACTTTACCATTAAACAGTTCTTTAATTACCGGTAGTCAAACATTATTCGGTTTTAAAACAAAATTGCAATTTGGCAGATTAGATGTAACAACCGTTTTTTCGCAACAACGTGGTAAAAAGCAAGAAATAAATGTGCAAGGCGGAGCACAAACAACTCCTTTTTCGGTAAATGGCGATAACTACGAAGCTAATAAACACTTTTTCTTAGGGCATTACTTCCGAAAAAATTACGATGCTTGGATGAATACACTGCCTGTAATTAGTACACCTGTTGTAATTACAAAAGTAGAAGTGTATATTTTAAATCAAACCGGAAATGCAGAACAAACCAGAAATGTGGTTGCGTTTGAAGATTTAGGTGAAGATAGTGCCGATGTTTTTACAGGGTTAAATGCGTATAAAGATGGTGTATTTATAACTCCATCTAGTTATCAAGTACGCGACAGCGCAGGCGTTAACCCGCATAACGGTGCCAATAATTTGTATTCAATTATAACCAATTCCGTTGATGGCTTGTTAAAAGATAGGGATGCCAGTCAAACTGCTGTTGTTTTACCGGTAAACAACTTTGCTACCAACCCTTACAACCAACCTTCAGAGCAATATATGGTGCAGGCAAGAGATTACGATGTAATTGGTAATGCACGAAAATTAAGCCCTAATGAGTTTTTTATAAATAATCGTACAGGTTTTATTTCCTTAAATCAAACACTAAATAACGATCAGGTTTTAGCAGTTTCTTATCAGTACACATTTAACGGCAGACTATATCAGGTTGGTGAGTTTAGTGAGCAGTTTCCAGATAATACCAAATTATTAGTTTGTAAATTATTAAAAGGCTCTGTAGTGAATACGCGTTTTCCTCTTTGGAAATTAATGATGAAAAACGTTTATTCAATTGGCGCGTTTAATATTAATCCAACAGATTTTCAATTAGGAATTTACTATAATAATATAGAAACCGGTGTTGATATTCCGTATTTACCTTACGGAAACATTAATGGGCAACAATTAATTCGCGTATTAGGATGCGATAAGTTAAGTGTTAACGGAGATAGGGTTCCGGATGGTGTTTTTGATTTTATTAAAGATTTTACAATTAATCCTATTAACGGCCGTATTTACCTTCCCATGGCAGAGCCCTTTGGCAGTGGATTAAAAGGAAAATTTGACACAGAAAATTTCCCCGATTATAAAAAATATATTTTTCAGGAACTTTACGATAGTACCAGAACTGCAGCAACTTTTATTCAAGAAAAAAACCGATATAAAATAAAAGGAATGCTTAAAAGTGCAGCAGGTTCCGAAATTTCTTTAAACGCATTAAACATACCTCAAGGCGCTGTTATTGTTACCGCCAACGGTGTGCCTCTTACAGAAAATGCCGATTATACGGTTGATTACACTTTAGGCCGCGTAAAAATTATTAATGAAAGTTTATTAAACTCGGGAGCGCAAATTAAAGTTTCACTAGAGAGTAATTCTTTGTTTAACGTGCAACAAAAAAGTTTAATTGGCGCAAGGTTTGATTATAAAGCAGGACGCAACTTAACTTTAGGAAGTACCGTTGTAAGATTTAGTGAAAGACCCATTACACAAAAAGTAAGCTTGGGCGATGAGCCGGTAAGAAATACCATTATTGGTTTAGATTACAATTATAAAACAGATTTACCTTTTTTAACCCGTTTACTGGATAAACTTCCATTATACAGTACTAAAGAAATGAGTAGCTTAACTACACGCGGTGAGTTTGCAAAACTTTTTCCGGGTAATGCAAAAGCTATTGGCCGCAGCGGAAATTCTTACATTGATGATTTTGAAGGTTCTATTTCTTTAATTGATATTCGAAGCCCAGGGGCTTGGGTATTGGCAAGTATTCCGCAAGGGCAAAGCAGCTTGTTTCCGGAAGCAAGCTTAAGCAACACCATTACCACTGGTATAAACAGAGCTCGTTTTAATTGGTATACTGTAGATCCTATGTTTACACGTACACAGGGTCAAAATACCACGCCTGGTTATTATAACGATCAAATATTTTCTAACAATATGTGGCGTCAGGTTTTTGAAACGGAATTATTTCCGGGAAAAACTCCACCAAACGGACAACAAGTAGTTTTACCATTACTCGATTTAGGTTTTTATCCAACCGAACGCGGTCCGTATAATTATGATGTGTTACCAATTTCACCTTATTCTGCAGGTATGAACCCCGATGGCTTTTTAAATAATCCTAAAACCAGATGGGGTGGTATTATGCGCAGATTAGAAACAAATGATTTTCAAGCTGCAAATATTGAGTACATACAATTTTGGTTAATGGATCCTTTTAATGAAGATTACGATACAAAAACAGATCCTGACTTTGATAAAACAAAATATCCGGAAGGCGATTTGTATATAAACCTAGGTAACGTTTCTGAAGATATTGTAAAGGATGGAAGAATGAGTTACGAGAATGGTTTACCGGGGCAAAGTGCAAACTCTGCAAACTTGCCAACCATTGAAACCAATGTAGCTATAGTTCCTTCAATTCCTCCAACAGTTAACGCCTTTTCGCAAGATAACAGCGATCGTCCTTTTCAAGATGTTGGATATGACGGAATGAATAACGAAAAGGAAAAAGACATTTTTGCTGATGCTGTTACCGCTGCACAATCTATTGGTAATGGCGCATCGCCGGCTGTGCAGGCTTTTTTAAACGATCCCTCTTCCGATGATTATAATTTCTTTAGAGATGATGATTATGACGCTTCACAGGAAAAAACTTTAAAACGCTATTCTAGATACAACAACCCAGAAGGAAATTCACCAACTGAAGCGCAATATGCAAATGCAAATCCTAATGGTGGAAATTATCCAACAGGTTATTTAAATATTGCACCAAACATTGAAGATATAAATAGAGATAATACCTTAAGCGAAACAGAAAATTATTATCAGTATAGAATTAGAATCTCTAAGCAAGATGTAAATCCAAGCTCTGTTGGTACCAATTATATTGTTGATGCTTTTGATGGTTCAGCCGATTTTGGAGGAATTAAAAAAACGGTAAAGTGGTATCAATTTAAAATTCCAATTAATCAGTTTTCAGATGTTGTAGGTGGTATAGAAGGCTTTAACTCTATACGTTTTATGCGCGTATTTATGAAGGGTTTTGAACGACCTGTATTATTACGCTTTGCACGTTTTGAATTGGTAAGAAGTGATTGGAGAAGATATCAGTACGATTTAACCAAACCGGGTGAGTACATAAAAAGCGATGATAACTCCACCTCATTCGACGTTTCTGCAGTTAGCTTACAAGAAAACGGAACAAAAATTCCGGTGAACTATATTATGCCTCCTGAAATTGAACAACAGCAAAACATACAAACAACCAATTTAGTATTACAAAACGAGCAAGCTTTGCAAATGCGCGTGTGTAATTTAAAAGACGGCGATAGCCGTGCCATATTTAAAAATGTGGATTTAGATACACGTATGTTTGAAAACATAAAAATGAATGTTCATGCCGAAGCATTAAACACCATTCCTTTAAATGACGGCGATTTACATTTATTTGTTAGAGTAGGTAGCGATTATAACAATAACTATTACGAGTATGAATTGCCTTTAAAATTAACCCCTAAAGGAGTGTACGACCCAAATAGCACAAGCGATAGAAATATTGTTTGGCCAAAAGAAAATGAAGTAAACATAAAATTTAGTGATATTTCTTTAGCGAAAGATGCACGGAATAAAAGTTACGGTTATTTCTCTAGTTTAAATCAGTTAAGCACTCCTTTTGCTTATCCATTAAGCGGATACACCATTCACGTTGTTGGTAATCCAAACTTAGGAAACGTAAAAAGTATAATGGTGGGAATTAGAAATCCAAAAGATCCCGGTGCAAAAACACATTGCGCAGAAGTTTGGGTAAATGAATTGCGTTTAACCGATTTTAATAATAAAGGCGGTTGGGCTGCTACCGGCCAAGCACAAGTGAAGTTGGCTGATTTAGGTATGGCATCTTTAGCAGGTACCTACAGCACACCGTTTTTTGGCGGAGTTGAGCAAAAAATTAATGAACGCAGAAAAGAAACCACTTTTAATTGGGATATGAGTACCAATTTAAATATGGGAAAATTTTTCCCCACCAAATGGAAAGTTACCTTACCAATTTACTATAACTACGGACAAACAGTAATTACACCTTTGTTTAATCCGCTTGATCCGGATGTAAGGATGAAAGATTTTGATAACAACGATGCTATTTCTGATGAGAAAAAAACCGACATTAAAAAGCAAGTATTAGATTTTACAGAACGAAAAGGTTTTAATTTAACCAATGTACGTATTGATGGATTAAAACGAAAAGGCGCAAAACCTATGCCGTGGGACGTAAGTAATTTTTCTGTTACCTATGCATTTACTCAAATGTTTAAACGAAACATTAATATTGATACCAACTTAACAAAACAATATAGAGGAAATTTAAATTACCAGTACTCAATACCTAAACCATTTACTATAAAACCATTTGCAAACAGCAAGGCTCTTAAAAATAAATGGTTTGCCTTAATAAAAGATTTTAATTTACAATTAATGCCAAATAGTTTTGGTATGGGTGTTGATGTAACAAGAAGTTTTTCTTTCTTAAAAAACAGAGATATAACCAGTTTTTACGCAGGTTCAGATGTTTTTGATAATCCCCGTTTATACAATAAAAATTTCTTAATAAACAGAAATTATAATTTGCGTTGGACATTAAACAAGGCAATTACTTTTGATTATACAGCAAATAACGAAGGAAGAATTTTAGAACCATTGGGCGATGTTACCAGAGATAATCCGGAGAAACGCGACTCTATCATTAATACTTTTTTTAATGGAAAAGACACCAAAGTAGGCAACACTACCATTAACGAAGGTAAATTTGGCGCCAACCTTTCTTACCGCCAACAAATGAATTTAAATGTAAATCTGCCTTTAAATAAAATTCCCATTTTAGATTTTATGACTGTTACCTACCGCTTTGGCGGAACCTATACCTGGAACCGTATGCCTTTTGGTGTGCCCGATAGTTTAAATATTGGTAACACCATTAATAATACCAATTCGCATAATATTTCCGGTACGTTTAACATGACAACGCTTTACAATAAAGTGCCCTATTTTAAACGAATTAATACAGGGCAAAAAGATAAACCCAAGCCGGGGAAAGATGTTAATGCAAAACCAGATGCAAAAGACACTACAAAAACTAAGAAAAAAGAGAACGAAAATTTTAAAGATGTTGCCGAATTTTTAGCACGTGCTTTAATGATGGTTAAAAATGTTTCTGCTACTTGGCAAGAAACAGGCGGCCAATCTTTACCAAATTTTTTACCTAGAAGCCAGTACGCAGGTATGGACATGAATAATAATCAAGCCCCCGGCTTTTTATTTACAACAGGTTTATACGATCCATCTATTAGAGAAACAAGTGCAAAAAATGGATGGCTGGCAAAATTGCCTAACCAAACAACGCCATACATAGAAACGCAAAGCAGAAGTATTACCTACCGCTCTAACATTGAGCCGCATGGTAGTTTAAGAATTGAATTGAATGGTAATTACACAAAATCTAAAAACTTAAGTGAGTTTATGACATACGACCCCGTGAGCGATGCTTTTGATTTTAATGTAAGTACAAACGAAACCGGTAACTTTAATATTAGTTCCTTTACTTTCTTTAAAGCATTTAGCGACGCAAAACCGGGAATAGAATCCTCTTTATACGATGAATTTAAATTGGTGCGTTTTGATATTGCTAAACAATTAGCAGAAGCCAACCCTAATTCACAAGGGGTATTAACTATTCCAACAAGTTCAGGCTCTATAAGTGTTGTAGATGGTTATAGTAATAATCAACAAGATGTTATTATTGGCGCATTCTACCAAACGTATACAGGTAGTAAAATAAAAAATTACAGCACTAAAAATCAGTTTCCAACTATTCCTATGCCAAACTGGACAGTAACATGGGATGGATTAGGGAAAATACCGATTATGAAAAAAACATTCCGCTCAATTACGGTTCGCCATGCATACAGAAGTACATATAATGTTGCAGGATACTCCAATAACTTATTATATGGAAATACATTGGGTGAGCAAACCACTCGTTCGCCAATTGCCGACCCGGTTACTGGCATGTCAAACTTTAACCCTTATTACACCATTAATGCGGTAACAATTACTGAAGCATTTACGCCCTTATTAAAATTCGATTTTCAATTTAATAAACCGGGCTGGCAAGCAAATGCCGAAATGAAACGCGATAAAACCATTGGATTAAATATTACCGGACCACAAATTGTAGAAACAAAAGGGCAGGAGTATATTGTAGGATTAGGTTACCGCTACCCGCAACTAACCATAAAAGGAATTAAAATTCAAGGTAAACCTTTAAAGAGTGATTTAACCGTAAAGGTTGATTTTAGTTACAGAAGAAACTTATCTGTTATTAGAAGAATTGCAGATGATATTAGTGTGCCTACTGGAGGTACAAATATTATTACTTTACGTTCGTCGTTAGATTACCTATTAACGCAAAATATTAACCTGCGTGTATTTTACGATTGGATAAGAACCAAACCCGAAACTTCTGCCAGCTTCCCTACATCCAACGGCTCAGGCGGATTTAGTTTAAGAATTAATTTTCAGTAGATAGTTAAATTATACTTTAATGATGGAACTTATGATTTGCATAAGTTATTTGTAGATTGATGAAAAATAGAAAAGTAATAATAAAAATTAAATTCATTCTATTATTTATTTTATTAATAAATAGTAATCCTTTACTAAGTCAAGTAAATTTAGTTTCAAATCCAGGATTCGAGTTCGTGCAAAACTGCGGCAATATAAGTGGCAGCTTTATCTTAGAGGCACTACCTTGGGATACTTTAAAAAGTGGTGGTGGTGGCGGATACCCTCTGCATAGTTGCTTTCCTCTGAGTTCGAATTGCAGTACGCCTAGTAATTTAGCGGGGGGGGGATTTCAATATCCAAGGACTGGTGATGGATATTGCTATATAGTTTATTTAAA
>JALHRL010000013.1 GCA_022841465.1 Bacteroidia bacterium | reverse complement strand
GGTATTACTGATGCAGAGGATGCTGTCCGGATGATAAAGGACCTATTGAATTTAAAGGATGTCCTGACAAAGATGGAGATGGTATTATTGATAAAGAAGATGAGTGTCCTGATGTTGCAGGTTTAAAAGAATTTATGGGTTGCCCTGATAAAGATGGAGATGGTACACCGGATGCATTTGATAATTGCCCTGATGTGTTTGGCCCTAAAGAGTACAAAGGCTGTCCTGACAGAGATGGTGATGGATTATTGGATTCAGAAGACGCTTGTCCGGATTTAGCTGGTCCTAAAGAAAACAAAGGTTGCCCTTGGCCGGATACGGATAAAGACGGGGTGTTAGATAAAGATGATGCATGCCCTACAACACCCGGATTGTTAGAGTTAAAAGGTTGTCCGCCACCACCGCCAATGAAAGAGAAAGAGAAAAAGATTTTAGAAAAGGCTTTCTCAAGCTTAGAGTTTGCTACTGCTAAAGATGTAATTAAGGCTGTTTCATTCCCATCCTTAAATGATTTGGCTAAAATAATGAAGGAACATACAGCAGATTGGACTTTAACATTAAGCGGACACACCGATAACCAAGGGGATGCAGATAAAAACATGTTATTATCAGAGAAAAGAAGTAAAGCCGTTAAAGCATATTTAGTGAAGAAGGGAGTTCCGGAAAGTATGATAAAGGTTGAATGGTATGGTGCTACCAAGCCAATTGCTGAAAATGATACACCAGCCGGACGTCAGAAAAACCGAAGGGTTGAAATGAAGGTTTCTTTCTTAGAGAAATAATAACTCAGAAATAAAAAACCTGCTCATTATTGGGCAGGTTTTTTTATTGTTCCCAATATGAAGTAAAAAGCTGTTAAATATGTGATGAATTTGGCAATATTTTCGACGTTTTAATGCCATAAAAAAAATATAGTTGTTATATTAGGACTTGATTATGGTTACCTTTTTTACAAAAGTGAAATTAATAGTTTTATTTTCTATTTTATCTGGCTTTGCTTTTTCGCAAGCAAAGCAAAATTTGGGCAAACTTGATGTGGAGGATGCTAACGAGCATTTTAAGCATTTAAATTATACCATGGCAATGCCCATTTATAAAAACGAACTTAAAAAAGATCCAGATAATGATTTCATAAGAATTAGATTGGCTCAATGTTACTTATCTACCCGAATTAACAGAGAAGAAGCGGTAGTGTTGCTGGAAAAAGTAGTAAAGAAAAATCCTAACGATGATGTTTCTTGGAAAGAATTAGGAAGAGCGTATCATTTAGTTAATAAGCTAGATCAGGCAGAAGCAGCTTACAAAAAGTATTTAGAATTAAAGCCGAAAAAAGAAGCGGAAATAAGACCGTTTTTAAAACAAATTATTCACGCACGTAACTTTATGAATAACCCTTCAAACGTTACTTTGCAAAATCTTGGTCCGGAAATAAACAGCGATGAACCGGATTATTATCCTTTTGTTAGTGGTGATGAAACTTTTTTAGTTTTTACTTCAAGAAGAAAAGAAAACATTGGCGGAAAGAAAATTGAAATGGATGGATTGCGTAATAGCGATATTTATTTTTCTAAAGTAGATAATGGAAAATGGTTGAAAGCAGAAAATGCAGGTAAACCATTAAACACGCAGTTAGATGAGCAGGTAGTAGGTTTGAGACCCGATGGAAATGAATTAGTAATTTACATCGATCATATTGATAAGTTTGGAGATTTATACATTACTTCTCGGAAATCAAAAGACGAAGTTTTTCCGAAAATGAAAGCAGTTGATCCTATAATAAATAAAGAAGTAGAAATTACAGGTTCATACTGCGGGCCTTCAGATATTTTTGTTTTTTCGCGAAGAGAAAAGGTGGATGAGCAAAGTGATTTGTTTATGTGTAGAAGATTACCCAATGGCAAATGGGGTTTACCTCAAAAGTTGCCCTTTAATGTAAACACTGAAAGTAACGAAGATTTTCCGTTTTTGTCTGGTGATTGTACTACACTTTATTTTGCCAGCGAAGGTCACAATAGCATGGGTGGATATGATTTATTTAAAACAGTATGGAACGCTGAAGAAAATAGTTTTTCTGATCCTGTAAATTTGGGTTATCCGGTTAACTCAACAGATGATGATAGAAGTATTTGCATTACTCCTGATAACAGAGTAGGCTACATAAGTGCATTTAGGCCGGGAGGTATAGGAGATTTAGACATTTATAGAGTAAAGTTTAATGATCAAGAACAAATAAGTAGAATTTACACAGGTAGAGTTTTTTTAACGGATACAGCAATTGCAAATCAACCAAAGGAATTAGTTGCGCCAATAATTGTAACCAATAAAAAAACACAAGAAGAATACACCTTTGTGCCACACAGAAAAACCGGAAAGTATGTTATTAGTTTGCCTGCAGGAGTATATAATTTAGTAATTACTTCAACAGGGTATAAAAATTTAAAAGAAGAATTAATTATTAATGATTTTGGAAAAGCAGAAATGGAAAAAAACAAAAACTTTATTCTTCAGAAAAAATAAACTGTTTAGAGCATTAAAAAAAGGAGCCCGTAAAATTTACGGGCTCCTTTTTTTTAAAAAGATTATAAAGTTTGATTGCTTATTCAGCTACCACTTCAAAATTTACAGTTGCTACAATTTCTTTAAACAACCTAACTTTAGCAGTGTAGTTGCCTAATTGTTTAATACCATCACCTGTTATTTCAATGTTTTTACGTTCAACTGTGTATCCTGCTTTTTGCAAAGCATCAGCTAATTGAATGTTTGTAACAGATCCGAATATTTTACCGTTTTCACCGGCTTTAGCACCAACTTTTAATGTTGCTTGAGAAATTTTCTCAGCATTTGCAGTTGCCTCGGTACGTAATTTTTCTTCTTTATAAGCGCGTTGCTTTAAAGTTTCTGCATGCATTTTCTTTGCACTTTCAGTTGCAAGAGCAGCAATTCCTTGAGGAATTAAAAAATTACGGCCATATCCGTTTTTTACAGAAACTAGGTCATGCTTATAACCTAATCCTTTTACGTCTTGTTTTAATATAACTTCCATTGTAATTTTCCTCCTATTATTTTAATAAATCTGCTACATAAGGCATTAATGCAATATGACGAGCACGTTTTACAGCCTGTGCAACTTTACGTTGGTATTTTAAAGAAGTACCTGTTAAACGACGAGGTAAAAGTTTACCTTGTTCGTTCACAAACTTCAATAAAAAGTCAGGGTCTTTGTAATCAATATACTTAATACCGCTTTTCTTAAAACGGCAGTATTTCTTTTTCTTTGCCTCAACTGTAGGAGGGTTTAGATATCTAATTTTATCGTTTGATGCCATGATAATTTTTTTAAATGTTATGCGTTAGCACTTTCTTTCTTTTTTGATTTTGCTTCAGCAAATTTGCCTTTGCGTTTTTCGCTATATGCAATTGCGTGCTTATCTAATGATACCGTTAAGAAACGTAACACTCTTTCATCACGCTTGTAAGCAATTTCCAACTGACTGATAATATCAATACTGGTAGCTGTAAATTCAAACAAGTGGTAAAAACCTGTTGATTTCTTTTGAATAGGGTAAGCCAATTTTTTTAATCCCCAATTTTCTTCGTTTATTACCTTGCCTCCCAAATCGGTAATGGCTTTTTTAAATTTTTTTGCGGCCTCCTTTGCCTGATCATCAGACAAAACGGGAGTTAAAATGAAGACCGTCTCATAGTGTTTTTCCATTTTTTTTGTTTTAAGGGATGCAAAGATAGTAAATTAATTGGGAATCCAAAAGGCCTTAGGTTAATTAAAACTACTGAAAAACAATTAGTTATAAATAATTTAAATCAGAATTGAAATGTAACTTAAACGGTAAGTTGGTTTAATTTATCATTAAAAAACTGCGCTGTTTGATTGGTGTAGTATTTGTGTTTAAACTGCCCAACCCATTTAATTCCTTTTGCACTGTTGGTTAAAAACACCTCATCGCCATTCATAAGCGTATTAATAGTTATTGGGTTTTCAAAATAAAGTATTTTGTTTTGTTGCGCTAGTTGTAATATATGTTTGCGCATTACCCCCGCAACACAGCCTTCGTTTAAAGGTGATGTAAATAAAGTACCGTTTTTTACTACAAAAATATTTGAGCTAATTGCTTCACAAATATTACCGTTTTCGTTTATCAATAAGCAATCATCTAAATTCATGCTTTGTTTGCCCAATCCCGCCATAACATAAAGCAAAGCACTTGTTGTTTTTATATTGGAAAGCTTATTTATCTGTTTTTTAATATCCCCAAAAATATCTACCCATAAACCTTTTTGGTTTAATTGATACCCTTTTTCATTAATATTCTCGGCTTCAATTAAAAATGAAATGTTATTGGTTTCCGGGCAATAAAAACCTCCTTCGTTTCTAAATACTGTAATTCTAATTCTTCCGTCGCTTGCAATTTTGTTTTTATCTAACAACTCATTAATTAATTCGTAAAAGATTTCTGTTTTAAATTCTGCCGGAACATTCATTCGCAAAACAGTCATTCCTAATTTTAAACGCGTAATATGATCGGCTAAGAACATTATTTTGTTATTCGCCAATCGAATGGTTTCAAATAATCCGTCGCCATACCTAAATGCCCTGTTAGTAAAGGATATAGCGGGCTCGTAAACACTAATTAAGTGCCCGTTTAAAATACAATATGATTCTTCTGTGCTAATTACTTACAAATATCAACATTAATAGCCTTTTAAATTGCTTATAATCAGCCCACTTAATAACAACTAGAAGTTAATGCCGTTAATATCCCTATTTTGAAAAAAGCGTAAAAATGGTACCTTTGTAAAAAAATTGTTCAATGAAAGATTTATTTGATAAGGTTCTTTCGAACCTAGGTCCCCTTGGCCAACATTCTCACGAGGCACACGGTTATTTTACATTTCCAAAATTAGAAGGCGATATTGGACCACATATGGTTTTTAGAGGGAAAAAACTTTTAAACTGGAGTTTAAATAACTATTTAGGATTAGCCAATCATCCGGAAGTTAGAAAAGCAGATGCAGATGCTGCTTCTCAGTATGGATTAGCTTTACCAATGGGCGCACGTATGATGAGTGGAAATTCTGTTCATCACGAACAATTAGAAAAAGAATTATCTGCATTTGTACAAAAGGAAGATTCTATTTTATGTAATTTCGGGTATCAGGCTATGGTTAGCGCTATTGATGCTTTGGTAGACAGACACGATGTAATAGTTTACGATGCAGAAAGCCATGCTTGTATTTTAGACGGTGTTCGTTTACACATGGGTAAGCGTTTTGTTTTTAAACATAATGATATTGAGGATTGCAAAAAGCAATTGGAAAGAGCCACCAAACTTGCCGAGAAAACCGGAGGAGCTATTTTAGTAATTACTGAAGGAGTTTTTGGTATGCGTGGTGATCAAGGAAAACTAAAGGAGATAGTTGAATTAAAAAAACAATTTAATTTTAGATTGTTTGTTGACGATGCTCATGGTATTGGTACAATGGGACCAAATGGCGGTGGAACAGGTGAGGAGCAAGGTTGCCAGGACGGTATTGATATATACTTTGGAACATTCGCAAAATCGTTTGCTTTAATTGGTGGATTTATTAGTTCAACCAAAAATATTGTTACTTTTTTGCGTTACAATATGCGCAGTCAAATTTTTGCAAAAAGTTTACCAATGCCTTTAGTAATTGGTGCCCTAAAAAGAATTGAATTAATGCGTACCAAGCCTGAATTAAAAGACAAGTTATGGGAAATAACCCGTGCTTTACAAGGAGGTTTAAAAGAAGCCGGTTTTAATATTGGTGATACGAACAGTCCTGTTACTCCGGTATATTTAAATGGAAGTATACCCGAAGCTACAAACATGGTAAAAGATTTGCGCGAAAATTATGGTATTTTCTGTTCAATGGTAACTTATCCGGTTATACCTAAAGGAATGATTATTTTAAGATTAATACCAACTGCAGTTCATACGCACGAAGATGTTAAATACACGATAGAACGTTTTAGCAAAATAGTGGACAAGTTGAAAAATGGCGAATATATGAGTGATAGTTTAGCAAAGGTAGATGTAGATTTATAATTTAACATTCTAAATTGTTTTAATGCGCCTATTTTAATGGGCGCATTTTTTTTTGTGGCTAAGTAAATTTATTGTAATCGAATACTTTATTTTACTACATTTGGGCTAATTAAATTATAAAACCAAAAAAATGAAAAAAATTTACTTATCACTACTTGCGGCTACCTTTGCTTTAACCGGTACCGCTCAAAAAATGGAACTTCAAGCCGGAGAAAGCTTGCCAGTTACTCGTGTTTCTAATATTGAAACAACTTATGGTGCTTCAAATAAAGTATCTTCTGCTGTTATAAGCGATACTTTATGGTATTTCTTCAACAAACATTTCTTTAGAAATACACCTCCTACAAACGGAAGTTTCCCTACTTTTAAAAATGCTGCTACATATACAAATACTAATTTTCCTCAAAGATGGGGTGCTGTGTTTTTAAACTCAGGTCCTGTTGCAGTAACAGGTGCTGAAATGTTAACATTTGCTCAAGCTTCATCACCAAGTTCATCTGTTAACGTTGGTTTATATTTATACAATGTAGTGGGTGGTGTTCCTTCTGGAGCTCCCGTAAACTCTTGTATCGCATCTGTTCCTCAAGCAACATCAGGTTCAAATTATGGTTGTGATTTTACATTACCATCTCTTGTTTCTGGTGATTATGCAATTATTGCAAAAAACATTTCATCAGTTGTAGGTGATACAATTAGAGTGTTTTTCACAAATGCTAAACAATTTACCTCTACAGCTACATCAAGTGAAAAATTTGGTGAAGGTTTAGGTATTACAGGAACTTCTGCTGCATTTTTCCCAATGACAGGTTTATTTACTCCTACAAACACAACTGATTATGAGCCATTGGTTATGCCTCGCGTTACTTATTCAGTTACAACTGACCACAATTTTACATCAGCTACAATTTGTAACACTACAGCTGTTACTTATGTAAATATGTCATCTGCTTGGATTAACCACCGTCAATACAACATGAACCGTTTCTGGAAACATTGGTTCCCTTTTGGTAATGTAACAGGTTATACAGCTGTTGCAAACAAAGATTCAGTTTATACTTGGGATTTCGGAAACGCATCTCCATTTGTATATGATGTGTCTCCAACTTATTCTTATCCAAATGGTGGATCATTTACTGGTTTATTAACTTCAAAAATAATGAAGTCTAGTTCATTTGCAGTTATTCTTGATTCAAAAACTTGGAATGTTACTGTGTCTGTTTGTAATGTTGGTTTAACTGAAAATAATATTGAAAATCAATTTGCAGTTTATCCAAACCCTGCAAATAACAATGTTACCATTTATTTAAACAACGCTAATGATAATACTCAAATTGAGGTATTAAATGCATTAGGTCAGGTTGTTTTAACCCAACGTGGAAACGTTTATAAAAACGAGTTAAACGTTGAAACATTATCAAATGGTGTTTACTTTGTTAAAGTTAGAGATGGCAAACAAAGCTCAACTTCTAAATTAATTATTGAAAAATAATTAGGTATAAAAATTTAATTAAAAACCCGTTAGCAAAGCTAACGGGTTTTTTTATGAATTAATTTTAGGTGAACCCAACCTTTTGTTTTTTATTAACGTATGGATGTATGAAATCTATAGATAAAATAAAAAATTAAAACGACAAAAACCTAAATTATTTAAAAAATGAAAAATTTAAACCCTTTAAGCTTATTTAAAAAACTTGTTTTTAGTATTGCATTTATAATACCCTCATTAGGGTTAAATGCACAATGTACTGCAAACTTTGGTTACAGCACATGTGTAAATGGTAATCTTCAATTTTGGAATTCTTCAACCGGAACTTCAACACAAACAGCTTTTGTATGGAACTTTGGAGATAACACAAATGCCTATACTATGAATCCTTCTCACACTTATTCTGCAAATGGGATTTATACAGTGTGTTTAAATATAACAGACTCGGCAAACTTTTGTACCAGTGCAATCTGTAAAACTGTAAATATTAATTGCATTACAACAGGAAGTTGCAATGCAAATTTCACCTTTTCAAATTGTGTGAACGGAACTATGCAGTTTTGGAATATGTCAACAAATGTTTCTAACCAAACAGCATACTCATGGAATTTTGGCGATAATACTTTTGGTTTTGGAAATAATCCATCTCACACTTATACAGCAAATGGCACTTATTCTGTTTGTTTAAGTTTAACCGATTCGTTAAATATGTGTACGAGTACCTTGTGTAAAACAGTTGCAATTAATTGTATTGCTGCCAGTACATGTACAGCAAACTTTTCTTATTCAACTTGTGTAGGTGGTAATATGCAATTTTTTAGTACTTCAACAGGTGTAGGCAATTTTACCAATTATTCTTGGAGCTTTGGTGATAGTTCTTTTGGATCAGGACAAAATCCAAATCATACCTATTCAGCTAATAGCATTTATACAGTTTGTTTAACTATAACAGATAGTGCAGCTAACTGCAATAGTACTATATGTAAACCGGTAAATATTTCGTGCATTAGCTCCGGTTCATGCGTGGCAAATTTTACCGACTCAACTTGTTTAAATGGAAATGTGTTCTTCTATAATCTTTCTTCCGGAACAAATACTAACACCATATATAATTGGAATTTTGGAGATGGTGGAAATAGTAATCAGTTACATCCAACACATACGTATACCTCAAACGGACAGTTTATTGTTTGTTTAACAATTTCAGATTCTACCACTAATTGTTATAATACAAAGTGCTATACCATTACTGTTAACTGTGTTCCTGCATCTATAAAATCAAATTTTATGAGTTCTTCAGATTTGTCGGTTTATCCAAATCCAACTAATGGCTTATTTACTATTGAGGTTAAAAATGAAAATGCCAACAACGATAAATTAGAAGTAATAATTTTTAATATGCTGGGGCAAGAAGTTTCTAATTCTATAAATTTAGATAATAAACATTCTGCTAAATGGGAGATAGATATTGGTATTTTACCGGAAGGCCCATATTTTATAAAAGTTGGAAACAATGGAAACTATCAAGTCAAAAAAATAATACTTACAAAATAGTTTTTTTTCATAGTACCACTAAGCCGCTTAATATTGGTTAAACAATATAAGCGGCTTTTTATTTTTATGTATAAAAATTACCTTTATAATGCCTTATAATTGATATATTTGATTTAAAATTTTTTAAAATGAAAAAAACAGGAAATATTATTTTATTGCTTTTAGTATTTAACTTCGTAAATGCACAAGTTAACACCATACTAACGGCACCTCCAACTAATTCTGCAAACGGAACTACAGGGGTTCGCGCTCCAAATGGAAACGTTGCGCATACCACCATGCGCGCATGTTATTTTGTTCCTGCAAGTGAGTTGACAACTTTATCGCCTACAATAAGTTCATTCGGATTTGTGTTTACCAATACCTTAGTATCGGCACCTGCAAGTGGTACATTAACAATTTATTTACAAAATACAAGTGCTTCTTCCTATACATTGGGAACGGCTTGGTCTACCGCAACTGTGGGTATGACACAGGTTTATAATGGAATTTACAATTTACCAACAGGAAGTACAGCAACAGTAGTAGACTTACCTTTTCCAAGTAATTTTCCGTATACTCCCGGTGATGGCTTGCATGTGGCATATCAGTACATTGGATCTAATTTTGCACCAAATTCTGCAGTCTACCGTGCCTATACAAATTCAGTTGTTACCGCCGGTGCAACTAATAATTCTAATACAATGCCTGCGGTTGAAACGTTATCAACTACCACCTTTAGGCCTTTATTTAGATTTGGAACACCTAATACATTTACAAATGAAATTGCTGTTGTTTCTTTAAATGCACCCGGAAAAGTTTCGGAAACAACCGGAACAAATCACACTGTAACGGCAACTATTTTTAATGGAAGTAATGCATCGGTAAATAATATTACTGTTAGTTTAGTGGCAACGGGTGCCAATCCGTATAACACAACTAGTACTATTTCATCATTGGCAGCAGGTGCTTCAACAGATGTTGCTTTTGCAGCATATAATCCAACTGTTTTAGGTTCCAGTAATTTGCAAGTAAGTATTGGATCAGATGAAAACAATTTAAACAATTCGTTAAGTTGGACGCAGAGTGTTACCTGTAATATAATTGGTTCTAATCCGGCATCTGTAACGCCTTTATCATATAGTGCAGGTGTTGGTTTTAATACCGGTTCAGGAAAAATTTATGTAAGAACTTCAACAACCGGTTCGCAAACATTAACGGGAGTAAATATTGGAATAAGCAGTACTTCTTCAAACGGAGGTAATTCTATTTTTGCTGCAGTTGCAGATAATTCAGGTAATATAATAGCTACTTCTAATACCGTATTTATTGTTCCGAGTATGTACGATACTTTTGAATATTTTTCGTTTTCGCCACCGGTGCCATTTACTGCAAATACAAACTATTTTGTAGGTATGGCACAGCCTGCAGGTAACCCCGGTTATTTTCCATTAGGGGCAACAGCAGCAAGCGTTGCGCCTATAACGCCAACAATTTATGCTACTCAATCTTTTACAGGTGGTGCAATTAATGTATTAACTACCAACTTGGGTTATTTTGCAATAGAGCCTGTTTTTTCATCAACACTTTGTACTTCTGTTGGTTTGGCAGAAGTTAATAACTTAAAACCAATTAACGTTTCTGTTTATCCTAATCCTGCAAGTAATTTGGTTAATGTTGGAATTGCAAATGCAAATGAAAAAACAAGTTTAGAGTTAATTGATGTTTTAGGTAAAGTAGTTTTAATAAAAAATAATTTAAGTGAGAACAATGAAATTAATTTGAATACTATTACTAAAGGAATTTATTTTGTAAGAGTAAAAAAGGATAAAGAAATAAGTATTACGAAGTTAATTGTGGAATAATATTAATGAAACAAAATAAAAAAACCTCTTCCATAACGAAGAGGTTTTTTTATTTAAAAATATATTTATTATTTCTTAATTCTTTCTACGTAGCTACCGGTACGTGTATCTACCTTCACCCAATCTCCTTCGTTTACGAATAATGGAACCATTACTTCGGTACCTGTATCAATTTTGGCTGGTTTTAATGTGTTTGTTGCGGTATCGCCTTTTACGCCGGGCTCTGCATAAGTAATTTGAGTTTCAATAAAAGTTGGAGCTTCTGCAAGTATTGGGGTTTCTCCTTCTTCAAAAACAACTTTAACTTCCATGCCTTCTTTTAAAAATTTAGCAGCATCGCCAAACATGGTCATAGATAAATGTATTTGTTCGTAGGTTTCGTTATCCATTACTACAGCAAATTCACCTTCACTGTAAATAAACTGCATCATTTTATATTCCACTCTAACTACATCAACTAACTCACCGCTTCTAAAACGGTTTTCTGTTTGCTTGCCATTTTTTAAGTTGCGCATTTTTGCCTGATAAAATGCACGTAAATTTCCCGGAGTACGGTGTTGGTATTCTGTAATCTGCACCAATTCACCGTTAAATCTAATAACGCTTCCTACGTTAATATCGCCTGTATCTGCCATGTGTTTTTTATTTAATATTAATTAATTGTTTCGTTTACTTCAGTTAATTCGTGTACAACACCCATTGAAGAGAATTTATTTATGCGTTGATTAATTCTTTCTTCTGGCTTCATGTTTTTTAATTCAGCTAAATATTTTTTAATTTCTTTTTTAATGGTATCAAACATAGCTTCTTTATTTCTATGTGCTCCACCAACCGGTTCATTAATTATTCCATCAATTAAACCGTTTTTATTCATATCGTCTGCTGTCAATTTTAAAGCTTCAGCAGCTTGCTCTTTAAAACTCCAACTGCGCCATAAAATAGAAGAACACGACTCTGGTGAAATTACCGAGTACCATGTGTTTTCAAGCATTAGTACTTTATCGCCAATGCCAATACCAAGAGCGCCGCCACTTGCACCTTCGCCAATGATTATACAAATTACCGGAACTTTAAGCTGAACCATTTCCAGTAAGTTTCTTGCAATGGCTTCTCCTTGTCCGCGTTCTTCGGCTTCTAATCCCGGATACGCACCCGGAGTATCAATAAATGTTACTATAGGTTTATTAAATTTTTCGGCCATTTTCATTAAACGCAAAGCTTTTCTATAGCCTTCCGGGTTGGCCATACCAAATCTTCTTATTTGACGCATTTTGGTGTTAATACCTTTTTGTTGACCAATAAACATTACGGTTTCACCATCAATTTCACCTAAACCGCCCACCATTGCTTTATCATCTCCAACGGTGCGGTCGCCATGTAGCTCAATAAAGGTTTTACCTGAAACATTATCAATGTATTCTAAAGTATACGGTCTTTCGGGATGGCGGCTTACTTGAACTTTTTGCCAAGCAGTAAGGTTGCTGTAAATTTCTTTTATTTTATCTTGAATGTGATTTTCAAGTTCAGAAATTTTATCAGAAAGGTCAACTTTGCTTTTGCTAGCTACCTCTTTTAACTTACTCAATTCACTCTCCAGTTCCTGAATAGGTTTCTCAAAATCTAAATAAGTCATTTTCCTGTTTTAAAGTGGCAAATGTAGTGAATTTAAGCAAAGTAAGGGAAGAATTTAATGTAAATAAATGAAAATCAATTACTTAAATTACAAACTAAAGTTCGTTTCCAGTAATTGGTTTTTAACGGCAAACATTACAATACCTGCAGTATTATTTACGCCTAATTTTAGCATAATATTTTTGCGATGTGTATTAACTGTATGCGTACTTAAATGTAATTTATCTGCAATTTGTTTATTAGATAAGCCCAAAGAAATTTCTACAATAATTTCAATTTCTCTATCGGTAACAGCCAAACCATCGCACTTTAATGTTTTAATGTAGGTGTTGTTGGCGTTTATTTCTTTATCGTTGGTTAGTAACGAAACAATTTTGCCACAAACAAATTTTTGATTATTGTTAGCTGCGTTTATTGCTTCTAATATTTCAGCTTTTTCGCACTCCTTTAATAAATATCCATTAATGTTACAGTTTAAAACCGATTTCATTTCGTTTTTATTTAAAACAGAACTAAAGGCAATGAATTTAATTTTTTTAAAGCGAGCGGTAATGGCGCTTAATTCTCCAATACTAATTCCTAGTGAATCAAAATCTAATAATACTAAATTAGGTTTTGATAATGCAATTTGATTTAATAAATCTTGTTTATCTCCGCAAACAGAAGGAGCAAGTTCAAAACCTTTTAATTCGCCCACAAGCAACTCTAATCCAACTCTGGTAAGAAAATTTTTATCGGCTATTAATACTGCTGTTTGCAAGATTATTTAGAATTAATTTAAACAAAGATACGATTTGATTTTTATATGGCAAATTAGCATTAGCGCAAAATGTTAACATGGCCCTTAAAGTTATGTTGCTCGCCATAGAAATCTTCTATTTGGATATAATAAAAGTAAATTTCGTCGGTAGCATTTGTACCTTTTACTTTACCATCCCATCCATCAGAGATGTTGTGTGTTTCAAAAATTAATTGTCCCCATCGGTTAAAAATTCTATAGGTATAATTTTCAGTTAACCACGAATTTCCCATGGGAATTAATACATCATTTATACCATCGTTATTTGGGCTAAAAGCATTGGGCATGTAAAAACTAAAAGCCGGCTTTACGCATATTTTTCTGGCGGTAGAATCTATACATCCGTCTGTGTTAGATGCAGTTATTCTTATAACAAAGCAAACGGTGTCGTTAAATTGAAGTTTTACGTTTTGTGAATTTCCTAAATCTATATCATTAACATTCCATTTAAAAGTTGTTGCATTGGTGGTGGTATTTATTAATTCAGCTTCTCCTAAATTATCTGTTATTATAGAAGGTTTTGTAATAAAACCCGGGTAGGGCTTAGGAAAAACATTAATTAAACTATTGGCCGTTTTACTTACTCTGCAACCATTAGAATCGGTTACTGCTAATTTTACATTGTACTTACCACTATTAAAATAACAATAGTTTGGATTAGAGCCTATTTGTTCAAATGGTTTATCGCCAAAATTCCAAACAGGGTTACTTGATTTTGGTGTAGTGTTAGCAAAATTTACACACAAAGGTGCGCAACCATAAAGTGTATCAGCTGTTAATGATACCGTTGTTACCGGAAATATTTGAAGGTTTATTAATTGCAAGTAAGTAGGACTACCACATGCATCGTTAACAATAAATGTATAGGTTGGGTTAGTTAGGTTTGAAATAAAAATACTTGGTCCTGTTGAATTTCCGGGTAACCACAAGTAGTTGTAATTTCCATCTCCACCGGAAACAGAAGGTGTAATTTGTGCTGTTGTACCCGGACAAATACCTGTGTTTTCTTGTGTTACTGTAACAGTTAGCGGAGGTAAAACATTTACCGTTACGGTTGCAGCATTTAGTGTACAACCTTTTGCATCAAAAACATTTAAACTGTATATGGTTGTGGTGTTAGGTAATACGGTAATGTTTGGTGAGTTAAGGTTTCCGGGCATCCAACTGTAAGTAAATGGCGCTGTACCTCCGTTAACAGCAGATTGTAATAAAGCAGATTTTCCGATGCATAATTGCGTATTACCACTGGCGCTAAATGTATAACTAGGCGGAGTACTAAAACTAACAACTGCTGTTGCATAACATCCAATATTATCTGTTGCCTTAACAGTATAGGTTCCGGAGCAAATATTGGTAAGTGTATTGGTGTTGTAAATTGGCAGCCCCGTTAAACTATAAGTAATGGGTGCTATTGCGTTGGCGGCATTTACAATTAAAGAACCATCGCATTGCTGAAAACATTTTACATCGTTTTTATTAATAATATTTAATAAAACAGAACTAGTATTACCAACACTAAAAGTTGAAACAAGTGAACAGGTGAGCGCATCAAAAACAACAACGGTTTGCATACCGGTACTTAAACCTCCTGTTTGGTTTGCACCTTGTAAGGGTTGTGTATTAAATGAATAGGTGAGGGGTAAGGCGCCTCCGCTTACCTGCACTGTAGCGGCACCATCAACTGCGCTGCATGTTTCGGGTTTTGTAATAACCGTTGTTTGTATGTTAGAGGTGGGCAATAAATTTACAGTTTGTGTTGCAAAACAATTTTTAACGTCTTTTACAGTAACCGTATAAATACCTTTTGGAATATTAGAAATTGTTTGATTGCTTATTGCATTTGGATTCCAGGTATAATTAAAAGGCGGTTCCATATTTGCAACAGTTACACTAAGTGCTCCGTTGCTACTGGTAGGGCAGGAGGGAGGCGTTAATGAAAATGTAAAAGCCGGAGAAGTAGGTTGAGGTACATTTACAACATCTGTTTTAATACAATTATTTGCGTCTTTTGTAATAATGGTGTGCGAACCACCGCTTAAATTAGGCACACTACTTCCTGATACAGGAACACCATCTAAAGTATACGTATATGGGGCTATTCCTCCTGTGGATGTTATGTTTGCAGTTATAGGTGTATTAAAACAGTTTAATGAATTACTTATAATACTTGCAATTTGTGCAGGTTGAATTAAATTATAAGTGGCAGTTTTTGTACAGCCTGCTGCATCTTTACCGGTTAAGGTGTAAATACCGGCGGTTAAATTGGTTTGTAAGGAATTATTACTGCCGTTGTGCGACCATGTATAGGTAAACGGAGCTGTAACTGCGTTTCCTGTAACCAATGCACTTATTGCACCATTGTTACCGCCAAAACAACTTACGGTTTGAGTACCAAATTGATTAAAATTAATATCCATTAAAACAGATAAATTAATTTGAGCTTGTGTAGAATTGAAACAGTTGTTCGCATCAGTCCAAGCTATACTGTAAAAACCGGTGTTTAAATTTGAAGCAACAGAGGTAGTGCTGACAGCTGGAGTCCAAGTAAAAGAAAAAGGAGGAGTGCCTGTGGTAATGGAAATGGTTATTACAGCTTTGCCTGTTAAGCAATCTAGAGAGGTTAAAGGAAAACCCGTTGTACACTGAGCAGAAATGTTTTTAAACAGAAGGAGGAAAATAAATATCTGTAAATACCTTAACATTAGTAGCTTAAAGATAGTTAATTTAATGAAGTAAATGAAACGAAGAAACAAGTGGTTACATGTGATTTATAAGTGGCAATAAAAAAGGCTCCCAAAAGGAGCCTTTTTGTTATTTAATGGTGCTTAACACATCTTCGTTAAGCTTAACCTTGTATTTATTCTTCAAATAATTCAACCACTCAGTTTCCAAATAATTTTGAAAATCGGCAGTTACTAAGCCTCTTGCTTCAGGTAATGTTTTGGGTTGTTTAGGCAATAATTTATTAACTACAATCACCAACACTTTGCTTTCTTTTTCGTCTTTAATATCTTTTGCAACAATTCCTTGTTTCCAATTAGCATCCACATTTGCATTTTCACCTTTTAAATACATCATGTTTTCAACGCTTAAATTCAGTTGAGAAGCTTTATTAATTTCATCTGTAATTTGAGATTCTGTTTTTTTAGCGGCCAACATTTTTCTTACATCCTTTGCAATTTTTTCATTTAAACATTTGTAAGTTGTTACATCAGCTCTATCATCCCACATGTACTTGGTTTTGTTTTTCTCGTAATACTCTTTTAATCCGGTGGTATCTTTTACGGCTTTACTCCATACTTTTTGGTCGGTTAAATCAAACAATAAAATTCCTTCACAGTATTCGCGCACAAGGTTTCTGAATTCAACGTATTTCTTTTCTAAATTCGCATCTTCAAAAGCAATAATAGTTTCTTCTACCCATTTTGGATAAAGAGATTTGGCAACTTCAAATGCATCTTCTTGTGTTCTGAAAGTCATTTGTTGTTCTAAAAATTTCGCAAAATCATTTTGTGTAAACGATTTTCCGCCAAGATTAAAAATTTCTTTATTTCCTAATACTTTTGCTCTATCCGGAGTCCAAGTTCCTTTTAAATAAGTAGAATCTAAAACTTTTTTAAACTCGTCGCGATTTTTTAAATTTTCTTTAAAGTTGTTTTCCTTTTTTACAGTTTCAATTAAAACCACTCTTCCCATTTGTGATCGTGAATCGCGATTAATTTTTGATTTTAATTCTGCTTTTACATTTTCAAAGGGCGGTAATTCTTTTTTATCTAATCGTTTAATTAAATGCCAGCCATATTGTGTTAAAACCGGTTCGCTAACATCGTTATTGTTTTTTAAAGCAAAGGCAGCTTCTTCAAAAGGCTTTGGTAAACGCCCGCCTTTAAATGATTGTAAAATCCCACCTTGATCGCTGGTTTGTTTATCATCACTAAATTGTCGCGCTAAGTCCTCGAATTTATCTCCTGCTTTTAATTTATTTTGAATTTCAATTATTTTTGTTTTTGCGTTTGCTTTATCTTGTTCAGAAGCATCTTTACCAATTTTAACCATTATATGCGCTGCCAACATTTCTCCTCTGCTTGGGCGTTTATCGGTAATTTTTAAAATGTGGTAACCAAAACGAGTTTTTACAATTGGGCTAATTTGTCCTACCGGCGTAGTATAGGCAGCATTTTCAAAAGGGTAAACCATGTCTAACGCAGTAAAATAACTTAAATCGCCACTGTTATCAACTACCGAAGGGTCGTCGCTTGTTTTAGGAGCAATTCCCTGAAATTTATCTGCACCACAACTTGCGTAAAGTTGACTTAAATTTTTTATTGAATTAATTTTTATTTTATAAATGGTACTGTCTTTTTTACGGAACTGCGAAATTGTTTCTGTTGTATTTTTTAATAGTTTATCGTATTCAGCAATTTGTGCATTTGAAGGTAGTTTACCCATTACAGCATTTCTGATAATGTTTGCACGTGTCCAACATTCTAATGTATCTTTTGGTAAAGCAGTTAAATCAACTCTAATTAAAATATGACTAGCTCTAACCTCCGTTTTTAAGCGTTCGTAGGCTTCAGTTACTAAGTTTTCGTTAGTGTTTTTATCAGTTAAATAGGGCGCAGCTAATTGTTTGCGGTATCCTCCTAATTCATTTTTAAATGATTGTAAGGTATCTAAACCCATGCCTTCTGCTTCCAACACTTTCATTTTAAACAAAGCGTATAAATCGGCATATTCTTTTACAGATTTAGCATTGGTAGTTTCTTTGTTGTTGTTTTTATAAAATACAGCTTCAAATTCACTTTTTGTTACTTGTTTATCATTTACCGTCATTACAACCGGTTCTTGTGCAAAAAAACTTCCTGCTACGAATACTGATGTAATAAATAAAACTGTCTTTTTCATAGATTTTAAAATGTGTGCAAATTTATAATTTAATTTGATATTTTTTTATTTAATAACTTCTGCAAGTTTTTCTTCTAAGGCAGCACCTCTAAGGTTTTTGGCTATAATTTTACCATCTTTATCTAGTAATAAATTTGCCGGAATACCGGAGATATTAAATAATTTTGCGGTTTCATTTCCCCATCCTTTTAGGTCGCTTACATGTGTCCATGTTAAATTATCTTTAGCAATAGCAGCTAACCATTTTGCTTTATCCTGATCATACGAAACTCCTAAAATGGTAAATCCTTTGTCTTTAAATTTATTGTATGCAGCAACTACATTTGGGTTTTCCATTCTACAAGGACCACACCAGCTTGCCCAAAAATCCACTAAAACATACTTTCCTCTTAAACTAGAAAGCTTAACAGGTTTTCCATCCACGTCGTTTTGAGTAAAATCAGTAGCTACATTACCTATTGTTGAACCTTTAAAAGCATTTACTCTTTCAGTGGCAAGTTTACCAAATTTTGTATTTACAAATTCAGGAGAAAGGTAAGAAGCAGCTTCAATACTGATTTCAATGGGTATGTTTGGATTGTTTAAATCGCGATAAATGATCCAACCGCTAACGGCAGATTTTGGATGTTCTTTTACAAAGTTTTTTAACCCATCAATATAATCGGTATTTAATTTTTGAAAATTAGATTGAATTTCATTCATTTTATTTTGATCGCCTTGTTGTTGCGCAGCCATATAATCGTTATTCATGGCTTGTTGTCTGTCAACAAAGCTTTTTATTAATGAGTTGTATGCATTATAATCTTTTTGTGAAGAACCGCCATCAAATGAAGAAGCAAAAATCGAATCGCCTTTTAATTTCGCTTTAAATTTACCTGCATCTACAAAAAAAATGAAGTTTGGCTGAGTATTAATATTTGTTTCAGCACTAAACCAATACATGTTGGGTTCAGCACTTTTGCCGGTAAATGTAAATTTCCCATTTGTAATTTTAATGGAATCTGTATAATCAACATTATCCCACTTGTGGTGTAAATAGATGTAAGGTTTTGTGTATTTTGAAATTTCGCCGTTTATAGTAAACGAAAAAGGTTTTTGTGCGAAAATGAATAGGCTGGAAAATGTAAAAATGGCATTCAGAATTATCTTCTTCATATTTTTATGGCTTAGGTTAACAAATTTAGTAATACAAATGGAATGCCAAAGAACTACTTAAGAAATTTTAACAAGCTAAACTGTTTCATGTAAATGAATGTCGTTTACCGAAACAACAACTTTCCCGCGATTATCCACGTCTTGTTTTAACGGAATAAATCGTACGTTTTCTTTAAATTGACTGGATTTATAAGAATGACGTGAGTAAACAGATGAGGAAAAGGTATCATTCACGCCTTTTATAAGAATAATAATTTCAACATCTCTTTTATTTAATTCGTCAATAGAAAGGCCAAAAAGCGGGCTTTTATCATCAATTGGATGAACTATGGTCCAACTTAAAGCTAAAAAATTAACACGGTCAATTTCTAAATTTAGTGTATAAAACTCACGTTTGTTATTTTCGGGGTTTTTTGTGGTCATTACCACTTTGGCTTCGTTTTCAATTAATTCAAACTGTTTTTTGTTTGCCACCCTAAACATTAACCCCTTTATTTGGCGATAGGGAGCTATAAGTATATGATTGCTGTATAACAGAGTGTCTTTTGGTCGTGAAAAGCGACCAAACAAAACACCGGTAATAATGGCAAAAATTAATAATCCAAGTAACGATTGAATGGATGCAATAATGCTTGCAATGTGTCCCATTGGATAAACATGCCCGTATCCAACAGTAGTAATAGTTTGCGAACTAAAATAGATAAGGTCAAGATATTGATCTAATGCCGAAACAGAGGTTATTCCGCCAAACTGATTTGCACCAAGTAAAAAATAAATGCTGGCAAAAAAAATGTTAATTATAGCGTAAAAAGTAATAACCAGGAATATGAAATTTTTAAGCGATATTTTGATTAGCCAATGATAAATATCAATATTATTAAGCTTACCAAGCCCTGTGCGCCATACATTAACAGAACCATCGCTATTAAAAAAACGAACAGAATCGCGGTAATTTTTACTACCAAACCCTATTTCTGTTTCATTGTATTTCTTTCCATTAAAAATTGCCATGAGTAAATTTAGTGATTACCTTTGTATGTATGAATTTTAAAAAGAATTTAATTTGGCTACTTTTTTTAATACCTGTTATTTTTTTAATTTGGTATTATGTAAATAAGAGGGAAGATGCCCCATTGCGTTTTTTACCCTATTTTGGACCAAAAGCTGCCTTAAAAGTAAATGATACAAGCTATCACACTATTGGAAGTTTTAGTTTTTTAAATCAAAACAATAAGTCGGTTACAAATGAAACTATAAAAAACAAAGTGTTTGTAACCGATTTCTTTTTTACTACTTGTAAAAGTATTTGTCCAATAATGAATACACAATTGGTTAGAGTTTATAAAGAATTTAAAAGTAACTCTGATTTTTTAATTTTATCGCATACGGTTGATCCGGAAACAGATTCTGTTCCACAACTTGCTTTGCATGCACAAAAATATGATGTTACAGATGAACGTTGGCATTTTTTAACCGGTAGTAAAGTTGAGTTATATAACATGGCTCGTAAAAGTTATTTATTAAATGCAGAAGAAGGGAATGGGGGAGAAGAGGATTTTATTCATACACAAAATTTTGCTTTGGTAGATAAAGAAGGGCACATAAGAGGTTTTTATGATGGGACAGACAGTATAGAAGTAAACAGATTAATTACAGATATAAAGGTGTTATTTAAGGAGTATGAGTTTAAAGATAAAATGGGTAATTAGTTTTTTGTTGATACTTGGGTGTGTTCAGGCGCAAAAAATAAGTGGTGTTTATAAAATAGATGCGCTTTTAAATCGTATAAATAACAATAGTGATACTATTTATGTGGTTAATTTTTGGGCAACTTGGTGTAAGCCTTGTGTTCAAGAATTACCTGCTTTTATTGAGTTTGCTGAAAAACATAAAGATGAAAAAATTAAAGTGCTTTTGGTGACTTTAGATTTTAAAGAAGAGTTAAATAAAAAGGTAAATCCGTTTTTAGTAAAAAATAAAATTACTACTGAATGTGTGTTATTGGATGAAGTAAACGGAAATGATTTTATTGATAAAATTTATAAGGGATGGACAGGTGCAATACCTGCCACTTTGTTTACTTTCTCTAATAAACAAAAATTACTTTTTCTTGAGAAGAAATTGAATTTAGAACAATTGGAAGAACATCTATTAAAAGTGAAGCAATAAAACGCTAATTGTTAATTTACTTCTTTATTAAAAGAAAATTAATAAATTAGAGTATGGAAATTGTTACAGATACAGCTGTATTTTCATTAATGCCCGAAGGGATTTTGCGGGCAACCTTTTTTTCTAATGATAAAACAATTGATTTAGAAGAGGCTGTTAAACACATAGATGCTGCCAATAAATTAACTAATAGTAGAAAAGTTTTGGTTTTGGTAGATGCCCGACAATCATTACACAACATTACGAAAGAAGCAAAAGAATTTATTTCAAAATCAGACAACAAAATAGCAGAAGCCATTTTGGTAAAGGAACTGCACCAACGTATTGTTGTAAATTTTTATTTGAAAGTTTCTAATACATTTAGTTCACATCCAACCAAAATTTTTACTAATGAAACAGAGGCCGTTAATTGGTTATTAAATAATTTAAAAAAAACTATTTAACTTTCAATTTCATTAAAATAGATTCTGCCTCTTCCGGTTTTTTAGTACCAATTAAAAGTTTATTACCGTTTTTAAAAACCAGTTGTATTCCCTTGTTGCCAGAAACATTATATGCTTTACCATTTCCACTTAAACTTATTCGCAATCCCCAGCCTCCGTATTCTGTAATGGGCCTGTACTCTCTTACAAATGCATTATCAATTTCACTCCAATTAAAAAGCTTGAATTTTAAATGAAAGGGATAAAATTGCACAAGGATGCCTTCGTGGTTAATTTTGGTTTTAAGTTTTATTAATAATATAAACGCGCAAAACGTAAAAATAATAATTGAAAGAATAATTAATCCTGTGTTGTTTACAGGATTTGTTCCAAATGGAGTGTTGTAAAATAACTGACTAATTACTGCGTAAGTAAAAGTAAACAGAATGGTTAACAGAATAAGAATTAACCACCATTGCCTGAATTTTTGAATTTCTATAAATTCTATTTCCTTGTTCATTTGCAATAAAGTTACGCTTTTTAATACAAATTAATTTGTGTCAAAAATGCATTTTGTTTTAAAGATTTCTGACAATATTTTTTAAAAAAAAGTTAAAAGCTTGAAAAAATGTCGCGCTTAAACACTTGTTTTTGCTTTGGAATATAGTTTGTTGTTTATGTAATAAAAATAATGTAATTATGACAATAGTAAAATGGAACGGACCTTACGGAGGTCAATCTAACAACCAACTTAGTTCGCCGTTTAAAAGTATACTGGAAGATTTTTTTAGCGGCAGTATTTTAAAAAACGATTATGCAGCTTTTGTGCCTGCAGTTAATGTTGCAGAAAACGAGCATCAATACGAATTAGAGCTATCTGCGCCCGGATTTAATAAAGAAGACTTTAAAATTGAGTTAAACAAGGGAGTGTTAACTATTAGCGGTACTCATAATTCAGAATCTGAACAAAAAGATAAAACCGTTTACCGAAAAGAGTTTAATTACGGTTCGTTTCAAAGAAGTTTTACCGTAAGTGATGATATAGATTTTGGTAAGATAGAAGCAAAATATGAAAATGGTATTTTAAAAGTGACTTTACCAAAAAAGGAAGAAAAAGTTAATTCGGTAAAAGAGATAAAGATTTCTTAATGTTCTGTAAATAATAGTCATGTTTTAATAGAGAACTTTGCTTTATGAATACAACCTTGCTAATTATTTTATTACTGTTTACTTCATTTGTTGTTATTGGAGTTTGTATTACCAGTTTATATAATAAACAGTTTAATTCTAATATTAACACAAAAAATAAAAAGGTAAACGATAAAAATGATATTTCAAGTCAATCAAATAATTCAAGACTTGCTAATAAAAATAATGGTTGGCCCGATGATTATGTAGATTATTCGGGAGGTATGTTGGGTTTATAGTTAATTAATTTTGTTGAAATAGTTTGCTGTTGTTTGGTTTATGCAATGGTAAACTATTTCTCAAAATTTTACCCTAATCGTTTGCTAATTATTTTGCTAACATTGCCAAACACTTGCCCGGGTGAAAATTTACGCCACTCAAAATCATCCAATTCTCCACCGGTTAAAAAGAAATAATCTAGCCGCGCATTTTGAAATTCTTTTAAAACATGTTCTCTAAAATTTATAAATGCAATCCAACCGGTTTCTTCGTTATCATCAAACCACTCTTCGTAATAACTATCATCGCTATTGTGAAAATTTAAAACATTTTCGCCAATAATAATGTATTTGTTAATGCCCATGTAATTTAAATCGTCAATTATATCGCGTTTTAAAAACATTATATCATTATTAATAGCATCGTTCCACTCGCCAATTAATTCAATAATAGCGTATTTTTCAACATAATCAACAAACAAAATTTTTATGTAAAGTGTTTCGCTTCCAATATCATCCCATTGCGGATGTATGTAATAGTTGTAAATGGTGTTGCTGTATTCAAACTCGCTATACTCCCTATTATAAAAAGGTGATTGTGGATCTTCTGCGGCCACGTATAAATGTCTCCAATTATAAAAGGGTTCAATGCTGTGCATTTTTAATCTTAATTCATATAAAGTTAAAAAAAATAACCCGGAAATTTTATCCGGGTTTATTAAGAAAAGTTTAAAATGATTTATATCATTGTAAGGCAGCAATAATTTTTTCAGCCAACTCAACACCAATTCTTTCTTGTGCTTCGTTGGTTGCTGCGCCAATATGAGGCGTAAGTGAAATTTTAGGATGCTTTAAAATAAAGTCAGCAGGTTTTGGTTCGTTTTCAAAAACATCTAAGCAAGCATGAGCAACTTTTCCATTATCTAATGCTTCTATTAATTCTTGTTCGCTTATTACACCACCTCTGGCTGCATTTACTAAAACAACTCCGTTTTTCATTAGTTCAAATTCGTTTTTACCAATTAATTTACCGCCGGGCACATGCAGGGTAATAAAGTCGCTGTTTTGGTAAAGTGTGTTTAAATCAACCGGAGTAATAGTAACTTTTACATTGCTTGTTCCTGCAATTTCCAATTCAATTATTGCTTCTTTTACAAATGGGTCGTATGCTAAAACTTTCATACCAAGACCTAATGCCATTTTAGCTACATATTGTCCAATTCTTCCAAAGCCAACAATACCAATTGTTTTGCCTCTTAATTCGGTACCTTTTGCATATTTCTTTTTTAAATCATCAAATTTTTCAGCACCGGAAACCGGCATTTGGCGGTTACTGTCGTATAAAAAGCGAGCAGCATTAAATAAATGCGCAAACACTAATTCTGCTACTGAATTAGAAGAGGCAGCGGGTGTATTTATTACCTGTAAACCTTTATCGCGGGCATAATCCACATCAATATTATCCATGCCAACACCACCGCGACCAATTACTTTTAAACCCGGGCAAGCATCAATAATATCTTTTCTTACTTTGGTTGCACTGCGCACTGTTAAAGCAATATAAGCATTATCGTTAATGGCTTTTGCTAAATTTTCTTGCGCAACTTTTTCAGTAATTACGGTAAAGCCTGCCATCTCCAGCATTTCTTTTCCTACTGCATCTATGCCATCATTGGCTAATATTTTTTTACTCATAAAAACTTAAGCAAATTTCTTTTCAAATTCTTTCATGGCATCTACTAAGGCCTGAACACTATCTAATGGTAAAGCATTGTATAAAGAAGCACGGTAACCACCAACATCTCTATGGCCTTTAATTCCGCTTAGGCTGTATGTTTTTGCCATTTTATCAAATTCTGCTTCGTATTCTGGTTTTGTTGGTAAAAAGCACACGTTCATATTGCTTCTATCTTCTTTTACAACAGTACCTGCAAAGCAAGAGTTTCTGTCAATCTCATTGTATAATAAGTCAGCTTTTTGTTGGTTTATTTTTTCAATCCAATCAACACCGCCATTTTGTTTTAACCAACGTAATGTAAGCATACTTACGTAAACAGGAAATACAGGAGGAGTATTGTACATACTTTCTCCTTTAATGTGTGTTTGATAATCTAACATAGATAACATTTTACGACCACTTTTACCTAAAATGCTTTTTTTAACCATTACCATGGTACTTCCGGCAGGGCCCATGTTTTTTTGTGCACCTGCATAAATTAAATCAAAATCTTTGGCGTTTACACGGCGGCTAAATAAATCTGAACTCATATCGCACACCATTGGAACCGGTGATTTTGGGAACGATTTCATTTGAGTTCCGTAAATGGTATTGTTTGATGTGCAGTGAAAATAATCTGCGTCACTAGGGATTTCGTATCCATTAGGAATGTACGTAAAACTTTTATCTTCCGATGAGGCTAACACTTTTACATTTCCTAAAATTTTTGCCTCTTTAATTGCTTTACTTGCCCAAACTCCTGTGTTTATATAAGCTGCATAACCTTTTTCGGTTAATAAATTATAAGGCACCATTGCAAATTGTAAACTTGCACCTCCGCCTAAATAAAAAACCTCATAATCATCACCAACTTCAAATAAATCTTTAACTAACTGTCTTGCCTCATCCATCACCGCAACATAATTTTTACTGCGATGAGAGATTTCAAGCAATGAAAGATTCATGTTATCAAAGTTTATACAAGCATCAGAGGCTTGTTTTAAAACTTCCGGAGGTAAAATACCCGGGCCGGCGCTAAAGTTGTGAATTTTTGACATAGAGGTTGAAAATTATGATACGAAGTTATAAAATAAAAACGGTTTAAGAATTACTTGGTAAGTATTTTTATTTGATTGTTTTGAAGAAAAAGAATAATGTAGTTTTTATGGAGTTGAAACTTTTTTATATTTTCGGCTATTACTTGGCCATCTTTGTTTAAAAGGCTGTAAATGTTGCTTTTTTCGTTTAAAAAATACCCATTTTCAAGCATTTCAATCTCGTTTTCTGAACTATACAGCTCTTCGCCTTTGTTGTTTATAATTGTATTTTTTAGTTTGTAAGTTACAATAGCTCGGTTGGCCTTAAAATCAGTAGCTGATTCGAATTTAAAAGGAATAACAATGTTTAGTTTTTCATCAACATAGCCGTATTTCAACTTCTTTTTTAAAAGCATTAAACCCTCGCTTAAAAAGTTTACTTCGTTGTAATTCCCAAAATCAAAAATTAATTTACCATTTAAATCAGTTAAAGCAAACGCACCCTTTTTAATTAATTTTAGTTGATGGCCATTGCTATAATAATTTGCATTTTTTTCTTTTATAAAATCAAATGCAATTTCGCTTAAAAAGCAACCTTCACCTGAATAAAAACCATATTGATTATTTTTTACAACCACATAAATGTTGTTATTTGTTTTTAATATTAAATCAAAATCAGGTGGTGTAAGCTTTTCTCCATTATTTTTAATTAAACCATATTTGTTATTTAGTTTGTAAATGGCGATTTCATTCTCATTAAATTCTGATATCCATTCAAACTCCGGTTTATGAAGGTATCCGCTTAAGTTTATAAAGCCGTATTTACCTTCTAATTGGTAATAAGCGGTATTGTTTTTAAAATCACCAAGTAGTTCGTAACGGGGCTCAATACTCATTTCGCCAAATGTATTAACTGCGCCGTATAAACCATCTTTTTTTACTATGTAAAAGTTTTCGTTTATTTCATTAATTTCTTGGAATGGTGTGCTTTTAAGTTCACCTAATCTATTTATAAAGTACCATTGATTATTTATTTTTACAGGCGCAATGCCATTTAAAAAGCTTTGCGCTTCCGTGAAATATTTTTGTAAGGTGTTTTTATTTTCTTTGTTTATAAAGAATACCGAATCTCCTTTGTGTACAACCGCTAAGCCTTCTTTAAAATCACTTACTTCATCGTAAATCGGCGCAATTATAAATTTCCCGGTTGTATCAATAAAACCAAATAAATCATTATTTTCTGCAGGTATAAATTCAATTTTATTTAGCTCTAACTCTTTTAAAACATCATCTTTAAAAGGAAAAGCCGGATAAGTAGTGATAAATGTATCTAATTCGTTTTTAGAAAAGTTTTTTACGGATAATGCAAATAAGTTGCGCCAGGCATCAATGTGTTGTGGTGCCTTTGGGTAATTTTGAATAAAAGAATAAAATCCATCCTTGTTTTTGGTGTTTTTATAAATACTTATTAGTGCAGCGTAAGCCTTGTTAAGATGGCTGCTTTTGGGATAATGCGCTATAAATTTTTTGTAACTATCTTCTGTATTTGGCTGGGTAATTTCTTCGAAAAGCTGCAAATCAAGCATTTGATGAGCGTTTGCAAGTAAGCCGCTTTGTGGATGCGTAATTATAAAATAAGTTATACTATCGCTATTATTTGCCTTAGCAGCATTATTTAACTCTATTTTATCTCTGCCTTCAACGGCATTTACCAAATAAATTTTTGAAGCTAAATAGTTGTTTTTTAAAAATGCGTTATAACAAGTAATTGTATTTAAAGTATTACAATTATTAAATTGTATATCAGCCAGCGTATCAATTAAATTTTGAATAGATGTTAGATTTACCGTAAAACCATTGGAGGTATATAATTTTTCAGAATTAGCTAGTCTGTTAAAGGCAATGTTGGCGTATTTTACAGCACTATCTATATTATGAAACGGATTATTGTTTCGTAAAAAAACAATTGACAAGCCATAAGGTGCAGCAAAATTTGATTGCTGTTTACTTTGTTTTTGAAAAAGGTTTTTAGCAGTAAAGTAATTGTGTTCAGCCAAGGCTTTATAAGCTGAATTTAATTTACTTTGGCTTTTTAAGTTTAAGGAAAAAGCCAATAAAAAAGGTATAAATAATGTATGTTTAATAACTAAAATTTTAGAGGTAAAATTAATTGAAATCTTTGGGTTAAATTTGCATGATGTTTACGAAAGGCCAAATTTTATTCACTATTTTTTTTGCGCTTGTTTTTATTGCGTATTTAGTTTGGAGTTATTGGAAAGACAAGCAACACAGCGGTATTCATTATAAAAGAACCTGGTTGGTGTTAGTAGGGTTATTAACATTTATAGCTATACTTTATTTTATTGTTAAAATGCGCAAATACTTGTAATTCACCGAATATTTTAGTACTTTCGTGCTTATTAAATCAAGAATCATCACATGAAGAAACTAGCAGCATTATTTATCCTAACATTTTTAGTTGGTGTAACCAATGCAGGGGTTATAATTATTGAAGGCAAATACCAAAATAAGAACTTATTTGTACAGAATTTTTTTGGAAATAGTGGCGTAGGTTTTTGCGCTCAGGAGATAAAAGTTAACGGAAAAATTACAACTGACGAAACAAACTCTAGTGCATTTGAAATAGATTTATCAGCTTTACAATTAAAGTTTGGCGATAAGGTTACCATTGAAATTATACACAAAGATGGTTGTTTACCAAAAGTATTAAATGTTGATGATTTAAAACCGAAACCAACCTTTGAAATTTTAGCAATTAATATTTCTGAAGAAGGTTTATTGAAGTGGACTGCCAAAAACGAATCGGGTTCATTACCTTATGTTATTGAAACTTTTAAATGGAACAAATGGATTCCTGTAGGTGAAGTAAACGGAATAGGTTCTCCTGAAAATCACGATTACGCTTTTAAAGTTGTGATGCACAGTGGTATGAATAAATACCGTGTTAAACAAAAAGGAAGCGATGATTTGCCAAGATATTCAAAAGATGTTTCTGTAAACTCAAGTACACAAAAACCTTCTTTTGCTGTATCAAAAAATAAATCTATTGATTTTAGCAACGAAACTGCGTACGAAGTTTACGATGCTTACGGAGTTGTAGTTAAAAAAGGTTTTGGTAAAAACGTTGGAATAGATAATCTTAAAAAAGGAACTTACTATTTGTGTTACGATAATCACGTAACGGAATTTTCTAAGTAATCAGTTTTTTAAATTCGTTTAATATCATTGCGGTAGCACCCCAAATTATTTCACCCTCTACATCAAAGTAGGGGGTTTTTAATTTATATCCATCGCCCGAAACTATGGTACCGCTTTTTACCAATTCAGGTTGTTTTAATGTTTCAATACTTAACAAAATTAATTTCTCTACTTCTCTTTCGTTTTTATTAAAATTAATTTCGTTATGTGTAAAAATTCCAACATAAGGTTCTACATAAAAATTACTTACGGGTATGTAAACCGGACTTAAATTACCAAGCACCTCAATGTGTTGTTTAATTCCTATTTCTTCGTAGCACTCTCTTAAAGCAGTGTTTTTAAGGCTTCCATCACCTTCTTCAAACTTTCCGCCGGGCAAACTTATTTGTCCGCTGTGCTTACCATTGTAACTTTGGCGTTTGGTTAAGGGGATATAAACACCATTTTCATTGGGACAAAGCAAAAGCATTACTGCACTTTTTTTATAAGATGCTTCATCCATTTGTGCAATATCAAATTTAGGCCTTGTAATTGGCGCCATTTCATATTGCGCCTCAATACCCGGTAAACCTTCTTTTAATTTGTTTGTTATTGTCTCAAGTAAGGAAGTCATGCTTTGCAAAGGTAGTTTGTTTTCTACTAAAACAGCATTGTTTAATGTTTTCCCTTACGTTTTTAGCATTATTGTTGAGTGTTTTACCCCATTTTATTAGTAAATTTGCGGCTCTTATGGGCGAGTTTAAATTAAATACAATAGAAGAAGCGTTAAGCGATTTAAAAAACGGCAAAGTAATTATTGTGGTGGATGATGAAGATCGTGAAAACGAAGGCGATTTTATTACACCTGCTGCTAACGTTACCCCTGAAGTTATAAACTTTATGGCTACACATGGTCGCGGTTTAATTTGCGTTGCCATTACCGAAGATAAAGCCAGAGAATTACAACTGGATATGATGGTACCTGCAAATACCTCTTTACACGAAACGGCATTTACCGTTTCTATTGATTTACTAGGCCACGGTTGTACAACAGGAATTTCTGCACACGACAGAAGTAAAACAGTTAAGGCATTAATTAACCCGAATATAAAAGCAAGTGAATTTGGTAAACCCGGACATATTTTTCCTTTAAAGGCAAAAGTAGGAGGAGTTTTACGCCGTACCGGACATACAGAGGCAACCGTTGATTTAGCGCGTTTGGCAGGTTTTGACCCCTGCGGTGCTTTGGTTGAAATAATGAATGAAGATGGAACCATGGCGCGTTTGCCTGACTTGGTGAAGATTGCAGAAAAATTTGATTTAAAAATTATTACCATAAAAGATTTAATTAGCTACCGTTTAGAGAAAGAATCTATTATTGAAAATGTGGTGGAAGTGAAGATGCCAACCGTTTGGGGAGATTTTGAATTAAAAGCATATAAAGTAAAAACAACGGGCCAAGAACATTTAGCATTAATAAAAGGCAAATGGAGTAAAGATGAACCGGTATTGGTTAGAGTACACTCTAGCTGTGTTACCGGCGATATATTTGGAAGCTGCAGATGCGATTGCGGACCACAATTACATGCCGCCATGGAAATGGTTGAAAAGGAAGGTAAAGGCGTAATTGTGTATATGAACCAAGAGGGTAGAGGAATTGGTTTGTTGAATAAATTAAAAGCATACAAATTACAAGAAGAAGGAAGAGATACCGTTGAAGCTAATTTAGAATTAGGATTTAAAATGGATGAACGCGACTACGGTATAGGTGCACAAATATTAAGAGATTTGGGTGTAAGTAAAATAAAATTAATGACCAACAATCCCAAAAAGCGCGCCGGCTTAATTGGTTACGGTTTAGAAATTGTAGATAATGTAGCTATTGTTATTGAACCCAACCCACATAACGAAAAGTATTTAAGTACAAAGAAAAATAAAATGGGGCATAGTATTTAAGTAAGAATTTATCCTCCAAAAATTTTCGGCACAAAAATTATTAATCCTACAATCACTGCAGTTATAGCTGCAATTAAAACGGCTGCTGCTGCTAAATCTTTAATGGCGCCGGCTTTTGGGTGCATTTGCGGATGTAACAAATCAATTGTTTTTTCTATAGAGGTGTTTATTATTTCTAAACAAAGTACCATGCTTATACAAATAATTATGGCCAACCACTCGTTAATTGAAATGGTAAAAATAAAACCTAATGCAACAGCGGTGATTGCTGCAATTAAATGAATGATAAAATTTCTTTCTTTTAAAATAAGAGCTACTCCTTTAAACGCAAATAAAAATGATTTAAAAAGAGTATGTTTTGGAGTGTTACTGCTCATCTTTGGTTAATTGCATATCGGCAATTAGTTTTAAAACAAATTCAAGTTGCTCTTCTTTGTTAAGGTCGGTATTATCAAGTACAATAGCATCTTTGGCTTGTATTAACGGGTTTTCTTTGCGGTGCATATCTTCGTAATCGCGCTTTAATAAATTCTGAAGCACTTCTTCCAGTTCGTGGTAATCGCCTTTACTGCTTAATTCATCCAAGCGGCGTTGCGCTCTAATTTTCTGATCGGCCGTCATAAACAATTTTAATTCAGCATCCGGAAAAACGTTGGTTCCAATATCGCGACCATCCAATACCACCGCTTTGTTTTTTCCCATTTGTCGTTGTAAGGCCACCATTTTTTCGCGTACTTCTTTTACTGCGCTTACTTTACTTACATTTTCATTTACCTCCATTGTTCTTATTTCCTTATCCACATTTTCTCCATTTAAAAATGTTTCAGATGTTTTGGTATGTGGATTAAAAACAAAATCAACTTTAATTTTGGGTAAGGTTTTAATTAATGCTTCAAAGCTTGGTTTATTTTGTGTATCAATTAAACCGTTTCTTAAAGCGTACAAAGTAACAGCGCGGTACATGGCTCCGGTATCAATGTAATTGTAATTCAAGCGTTGGGCTAAAGCTTTTGCAATGGTGCTTTTTCCACAGCTGGAGTAACCATCAATGGCTATTGTAATTTTATGGAGAGTATTTACAAACACTATTTATCAGTTATTAAATATGCAAAATCTAACTTCTCTAATTTACTGAATTTATTTTATTCCTTTTCTACTCATGGTTTGTTGGTAATTTCTGGCGCATTTCATATGTTCATCATAGGTTACACTAAAATTGGAGTAACCATTTAACTCGGGCTTGGCGCAAAAAAATAGATACCTATGTTTGGTATAATCAATAACAGAGTTTAAAGCCGGTGGGAAAACTAAACATAAAGGGCCCGGTGGTAAGCCTTTGTATTTATAGGTGTTGTAAGGCGAGTCTATTTCTTTGTCTTTATCGTAAACACGTTTAGCCCCCCAAATTTTATTGGCAAAAACTAAAGTTGGATCGGCTTGAAGTAGCATGTCTTTTTTAATTCTGTTTAAATAAACTCCGGCAATTTTTTGTTGCTCGCTGGTGATACTGCTTTCGCACTGCACAATAGATGCAAGTGTAATAACTTCACTTACGCTTAGGCCGGTATTTTCGGTTGCTTTTTTAATTTTTTCTTTTGTCCAGAAATTATTGTAAGATGCTTTTAATTCGTTAATGAAATCAGGTAAAGTAATAGCCCAGCTTACTTCGTAGGTTTTAGGAATAATGGCTCCGAAGGCTGCTTGACGAGGCAAGTTAAAATCGCGTTTTAGCTTTTCTTCATCGTTAAAATAAGCTTCAAGGGCATCACTTTCTAATTCTATTTTATCATCAATGTATTCATAAAACTCTTCTAAATTGTGTATCTGAAAATTAAAAGTGAGTTTTACTTTTTCTTGTTTGTTGTACTTTATTAAATTTATTATTTGGCGATTGCTCATGCCATTTAAAATGCGGTATTTGCCCGGATGAATGTTTTTATCTAAGTCCATTTTTTTCGCCAACCATTCAAACTTTTCATCTTCGATAATAATTTTTTTATCTTTTAATTCGTAAATAACATCGTTTATATCGTAAGCCGATTGTATGTATAAAAACTCATAATCTTTATTCAGTTTTACTCCGGCTTTAAAATAATTGTTATAAAACCACCAGCCAACAAGACCTGCGGCAATTAAAATGATTAGAAAAAAATAAGAAACTATTTTGCCTTTTTTAGCCATATTATGCTGCTAATTTAACGATTGAATTTGTTTTAATGCTTGTAAAGCTTGTTTGTTTTTTGGATTCTTCTTTATTATTTTGTTAAGAAATGCAATTGCACTGTTTTTGTCGCGTACAGCCATGTAATAACCGGCCAAATTCATTAATAAAGGTTCGTAATCGGGGTCTAGTTTTAATCCGTTTTGGTATAATATTAGTGCATCTTTATTATTTCCTTCAAGCAGTTTAAGATAACCTAAATTGGTAAGCGCACTTATATTTTTTGGGTTTAATTTTAGTGCCAATTCTAATTCCTTAACAGCTTCAGCGTTTTTACCTAATTGGGCGAGGGTAGTGGCAAGTTTAACTTTGTACTCAATATTAAAAGAAGCAAGTTCTGTTGCTTTTTTTAACCATTTTAAATTGTATTGTAAATTTCCGGTATTGTAAAAAGCCTCTGCAATGTGATATGCAGCCCATGCATCTTTATTATCGTAACTTTTTTTGGTAAGTAATTGCTTAAAACAAACATCTTCTTTTAAAGCATTTACATACTGAATTATTTTTTGGTAGTTACCTTTTAAAAAATTTAAATGCAATAAGGAGTGAAAGTTTTTTTGAATGTGGTTTACAGATTTATCGTTTAAGAAATTAGAAGCCGAATCTAAATAAAAACTTTTTTGTTCAAATTTTTCATATTGCTGCAAATATGCTTTTGCTTTGATGGCCGAATCGGGTTTAGCTTCGTTAATGGCATATAAACCTAAAAAGTTTTTTATTTTATTTTTCTCTTTATTATTTATTGGTTTGCGAATGTAATGGTCGTGTACCGTAACATGCGGAATGTCTATAGAACCCGATGAAGGCATATGACAAGCTACACAATTAGAGGATTTAAAATCAGGTTTTAAACAAACCTTAGCCGGAATTAATACGGCCGTTTTTATGTTTTCTGAATTTTCTGAATTGTTACCATGGCAATTTTTACAGGCATTGTTAAACTTTTCTTGGTTTGTTTCTTTAACGCTTACGTGCGGGTTATGACAAGTAACACAGGTTAAAGCGTTTTTGTAAGGTTTGAGGGATTGGTTATTGGTGTTATTTTCTAACGATTTTATAAAACAAGCGCTTTGTTTTAATCTATCAGAATGCGAAGCCATAATAAATTCATCATCGGCATTGCTGTATTTTGGAAGAAAAACAGAAATATAATTGCTTAATTTTTTACCGGGTTTAAAATCAAAAAACGAATGATTGTTTTTTAAAACGGCGTTTCCTTGAAGGTGGCAACGTTGGCAAATATCAAATTGTAGATCAATAGAAAGTTTTGCAGGGTTAACAATACTGTAATCAATATATTTAGAAGTATCAATAATGTTACCGGCTTGTTTTTGTGCCACGTGTGCTGCGCCTGGTCCGTGGCAACGTTCACAATCTATTCCTTGCCCAATGTATTTGTATTTATTTTCAGAACCCATTTCAAATTCAGGAAAAGCATTGTGGCAGCTCATGCATTCTAAACCAATTTTTCTGGTAAAACGGGTGTTTACTCCATTTTCAAAACCCGGCGGTAAATCCCATTTTTTGCTTTGGGTGTAAAAGGTCATGGGCATTTGATGCACATAACCATTGGTGTTTTGTAAATGCGAATTGGTATGTTGCCCAGAGCCAATAATAAAACTAACCTGTTCGGTTCTTTTAAAAATGGTATCGTTTTTATCTATTCTGAATTCGCTAATGAATATGCTGTCGTTAAACAAGTAAGCCTTGTAATTAAAATTGCTGTATGAATCATAAATATTATTGTTATTAAAATTTGCAGCGCTATTTTTTTCTGCTGCTAAATGAAACGAGCGACCCATTCCGGTATTTATAAAACTGTTGTAGATAGATTGGTGGCAAAGTTTACAGGAGTTCATGCCTACGTATTTGGTGGTATCTAAGTGTCCCAGGTAGGTGTTTTCCGGTAAAACTTCTTTTTCAGTTTTAGTTTCAACAGGTGTGTTGCAAAAGGTAAAAATTACCAATGCAAATAGTATAGTTAGCAGAAAGGTATACGAGAACTTAATTTTCATTAATTAATTGCAGAAACCACGCATCTTCAAAATGGTTCAGTGCTGTTTTGTTCCAGGCTTTTTTTAACCCGCTTTTTTGGAAACCGGCTTTTTCAAATAATCTTAAACTGGGTTCGTTATTTGCGTTAACAAGTGAATATACTTGCTTTAAGTGTAAAATTGTAAAACAATAGTTAATGGCTAGGTTTAGGCTTTCAAAGGCATATCCTTTACCGGTGTAATTTTTGTGAATGTAAATACCAATACCAACACGTGCGTGTTGTACTTCAAAGTCAAAGAAATCAATGGTGCCTATTGTTTCGTTGGTAGAAGTTTCAACCACCATTAGTCTCAATTGTTTGTTGGTATAAATATCGTATTGGCTATTTTCTACAAAGTCTCTTAAAACGTGTCTGCTAAAAGGAGTTTGAGTATTACTTACGTGCCATAATTCTATATTGTTTTCCCATTCGTAAAGAAGATCCGTGTCTTCTTGTTCCATCGCACGCAGGTAAATATTTTCTCCTTTAATAAACATCAGGCTTTTTTTTGTTCTTTTTTAATTTCATTCAAGTTGTTATTCAGTTCTTCTGTTGAGTAAACCGGAATTTCAACTTCGTTATTTGATACTGATAAATTTAATGAATATGCACCTAAAATGAAATTATTCTTGTTTAATTTATTTAAGAAAGTATAAATAATATCGTTTTTATCAAATTCAATTCCGTAAAATGTATCAAAAAAGTGTTTAATAGGGGTTAAGCAAGTAACTTCTGTATTTCTTATCATCGGAAATTGATGCAGAGAATCTGAAAAACCGATATTTAAAGTTTGCCAACTGCAATTTGTAAGTTCCTTTACTTTAAAAAATAAACATTCAATTTTTTTTATTTGTATGCTTTTTAAAATGTTTTGTATGGGAACATTTAATTCAATTCCTTTTATGTTAAGAGAATGATACTGACCATTAATACAAATGCCAATGTGTGGTGGGGTTCTTTTAGCATGAATTAAGCAAATCCAAACACCTTGCAGCAGTTCTTTTTCATTAAACAGATGTACAGTTAGATTTAGTTTTTTAAAAGAAGTAGTTGTCATTCTATATCAATAGAACCTTTAAAAACAAATTCAGCAGGGCCCTCTAGCCAAATATTATAAAAAGTGTTTTCAAGAACACGTTCAAATTTTACATTTAAATTTCCGCCGGGTGTTTTGATTGTACAACTATTTTTATCAGTGGTATTTCCTAAAATTGCGGCAACCAAGGCCGAAGCCGTTACACCGGTACCGCAAGATAAGGTTTCATTTTCAACGCCTCTTTCGTAAGTGCGAACAAATAAATGGTCGTCAAATTTTTCAATAAAATTAACGTTGGTCCCTTCTTCCTTAAATCTGTTATTGTATCTAATTTTTTTACCTTCTTCAAATACATCCAATTCATGAATGTTGCTAACCATCTTTACAAAGTGCGGTGAGCCGGTATTTAGGTAAAAGTAATCGCTTCCAATTTCAACATTTTTTACATCGTTCATTTTTAATGAAATGGTTCCATCGTTGTTTAAATTAGCATCATGCGCACCATCTACAGCAATAAAACGTGCTTTATCTTTTATTAAGCCTAATTTTTTTGCAAAAGCGGTAATGCATCGTCCTCCATTACCACACATAGAGCTTAAGTTTCCATCGCTGTTAAAATAAACCATTTTAAAATCAAAGCTTATTTCATCTTCCAGTAACATTAACCCATCAGCACCAATACCAATGTGTCGGTTGCATAAAAATTTAACTTGTTCGTTGCTTAGTAAGTAACCGGTTTGGCGATTATCAATAATTATAAAATCATTCCCCGCGCCATGATATTTGTAAAACTCAACTGTCATTACGAATTAAGTTTATTTAATAAATCGGGGTTACTTACCTTAACAAAAGATTGAAAATCTTGATTGGTTTGCAATTCGTAAATCACTTCAAAACTTTTAATGAAAAATTTACCATCTAACTTGTAAAGTAAAATATTGCTATGATCGTTTAAACCGTAAAGCATTATTTTGTTTTTGTAAAAACGGTATCCCTTTGAATTGAGAGGTGTTCTCCAAAACTCTAAGGTGTATGAATCTGAACTAATAGAATGCACTCCGGCAATATTTTCGGCTAAGGTATCCTGGCGTTCAGCATCACTTAGGTTTATTATTTTTACAGTTCGCGTAGAAACTAATTGATCCAGTGCAATGTTTACTATTTCTTCATCTGCGTTAATAATACTATCAACTTCTTTGTAATTTACTTTCGCTTGGTTTCCGGTTTTAATTTTAAAACGTTCTTTATTCCTGGCTTTTTCCTTCTTTTCATTATCCTGTAATTTTTGTTCAATAACTGTAATTTTATCAGAAGAATTGGCTGATTTTAATTTAGAAAAAATAGCATCTATTTTAAAAAGAAAAAATACAACACCTATCAATAAACCAATTGATAAACCAAAAACAAACGTTGGTATTTTGCGCCTGAACTGCATTAATTAACGTAAATTTAATTAAAAAAATGCTGCATAGTTAAGCTGTGTTAAAAATAAATCAACAAGGTAAGTTTGATTGTAATTTTGCGTTAATAACCTTAAAACAATCAATTATGAAAAAGTTAATTTCAAGTATTTTTATTGCGTTTTTAGGTGGTGTAGCCGCAATAGGAGCTAATTATTACATTGGTTATCATAATAATTCAGAGTCGGGCAAAGATAAATTAATTAAAGCATCAAAACCTAATAATGCTGCTAATGTTCAGTTGGTAAATTTCACGGGACGAACATCCAGCGCTTTAAATAACGATTTTACCGTAGCTGCCGAACTTTCGGTAAATGCAGTAGTTCATATTAAAACTCAATCAGAACAAAATAATTTAGTGTACGATCCTTTTGCTCAGTTTTTTGGAGGTGCTCCAAGGCAAGAAACGTATGTGCAACAAGGTTTTGGTAGCGGAGTAATTATAAGTAAAGACGGTTACATCGTTACCAATAATCATGTTATTGCCGGAGCTAATAAAATAGAAGTAGTGTTAAACGATAAACGAGTTTATAACGCAGAAGTTATTGGCTCCGATCCATCTACGGATATTGCTTTGGTTAAAATAAAAGAAACCGATTTACCATTTTTAATTTATGGTAATAGTGATATGGTAAAGGTAGGCGAGTGGGTGTTGGCGGTTGGTAATCCCTTTAATTTAAACAGTACCGTTACAGCAGGAATTATTAGTGCAAAAGGAAGAAATAATATTATCGACGGAAGAAAAAATCCAATCGAATCATTTTTACAAACCGATGCTGCGGTTAACCCCGGAAACAGCGGTGGAGCTTTGGTGAATACTACCGGAGAATTAGTAGGTATAAACACCGCCATTGCTTCTAATAATGGGGCTTACCAAGGATATTCTTTTGCAGTTCCAGTAAACATTGTAAAAAAAGTGGTTGGCGATTTAGTAGAGTTTGGTTCAGTACAACGTGCTTATATTGGTGTTGGAATAAGAGACATTGATGCAAAATTTGCCAATGAAAACAATATTAAAAATTTAAAAGGGGCTTATGTTACACATCTTACTGCTGGCGGAAGTGCAGAAGAGGCAGGGATTGAAGTAGGGGATTTAATTACCTCTATACAAGATGTAGCTATAAATAGTGTAAGTGAGTTACACGAACAAATTGCCAAATACCGTCCCGGTGATAAAATTTCAGTTAACTTATTCAGAAATAACAAAGAATTAAATTTACCCCTTACTTTAAAAAGCTTAGAAAACACAACACTATTGGTGAAAAAAACCGAAAAGGTAAAAGTGAATATAACTAAAGCGGGTGTGGCATTTGAAGAGGTAGATAAAGCCGAGATGCAAAAATTAAATATAGCCAACGGGGTAAAAATTTCGAGCTTAACGGCAAACAGCAAATTGGCAGGGGCAGGAATTAAACAAGGATTTATTATTACCTCAATAAATAAAAATAAAATTAACAGTGTAAAGGATGCTGAAAAAACATTTAATGAGCTTTCGGGTGGTGTTTTAATTGAAGGCATTTACCCGAATGGAGTGAAAGCCTACTATGGCTTTGGTTTGTAGTGTACTTGTTTTTGTTTTGTTTAAAAAAGAGACAGTGAAATGCGTTGTCTCTTTTTTATTTTAAAGCACTTGTGTAATTTTGAAAAATGCAGAAAGTAATATTTGTTTGTTTAGGAAATATTTGTCGATCACCCGTAGCTGAAGGCATTATGTTGCATTTGAATGATAAACATAATTTAAACTGGACCATAGATTCAGCCGGAACAGCCAATTATCATGTGGGTGAAGCACCCGATAGAAGAACCATTGCCAATGCCCGAAGAAACGGAGTTGATTTAAGTCCGTTACGCGCAAGGCAATTTAGAACAGAAGATTTTAAAAAGTTTGATAGAATTTTTGTGATGGATAAGAACAACCATTCCAATGTTTTAAAATTAGCCAATACTCTGGAAGAGAAAAACAAAGTAGAACTTTTATTAAATGTATTGCATCCGGAAACAGATATGGAAGTGCCCGACCCTTACTATGGCGGAGAGGAAGATTTTGAACATGTTTTTCAGTTGGTGTGGAGCGCGTGCGAGAAATTAGCAATAAACGGAATTAGATAAAAAAAGCGGCCTTAGCCGCTTTTAAATTTTATAAATGTAATGATGCTTTTTTAGCGAGCAATTGTTCCTCGGTTTCTACATTTTCATCGTCTTTTATACAACAATCAACCGGACAAACAGCCGCGCATTGCGGTTCATCATGAAAACCTTTACACTCAGTACATTTATCGGTTACAATAAAGTATACATCCATGTTTTTAGGTGTTTGTGCGTCATCAGCATCTACTTCAATTCCGGAATTTGTTCCTTTATACATTCCTTTAACGCCTGTACCATCGGCAAAGCGCCATTCGGCACCACCTTCGTAAATTGCGTTATTCGGACATTCAGGTTCGCAAGCTCCACAATTAATACATTCGTCTGTAATTTTAATTGCCATTTTATATGTAACTTAGTAAATTAATTTTTTGCAAATATACAAGTATCTATGCAATTAAAACAAAGAATTGAGGCTTTTGTTCACCTTGGCGAGTTTATTACCCGTCATTTATCTAATACCCAACTAAAGGAGGAAGGCAACCTTCATTTGGGTTTAACCGAACTTATAAAAACTGCTAAAATATACAATGGTTGGTTTACGGAAGATAGTTGCGCTTTAGCTTTAAAGAACATTGCCTTTATGTTAAAAGAGAATGATTTAAAGGAATATTGTAAAAATGTTCAAGCAGAAAACAAATCACCAAAAACAGTTGCAATTATTTGTGCCGGAAATATACCTGTGGTGGGTTTTCATGATATTATGAGCGTATTGCTTTCAGGGAATATTGCTTTAATAAAATTATCTTCCGATGATAATGTGTTAATTCCTTTTTTCTTGAAACTGCTAATTCATTATCAACCCGAGTTGGATGCACTTATACATTTAAGCGATGGAAAACTAAGCAATTTTGATGCTGTTATTGCAACGGGTAGTAATAACACAGCAGGATATTTTGATTATTACTTTGGGAAATACCCAAACATTATTCGTAAAAACCGAAGCTCACTTGCAATACTGCGAGGCAATGAATCAACAGAACAACTAAAAGAATTAGGAAAGGATATTTTTAGTTATTATGGATTAGGATGCCGCAATGTATCCAAACTATTGGTTCCTGATAATTATAATTTCAAAGATTTTTTTGAGGCTATTTTTGATTACGGGCATGTGGTAGATAATAAGAAGTACGGTAATAATTACGATTATAACCGAGCAGTATTTTTATTAAATAAAGAGCCTTTTCTGGATAATAATTTCTTAATTTTAAAGCCTGATAATCAAATACATGCACCTATTTCGGTGGTGTTTTACGAGAATTATAAAAGCCAGGCAGATATAGACAAATACATTACTGAAAATAAAAACGAAATACAGTGTATTGTTGGCGAAAACTATATTCCGTTCGGTAATTCACAACAGCCTGTTATTACTGATTTTGCCGATGGGGTAAATACTCTGGAATTTTTAGTAAATTTATAACGTTATGAACAGAAAGATTGCATACTTTCTTACTTTATTTTTCCTTATAAATATTACCAAGGGCCAAGTTCCTTCAGCTACTATTGTTCCTCCGGCAGGAACCTTATGTACAGAAACATTTTATACATTTATATCTATTACAGAAAATTCTCCAACAGTTTATACATGGTCGGTTACGCCAAACACAGGTGTTGAGTTTTTAACCGATGCTAATTCGCCAAATCCAAGTATTAAATTTAAATCTCCAATTACGTATAGCGTTAGTTTAATTGTTGGAAATTCTAACGGAACATTTACTACAGGAGTTTTGGTGTCTGTTTTTAAATCAGCTAAAGCTTCTTACAATGCAAGTTTAACTACAAGCGGTTTTCCGGTAGATTTGGTTTTAACCAATTACTCCAGCAATGCTTTAGGTTATAATTGGGATTTTAACGGAGCAGTACCAACTCAAACTACCACCAATTTGGTTCAAAGTTTTTCTGTTTCGGGGCAATACTCTATGGCATTAATTGCCTTTGGTTCGGGTGGATGTAACGATACCTTAAAATACAATTTTGTAATTGACGATATTTCTGATATTCAGTTAACCAATGTGTTTACCCCTAATAACGATGGTGTGAATGATGTTTTTAAACCAATTACAAAAGGATTAAAAGAAATGAAATTGAGCATATTTAATCGTTGGGGAAATTTAATGTATGAGTTTAACGGAGTAAACGATGCATGGGATGGGCACACCACAGCCGGTATTGAATGTCCTGATGGTGTTTATTTTTATGTTATTGAAGCCACAGGTTTTGATTCTAAATCTTACAAGCTTAAAAATACATTAACCTTAATAAGATAATTTATTCTAAAGGTTAGTAACATATCGTTCAACTACAAATCAAAAACTTCATTTACCGGTTTAAAAAACATTTCCTTTCAGGTGAAAGAAGCTGAAATTGTTTCTATTATTGGAAAAAGCGGAAGTGGTAAATCTACACTGGTGAAATGTTTGTACGGATTAGAAGATTTACAAAGCGGAGAAATATTTTTAGAGAAGGAGCAAGTGCTGGGCCCAAGTTTTAATTTAATTCCGGGCCATAAAGAAATGCGTTTGGTGAGTCAGGATTATTACGTATTAGACAACCATACCGTAGAAGAAAATATTAAAGATATGTTGGTGGGCTATAACAATGAGTATAAAGATACCCGTTGCAAAAAAATATTGAAGCTTTTAGATTTAAACCCAATTGCTAAACTTCAGGCACGTACACTTTCATCAGGACAAAAGCAACGAGTAGCAATTGCCAGAGCCTTAACGGTAATGCCCAAGTTATTGTTGTTAGATGAGCCATTTAATAATTTAGACAGGCCATTAAAAGAAAAACTATTTACGTTTATTGTAAAAGAAGTTCGAAAAAAGAAAACCGCACTATTAATTATTACCCACGAATCGGATGAAGCATTAAAATATTCTCATAAAATTGCCGTAATGGATAGTGGTAAAATTGTACAGTTTGACACGCAAGAGAAAGTATTTTACAAACCAAAGAATTTAAAAATTGCTTCGTTACTGGGAGATTATAATATCATTAAGAAAGACGATTTAGAGAAAACCAGCCAAATAAAATTAAAGAAACAATTGTTTGTACGTCCGCACCAATTATACATTTTACAAAAAACCGAAACAGCCGATATTGTTTTAACCAATACCACACTTTATTTTAACGGGAAATGTTACGAATTATATGGCGAAACCAGATCGGGTAGGGGTATTGTAGTTTATGCATTTACCGAGCCTAAGTTGAGTGAGAAGATGTATGTGAAGATTAAAGTTTAATAGAAATTATACCATGAAAAATTTATTATTTGTTATAATAACGTTATTAGCGTGTATAAAAGCTGAATCACAATGTTCTGCTAATTTTGGTTATGTTGTTAATGCTAATGGAAATGTTACTTTTACAAACACTTCAGCATTTACAAGTTCAAATGCAATTTATACTTGGAACTTTGGTGATAATAATTCTTCACAATCAATAAACCCATCCCATACTTACACAAACAATGGAAATTATATTGTAAATCTTTTATTGCAAGATAGTACTTCAAACGGATTATGTATAAGTAATTATACGAATGTCATATCTATCAGTAATGCTACATGCGGTCTTACAGCTAAAACGAATACTTATCAATTAAATAGTAACACCATTAATTTTGTAAACGCTTCAACCGGAACAATTTCATTAACCCAGTACACCTTACATTATGGCTATGTAACCCCTCAAAGCTATTTTAATAGTCATTTTAATGTAGTACATACTTTTTCAGCACCGGCTTTATATCCTATTCAGTTAAGAGCAGCTAACTCAAGTTCATGTATTAGTGTTTATGATGCCTCAATTACAGTAATGTCTCAAACATGTAGCATTATGCCTAATTTTGTGTATACTGTTAATGGCTCAAGCGTTTTGTTTTCCAATAATTCAACCGGAACTTCTCCAACTACTTCTTATTATTGGATGTTTGAAAATGGGAACACATCTAGTGCTCAAAACCCTCCTGTTCAAAATTTCTTATATAACGGAACATACACCGTTACATTATTCGGAACGGATTCTGTTAGTTATTTTTGTGGAAGTTTAATAACAAAAACAATTAACATTACCAATGCCCCATGTTTTGCAAGCAGTCAATTTACCATGGTAAAAGATTCAAGTGCATTACCTGCTATAGTTTGGAATGCAATACCAACGTATTCAACCAACGTAGTAAGTGCTAATTGGAATTGGGGAGATAATTCAACCTCAACAGGTTTATTTCCGTCACACACATATTCCTCCACCGGAAATTATAACATTTGTTTAACAGTAAGTGTTTCCTGTGGTCAATCAACTACTTCGTGTATGATGTCGAATATTTTTAAGACAGATCAAAATTCTCAAATGGCTTCAGTTAAAGTTATTAATACGCCAACAACGATAAAGGAAAATTCATTTTCTAAAAAAATGGTTGTATTTTTTCCTAATCCCACAAACGGATTTGTTCAATTGTATTCTGAAAAATCATCTGTTTTTACGGTTAGCATATTCAATCTTCAGGGGAAGGAAGAATTTAAAGTACATTCATTTAGTTTAGATGGATTTTTCAGAATTAAACTTCCTGAGAATTTAAATGGAGTTTATTTTATTCAGATAGAAGGAGAAGATATAAAGCAAAGAGAAAGATTGATAATTACAAAGGAATAGGTGAAACTCCGATACAAAACAAAAACCCTCTCCTCTCCTGCGCGAATCCTTTCGCGTGGTTAATTAAAGCATTTCAAATAAAAAATCCCCGAAAAATTTTCGGGGATTTTTTTTGAATTCACTTTATATTTTAAGATTTAAAATCCCAGGTTTCTAAAAACTTGGTGGTATAGTTTCCTGCTTTAAAATCTTCATTAGCCATTAATTTTAAATGAAACGGAATGGTTGTTTTTACACCTTCAATTACATATTCACTTAAAGCTCTGTGCATTTTGGCAATAGCTTCTTCACGTGTTTGTGCAACAGTAATTAATTTACCTACCATGCTATCGTAATTTGGCGGAATGGTGTAGCCACTGTAAACGTGCGAATCTACACGAACTCCGTGTCCGCCCGGCGTATGTAAAGTTGTAATTTTACCCGGCGAAGGAATAAAGTTTTTAAACGGATCTTCTGCATTAATTCGGCATTCAATAGCGTGTAATTGCGGGTAATAATTTTTTCCAGAAATGGGCACACCGGCGGCAACCAAAATTTGTTCGCGTATTAAATCGTAATCAATAACTTCTTCTGTTATAGGGTGTTCTACCTGAATACGGGTATTCATTTCCATGAAGTAGAAATTGCGGTGCTTGTCTACCAAAAACTCAATTGTTCCTACACCTTCGTATCCAATAGACAAGGCAGCCTTAACAGCCGCTTCGCCCATTGCATCGCGCAATTCGGGAGTCATAAATGGTGAAGGAGTTTCTTCTACTAATTTTTGATGGCGTCGTTGAATACTGCAATCGCGCTCACTTAAGTGGCAAGCTTTTCCGTATTGATCGCCTACTACTTGAATTTCAATATGGCGTGGTTCTTCAATGTATTTTTCCATGTACATGGCGCCATTTCCAAATGCAGCAGTTGCTTCATGTGTAGCGCTATCCCAAGATGCTTGAAGTTCTTCTTCCTTCCATATAATTCGCATTCCTTTACCACCACCACCGGCAGTAGCCTTAATAATTACAGGGTACCCAATTTCTAAGGCAATTTTTTTGGCTTCTTCTACATCTTGTAATAGTCCTGCAGAACCCGGTACACAAGGTACACCGGCAGCTATCATAGTTGCCTTGGCATTACTTTTGTCGCCCATTTGGTTTATCATTTCCGGCGAAGCTCCAATAAATTTTATTTTATTTTGTCGGCAAATTTCACTGAACTTGGCATTTTCACTTAAAAAACCATAACCCGGGTGAATAGCATCGGCATTGGTAATTTCTGCTGCAGCAATAATATTAGACATGCTTAGGTAACTTTCCTTACTTGGCGGAGGTCCAATACAAACGGCTTCATCGGCAAATTTTACATGCAATGATTCTTTGTCGGCAGTTGAATAAACGGCAACCGTTTTAATTCCCATTTCCTTGCAGGTACGAATTATACGTAGGGCAATTTCGCCACGGTTGGCTATCAATATCTTTTTAAACATCTTTTGAAATTTTAAATTTTAAACTTTAAATGTTGAATGCTTAATTAATTTAAAATTCAACATTCATCATTTATAATTTGTTTACGAAGGATCAACTAAGAACAACGGTTGGTCGTATTCTACCGGAGTTGCATCGTTTACCAATACTTTCACAATTTTACCTTTAACATCACTTTCAATTTCGTTAAATAGTTTCATGGCTTCAATAATACAAACCGGGTTGCCGGGTGCAACCTCATCTCCAACATTTACAAAAGTTGGTTTATCAGGACCCGGTGAGCGGTAAAATGTACCAATCATTGGTGATTTAATGGTTACGTATTTAGAATCGTCGGTACCGGTATTGGTTTGTGCCGGGGTTTTAGTTTCTTGTGTTGTATTAACAGGAGCTGTTGTTACTTGCGGAGCGCTTATAACTTGTGCCACCGGAGTGGTTATTGCAGGAACTGCCTGTACTGCAACCGCAGAAGCGGATTTTGGGGTTTTAATTACAATTTTGATTTCCTTTGTTTCTAATTCAACTTCACTTACTCCGCTTTTAGATACAAACTTAATCAGGTCTTGAATTTCTGATAATTTCATTTTTTTGTGTTTTTAGTTAGTGGGGCAAAAGTAAATGTATTTTTCAATAAAAAAAGACCATTATTAGCGTTTTTTTAACAAAAACATGATTTTTTCGTCAAAAATCGGGTAAAATCGACGAATTTATGATAAAAAGTAAGAAGAATATAAAAGCTATAAAAATTAACCGTTTTGGCCGTGGCAGTTCTTGTATTTTTTACCACTTCCGCAAGGACAAGGATCGTTTCTACCTACTTTTTGCTCGGCACGTATGGGCTGGGCTTTTGGTTTTTGAGGTTCTGCGTTTTCTGTTAATGTAGCATCTTCTCTGGTTTCAATTAACTTTTCCTTTTTAGCTTTTGGCTGTTCTTGAATAAAACGAGCTTGTTTTTTAATTTCTTCATCGTCTTGTACCGGAAAGCCACCCTTCATTAAGAAAGAAATAATATCCTTATTGGTTTTAATAATCATGTCCTTAAACAGATTAAACGACTCCAATTTATAAATAACCAAAGGGTCTTTTTGTTCTAAGGATGCATTTTGCACGGCTTGTTTTAAATCGTCCATTTCGCGTAAGTGCTCTTTCCACGAATCATCAATTAAATTAAGTACAACGTGTTTTTCAAAACTTAAAACTAAATCGCGTCCTTTTGTTTCGTAAGCTTTTTTAATGTTTGATATAATTTGAATACCTCTTATTCCATCTGTAAATGGTGTTACTATGTTTTCAAATTGATTGTTAGGGTTTTTGTAAACATCGGTAACAACCGGTAATACTTGTTGGCAAACCAATTCTGTTTTTTCGTGATAGTGTTTATCAACTGCGGCAAACATTTTATTTACCAAATCACTTTCTTTGGTGCTGTTAAACTCCTCTTCGTTCACCGGACTTTCAATTCCAAATAAACGGATACATTCAAAATTAAACCCTTCAAAATCACCACTGTCTTTATATTCGCCCACAACACTTTCCAAAACTTCGTAGTTCATGTTGGCAATATCAATACTTAATCTATCACCGTAAAGTGCGTTTCTTCTGCGTTTGTAAATTACATCACGTTGTGCATTCATCACATCATCGTACTCAATTAAACGTTTACGTGTACCAAAGTGATTTTCTTCTACACGTTTTTGTGCACGTTCAATAGATTTGGTAATCATACTGTGTTGAATAACTTCTCCTTCTTTTAATCCCATTCTATCCATTAAAGAAGCAATACGCTCACTACCAAAAAGGCGCATTAAATTATCTTCTAACGAAACAAAAAACTGCGATGAACCCGGATCTCCTTGGCGACCGGCACGTCCGCGTAACTGTCTGTCAACACGACGGCTTTCGTGGCGTTCTGTTCCTATAATAGCCAAACCGCCTGCTTCTTTAACACCTGGGCCCAGTTTAATATCGGTACCACGGCCGGCCATGTTGGTGGCAATGGTTACCGTGCCTGCTTTACCTGCTTCTGCAACAATATCTGCTTCTTTTTGGTGTAGCTTGGCATTTAATACATTGTGCTTAATATTTCTAAGCTTTAACATTCTGCTTAGTAATTCAGAAATTTCAACCGATGTTGTACCCACCAATACAGGCCTGCCGGCTGCAACTAGTTTTACAACCTCTTCAATAACTGCATTGTATTTTTCGCGTTTGGTTTTGTAAACTAAATCTTGTTCATCTTTACGTGAAATAGCTCTGTTTGTTGGAATTTCAACAACATCTAATTTATAAATATCCCAAAACTCCTGTGCTTCTGTTGTTGCAGTACCCGTCATACCCGCTAGTTTGTTGTACATGCGGAAATAGTTTTGTAAAGTGATAGTGGCGTAAGTTTGGGTAGCCGCTTCAATTTTTACATTTTCTTTTGCTTCAATAGCTTGGTGCAATCCATCGCTGTAACGGCGACCTTCCATAATACGGCCGGTTTGCTCGTCAACAATTTTTACTTGTCCGTTATCTATCACATACTCCACATCTTTTTCAAAAACGGTATATGCTTTTAATAATTGGTTAACGGTATGAATACGCTCACTTTTTACACTAAAATCGCGCATAACCGTTTCTTTTGCTGCTGCTTTTTCTTTTGAATCGGTAATGTTTTTTTCAATATCTGCAATTTCTTCACCTACGTTAGGAATTACAAAAAACCTAGGATCTTCGGTATTACCGGTAATAAAATCTAACCCTTTTTCGGTTAATTCTACATGGTTGTTTTTTTCTTCAATGGTAAAATAAAGTTCTGCATCAATTTTATGCATTTCTTTATTTTGATCTTGCATGTAATGATTCTCCGTTTTTTGCTTTAACTGGGCAACCCCTTGTTCACTTAAAAATTTAATTAGGGCGCTATTTTTTGGCAAACCTCGGTAAGCACGTAACAATGGTATTCCGGCTTCTTTTTCTTTTCCTTCTGAAAATAATTTTTTTGCTTCTGCTAAAAACTGTAATACGGTTTGTTTTTGAATATTAACCAGTTTTTCTATTCTAGGTTTGTATTCGTTAAACTCGTGCCTGTCTCCTTGTGGAGTAGGGCCGCTAATAATTAAAGGAGTACGCGCATCATCAATAAAAACAGATTCAACCTCATCAACAATTGCAAAATTATGTTTACGTTGAACCAGCTCCTCAATGTTTTTAGCCATGTTATCGCGTAGATAATCAAAACCAAACTCGTTATTGGTTCCGTAGGTAATATCGCAATTGTAGGCAAGGCGGCGCTCTTCGGTATTTGGTTCGTGTAAATCTATGCAATCAACACTTAATCCATGAAATTGAAAAAGAGGCGCATTCCATTGGCTATCACGTTTAGCCAAATAATTATTTACTGTTACTAAATGCACACCGCGGCCTGTTAAAGCATTTAAAAACACAGGTAAAGTTGAAACCAAGGTTTTACCTTCACCGGTTGCCATTTCAGAAATTTTTCCTTGATGCAATACCATACCACCAATTAATTGCACATCGTAATGAATCATGTCCCAGGTAATTTCGCTTCCGGCAGCTAGCCAAGTATTTTTCCAGGTAGCTTTACCATTTGTTATTTCAACATTGGGATGTGTTTTAGAAAGATTGGCATCAAACTCGTTAGCACTAACTACTAATTGTTTGTTTTCTTTAAAGCGGCGTGCTGTTTCTTTTAAAATTGCAAAAGCTTCAGGTAAAATTTCGTTTAATTCTTTTTCAAGTTTTTGTGTAATGTCTTTTTCAATTTCGTCAATCTCCTTGTAAAGGTCTTCTTTTTCATTCACATCCATTTCAGGACTAGAACTTATTTTAGCCTTAATAGTTAAAACTTCATCGTTTTCAGATTTAACGGCTTCCTTTAGTTTTAATTTTAATTGGTGCGATTTAGCTCTTAGTTCATCATCACTAATAGTAGTAAGCGTTTTGTATATGGTGTTAATTTCGTCAACTTTTGATTGAAGTCCTTTTATATCCTTCTCACTTTTTGTACCAAATAACTTTTTTAGAATATCGAACATGCTGCGATTAATTTTAGCCTATAAATGTAAGTATTTTTAGTGATTATTTTAGGGGCTTATATTAACAAAAGATGTTAACTAAAAAGTGCGTAAATAGCACGATTATTAAAATAATTCAACCACTTATGGCGTGGGCTTTACTTTCAATAAATAAAAGGCTATTTTAGTAGTATTATCATGAAAAGGCAAGCACTTTATTTTTTTCTGGCACTTGTTTCATTAACAAACCGGGCTATCTCGCAGCAGTTTTACTTTAAAAATTACAGCGCAGATAACGGTATGCCTTTTGTACAGGTGTATGCCATGTTTCAAGATTCTAAAGGGTTTTTGTACACCGGTGGTTATGGTGGTTTATGCAGATTTGATGGCAAAGAGTTTGTAAACACCACTACAAAGGAAGGGTTGGTGGATAATTACGTAAATGCTGTTTGTGAAGATGCTAATGGAAGAATATTTGTTGGAACAAAAAAGGGTGTAAGCCTATTTGATAATGGTAAAATATTGCGTGAATTAAATTTAATTGATTTAAATGAGAAAAATATTACCTGTATAAAAAAAGACAAAACCGATAAAATATTAATAGGAACAAACAATGGTTTGTACTTTTTTTATAATAACGAATTAAGAAAAGTTTCTAAAACCAATGATTTTGAAATAAAGGATATTTTGGTAACCAAAGATAATATTTATTGCGCTTCCAATAAGGGCTTATTAATATTTAAAACGGTTAATGACGATGGTTTGGAGGTTTACAAACAACTTTCAAGCAATAATATTAATTGTTTGGCAGAATCGCCGGATAAAACAACCATAGCCATTGGAACTACAGGCGGATTAAATTTATTAAATGTTTTAACTAAGAAAAGTGTAGCCTTATATGTACAAAACGGATTAATTGATAATAATATTAGTTGCCTTGTTTACAGGGAAAAAGGTGGGTTATGGATTGGTTCACAGTCGGGTTTAATTAAATATAAAAACAATGAGTTTAGTTATTTTAATATTTATTTCGACAACAACTCTAATTTAATAAGAACGCTTTTGATTGATTTTGAAGGGAATTTATGGGTGGGCACACATAGTGGAATTTACCGATACAGAGATAATTCGTTTTCAACGTTTGATAATATTAGTGGTCCGGGTAAGGCGTTTATTTTTGAAATTTTTAATGCAGGTAACGATATGTTTATTTGCAGTGAAAACAACGGAATTTATAAGTATACCGATGGCTACTTTAAACGGTATAGCGTAAAAGACGGCTTGACTAGTAATGTTTGTAGAAGCGGAGCGGCTACAAAAAATGGAAGGTTGTTTTTTGATTCGGAAGGTAGTATTGTGGAATTGGTAAATGACAAATTTAAAAGCGTTCAATTATCAAAACAAGTTAAGGGACCCTTTTATAAAATATTTTGCGATAGTAAAAATAAGGTAATTTTTGGTGGCACAAATGGAATTGCAACTATAGATTATTTAAACAAGAACAAATCAGATACTTCATTTATTAAAATCCCCAATAAGGGACACGAATTTCAGGTGACGGATATGTGTGAAGATGATGAAGGTAATTTATGGGCCTCTGTTTATTTTTCAGGACTTTACTGCATAAAAAATAATATTGTTATTGATTACGGTGAAAAATTAAAGTTAGATAAGTACGAATTTATTTCTGTTCGTTATCACAATAAACATTTATATGCAGCTACACTTAGTGGTTTGCTTGTAATTAATTTAGAAGATGAAAGTGTAAAGGTTTTAAAACAAGAAGACGGATTGATTTCTGATATAGTGTATTCAATTGGTTTTGCAAAAAATAAAGAGATATTATGGGTTGGAACAAATATTGGTATTAGCGAATTAAACATTAAAATATTAAACGAAAAGCACGAAATTAAAATTAATAATTACAGTAAAAACGAAGGTTTTGCCGGAATAGAATGTAATACCAACGGAATTTTTGAAGACAAGGAGGGTACAGTTTGGTTTGGTACCATTGGCGGTTTAATTAAATATATACCTAACAATTACAAAAGAAACACTTTAGTAAACAATACAGTTATTTATAAAATAATGTTGGGCGACAAAGATACTTTGCTAAAAAACAAAGTAGAATTGCCTTATGATAAAAACAATATTACTTTTTATTACCGCGGAATTTGCTTTACAAACCCCGAAAAAGTTTTATACAAAAAGAAATTATTGGGCTATGATAAAGTGTATAGTTTACAAAGTTTAGATAACAATTCGAAATACACAAACTTAGAGCCAGGCACCTATACTTTTCAGGTGTTAAGTTGTAATAATGAAGGAATGTGGAATGATACACCAACAGAATTTATTTTTACCATAAAAACACCTTATTATAGAACTTGGTGGTTTACTTTAATAGTTATTATTACTACTTTTTTAACGGTTTATCTTGTGTTTAAGATACGTGTAAATAGCATTAAGCAAAAGCAGCAAAAAGATTTTGAGCGAAAAGTAGAAATAAGTAAAATTGAATTAAAGGCCTTGCGTTCGCAAATGAATCCACATTTTGTTTTTAATTCGTTAAACTCTATACAACATTACATTTTTAACAGCAAAAGTGATGAGGCAGTAAAATATTTAAACAAATTTGCAAAACTAATGCGCGTAATTTTAAATAACTCCGATAAACCAACTGTTGCAATAGAAGATGATTTAGAAGCCCTAAAGCTTTATTTAGAACTAGAGCAAATGCGTTTTGAGGATAAGTTTGATTATAAAATTGAAATTGATGGTAATGTGGATTTAGATTATGATATTATGCCACCCATGCTATTGCAACCTTATGTTGAAAATGCTATATTGCATGGACTAACGCCAAAAAATGAAAAGGGTTTGTTAACCGTTAAATTAAGAAGTGAAGGTAATTTTATTGTATGTACAATTGAAGATAATGGTATTGGCAGAAAGAAAGCAGCAGAAATTAAAAGAACAATGCCTGGAAGCAAACACAAATCGTTTGGGATGAAAATTACGGAAGAACGATTACGTATTTTAAATGAAATAAGCATGAGTAGGCACAGTGTTGTTATTACCGATTTATATAATAACGATGGTAAGGGGATAGGGACTAAAGTAGAATTATTTGTACCCATTTTATAACTAAAAACAAATGTTATGCTAAATACTTTAATTATTGAGGACGAGCAAAAAAGTGTTGACGTTCTTATGAAAATAATAGAAAAAAACTGCCCTGAATTAAAAATTGTTGGAACAGCAAAAAACGTTTTGCAAGGTGTGGAAATGGTGAAAGCCTTAAAACCTGAATTGGTTTTTTTGGATATTACTATGCCCGATGGAAGCGGATTTGATTTGTTAGAACAAGTTCAAGGATACAAATTTGAATTAATATTTGCGACAGCAAGTAATGAGCATGCCGTAAGGGCTTTTAAATACAGTGCTTGCGATTATTTGTTAAAACCAATTGATATGGATGAGTTGAAGGCGGCTGTAAAACGGGTGTTAGATAGAAAAAGTAATGCACCGGATATGCAAAACTTAAATTTTTTAATTCAACAATTAAAAAGATCGGATGATAATTTTCAGAAAATTACTTTGCCAACAGGTAACGCTTATGAAATTGTAAACATTAAAGATATTATCAGGTGTGAGGCAGATGGCAGTTATACATATTTTTACTTAAGTGATAAACGGAAGTTAATGGTAAGTGCCAGTTTAAAACATTACGAAGAATTATTACCGGAAGCAGATTTTATAAGAGTACATCATCACAACCTTATAAACATGAACCATGTTATCAGGTTTTTAAAAGAAGATGGTGGTTATGCAATAATGTCTGACGGAAGTAAAATTGAAGTATCGCGCAGAAAAAAAGATTTGTTTATGGATAGATTAAAGAGCTACAAGTTGATTTAATTTCCGTTAAACCCATCATCTAAAATTAAATTACCGGATTTACTTGCTTGAACAGCCAATTCATCGCACCTGTTATTTTCAACATTGCTAGCATGGCCCTTTACCCATATAAAATTGTGTTTTTGTGCATCGTAAACGCGTAAAAAGCGTTTCCATAAATCAATATTTGCTTTGTTTTTAAAACTTGCCTGTACCCAACTGTTTAACCATTTTTTGTTGATGGCATCTACCACATATTTACTGTCAGAATAAATATTTACTTGCAAATCTTTGTTTTTAATACTTTCTAATCCAACAATTACTGCTAATAACTCCATTCGGTTATTGGTGGTTTTTATAAAACCCTGGCTAATTTCTTTTCGTTTCCCTGCAAATTTAAGTACAAGTCCAAAACCACCCGGGCCGGGGTTTCCGCTGGCAGCACCATCGGTATATAATTCTATAAACAGATTACTCAATGAGTTTATTTAATATTTAATTTTAAAAAAGATTCGCCATTTACAAAACCTTCCAGTTTATCGCCCACTTTAACAGGGCCAACACCTTCGGGCGTTCCGGTAAAAATTAAATCGCCTACTTTTAAGCTTACAAATTTTGAAACATAACTAATAATTTTATCTATAGAAAAAATCATGTCATTTATATTTCCAACTTGAACTTGCTTGTTGTTAATTTTTAAATCAAAATTAATGGAACCTAAATTTAAGGTTGATTTATTTACAAATTTTCCAATAGGGGCGCTGTTATCAAAGGCTTTTGCTTTTTCCCAAGGCAAACCTTTTTCTTTGCATTTTGCCTGAATATCGCGCGCAGTAAAATCAATACCCAAGCCAATTTCATCGTAATATTTATTTCCAAATTGCTCCTCAATGTGTTTTCCCGCTTTACAAATTTTTACAACCAACTCAATTTCGTGATGCAAATCTTGTGTAAAATCAGGAAAATAAAAATCTTCTTCTTTTAATAATGCGGTATCGGGCTTCATAAAAAAAACCGGTTCTTTTGGTAATTCCGATTTCATTTCTTTGGCGTGTTCTGCGTAGTTTCGGCCTATACAAATAATCTTCATCTTATTTTATCATTAAAGGTTTATGTAGTACATTTACGCAAATTTAGCATTTAATTCCATTAACATTTATGAACGAAAAATTTGATGTAATAATTGTAGGTGGTGGAATTGTAGGATTAGCAACTGCCTATAAATTAACTACCATGCATCCCAATAAAAAAATTCTGGTACTTGAAAAGGAAAAGGAAGTAGCGGCACATCAAACATCACATAACAGCGGCGTTATTCATAGCGGTATTTATTACAAGCCGGGCTCTTACAAAGCCATAAATTGTGTTGCCGGAAGAAGAGAGTTGGTGCAGTTTGCAAAGGATTATAAAATACAACACGATATTTGCGGAAAAATTATTGTTGCTACCGATAAAAGTGAGTTGGCTCACATGCAAAAAGTTTACAATAATGGAATTGCAAATGGAGTAGAAAACATTGAAATTATAGATTCAAAAAAAATTAAAGAAATAGAACCCTATTGCGAGGGAATTTCGGGAATTTGGGTGGGTTGCACAGGTATTATAGATTATGGAGATGTAGCCAGAAAATATGCTGAACTTATAGAAGCAAAAAATAACGGAAGCAAAGTATTAACATCGCAAGAAGTTATTGATTTTATAAAAAGTGAAAAAGAAACAACAGTTATTACAAAGCAAGGAACCTTTGTTGCAAATTATGTAATTACAACATCGGGTTTACAAGCCGATAGAATGGCTAAAAAAGAAGGACAAAAGAGTGATGCTGCCATTGTTGGATTTAGAGGAGATTATTATGATTTAACAGCAAAAGGCTTAAGTAAAGTAAAGAATTTAATTTACCCGGTACCAAATCCTAAATTTCCTTTTTTAGGAGTACATTTTACACGCATGATAAAAGGTGGAACAGAATGCGGACCAAATGCCGTTTTTGTTTTTGACAGAGAAGGATACACCAAAACAGCCTTTAGCTTAAAAGATACAGCCGAAGCTTTTGGGTTTAAAGGCACTTGGAAATTTTTTGCAAAACACTGGAAATTTGGTTTAGATGAATACCGTGGGGCTTTTAGTAAAACTTATTTTTTACACCGTTTACAAAAACTAATTCCCACTTTAGAAATGGATGATATTGAGCCTGCACGATGTGGTATTAGAGCAATGGCCTTAGGCCCCGATGGTGAAATGTTAGATGATTTTAAAATTGAGAAAAACGGAAACGCAATGCATGTGATTAACAGTCCTAGTCCGGCTGCTACAGCAAGTTTAGCTTATGGTAATGAAATTGCACAAATAGCAACGGAGTTTTTTAATTTAAAAAATTAAATTAATTCAATTGCATTTGGGTATTTTGCCTTCCATCTTTTTAAGCTTTCAGGTGTTCTAACTAAAATGGTTGTTTTAGCATCTATTTTAAGTTTAACCAAGTAAGTGGTTCCCTTTTTTTCCGATCTTTTTACTATTGCTTTCATGTGAGTACTTGTTTATCTGTATAACACAAATTTGGCTTATTTGTTGCCTGAAACCTAAACAATAAACGTTAAAAACAGCGGTTTTTTAAGCATTATAACAATGCTAATTCTCTATTGTAAACATCTTATAAACAAAAAAGCCGTTCCATAGGAACGGCTTTAATATTTAAATAATTATAAGACTAGAAATGGAAGTTTAAACGTAATGAACCTGTAGGGCCCCAAACTGAATTGTTGTTATCAGTATCTAAAGCAAAGCTACCTTGTTTAGAACCTTCAATTGTAGTAGTTCCAGGAGCAGGAGTTGTTCCACCTACTGATTCATAAGTTGTTTCTGATTTACCCATAGTAGTTAAACCAATACCCCAACCAAATTCACCACCAATACTCATTTTTGGTAATACAAAATATTCCGCACCAATAAATCCACGGATACCAAATGAAAGCATAGAACCATTTTTACGCTCAGTTACACGTCCAGGACCACCTAATTGAATTGGAGGAGCTGGATCATAGTTGTTTGCACCTGCAAAAGCGTCTGCTGCGTTAACATCAACAGGAATGGCTGCAGAAGCAGGAGTTAATGCATTTCCATAAGTAAACTTATCTTTAGAACTAGAGAAGTAAATCCCTAATTCGCCACCATAATAACCTTGTAAACGAGTTTTTCCTTTACGCATTTCTAAACCACCAGCTAAACCAATGTCAGTTGATGAATGTTTCCATTCATTTTCTTTCATTGCAACAGGGTTAGGGAATACAGTTTGAGAACCAGGAGCTAAAGTTCTGTCAGCAACCATATTTCTGTTGGTTTGACTACCTTTACCAATTCTTAATGAACCTCTGTAAGCAGTTTTCTCATCTTTGAAGTATTTTCCTGTAATGGTTTGAGCCGATTGCAAGAAATTAAAGGTTGGAGCATTGTTGTTAGCTGTTTTTCCAAAGAAATTTCCTGCATAGTTTAAAAAGGGTGTTGCATCAATACCAATAGCCCAATCTCCCGCTTCCGGTAAAATTGCTTCTCCTTTTTTAGATTTTAATTCTCCCGAACCTTCTTTAGCAGGCTCTTGTGCCATAGCACCAGTAATGCTAAATGTAAGCGCTAATAATGTAAGTGATTTTCTCATAATTGTTAGTTTTTAAATTATGTGTCTAAGGTAATATGCTTAATTACAAAGATTTGTTAAGTTTAATTGAAGTAATTAACAGTGCTTTGTTAAGTGGTACTGCGATTTTGTAATAAAGGTACAAATTTAAACAATCCAACAACTTGTTTTTCAAACGAGGTAGCGCTGGTTTTCTTTAAAATGTTCATTTCTTGCTGTTCGCCTTCACCAATTGGTATTACAATTATTCCACCCACTTTTAATTGAATTAACAAGTCGTTAGGTATGTAGGGTGCGCCTGCGGTTACAATAATTTTATCAAAAGGGGCAAAGCTGGGCAAGCCTTTATAGCCATCGCCATACACCAATTTAAGAGTTTTATATCCTAAATAGGGTAAAAAAAGTTTTGTTTTATCGTGAAGTGATTTCTGACGTTCAATAGAATAAACTTTAGCTCCCATTTCAATTAAAACAGCTGTTTGGTAACCGCATCCGGTGCCAATTTCTAATACTTTTTCGCCGGGTAATAATTCTAATTTTTCTGTTTGAAATGCTACCGTATAAGGGTGAGAAATGGTTTGTCCGGCTCCAATTGGTAAAGCTTTATCGCTATAGGCATGATCGAGTAATGCAGGTTTTGCTGTAGAGGTATCAAAAAATAAATGACGCGGAATTTTTCCAATGGCATTTAGAACTTTTTCGTCCTTTATGCCTTTTGCCTTCAATTGTTCAACCAAACGCCTACGTTTGCCTTGAAACAAATACTCATCCTCTTTGCTAACCTTGTAAAACACTAAAATTGGGGGTGCTAGACACAAAACTAAGTTAAAAAAGCACTAAAATTTTAATATCTTTGCAACTTTACTAACATATAACCTTTTATAAAAGCTTTACCCGCTAAAATAAAATGCAAAATAAAATTGCCCTCATAGGATTAGGATATTTAGGTAAAATCCATTTAAAGCTTTTGTTTGAGAATACAGATTGGCGTTTGGTGGGTGTTTATGATATTGATCAGAATTTAAGTAAACAGTTAGCTGAACATTATAACGTTAAGTCGTTCAGTTCGTTATATGAAGCAATTGAAAGCAGTGATGCAATTGATATTGTTACACCAAGCAACACTCATTTTGATATTGCCAGGCAAGCAATTATAGCAGGCAAACATGTTTTTATTGAAAAACCATTAACAGCAACTTTAAAAGAAGCAAAGTTATTGCAAAACCTGGTGAACGAAGCCAGTGTGTGCTTGCAGGTTGGGCATGTAGAGCGATTTAATCCGGCCTTTACGGCAGCAATGCCTTATTTTAATAATCCGCGATTTATAGAGGTTCATCGTTTAGCTCAATACAACCCCAGAGGAACAGATGTTTCGGTGGTATTGGATTTAATGTTACACGATATAGATTTGTTGTTAAGTATTGTTCCGTATAACATTAAAAAAGTAAATGCCGTTGGTTCTAAGTTAGTGAGCCACTCACCCGATATTGTAAATTGTCGAATTGAGTTTGAAAATGGTTGCGTTGCTAATTTAACCGCCAACCGCATGGCATTTAAAAATACTAGAAAATTCAGGGTGTTTAATCAAGATAGTTTTGTGTCTATTAACTTACTTGATAAAGTAACCGAGGCTGTTAAAATTCAAAATGCAACCTTAAATTCAAAAAACTTAGTTATAGATACCGGTAAATACACTCCAAAAAAGGAAATTATTTTTGAGCACCCCATAATATTACCAACAAACGCAATAAAGGAAGAACTTCTTTCGTTTTACAACAGTATTAATAGCGATAAAAAGACAATCATTTCGGCTATTGATGCTATTAAGGCACTTGAAATTGCCGAAGAAATTGAAAATAATATTAAAAGTTAGTTGAATTAATTTTGTTGTTGTGAATTTTAAAGTTTCGTTACTATACAAAATCATTCTTTTTTTTAGCTTAAGTTTTTTCTTTTCATGTAAAAAGCAATACAAGCCTGCTAACGAAGCCTTTTTTATAACGTGTAAAGAAGTGAAAATTCTTACTGAGCCCAATCAAGGTTACGGAAGTCATAAAATAACCGATTTATGGTTATACACCAATGGTTTTTTTAGAGGTGCTTATCCGGTAGGTTCTAAAATGCCAATAATGATAGAAAATGGAAAGGCCAAAATTGATATTTTTCCGGGAATAATGAATAATGGTATTGGAACAACCAGAAATACCTGGATTTTTTATGAGCCATTAAAACTAGATACCCTTGCAAACTCGGGTGATAATATTATTCGGAATTTTAGTTTTAAATACAAATCTTCTGTTGTTTTTCATTGGATAGAAAATTTTGAATTACCCGGGTTTAGTTTAATTAAATCATCTATTTCTGACACAACCTATAAAGTGCATACCAACAATGAGCATGTTTTTGAAGGAAGCAAATCAATTGAATTTGGATTAAGCGGAAATGCTTTTAGAGCTCAGTTAGAAAGTGCTGCAACCTACAGTTTACCCTTAAGTAATGGCAACGTGTATTTAGAAGTAGATTACAAATGTAATACCGATTTTATTGTTGGTGTGTATAGTAATGGTTTTACCTCTGAAGCCATAACGGTTACCAAAAAAGAAAACTGGAATAAAATATACATTCAATTAGCAAACGCTATTAACATAGATAATACAACATCTATGAAGAAAATCATTTTCAGAATTGATAGAAACACAGATATTCCAAATCAATTTGTTTTTTTAGATAATATTAAGTTGGTTTCTTTATAATGAACAAAGCACTACGCACATTTTTATACATTTTATTTGATTTTTTAGCAGCTGCTATTGCTTGGTTGTGTTTTTACTATTACCGTAAATTAAACATTGATTCGCTTAAAATAGATACTGCACAATTAAATATTATTGATGATAAATTTTACGTTTCTATTTTATTAATTCCTTCGGTTTGGGTTTTAACCTATTATTTAATGGGTACTTATAATAATGTATTAAGGCGCTCAAGAATAAATGAGTTTGTACAAACCTTGGCCGTTTCTTTAATAGGTGTTACTGTTTTGTTTTTTGTTTTATTGTTAGATGATGAAGTTGTAAGTTATAAATACTATTACAAACTATACGGTACTTTATTTGTTTTTCATTTTTTCTTTACTGCATTTGTTCGTTTTTGTTTATCTAGTTATACCAACCATAAAATACATGCAAAAAAATTTGGTTTTGAGACCATTATTATTGGAAGTAATGAAAATGCACTTAAAATTTTTAACGAAATAAATTCTTTAAAACAAGGCTCAGGTAATAACATTATTGGGTTTGTACATATAGAAGGCAAGAACGGGTATTCTGAAATTTTAAAGGAAAAATTACCCAATTTGGGTGAATATGTGGAAATAGCAAACATTATAAAAAACAATAAAGTAGTAGAAGTAATTATTGCCTTAGAAAGCCATGAACACGAAAACCTAAAACAAATGGTTAACGATTTGGCCGATTATGGTGTAATTATTAAAGTTATTCCGGATATGTATGATATTTTAAGCGGCCACGTAAAAATGACGAGTATTTTGGGGACTGCATTAATAGAAATTAAGCACTCTATTATTCCTAATTGGCAAATTGCAGTGAAGCGCTTTATTGATGTGTTTGTTTCTATTCTGGTTTTAATTTGTTTTAGTTGGTTATACATTATTTTAATAATTGCGGTGAAAGCAACATCTAAAGGTCCCGCTTTTTTTACGCAAGAAAGAATGGGTTTACACGGCAAAGCTTTTAATATTATTAAGTTCAGAACCATGTACGCCGATGCGGAAAAGGCCGGTCCGCAGCTTTCAAGTGAGCACGACCCTCGCGTAACAAAAATAGGGAAGTTTTTAAGAAAGGTAAGGTTAGATGAAATACCTCAGTTTTTTAATGTGTTAATTGGTGAAATGAGTATTGTGGGCCCAAGACCTGAGCGGGCTTTTTTTATAAAACAAATTGTAGAAAAGGCTCCGCATTACAAACATTTACAAAAAGTACGGCCGGGGATTACCAGTTGGGGGCAGGTAAAATACGGTTATGCAGAAAATGTAGAACAAATGATTGAACGATTAAAGTTTGATTTGCTTTACATAGAAAACATGAGCCTGCTTCTTGATTTTAAAATTTTAATTCATACCGTGCTTACGGTTATTCAGGGAAGAGGGAAGTAGTAATGAATTATGATTTATGAGTAAAGATTTATGAATGTAAATAAAAGTACTGTTCAATTAATCCATAACTCAACACTCAAAATTAAACACTCATCGCTAGTATCTCAGCCATTTAAATACTTCGCGCCAGGTAGTTTTTTTACCGTACATTAAAATTCCGGTTCTGTAAATTTTACCAGAAATCCATACCATTCCTACAAAAGAAATGTATAAAATAGTTATTGAAAGTAAAATTTCCCATAAAGGAACACCACTGGTTATTCTCGACATCATTACTATTGGTGAAGTAAACGGAATCATTGAGCCCCAGAATACAAGGGTAGAGTCGGGGTCAAGTATAGTTTTAGTTGAAATAAAATAACCGGCCATTAAAGGCAACATTACGGGCATCATAAATTGTTGTGAATCGGTTTCAGAATCAACAAAACTGCCAATGGCAGCTAATAAAGAGCTGTAAAATAAATATCCGCCAATAAAATAAAGCAAAAAACAAATAAACACTTCTGTAAAATCTATCCCTTCAATTTTTTTAAGCACATCAAACATTTCTAGTTTCCCATCAAACTTTTCAAGCGCTGCAAAATCTACCGTAATACCTTGTTTTTTCACTAATTCTTGCTGTTCGTCAAATTTTTTCATTTCGGTTTTAATATCTTTTAAAAATATACCGGAAAGCAAGGTGGTGAGTAAAAGTGTTGTTAAGCCCATTACAATAAATTGCATGGTGCCTAAAATGGCTACTCCAATAATTTTACCCATCATTAACTGAAATGGTTTTACCGAAGAAATAATTACTTCTACAATACGATTTGTTTTTTCTTCCATTACACTTCTAAACACCATCATTCCATACATCAAAATAAAAATCATCATAAAGGCTCCGCTAAAAAAACCAAATAACTCAAAGCTTGATTGTTCTTTCGATCTTCCTTTATCGTCTATTTTTTCTAAAACCAGTTTAACTTTTTGTCGTGCATTGGTTATAACGGTGGGGTCTATGTTATTTGCTTTTAGTTTTTGTTCGTAAATAATTTTTTCCATTTGCCCGCGTACATAGGTTTGAAAAGCAAAACCCGGCGATTTTTTAAAAAATATTTTCACCGAGCCGTCACCGCCTTCTAAAAAAGTGGGTGTTACCCAAAGTAAACAAGTGTAACCTTCTTCGCTAAATTTATCAAGCATTTTTTCGTACCTCTCGTTGCTATAGGTAATAGAAACAAAATCGTTGCCAACTAATTTCCCTTCAAATAAATGTGTTTCATCTATTACTAAAACTTTTTGTTCTGTTCTTTCGGCTTGCGACATTTTTACAATAAAGGCCATAAAGCCTGTTATTAAAATGGGTGCCAAAATAGTCATGATAATAAAAGTTTTATTGGTGATTTTACTTTTTATTTCGCGACCTATTATCAGTAATAATTTGTTCATGGTAAATGGTTTATTCGGTATCAGATCCTTTAATTGTTTCTACTGTATCTTTTCCAACCTTCATTATAAATATATCATTCATGCTTGGCACTAATTCATTAAAACTTACTATTTCGCAGGTTGGTAAAACAGCTTGCAACATATCGTTAGATTTTAAGTTGTTTAAAAGCTTAACCGTAAAAACATTTACATCGTCATCTGTTTCTTTGGCTAATATTTCTGCGCCTGTCCATAAGGCATTGGTAAATCCCAAAACATTTCCTTTAAACCCTACTTTATAAGTATTACTGCGGTATGTTTTTTTAATGTCTTTAACAGATCCGTCTAATATTTTTTCTGATTTATTAATTAGTGCAATGTTGTCGCATAATTCTTCTACACTTCCCATGTTGTGAGTAGAAAAAATAATGGTGGTTCCTTTTTTCTTTAGTTCTAAAATTTCGTCACGTATTAATTGCGCGTTAATAGGGTCAAATCCGCTAAAGGGTTCATCTAATATTAATAATTCGGGTTCGTGTAAAACGGTTACAATAAATTGCACTTTCTGTTGCATTCCTTTGCTTAGCTCTTCTACTTTCTTTTTCCACCAGCTTTGCATATCAAATTTATCAAACCAGTAGAGTAATCTTTTTTTAGCTTCAGCTTTACTTAAGCCTTTTAATTGCCCAAGGTACATGGCTTGGTCGCCTACGGTCATTTTTTTGTATAACCCGCGTTCTTCCGGTAAATAACCAATTTGTTCTATGTGTTTAGGTGAAAGTTTTTCTCCTTTAAACAAAATTTCTCCTGTATCAGGGCCGGTAATTTGATTAATTATTCTTATTAAGGATGTTTTTCCGGCACCATTTGGTCCCAGTAAGCCAAAAATAGAATTCGTTGGAATATCAATGGATACATTTTTAAGAGCTGTATGCCCCGAATAATTTTTTGATACGTTACGAATATTTAAAATATGTGACATGATTTAAAGTTACATGAATAAAAAATGCGTTTTACTAATTTTATATGAACGGTTTAATCAGCATCTGTAACGCCGCCGCTAACTACAAATTTCATAGCCTCTCCGGGGTCGGCATCCAAGGGTTTAATTTGTTCTTTTGGCACAATTACCAAGCGTCCGGATAGTGAATAAGAATAAGGTAAATAAACAGCCACTTTATCTTTAATGTGCAGGTGTGCTAAATCATCGCAGGTTAAAAACCCCAGCTCTTCTACATTAGCCTGTGGATTAGTTATTACCAAAACGGGTTTATTAAACTTTTTCTTATTTCCCATAAAGGCGTTTGTAAAATCTTTTATGGGCGAATAAATATGCCTGATAAAAGGCGCATGTTCTAGTTTATCTTCCATAAAGCTGAAAAAATTACTGAACACGTAGGAAGACGCTAAAACACCTAAGGCTGTTATTACACCTAAGGTAATAAGCATGCCAAGTACTGTGTTTATTATGGGGTTGCCAACAATTCCAAAAAATGAAAATATTCCTGAGAAAAAATTAAACAACCAAAACAAAATGGCCAATGTAATAGCAACGGGAATAAAGAGGATTAAACCTTGTACAAAATAAGTAATAAATTTTTTCACAGATTAAAGTTACTTTGCTTTAGTAGCTTTAATTAAACAATAGAATTAATTTATTAAGACAGAAATTAACAATTTAACGTTTTTTTATCTGTTCAATTTCTACGTGCAAGCTCTTTAACATGTTCATAATGCTATCCAGGTTAAGTTCATCTTCTTTGTACTGATGCATGTTTATAGAGCAGGTGTATTCCCACAATTCTAAAATATCGTGCAATTTAACTTTATAAGGAGGGTAAGATTTATTATCGGAGTGTAATTCAACAGTTCCTTCTTTTTTGTTAACGTTAAACAGGCGCTTATAGGATAAACCATCATCTTTGGTTACAACAATGTAAGTATTACCGTTTTTAATTTCATCTAATTTCTCAATGTATTTGCCAATTACAAACGACCCATCTCTTAACGGAGGCATACTATCTCCTTTAATAGGGAAAGAACGATGTTTGCCTGTAGGTAAAAAAGGCAATTGCATTTTTGGTAAACGCTCTACATAATCAGGATCGGCATAGCCTTTTAAATAACCGGCACTGGCTTTAAGCGGAATAAGCTCTACCATGTCATTACCTTCGTGATCTAACAAAATAGGAAAGAGGATACGGTTTTTTCCTACTTTCATTAAACCATCTAAATTGGTTTTACGTAAATCTCCACGCACTAAAGCATCTATGGCAATATGAAAAAATTCGGATAAGCGAATTAATAAATCTATAGGAGGTTCGTTACGGCCTTCTTCGTAACCACCAATGCGGCTGCGTGTAACGCTTAACTCATCGGCAAGTTGTTCTTGTGACAAACCTTTTAGTTGCCTTAAAAAACGGATATTGTTGGCTATTTTACTCATTGCTATAAATTGTAGTATAAAGATACTACTTTTTATAGTTATTTGCAAATACCTTTTTTAAACAGAAGGGTGTTAAGAATAGCTAGAGTTTACAACAAACCTGTTATCTCTTCACTTAAAGGATCTACTTTACTTGAGAAAAATTTAATTATTTTTCCGTTTTCATCAATTAAATATTTACAAAAATTCCATCCCGGCGCGTCATCCGTAACTCCGTTTTGTTCTTTATCGCTTAACCATTGATAAAGGGGGTGCATATCTTTTCCTTTCACACTAATTTTTTCCATCATTAAAAAAGTAACGCCATAATTTTTGGTGCAAAATTCTTTTATTTCACCCGAGTTACCCGGTTCTTGCCACCCAAAATTATTTGCCGGAAATCCAATTACTACTAACTTATCTTTGTATTTATCGTGCAATGCTTGTAAGTTTTTGTATTGTGGGGTGTAGCCGCATTTACTGGCAACATTCACCAATAACATTTTTTTGCCTTTAAACTTTTCTAAAGTTATTTCATTACCATCCAACGTTTTTAATTTAAAACCGTAAGGGTTGTTCACTTTAATTGTTGGTTTTGTAGGCTTGCTGTTTTTTTTCCAGCTAATGGCTACAAAAGCCAAAATACCTACTGCTAAAATAATGGAGATTGTTTTCATATTTGTTATAACAAGCTAAACTTAAAATTGTTTTATAAAAAAGGCCCTTTTTCAAGAGCCTTTGTTTTTATTTCTTTTTTGGAGCAATTACCATTTGCATTTTCTTTCCTTCTAACACCGGTAATTGTTCTGCTTTACCGTATTCTTCTAAATCATTTGCAAAACGCAACAATAAAATTTCTCCTTGTTCTTTAAATGCAATTTCACGACCTCTAAAAAACACAAACGCTTTTACTTTGCAGCCTTCTTGCAAAAACTTTAGTGCGTGATTTTTTTTGAAATTGTAATCGTGTTCATCTGTATGCGGACCAAAACGAATGTCTTTAATTACAATTTTGGCGGCGCGGGCTTTCATTTCCTTTGCCTTTTTCTTTTGTTCGTATAAAAACTTTCCGTAATCAACAATTTTACAAACCGGTGGATCAGAATTAGGAGCTATTTCTACTAAATCTAATTCGGCTTCTTTAGCCATTTCTAGTGCCTTTTGAATTGGGAAAACCCCTGATTCAATTCCCTCACCAACAACCCTAACGGTTTTGGCAAAAATTCTATCGTTAATACGATGTTGTTCTTCTTTTACACCGGGACGTTTAAAACCTTCTTTTAATCCTCTCGGACGAAATGGTTTTGGTGCACCACCACTGTTATTGGTATTTGTGGTGTTGGTGTTGTTTGGTTTTTTAAACAGGTTAATAAATACCTCCGCTTTTAATTAATAATAGTTTGTGTTTTAGTACCTTGTAAATTTACAACTTTATTCGTTGCAAACATACTATTTTAAGGCTTTTTCCTTAAAGTCGTTTTCAATAATTCCGTTCACAAAATCGGCAAATCCTTTTAAATCGTAAACTCCAATATCGCCTTTACCATGTTGCCTAACTGCTACTTTATTTTCTTGCGCTTCTTTTTCGCCCACCACCAACATAAATGGAATTTTGTTTACTTCATTATCTCTTATTTTCTTTCCAATTTTCTCGTTTCTGTCATCTAGCTTACCTCTTAAACCCAAAGCTTGTAATTGGTTTAAAACCCCGGCGGCATAATCGTTAAACTTTTCACTAATTGGTAAAACAGCAAATTGTTCAGGGGTTAGCCACAACGGAAAGTTACCGGCACAATGCTCAATTAATACAGCCACAAAACGTTCTAAGCTTCCAAAAGGTGCTCGGTGAATCATAACAGGGCGATGTTTTTGGTTATCGCTTCCGGTATATTCCAGTTCAAAACGTTGAGGTAAATTGTAATCTACCTGAATGGTGCCCAACTGCCATTTACGTCCTATTGCATCCTTCACCATAAAATCTAATTTAGGGCCATAAAATGCAGCTTCACCCAATTCAACAACCGTTTTTAAACCTTTTTCTTTGGCACTTTCAATAATGGCTTGTTCGGCAAGGTCCCAGTTTTCATCGCTGCCAATGTATTTGGTTTTATTTTCAGGGTCGCGCAATGAAATTTGTGCAGTATAATCTTTAAAATCTAGCGCATTAAATACATACAACACCAAATCAATTACCTTACAAAATTCTTCTTTTACCTGATCGGGTCTGCAAAACAAATGAGCATCATCTTGTGTAAACCCTCTTACTCTGGTTAAACCATGCAATTCTCCGTGTTGTTCATAACGATAAACGGTTCCAAACTCTGCATAACGCACCGGTAAATCTTTGTAAGATCGAGGGGCAGATTTGTAAATTTCGCAATGATGAGGGCAGTTCATTGGTTTTAAATAAAACTGTTCGCCTTCTTGCGGAGTGTTAATGGGTTGAAAAGCATCGGCTCCGTATTTTTCGTAATGGCCGCTGCAAACGTATAATTCTTTTAGTGCAATATGTGGGGTAATAACAGGCAAATAACCTGCTTTAGTTTGTGCCGTGCGCATAAATTGCTCTAAACGTTCGCGTAACATAGCACCTTTAGGTAACCATAAAGGCAATCCCATTCCCACTTTTTCGCTAAATGTAAAAAGTTCTAATTCTTTCCCTAGTTTACGATGGTCGCGTTTTTTTGCTTCTTCTAAAGCAACCAAATATTCTTTTAACTCTTTATCTTTTGGAAAAGTAATTCCGTAAATACGGGTAAGCATTTTATTTTTTTCATCGCCCTTCCAATAAGCACCTGCTATGTTTAAAATTTTTGCTGCTTTAATAATTCCGGTTGTTGGAATATGTGGCCCGCGACATAAATCGGTAAAATTTCCTTGCGTGTAAAAGGTAATATTACCATCTTCTAAACGCTCTAATAAATCAAGTTTATACTCATCTTTTTTTTCTGTAAAGTAAGCAATAGCTTCCTTTTTAGACATTTCTTTTCTCTGGTAAGAATTGTTTTGCTTTGCCAACTCCAACATTTTTTGCTCAATTTTTTCAAAATCAGTTGGCGATAAAGTTTGTCCACCTAAATCAACATCGTAATAAAAACCATTTTCAAGAGGTGGGCCAACCCAAAACTTAACTCCGGGAAATAAAGCCTCTAAAGCTTCGGCCATTAAGTGAGCAGATGAATGCCAAAACGTAGCTTTGCCGTCATCGTCGTTCCAGGTTAATAATTGCAAAGAAGCGTCTGAATGAATGGGGCGTGAGCTATCCCAAACTTCTCCATTTACTTTTGCTGAGATTACATTTCTTGCTAGTCCTTCGCTTATACTTAAAGCGATTTCGTGTGATGAGGTTCCTTTTTGATATTCTCTAACTGAACCATCAGGTAGGGTAATTTTTATCATGTTTTACGTTTTCCTAATTACAACTTAGGTTTAAATTCACTGCGAATTTACGCTTTTTTTAGAATTAATGTACATGTTCTTTTAATCCTCTTCAATACCTTGTTTTTCAAGTGTTTTACCAAATCAATAAATCTTAAAAAAGAGGCAAATAAATTTCAACTTAATTATTATATTTGTGTATTAAGTACTTAAAATAATGGAACAAAAAAGCAATACAGTGTCTAAAGGAAGTTTGAGTTTCGAGGATTTTAAAAAAGTTGTATTAGCCGACTATAAATTAATTAATGAAAGTCGACAAGCAAGTTTATTAGGCCGTAAAGAGGTTCTTACAGGAAAAGCAAAGTTTGGGATTTTTGGCGATGGAAAAGAGCTGGCACAAGCTGCTATGGCCAAAGTTTTTCAGGATGGAGATTTTAGAAGCGGATATTACCGCGATCAAACCTTTATGTTTGGTATTAATGCATTAAACTTACAACAATGGTTTGCAGGTTTGTATGCGCATACAGATATTGAGCACGACCCAATGAGTGCCGGAAGACAAATGGGAGGGCACTTTGCAACACACAGTTTAAATGCCGATGGTACTTTTAAAGCATTGGTAAAACAAAAAAACTCATCAAGCGATATTTCGCCAACAGGCTCGCAAATGCCTAGGTTGTTGGGTTTAGCTTATGCCTCTCATTTTTACAGAATAAACAAAGATTTACATAACCCTCCGTTTAATAATTATAGCAATAAAGGAAACGAAGTTGCGTTTGGAACCATTGGCGACGCAAGTACTTCAGAAGGTTTGTTCTGGGAAACCATTAATGCAGCCGGTGTTTTACAAGTACCCATGTTGGTAAGCGTTTGGGATGACGGGCATGGAATTTCAGTTCCAAAAAAGTTTCAAACTACCAAAGAAAGTATTAGTGAAATTTTAAAAGGGTTTCAAAGAGAAAACGGAGGCAAAGGCTACGAAATTTTTAAAACCAAAGGATGGGATTATGTTCATCTTTGTGAAACATACGAAAAAGCAGCAAAAGTTTGCAGAGAAGAGCATGTGCCAGTGTTGGTTCATGTAGAAGAAGTAACACAACCGCAAGGGCATAGTACCAGCGGTTCGCACGAGCGATATAAAAGCAAAGAGCGCTTACAGTGGGAAACTGATTTTGACTGCGTTAAAAAAATGCGCGAATGGATTGAACAAAACGCATTGGCAAGTGCTGCGGAATTAAATAAAATTGAAGAAGAATCAAAGGAAGCAGTTAGAATTGCGAAAAACGATGCATGGAACGCATATCTTAAGCCAATAAAAGAGGAAGTTGCTTTAGTAAGTAATTTGTTTGAATTAATTGGAAATGAAGGAAACGCAACTGCATTACAAGTAAAAGCAGAGCTAAATTCAATTAAAGAACCAATTAGAAAAGATGTGCATACCGCTGTTAAGCGCGTTATTCGTTTAAGTGCCGGAATGCAATCAGATGCGCGCAACCAATTAATAAACTGGTTAAACAATTCTAAGAAAGAATGTTTTGATAAATACAGCTCGCATTTATATTCCGAATCAAGTTTTAAAGTATCTAATGTTAGCTCTGTTGAGGTAAACTATAACGAAGATAAAATGGTGGATGGTCGCGAAGTATTGCGCGATAATTTTGATGCCATTTTAAAGAAATATCCTGAGGTAATGATTTTTGGGGAAGATTCAGGAAAAATTGGTGGAGTAAACCAAGGATTAGAAGGTTTGCAAGCCAAGTACGGAGAACATCGCGTTTTTGATACCGGAATTAGAGAAGCAACGATAATGGGGCAAGCAATTGGATTAGCAATGCGCGGCTTAAGGCCAATTGCTGAAATCCAATATTTAGATTATTTATTGTACGCATTGCAATTAATGAGTGATGATTTAGCAACCGTTCAATGGCGTACCAAGGGTTTACAAAAAGCACCCGTAATTATTCGTACACGTGGCCACAGATTAGAAGGAGTTTGGCACAGTGGATCACCTATGGGAATGATTGTTCATGCCTGCAGAGGAATAAATATTTGTGTTCCCAGAAACATGGTAATTGCATCCGGTTTTTACAATACATTATTAGCGGCCGATGAGCCGGCTTTAATTATTGAGCCGTTAAACGGATACCGTTTAAAAGAAAAGCAACCTACAAATTTTGGAGAGTATAAAGCGCCATTAGGCATACCGGAAGTGTTAAACAGCGGAACCGATATTACACTGGTTTCATACGGCAGTAGTTTAAGAATTGCTCAAGATGCAATAAAAATGTTAGAAGAACATGGAATAAGCGTGGAGTTAATTGATGTTCAAACGCTATTACCTTTTGATATTCATCATGCTATTGTTGATTCTGTTAAGAAAACAAATAGGCTGGTAGTGTTAGATGAAGATGTACCGGGAGGGGCTAGTGCTTACATATTGCAAAAAATTGTGGAAGAGCAAAAAGCGTATCAGTTTTTAGATACAGCACCTAAAACAATTGCCTCAAAAGAACACAGGCCGGCTTATGGCAGTGATGGTGATTATTTTAGTAAACCTAACGCAGATGATGTATTTGAAGTGTTGTATAATATTATGAGCGAATATAATCCCAATCAATTTCCTAAAATTTACTAATTTCGAAGAATTAAATAATATTGGCATCAATTTGGCAGAAGCAAAGCAAAACCTACAACATGAATTTTTTTAAAACCATTTTATCACTTCTATTTATTTCAATTTGTTTTAACTCTTTTGCGCAAGATAAAAAGGAACCTGCGGCAGATGGTAAAAAAGCAATTAAAGAAACGGTTATTACAGAAGTTATAAATACTGATTCTGTTTCTGCTAATATATTATTAAACCGTGCAGTAAATTGGGTTAAACTGGAAACAAATAAATACGAGAAGAACAATGGTGTTACAACAGCAGGCAAAGCAGAGTGTGTAGCAACTTTTAGCGTAAAACCCAAAGAATTAAATGCTAAATGTGATTATACCGGCTTAATTACAATGAAAGTGGTAATAGAGTGTAAAGAGAATAAATACAAGTACACCATCAATCAAATTAAACACAAAAGTACAAGCGGTAAAACTACCATGGGAAGCATTGATAATAAAATTCCTGAATGCGGAAGTATGATAATGCCTGAAATTGTAATGAAAAAATTACGCGGTGAAGCACTAAAATACGCTAACACAGTGGCAGAAGACCTAAAGGAAGCCATGCTCAGAGATCCTTCTGCTTCCACAGAGGAATGGTAGTTTTTTATCTTATCTTTTCTTTACCAAGGCCTTAATTTTACTTTTTTAATCTTTTTTGTTTAAAAATAAAGTTTAACTTGAACAATGTTGTTCTATTTTTGTACTGTTAAAAATAACTATTTATGGCTACAACTACCGAACACATTCATTGTTTAATTATAGGATCAGGACCCGCAGGTTATACGGCAGCAATTTATGCAGCACGCGCCGATTTAAAACCCGTTTTATATACCGGATTAACCCCTGGGGGCCAGTTAACAGAAACAACCGAAGTGGATAATTTTCCCGGATACCCTAAGGGTGTTACCGGTCCGGTTTTAATGGAAGATTTAAAAGCACAAGCCGAAAGATTTGGAACACAAGTTAGATTTGGTTTAGTTACAAAGGCAGATTTAATAGGCACACCAAAGCGTGTTTGGGTTGATGAAACAACCGAAATTACTGCAGATACTGTTATTATTTCTACCGGTGCAAGTGCAAAATGGTTGGGTTTACCTAACGAAACCCGTTTGCGCATGAATGCAGGTGGTGTTAGTGCTTGCGCGGTTTGTGATGGTTTCTTTTTTAAGGGTCAAGAAGTGGCAATTGTTGGCGCAGGAGATACAGCAGCCGAAGAAGCAACTTACTTGGCAAAACTTTGCAAAAAAGTATACATGATTGTGCGACGCGAAGAAATGCGTGCCAGCAAAGCAATGCAAAACAGAGTTAAATCAACACCAAATATTGAAATTTTATGGAACAGTGAAACGGAAGATATTTTAGGTGAAAATACAGTAGAAGGTGTGGTTGTAAAAAATAGTAAAACCGGAGAGAAACGTACTTTAAATGTTACCGGATTTTTTGTTGCAATTGGTCATAAACCAAACACAGATATTTTTAAAGGACAAATTACAATGGATGACATGGGCTACATTCAAGTTGTTCCCGGAACATCTAAAACAAATATTGAAGGTGTTTTTGCGGTAGGAGATTGTGCCGATAAACATTACCGCCAAGCTGTAACGGCTGCAGGAAGTGGTTGTATGGGCGCCTTAGATGCTGAGCGTTGGTTAGCTGCACAACCTGTACACGCTTAACTTTATTTAGTTTTTTTTGGTTCGGTTTTTGATTGTATTACTGAAATGAGGTTTAACACTGTTATATTTTTAGCCTTCTTTACTTTGCAAGTAAATGCACAAAGATTTGCTGACCAAGCACCTCAATTCAAAAAGTATACGCAGACCGAAGTATTAGATAGCGCAAAAGGAATCGTTATTTTTGATAGATTAATTGAACCACTTGGTGGTGACTCAATAGCTTATAATAAATCGGGTTACAATTTACAAGGTTGGTTTGAAGCCTACTATACCAATGGAAACACTTTACATAAAGGTTATTACCTTAACGGAAAATTACAGGTGTTTAAAAATTTTTATGAAAACGGAAACATAGAACGTTCGTTTACTAGCCCAGATCCATTGCATGCTACCGTTGAAATTTATTATGAAAACGGAATTCCAAAAAGAAAAATAGAATATTATGCCGGCAAAGCGCAAAATAATTACGAGTATTATCCTAACGGTATAATGAAGTTGCAATTAGAAAACGAAAAAGAATTAAAATACATTACGCTTAAAAAAACCTGGTTTGAAAGTGGACAAATAGAAAGCTCACTTGAATTAAAAGATAGCAAGAGTAAAACTTTTTTACTTAAAAATTATTATAAAAACGGAAATATTAAGGAAGAAGGACCACTGGTTTTAAGTACAGATGGAAGTAGATATTTAAAAAACGGTAATTGGTCGTTTTACGACGAAAATGGGAAAAATAAAAAGGTTGAAAAGCTGCTAGAACAATAGTTTTACGCTTTTCAATTCCTGATTTACTTAAGTTATAAACCCTTTTCTATTCATAAACTCACTATTTGCAATTAAATATATTAACCATATTATGGGTATATTTGAAATGCTTAATGAAAACAATTGTTGATAGCCAAAAAGCTAATGTTTTAAATTTAACCGAAATTTTTAGGTTTAAAGATTTGCTTTGGAATTTAGCAATGCGCGATGTTTTAGTGCGCTATAAGCAAACCATAATGGGGGTGTTGTGGGCCATTGTTAGGCCTTTGGTTAATATTATAATTTTTGGTTTATTGTCGCAGTTTATAGAACACTCTACTAATGTTGCCGATAAATTAGTAACCGTTTCTGCCGGTGTAATTATTTGGGGTTTAATATCTACATCAATTAGTGATATCAGTAATTCTATTTTAAATAACTCTAATATTTTAACAAAGGTTTATTTTCCAAAATTAATTATCCCTCTTTCTTCTCTTGCAGTGTGTTTAATTGATTTCGCTATTTCGTTTGTTATTTTATTAATTGTAAAAATTGCTTTTGTTGGTATGCCTAGTGTGGCATTTTTTTTATTTCCATTGTTTGTTCTTTACGCATTGGTGTTTAGTTTTTCAATTGGTTTGTTTTTCGCAACCTTAAATGTAAAATTCAGAGATATAAAATTTATTATTCCGTTTTTATTGCAGGTAGGTTTTTATGTTTGTCCGGTTTTTTTAAGCACCCAATTTTATTTAGATAAATTACCTGAAGTATTAAAACCTGTTTTTTTATCAAACCCATTGGTTAGTATTATTGATGGGTTTAAGTACTGTTTAATTGGTGCAGAATTTTTAGTACCCCAGGTTTATTTTATTTCGGGCATTGTAATTACACTTTTGTTGCTATTTTTTAGTTTACGTTATTTTGTAAAATTCGAAAAAACATTTGCTGATTATATTTAATGAATTGTATTATTAAGGTAGAAAATTTAGGAAAAAAGTATCAGCTAAATCATTTACTTAGCAGAAGTAAAGATGATATGTTTTTTAGTTCCGTAAAAAACAAAGCAAAATCGTTTTTAAAAGGAAAACAAGTTGCCGAAGAGTTTTGGGCAATTAGAGATGTTTCTTTTGAAATACAAAAAGGAGATAGGGTTGGTATTATTGGAAGAAACGGAGCAGGTAAATCAACTTTACTAAAAATGTTAAGTCGTATTGTTGCCCCCACTACAGGCAGAATAGAGTATAATGGAAGAATGGCCTCATTACTGGAAGTGGGTACCGGATTTCATGGCGATTTAACAGGCCGAGAAAATATTTATTTAAACGGTTCTATTTTAGGAATGAGAAAGCACGAAATAGACGCGCGCTTTGATGAGATTGTTGATTTTAGTGAAATAGAAAAGTTTTTAGATACACCCGTAAAACGCTACTCATCCGGAATGTATGTGCGTTTGGCTTTTGCCGTTGCTGCTCATTTAGATCCTGAAATTTTGGTGGTAGATGAGGTTTTAGCAGTTGGTGATGCCGCTTTTCAAAAAAAGTGCTTAGGGAAAATGCAGGATGTAAGTGCAAAAGACGGAAGAACTATTCTGTTTGTGAGTCATAATATGCCCTCCCTAACAAATTTATGTAATAAAGGAATTGTTTTAAAAAACGGAACGATTCATCAGCCGCTTTGTAACATAAACGATGCAGTTAGAAGTTATGTAGATTTAGCAGAAAGTATAGAATACCAAGAAATAGCCGCAAGAACAGACCGACAAGGTGAGGGAAAAATAAAATTAACCAATTGTACCGTTTTAAACAGCGAAAATAAAAAGGTAAATATTTGTGTAACCGGCGAAAAAGTTATTTTAAAATTAGATTATGAATCACTTGATTTTAAGAATTTAGATAATATAACTTTTGCAATTTCAATAAACGGAAGCGACGGAACCTTTTATTCCTTAATTGGAAATGAATTTTCAGGCAATCCATTTCAAGGGTTACCATCAAGTGGTGCCGTATATTGCATAATTAATAAATGGCCCATTACTTCGGGTAGGTATGGTTTAAACATTGCAATAAACCAAAACGGATTTATGCAAGATTGGATAAAAGACGCAGTATTTATTGATGTAGAAGATGGTGATTATTACGGAACAGGCAGATTAGTGCCGGGCACACATCGTTGTGTTTTAATGGAAAATACCTGGAAAGAAAATTTATAGTAAAATTGGAATTTAAAAAACTAAAAATATACACTTCAAAAAACTGGAAGCTACAAGATAAAAACACGGTGCTTTTGCTTTGGCCTTTTTGGGAATTTAAAGAGTTAGAAAGTAGTGACCCTGATTTTGGTAGATTTAATGATTTAAAAAAAAGAGGTAATGAGCTTTTTGAATTAACAGAAAACATTGATAATGCTGAGGTAGCTGTGTATCCTCAAGAGTTTTCAAATACGCCTGATGGCTTGTTGCATTTACAAAATATCGCAGAACAAGTTGCAACAGCCGAAAAAAAAATAATAGTTTATTATAATTCAGACGATGATTCTGAAATAAAGATAGATAATTGTATACTTTTTAGAACATCTTTTTATAAAAGTAAACAAAAGGAAAATGAATTTGCCATACCAGGTTGGAGTGTAGATTTTATAAAATATTTTCATAACGAAACCGTTACCTGTGTTAACGAATATAAAAAACCTACAGTTTCTTACTGTGGTTATGTAGATTATGAAAAGACAAGTTTAAAACAAACCATACGTACGGTGTTTAATCCACCGGTAAAAAATGCCGAGAATTATGCTAAAGCATTAAGAGGAAAAGCTTGCAGGGTTTTAAAAGCCAATAATTTGGTGAATACTAATTTTATAATTAGAAATGGGTTTTGGGCAGGAGGTATTACAGATAAAAATATAGCAAGGAAAGAATATGCCCAGAATATGATAAGTTCTTTATATGGCATTGCAACCAGAGGAGGAGGTAATTTTTCTTATAGATTGTATGAACTATTAAGTTGCGGAAGAATACCGGTATTTATTAATACAGATGCAGTACTTCCGTTTGATAAATTAATTAACTGGAAAAAGCATGTTGTTTGGGTAGAGGAAAAGGAAATTGGTTTAATTGATAAAATTCTTTTAGAATTTCATTATGGTAAGTCACCACAAGAATTAGAAGAAATTCAAAAGAGTAATAGAAAGTTGTACGAAGAGCAAATCTCACCTTACGGATTTCATAAACAATTAGCATTATTCATTAAAAGTAAAATTTAACCTATGGGAATGTATACAATGGGGGTTCCAAAACAATTGGTTTTATTGCTAAAAAAGCAGTTTAACATTCATTCTTTTGTAGAAACAGGAACGTTTAATGGCGGTACCTGTACATGGGCAGCAGAACACTTTAAAAATGTAATAACCATTGAAAATTCAAAAGTTATTTATGAAAGAACATCTGCTAAGTTTAAGCATTTAAGTAATATAGAGTTTTTGTTTGGTCATTCATTGGAACATTTAAAAAACCTTGTTTCAAAACTAAATGAACCTGCAATTTTTTGGTTAGATGCGCATTGGAGTGGTGGAGAGACTTATGGGGTGAATGATGAATGTCCGCTTATAGAAGAATTAAAAATAATAAATAGCGCCAAAGTAAATCATATAATTTTAATTGATGATGCACGTTTGTTTGTTAAACCACCCCCTCCTCCTCATAAAGCAGAACAGTGGGCAAATGTTTCACAAATAATTACGGAGTTAAATAAAGTAAGCGGCCGATACGTTTTTATTGCTGATGATGTTATTGGCGCCGTACCAAATGAAGCGCTAGAAAACATTACACCTTATTTTATTGATGTTACCGCTTTTGAACAAAACTTAATTCCAAAGCAACCGAGTTTTGTAGAAAGAGTTAAACGTAAATTAAAAATTTAATTATGCTTATACCTGTTCCGGATTTAATAAAGAAATTTAATATTCAAATTAATGGGGTGCTTCATTTAGGTGCGCATCAGGCGGAGGAAGCCGGTGAATATCAAAAGGCCGGCGCCACTAAAGTAATTTGGATAGAAGGTAATCCGGAACTAATACCCGTATTGGAAACAGAATTAAAAAAATATCCGAATCATAAAGTATACAATGTTTTAGTTTCAGATAAAGAAGGAGAGGAAGTGTCTTTTAACGTAACCAACAATTTTCAATCTTCTTCCATTCTAGATTTAGGCACTCATAAAAGTCATTTCCCAGGTGTTAAAGTGCATCATGTTCTTAAATTAAAAACAAACCGACTGGATAATTATTTTTCAAAAAACAATATTGATTTAAACGGTATTAATTTTCTGAATATAGATTTGCAAGGCGCTGAATTGTTAGCTATAAAAGGATTGGGCGAAAAATTAAAACAGTTTAATTATATATATACAGAGGTAAATGTTGGGAGTGTTTATGTTGGATGCGCAACACTTTATGAACTAGATAAGTATATGCACACGCAAGGTTTTTATAGAACTGCCCTAAGTTTAACAAAATGGCAATGGGGCGATGCCCTTTATGAAAGAAAAGAAGTAAGCAGTGTGCAAAAAAACTTGAATTTATTAGCAGATATTTCTTACCAAGTATACTACAACACTCTTTCATTATTTACCAGAACCAAGCAGACTTTTAAAAATATTTTTTATAAGTTAAGAAGAGTTGCAAGTAAAATAAAGCATGGAAATAGAGTTGCGGATACAAATTATCAAGTTGACCCGGCTAAAAACGGAGAGTTGCTTTTGATGTCGAAAATTATTTCTTCTCATTCTAATAAATTTGTGGCTTTTGATGTTGGTGCAAATATGGGATTGTATACAAACTTACTATTGAAAGAGCTGGAAAATCAAAAATTTTCCGATTATGAATTGCATCTATTTGAACCTCAAAAAAAATGTTACGATCATTTAAAAGAATTATATAGGGAGAATAATAAAATTAAAGTAAATCATTTTGCGCTTTCTGATGTTAATGGTGTAGCTTTTATAAATGCTGATTTTTCCGGAAGTTCTTCGGCTTCTTTGTTTGAACGTAAGGAAATTGAACTTGGTAATAAAGAAGAAATAAATTTAAAAAAATTAGGCGATTATATTAAAGAGAATAAAATTGAAAAAGTAGATTTGCTTAAAATAGATACAGAGGGAAATGAGAAGAAAGTTATTTTAGGTGGTGCCGAAGAGGTTAATCCTAATAAAATTAAAACAATTCAGTTTGAATATGGCGGCACCTATTTAGATGCGGGTATTACATTAGCGGAAGTAGTACAACTATTATTAAACAAAAACTATTATGTAGGTAAATTAACGGGCAACGGAATAGAGTATAAGCCCGATTTAGGTGATTTTATAGAAGATTACGCTTATTCAAATTACATTGCATCAAACGTGAAATTATAAAATGATTGGAGTATTAGCAGACGGAAGAATGGGAAATCAAATGTTTCAATATGCATTTGCCTTTGCATCGTCTAAAAAACTTAAGGTACCGTTTTTTGTATTTAAACATAAGCATTTGCACTATTTTCAACTTTCTCACAACTTTGAAGTCACCAATAATCGAAATGTAAAAGAATATTTTTATAAGAATATATTTAAATCAGGGTTTCATAAATTCACTTTAAGTGAATTAAAAGTGTGGGGGGTGTATAAAAATGTGGTGCAGTGGAATAACGTGTTAGAAGGGAATCAATATTTATTAAAGGATATAAAAGACAATCATTTTTATAAAGGGTATTTTCAAAGCGAAGATTATTTTAAAGAATATAGGGCAGATCTAGACCAACTTTTTACAATTAAAGAAGGATTAAAAAAAATCTTCATTAAAGAGAAACAGTATTTGTTTAATAAACCTTATGCGGCAATACATATTAGAAGAGGTGATTATGTTAATTATGGAGGTAACGAATTGGGTGGATTTGATATGACCTTACCGGAAACGTATTACAAAAATTGCTTAAGCAAGTTAAGTAGTAATTTAAATGTGGTATTTGTATCTGACGACATTGAATTTGCAAAGAAAACTTTTGGTATTAATACCAATTATTACTTTGAGCAAAACGATGAGATTACAGATTTTCAAATTTTATTAAATGCGCAAGAATTGGTTATTGCTAACAGTTCTTTTTCTTGGTGGGCAGCTTGGCTTAACAGGCAAAATAATAAAGTGGTGTACGCTCCCAAATATTATTTAGGATTTAAAGTTAATAAATATTATCCGGCAGGTATAAATGTAAACGATTGGAACTGGATAGATGTAAATGAATAAATTGGCTCCCATAGTATTGTTTGTATACAACCGACCTTATCATACGGCGGCTGTTTTAAACGCACTTGCTGCAAATAAAATATCAGTTGAGAGTGATTTGTTTGTTTTTTGTGATGGAGCAAAGGAGAACGCAAGTGATGAACTTTTAAAGCAAATAAAAGAGGTTGAAAGCATTGTTGATAAGGAAAGTAGATTTAAAAAAGTCAATGTAATAAAAAGTGAAGTAAACAAAGGGCTGGCAAACTCAATAATTGATGGTGTAACTAAAATTGTAAATGAGTACGGGAAAATAATTGTGTTGGAAGATGATTTATTAGTTTCCGGCGATTTTTTGGAATACATGAATGCTGCCTTACAAAAATATGAAGCATCTGATAATGTAGCTTGTATTACAGGATATGTTTACCCGTTAAAAAGTAATTTACAGGAAGCTTTTTTTCTGAAGGGTGCCGATTGCTGGACCTGGGGAACCTGGAGCAGTAAATGGAAATATTTTAATACCGATGCCAAACAGCTTTTAATAACTATAAATAATAAAAGGCTAACAAAGGAGTTTAATTTTGGAAACTCATACCCTTATTTGCAAATGTTGGAAGAGAGAGATCAAGGTAAAAATCAATCATGGGCTATTTTATGGTACGCAAGCGCGTTTATTCATAATTTATATTGTTTGTATCCACCTGTTTCTTTGGTTAAAAATATTGGTAACGATGGAAGTGGAACTCATTTTACAACCAATTTCAACTTTTTTAATACTGAATTAAAGGAAAATCTTATAATAAAATTACCAGACTCAGTGGTTGAAAATACCGAGGCGCGTAAATTGTTTGAGCAGTTTTTCACACTGTCTAAAGTTTCTATTCCTAAACGAATTTACAGAAAGGTTAAACGCATTCTTAGTAACTTAATTCCAAAAAAAATAAATGAAGGTTGGCAAGGAAATTATAGCAGCTGGGTCAATGCAATGAAAGAGTGTACCGGGTACGATGAATTAGAAATACCTGCAAAAATTAAACAAGCTGTTTTAAAAGTAAAAAGCGGAGAAGCGAAGTATGAGCGCGATTCGGTTACGTTTGATGAATTGTATTTATACCAGCCCGTTGTAGATGCTTTAACGGCTTCTATTAATAATGGTAAACTTCATGTGTGCGATTTTGGCGGATCTTTAGGTAGTTCTTATTTTCAGCACCGTCATTTGTTTTCGAGTTTAAGCGATTTTAAATGGACTGTTGTAGAACAAAAACATTTTGTAAGCATTGGAAATGCCGAAATTGCAGAAAAAGAACTAAGTTTTTGTTTTACTATTGAAGAAGCTTTAAAACATCAAAGTAATCAGGTGTTGGTATTATCAAGCGTATTGCAGTATTTGCCTGAGCCTTATGTGTTGATTGAAAAATTAATGGATTATAATTTTGAATTTATTCTCATTGATAGAACTGCTTTTGTTCAGGGAAACAAAGAACGATTAACCAAACAAATTGTACCTGAATATATTTACAAAGCAACCTATCCGGCTTGGTTTTTTAATGAGGAAAAATTTAAAAACGCTTTTACTTCTAAATATCAGTTCGTTTCTCAGTTTGTAAATGATATTCCTATGCCTATGAAAATTGACGACGATAATGTATATTGGAAAGGATTTTATTTAAAACGCAAAAATGGCTAAACTACCATATTTAAATATAGGTTGCGGGTATACCTACCATAGTGATTGGGAAAATGTTGATTTTGCCTCTACCGGTGAAGGCGTAAAAGCTCATAATCTTTTAAAGGGAATTCCTTTTGAAAACAATACGTTTGAAGTAGTTTACCATTCGCATGTATTGGAACATTTTTTAAAACAAGATGCAGAAAAATTAATTAGCGAATGTTATCGTGTATTAAAACCCGGAGGAACTATACGAATAGCAATACCCGATTTAGAACCAATTGCCCGAAATTATATTAGGTATTTAGAAGAGGCCTTAAACAATGTGCCGGGTGCTGCAGAAAAATACAACTGGACCCTTTTAGAAATGTACGATCAGGTTGTTAGAACCAAAGGAGGTGGAGAAATGGTAGATTACATAAAGGACACAGCTAAAAACAACGATGATTTTTTACTGGAGCGTAACGGAAACGAAGTAAAATTATTAATGGAAAACTTAAGAAATCCAAAACCTCAAACTACTTCAGGTTCAAAAAATAGTTTTATGTATAAAGTAAAAGGTAAACTGAAAGATTGGTTGTTAAAGGAAGATATAAAGGCCTTGAGTATAGGTCAGTTTAGGCTGGGCGGAGAGATTCATCAATGGATGTACGATCGTTATTCTTTATCTGAATTATTAAAACGACATGGATTTAAATCGCCAAAAGTTCGCAAGTTTAATGAAAGTGCAATTATTGATTGGAATTCGTTTGGTTTAGATGCTGTTGATGGAAAAGTAAGAAAACCCGATTCGTTATTTATGGAGGCAGTAAAATGAAATTGAATTTTGTAACCTTATTTAATTCTGCCTATTTATCGCGAGGTATTGTTTTGTATGAATCGCTGTTAGAACATTGTCCTGATTTTCAATTATACGTAGTTGCATTTGATGATAAAACATACGAGTATCTTAAATCCTGCAACTATCAAAAACTAACACCTATTTCTTTAAAGGAATTTGAAGATCCTAAATTATTAAATGTAAAACCTACACGTTCTCCTGCCGAATACTGCTGGACAAGCACACCATCAACTATATTGTATTGCATTAAAAAATTTCAGTTAGATAACTGTACATATATTGATGCGGATATGCGATTTTATTCAAATCCGCAGGTGTTGATTGATGAAATGGGGAATAATTCTGTTTTAATAACAGAGCATAGGTATTCTAAAAATCATGAACAAGCAGTAAAAAGTGGCAAGTACTGTGTGCAATTTATTCCTGTAAAAAACACCGAAGAAGGTTTAAAAGTAATTAATTGGTGGCGCGATGCCTGTATTGATTGGTGTTATGCACGGCACGAAGATGGAAAGTTTGGAGATCAGAAGTATTTAGATGAATGGACCACTAAATTTAAAGGTGTTTATGAAATGCAACACTTGGGTGGCGGAATTGCTCCCTGGAATATTTCTCAGTACACATTTAAAATGGAAAACAATAAAATTGTTGGTATTGAAAAAAATTCAGGTAAAAAATTTGATGCTGTATTTGTTCATTATCATGGCTTAAAGTTTTATGAAGAGGATATGGTTGTTTTAACCGATCCGGGATATTATTTAGAGAAGAATCATATAGATTTATTTTTTAAACCCTATGTTCGATTACTTAATAAAGCCAAGGCAGAAATAAATAAGCGCGATAATTCTTTCAATCCTAATGGTTCGGGAGGCAAGGCTCCTTATGGAGAAATGGGACTTTCTACCATTCTTAAATATTATTTTGACGCATTAAAAAGCAGTAAAAAAAACATCTTAGGCCTTCATTTACCAAAGAAAATAAAGCTTCATTATTTTTTTAAGGCCTCAAAGGTTTAATTTGTTAAATTAGTACTTTGTAAACAAAATGGCTCATTTAATTAATCTACAAACATTTACCGATAAACGCGGAAACTTAACGGTAATTGAAAAATCAATTCCCTTTGCCATTAAGCGTATTTTTTACATTTACGGAGTAGATGATTCAAAACGCGGAGGCCATCGCCATAAAAAAACAATTCAGGCCGCTATTTGCTTAAAAGGAAAATGTACCATTTACAACAATAACAATGTTAAGGAAGAAGTTTTTGTATTAGATGCTCCTCGCAAATGTTTGCTTTTGAATCCGGAAGATTGGCATACCATGTATGATTTTTCGGAAGATGCAATTTTAATGGTATTAGCATCAGAGTATTTTGATGAAAACGATTATATTTTTGAACCTTATTAAAAATGATTGATTACGAAAACCTGCATAATTTAAATCAACCTTTTTTTAAAGAGTACGAAATTGCTTTTAAAGAAGTAATGGAAAGTGGTTGGTATGTATTGGGTAAAAAAGTAAATGAGTTTGAAGAAAAATATGCCAACTATTGCAACACAAAATATTGTATTGGCGTTGCAAATGGATTAGATGCGCTAACTTTATCTTTACGCGTATTTAATTTTGAAAAAGATTCTGAAGTTATAGTTCCTTCTAATACTTACATTGCAACAATTCTTTCCATCGTTCAGAATAATTTACAGCCAATTTTGGTAGAACCTAATTTAGGTACTTATAATATTGATCCTGATAAAATAGAAGAAAAAATTACTACTAAAACAAAAGCCATAATGGTTGTTCATTTATACGGTAAAATGTGTGAGATGGATAAAATTATGACTATTGCCAAAAAGTATAATTTAAAAGTAATTGAAGATTGCGCGCAATCGCATGGCGCAAAATTTAAAAACAATATTTCGGGCAGTTTTGGAGATTATGCGGCACATAGCTTTTATCCAACTAAGAACCTAGGAGCCATGGGCGATGCGGGTGCTGTTACTTGTAACGATACAGTTTTAGCAGAGAATATTAAAGTATTGAGAAACTATGGCTCTAAAACAAAATACTATAATGAAGTAGTAGGTATAAATTCACGATTAGATGAATTGCAAGCTGCATTGCTGTTAGTGAAATTGAAATATTTAGATAAAATTAATGAACACAAACGAAAGCTTGCGAGCATTTATCAAGAAGGATTAAAAGCTGACTTTATTAAACCTCAGGTTAACGAAAATTATTTTGATGTTTTTCATATTTATAATATCCGACATCAAAAACGCGATTTATTAAAAGAATTTTTATTAAAAAATGGAATAAAAACAGAAGTTCACTATCCTGTTACTCCTGTAAAGCAATTAGCAATGAAAGGCATAATTGATAATCAGCATACTCCTATTTCAGATGAAATACATTTAACAACCCTTAGTTTGCCCATTTCATATTATCACTCAGAAAATGATATTTTAAAAGTAATTGAAGTATTAAATAAATTTTAATTACTGCATGAATAATCATTCAGAGAAAATACTTTCAGTAATAACCGTTAATTTAAATGATTGTGCCGGATTAGAGAAAACGGTAAAGAGTGTAAAGGAACAAAATTCTCCTTTTATAGAGCATCTTGTAATTGATGGTGATTCAAACGATGGAAGTAAGGATTTTATTGAAAAGGAGAAGGATTATTTTGCCTATTCAATCTCTGAACAAGATAACGGAGTATATGATGCACAAAACAAAGGAATATTAGCTAGTAAAGGAAAGTATTTGATATTTTTAAATTCAGGTGATACGTTTTACTCATCCACCGTTGTTTCAGAATTTATGAAGTTTGCCGAAGTTTCCCATGGAGAATTAATTTACGGAAATTCAAACGTTACCAACCCCAAAGGAAAAACTTCCATTTTAATTCAACCTAAAAATTTAAATTTAGAATTTTGGTATAGAAATACACTTAATCATCAATCGGTTTTTTTTAGTAAATCTTTATTCTTAAAATACGGAAACTATAATACACGTTTTAAATTCAGTTCAGATTTTGAATTTTTATTTAAATTGTTTTTAAATAATCCTAAGACTTTTGTTTATTTTAATGAAGTAATATGTAATTATAGTGAGTGTGGTTTAAGTGCCAATCCCAAAAATTACCAAAAAATTATTGAAGAAAAGGAATTGATTTTGCGTGAAAACTTAAATGATAAAGATTATTTTAAAATAAAGAAACAGTATAGGGCTAATTTACCGCTTAAACAGCAGCTTTTGTTGTGGATTTACGATAAACCTATACTGGCAAAAATATTTAAGAATTTATACAATTCAATTAAAAGGTAAGTTGAGTGCAAGTAAACATATTGTTTTTTTTACGCCAACCTTAAATAGAACGGGTTCTGAAATTGTATTGTTAAACTTGCTGCAAAACAACACTATTGATGCTCATATTTCTATTGTAACCAAATACAAAGGAGAGTTGTTTAATAAAATTCCTAAAGGAATTAATAAACAGTTTTTGTACACAAAGCAATATGGTGGTTTATTAAGTAAATTGATTAATAAATACAGAGAGCTATTTGTTGTATCTAGAATTTTAAAGAAGCATTTAAATGCTACCTGGTATATTAATACCATGATTTTGCCCGATATTTTAGAATTTGCAGAAACACATCAGGTAAAAACAATTATTCATTTACATGAACTAAAACAAATGTATGTTGCTTTAAGCGAAATACAATTAAAGCGTTTAATGAATTATCCGGAATTAATTATTGCCAATTCAAAAGCAAGCGCAATTGTTTATAAAGATTTTGGTGGGAAGAAAAACATGGAAATTGTTTACCCGTCTTTAAATGAAGAATTTAAAAATAAAACTGATTTTAATGATTTTAAATCTCAGTTTAATATTAAGTCTACTGATTTTGTTTGGGTTATGTGTGGTACTATAGATAAAAATAAAAACCCATTTCTGTTTATTGATATAGCTTTAGAGTTAAAAAAGCAGAAGGAAAATTTTAAAATGATATGGATTGGAGGAAAGCCTGATAAAAGTGATATTGACACTGTTTGTTTAAATAAAGTAAGCGAATTGGGTTTAAATAATTGGGTTTATTTTACAGGAAATGTTGGAAGCAAATATTATGATTATTTTAAATTAGCCAATGGCTTTATTCTAACATCTGAGTTTGAATCGTTTTCTATGGCTAGCTTGGAAGCTTTGTTTTTGGGCTTACCTGTGGTGGCTAATAATTGTTTGGGTGTAAATGAGGTTGTGGAAGATAAGTTTGGTTATGTTGTAAAGAATAAAAATGATTCCTCTGAATTTGTAAATAAAATGATAGAGTACATGAATGATGAAATAAGCTTTAACAAAGACGAATTAAAACAAAGAGCGTTAAAGTTTGATGTAAAAATAATTGCGTCTAAATGGAGTTCGATAATTAATGCAATGCTTTAATGGATAAAAAGGAAATATGTTTATTTGCATCTTACTTTAAAGGAAATAGTATTCCGTACTACCAGAAAATTTATTTACTGGAACTTAAAAAGCATATTTCTGAAATAGTATTTATTGTTTCTAATAAAAACATAGAAAGTTCTGAACAACAATTTTTACAAGAAAACGGTATTTCTTTATTGTTTGCAGATAATAATGGGTTTGATTTTGGAAAGTGGCATACTGTTTTAACTACAAAAGATTTAAGCCATTATACGCGTATTTATTTGGTAAATGATTCTTGTATTCTTTTTGCTCCATTAAATAATTTTATGCAATGGAGTTATAAAACATCTTCTGATATTTTAGGAATTACACTTTCTGAAGCTGTAAACAAACATATTCAATCTTATTTTTTAGTATTAAATAAAAAGGCAATTCCCTTTGCAATAAGCTATTTTAAACAAAATGGAATTCTTAGTACAATTGAAGAGGTTATAAAAACGTATGAAGTTGGTTTAGGTAAATATTTCAGTGAAAATGGTCTTTTATTAGAAGCTTTTATAGATAATGATGGTTATAAAGGAGAATACAGCCCCTATTACTATTGTATAAATCACCACTTATCTAGCGGAATCCCATTAATTAAAAAGAAAATATTTTTTGCTACTTATAGAAAAGATGAATTGTTTAATTTAGCTCGCCAATATTTTAAAATTGATGTAAACTATTACATTTCTTTAATTAAAAAACACAATAAAACTTTAATTATTGATTTTGAAAACGTAAAGAACGAATCGGGTCATTCTATTTCTTTCTTTTCTATTCTAAAATATAAACTTACAATTGTTTTGCTTAAACTATTTCGTCCTTTTTACAAAATTATAAAAAGTGGTTAATCGCATTTTAAATAAAATAGGCGGAATTGTAAATAATGGTATTGGCTACCTTCATTTATTTTTAGAAGAAAATGGAATTGTAAATAAAATAACACATTCGTTTTTTAAAGAGCAAAAAAATGCAATTCAAGTTAATCATGCCTGGCCATTAAACATTAAAGAGGCAGATAAACCTTTGTTTTCGCATTATACAAATTATGAAACGGGCCACGAACAAGTTTTTATAGTAGAAAAAGTATATGTAGATAATTTGGGTGTAGTGTCAAAAGGTTTAAAAAATTTTGGAAGTGCACTACCACATCCAGTTTTCAGGAACAAGTACGGTTTATTTTACTTAATAAAAGCTAGGTTTTTTAAAAATAAAAGAGTTTTAAATTCTCATAAATATTATTTGTTAATACATGATTTTTGGTCGGCCGGAAATTATTATCATTGGTTAATAGATAGTTTGCCAAGGTTGTTAAATTTAAAAGAAGAAATAGAGAAACTTGATATAAGTATACTACTCCCGGAAAATGCACCAAGGTTTATTACTACAAGTATTAACTATTTTAAATTAAAACATATTACAAAAATTAGTAAAAACGAATTAGTTTATATAGATAAACTTTTGGTTTCTAATTATACAGTAGGATCAGGACATATACATCCTGAAAAAGTTTTAGAAATTAGAAGGAAATTATTAAGTAATATTACGGGAACAGGAAAATTTGAAAGAATATATGTTAGCAGAGGCAAACAAAAAGCCAGAAGAATTGTAAATGAAGCTGAAGTAATTGAAATTTTAAAACAGCATAGTTTTCAAATTTTGTATTTCGAAAATTTAAGTTTTGAAGAGCAGGTTCTTTTAGTAAGAAATGCTAGGTATTATGTAAGTTCACATGGGGCAAACATGACGAATTTGATGTTTATGAATGAAGGGGCAAGTGTTTTTGAATTAATAAAAGAGGATAATCCTAATTTTTGCTACTGGGCATTAAGCAGTGTGTGCAGTATGAAATATTATTATCAATTATCTACAATTGCTGAAAAAGACCATTTATTTGTAAATTTAAACGAATTAAAAGCAAACCTTAAATTGTTGCTTAATGTATAAACCTCTTGTTTCCATATGCATTCCTACTTATAACGGCGCTTTGTATTTAAGAGCGTGTATAGATTCATGCATTGGGCAAACATATACTAATTATGAAATAATTATTTGCGACGATGTTTCTACTGATGATACTTCTGTAATTATTGAAGAATACCTTCAAAAAAGTGATAAAATTCGCTTTATAAAAAACCCTCACAACTTAGGATTAGTAGGTAACTGGAATAAATGCATGCAGGAAGCAAAAGGGGAGTGGGTAAAATTTATTTTTCAGGATGATTATATGGAGCCTAATTGTTTGCAAAAATTTGTAGGTGCTATTGAGAAAGATGTTTATTTAATAGTTTGTAAACGTAATTTTATAATTGAGAAAAAAGCTACGGAAGATGTTTTGGATTATTACCAACAAAGGGTAAAAACCCTTGAAAATACCGGATATTTTATCTCTAATAATTTTTCAGCTCGTATAATTTCAAAAATTGCTTCAAATAATGTATCTCTTAATTTTATTGCTGAACCCAGTTTAAGTTTTATTAATAAGGAAATAATTAGTAAGATGGGCTATTTTGATTCGGATTTAAAACAAATTTGCGATTTAGAGTATTTGTTGCGTATTTCCTCGGTATACGGGCTTAAATATATTCCTGAAAAATTATGCGGCTTTAGAATACACGATAAATCTACGACAGAAAAAAATGTAAATACATCCAAAAATTATTACAACGAGCATATTGAAGCACTTTTATTTGGAATTAAGTTATTACACAAAAAGGAATTTTTTGAATTAAGGAATTTTGCCGGGTTTAACGGGCAATTAAAACTTAAGTGGTTTGTAAAATACCGTTCATATAAAGCGTTTAAAGCAATAGCCAATAGTACGGATAAGGAAATTTACTCAAATCTTAAAAAACAGTACGGTAATTATTTTTATAGTGCTTTTGATATTCCATTACTAAAACTAACTCTCCTAATCAGGTAAGTTAGGCTTCCAGTAATTTTTTAATATCAAATTTTTTCATTTGCATAAAAGCTTTGCCAACTCGTTCTGCTCTTGTAGGATCGCTCATTAGTTTTTGCAGAACTGATGGTATTACTTGCCACGAAACTCCAAATTTATCTTTTAACCAACCGCAGGGGCCTTCTTGCCCGTCTTTGGTTAATTTATTCCAATAATTATCAATTTCTTCTTGTGTTTCACAGTTGATAACAAACGAAACCGATTCATTAAAATTAAAATTAGGCCCACCGTTTAGTCCCATAAACTTTTTACCGTTTAATTCAAATGTAACCACCAGTGGGGTAAGGGCTGTTATTTTTGAATTCGGAAAAATAGAACAATAATAATTTGCTGCTTCTTCGGCTTGACCGTTAAACCACAAGCAAGGGTAAATTGGTTCTGTCATATTAATTTGATCCAACGTATTTTTTAAAATTGTTTAAAATGGCTTGCCATCCCATTTTTTGCATTTCAATTGGGTTTTCATTTTCAGCATCAAAGGTTTCTGTAATTAAGGTTTGATGCGCTTTTGTCTCAAAAAGTATTTTCACTTTTCTTTCATCAGCCAAAATGTATTCAATTAACTCCATTGGCTTTACTTGCAAATAGGTTCCTTCAAAATCAAAACCAAAGCTTCCGTCTTTTGCTTCCATTCTTGAATGAAATTTACCACCTACACGCAAATCATTTTCTGCTTTGGGCGAACACCAGTCGTCCGATGCAAAATTCCAATGAATAATATGTTCAGGTAAGGTAAATTTATTCCAAACTGTTTCTAAATTGGCGTTTATATCTACTGATACAGTAATGCTTGTTTTATTATTCGTTTCCATTTTTAATTATTAATAGTAGCTAAACTACAAATAAATTAAATTTAAGTCTTGGTTATCAGACCCTAAATTTCTTCTAAATGTTAATTAGCGGATAATATCCAATAATTTATTTTCATTTAAAATTCTTTTCTTATCTTTATTACCTTAATTAAAACGATTTAGTTGATTATTATATTGAAAATCTCATGAAAAAAATCCTTTTACAATTGTTTCTGTTTACCACTTTGTTGAATCTAAATTCGCAAACCAACATTGGTGATACAATAAAAATAAAATCATGGAAGTATGGAAGTGCTTCGCGCGATACATTAATAAATTTCCCGAGTAATGCACTAACCTACGAGAAAATTATCATGAAATACAACATGCGTTGTAAAAATGGTTTAATCTCAAATCAAACATGGCCTAATCAAGGATGTGGAGAATGGGATTATTCGTGTAACACCTACATTGTTGATTCTTCAAAAATAGAACAAGCATTAAAATATCACCCTGATTATTTAATTTCAAATTTTACCGGAACAACTTTTCCTTACGTTACACAAGCACTATACGACTATTACGATTATGTGCAATCCAATGTGGTTTTAAATTCTACTACTTCAGAAACATTATTTACTATTGGTGCCGGAAATATTTCCACTCCCAATTTATTAAAATCAAACGAGGTTTCAGGGCGCTCACAAATACTTGTAACGGCAACTGAACTTACATCATCAGGTTTAACGGCTGGTTTAATACATGGTTTTATTTTAAACGTAGCTAATGCAGGCGGTAATGTAAATTTCTTTAAAGTAAAAATGCAACATACTGCTGTTACCAATACCGCTTTAGTAGCAAGCTCTCCAACTTTAACCGGTTTTACGCAAGTGTTTAATCAAAATTATTCATTTGTAACAGGAGATAATCGAATACAATTCACCACTCCGTTTAATTGGGATGGAACCAGTAATATATTAATTGATTTCTCTTTCACTAATACCGTTCCTTCTACACCTATTGTGTTTAATGGATTAAGTTATTCGGCAAATTTGGCATTATACACCAATAATAATTACGCTGTTGATTTAGGTTCTAATGGCCACGCAACTATTAATACATCAAGTTTAAGTACCATCAATAATGAAATCACTGTTACACTTTGGGCTTATGGAACAGCTTCTTTATTACCCGCAAATACATCTGTTTTGGAAGGCTGGGGAAATAATGCAAGTCAACGTAATTTAAATATTCACTTTCCTTGGAGCGATAGTAATATTTATTTTGATGCCGGATATAGCGCCGGTGGTTACGACAGAATTAATAAATTGGCTGCCGTTAATGAAACCGAGGGGCAATGGAATCATTGGGCTTTTACAAAAAATACGGTTACAGGAAGCATGAAAATTTATTTAAATGGCACACTATGGCATTCTGGCACAGGTAAAACAAAACCAATGTCAATTTTAAATTTAATCTTAGGAAAAGGCAATGGTTTTACTAATAATTATAAAGGAAAGGTAAATCAATTAACCATTTGGGATAAAGAATTATCTGCTGCAGATATTTTAGCATGGATGAATAAACCCATTGATGCAAGTCATCCTTTTTATTCTAATTTATTAGCGTATTATAAAATGGGCGAGGGGAGCGGACAAATAATTAACGATAGTAAAAACGCTTTATCTTCTAATGGTGTAAACTTAACATGGTCATTTGACCGAGGTGATAAACTAAGCAGAATGTTTACAGAAACTTCCGTAAGACCCAATGTAGTATTTTTTAGAGGAACATATTCAACCACCACTAATACCGTTATTGTGCGCGATTCTGTTGTACGAAACGCTAACATTGTACAAAATTATTCCATCACTTCAAACGCAACAGTTACGCCAATGATGCACGATGCGGTAATTTTAGTAAGTACCAATTATTATTATCAGGCACTTGCAAAGAATATTTATGATGGTGATAACAATAACGTATTAACGGGTACCATTGCCGTTACACCTGATGCAACTATTAATATTGTTAACTTACCTTATTATGAGCGATATCCTTTTTATAATGAAATAATGAGCTTTGTTACACCCTATGGGAAAGGATTAGATTTAGGTATTAAAGGGAAAACTTGGTATTACGATGTAACAGATTTTGCACCATTATTACAAGGCCCTAAACGTATGGTTATGACCTTAGGCGGGCAGTATCAAGAACAAATGGATATTGATTTTTATTTTATTATAGGAACGCCGCCAAGAACTGTTTTAGAATTTAATCAATTATGGCAAGGTACCAATAGAACCGGAGCACCTTCTATTGGAAATATTACCAACAATAATTATTTCCCTACTTTAAATGTTCCTTTGTTATCAAACGGACAATATTTTAAAGTTCGCTCTACTATTACAGGTCATGGAAGCGAAGGGGAGTTTCATCAAAATGGAGGATTGGTAAATCACTACTTTAATGTAAACGGAGGCTCAAACGAATTTGCCTGGTACATTACACAAGAGTGTTCGGGTATTCCGGTTTATCCACAAGGAGGAACTTGGGTATACGATCGTCAGGGTTGGTGTCCGGGTGAATCTAGTTTAGTGAAAGAACACAATATTACACCACACGTTACGCCGGGTAATACAGTTACATTAGATTACAATTGTTCTAATCCTTCTGTTGCAAATGGAGATTACCGTTATCATGCGGCACATCAATTGGTAACGTATGGCGGTGCTAATCATTCTTTAGATGCGTCTATTATTGATGTATTAGAGCCAAGTAATAAGGTTCTTTATTCTCGTCATAACGCTATGTGTTCGTCGCCAAAAATTTTAGTACAAAACACAGGTTCAACAAGCGTTACGTCAATTGAATTAGATTATTGGTTAAACAATTCAGCAGTAAAACAAACCTACACATGGACCGGCACCTTAGCGTTTATGGATACCGTTACCATTAAATTGCCAATAAATACTTTGTGGTTAAATGGATTGCAAACTACCGGAAACGTTTTTCATACCGAAATTAAAAAAGTAAATAATTTGGTAGATGATTATGTTTACAATAATAAATATCAATCTGAATTTAATAAAGCAGATCAAGTTCCCGATAATTTTATGATAGAATTCAGAACCAATAATTATTACACACATAACGAGTATAAATTATATGATGATAATGGCAATGTGGTTGGCGCAAGTAGTTTTACCGCTGCCAACACAACGTATAAAGATTATTATCAATTAACCGGATGTTATCGTTTAGTTGTAACCGATCAGGGCCAAGATGGTTTAACATGGTGGGCCAATTCGGCTCAGGGAAGTGGATACGTGCGTGTTAAAAATGCGGCCGGCGGTACTTTAAAAACATTACAATCAGATTTTGGAGGATTTATAGAATACAGTTTTACAACTTTCCCAACAACATCTCTAACCGAACAATTTTTAAATACCATAGTAAATGTTTATCCTAATCCTGCTAAAGATAAATTTACAATTAGTGGTTCGGGTATCGAAAATTCAGAAATTACAATTACCAATGTTTTGGGAGGAATAATTTCAAAACATAAAGTGGGTAATGAAGATATATTTGAATACAACAGTTCTTTATTAACACCCGGAATTTACTTTGTAGTGGTTACTAAAGAAAACGGAAGTGTAACGAAGAAAATAGTGGTGAATTAAAACACTACTCTTTTGATTTCCCTTTCGATTTTTTCCATTCACGGTCTAAACGCTCGCGCGTTTTTTGATCGCGGTATAAAAAATCTTTACGCATACGTTCACCAATTGTAAAAACATCTTTTTTAAAAAACACGCAACAAGCTTCTACCTGAACTTCTGCTTCTTCATCTTCCATAGCAATAGCAGCCGGTTTTGAATGTACAGGGCAATACAAGTTTTTAATGGCTTGTTTTATTTGTTCTTCCAGTTTTTTATTGGGTCGTTTTAATTTCATTTTTCTTTGTTTTCGTTTGCTAAAATTTGTATCCTTTTTTCATTCCCCACTATCCAAATTAAATCACCTTCATTAAAAACTAAATTTGATTCCGGGTTTAATATTTTTTTACCGTTTCTTTCAATACCAACTACAAGCCCTTTAGAAAGTTCACGAATGTTAGAGTATTTAATGGTTTTACCAATTAATTGTGAGCCTTTATGAAGTGTAAAGTGTAATAATTTTACTTCCGTTTTTCGCTGTAATAAATCTGAACCCATTTCAGATTTAGAAAGATAGTCTCTGAAATTTTTTAATTGCTCGTCGGTTCCAATAACAGAAATGATATCGTGTGGATACAATCTTTCAAATCTATCAGGAACATTAATGGTAATATCATCTCTTTCAATAGCTGCAATATTAACACCAAAATCTTCTCTTATTTTTGATTCCAGTAATGTTTTTCCAATAAAGGGAGAACGCGAGTTTAAACTAAATGTTGATAGATGGGTATCCCATGGTGCAATATCCTTCGAATTTACTTTTTGGTTAAATTCTCTTTCGTTTAAATTAAACTTAAATCTATCTTCAAGAATGTTGTAAAAATTTTGAATTTTTTTATAAAACAAAAACAATATTACTAACGTTATTGAAACGCCAATTAAAGCAATTTGAGGGGAAAATAATCTATCAAACAAGAAACCAATATAAAATAGTGAAAGAAAAATTCTAGCGAACTGAAGTATTACTAAGTGTCCACGGTATTGTTTGTTAGCCCAAATTTTGGAATAGGGTGTTTTATCTCCTTTTCTGAATGATAATGCCCAAAGAAAGGGAGAGATGATTGTAATGGTGATAGATGCTGTTATCATTCTGCTCCATTTATATTCCCAAAAGTAAGGTTGAATTACTTTTATATTAAAAATAATTACAGTTAAAATAATTACCGAAAAAATAATAGAATTTACTACTGTATTTCTTACTAATTTTCTCCAATCATTCACTTCAATAATTTTTTCAGCACTTATACTATAATTATTTATTAAGTCTTTCCATTTTTGCGGCAGCTTTCTATCTGAAAATTTATATACGGTGTCTGATAGCTTTATCATATACGGTGTGGTAAATGTGGTAATAACCGAAACAGCCACGGCCACAGGATATAAAAAATCACTGGTTACGTTTAAACTTAAACCCAACGTTGCAATAATAAACGAAAATTCACCAATTTGAGATAAACTTAATCCGGTTTGAATGGATATTCTTAAAGGTTGGCCTGTAACTAACGAACCTACCGTAATAAAAAGAGGTTTTCCTAATAATAAAACTGTAACTGCTAAAATAATTGGGTAAATGTTTTTGGCAATTATTACAGGGTCAAGCAACATGCCTACCGATACAAAAAACACCGCGCCAAAAAGTGTTTTAATGGGCGAAATAATATGTTCTATTCTTTCTGCTTTGGTGGTTTCTGCTAAAATAGAGCCCATTATAAAAGCACCAAATGCAGGAGAAAAACCTGCTTTAAGAGCCATAATTACCACGCCAAAGCAAAGAGCCAAAGATACAATTAATAAAATTTCTTCGTTTAAAATGGGTTTTAAAAATTTTAAAATGCTGGGTAAAAAGAAAATCCCGGAAACAAACCATAACACCAGAAAGAATGCAAGTTTTGAAACAGAAAATAGTAATTCGGTTCCCTGAAACTCGCGGCTAATAGAAATAGTAGAAAGTATTACCATTAAAATAACAGCTACCAAGTCTTCAACAATTAAAACACTGGTAACAATATTGGTGAATTTTTGTGTTTTTACTCCTAATTCATCAAATGCTCTTATAATAATTGTAGTGGATGCTATGGATAGTATTCCACCCATAAAAATACTATCCATATTATTCCATCCCATTAATTTCCCTAGAATATAACCGGAAAGCAGAGTGAGTAATACACCAAACAAAGCAATAATTATAACCCGCGAGCCTTCTTTAATTAATTTTTTGAAACTGAATTCTAAACCTAAATTGAATAATAAAATTATTACTCCAATTTCTGCCCACGTTTTAATACTGTTTATTTCTATAACGGTTGGAAAAAATTTGTAATATGGGCCAACAATTACTCCAGCAATTATATAACCCAGTACAACGGGTTGCTTTAGGAATTTAAAAATAATTCCAATTAACGATGCGGCTGCTAGAATTAGGGCCAAATCTATAATAAGATGCGGTAAATGCATGATTGATGCAATTTACTAATTATTGAAGAAAAAGAATAGTTTTAATTAGGTATTTTGTACAATTAAAAAATACAAAGGCATTCCAATGGTGATGTTTACAGGAAAGCTAACAGCAAGTGCCATTGGCAGAAAAAGTCCGGGATTAGCTTTTGGTGCGGAAATTTTCATTGCAGCAGGAACGGCAATGTAAGAAGCACTTGCTGCCAAGATTGCAAACATAAATCGGTTATTAATTTCATGTGTTACAAATGAACTTAAAATGGCAATAATTGAACCATTAAATAAAGGAATTATGAGAGCAAAAATAAAAGGAAACCAACCGAAAGAGAAAAATGCTTTAAGTTTTTTACCGCTTGTAATTCCCATGTCTAACAAGAAAATTGCAAGAAATCCTTTAAATAAATCGTTTGTAAATGGTTTTATTCCTTCAGCCTGCTTAGCATTTGCCAGATACCCTATAACTAAGCTGCCAAGAATTAGTAAAACACTACCATTGGTTAACGAATGTTTAAGTGCAGTTCGTTTTTGAATCTTTTCTTTATCATCTTTATTAAAAATGGAAATTAATATTAAACCCATAATGATGGCAGGTGATTCCATTAAAGCCATAATTGCAACCATATATCCATGCAGGTTTAATTGTTGAGACTCTAGATATGATACTGCTGTTACAAACGTAACAGCACTTACTGAACCATAAGCAGCCGCAATGGCACCTGCGTCAAATACATTTAATTTTCTTTTTAAGATAAAAAAAGTATAAAGTGGTATTATTAATGAAATTAAAATCCCAAACAGCATTGATAAACCAATTTCGCTGGTGAATGTTTCATGTGACAATTCCTGACCACCTTTAAATCCAATGGCAAATAGTAAGTAAAGGGAGATAAATTTAGATGAATTAGGAGGTATTTCTAAGTCGCTTTTTAAGTAAACCGCAACAATTCCTAAAGTAAAAAAAAGTAATGCCGGATTTGTAAGATTGTCAATTAGTAAATTTAAATTCATAAGTTATTAAGGGTTACAATTATTACAATACATAGGATCTTCACTGTGTTTTTTATTAGGATAAATTTCTTCTTTTGTATAATTGCATTTTGTACATATATAGATGTATTTTAAAACACTTTGGGTTGGTAATTTGCATTTTTCACAAGGTAATCCAAATATAGCGTCACGCATTGAGAAGCCCGGTGTTTTGCATTCCGGACAATAGGAGTTTATTTTATTTACCAGTTTTTTGGTGGTTTTTTTAATTACCTTCATCCGCGTGGGGTTATACATAGCTCGCATATCTGTTTCAACATAAGCGTTGCCATACCTGGAAATGAAATTATAAAATATCTTTTTTAAAACATTTTTGTTTTTAATTCCTTTTATAATTTCGGTAAAATTTTCTTTTGAGTTTTTTAATATTAGCGCATGCGAAGGGAATTTGATTTTTTTAGCAAATAACCAAAGCTCTTCTTCTGAATTTATGTCTGCGCCATTAAAATTTGTTTCTAAACTAATTTCCCTGCTTATTATTTCATAATTATTTAGTCTATCAATAAAAATTAGAAATTCTTCGTTGGCAGGAGCAAAGTAAATGGTAGGGTGTGGGCCAAAAGAACCTTCGCTGGCAATGGCCATGTCGCAATTTGCTAATTCCATTGCCATAAGGCATTTGTTTCTTGCTGTGGTTACAGGATCAGTTTTTCTTTCAATTTCTCCCGTAAAAGTTCCAAGTATATCGGTGTCTAAGTTTGAAATGGTAAAACATTTTACACCAAGTTCTTTTTCTAAAATAGGAGCAATAACTTTTTCTTTCTTGTGTTTTGTAGCTATTACTAATTCCCTTTCTTTAAACATAAATAATTATTCATTAGAAAAAGATATGGTTACCTCTGCATTTATTATTAGTTTTTTATTTTCTACTTTGGAAATAATTTCTTCAATTGTATGTATGCATTTTTTTAATTCCGGTATCCTATGCAGTGCGGTGTCATCGTCTTTTCCAAATCTTTCTTGAGAGCTAAAGTTTTTTAATTCATGAAATTTAATTTTAGTTGAGAAAATATTCATTAATATTTCTCTAGCTTCTTCTTTAGAAAAAAC
>JALHRL010000012.1 GCA_022841465.1 Bacteroidia bacterium | reverse complement strand
AACTGGATGAAGGTGCAAGGTAGTTTTGTTGCAAATGGCACCGAAGAATACATTACCATAGGTAATTTTAGATTAACCAGCGCAACTACTTATACAAGTTTAGATGGAAACACTGCCGGAATTGCTTCATATTTTATAGACGATGTTAGTGTTATTGAAAGTGATTTACTTGCTTATGCAGGTAATGATGTTTGGGCTTTGCCTGGTAATACGGTATATATTGGCAGAACACGAGAAATTGGGCTTGATGATGCCTGCACTTGGTACAAATTACCCAATACCACTAGCGCCATTGATACTGCTGCGGGCATAACTGTTTTTGCTGGCGCTATTACAAACACCTACATGGTAAAGCAAGATTTGTGTGGAAATATTAAATACGATACTGTTGTAGTTTACTCAAGCGATGTTGGCCTGAAAGAAATAAATAGCGAAAACAATAATATTTTGCTAAGCCCCAACCCAAGTGATGAGGTTTTAAATGTTGATTTTGTAAAAGGGAATAGAAATAAATTTAATGAATATGTAATTTACAATGAGCTTGGGAATGTTATAAAACAAAATGAATTGGAAATTGATAAAAACAAAGCAGTTATACAGATAAAAAACATTCCAAACGGAACTTATATACTTGAACTCAAAAACGGGAAACAAATTGCTAGAAAGCGTTTTCTGATATTAAGGTAAAAGTTGTAAAAAGTTTAAATTTATTTCCCAGGCATTATAGCCTTATTAACTCTGCTGTAAATTGTTTCTGCCACTTTAGAAAAATATTTATCTATTATTTTGTTGGGGTTATTTAAATCAACCGGAAATTCTTGCTCTGCAATGCCTGAATTAATTTCTTTGGCATCGTAGGTATAAACCGTATAATGAACTATAATTTTTCTGGCACCGCCAGATGAGTCGTTGCCAACATCTCCGGCATTAGTACCCGCTTTAATATCTAACTGATTAATAAAAACAAAAATATTGGTTTTGTATTTCCCGTATAACAAAGGAACCAATTTAGCATTTCCAATTTTTGCATTCATAAAACGGGCTTCACTGTTGGTCTCAATGTTTATTTGTCCGTTTACTATTGTTTTATCTTTCTTATCCTTAACCGGTGGTTTGTAATTATCTTGGTTGGGCACTTTCATGTATTCATAACTTAAATACTGATAAATGCTTTCCGTTTCTTTTTTGTATTTAATGGTGTCTTCCATTAGGTCTAACACTCCGTATTTATTGTTTTTAAAGGCTTTGTAAAGTTGGTCGTTAATGCCATCTCTAAATTTGTATTTTATTTGTTTGCCTGTTAAGCCGGTTTCTTTATTTATTTGATAATCAATTTCGCTGTTATAAAGTTTTTGCTCAAAAGGAATTAGCATTACTTTATTTGCACCTTCTTTAACTTTATTATCGCGGTTTATGGTGGTGTTTTGCGCAACAGAAATAAAACCTGTAAAACCAAACAGTAAAAAATATTTAAAACGCATATTCATATAACGCATTTATTTAATAAAGATAAAAATGTTTTATCCGCGCAACCAATCGGTATTGGCGTATATCATTAAAGCTAATACAATACCCAGGCCAACTTGGTTAGCGTAATAAATAACTTTGTCCGGCACTTTTTTACCCGTTACCATTTCCCATAAAATAAACATAATGTAACCACCATCTAACATGGGTATTGGTAAAAAATTCATAAAGGCCAATGCTAAAGATAAAAATGCGGTAAAGGACCAAAACGCGTGCCAGTCCCAAACCGGACTCATTTGATTAGCCATGGTATAAAAACCTCCAACAGATTTATGCGCATCTTTAACGGTAAACAATACGGCAATTTGTTTTACTTGCAGCGCCATTAATTCCATACCATCTTTAAAGCCTTGAATAAATGAACCAAAAAAACCATAACGCAATTCTTCTATTTTAAAAGGCACAATAGGTTCAGGTGCAAAACCAATTTTTCCATCGCCTGCTACTTTGCAATCAATATTAAGGGTGTCTTTTCCTCTTAAAACAACTAGGGCAACCGTTTTACCTGCATTACTTCTAATTTTAGAGCGCAATTCGTCGTAAAAAGGAACCGCTGCGCCATTAACGGTTAGCACAATGTCTTCTACTTTTAGTCCTGCTTTAGCTGCATTACTGGTTGAATCTACAAAGCCAACTTTGCCTTTAAAACGAGGCGAAATAAATTCCGATTTTTTTAACGATTTTAAAATATATGCACGATCTAAATCGGTAACAGGTATTGAGAATTTTTCTCCGCTTGCATGAACACCATTTATATTTTGAATTCTGTTCATGATAATTTCTACAGGAACTCGTCTAAGCGAATGAATGGGTTGATCGTCAAGTGAAAGAATATGATCGCCGTTTCTTAATCCGATATTATAAGCAATGGTATCTACCATTATACCGTCTTTTAAACTAGTAATAGGGAGCACATCTTTTCCATAGGCCCAAAGCAACATCCAAAAAATAAAAATTCCTAAAATAAAGTTTACTAAAATTCCCCCCATCATTACCAATAAGCGTTGCCAAGCCGGTTTGCTGCGTAATTCCCAAGGCTGTGGTTCCGATTCAATAATGCTTTTATCCATTTGTTCATCTACCATTCCGGCAATTTGAACATATCCCCCTAAAGGAAACCAACCAATACCGTACTCGGTATCGCCAATTTTTTTCTTAAAAATGGCAAAGTTTAAAAGGCCTGCAAAAGGAAAAAGGAAATCGAAAAACAAATAAAATTTATCTACACGGCATTTAAATTTTTTGGCAAAATAAAAATGTCCGAATTCGTGAAGGGTAACTAAAATAGTTAAACTTAAAAACAGCTGTGCAACTTTAATCAACATATATTTATGGTTTCAAACAAATTTTAAATTTAAGGCTTTTACGTGAGTTTATTTGGTGAGTAACAAATTATTTATCAAATTTTAAGTTTCGAAACTTCTTCTGCTGCTATTATTCTGGCACTTTTATCAGTTTCAACAAATCCTTCGTAATTTAAATTTGTTTGATGTTTGCTTTTTTGCATGGTATTTAAAACCACTTCACTCATTTGTAAAAACTTTATTTTATCTTTTAAAAAAGCATCTACGGCTACTTCGTTTGCAGCATTTAAAATACAAGGCATATTACCGCCTTTACTTAATGCATCGTATGCTAATGATAAATTTAAAAAAGTGTCGGTATCTGCTTTTTCAAAAGTTAAGTTAGGGTAGTCTAAAAAATTAAATCGGGGGAAATTATTTTTTATTCTTAAAGGAAAAGTAAAGGCATACTGAATTGGAAGTTTCATGTCAGGCAAACCCATTTGTGCTTTCATGCTTCCATCTGCAAATTGTACAATGCTGTGTATAATACTTTGCGGATGCACAATAACATCAATTTGCTGGGGTTTTAAATCAAACAGCCATTTTGCTTCAATTACTTCCAATCCTTTATTCATTAAGCTTGCAGAATCTATGGTAATTTTTGCTCCCATGCTCCAGTTAGGATGTTTTAAGGCCTGAGCTTTGGTTACGTTTTCTAAATCTTTCCTGGTTTTTCCTCTAAAGGGGCCACCACTTGCGGTTAAAAATATTTTTTCTATTTCATTAGCTCCTTCGCCGGGCAAACATTGGAAAATGGCAGAGTGCTCACTGTCTACCGGATAAATATGTACATTGTTTTCTTGCGCTAATTTACTTACCAACTCACCGGCAACAACCAGTGTTTCTTTATTAGCAAGTGCAATGTGTTTTTTATGTTTAATGGCGTTAAGCGTGCTGGCGAGCCCTGCATACCCAACAATGGCAGCTAACACCAAGTGTATGCTTTCCATTTCAACAATTTGTTCAACCGATTTTTCACCGGCAAAAACTTTAATATCTAAAGGTTGTAAAGCTTCTTTTACTTGCTGGTATTTTGTTTCATCGGCAATAACTACTGCATTGGGTAAAAATTCTTGTGCTTGTTTAATTAATAAATCAGCGTTAGAATTACCAACTAAAACTTCAACGGTAAACAAATCTTTATTTGCCCTAATTACATCTAAAGCCTGTGTGCCAATGCTTCCGGTACTTCCTAATATGGCTATGTTTTTCTTTTGCATTTACGGTTACAAAACTCATCATTATTTTTATATATTTAAACTTGTATTTGCCAATATTTTAACATGCAATGGAGTATTAAAACCTGTTAAAATAAAAATAGTATGGTGTTTGTTAAAAAAATGGTACTATTTTTGGAGAGCAACTAATAAACCAAATTATGAAAAGAATATTCACACTGTTATTACCCATTTTTATTGTAATCAGTTTTGCATTTAAAGGAGAAGGCGATAAAATTCCAGCGGCAACCATTAAAAAATTAGATGGTACAAAAATTAATTCTAATACATTTAGTAACGATGGAAAGCCTATTATTATTAGCTTTTGGGCAACATGGTGTAAGCCCTGTAAGAAAGAATTAGATGCTATAGCAGAAGAATACGAAGAATGGCAAAAAGAAACCGGCGTAAAATTAATTGCGGTAAGTATTGATGATGTAAGAAGTTCGGCAAAAGTTTCAACCGATGTAAAAACCAAAGGCTGGAAATACGAAGTGTATTTAGATGAAAATCAAGACTTTAAGCGTGCAATGAATGTAAATAACGTTCCCCATACATTTTTAGTGAATGGAAACGGAGAAATTGTTTGGAGCCATAATTCATATATTGAGGGCGACGAAGAAAAATTATACGAAAACGTAAAAAAATTGATTAAGGGTGAAGCTCTTTCACATTAAATTGATATTTTTACTTCATGGTAAAAAATATGTTAAAAAGTAGCTGTTCGGCTACTTTTTTATTGATTTGTTTTCTAAATCCGTTTAACGGAAAAGCTCAGGATAAAGGTAATTTAGCGCAAGATATTGGCTCCTCTATTCATGGTAATTTTCAGTTAGATGCGCAGTATTACGAACCCGATTCTTTACGTGGTGCACCACAAATTAATGAAAAAATGCTTTCCAATGCTTTTGGAAACTTAATGTTTAACCGTGGTAAATTTTCGGCCGGGGTGCGTTACGAAGCTTATAACAATGTAATGCAAGGTTTTGATCCGCGTTATAAAGGACAAGGAATTGTAAATCGTTTTGCCCGATATCAAGATCAATTATTGGATATTACAGTAGGTAACATATACGAACAGTTTGGTAGTGGTTTGGTTTTTAGAACCTATTACGAGCCGGGTTTGTTGTATGATAATTCATTAGATGGAATTCGTGTTATTTCTAATCCATACAAAGGAATAACTTTAAAGGGTTTAGTAGGAAAACAAAGAAGTTTTTTTACCGTAGGGGCAGGAATTGTTAGAGGGGTTGATGGAGAAATAAATATTAATGAATTATTAGATTCTGTTATTCAATCAAAAACAAAATTTATTGTAGGCGCAAGTTTTGCCAGTAAAAATCAGGCAGATAATAATCCAACATACGTACTACCGGAAAATGTGGGTTGCTATGGGGGAAGAATAAATATATTAAACGAGTTCATTAATATTTATGGTGAATATGTTTACAAGATAAACGACCCAAGTGCCGATAATGTTTCTAATTCGGGAGGTAATACGTATTATAGTTATAAAAACGGAGAGGCTATTTATCTTTCTGCTTCAGTAGCAACCGAAGGTTTATCGTTGTTACTACAAGGAAAGCGGATAGATAACATGGGTTTTAGAAGTGATAGAGATGCTACGCTTCAAAATTTATTAATTAATTATTTACCTGCAACTACACGTCAACATACCTATTTAATGCCTGCCTTTAATCCTTATGCAACCCAACCGCGCGGTGAAGTGGGAGGTATGGCCGAGTTGCAGTATAAGGTAAAAAAAGGTTCTTTATTAGGTGGTAAGTATGGTATGGAAATTACTTTAAATGCCTCAGTGGCGCATGGTTTAAAACAATACAATGTAGATGATACTTTAACTGCCTCTACTTTATATAAAACAAAATATGAAGAAGTGGGCGAATTGTATTACGAAGATATTTTTATTGAAATAAATAAAAAATTCACCAAAAAAATTAAAATGTCGTTTATGTATTCACGCCAGTTTTATAACCGAAACATGGTTCAATTTGGTACGCCTAATGCAGGTTTTACAAATATTGTTGCCGATATGGCCGTAATAGATTTAACGTATAAATACAAATCAAGCGGAGCTATAAGGTTTGAAGCACAAGGGTATATTACATCCAACAAAAAAAACCCGAATGCCGGAAGTTGGGTTACGGGTTTAATAGAGTGGAACCCAAACGGAAATTGGTTTGTAGCTGTTTTAGATCAGTTTAATTTTGATAACCCTGATGCCAATTTAAAATTGCATTATCCTTTGGGAAGTTTTGGTTATACCACAGGTGCACATCGAATTTCAATGAATGTAGGTAAACAAAGAGCCGGAATTTTTTGTGTAGGCGGGGTTTGTAGAAATGTACCTGCATCAAGTGGAGTTTCTCTTTCAATTACCAGTAGTTTTTAGTATATTTAAATGTTGTAAAATTTCATTCACATGAAACCATTAAAAATAAGTTTGATTTTAACCCTAACACTAGCTGTATTTATGGCTTGTGATAAAGTTCAAAATCCATTGCCGTTAAAAGAAACTGCGGTAGGATCAAATTTTATTACAAAGACAAATGCCAGTAAAGCGCATTTTAAAAAAGTATTATTAGAAGATTACACTGGTCATCAATGCGGTAACTGTCCTGCTGCTGCAATTGTTGCCGATAATTTAGGGAATCAATACAAAGACACTATAATTGTACTAGCGGTACATGCCGGTTTTTTCTCTAGAACAAACGCAACCTATCCAACATCTTATACAACTACCGCAGGAAACGATTGGGATGGTTCAAGCGGCTTTGGTGTTAGCGCAGTTGGAAACCCAAATGGAATGGTGAACAGAAAAGTATACCCATCGTTTACCCTTATACAAAAAGAAACAGCTTGGCCGGCAAGTGTAGCGGTTGCAAAAAACGACCCTTTTATTGTTCGTGTTGAATTAACAACAAATTACGATACCAGTGCAAAAGCATTAAACGTTAAAACAAAACTTAAGTTTGCTGCTACCTACGCAAATGATGTAAAGTTGAATTTAGTAGTAATGCAAGATAGTTTGGTGGGCGATCAAAAAGATTATTCTGTTAACCCCGATCATGTGTATGACTATAAGTTTATGCATATGTTAAGAGGCGATATAAACGGTTCTTGGGGCGTTACGGCAAAACTTGCTCCAATTGCCGTGAACGATTCTGCAGTAGTAGAAAACAATAACTTTTCTGTGAACTCATTATTTACACCGCAAATTCCGTTTAACGATAAAAAGCTATACGTTGTAGCAATAGTTTACGATGCCATAACGCGCGAGGTTTTACAAGTAGAGAAAGTTAAAATAAGGTAATTTTAAAATTCTGTGCTTCAACAATTAAAGAAACACATTTCCGATAATCTTTTTTTTTGGATTGCAAGCCTTGCAACAATTGTTGTTTATTTTAATAGTTTGCATTTTAATTATATCAGCTGGGACGATCCGGAAATGGTGTTTAAAAACAAAGATGTAAAAACCTTTTCCTTTCTTTCTTTTTTTAAAAACCAATACGTAGGAAATTACATTCCCTTAACGATGTTGGTACATGCAATTACCTGGTTAATTTTTGAAAGCAATACTTTTGGCCACCATTTAATTAATTTATTGTTTCATATTGTAAATGGTTTTTTGGTTTATAAAATTACCATTCAGTTGTTTAAAGAAAAAAATAGTGCAACAATTGCAGTCATCATTTTTTTACTTCATCCAATACAAGTTGAATCGGTAAACTGGATATCTGAATTAAAAAACGTAGGGTACACCTTGTTTTTCCTTTTAGGAATGCTTCAATACCTATTGTATTTAAATAATAGAAAAACAAAACAATTTCTGTGGACCTTGCTCAGCTTTGTTTTATCGTGTTTGTTTAAACCGTCTGCAGTTGTTTTTCCTCTAGTTTTAATTTGCGTAGATATTTTACAAAAGCAAAAATTTGAGATCAAATTTATTTTTAATAAAATTCCTTTTTTATTAGTGGCATTTATTTTTGGTTTAATTAATTTAAAAACACAAGCAAGTGCTCAGTTTATTAATTATGCTCATCAGTTTCCATTTTATGAACGAATGGTGAATGCAGGCTACGCCATTTATTTTTATTTAAAGCTTTTTACCATACCCATTAACCTTAGTGTTATTTACCCTTTTCCTGCTAACTCAGTAGTTAAAATTGTCATTGGTTTAGTTTTTTTAATGGGCATTGTTTTAATGCTTTTTTGGCTTTACAGAAAAAAGCAGTTCGGTTTTTTTGTAATTATTTTATTTATTTTATTAAATCTTGTTTTGGTTTTACAGTTTGTGCCTTTTGGTGAAGTATTAAATGCAGACAGATACATGTATTTACCTATTATTGGTTTAGGATGGTTGTTGGGTTTATTGGTTTCAAAAATAAATTTAAAATTACCAATTGTTCCAACGGTTTTAATTTTAGTGCTGGCAAGCCTCACTTTTTTACGAAGCAATAAGTGGCAAAGCAGCATAGTGCTTTACGAAGATATAGTTAAAAAGTACCCCGATAATTTTTTAGCGCTAAACAGTTTGGGTGTAGAATACATGTTTAAGAATAATAACGATAAGGCGCTCATGTATTTTAATCGCGCTATAAACATTGCACCCTATAATTACAAAGGTTTTTATAATAGAGCGCTTTTGCATTTAAAAAACAATCAACCAAAAGCAGCAATAAAAGATTTAAATCAAGTACTTATTATGTATAATTACATTAAGGCTTATGTGGCACGTGCCTCTGCACATTATTCACTGATGGATTATAACAGCGCACGAATAGATGCTAAAGCGGCTTTATTAAAAGATAAAAACAACCATCGCGCTTATTTTATTTTAGGTAATTGCGATAATGATCAAAACGATTTACAAAATGCCATTTCTTTTTATAATCGTGCAATTGAATTAAATAAAGATGAACCCGATTATTATTTTAAACGTGCTATTGCTTTGGGTAAGCAACAAAATTTTAAGGAGTGTATTGAAAATTTAAATAGTTGCATTCAATTAAATTCCAATTATTTTGAAGCCTATTACTGGCGGGGTGTAGCCAAAGTAAACTTAAAATTAAATCCTTGCGAAGATTTTAGAATGGCAATTGAGGGCTCTTTTGCTCCTGCTTCGGAGGCTTTTGAAAAACACTGCAAATAATTAATACGGACTTTGTTTCCTTATTATTTTACCAAACAATTTCGGAAAAAATCTTTTTAGTTTAACGGCTTTTAATTCCTTACCGCCCACTAAAATTTCTTCTTCGTTATTTATTATTGCTTTTAAAATAATTTTTACACTTTCTTCAGCGCTCATGGCATTTATATGACTCTCATCCATTTTCCCGTGCTGGCCTTTTTCGGTTACAGCATTTAAAGAAATGTTTGTTTTTACTTTACCCGGACAAACAATTAATGTTTTTATTCCAAATTGTTCGGTTTCTAAACGAAACGATTCAAAAAAACCATGTAATGCATGTTTCGCTGCAGAATAACCCGAGCGTAAATAAAAACCAAATTTTCCGGCAATGCTGCTGATAACAACTATGTGTCCGTTTTTTTGACGCTTCATATAAGGCAATACCGCTTTGGTAAGATTAACGTAAGAAAAATAATTTACTTCCATTAATACTCTATCCGTTTCAATGGGTGTTTTTTCGGCTTCGGCACGCTGACTCATACCTCCATTGTTTACTAAAACATCTATACGTCCAAATTTATTTATAATGCTGGCTATTAAAGCTGATGCATTATTGGTATTGTTTAAATCAAAAGGCAAAACAAGGATATCCAAATCAGGTAATTTGGTTAATGCAGCAACGCGTTTCAATTCATCTTCTCTGCGTGCAGATAAAATAATTCTGGCCTCTTGTTTAGCCAATTCTAAAGCCAATGCTTCGCCAATACCTGAAGAGGCACCGGTAATCCAAATTACTTTATCTTTAAAAAAACTCATTTACTTTCAATCAAATTTACTACTTTTTGTACTTCTATTGCTTCAATGCACGCGCATTTCCCACCTTTTCTGCAATCTTCACAGCTTTTGTCTATTACCAAAAAGTGTGCGTTTTTTCCAATGGGTGCCCAACGCCCGGGATGTATGGGGCGCATGGGTGCAAACAAACCAATTGCTTTTTTACCAAGAGCTGCAGCAATATGTAATGGTCCGGTACTTGCGGCAATTAATACATCGCATAAATTTATAAACGAAATAAATTCATTTAAGGTTAATTTTCCCGTTAAATCAATGGCTGTTGGATTTTCTTTAATAAAATTCTCCAGTAACATTCCATCTTCTTTTGTGCCACTTATAAAAACCTGGTATTTATTTTCGGGTAACTGTTTTATTAGTTTAGAAAAATTATTTAATCCCCATTCGCGCGCGCTGCCTTTACTTTTAGGGTGTAAAATAATTTTGATTTTATTTTTATCGAGTTTATTTAAAAAGAGTTCGTTGGCAAACGGCCAAACATTTACAAAGCCGTAATATTTATCTAACTCGTTTAAATTATAATTTGTATGAATATTAAAAAACGAAAGTAATTTAATATTGAGTTGTGCTTCATGTAATTCTGAATTTTTACGCGATAATTTTATTAATTTATTACAGTTAAACCAATGATAAAATCTGTTTTTTGTTCCTACACGGTTTTCAATACGTGCTGCTTGAGCAATATTAGCAATGTGTTTTACCGGAAAAACATGAAGAATCGTATTAAAATGAAATGTCTTTATAAATTCAATTTGTTCGTGTTTTTGTTTTTTTAAAAGCTCATCGTAATTAATAAATTCATCAACAAATTCACTTAGTTCTATAACTGCTTTGGTGTAAGTTCTTCCTAAAAAGTAGACTTTGCTATTGGGAACACTTTGTTTAATAATTCCGGCCATTGGTAAGGTAAGCACCACGTCGCCAATAGAATCGGTTCGGCTAATTAATATGTTTACACTAGTTTGCATTTTTATACAGAACCCTTAATTTTTTATATTTTAAATAAGTAGCGTATGCCGAAATTTTTGAAATTAAGTAACCTGCGTTGCCGTCTAAAAAACCAAGTTTTAATAGGTAATGATCTATAAATTTTGCAACCGGGTTTACAAGTAATTTAAATAAAGGTGCTTTTTTCCCATTATCAAAATAAGCTTTAGAGGCAATAGTGGTAAAGTATTCCACTTGCTTGTAATGGTCGGCAATGCTGTAATAACTGTAATGTAAAATATCTCCTTTTAAGTATCCGGCCATTGAATCACCTGCAAACAACTCGTATTTATCATGCGGGTTAATACCTCTCCATTCTCCCTTTCTACTGTCCCATAAACGTAATTTTTTATCGGGATACCAACCACAATGCTTCACCCAATGTCCGCAATAGTTGGTTAACCTATTCATGTAATACCCCTCTTTGGTGAAATTATTTTTTATTTCTGAAATAGATTTTTGCAACGTTTCGTCAAGTGCTTCATCGGCATCTAATGAAAGTACGTGAGGAAATTTAGCGTAACTTATTGCTCTGTTTTTTTGTTGAATGTGTCCGTCAAATGCATGTTGGTAAAAACTCACATTGTATTTTTTGCAAATTTCTTCTGTTTTATCTTTACTAAACGAATCAAGCACAACAATTTCATCTACAATTCCAACAAGCGATTTCAAACATCGTTCAATGTTTTTTTCTTCGTTAAACGTAATTATTACGGCAGAAATTTGCGGCATGGTGTAAAGATAAGGTTTTACTTTTATTTGGGCGCCTGCCCTTCGCTCTTGAAATTACGTATGCTCAGGGCACCGGGCTTCTTCGGGCTCCGCTTCGCTGCGGCTTTTTTTACTCCGCTTCTCTTCGTAAAAAAGAGCTAAACCCTTCGCATCCCTGGCGCGTTTTAGAAAATAAATTCGGAATTCATTTACCGAACGCGCCAGGGATTGTAGCGGAAATACTTTTTGCGCTTGCCTCTTAGGCGCAAAAAGATTGTAGCGAAAAGCCCGGTGCCCTTTGCTCCTTACTTTCCATAGGCAAAGGGCAGGCGCCCAAATAAAGAAATAATAAATAAATGGTATCTTTAATTTATGAATGTAACGCTTATACAAACCCATTTAAAATGGGAAGATACTGAAATGAATATTCAGTATTTTGATAAACTAATTTCTGCAATTTCATCACCTACTGATTTAATTGTATTACCCGAAATGTTTACCACGGGCTTTACCATGAATCCGCAGCAAAATGCCGAAGAAAATTTAGGCAATGGATTTAAGTGGATGCAAAAAATGGCGAAACAAAAAAACGCAATTATTACAGGCAGTATATCAACACGAGATAATTTGAACAATTATAACCGCTTATATTGGGTAGAACCAAGTGGAAAACACCATGCGTATGATAAACGCCACTTATTCAGAATGGCAAAAGAAGATGCGCATTACACAGCGGGCACAAAAAAAATAATTACCAAAGTAAACGATTGGAATATTTGCCCATTAATTTGTTATGATTTACGTTTTCCCGTTTTTTCGCGCAACCGTTTTGTGGATGGGAAATGGGATTACGATGTTTTAATTTATGTGGCCAATTGGCCCGAGGCCCGCGCTTACCCATGGAAGCAATTATTAATTGCCCGTGCCATAGAAAACCAATGTTACGTTGTTGGTGTAAACAGAATTGGTAATGATGGAAACGGCATTGCGCATAGTGGCGATAGCATGGTGGTAAACCCGCGGGGTGAGGTAATTAGCAAAACCAAAGCAAACGAGGAAAGTGTAGAAACAATTTTACTGGATAAAGAATATTTAAACGAGTTCAGAAAAGTATTTCCGGTGGGAATGGATGCAGATGGGTTTGAGTTAAATATTTGATTAAGCTATCCAAAATCCTATCTTTGTACACCTTTAAAACAGAGCAGAATTAAGCTTTTACAAGGAAATTTTATGGAGTACAATTTTACCGAGATAGAAAAAAAATGGCAGGCATATTGGGCTGCTAACAAAACATTTAAAGCAGATGATAATTCAGCGAAGCCAAAATATTATGTGCTGGATATGTTTCCCTATCCATCGGGTGCCGGCTTGCATGTGGGCCACCCTCTTGGTTATATTGCCTCTGATATTATGGCGCGTTACAAACGCCACAAAGGTTTTAATGTGTTGCACCCCATGGGTTATGATAGTTTTGGTTTACCTGCAGAGCAATATGCGATACAAACCGGTCAACACCCCGCCATTACAACCGAACAAAACATTAAACGCTACCGCGAGCAGTTAGATAAAATTGGTTTTTCGTTTGATTGGGATAGAGAAGTAAGAACATCTGATCCTAACTATTACAAATGGACACAATGGATTTTTATTCAACTCTTCAACAGCTGGTACAACAAGCAAAGCAATAAAACAGAAAAATTGGAAACGCTTATTGCTGCTTTTGAAAAAAACGGAAATAAAAATATAGATGCAGTTTGTGATGATAATGTAAAAACTTTTTCTGCGGAAGAGTGGAAGAGTTTTTCTGAGAAAGAGAAAAGTGATGTGTTAATGGCATACCGCATAGCGTACCTTGGCGAAGCTTATGTAAACTGGTGCCCGGCTTTAGGTACTGTTTTAGCTAACGATGAAGTAAAAGATGGAGTAAGCGAAAGAGGCGGGCATCCGGTAGAAAGAAAATTGATGAAACAATGGAGTATGCGCATTACTGCTTACGCCCAACGTTTGTTAGATGGTTTGGATAATTTAGATTGGACTGAAAGTTTAAAAGAAACTCAACGCAATTGGATTGGAAGAAGTGAAGGAACTTCCCTTTCATTCAACATTCAACATTCAACATTCAATATTTCTGTCTTCACCACACGTCCTGATACTGTTTTTGGTGTTTCGTTTGTTACATTGGCACCAGAACACGAATTGGTAAGTGAAATAACTACTGCCGAACAAAAAGCAGCGGTAGAAGATTATGTTACCAAAGCAAAAAACCGAAGTGAACGTGAACGACAAGCAGAAGTTGATAAGGTAAGCGGTGTATTTACCGGCGCTTTTGTTGAACATCCTTTTACCGGAAAACCTATTCCTGTTTGGGTGGGCGATTATGTGTTGGCGGGTTATGGCACGGGAGCTGTAATGGCAGTGCCCGCGCACGACGAACGCGATTTTAAATTTGCCACACATTTTGGTTTACCATTGCCACAAGTAATTGAACCAACACGTGAACACGATTTTAAAAAAGATGCTTGGGGAGAAAAAGAAGGGAAACTAATTAATTCCGATTTTTTAAACGGACTAGAAGTAAAAGCGGCTATTAAAAAAGCAATTGAAGAAATTGAAAAACGTGAATTAGGAAAAGGAAAAACCAATTACCGTTTGCGCGATGCCGTTTTTGGTAGACAACGTTTTTGGGGAGAACCTATTCCTATTTATTACAAGCCTGCCCGCCGTAGCGATGGCACTTTAGAGGAAGGTGGAGGAGATATACCTTATGCATTAAATGAAAATGAATTGCCTTTGGTGTTGCCGGAAGTAGATAAATATTTACCTACTGAAGATGGTGAACCGCCTCTAGCACGCGCAGCCAATTGGAAATACAAAGGAGAATTTACTTACGAACATTCTACCATGCCGGGTTGGGCAGGAAGCAGTTGGTATTTTTTGCGTTATATGGATTCTAAAAACAATAATGAATTTGTAAGCAAAGAAAAAGCGAAATATTGGAATAATGTTGATTTATACATTGGTGGTAGCGAACACGCCACAGGACATTTGTTGTATGTGCGCTTTTGGACCAAAGCCTTAAATGACCTTGGATATATTAATATTGAAGAACCCGCGCAAAAGCTGATTAATCAGGGGATGATACAGGGTAGAAGTAATTTTGTGTATAGACTTGATTTAAATCAGAATAATATTAATCTAATTGTACCAAAGAATATTTTTATTTCTAAAGACATTTTAGATGTTATTGTAAAAACTGATAGGAAATGTAAAGAATATGAGGATTTAGTTAAAGAAATAAAAAAACGTTTTGGGTATGAAATAGTGTTTGAGAATGAAATAAATATCACTAAAATAAATGTTGATGTGAATATTGTAGAAAATGACATACTTAATATTGAGAAGTTTTTGAATTGGAGAAAAGAAATAACGAACCCATTATTTTTTTATAACAAGCAAAATGAATACGTATGCGGTGTAGAAGTTGAAAAAATGTCCAAATCAAAGTGGAATGTAGTTTCTCCCGACGACATTTGCGAAAAATTCGGTGCTGATACGCTTCGTTTATACGAAATGTTTTTAGGACCCTTAGAGCTTAGCAAACCCTGGAATACCAATGGCATTACCGGTGTATCAGGCTTTTTGAAAAAATTGTGGCGTTTGTATGTAAATGGTGTAAGCGAAGAAACACCAACAAAAGCCGAATTAAAAACATTGCACAAAACCATTAAAAAAATTGCAGAAGATATTGAACGTTTTTCATTTAATACCTCTGTAAGTAATTTTATGATTTGCGTAAACGAATTAAGCGATTTAAAATGCAACAAGCGCGCCATTTTAGAACCTTTGTTGGTTTTAATTTCTCCGTATGCACCGCACATAACAGAAGAGTTATGGAGTTTATTGGGCCACAAACAAAGTATTGCATTTGAAAACTATCCTGAGTTTATTGCCGAACATTTGGTAGAAGATAATTTTAGCTACCCCATTTCCTTTAATGGTAAAATGCGTTTTAATTTAGAATTGCCTTTAACGTTGCAAGTTTCAGAAATAGAAAAAATTGTTTTAGAGCACGAACAATCACAAAAATATTTAGAAGGTAAGCAACCTAAAAAAGTAATTATTGTACCTAAGAAAATTGTAAACATTGTAGTTTAATTTTCTTGCATTCATTTTAAAAAACTAGCTGACCTTAGGAGTTCAATAATTACAAAAGCAACTACCATCCAGTTAATTTAAGCTATTAAAACGGGTTTAGCTTAGACCAATATATATTTTTAGACTCCTGTAATTATCTAAAAATAAGTAACTTACCAAGGTTTATGTTGCCAAAAGTACTTAATATTGGAATTAACGATGATTTAGATTTTTACCAAAAACGTGAGGTAAAAGTATTAAATACTTTAGCGCTTATTATACTTGTTGGCTTAGGCATTGGCGCAACAAATGTGTTTTTTTTAGGAAAGCTTTACCCTGCATTTTCAGAATTAATAATTGCGTGTGGAGCTGCAACTGTTTTTTTATTTAATTGGAAAAAGTTTTACGAAACAGCTGCATTTGTTTTTGTGTTGGTAATTAATGCGGCTATTTTTTATGTAACCGAATATTACCCAAAGGAAGTAGATACGTATATGTATTATTTTCCTGTAATTTTTTGTATTGCTTTATTACACAATCCTAATAAAAGTAAATTTCGTTCATTTATTTTCTTTGTCATTATTTTTATAAGTTTTACTGCTGCCGAATTTATTGAATGGAATATTGGAAAAGGAGAAGTTTTTACCCAGGAACAAATAAAATTATTATATTATTACAATGTTTTTTTCTGCGTTTTTATAACCATGTTTTTGGTTTACGTATTTATCCAAATGCTTAATAAAAAATATGTTGAATTGTCTAAATTAATTGAAGCATCTAACAACGATAAAAACATAATTTCTAATTCACTTAAGGAAAAAGAAATTTTATTGGCAGAAATTCAACATCGTGTAAAAAATAATTTAGCGGTTATAATGGCACTTTTTAATTTTCAAAAAGATGCCACCAATAACGAGGAAATAAAGCAGGCATTAACCGAAGCTAAGAACAGAGTACTAAGTATTGCAATGGTGCATCATAAGCTTTCAAGAAAAGATAGCTTCTCTAAAATAAACATTAAAGAATATTTAGGCGAATTAATTGCAGAAATTTTAAGAAGCTATCCGGGTTACTCTAATACAAAAATTAATAATAAAATTGAACCTCTTGAGCTAAGCATTACCCTTGCAGTACCTCTTGGTTTAATTGTAAATGAACTTATAAATAATTCATTTAAACACGCTTTTGATAACTCTTCAACCTCACCTACAATTTCTATTCAATTACTAAAAGAAGATAAAGCAGCATACCTCGTTATTTCTGATAACGGTAAAGGTTTTCCGGATGTTGCAAAGGTCGATTCAAATTCGTTGGGTTTAACACTTGTTGATTCTTTAGCGAATCAAATAGATGGTAAAGTAAGTTACCAAAACGATAAGGGTGCCATGGTTATTCTTCAGTTTCCCATGAATTAGCGGGCTTTTCAAGACCTTTAAGTAGTTGAAAAAATAATGCAATTTAAACAGTAAATTCCTTAATTTTAATGTTTTAATTATTACTATGTTACGTACACACACTTGCGGAGAGCTAAGATTAACAGATTTAAATAAACAAGTAACCCTTTGCGGTTGGGTTCATAAAAGTCGCGAATTAGGCGGTATGACTTTTATTGATTTACGCGATAGATTTGGTATTACTCAATTAGCATTTAATTTAGATTGGGATAAAAACATGTGTGAGTTGGCTCGTAAGGTTAGCCGTGAGTATGTGTTACAAATAACCGGAACAGTTATTGAACGTCAGAGTAAAAATAAAAATAATCCTACCGGTGAAATTGAAATAAAAGTTACAGGGTTTAAAATATTAAACGAAGCCATTATTCCTCCCTTTACTTTAGAAGATGAAACAGATGGCGGTGATGAGTTGCGAATGAAATACCGTTACTTAGATTTACGCAGAAGTGTTGTAAGAAAAAATTTAGAATTACGTCACCGTTTAGCAATTGAAACCCGAAACTATTTAGATAAGAAACAATTTTTAGAAGTAGAAACACCGGTATTAATTAAATCAACCCCCGAAGGTGCGCGTGATTTTGTTGTACCCAGCCGAATGAACCAAGGACAATTTTATGCCTTGCCTCAAAGTCCGCAAACCTTTAAGCAATTATTAATGGTTGGTGGGTTTGATAGATACTACCAAATAGTAAAGTGCTTTAGAGATGAAGATTTACGTGCAGATAGGCAGCCGGAGTTTACGCAAATAGATTGTGAAATGAGTTTTGTGGAACAAGAAGATATTTTAAACACGTTCGAAGGTTTGATGAAGTATCTTTTTAAATCGGTGAAAGGTATTGATGTTCCTGATTTTCCGCGTATGAGTTATGCTAATGCCATGAAGTATTACGGAAACGATAAACCGGATACACGTTTTGAAATGAAATTTGTGGAACTAAACGATGTTGTAAAAGGGAAGGATTTTAAAGTTTTTAATGATGCACCATTAGTAGTTGGAATTTGTGCGAAAGGCGCTGCCGAATATACACGTAAACAATTAGATGAGTTAACGGAATTTGTTAAGCGTCCGCAAATTGGCGCTACGGGGCTGGTGTATGCAAGATATAATAATGATGGCACCATAAAATCAAGTGTAGATAAATTTTACACAGAAGAAGATTTAAAGAAATGGGCTGCAGCTTTTGATGCCAAGCCCGGAGATTTATTATTGATTTTAGCCGGCGACGAAGAAAAAACAAGAAAAGCATTATCGGAATTGCGCTTAGAAATGGGTAACAGATTAGGATTGAGAGATAAAAATACGTTTTCGTGTTTGTGGGTGTTAGATTTTCCATTGTTAGAGTGGAATGAGGGCGACCCTAACTTACCGGAATCTATGCGTGGGCGTTGGGTTGCAAAACATCATCCATTTACCTCACCCAAACCGGAAGATATTGAAAAATTAAAATCATCACCGGGCGAAGTAAGAGCCAATGCCTATGATATGGTAATTAACGGAGTAGAAATTGGAGGTGGAAGTATTCGTATTTACAACAAAAATTTACAAGCTACCATGTTTGAAGTATTGGGCTTTAGCAAAGAAGAAGCACAAAAACAATTTGGCTTTTTAATGAATGCCTTTGAATTTGGCGCACCTCCGCATGGCGGTATTGCTTTGGGTTTCGACAGGTTGTGTAGTTTATTTGGTGGTGCAGATAGCATCAGAGATTTTATTGCCTTCCCTAAAAATAATTCGGGCAGAGATATGATGATTGACAGCCCAAGTGAAATTAGCGAAGAGCAATTGAAAGAGTTGGGGGTGAAGCTTTCTTAAAAGTTACTACAATAAAAAAAGCCCGCATTCGCGGGCTTTTTAATTTCTATTTTAAATTATAAAATCAACATGGCATCGCCGTAACTGTAAAAACGATATTTTTCTTTAATCGCTTCTTTGTATGCTTTCATAATTAAATCGTATCCGCCAAAAGCTGAAACCATCATTAATAAAGTACTTTCCGGCATATGGAAGTTTGTAATCATACAATTAGCAACGCTAAAATCGTATGGAGGGAAAATAAATTTGTTGGTCCAACCTACATACGGGTTTAATTGCCCGGTGGTAGAAACAGATGATTCAATGGCACGCATAACAGTTGTTCCCACCGCGCAAACTTTTTTCTTTTTCTCTTTTGCGGCATTTACAATTTTGCAAGCATCGCTGCTAATTAATATTTCTTCACTCTCCATTTTGTGTTTGGTTAAATCTTCTACCTCTACCATTCTAAAAGTACCCAAACCAACATGTAAAGTTAATGGTGCAAATTGTACGCCTTTAATTTCCATTTTCTTTAAAAGCTCTCTGCTGAAGTGTAAACCTGCTGTGGGTGCAGCAACTGCTCCTTCGTTTTTGGCAAATACAGTTTGGTAACGGTCAATATCACTTTCTTCTGCCTTACGTTTAATGTATTTTGGTAATGGAGTTTCACCTAAGTCGTGTAAAATTTTACGGAACTCTTCGTAACTGCCATCATATAAAAAACGCAAAGTTCTACCGCGTGAAGTGGTGTTATCAATAACCTCCGCAACCAATGCATCGTTATTTTCACCGAAGTATAATTTGTTTCCAATACGTATTTTACGCGCCGGGTCAACCAAAACATCCCACAATCTGCTTTCTGTATTTAATTCACGCAATAGAAAAACTTCAATTTTGGCACCGGTTTTTTCTTTGTTACCATACATACGAGCAGGAAACACTTTCGTATCGTTTAACATCAACACATCACCTTCATCAAAGTAATTGATGATGTCTTTAAACTTTTTGTGATAAATTTTTCCGGTAGATCTTTCAACCACCATTAATTTAGAATCTTCGCGGTTTTTAGCCGGATACTCTGCCAATAATTCTTTGGGCAGATTGAATTTGTACATTGATAACTTCATGCCTTTTTTGTTTTAGGTAAGTTATACGAATTTGTTGCTTTGTAAATTTTCCCTTAAGGTGGGAGTCAACTGAACTCGTATAATCTTACGGGATTATACTTCTTTTTTCTTTTTATTATCCGTTTAAAGCCTCCGCTCCTGCTACAATCTCTAAAATTTCTGTTGTAATAGCTGCCTGACGGGCTTTGTTGTACATAATCTTTAAATCACGTTGCATTGCTTTTGCATTATCGGTTGCTTTGTGCATAGCAGTCATACGTGCACCATGTTCACTTGCAAATGAATCTAATAACGCTTTGTAAAATTGTGTTTTTAATGAACGTGGAATTAAATCTTTTACAATAAATTCTTTATTAGGTTCAAAATCATATTCTGTTTTACTAACATTCGAACTTCCTTCTGCAGGAGCAACCGGTAAAAATTGTTCGTCGGTTGTAATTTGAACAGCTGCATTTTTAAATTGATTATAAACCAAAATCACCTTATCAAATTGTTTGTTAAGGAAAGAGTTCATTATTTGTTCAGCAAATGGAGCTACATTTTCAAAGGTTAGTTTATCAAACAGCTCGTTACCGTTCATTGGTAAATCGCTACCTTTAATATTGTACGATGTTCTTTTAAATGCGTCGTGTGCTTTTTTACCTACAGGCAAAATAGTAATGTCATTTCCTTTGTAATCGTTATTTACTAAACTCCAGGTTTTTTTAATAACGCTTGAGTTAAATGCACCGGCTAAACCTCTGTTAGATGTAACGCAAATTAAAAGTACATTTTTTACAGTGCCTTTGCGAGCGTAAGCATTATCAGAGGTATCCATGGTAGCACTTACGTTCTCTAAAATTTCTTTTAATTTATTGGCATAGGGGCGCATTTGAACAATAGCATCTTGTGCACGCTTTAATTTAGCAGCACTCACCATTTTCATTGCACTGGTAATTTGCATTGTTGAACCAACCGATGTGATTCTGTTCCTTACCTCTTTTAAATTCGCCATTTTATATTAAAAACAAATCTTTAAATCAATTATGCATATTTAGAAACTAAATCTTTTGCGCAAGCTTCTAATGTGTTGGTAATTTCATCCGTATACTGCCCGGCTTTTAATCCGTCTAATGCTGCTTTGTGCTTGCGCTCCATTACATCTAAAAATTCTTTTTCAAACTCACGCACTTTATTAATTGGAACGTCTTTCATTAAGTTTTTAGTTCCTAAATAAATAATGGCAATTTGTTGCTCTACACGTTGAGGTGAAAATTGAGCTTGCTTTAAAATTTCTACGTTACGTGCACCTTTATCTAAGATGGATTTTGTAGCTGCATCTAAATCAGAACCAAACTTTGCAAACGCTTCTAATTCGCGGTATTGCGCTTGGTCTAATTTTAAAGTACCTGCTACTTTTTTCATCGATTTAATTTGTGCGTTACCACCTACACGAGATACAGAAATACCTACGTTAATAGCGGGACGTACACCTGAGTTAAATAAATTTGACTCTAAGAATATTTGTCCGTCGGTAATAGAAATTACGTTTGTTGGAATGTATGCAGAAACGTCACCCGCTTGTGTTTCAATAATTGGTAAAGCAGTTAATGATCCGCCGCCTTTTACAATTGGTTTTAATGAATCAGGTAAATCGTTCATGTTTTTTGCAATTTCATCTGATGCATTTATTTTGGCAGCACGTTCTAATAAACGACTGTGTAAATAAAATACGTCACCAGGATAAGCTTCACGTCCCGGAGGGCGACGTAATAATAATGAAACTTCGCGGTAAGCAACTGCTTGTTTAGATAAATCATCATAAACAATTAAAGCAGGGCGACCGGTATCTCTAAAAAATTCACCAATTGCTGCACCTGCAAATGGAGCGTAAAATTGCATTGGAGCAGGGTCGGCAGCGTTAGCAGCAACAATAATGGTATACGGTAATGCACCGTTTTCTTCTAAGGTACGTAATACGTTAGCAACGGTTGACCCTTTTTGTCCAACTGCTACATATATACAATAAACAGGTTTTCCTGCTTCGTAAAATTCTTTTTGATTAATGATGGTATCAATACAAACTGCGGTTTTACCGGTTTGACGATCACCAATTACTAACTCACGTTGTCCGCGCCCGATTGGAATCATGGCGTCAATTGCTTTAATACCTGTTTGTAAAGGTTCGTTTACCGGTTGACGATAAATAACACCAGGTGCTTTACGCTCAATTGGCATTTCGTAAGTTGTACCTTGAATAGGACCTTTTCCATCAATAGGATTTCCTAAAGTATCAACTACACGCCCAAGCATTCCTTCACCTACTTTAATAGAAGCAATTTTACCGGTACGTTTAACGGTACTACCTTCTTTAATTCCTTCGCTAGAACCAAGCATAACCACACCCACATTGTCTTCTTCTAAGTTTAGCGTAATTGCTTGCAATCCGGTTTCAAATTCAACCAGCTCACCTGATTGTACTTTTGATAAGCCATAGATACGAGCAATACCGTCACCTACTTGTAAAACGGATCCTACTTCTTCTAAATCAGCTTCACTTTTAAAGCCTGATAATTGTTGTCTTAATATTGCAGATATTTCTGCCGGTTTAACTTCTGCCATTTTATTAGTTTATTGAAACTGTTTTGGTATTAAAATTCTTTTTTAAGTTTTGTAATTGTCGCGACACACTATTATCTAATTGTTTATCGCCAACACGTAAAACAAATCCTCCAATTAATTCCGGATTTACTTTTTCGTTTAATACAACTTCTCCGCTAGAAACGCCTTTTACGATGTCTAATGCTTTTTTGCGCGAAGCATCATCAAGTTTTACAGCGGTAGTAATAGTTGCAGATGTAATATTTTTATAATGATTGTAATCTTCTATAAAAGCGCTACACACTTCGGGTAAAATATTTTCTCTTTTCTTTTTAGTAAGTAATAAAATAAAGCCAAATGTTATTTCATTTAATTTTCCATTAAAAATTTCCTTTAATACATCTACCTTTTTATCGGTTTTAATAATGGGGCTTTTTAAAAAGATTTGAAAATCGTGAGCTGTGTCGCAAATAGTTTTAATTACGGAAATATCGCTAAAAACCTTATCCAGTTGTTTCTTTTCAACAGCAAGGTCAAGTAATGATTTAGAGTATCTTGATGCAACAATCATCCGTTGTTATTAATTTAAATTAACGTCTTTCATTAAGTTATTTACCAAAGCTTTTTGTTTATCATCTGATGATAATTCTGAGCGTAAAATTTTCTCGGCAATTTCAATAGATAAACCTGCAACTTGGCTTTTTAATTCAGCAACTGCTGCGTTTTTTTCAGCAATTAACTGTTCTCTTGCAGATGCTAAAATTCTTTCCGCTTCTTTGGTAGCTTTATCTTTTGCTTCTGCAATTATTGTTTCTTTAGTTTCGCGCGCTTCTTTTAACATTACATCGCGTTCTGCTTTCGCTTCTAAAAGAATTTTTTCGTTGTTAGATTTTAACTCACGCATATCTTTTAAAGCACTTTCTGCACTTGCTAAAGCTTTTTCTATGCCTTCTTCACGTGTTTTAATTGCATTTAAAATTGGTTTCCATGCAAACTTGCCTAATAGAACCAATAAAATAATAAACACTATAGAGGTCCAGAAAATTAATCCGATTCCCGGTGTTATTAATGAAGCTAATATGATTAAACTATTCATGTTTTTGTTTTTAATTTTTTAATTAAAGCTCCTTGCCAACCGCAAGGAGCATTTAATATTACTTAGACATTAATGCAACAACCACCGCGAATAAAGCAACACCCTCTACAAGAGCGGCTGCAATAATCATGGTTGTTTGAATTTTTGAATAAGCGTCAGGTTGACGTGCAATGGCATCCATTGCGTGTCCACCAATTTGACCGATACCGATGCCTGCGCCAATTGCGGCTAAACCTGCACCTACTGCTGCGATACTTCCACCCATTTTTTGTTTGTTTTTAGTTGTTAATAGTTAAACTTTTAATTAATGTTTTGCTAATGCTTTTTCATCTTCATCGTTGTGAACACCATCTTCATTGTGATCTGCACAGGCAGAGCCAATAAATAAAGCTGTTAACAAGGTGAAAATATAGGCTTGCAATAATGCAACCAAACATTCTAATACATCAATAAATAAAGCAAATCCCACCGCAACCGGAGAAATCCAAATGGTTTTAAATACAAATATTAAACCTACTAAACTTATAACAATAATGTGGCCTGCGGTAATGTTTGCAAACAAACGTATCATTAAGGCAAATGGCTTGGTAAAAATTCCTACAATTTCTAATGGGACTAAAATGGGATACAATGCTTTTGGTGCCGGAGGTAAAAATATGTGGTGCCAGTAGTGTTTGTTTGCATTAATGTTGGTAACAATTAAGGTGATAACCGATAATACAAAAGTAAAGGCAATGTTTCCGGTTAGGTTAGCACCAATTGGAATTAAGCCAATGGCATTATTAATTAATATCAAGAAAAATACGGTTAATAAATAAGGAACGTATTTATCGCTATTATGACCAATGTTTGCTTTTGCAATATCATCGCGAACAAAAGTAATTAAAGGTTCAAAAAAAGATTGCTTTCCTTTTGGAGCAGTTGTAACTCCGGTTGTTTTGTATGCTTTTGCAATGGAAGTAAATAATAAAAACAAAATAGTTGCAGTTAAAAATAATTGAGCTACATTTTTTGTAATAGAAAAATCGTAAATGGTCTCGTTAGTATCTAAAGGAATAATTTCTTCGTGCTCTAACTTATATCCGTTGTATTCTGCATAACCGTGCTCAAACTTACCCGATGAAAAAAACTGTAAGCCTTTTGTATTAGAATAAATAATTACCGGTAAAGGAATAGCAACTGCATGATGCCCTTCTCCCCATAAATGCCAAGAATGTGCATCTAAAATGTGTTCAAATGCAACAGCGGCAATATCAACTTCTCCTTCTTCTCCATGAGTTTCTGCCGCATGTTCGGTTGCAACAGTTGGCTGTACCTCACGCTCATCGGGTTCACTAGCCCACACAGAATTGTTAAAACTAAGAAATAATAGTAGAAATAGTATCTTGGCTTTTAATAGTAGCCCGTATGTCTTGTTCTCTCCGCTCATTTAAGAAATAGTCTAAAAGTGCTCAAAATTCGGGTGCAAATGTAGGCATATTTTGATTAAAAACAATGGAAATTGATAAGAATCAATCTTTTTTATTCACGGGTTTTAAGCATTGGTTTTTTGTTAAATAATTTAGTAAAAAAATCAGCAAATCTTAACTAAGTTTAGGCCTCAAAACAGTAAAATTCAGCAAAATGAACTATTGGCTTATAAAGTCGGAACCCTATAAATATAGTTGGGAGCAATTTAACAAAGATAAAAAAGCAGTATGGGATGGGGTAAGAAATTACGCTGCCCGTAACAACCTAAGAAGCATGAAAAAAGGAGATTTGGCTTTTTTTTATCACAGCAACGAAGGATTGTGTATTGTGGGGATTGCTAAGGTGGTTAAAGAACATTACCAAGACCCCACAACAGATGAAACAGCATGGTTAGCGGTTGATTTTGCGCCCTATAAAGCACTTAAAAAACCTATTACATTAACAGACATTAAAGCCAGCCCACCGCTAAAAAACATGCAATTGCTCCGCTTGGCCAGGCTATCGGTAAGTGGGGTTACAAAAGAAGAGTTTGATTTTATTTTAAAAATGAGCGAACAATAAACCCTGTATTAATTTGAATGTTAAACATGTTATATTTAAAAAAGGGAATATTGCTTATTATGACAAAGGTAAGGGAAGAACGGTAGTTTTATTACATGGTTTCTTAGGTTCCAAAGAAATTTGGCAAAAAACAATTGATAATCTTTCAAAATCGTATCGTGTTGTTGCAATTGATTTACCGGGACACGGAGAATCGGATAATTTCGGTTATGTGCACTCTATGGAGTTAATGGCAAATGCTGTTAAAGCCGTGTTGGATAAATTGCGATTAAAAAAATATGTATTTATTGGCCACAGTATGGGCGGATATGCTGCCTTAGCATTTGCCGAATTATTTCCTGATTGTTTAAAAGGTTTATGTTTGTTTCATTCTACAGCTTATGCGGATAGCGATGAAAAGAAAAAAGATCGTGGGCGAGCGATAAAATTAGTAAAATCGGATAAACGTGTTTACACAAAAACCACCATTAAAAATTTATTTGCCACCAAAAACCTAAAATATTTAAAAGAAGAAATTCAGTTTGCAACTCAAATTGCACAGGGTGTTGGTAAACAAGGTGCAGTTGCTGCCTTAGAGGGGATGAAAGACAGACCGGCACGTGATATTATTTTAGGAATGGTAGATTATCCTGTAATGATGATAATTGGCGAATTAGATAACCTTTTGCCATATCAAACATTACTGGAACAAAGCGAAGGGATTAGAAATAAAACGGTTTTGTTATTAGAGCACGATGGGCATATGGGTTTTTTAGAAAGCCCGGCTTTATGCAACAAATCACTTCGTAAATTTTTAAGAAAATGCTTTTAATACGTTAAATTTTAGCATTAAAACCATTTTATAGTCGATAAATGGCTAATTTACTATCTTTGCCTTCTAAATAAAATTAAAATGAATTTAAAGTTTAAAAGTCTGATTTTTTTAATTGCATTGTTTGCAAATACATCAAACGTGTTTTCACAAATTGCTGAAGATCGTTACGATACTTTGTTATCGGTAATTAATACAACTTTTGCTGCCAATCAAGAGTATACTTTTATTCAGAATGGAAGTGTAATTTCCGGAAACAATATTATTATTTATGGCGATTCAAATTTAATTTTACCAAACAGTTACGCTTCTTATCTGCAAAAATATAATACCACTACTAATAGTTTAGCAACATTAAACTTTCCTCGTTTTTCAAGCGATAGGGGTATATCGTGTGGCGCTTCTATTGTAACCAACACTAATAATTTAACCTATAGTTTTTTTGGAGTTAAAACCGATCCTTATTCTGCAAACGAAGACAGTATTTTGGTTTTATACAAACACAATAGTATTACAGATGCCATTACCACTGAAACCATTCAAACACAAGATGGTGATTTTAGAAAAGGAATTTTACAAATGTGTTTTATAGGAGATACTTTGTTTATGTTTAACCACATGGGTTATGCCAATTACTATGATTCTATTGAGGTAATTAAAAAACATTATAACCAAACCGGTTTCATGAATACGTATATTAAATTGCCAAACTATACAGATAATTTATTTGCATCTATTGTATACAATAATGTGTTGTATGTTTCAGGTAGAGGATTTGGCGGCGAATCTTATTTATTTAACAGTAGCAATGGAATGACCTTTTCTTTAAATGCAGGTTATGATGCATCGGCTTATAATAGTTATAACGACGTGGTTGCGATGGATACTTTAAATGGTGTTTTGTATTTAGGTGTTGATGCAGGAGATGGTTCTTATAGAATTTTAAAAACAAGTGATGGTGTAACGTATTCGGAACTTGTAGGGTATACACAAGGTTATGTTGCCAGTATAAGAAACTTTAAAAACCAATTGTATTATGTTTTATCAGGTAGTACACAAAGTGGTATTCCGGAAGTAAAGTATTTTAATCCAAATGAAAATATAATTTTATCACGCGATTCGTTGGGTACCATTAATCACAATGGTTATTCTTACGAATTAAAAACTTTAAACAATAAGTTATTTGTAAGCGGTGCTTATGAAGATTGGACGAACTATGATTTTGGAACGTACATCTATCAATTAATTTTACCAACGGCTAATTTTACAATTGCTAGTAGTAACTGGTGTTTAAATTCACCTTACACACTAGTAAATCAAAGTACAAATGCCGATTCGGTTAGATGGGTGGAAGACAATAATTATTATGCCGGTGCAACTAATAACCATGTTGCTTCATTTACAACACCCGGATCGCACGTTATTGGCTTAATTGCAATTACCGGTACACAAACAGATACCTTACTTTATACTATTAATGTTTATGCAGTAAGCGCTAACTTAAATACCACTTTATTGGGTTGCCAAAATGCTATCACCATTATTACACCAACAATAAATGGCACAATGGCGCCTGCAAGCTATACTTGGAATTTATCCTCTGCTTTAAACGCATCTTCTATTAATACATTGAATGTTACATTCAGTACTTCTGCTACCGGTTCTTATACCTATCAATTAAATGTTAGTGATGTAAATAATTGTACTGCAACATCACCCGTTGGAACCATTTCTATAAACAGCAGTAAAGATTTTTCAGGTGTAGTTACTTTGTCTGCATCTCCGGTTTCAGGTGAAGTTTCATTATATCGTTACGAACCTATATTAACCAAATTCGATTCTATTACTACTATTTCGGTAAACGCAAGTGGGGAGTTTACGTTTAGCCCTGTTCATGCCAATACGTATTTAATTAAATTTTTACCAACGGCTAACAGTTTGCAAGTAACGTATGCCCCTAGCGATATCAGTTGGATGGATGCTGCCATTTATACTCACGGATGCATTAATAATTCTTCTGTTGCAATTACACCTGTTCCTTTAGTTAACATTGGAACCGGACCTGGTGTATTAGCCGGTAAAGTTACAGAAGGTGTAGGTTATGGTAATAAAGGAAACGGAGCACTTGCTCCCGGAAATCCTATTGGAGGGTTAACAATAAAAGCCGGAAGAAATCCGGGCGGAGATATAGTGGGGCAAAGCAAAACAGATGCTTCGGGCGGATACACCATTAGTGGATTGCCAGCAGATGTGGCAGGACAAACTTATTTTATTTTGGTGGATGTTGCAGGACTTGATACAAATACCACTTACCATAGAGCAATAACTACATCAAGTTTACAATACAGCGACTTAGATTTTGTGGTTGACTCTGTTAAAATTAATCCAACATTAAATTTTGTTGGTGTAGGTGAGTATAAGCTAAACAATAACACAGTTTTAGTTTATCCTAATCCAAGTAACGGTGTTGTAAATGTGTCGTTTTATTTAACACAAACACAGGGAGTGGAAATAAATTTATTTGATATAACAGGAAAACAAGTAAAAACAATTTTACCGCAAACCATTTTTTACAGCGGAGAAAATAATATTAATACACTACTGAAGGATGTTAATTCAGGAGTATACTTAATGAAATTGAGAATTGGTTCTACTGAAAAAACAGTAAAATTAATTATTACAGATTAAAAAATTCTTTTAGATAATTAAAAGCCAGCTAATAAGCCGGCTTTTATTTTTTTTATTTATTATGTTGAGGTTAAAAGTTCTATATTTTTTATTTGTACTTGTTTTTTTAAACCAAACAAGTAATTCGCAAACGTATAATTTTAAAAACTACAATACAGAGCACGGTTTACCTCAATCACAGGTGCTTTCAATTTTTCAAGACTCGAAGGGCTATGTTTGGTTCGGAACAAATAGTGGAGGTGTTGCTAAATTTGACGGCAATAAATTTCATACACTTAATTCTAATGATGGTTTAATTAACGATGTTGTTTTTTCAGTATTGGAAGGCAGTAATGGAAACATGTTTTTTGGAACAAGTAAAGGCTTAAGTGTATATAATCATTTTGAGTTTAAAAATTTTGATGAAAAAAACGGACTTAAAAATCCTTGGATTTACAAATTAGCATTTGATGAAAGCAAAGTTTGGATAGGAACCCAAAAGGGAGTATTTATTTATGAAAACGGAAAGATTATACAATTTGATAAAAATGAAGCGTTAAACTCCAGCACCGTTTATACAATATTAATTGATAAAAAAGGAAACATTTGGTTTGGAACTTTTCAAAACGGAGTAATTTTTTATGATAAAAGTAAAAACAGTTTTCAGCAATTTTCTTTAGAACAAGGTATGTTAAGTGAATTTATTTTTTCTTTTTATGAAAGAAAAGATGGATCTGTTTTAGTGGGAACACGTACGGGCTTAAATACAATTAATTCTGATTTTAAAGTTTCGGAAGTATCTGCAATACCTTCTAACACCAATAATTCTTATAGCTGTATTGCACCGCTTAGCGACACAGAATATTTTTTCGGTTCTTTTAGTTTCGGAATTTTTTCATTTGATTTTAAAGGCAATAAACCAACAGGTAGTTACAATTCCAGAAACGGCCTCACCAACAACCCTATCATTTCTATGATAAAAGACCGTGAAGGAAATATTTGGATAGGAACAGACGGTGCAGGTGTTTTTAAATTTGTGAACCATAAGTTTATGTATTATACCAAGGCAAATGGTTTGTTAGATAATTATGTAAATGCTGTTGGTGAAGATATTGATGGAAACCTATGGCTGGCACTGAGCAGCAATGGCTTGGCTCGTATTAATAAACAAGATGTAGTAAGTTTCAAAGCCAAAACAGCCGGAGGGAAGAATCAGCTACCTGATAACAATATTAACACCATTTTAGCAGATAAAGACGGTAAAGTTTATTTTGGCACCAACGAAGGCTTGTGTTATTTTTTGAATGATAAATTTACCATCTTTCAGGATGAAAAGATAAGAAGTAAATATGTGTATTGTTTGCACAAAGATTCAAAAGGAGATTTGTGGATTGGCACCAACGAAGGCGTTTTTGTCTTATCTGACAATATTATTAAACCTATAACTAAAGTTAATTCTAATACGGAAGATGGCTTTCATTTACTTATTTTATTTATTTTAGAAGATAAATTCGGTAGAATGGTTTTTGGTACCGAAAACGGTATTTTAATTTATGATGGTGAAAAGGTTGTACGTTATGATAACAAAAACGGTTTTATAAATTCACGCGTTATTTGTGCCGTTCTCGATTCAAAGAAAAATTTATGGTTAGGTACATCGGAAGGATTGTTTTTATACAATTACGGTGTGTTTTCAAAAATTTCTAAAAAGCACGGGTATACTAGCGGTTTCATTAATTTTTTGAATATTGATAAAAATGATAATTTATATATTGGATCAAATAACGGTGTTGATATTTTAAATATTAAAAGTTTTTACAATAATAAAAATGAACTAAAGCACTTAGGAAAAGATGATGGTTTATTAAATTTAGAATCAAATGCCAATGCAAGTTTTATTTCTAAAGATGGAAGAATATTAATTGGAACTATTAAAGGTCTTGAAATTTATAATCCTAAACTTGATTTTAAAAACAAACTAGAGCCAAGTTTATTAATAAGCGATGTAAAATTATTTTATGGGCAAGAAGATATTATGCCTTATACAAGTGGAGTGGATTCTATTAGTTTATTGCCAAAAAATCTTATACTTTCCTATACTAAAAATAATTTAACTTTTAAATACATTGGTATTAGTTTATTGGCTCCGGAAAAAGTAATGTATAAATACATGTTGAAGGGTTTAGATGAAACATGGACGCCTGATGTTTCTAAAAATGAAGTTACCTATCCATCTTTACCACCCGGCACATATACATTCATGGTAAAATCAATGAACAACGATGGTGTTTGGAATGAAAATGCAGCAAGCTTTGCTTTTGAAATATTACCACCTTGGTATAAAACAGCCTGGTTTTATACTATTTGTGCTTTAAGTTTAGCAGGAGGTGTTATTTCTTATAACTATTTAAAAACACGAAAACTAAAGGCAGATAAACAAAAGTTAGAGCGCGTTGTAAATGAAAGAACCCGTGAATTAAGAGAAGAAAAGGAAAAAGTAGAAATTATTAATAAAGAAGTAATTGAACAGAAAGCTGAAATTGAAAATAAAAACCATGAGATAACCGATAGTATAAAATATGCAAAAAACATTCAAGAGGCTTTGTTGCCCGCACTAGAAGAAACAGAAAGAGCATTTGAGAATTGTTTTATTTTGTATTTGCCAAAGGATATTGTAAGCGGAGATTTCTTTTGGTTTTCTGGCCATAACGGAAAACGATTTATTGCGGCTGCTGATTGCACCGGGCATGGTGTACCAGGTGCATTTATGAGTATTGTTGGAAATAATTTATTAAATGAAATTATTAATCAACGTAACATCACTAATCCGGGAAATGTATTGTTAGAATTACATAAAGGAGTTAAAAAGGCGCTTCATCAAAATTCTAATGACAATAATGAGCGACGTGATGGAATGGACATTGCACTTTGTTCTATAAACGAAAATTCAGATACAATTGAATTTTCAGGAGCTAATAGACCGCTTTGGATATTTAGGAAAGATAAAAATTATGAATTAGAAGTAATTAAACCAAATAAGTTTCCTATAGGTGGTTTAGAGTTAGAGGAGCAAAGAAGTTATGAAGCACACAGTGTGAATACAACAAAGGGAGATACTATGTATATTTTTAGTGATGGTTTTGCTGACCAGTTTGGTGGACCAAGAGGTAAAAAGTTTATGGTTTCCAATATGCAAAAATTATTAAAGGAAAACATTCACTTATCCATGAATGATCAAAAAGAACTAATACATCAAACTTTTAAATTATGGAAAAATAATTTAGAACAGGTTGATGATGTTTGTATTATAGGTATTCGCCTTTAATTTACAAAGTTGAAAACACCAACAGCATCGTTAGTGTCACGATTGAGACAACGCTTTGCGTTCGTCTCTAACAGATGAAGTATTAGTTATTGGTATTAAAGTTTAATCTGCTTTAATTATTTTAATTTTTCTTTCGAAGTTATTTATTTTAACACCTACAAAGTAAATTCCATTATTATAAGCGTTTATATTTAATTGCTTTTTTCTATTACTCTGCTCATCTATATTAAACAGGGTAGATTCTATAATATTCCCAAGCATATCTACCACTGTTATTTCCGCAGTTTGATTGCTTAAGTTTCCAAAATCAAAATTTAATACATTGCTGGCAGGATTTGGATATACATTAATTTGTACATTATCAATATTCATTTCTTGTACACCTACATAAGTATGCGGATGAATAAACATAGAATCTACTACAAAATCTTTTCCTTGATGTACTAAACTACCAGTAACAATTGCCATGTGGTAAGTTCCATTCGTGTCTAAACCCGGAATGTCAACATATACAAAAAATGTTTCATTTGGCACATCAGCAGATAATCCGCTTAAAGTATATTCACCACTTGCATCTGTTCTGCCTTGCGCTACCACATCACCACCTGGGTTTCTGCCGGCTTTAATGGTTAACCCTCCAATAGGATTACCCGGTGCTAATACAGATGTGCTTCTGTTTCCATAACCTACACCTTCAAATATTTTCCCCTTTATTATTCCCGGTCCACCTCCTAAATTGGTAATAGGAATAATATCTACATTTTTTACAGTGTTTGATTGACATCCATGAAAGAATGTTTGCGCGTTTTTCCAGCCAATTGCATTTGGAGCATATGTATTTTGCAAGGTGTTTGAAGTAGGTTGCGCAAGCAAAATATAGGTACCTGAATTTACTGCAGTAAAAGTAAAGTTACCACCTGCTTGAATGTTTTGGTAAGTTGCAGAATCCCACATGGTATAACCTTGTTCTACTTTGTAAAGAATAACCAGGCCACTGCTCACCGGATTAACAGAAGCAGTTGAAACCTGACCGTAAATTTCTGTTAAGGGAACAACATTTACCGCAACACTTGCGCAAGCTCCGGGTGTAACACAGCCGCCTTCACCACGTACAAAATAATTAGTATTAATAACCGGGGAAACTGTAATGGATGTGCCTGTGCCTATTGGTGTAGTACCACAAACAGTGCTGGCCCAAACCCAATTAGTTGCCGAGTTTAAATTGCCATTTGCAATAGATAAAACAATACTTCCATTTGCACAAACAGAGGCGTTGGTTGTACTTAGGGTAGCAATATCTGCAGCAATGCATTGTGTGTAATTAACCAAAAACATATCTATCCCACCAAATACCGGTAAATTATTTACAGATACGGGATCAACATTTGTAGTACCTTGATAAATACCAGAAAGAAAAATCGAATTATTATTTCCTAATCTTATAGAGTTAGCACGACAACCGTTTGAAGTTGAACCGCCGAAATTCTGCGCAAAATCAAGACTGGCATCTGGTTTATATTTTGCCACATACATATCATACCCACTAGGTGTAATTGTAGTTAAAGTTAATGCTGAAGAAAGAAAATCAAAATTTACGTTTTGATTAAAAAACCCACATGTGTAAATATTGTTTTGAGAATCTATGGTTAAATCAGTAATTAAAACTGTACCAACCCCACCTGCATTTTTTGCCCAAACCAAAGAGCCGGTTGAGGCAGCATACTTTCCAATAAACATATCTAATTGGCCTGTACCTTGTTTGTTTAATGTTAGAGTGCCAGTGGGGCTTGGATCTGCGTCAAACGAAGCACTTTCCATAATTGCTGTAACCACAAGATTATTTTGACCATCTAATTTTACTCGCCAAGCGGTTTCTTCATCCATATCACCCATTGTATTTAACCATACTAGTTGACCATTACTGCCGTTATATTTCGCAATAAACATATCATAAAAGCCAATAGCTGTTGAAACGGTTGGTGTAAATGCAGGATTAAAATCAGTACTTAATTGGTAATTTCCGCAGGTATAAATATTGCCTGATGCATCTATATCTACCCCAAAAACTCCATCGGCGTTAAAGCTACCAATTAATTGAGCCCAGTTCGCCACCCAATTTGCTGCGTAACTTGCAATAAATCCATCATCAGAGGAAGAAGCATTAGTGAGTAAAATACCTGGCCCAATTGGATCGAATTGAACAGGGTTGTTGGTGTCTGAACTAACCGCACCAACTACAACAAAACCACCGGAAGGAGCATTTTTTATAGAAACGTTATTAAAGTTTGAATCAGAACTCCCAATTCTAATCATATTTACATAAGATCCATTCATACTGTATTTTACAATAAACATATCGGTACTAATGCTTATCGGACTAAATGTGTTAGTATTAGGAACGGAAGGATTAAAATCAATTATTCCACCACCAAATGTACCCGCTATTAATACTTCATTGGTAGTTAAATTATAATCAACGGATAAACCAGTTGAAATGCCGGGACCGGAAAACACCCTTACCCAAATTAAATTACCTGTAGGCGAATATTTTCCAACAAAGGCATTAACGTTTGATGCTGTAAAGGTTTGTGACGCAGTTGGACTTGGATCAAAATCAACAACCCCTAAAAACCTGCCAGTTACATAAACATTTCCATTGTTATCTACTGTAGAAGAATTAATTATATCAGAATTGGAAGCTTCACCATAACCACTTAACCAATTTAAATTAATTGTGCTTTGAGAAAATAATTTTGTTTGCAAAAAAATAAGAATGCACAGTGTACTGAATATTTTTTTCATTTTCCGAATTTTGACACGAATATATAAAATTTCTTTGTTTACGCAACAAAAGGTAAACGAATTAATATCTTAAAATTCTTTTAACGTTAGATATGAGTTGAGTAATAGTAAAGATGCTATATTCTAAAAAACTAAAATTTAGGAAAAGTTGATGTTGAGATTGGTTTTAATGGAAATTAACTTTCGTAATAGTAAACTTTTATTTGAGTCGCATCTTTTAAGAAATCTATTTTGCCAATAGAAATACGATGAATGTTTAATCCGGTTCTGTTTTTTAAATCTTCTATTAGCAAAGCATTATTTCCGGATTTTATTAGTTCAATATTATCATAAATAATTATCTGTACTGCTTCTTTCTTAAAAATTAATTTACTTTCAAGTAAGTAGGCAATAGTTATAATTAAAAAGTTAATTCCTCCTAGAAAAACATATTCATATAAATCACCAGCGCCTTTTATTTTACCTACTGCATTTATTAGTCCAATTGCAATTAGTAAAAAAATATAGGTCATATCTTTTATGCTAATATCTTCTGTTCTGTATCTTAACATGCTAAAAACCGCAAACAAACCAAATGCAGCGCCCATACTTAAATCAACTTTATTTAACAAAAAGCATATTAAAAAAATAACAATGTTAAACATAAAGAACGTAAAGAATAATTCGCTGCGTTTATGAAATGCAAAGTAAACGTACCTGATTAAAAAAAATGCAGAAATAAGATCAATTACAATTCTTGCTAAAAGTTTTATTGATAACTTCTGTAATGCTTCCACACCAGTGGCAACATTTTCGTCGATTATACTAAGCTGAATAAATAAATCTGTCATTTCGTATTTTATTTAGTTGATGCAATTTAGGCTTAAAATTGTTTTTAGCAACATTAGGATACAAACTAATTATAGCTAAACAGTATTTACTGATTGAAACAGGCTTTATTCCCATTTTTTTCAAATTCATTACTGCGTCAGAAATCAGTTTATTGTGTTGTTTAATTTCAATAATGGCTATATTATCAATACTCTTAGAAGTGTTGTTGTTTTTAAAGTGAAGGCAAGTATCAATGGTTATTTTTTCTAGTAAGTTTTTTTCTAAAAGGGTAATTCTTCTGTAATTAATTATTACTGATGGAACGAGTAGTTCTGGGTTTTTAAATCCATTTTCTTTTATAAAATTTAATGCTGTTTCGTTTAACTTATTTAATATATTATATTTTATTCTTGATTTTACTGTTCTTCCTTTATTGCTTTTAAATTTAACTTCTAAAAAAGAAAGTGCGCTGTTAACGTATGTTCTTATTCTGATTTTATATCTGTTTAGTTTTCCATGGTGATGATTTTTGTAAAGTGTTAAATCAGGAGTGTCAAAATAGTGGGTTTCATATTCGCCAAGCCTTGCGCCGTTTACTTGTAAAATCAAATAGTTTAATTTAATTCGTTCTAAAAATTCATTTATTTTCTCTTCCGGTATAAAAAATTTCGTGTCTTTCCTATCTAGAAATGAGTTTTTATTTATTTCTGATATATCAATTGCTTTAAACTCATTCAGTATGTTAGTATCTTTTTTCAATTAGCGACTTGTATAATAGTTTGTTCAGCTTTTAAAAGTATCGGCAAATATCTGTTCTATTTTTAATTAATGTATATAATATCCCACCATTTTGCAGAATAATTATAAGCAATACTTAAATTACTTTAAAAGTAGTTAAAATAAAAAAGCATACCGTTTTTAGATATGCTTTTTAAAAATTAAATTATTGTAACTTATTTTTTATCGTTAGCTGATGCAAATAAATACTCTCTGTTTAATCTTGCAATATTTTCTAGAGAAATAGATTTTGGGCATTCTGCTTCACATGCGCCGGTATTGGTGCAATTACCAAAGCCTTCCACATCCATTTGTTTTACCATGTTTAACACACGTGTTTCTTTTTCCACTTTACCTTGTGGTAATAAGGCTAATTGAGAAACCTTTGCAGATACAAACAACATAGCACTGCTGTTTTTGCATGCCGCAACACAAGCACCGCAACCAATACAAGCTGCTGCATTAAATGCATCGTCTGCATCGTGCTTTGGCACCAAAATATTATTGGCATCTTGCGCGTTACCGGTGTTTACTGAAACGAACCCGCCAGCGGCAATAATTCTGTCAAATGCAGCTCTGTCTACCGCTAAATCTTTAATTACCGGAAAGGCAGCGCTTCTCCAAGGCTCAACTACAATGGTATCGCCATCGTTAAAACTACGCATGTGCAATTGACATGTAGTTACTGCATTTTTTGGTCCGTGTGGACGACCGTTTATATACATACTGCACATACCGCAAATACCTTCTCGGCAATCGTGGTCAAATGCAACCGGATCTTTTCCTTCGTTAATTAAACGTTCGTTTAAAACGTCAAACATTTCTAAAAAAGACATATCCGTTGAAACACCTTTCATTTCATGTGTTTCAAAAGTTCCTTTTTCACTTTTGTTTTTTTGGCGCCACACTTTAAGCGTAACGTTTATTGTTTTTCCTGAATTACCACCCATAACTTTCGTTTTGTTATTTATAGCTTCTTTGAGCAATTTTAATATTCTCGTATTTTAATTCTTCCTTATGAAGTTCCCAGTTTCCAACTTCTTTCATTTCCCAGGCTGCAACATAGGCAAAGTTTTCATCATCGCGTTTAGCTTCACCTTCTTCAGTTTGGTATTCTTCGCGGAAGTGGCCACCACAACTTTCATTACGATGTAAAGCATCCATACACATTAATTCTCCTAGTTCAATAAAATCTGCAACGCGTCCTGCTTTTTCAAGTTCAGGATTAAATTCGTTGGCACTTCCCGGCACACGAACATCTTTCCAGAATTCTTCACGAATGGCTCTAATTTCTGCAATTGCTTCTTTTAAACCTTTTTCGTTACGTGCCATACCGCATTGATCCCACATTACTTTTCCTAAACGCTTGTGGAAATAATCAACTGATTTGGTTCCTTTAATATTTAATAAACGGTTTAACGTATTTTGTACTTCTTGTTCAGCTTTTACAAAAGCCTCATTATCGGTTGGTATTGCTTTTGTTCTAATTTCTTCCGATAAGTATTCACCAATAGTGTATGGTATCACAAAATACCCATCTGCCAAACCTTGCATTAATGCAGAAGCTCCTAAACGATTTGCACCATGGTCGCTAAAGTTTGCTTCACCCAATGCGTATAATCCCGGAACTGTTGTCATTAAATGATAATCAACCCACAATCCTCCCATGGTATAATGCACCGCAGGATAAATTTGCATTGGGTTTTCATAAGGATTTACACCGGTAATTTGTTCGTACATATCAAACAAGTTCCCGTATTTTTCTTTTATAACTGCTTTTCCAAATTCGGTTAACTGCTCTTCTGTAGGGTTTTCTATACCTTTTTTAGTTGCCTCAATTTTACCGTATTTGTATTTCATATTAAAAGCAAAATCCAAATAAACTGCCTGGCCGGTTGCGTTAACACCAAAACCAGCATCACATCTTTCTTTGGCTGCACGGCTTGCAACGTCACGCGGTACAAGGTTTCCAAAAGCCGGGTATCTTCTTTCTAAATAATAGTCTCTGTCTTCTTCTTTTAAGTTAACCGGACTTAATTTCCCTTCTCTTATTGCGATGGCATCTTCTTTTTTCTTTGGAACCCAAATTCTTCCGTCATTACGTAACGATTCTGACATTAAGGTGAGTTTAGATTGATGATCGCCACTAACAGGTATACACGTTGGATGAATTTGTGTGTAACATGGGTTTCCGAAAAAAGCACCTTTTCTATGTGCTTTCCAGGCTGCAGTTACGTTACTTCCCATAGCATTTGTTGATAGGAAGAATACGTTACCGTAACCACCTGTGCATAATAAAACAGCATGACCGAAATGTCTTTCTAATTTTCCGCTCACTAAATCACGCGCAATTATTCCGCGGCATTTACCATCTATATTTACTACGTCTAACATCTCGTGACGAGCATATAATTTTACAGCACCCATTCCTACCTGGCGTTGTAAAGCAGAATAAGCACCTAACAATAATTGTTGGCCGGTTTGGCCGGCTGCGTAAAACGTACGTTGTACCTGTGTTCCACCAAAAGAACGGTTGCTTAATAATCCGCCGTATTCGCGCGCAAAGGGCACGCCTTGCGCTACACACTGGTCTATAATATTTCCTGATACTTCTGCTAAGCGATGCACATTTGCTTCACGTGCACGGTAATCTCCACCTTTAATGGTGTCGTAAAACAAACGGTAAACACTGTCGCCATCGTTTTGATAATTTTTTGCAGCATTCACACCACCTTGCGCAGCAATTGAATGGGCACGGCGTGGAGAATCTTGAAAACAAAATACTTTTACTTTGTATCCCATTTCAGCCAAGGTTGCAGCTGCAGAAGCACCCGCCAATCCTGAACCTACAACAAGAACATCTAAACTACGCTTATTGGCAGGGTTAACAAGATGTACAGTAGAACGGTATTTGGTCCACTTTTGTTCTAATGTCCCTTCCGGAATTTTAGCGTCTAATTTTTTTGATGAAGCCATATTTTTTAATTTGAATATGCGATTAATGAATCAATTTTAAATACATTGCAATAGGCATTGCAGCAAATAATACTGAGATGATAATTGAAAATGCAACACCACATTTTTTTATCATGGGTGTATATTTTTTGTGGTTTAAGCCCAATGTTTGAAATGCAGATTGAAAGCCGTGCAGTAAGTGGTAGGCTAAAGAAATCATAGCTAGAACATAAACTACAACTACAATAGGATTTTCAAAAACCTCCAACATTTCATGATACAGGGTTTCTTGGCCCGGTAGTTTCTCGTATTCGTTATGGGCAATGTGATCGGTAAAGCGACTTGGTACCCAAAAATGTTTTAAGTGAATAATTAAAAACATTAAAATTAAAGTACCCAATAAACCCATAGAGCGGCTATACCAAGTGCTGTTAGCAGCACCAGCAACCTGAGCGTACTGAACAGGGCGCGCTTTGCGGTTTTCTAAAGTTAAAGTTAAAGCTTGAACCATGTGAAGTATTAAGCCTAAAAACAACACAATTTCCATGGTTCTAATAAGCCAATTTGTGCCCATAAACTCGGCGCCCTTGTTAAAGGTTTCTCCGCCATCGTTAAGAAATATAAGCATGTTTATAAAGCAGTGCACTATTAAAAAGGTTATTAAAAATAAACCGGTAGTGCCCATTACAAACTTTTTACCAATAGAAGATTTTAAAAATCCAGAATTACTTCCCATACATTAAATAGATTATTTGTTAAAAGCGTTACAAATCTATGTATACAAACAAACAATAGCAAAATTTAGTTTAGCAAGACTTCACTTTTTTTTAACTAATTTCAAAAAACTTACTTTGGCAGAGGTATGGGCCTATAAATTCTTTATTTAGAATTAATATAAATTATTTTATCTTTGGAATCTCGCCACAAGGCGAATGTATTTTTTATTGTTTAAAAAAATTGCTTACTTCGTTAGTTCTATTGTATGGAAAGGGAAGTTTTACTTGAGATTAAAAATTTAGTAACCGAGTTTAAAAGTGACGACGAGTTTATTAAAGCTGTTAACGACGTTAGTTTTACTTTACACAAAGGCGAAACAATTGGTATAGTTGGCGAAAGTGGCTCGGGTAAATCAGTTACTTCCTTGTCTGTTATGGGCTTAATACCAAACCCTCCCGGAAAAATTACTGGCGGCGAAATTATTTATACTACCAAAGATGGTAGAGTAGTTGATTTAGTGAAGGCTCCTGAATCGGAAATGAGGCATTATCGCGGAAATGAAATTGCCATGATTTTTCAGGAACCAATGACCTCTTTAAATCCTGTAATTAAATGCGGCGACCAAGTTGCAGAGGCTTTAATTTTACACAAGAAAATTTCTAAAAAAGAAGCATATAAAATTGTATTAGATTTGTTTAATCAGGTACAATTACCAACTCCGGAATTAATGATGGATAGGTACCCACATCAAATATCAGGTGGGCAAAAACAAAGGGTAATGATAGCAATGGCAATGAGTTGTAATCCTAACATTCTTATTGCAGATGAGCCAACTACAGCTTTGGATGTTACCGTACAAAAAACCATTTTAGATTTAATGCGTAATCTGCAAAAAGAACACAACATGGGAATTATGTTTATTACCCATGATTTAGGTGTTATTGCAGAACTTGCAGATAAGGTGGTAGTAATGTACAAAGGAAAAATTGTGGAGCAAGGCCATGTGTTAGATATTTTTAAAAACCCACAGCATCCTTACACTAAAAGTTTACTTGCCTGTAGACCTCCATTGGATTTGCGTGTAAAAAGATTACCGGTTGTTAGCGACTTTATGATTCGTAAAGAAAACGGGGACATTGAAGAGATTGATAGAACAGTAGATGATACCTTGCACAGTGTTGAAGTTACAGTCGATGAAAGAATAAAGCAACACAAAGAGCTTTATGCACGTGATAAAATATTAGAAATTCAAAATGTAAAAACCTGGTTTCCGGCAGAGAAGACAATGTTTGGCAAAGTATTAAGTTGGACAAAAGCGGTTGACGATGTTAGTTTTGATATTTACGAAGGCGAAACTTTAGGCTTAGTTGGAGAAAGTGGATGTGGAAAATCTACCTTGGGTAGAACAATAATGAAACTTACCGAAGCAAAAGAAGGTAAAATATTTTATAAGCGACAAGAAATTTTAAGAATGAAGGAAAGCGATTTCCGATTTTTGAGAAAAGATATTCAAATAATTTTTCAAGACCCTTATTCTTCTTTAAACCCTCGTTTAACCGTTGGTGATGCCTTAATGGAACCCATGAAGGTGCATAAAATTGGGGGCAACAACAATGTTCGAAAACGCATGGTGTATGATTTATTGGAAAAAGTAGGATTGGAAAGCAAGCATTTTTACCGTTACCCGCATGAGTTTAGCGGAGGGCAAAGACAGCGTATTTGTATTGCCAGAGCTTTATCTTTAAACCCTAAATTTATTATTTGTGATGAAAGTGTAAGTGCATTAGATGTAAGTGTACAGGCGCAAGTTTTAAATTTATTAAACGATTTAAAAAAGGAATTTAAGTTCACCTATATTTTTATTAGTCACGATTTAAGTGTTGTGAAATTTATGAGTGATCGCATGGTGGTAATGAATCAAGGGAAAATTGAAGAAATGGGTGATGCCGATGAAATTTGCAATAATCCAACCAGTGATTACACTAAAAAATTAATTAATTCTATTCCAAAGGGAAGAATTGAGGATATTGAAAAGCATTTGTCTGAAAAAAATGGCGTGCATTCATTTGGAGATTGGATTAAATCTACAAATAGTAATTAATCAAGTTTATTAGTTTTTTGATTCATTAAAAATCAAATTATTTTAGGTTTTAATCCTAAAATAGATTTTTTGGTATTAAATAGGTTTTAAATATTCTCTTAATTTATTGGAATGTTCGAGGTTCATTTGACTTATTGGAATGGAATAAATCATAAAATCGGTTGTGGGAAATTTATGGTGCAAAAAAGTTTCAATTTCATTATACAACAATGCTTTAGTAATAAAGCTTATTTTTGGCGTTTTTAATTCAGATAATTTTCCATTAATTAAAATGTGTTTTACTTCATGATCTAACTGAACACTTTGCGCAAAGCGATTTGTAATGATTTCTTTCATTATGGTTTCAATTTCAGAAATATTCTTGGTTATTATATTCAGTACAATCATAATTGATAATTTAAATTACCGTTCAAATGAATTAGTTTTAATACTGTTTTAATGTATTTAAGTTTATATTCAGCTAATTTTAATTCAGATTCCATTAATTTGTTTTCGCGGGTATTAAGTAAAAAAAGCGAACTTTCTCCAATACTGAATTTTAGTTTTTCAGCATCTAAGAGTATTTTACTATAGTTTACATTTTTTATCGCTGCTACAATTTGTTCAGATAAAACAGAGATAGACTGTTTTAGTAAATTGTTTTTATAATCAATTTCTAATTTTTTAAAATTTAATTCCATTTTATTATTGGTTGCTTCTAAGTCTGAAATTTTAAAACTATTATATGAGTTTCTAAAAAACAACGGAAAATTTAGTGAAGCACCCCATTTGTAGTTATTAGTGGATAACTGAGCCAAAGTATTTCCCTGTGATTCAGATATTAGATTGTAGTTCACAGAAAGTTGAGGTTTTATCATTTCTTTTCTAAATCTTTTCTCAATTTCAAAGATGTTTTGCTTAATTTGATATTGAGCTAATAGGGGATTGTTTAAAGAATCTGCCTTCAAAAAAATCATTGTTTTCTCTTTAATTTTTTCAAACAAATAATCAAGAGTGTCAACAGGTTTGATTCCATTATTAAAATCTACAAGTTGGTTGTTAAGGTAAAAATTAGAAACTTCAGTTGTTTTTTCAAGCGCCTCAACTTTTGCAATATTGTAATCGAGCAATCGTGTTTGATAAAAAATAGCAGCTTCAACTGTATCTGCTGCCGCTCTTTCTCCTATGGAAGCCAAATCATTCATTGCGCCTAAACGCTGTTTGGCAAGTAGAGTATAATAGGTATTTAAACTCATCAGTTTATGCGCGTACGCCCATTCTGCATAACTTAAACCCGCCCCGTAATATAGATTATTAAGTAAAATAATCCTTTCTGTTGAGTAAAAGTTCTTGTATTGTTTTGATTTTAATATATCGGCTCTTTGTTTATCAAAAGTTAAACCTTGCAGTAAGTTTGTTTCAAAACTTACATAGTATAAACCATAAAAAGGTGTAATTGATTCCGGATTGGCAAAAGTTCCCTGCCCATATTCATATCCGGCCTTTATGTATTGCGATGCAAATAATTGTTGTTTTACTTCACCTTGTAAATAGGAATAATAGTTTTTATTGGCAAAATATTTATTATGGAAGCTTGCACTAACCTGCGGATCGTATCCCCCTTGCGCCATTTGGATATGATGTCTACCGATTGCGGATTGATTTTGTGCTTGTGAAAAAAGAGGATGATTTTTCTCGATGGAGCGAAACAGCCCTTCGTAAGAAAATTCGTCGGTTTGCGAAATTCCGATAAAATAACAAAGAAGTAAAAAGATAAAAAGCTTAGTTTTTTTCATTTTTATTTTCCTCTTTCTTTTTGTTTTCTTCTTTAGCTTTATTTTCAATTGTATAAAACTCTGGCGGGAACCCATTAATTTTTCGCCACAATTCATAGATCACCAAAACATTATTAAGCAAGGCAAATCCTTTAACCCCTCCTCCAATTTGAATGGCTTCGGGCCAAGGCTTTTCTTTATTTACTGCAAGCACCTTAAATTTCCCATTTTCAGAAATTGCTTTGTCTACAGCAACAACTTCGGCTTCGTAGGTTCCGAAACTTACCCCGGGCCATCCTGAGAAAACAAAAGCTGGCCAACCATCAAATAAAAGCTGAACTTTTTGTCCTGGATGAACTAATGGTAAATCAATAGGATTAATAAACAATTCTACAGCTTGTTCTTCTTGCGAGGGAACAATACTGCAAATTGCACTACCTTCTTTTATTATTTCTCCAACTCCATTTATAAATGTTTTAGATATAAATCCATCTTGCGGTGCCAACACAAAATAATAACCTTGTCGAATAGAATAATTAGAAAGTTGGTTTTGCATTTTGGTTAAGTTCGCTTCTGCATCGTACAAGTTAGAAAAAGTACTTAATTTTTCCGACTCGGCTTTCATTAATTTTTCATTAAAATCCTGGCGTGTGGCGTTTAATTCAATTTCTGCATTTAATAATTCATTGAGTGAATTCCTGTAATCGTTTTGAGAAGAAATTCTTTTTGCCATACCTTCTTGCAATTTCACTTTTCTATTTTCAAGATCGGTTTTTGAAATAACACCCTTTTGTAAGAGTTCTTCAAATCGTTTAAGTTGTTCTTCTGTTACTTTGTAATTATTTTCAGCAGCAACCATCTCAATGCTATCTGTATAAATTTTAATTTTTGATTGTAGTATTTTATTTTTTAATTGTTCGGTTTTTAAAAGAAGAGATTTATTTAAAGCATCAATTTGAGAATTGATAGCATTAATTTTAAACTCATAGGATTCAATAGAAGATTCCTTTGACTTAATTTGCGATTCTGATCGCTCAATTAAATTAGGATCCATATAATCATCTTTAATTTCAGAAATGAAAGCAATAGTATCATTCTTTTTAATTAATGTACCTTCATTAATATACCATTTTTCAACCCTTCCGGCAATCCTGCTTGTAACAGTTTGCGGACGTTTTGTTGGATCAAGCGTTGTTATTTGCCCAGTGCTCTCTACTGTTTGGGTCCATGGAAGAAAGAGTACAATTAATCCAATTAATAAAACACTGTATAGGGTACTTTTAAATTTTTTTGAGTAAGCGTGTTTGTATATGAATTCGGAAACATTCGTTTTTAATTGGCTAAATGATATTCTGTTTTCTTTTTCAATTTCATTTTCCATTTCAAACACTTGAAATAGTTTTTCAGTTGCTGTTAAAACATCAAAAACTGTTTTAAGATTAATAACTAGTTTTTCAATTGCATTGATTACTAAAAGCACCAATATCTCTGAGGCAACAAATTGTCCAATATTTAAATAACCTGTTTGTACTAGAATAACCCCTAAAAAAAGCAGAACAGTAATAAATATTATTTTAAAGACGAGGATGCTTCGGTATTGTAAGTCGAGTATTTTAAAATAATCGCTTTTATCATCAATGTAAGATTTTAACTTAACGGAAGTTGTTTCGTATATATACTCATCGGTGTAGCTCTTTTCTTTATCCCTTAAACCAATTACTAAATTGTGCAGCCAATTTACAAACAAGTGTTTGCTACGCGATTCATTTAAACTTTTATCGAGTGCTTTAGAACCGTAATTTTTTAGAATAAAGTAAAAAATAAGTACCGTTAGTAATGTAAAAACTAAGAATAATGGATTGTAGGCAGAAAGCACCAATAAACCAAACACAATGGATACAACACTAAAGGAAACATCTAATAGAATTTTAGCCAAACCTTTTTGAAGAGTTAGTGTATCGTAAAAATGATTTATTTTAACGGATAAATATTCGTTTAAGTAAAGTGAAGGATTTAACTTAAAAAGTTTTTCTGAAAATTTCACACCAACATTAAGTAGTATACTTTGTTGTATCGTTTCATTAATGCGAAGCTGCCAAAGTTGAAATAGTCCAATAAAAATTACAGATATAACAGTAAATGTACAAAGTAAAACCAGCGATACAGAGATAGAACCGGCCATGGTATATGTAATAACCGATTGGATAAATAAAGGAATAGAAATATAAAATAAACCTTGCAGCATAGCCATAAAGTAAATCTGAAAAATGTTTGATTTTTCAGGGACTAGCAGGGTAATTAATTTTTTAAATATTGTCATTTAATTGAGTATTTGGCAAAAGTATAAATATTAAAAATGATAGTAATACTTTTAACAATAATTATATTATAATTTATTTGTAAAGGTTTACTTTTGTGTTGATTAATAATTATGGAGGTAGATTTAAAAATAAAGCTGAATGAAAAACTTTTTTTGAAAGATCCGCAGGATTCTGAGTTGGGGCGTAAAATCATTAAAATAGGCTTACAGGAAATTAACAAGTTGGGCTTTGAATTGTTTACATTTAGAAAGCTAGCAGCGGAAATTGGAACCACCGAAGCCAGCATATACAGGTATTTTGAGAACAAACACAAAATGTTGATTTATCTATTTGGTTGGTATTGGAGTCAATTAGAGTATCGCATCTTATTTGAAATAAATAATTTAAGCAAGCCGGAGCTGAAGTTAAAGAAAATACTTGATGTAATTACACAACCCTATAATTCAATAGGTAGTAATTCAATTATTGATGAGAAAAAACTATACGAATTAATCATCTGGGAAGGATCTAAAGCATATTTAACGCGACATGTAGGAGTTGATAATAAGGAAAAGCTTTTTAAGCCTTATAAAGATATGTGCGCTTTGTTTGCTAAGGTAATACACGAGTATAATCCAAATTTTAAGTATCCGAAAGCATTAGCCAGTTCAATAGTTGAGCTTGCTCATACGCAAAAATTTTTTATGCAAAATTTACCCTCCCTTAATGATTTTAGCAGCCCAATTGACGAAAAAAGTTACCGGAATTTTATAGAATTACTCTTATTTGATTTAATTAAAAAGAAGTAAAAAATTACCTTTTAGCGTATTGCTCTTCGTAATATTTCATGTAGTGGCCTGATGTTACTTCATTTAACCAATCACTGTTGGTTAAATACCAATCCACTGTTTTATCTAAGCCTTCTTCAAAAGTAACACTAGGTATCCATCCTAAATCATTTTTTAATTTGGTGGCATCTATTGCGTAACGTAAATCATGTCCGGCACGGTCGGTTACAAAAGTTATAAGTTTTTCATTTGTACCTACAGGGCGGTTTAATTTTTTATCCATAATGCGGCATAATAAACGAATTACATCTATGTTTGTCCATTCGTTATGTCCGCCAATATTGTAAGTGCTGCCATCTTTTGCCTTATGAAAAACAACATCAATAGCGCGTGCGTGATCAACTACATAAAGCCAATCCCTCACATTTTCACCTTTACCGTAAATAGGTAGAGATTTATTATTTAAAATATTATTGATACAAAGAGGTATAAGCTTTTCAGGAAAATGATTTGGGCCATAATTATTACTGCAATTAGAAATAACTATCGGCATACCATAAGTGTCGTGGTAAGCACGAACAAAATGATCGCTACTTGCTTTAGAAGCAGAGTAGGGGCTGTGTGGGTCGTAGGCAGTTGTTTCGGTAAACATACCTGTTTCACCTAAGGCACCATAAACCTCATCGGTACTAACGTGATAAAAGCGGTTAAAGGAATTATTATCTTTTTTATATAAATTTTTTGCCGCATTTAATAAATTAACGGTACCAATTACATTTGTCATTACAAATTCTAATGGATTGGTAATACTGCGGTCAACATGACTTTCAGCAGCTAAGTGAATAATTGCATTAAAGTTTTCTTTTTCAAAAAGTTCATTAATAAATTTGGCATCAACAATATCTCCTTTAATGAATTGATAGTTGGGTTTATTCTCAATATCCGTTAAGTTGGCTAAATTACCGGCGTAGGTTAGGGCATCTAAATTATAAATTTGATAGCTTGGGTAAGTGTTTACAAACAATCTAACAACATGCGAGCCAATAAATCCAGCTCCTCCGGTAATAAGTATTTTCATTTGAAGTAATTTTTTGTAAATTTAAAATAAAATGAGGGTTCTCAAAAAATATTTAGGTTTATTTATATTCTATTGTTTTGCAGATACTTTAAGTAGCCAATCGGTTTTTAATGTTGCGTTTCATGATAAATCGGAGCAGGCAACACCTAGTTTACAGTACATAGCGAATAATTATTATTTTTCTACCTATTTAGTTAATGGAGGTGGGTACGGAACCCCATATTTATATCGATATTCAGAAAGCGGATTGCTTAAGTCCAGGTCTTTTTTAAATGTAGGAATTATAACTTCAAATTCTATTAAAACATTAGATAATAAATTAATGTTGGTTGGACGCGAATCTTTTTGCGATGTGTTTTTTAGCGATATGAAAAACTATATCTGTAAAATAGATACTAATGGGGTAATTTTATTTTCAAATTTCACAACAGATACACAATGGGATAACTACAAAAACGTTTTACAACATACTGATTCAACTTATTATGTTTTTACTGATAGTGTAATGTGTCGTTATAGTAAATCAGGCCAACTACTACTTCGAAAAAATACAGGATTAAGTCAAATTTCATCTGTTCTCCAACTTCCAAATAACAACTTAATATTAAGCGCTAAGCAAAGCAATACGAATGGTTTTTATGAATTAAATGCCTCAGCAAATATTATAAATTCAATTCCAACAGCAACTACTTATATAAAAATGAGTTACTACAATGGTAATCAAATAATGGCAATTGGTTCAGATGGAAAGCATTACAAATTCTCTCCAAATTTTACTTTAATAGGCAACAGTTTATATCAGGCAGGAATAAATGTTGCTGATTTTGTTTTGCAAAATGACTCTCTTTATTCTATATCCTCTTCTTCAACTATACAAACTTATTTTATTACTGATACCTCATTTCAAAGCATACATTCTTCTACCACCAGCACTCAAAAGGTTACTCAAATTAATTTGGTAAAGAATCAATCTTTAATTGGGGTTTTATCATCCTGTGTTTCTAAAACAAGCTTGAGTTGGCCAGGCGAACATATGTCTGTGACATTAAATGTATTTCCAAAGAATTCCGGAAATATGTTTAGTAATGATATTGAAATTATTTCCGTTGAATTAGATTCAGCTTATGCCTATTTGATAGCCCCAGGGTATCCTCCAATGGCAACATATACTTCTTACATGCGTGCAAAGGTTGGTGTAAAAAATAAGTCGAATTTACCATTAACTACTTTTAAATTAAACGCATATATCGGTCCTGACGTGGCATGTGGCGCGTATTTCTATCAACAGGATTACAACATTTCTTCACTGGCAATGAACGATACTGTTTATGTAATGACCGGATTTATTCATAAAATGTTTCTTAATAGCATATACCCATCTTCTACCGTTTTGGCAAATTATTGTTTGTTTACTACTGTACCCAATGGTGAAAACGATAATGTTTTTTTAGATAATGAATTGTGCACTAATTTTATAATACCAGTTGCAGTATCAATTAAAGAAAATGAATTTGAACATATCAGCGTTAGTATTTACCCAAACCCTTTTAATTCAAAACTAACAATTGGTTGCAATGAATTAGTAAGAAGTATTGTTATTACTGATCAATTAGGTAGAACATTATCCTCTAAATTGGTTGGTTCAAAAAATATAGAAATAGAATTAGGAGAAATTGAAAGTGGTATTTACTTCTTAAAAATTGAAACTGAAAAAGGTTTTGCAATAAAAAAGGTGATTAAAAATTAATCACCTTTTCTTTTAGTATTAAAGACTCCAGTAAGTCAAATTTTTTATTCTCCCCTTGTAAATTCCTTTTACATCAACAAAAACTCCATTTTTTGATAATACAGATTTAAAGAATTTTTCATCCAGGTTTTTATATTCTTTGTGATTAACGGCAACAATAACACCATCGTAGTTTTTTCCTTGTTTGTTTAAGCCAAAACCATATTCATGTTTAAGCTCGCTACTATCAGCATGGGGGTCAACTACCTCTACTTTTACTCCAAAAGATTTTAATTCTTTAACAATATCAGAAACTTTACTGTTTCTAATATCACTCACATCTTCCTTAAAAGTTGCACCCATTATCAATACTTTAGATTTGGAGATGTTTTTACCGGCTGCAATAATTTTTTTAACGCAATTTTTTGCAACGTAAAAACCCATGCTGTCGTTCACATAACGGCCGCTGTTTATAACACGTGCATGATATCCTAAACTTTCGGCCTTGTGGGTTAAATAATAAGGATCAACACCAATACAATGTCCGCCAACCAAGCCAGGGAAAAACTTTAAGAAATTCCATTTTGTTCCGGCGGCTTCTAACACATCAAATGTATTAATGCCCATTTTATTGAAGATGATAGACAATTCATTCATTAGCGCAATATTAACATCTCGTTGCGTATTTTCAATAATTTTAGCTGCTTCGGCCACCTTTATACTTGAGGCTTTGTGTGTTCCCGGTTCCACAATTATTTCGTAAACTTTACTTATGTTTTCTAAGCTTTCGTTATCGCATCCGCTAACAACTTTTAAAATTTTTGTAATGGTGTGTTCTTTGTCGCCGGGGTTAATGCGTTCAGGTGAATAACCAACTTTAAAATCTTTTTTAAATTTTAAGCCGCTCATTTTTTCCAGAACAGGAATGCAATCTTCTTCTGTACAGCCCGGATAAACGGTAGACTCATAAACTACATAATCTCCTTTTTTTAAAACCTTACCAACGGTAGTAGACGCTGCAATTAGGGGTTTTAAATCCGGTAAGTTATGTTCGTCAATTGGTGTAGGAACTGCAACAATATAAAAATTAGCTTTTTTTAAATCTTCTAACTTACTTGTAAATTCAATATCCGATTTTTTAAATTCACTTGCTGGTAATTCGTTACTTGGGTCAATTCCTTTTTTCATTAATTTAACCCTGTCTTCGTTTATATCAAAGCCAATTACTTTTACTTTTTTTGCAAATGCCAAAGCAATTGGTAATCCAACATACCCAAGGCCAATTAATGCAACCTTTGCTTCTTTATTTATTATTTTTTGGTACATCATAACAGTACAATTTTATTTTTTTATAACTTTTTTAGGACGCAATGCATAAATTCGTTCTATAATATCTACTACTTTTAAACCTTCTAAGGCGTTGGTAGAAATTTTATTTTTTCCGGTTAAAGTGTCTACCACATTTTCAATAACATTGCTGTGATTGTTGGCAGAACCTTTGTATGCCCCATAATCATTTGCAGGGTTAGTTGCATCCAATTCAGGTATTTTATAATCTTTAATATTACAAACTTCTATTTGATCCATGTATTGTCCGCCAACCTTTACGCTTCCTTTGCTGCCAACAATGGTTAAAGATGATTCTAGATTTTTATCCCAAACAGCGGTAGAGTAGTTAATACAACCCATTCCACCATTAATAAAATCAAAACTTACCAGGCCACTGTCTTCAAAATCAGTTGTTTTTTGATGATTAAAATCTGCAAATTTTGCCTGAATATTGGTGATGTCTCCAAACAACCAATACATAATATCTATCCAATGGCTAAATTGAGTAAACAAGGTACCTCCGTCTAAATCCTGCGTTCCTTTCCAATTACCCGGCTTATAATATCTTTCATCACGATTCCAGTAACAGTTTAATTGTACCATGTAAACATCCCCAATTATTTTATTTTGCATTACTTCTTTTAACCAAACGCTTGGGGGAGAGTATCTGTTTTGCATTACACAAAACACATTTTTATGTTGCGCCAATGCCGTATAAATAATTTTTTCGCAATCTGTTTTAGAAAGCGCCATGGGTTTTTCAACCACTACATGCTTTTGAGCTTCCAACGATTTTATAGAATGAATTGCATGTAAACCATTTGGCGAGCATATATTTACAACATCAACTTCGGGGTGTGCTTTAAGCATTTCCTCTACATTGTTGTAAAAGTTTTCTTTTAAATTTTCAATTCCAAGTTCTTTTTTAGAAAGAATATCGCAAACGGCAATTAACTCGCAATTGTCATTTCGCCTAATCATTTCTGCGTGACGCTTTCCAATATGTCCCTGTCCAATTACAGCAAATTTTATTTTTGTCATTATGCTATACGTTTTACAAGGTTGTTTTCTAATTTATATTTTTGTTTACTTTCTTCACATTCTGCAATTCCGTTTGCATCAAAACTTAATTTATGTCCAAATTCACTCATCCAGCCAATTTGTTTAGCGGGGTTGCCAACTAACAAGGCAAATGCAGGTACATTTTTGGTAACAACAGCTCCTGCACCAATAAATGCAAATTCACCAATATCGTGTCCACATACAATGGTTGCATTGGCGCCAATTGAAGCCCCTTTTCCAACATGAGTTTTAGCATATTGGCCTCTTCTATTAACAGCACTTCTGGGATTTGTAACATTGGTGAAAACCATACTTGGGCCCAAAAAAACATCGTCATCGCAAGTTACGCCGGTATAAATAGAAACATTATTTTGCACCTTAACATTGTTGCCCAAAACCACTTCCGGGGAAATTACAACATTTTGACCGATGTTACAGTTTTTACCAAGTTTACAATTAGGCATTATGTGTGAAAAATGCCAAATTTTTGTTCCCTCACCAATTTCGCATCCCTCATCTATAATTGCCGATGGATGAGAATAATAATTAATAGTTGCCATAAAAATAAGAGCACAAATTTAGGAAAAGCAGGTAAATCACAAAATTTTGATAATCAATGGGGTATTTTCACTTAATTGTTAAAATGAACCATTTGTAAAAAAAATCAAGTATAAGTAGTAAAATTTAGCCTTTTCTATTTTTTTATTCAAAGAAAAATGAACATTTTTGTTAAAATTATATAATTAAGGAACCACATAAAGGATTTAAGATATGATGAACAAATACAAATTAGTTGGAGCATTTTTAATTGCGTTATTAAGCGGCGTTGAAGTTATAGCGCAAACCTACAATTGGTCGCCAGCCGGCCCTGTATTAAGCGCAGGTCGTTCAAGAAACATGGTTGTTGATAGAAACAACAAGAATGTATTGTACGTAGGAAGTGTATCAAGTGGTATTTTTAAATCAACAGATGCCGGTGCAAATTGGGCTCCGTTGGACGATCAGGGAAGTATAAGAAATATTAGTTATTTAGCACAAGCAGCAGATGGAACTATTTATGCTTCTACAGGCGAAGGATTTTTGAGAGTTTCTGCAAGGCAAAGAGCATTAATTGGAACAGGATTATATAAACTATTACCAAACAATACTTTACAATTGGTAATGGATTCATCTGTTTTAGGTACTGTTATTACTCGTATTGCCTGCCACCCTTCTGATGCAAGCAAAATTGCTGTTGCCGGAAATAAAGGTTTATTTTTATCTAGCGATGGTGGTACAAGTTTCACAAAAGCAAGCGGTTCAATTGCGCCTACAGCAACAGCTTTAACTGTATCTTATGATGTACAAGGAAATGTTTATGTAACCACAACATCGGTTACTACAGGTGGGGGTGTTAGAATGTATAAATCTGATTCTGGTAACCCTGCCGGATTTAACGACATTACACCAACATCCTCTTTTTTACCTAATTCAAATTACGGAAGAATTGAGTTTGCCGTATCAAGTAACAATAGTTCTGTTGTTTATGCTTCTATAGCAAAACCAACTAACCCCGGTTTAAATGTATCTTCTGCATCATTATATGGTTTTTTTGTAAGTAAAGATGGTGGCCAATCTTGGATATTAATTTTAGAAGGCTCGCCTCAATTAGATCCATTATCAAGTGGAGGCTCAACAAATAGCGGTGATTATGCTCATTGCGTTTTAATTAACCCACTAAATGACGACCAAGTATTTGTTGGTAGTTACAAATTTTATCTGTGGGCCAAAAATCCGAGTGCTGCTGAAGGCGTTGGAACATGGACTAGATTTGGAAATGAACTATTTTTTAATACACCTATCTATTTAAGGCAAAATATACATGATATCAAAATAACCACAACCGGAAACAATTTTGATAAGTTTTATTTTACAACCGAGGCAGGTATTTATAGATCTGCTGATGGTTTAACCACTTTTCAACCATATTTTAAAGGTTTAGGAACAGCACAGTATAATAGTATTAGCATAGGGAGATATCCAAAATCTGCGAATACAAACTCAGTGCTTACTCCATATTCTAATTATATTGCAGCTACAGCCGGAAATGGCGTAAGTTATTTTAGCGGAAACTATCCTGCCGTAACTACTGAGTTTAATTATTTAACTGGCGATATAATGAATGTTGAATTCTCAAAGCTTTCTCCGAACTCTGCGTTTCTTTCAAACTCAACCGGGAATTTATATGTTGCATCTGACGTTTTAATTAACGAACCTATTTTAATGCAAGCTAGTCACCTTGGTTCTAAATGTAATACCGAGCCTTCTATTACTCAAATTGATTTTAGAGGAATTACAAATGGTGGAACAACAACAGATGATGTTTATACCAATAATAGTTATTCTGTAATCGGTACACCTTTTAAACTTTGGGAAAGCGTAAAAACCTATTCAATTATGGAAGGGCCTTTAGTTGTTGATAAAGTAAATTCAATTGACTCAACTATTTTCTTCAACGATTCGGTTAGAGTATTAATTCCTTTAACGAATACGATTCAAACGGTATTTACGTTGGATTTAATTAAACCTCAAAAATCTGCCATAATAGATAAAGTAATTATTCAAACATTTACAACTGGTATTCAAAGTGCTGAAAGTGCGACCTGTCAAACTTTTGCCGGAGCAAATTCTGAATTTACTTTAAGCACGAAGGCATCCATGGAATTTAATGGTGCGCCTAACGCAACAACGGTTCCAACACCAAGTAATATTATTTTAACTGGTTTAGCAACAAGTACTGCAAATAGTCTTTTTATTATTGCCAATGAAAGTAGAGATGAAATTTCATTTCAATTACCTAATAACCCTTGTGTTTTAAACCCTGCTTATACAACCACAGCTTCAATTGCTGCTGCAAAATATAAGTATATAAATGTTGGGGTTACGGTATATTATAGATACAATGCCGGAAGTAGAGTTTATTTAAGCAATAATGATATTCCTTCTATTACATTTAAAGATTCATTTGATTTAGCATCACCACTTACATGGACGTTCAATGATGTAGCTACAAGTTCAATTGTGCCTGTTAGCGCAGCTCCACCCATTAAACGTTACGCTCCTGTAGGTTCTAGGTTAGCCGTTTTAAATGATAAAGGTGTTTTAATTAGTAAAAGATCTTTAAGCACAAATGATCCTCAAAAGTTTCAGCCTGTAAGTTGTACCGGAGCTTTAACCACTAATTCAGGAACCTATACAGCTGGTCAAATGACTGTTACAGGACTACCTTATTTATTAGAATGGGCACCGGATGGAAAAAGTCTTTATTATGTAACCAGTGTAACAACACCTACTGCTACTTTCAGAGTATACAAGGTTAACTTGGGTGCAAGTATTCACGATTTTTCAATTAATGATTATAGAGGCGCATTTTATACGGGTTGTGTAACTAGTAAAAGAAATACTGCAACAGCCTTTTCATTTACAACTAATTTTAATTCACCATTTAGAACAACTTTAATTGGTACATTCTCAGAAAGAATTACAAATTTGGCAGTTAGTGATAATAGTAAAACTTTATTACTTACAACTGCCGATAAAACAGGGCCTAATAAAAGAATTTACGTTAGTACACCAAACATCGATTTACAAAATGTAGATAATACCGTTATTACCTTTACCGATAAAACAGGAAATTTACCTGCAATTGGAGTTAACTGTGCATTGTTTGAAATGACAGACAATAAACGTGTATTTATTGGAACCGATAATGGAGTGTATGTTACAGAAGATATTACAGTTGCTTCTCCTAACTGGAACAATGCTAATAATAGCGAATTGCCAAATGTTCAAGTGTTTGATTTAAAACAGCAAAAATTAGAACGTTGGCAATCTTATAATTCGGGTGTTATTTATGTAGCAACTAATGGTAGAGGTGCTTGGATAAACAAAAACTATTTATCGCAAACTGTAATTGGTGTTGAGGAAAATGAAGTGATCGCTAAAAATACAGGATTATCATTGTATCCAAATCCTACAAACGGAGATGTAAACTTAAATTTTTACGCAGCAAATAATGAGAATGTAATTGTAAATATTCTTGATATTAATGGTCGTGTTGTGAAATCAGAACCAATAAATAATTTATATTCAGGATATAAGGATTATAAATTTAATACTAATGAATTAAGTAACGGTGTTTACATTGTAAATATTTCAAGTTCATTGGGTATTAAACGTTACGCGAAGTTAATTGTATCAAAATAAAAAGTAGTTTAATTATAAAAGGGCGCCCTAAAGCGCCCTTTTTTTATTTGCTTATTCTTCCTTGTAGTAAATTTTATTCTACTTTTATCTATAGGATAAATGCCATAGCAGAAAAAAGTATTTAGTTCAACTATTTTTATTTCATGTATTATCTCCTTGTGTTTTTTTTTCATTTCTCTTTGAATCAATTAAAAAATCTATGGGATATTACTTTAAAGCTGATGTAAGTATTATAAAACAAAAAACCCAATTTTAATAATTGGGTTTTTTGCGTAATATTAATTTTTAATTCTTTAGTCTACATTATCATGTAAAAACGAATTGTTAGGACGAATTTCAATTTTCTTATCTTCACTTTCACTTAATGTAAATCTTGAAACATTTGATTCTTGCGAGTAATTTTTATTTTCAAGATTGATGTTTTTTCTTGTAAACGCTGTTTCTTTTTCAAGTGAAGCTAATCCCTCAGGACTTTTCATTTTTAAGGTAATTTCCTTTAGTTTTCTTATTCTTTCTTGCGCAAGTTTAATTTGCTCTTCTCTAGAAACAGGTGTGCTGTTCTCATTATTTTCAGAAGAGGAAATTTCTTCAATACTGTTTTCTATGTTTTGAGAACTAGATTCTGAATTAACAACAGTAAAAGTAAACTCGGTAGTTGTTGTTTCTTCAATTTCTGTTGAGCTTGTATTTGTGCTAACTGTATTTGTTACTTCATCTAAATGTGTAATTTTAGTTTCGAACGAAATTTCCTTTACTTCCTCATTTATTGTTTCAGGTTTGGTAAACACAAAAGGCTCGGGTGTGGTTTCTGTAACAGCGGTTTCTGCAATCTGTTCCGTTTTATTTTCATTTAAATCAACAACTTTTCTTTCTTTTAAATGAGTAAGTTCAAATTCGGGTTGTTGTTTTGTTTTAAAGCCGGTTGCAATTATTGTTACACTTACATTATCTCCCAAAGAAGGATCGGTTCCATATCCGGTAATTAACTCAGCCGTTCCTCCGGCAGCTTCTTGAATAAAATCTGTAATTTCACCAAACTCATCCATATCTATATCATCACCGCCACTCATAATATTTAAAAGAACATGGCGTGCACCACTAATATCACTGTCATTCAATAACGGAGAGTTTAATGCATCTTCTACTGCTTTTAGCGCACGTTTTTCTCCGCTTGCAACTGCACTACCCATAATGGCAACGCCACTATCTTTCATTACCGTTTTAACATCATTAAAATCTACATTAATATGCATGTGCAAACTAATTATTTCTGCAATACTTTTTGCTGCGCCTGTTAATACATCATCAGCGTGTGCAAAAGCTTCACTCATTTTTAAATTACCATATATTTCGCGCAATTTATCATTACCAATAACCAATAAAGTATCCACATACTTTTTCATTTCTTCCAAACCTTCTTCGGCTTGACTTCTACGTTTCTTTCCTTCAAACATAAAAGGTAAAGTAACTATACCTACGGTTAATATCCCCAACTCACGAGCTATGCTTGCAATTACCGGAGCAGCACCTGTTCCTGTACCGCCACCTAAGCCGGCAGTAATAAATACCATTTGCGTATTGTCTGATAAGTAGGCTTTAATTTCATCAATAGATTCAATGGCAGCATCTCTACCTACATCAGGTTTTGAGCCGGCACCTAGGCCTTTGGTTAGTTGGTTACCCAGTTGAATTTTATTTGGCACAGGGCTTTTGTCCAGTGCTTGTCTGTCGGTATTACAAATTATAAAATCAACGCCTTTAATTCCAAGGCGAAACATATGATTAACAGCGTTGCTTCCGCCGCCTCCAACTCCAATTACTTTTATAATTGAGCCTTCTACGTTTGGTAATTCAAATTGCATCATGGTGGTTTTATTTTTGGTTATTAATTGTTTTATTCAATATCGTCGCTCATCCAATCTTTGGCTCTTGTTATAAGTGTATCAAAGAATGAACCAATTTTTTTAGATGAATGATTAGATATTTTTTTAGTTTCTTTTGTTTTAATTGCAGTGTTTTCTTCCTCTTCTTTTATTTCTACTTTATTTGTATTACTGTTTCTTTTGTTATCGCGTTCGTATTTTTCAATTCCTTTCATTACCAAGCCAACACCAGTAGCATACAAAGGATTTTTTAATTCATTATCTGCTGTTGCAAGGTTGCTGTTTGGTGTTCCAATTCTGCAATCCATACCGGTAGTTAACATTACCAGTTGTTGTAAATGCTTAAGCATAGAGCCACCACCGGTAACTACAATACCGGCAGATAATTTGCGCTCGTAACCCGAAGATTTTATTTCGTATGAAACAAATTCTAAAATTTCTTCCATTCGTGCTTGAATAATTTGGGCAAGTAATTTTACAGAAACTTCTTTTGGTGCACGGCCGGCTAATCCGGGGATAGAAATAATTTCATTCTCCTGATTTTCTTGAGCTAATGCAGAGCCAAATCTTACTTTCAGTTGTTCAGCTTGTGTCTTAATAATACCACAACCTTCTTTAATATCATCGGTTACAATATTACCTCCAAAAGGAATAACGGCAGTGTGTCTTATAATACCATCGTAAAATACGGCAACATCTGTTGTGCCACCACCAATATCTACCAATACAACTCCCGCTTCTTTTTCTTCGTCACTTAATACTGCATCAGCACTGGCCAATGGCTCTAAATGTAAATCAACAATTTCTAATCCTGCACGGTTAACACATTTAAAAATATTTTTTACGGCACTAACCTGGCCGGTAATAATATGAAAGTTTCCCTCTAAACGAATTCCTGAATGACCAATTGGATTTTTAATTCCACTTTCATTATCTATTATATATTCTTGCGGAATAACATGAATTACTTCTTCTCCGGGATTCATTACCAAACGATGCATGTTATCAATTAATTGATCTACATCTTTCTGGCTAACTTCATCATCTAAAGATTGACGCGTAATCATTCCGCGGTGTTGCATACTTTTAATATGTTGACCCGCAATACCCACTATTACTTCTCCAATATCTACATTTGCTTTATCGGCTGCAATACTTATTGCAGCTTTTATTGATGCAACAGTTTGCTCAATATTAACTACAACACCACGATTAACACCAAGAGATTCGGCTTTGCCAATTCCCATGATTTCAATTTTTCCATTTTCGTTTTTACGACCAACTATAGCGGCAATTTTTGTAGTTCCAATATCAAGGCCTACTACTAAGTCAGTGTTAAAGTTTGATGTGTTATTTTCCATAATTTACTTTTTTGTGCAAACAACAAGGTTTTTATATTTTAAATTAATTGTTGAGTATTTTTTCCAACCATCGGTTTTGTTTAATCCATCGGTATAAAATTGTTTTAATTTAGTAAGCTTGTCTGCCAAAAATTCTGTTTTACCAAGTATAATGGTTTGTTCTCCAATTGCGGGAAATAAAATGAAATCACGATTTTCGTCCAAATAAATCTGATGAATTAAATTGGATAATAATTCATCGGCATAGATAAATTTTGAGATTTGATAAATATCATCTAAATAACTAACTGCACTTAAAGATTCATTTTTAATAATATCTTCTACACTTAAATTATATCTTCTTGAATATGGTTCATGCAAAAATCCGTTTGCCACTAAAACCCTACCTGTTGATTTATAGCTTAAAGGCATTAATTTACTTAAGGAATCAATATAATAACTTTCACCATTTGCGTTTATAATTCTAACCAGGGGTCTGCGTTGCGTAACTGAAATTTTTAACTCGCCATCAATGGTATATGATATTTCTGAATTTTCAACGGCAGGGTGAGCGTTTAATGCTTTTTCTAAATTGTGAATGTTAATGTTTTTTACTTCATTATTAATAAGTGCATCGTTACGTTCATCAAAAAACTCTTTAACGTCTTTTTCGTTAATAAAAGGGGTTTCGCTCTCGTTTAATATTTCAATATTAACGGAATGAACTTTGTTAGAGGTTTGTTTTTTAGCGGCAAAAGACCATGAAAGAAATAAACCAATAAGTGCAAACACCCAAAGTCCTAAGGAAAGTATTTTTTTATAACTTATTTTTTTCATCTCTCTTTCAAAATTGTTTCTATTGGAGTAATTAGTGAATCAATATCACCGGCCCCCATAGTTAACAATACCTCAAATTCATTTTCTTTAATATGCTTTAGTAAATCTTCTTTACCAATAACTTTTTTCTTTTCTTTTTTTAATTTGTTTAAAAGCATGTTAGAGTTTACTCCTTCAATGGGTAATTCTCTGGCCGGATAAATTTCTAACAAAAAAATTTCATCCAGCAAATCAAGACTTGTTGCAAACTCATCTGCAAAATCGCGCGTTCTGCTATACAAATGAGGTTGAAAAATGCCCGATATTTTTTTATTAGGATAAATTTTTCTTACCGAAGAAATTGTTGCTTTTAATTCTTCCGGATGATGCGCATAATCATCAATGTACACCACTTTGTTTGTTTTTACCCTAAAATCAAACCTGCGTTTAACACCACTAAAAGAACGTAATGCCTCTTTAATATGAGCACCTTTAATTCCTATTTGCTGAGCTACTGCAATAGCTGCAATGGAATTTTCTATATTATGTGCGCCGGTAATTCCTAATGTTAAATCTTTAATATTTTCAACCGGACTTACCAAATCAAAATGCGCTTCGTTTTCTTTAAAACGCACATTTTCAGCAACATAATTTGTATTTAAATTTAACGAGTAGATAAGCTTATTTGAAGGCAGACTTAAATCGTTATCAACATTTTTGTTAACAATAAGGAGTCCGTTTTTATTTATTTTTTGAGCAAACAATTCATAGCTCTCCTTTACGTATTGATGGCTTCCGTATATATCTAAGTGATCTGCATCGCAACTGGTAATAATAGAATAGTAGGGGCTTAAAGTTAAAAACGAACGGTCGTATTCATCAGCTTCCACTACAATAAAAGTGTTTTCTTGACTAGGATCGCCTAGTAATAAATTGGTATTATAATTTTTAGAAATTCCACCCATAAACGAAAAACAATTTATGCCTGCATTTTTTAGCAGGTGTGTTACCATGGTTGTGGTAGTTGTTTTGCCATGAGTTCCGGCAATGGCAATAGTTTTAAATTGTTTGGTTATTTCTCCTAATACTTGCGATCTTTTTTGAATGTTGTAATTGTTATTCAGTATATATTGATACTCTGAATGTAAGTTAGGAACAGCGGGGGTGTAAATTATTAAAACATCTTCCTTGTTGTATTTTTCTAAGAGCGTTTTTAGCCGGTTTACATTCTCGTCAAAGTAACATTGTATTCCTTCCATTTCCATTGAATCGGTTAACGCAGTTTTTGTTTTGTCATAACCGGAAACAGGTTTTTGAAAATGATGAAAGTAACGGGCCAATGCACTCATTCCAATTCCGCCAATACCCAAGAAATAATAATATTTGTAATCTAAAATCTTCACTTTTTAATATTCAATAATTTTAGTACTTCGTTGGCTATAATTTCTGTGGAGTTGTGTATTGCTAATTTGCTGATGTTTGACTTTAAATTATTTTGTAAATCAATATCGTTTGCAAGAGTAATGGCTTCGTCTACTAACTTTAGGGAAGCTTCAGAATCTTTAATAAGTACAGCAGCATTTTTATTTACCAAAGCCATTGCATTTTTAGTTTGATGATCTTCAGCAACATTTGGCGAAGGAACCAGTATGCATGCTTTATTAGTATTGCATAATTCAGAAACAGAACTTGCGCCTGCCCTTGAAATAACTATATCTGCAGCTGCATAAGCTAAATCCATTTTTTGAATAAAATCAAAAGCATAAATGCCTTTGTCGATAAACTTTTTGCAGCTTTCAATTGCAGTTGGTGCAAATGAAACGCCTGTTTGCCAAATTAATTGTAGGTTATTATCGGCAAATTTTTGTAAACCTTCATTTATAGCCAGGTTGATGGTGCGAGCGCCTAAACTTCCACCAATAATAAGAACCGTTTTTTTAGATGCGTTTAATTTAAAGAATTGAGTGGCTTCTTCTTTTTTTGCATTTACATTTACAATATCTTGCCTTACCGGATTTCCGCTAAATATTATTTTTTCTTTCGGAAAAAACTTTTCCATACCCTCGTAAGCAACACAAATTTTATTTACTTTTTTTGCAAGTAATTTATTAGTAATTCCGGCAAACGAGTTTTGTTCTTGAATAAGGGTTGGTATTCCTTTATTTGCAGCGGCATTTAAAATAGGGCCGCTGGCATAACCACCGGTTCCTATCACAACATCGGGGTTAAAGTCTTTTAATATTTTTCGAGCTTTAAAAAAACTTCTAATTAATAAAATTGGAAACATTAAATTAGAAAGCGTTAAGCGTCTTTGTAAACCGGCAATTGGCAAACCAATAATTTTGTAACCTGCTTTTGGAACTTTTTCCATTTCCATTCTGCCAATAGCCCCAACAAATAAAATATCGGCAGAAGGTATATTTTTTTTTAATTCATTAGCAATGGCAACTGCCGGAAAAATATGTCCGCCTGTGCCACCACCACTTAATATTATTTTAATTAACTGCAAGCTCTTCTGAAGATTTATCGTTATTACTTTTGCTTACGCTTAAAATTATTCCAATAGAAATCATTGTAAACCAAATGGAAGTACCACCCATGCTTATTAATGGAAGAGGTTGGCCGGTAACAGGGAATAAATTTACTGCAACAGCCATATTTATAAGCGCCTGAAAAACCAAACTAAATGATAAGCCTACTGAGATTAAACCACCGAATGTTTTATCGGTATCCCTTAATGTTTTTATACCTCTGTAGAAAAGTATCAGATAAAGAAAAATAATCAGGAGTGCAGTAATTAAACCATACTCTTCAATAATTATTGCATAAATAAAATCGGAAGAAGCTTGCGGTAAAAATGCGCGCTGTGTTGAATTACCAGGCCCCTTACCAATAATACCGCTTGCAATTGCAATTTTTGCCTGTTCGCTTTGGTAATTGCTTTTTGTATCCCCACTTGTAAAATTTTCAATTCGTGCTTTCCATGTTTTTCCTCGGGGAATTAAATTGGGTGCGGTGTATACCACAGTGCCTAGTAAAACGGCAAAGCCGATACAGAATAGAAGGATATAGCTTATAAATTTTAATTTTATTCTTCCTGCAAACATTAAAAATAAGCAGTTCATAAATAGCAGAGCTGCGGTAGAAAAGTTGGCAGGTAAAATTAATGCACAAATTATAAAAATTGGAATCAGTAAGTGAATAGTTAATCCTTTAAAAGTTTGCAATAAATCAAACTTTAAGGTTATAACTCTGGCAACATACATCAGTAACATTATTTTAGCAATGTCTGATGATTGAAATGTTAATTTAGTTCCCGGAATTTCCAACCATCTGCTTGCCTCTCCTGTGCTAACACCTTTGAATAAAGTAAAAAGGAGTAGGGGAATGCACAAGTAAAAACCTATTTGTGATATTTTACTAAAAACTGTGTATTTTATATTGTGAAAAATATAAGCGAGAAAAAATCCTGAAGCAATTAAGCCAAGATGTTTAATTAAAAAGTATTCGGTATTACCTTGCTTGTATTTATGAGCAAGAGTAACAACAGCGCTATACACTACTAAAACAGATAGCAGTGAAAGTAGAAAGGTTATTACCCAAATTACCTTATCGCCTTTTAAATAGCCGAAAACTTTCATTTAATTTACATTTTTAATTACAACACATCTTTGCTTTCAAGTATTGAAAACAATTTATTTAATTCGTAAAAAAATTAAAGAGATCTTACGGCGCCTTTAAATTGCATTCCTCTGTCTTCGTAGTTTTCAAATAAATCAAAACTTGCGCAAGCCGGCGACAATAAAACTACATCACCTTTTTTAGCAATTTTATAAGAAGTTGCAACCGCATCGGATGCATTATCCGTTTCTGCTATAATATCAACAACATCTTTAAATGCACTAATAATTTTTTTATTATTTTTGCCTAAGCAAACAATAGCTTTAACTTTTCCTTTTACAAGATCTATTAATTCATTGTAATCGTTTCCTTTGTCTTGTCCGCCACAAACCCAAATTATCGGCTTTTGCATGCTTTCAAGTGCATACCAAGTTGAATTAATGTTGGTTGCTTTAGAATCGTTAATAAATTCAACACCATTAATAGAAGCTACAAATTCAAGACGATGTTCAATTCCTTGAAAGTCTTGCAGGCTTTCTTTAATAATTTCTTTACGTACATCAACAATACGTGTTGCCAGCGATGCGGCCATTGAGTTGTAAACATTGTGTTTACCTTGCAGTGCTAATTGTTCAATTGTCATAATTAAGGGATTTTGGTTTGGTTTATAATTAAGGGTTATTTGGTTTCCGTTTAAAAACGCTCCATTGCCATCAATTGGTTTTTTGATGCTGAATGGAATGAGGTTTACCGGGCTCGACCACGATTTCATGTGGTTATTAATTACGTCGTCGTCGGCACAGTAAATAAAATAATCGTTTGCAGTTTGATTTTGTGTAATTCTGAATTTTGAGGTGATATAGTTTTCAAACTTATAATCGTACCTATCTAAATGATCGGGTGTAATATTTAAGAGTACTGCAACATCTGCTTTAAAATTAAACATACCATCTAATTGAAAGCTGCTTAATTCTAAAACATAATAATCAAATTTTTCTGTTGCAACTTGGTACGCAAAACTTTTCCCTACGTTTCCACCTAAACCAACATTATAACCTGCTTTCTTTAAAATATGATAGGTAAGCATGGTGGTTGTGGTTTTTCCGTTAGAGCCTGTGATGCATATTTTTTTGGCATTGGTATATCTTCCTGCAAATTCAATTTCAGATATAACGGGAATATTTTTTTCTTTTAATTTCAATACCAGTTCAACTTTATCGGGTATACCCGGACTTTTAATAACCTCTGTCGCGTTTAAAATTTTTTCTAATGTGTGTGTACCTTCTTCAAACTCTATTTTATTTTCTGTTAAAATTGTTTTATATTTTTCTTTAAACGTTCCTTTGTCACTTACAAAAACATCATAGCCTTTTTGTTTGGCCAGTATTGCACTACCAACTCCGCTCTCGCCTCCACCTAATATGACCATTCTTTTATTCAAGGTTTATCTTAATTTTAAGGTTACAAACGTTAATACAGCCAACATAATTCCAATAATTAAAAAACGCATAACAATTTTTGATTCATGAAATCCGCTTTTTTGATAATGATGATGTAATGGCGCCATTTTAAATAAGCGATGAGATTGCGCATATTCTAATCCCCTTTTCTTTTTTTGGTATTTGAAATAAATAACTTGCATTACTACCGACAGATTTTCAACCAAAAAGATTCCACACAAAATTGGGATCAATAATTCTTTTCTAATAGAAATAGCAAATACTGCAATTATTCCACCAATGGCTAAACTTCCGGTATCGCCCATAAAAACTTGAGCCGGAAAAGAGTTATACCATAAAAAACCAATACATGCTCCAATAAATGCAGCAATAAACACTACTAATTCTCCTGAATTTGGGATGTACATAATGTTGAGGTAATCGGCAAATACAGTGTTACCCGAAACGTACGCCAGTATGCCGAGTACAACACCAATAATTGCACTTGTACCTGCAGCCAAGCCATCAATGCCATCGGTAATATTTGCCCCGTTAGACACTGCCGTAACAACTAATATTACCATTGGAATAAAAATTAGCCAGCCGTACTTCATGCAATCATCACACATCCACGAAACAAATTTTCCGTAATCTAATTCGTTGTTTTTTACAAAGGGAATGGTTGTTTTAAGTGTTTTAACCGGAACATCAGCATACTTTGGTGGGTTTAATTTGTTTTCAGATGTGTTTGAAATGGTAAGTAAATCTTTAGAAGTTGATTTGATTCGTTCTTTAACTACTACATCCGGATGAAAGTATAGCACACAACCCACAATTAATCCGATACCTATTTGACCAATAATTTTAAATTTACCTTGTAAGCCTTCTTTGTTTTTCTTAAATACTTTTATATAATCATCTAAAAACCCTAATCCGCCCAGCCAAATGGTTGAAATAATCATTAAGATGATGTACACATTTAAAATTTTTGCAAATAATAAAGTTGGAATTAAAATGGCGGCGATAATAATTAAGCCTCCCATAGTAGGGGTTCCTGCTTTTTTGGTTTGACCTTCTAATCCTAATTCTCTAATGGTCTCACCAATTTGTTTTCTTCTGATGAATTCAATAATGCGCTTTCCGAACACTAATGAAATAATCAATGAAAAAATTAAAGCTAATGCAGCTCTGAATGAAATGTACTGAAACACACCCGCTCCAACAAAATCAAACTGCTTATCTAAATATGAAAAGAAATAGTATAACATTAGGCTTCAATTGTTTCTTTAAAAATTTTGTAATCGTCAAAATCGTGTTTTACTCCTTTAATTTCCTGGTATTTTTCATGGCCTTTTCCGGCAATTAAAATAATGTCGCCTTTTTGTGCCAAGGTGCATGCCGTTTTTATTGCTTCACGCCGATCTGTAATTTTTAATGTTTTTTTTACGTCAACCGGCGAAACACCTTTTTGCATTTGCAGTAAAATATCTTCAGGATCTTCACTTCTGGGGTTATCTGAAGTAAGTATAACTTTGTTGCTGTACTCACAGGCAATTCCTGCCATAATAGGACGCTTAGCAGCATCTCTATCGCCTCCACAACCCACCAGTGTAATTACTTGTTCATTTCCGGTGCGAACATCTTTTATTGTTTCTAAAACATTTTTTAAAGCATCGGGTGTGTGTGCGTAATCTATTATTCCAATAACACCTGATTTTGATTTGTAATATTGAAATCTACCTTCTACGGAGTTTAAATTACTTAAAGCAGTAAGCACATTTGTTGCATCTTGCTTTAGCAAAACAGCAACTGCATAAACCGCTAATACATTGTATGCGTTAAACGAACCAATTAATTTTACCCAAACTTCTTTTCCGTCGATGTTTAATAATAGTCCGTTTAAATGATTCTCAATTATTTTACATTTAAATTCTGAAACGGATTTTAAACTGTAAGTATGTTTAATTGCCGCTGTATTTTGCAGCATTACCATTCCGTTTTTATCATCTGTATTGGTTAATGCAAAGGCAGAAGAAGTTAAACGATCAAACAAACCTTTTTTAGCTTTTATGTATTCATCAAAAGTTTTATGATAATCTAAATGATCGTGCGTAATGTTGCTAAATGCTGCGCCGGTAAATTGAATTCCGGTTACACGATGTTGCACAATAGCATGCGAACTCACTTCCATAAATGCGTATTCACACCCTGCTTCAATCATTTTATTTAAAAGCTCATTTAAACTCAATGCATCAGGTGTTGTATGTGTAGATGGAATAACAGTATTGTTTATTTTGTTTTCTACCGTAGAAAGCAAACCAACCGAGTAACCCAATGATTTAAATAAATTAAATAAAAGAGTTACAGTTGTAGTTTTACCATTGGTTCCGGTAACACCAACCAGTTTAATTTTTTGCGAAGGGTTATCAAAAAAGTTGCAGGCAATATACCCTAAGGCTTCGTGCGCATCTTTTACTTTAATGTAGGTAACATTTTCATTTTTTGTTTCAGGAAGAATTTCGCAAACAATTGCTACTGCACCACTTTCAATAGCTTTTGAGATAAATTGGTGGCCATCCACATTTGTACCTTTAATAGCAATAAACAACGAATCTTTCTTTACGTTCCTTGAATCAAACGTAACAGAAGAAATGGCAGCATGTGTAAGCCCAATAATTTCTTCAAGTCTAACTTTATATAGTATTTCGCTGAGTAATTTCAAGTTTAACTGAGTATTAATGTTATTTTATCTCCTTTAATGAATTTTTGACCAACTTCAAGGCTTTGTTTTCTTACTACTCCATAACCCTGAATGATTACATTTAATCCTTTGTTTTCCAGCAAATACAGTGCATCTTTTGCAGTAAGCCCGGATAAATTAGGTACAACACCTTTGTTTAAACTTGAAATTAAATTAGATTCATTTAATGTAATTTTTGTTGAATCGGAAATTGAGCGATACACATATTTTTCACTTGTATTATTGTTTTTAATTGGCAATGAAAGTTTTTCAGCAATTTTTACTATTTCATTTTCTTTGGTTAATGCTGTGGTTGGAATATGCGTTAATAAGTTCTTATTTGTATTTATGGGCGAAAGAAAATCTAATCCGCTTGAATAAACTTTTTCTGCAATTTCTTTAAAAACCGGACCGGCCACTAAACCACCGTAATAAATACCATTGCTAGGCGAGTTTATAATAACAATGCATGTATACTGTGGGTTATCAGCAGGAAAGTATCCTATAAAAGAAGCTTGATAAATTCTTTCTCCGCCAACTCCATATTTGCCATCTTTAGCAATTACGGCAGTTCCGGTTTTGCCGCCTACTTTAAAGGCAGTAATGTTTAATGCTTTAGCAGTACCGTTTTTTACAACACCTTCCATTAATTCTTTCGCTTTTTTTACGGTTGAGCTTTTTACAATTTGTTCTGAAATAACTTCGGGTTCAAATTTTTTAATGGTAATTCCATTTTTTTTAATTTCCCGAACAAATTGTGGTTTTACCATTTTGCCATTGTTAGCAATTGCGTTATAAAGTGTTAGTGTTTGTAATGGGGTAATTAAACATTCGTAACCATAACTCATCTGTGGTAAGGTTACTCCCGACCAATCTTTATCTTTTATTTGTTTTATGCGAGGAATACCTTCTCCCGGAATGGATATACCAAGTGGTTTATTAAGATGAAATGAGTTTAGTTTATTTACAAATTGATGTGGGCTGGTAGAAAAATATTTTGTAATAAGTTTTGTAGTGCCAACATTTGACGAAGTTTCAAAAATTTCTTGAACAGTAAGTGTTGGAGTTTTTGGTGCATGAGCATCTTTAACCGTAATATTATAGTACATGGTTTTACCATCGCCTACATTTACTTTTTCATTTAAGTTAACATCATATTCATCAATGAGAGCAAGCATAGATGCAAGTTTAAATGTTGAACCAGGTTCAGTTGGATAGCCAATAGCATAATTTAAATTTTCTGTATAGGAAGTTGAATCTTTTTTAGATTTGGTTAAATTAGAAATTGCTTTTATTGCGCCGGTTTTTACTTCCATTAATACAGCACAACCGTGCGAAGCTTTGTTTTTAATTAAGGCTTTTAATAAAGCATGTTCTGCCACATCTTGAATGTTAATATCAATGGTAGTGTACAAATCACTTCCATCTTTTGGCTCTACTTCGTTTTCATCGTTAATGGGTTTCCAAACATCACCTGCAATTTTTTGCATTAATCTTCGCCCACTTACGCCGGTTAAAATACTGTCAAAAGCACCTTCTAAACCAACGGGTTTAATACCGGGGCGCGATAAGCCAATGGTACGAGCAGCTAGGCGTTGAAAAGGACGTTCGCGTTTATTGGTTTGTAAAATAACTAAACCACCTTTACTGCCTTTTTTAAGTAATGGAAATTTTTTAATAGCCAGCAAATCTTTGTAAGGAACATTGCGTTGTAGTAATACATACCTGTCTTTTGATTTACGTGCTTTGTTTAATATTCTTAAATAGGTATCTGCACTTTTATCTTTAAATAATAAATGAAGCGCAGTTGCTAATGAATCTTTTTTCTCTCGAAAAAGTTTATCGTCAATGCTTGGGGCGTTAATATCAATTCCAATTTCGTAGTACGGTAATGAAGTGGCTAATAAAGCACCGTTTGCATCAAAAATATTTCCTCTTACGGCTTCAATTTCATGAACTTTTGTGGTAAAGGCTTCTGCTTTTGCTCTCCATAAATCGCCTTGCACAAATTGAATTACGGTAATGCGATAAATTATAGCAATAGCAAATATGCACAACAAAATGTAGGTTAAATAAATACGTGATAATATGTCTTTCTTTTCGTTCAAAAAACTTAATTTATTTTTGTTGTACTGTCTATTTCTATTTTTAGTGGAGGAGTAATTGGTTCTTTTAAGCCAATACTTTCTACCGCTTTTGCAACTTCACTTTGCTTACTTGCAAACATTAATTCACTTTTTGTATAAATAAATTCTGAACGTAATTCTTTTAAGTTGTTAGAAATTTTATTTACATCTCTAATGGTATCATCGGCATAATAACCGTAGGCGATATATACAATTGCCGTGCAAGCCATAAACAAAATAAACGGAACGTGTTTAAAGTTTTTTTCATTGGCTAAAAAAGTACCGCTAAAAATGCCGGCTAAAAAGCGAGCCAGTACTCCTTTTTTGGCAGGTTTGGAAGATTTGGTTTTAGGGGACGAAGTTTCGGTTGAATGAGATTCAATTATTTCCGGTTCTTCTTTTTTTACGTGTTCCCTTATTTTGTTAGCCATTTGTTGTGTTATAATTTTTCGCCAACCCTAAGTTTGGCACTTCGCGCTCTTGAATTGTTTTCAATTTCAGAAGACGAAGGAAGTATTGGTTTGCTGCTTAAACTTTTAAAAATCTTTTTGGTAGATCCGTAAATCACATCTCTTTCTTCAACTCCCTCGGTGTTTCCTGTTTTAATAACATTTTTCACCAATCTATCTTCTAAGCTGTGATAAGAAATTACTACCAACCTTCCCTTCTTTTTTAAAAGCTTCACACAATCATTCAAACATTCTTTTAGTGCTTCCATTTCTTGATTCACTTCAATTCTTAGCGCTTGAAAAAGTTTTGCCAAAAATTTATGTTCCTCAAATTTTGGGTAGCAAGTTTGTGTAACCGCCTTTAAATCGCCTGTTGTTTTAATTGCTTTCTCTTCTCTTGCTTTGCAAATAAGTGCAGCCACTTTTTTGCTGTTGTTGATTTCTCCGTACTCTTTAAAAATTTTTACCAAATTTTCTTCGCTGTATTCGTTTACAATTTTTTCAGCGGTGAGTTCGCTTTTTTGATTCATACGCATATCCAGCAACGAATCAAATCGAATTGAAAAACCTCTTTCAGCAGAGTCAAATTGGTGCGATGAAACGCCTAAATCGCCAAGTATTCCGTCAACCTCCTTTACACTGTGCAACTTCAAATAATTTTTAATAAATCTGAAATTTTGTGGAATAAGCGTTAAGCGTTTGTCGTTTATTTCGTTTTTAATCGCGTCGGCATCTTGGTCAAAAGCAAAAAGTTTCCCTTCGTTATTCAGTTTAGAAAGAATTGCTTTTGAATGTCCGCCTCCTCCAAAAGTTAAATCAACATAAACACCATTTGGTATAATGTTTAAGTGCTCAATACATTCATTTAAAAGAACGGGTGTATGATAAGCGAGATTACTCATCGCCATCATTAAAATTCAATCCTCCCAATACATCTTGCGCCAATTTTTCTATATCAACATCTTGGTTCAAGAATTCGTCGTATAATGTTTTATCCCAAATTTCAATTACGTTGTTGCTTCCTAAAACCTTGATGTCGGATTTTATACCTGCATATTCGGTAAGTGATTTGGGTAGTAATAATCTTCCTGTAGAATCGGCATCTGCATTGGTTGCGCCGCCGGTAAATCGTCTAACAAAAACATCGTTTGCTTTTATTAATCTGTTTAGTTTGCTTAATTTATTGTTCAGCTTATTCCATTCTTGAATAGGATAGAGTACCAAACATTTTTGGTGAAGATTTCTATTAATTACAAAGCCTTTCTCAAAAAGAGCGTCCATTTGCTTCCGTAAATCAGCCGGAAACATGAAGCGTCCTTTCGCGTCAACCTTACAATCGTATTCCCCAATGAGGCTTGCCATAGCTTGATAATTAATGATTTAACAAAAATATGCATATTTTTACCACTTTTTACCACTTTAATACACTTTTTACCACTTCTGTTGAAAAAATGAGGGTTATCAACATTGTTCATATCATAAAAATTTTGTACATAATAGGTAGTTATTTTGTTTGTATTTCAATAGTAACAATAGATACAGCGGATTTGATTTATTAACAAACCGTATATAATCCTCATCATTTTAAGTTAGGATATTAACACTCTTAATTCTACTTTTACAAATCCTAATTAAAAAAGTATGTCGGGTAAAAAGTTTATAGATGTTCGCAAGGTATTAAGGGAAAAAGCTCCCGGTTTGTATAAAATTTTACCCGGATTTTTAATTAATTGGTTGCGACGAAAATTGCGTGAAGATGAAATTAACAGGGGAATGGAATACTTGGGGCAGTTTCATGGATTAGAATTTAATCAAGAAATATTAAAGTTTTTAAAAATTAATGTAGAAGTACATCATGGCGAAAATATACCAGAAACTGAGAGTGTGATTTTTGCTTCTAACCATCCTTTAGGCGGTTTAGATGGTATGGCTTTTATTAATACAGTAGGCTTGGTTAGAAAAGATGTAAGGTTCTTTGTAAATGATATTTTGAAAAATTTAACCAATTATGGAGATGTTTTTGTTGGAGTAAATAAATTAGGCACAAGTTCTAGAGGCGCTTTACAAAAAGTGGAAGAGGTATTTAGTTCTGATATGGCCATTTTAATTTTTCCGGCAGGTTTGGTTTCACGAAAATTAAAAGATGGAATAAAAGATTTAGAATGGAATAAAAGTTTTATTTCAAAAGCAAAAAAATACAACAAACCAATTATACCGGTTTATATAGAAGGACAAAACAGTAAGTTTTTTTACAATTTTGCATTGTGGAGAAAAAGACTAAAAATAAAAGGCAATTTAGAAATGTTGTTTTTGCCTGATGAAATGTTTAAACAACAAGGCAAAACAATAAAAATTCATTTTGGAAAAAAAATTCCGGCAAGCTATTTCGATAAGCGTTATACCGATAAGGAATGGGCCGCATTGTTAAGAGAATATACTTACTCCGGTAAAATTAAAAAAGGGATACCTTTTGAGGTTTAAACCTCATTTTTGTTATATTTGATTAATGTATTTTAGATTAATCATTTTTCTGCTATTTCTGTTTATCAGTAATTCTGTTATTTCACAGGATGAAATTTATAATAAGCGAATAGATAGTGTTGAAAATGTTATCGTTGGTAAAGAAGTAGATAAAGAAACCATTTGGTTAAAAGATGGTTGGTTATTTAATTTGAATGATGATATTAATTTTGCTCAACCAAGTTATATTGACACCGCTTGGGCAAAAGCAAAATCAACCTTAAATGAAGTTGTATTAAAGCAAATAAATTTTTCCGGATTTGGATGGTTTCGGTATCATTTAAGTGTTGATTCAATTCAAAGAAATATTCCTACCGTTATTTATTTAGATCAAAAAGGGGCATCAGAAGTATATATTGATGGAAAGCTTTTCGCAAAGTATGGGGTTGTGAATAAATTACCCGCAAATGAGCAAAGGGTAAATCCTTCCGTAGAAGCAATTTATTTGCCTTTTAAAGATTCAGGTGAATATTTAATTGCAGTGCGCTTTTCTAATTCAAATTATAAAAACAGTTTTAACGGATCGGGTATGCTTTACGGAGGGTTTCAAATGTTTGCAACCACTGCCGAAAACTTTTTTAATTCCAATGTTAATACCATTATTTCAAAAGCAAACTACGGTTTAGGCTTGTTTGTATTTTTTTGTGTAATGGGATTGTTGCATTTATTGTTGTTTGTTTTTTATACCGTTCGAAAATCTAACCTTTATTTTTCTTTGTTTTGTTTTCTTTTTAGCTTCTATTTCTTGAATTTATATATAAGAGGAGTTTACGTTGATACAATAGATAATATTGATTTATTAAATTTAATTTTAGTTATTTCATTTCCCGTTTTCTTTATTTCATTTTTAAGTGTTCTTTTTTCTCTTTTTGAAAACAAATTCCCTAAAAAGTTCAAGTATTATTTAGGATTTTCCATTTTGGCGGGCTTAAGCTTCTTGTTAAATAATCAAAGTGGTTTTCTTCTTTCCATGATAGTGATAGTTACGGTGGCTGTTGAATCAATACTTTTTATAATTAAAATTAATAAACAGAAAAAGCGCGGAGCAGTTCTTATAAGCAGTGGATTTGGAACTTTTATAGCCTTTATTGTTTTAAGTGTTCTTAAAATGATATTTACAGGAAGTTTACAACTTTCTAGCGGCGAAATTGCTGATGAAGTTTTATATATTTTATTAATTATTGGCTTGTTAAGTATTCCTATTTCAATGTCGGCTTTTTTAGCATGGGATTTTGCACAAACAAGCAACACGCTTTCTAAAAAGCTTATTGAGGTTGAAGAGTTATCAATTCGTTCCATTGAACAAGAAAAGGAAAAGCAGAAAATTTTAGCAGAACAAAACAATCTCTTAGAGTTTCAGGTTAAAGAGCGCACGGCAGAAATTGAAGAGCAGAAAAAAGTAATTGAAGAAAAAAATAAAGATATTACCGATTCAATTAACTACGCACAACGTATCCAACATTCTATTTTACCTACTGCAAAAGAAATTAAAGATATTTTTCCGAATTCGCTGGTATTGTTTAAGCCTAGAGATATTGTTAGCGGCGATTTTTATCAATTTAAGCAATTAGAAAATAATAAGTTTGGAATATTAGCCGATTGCACGGGCCATGGAGTGCCCGGCGCTTTAATGAGTATGATTGGCAGCAACCTTTTGCACCAAATAATAATGGAACGAAAAATTGTAAAGCCAAACTTAATTTTAACCGAATTACACAAAGAAGTAAAAGCTACATTGCGCCAAACTGCAGGTGTACAATCACACGACGGTATGGATATAGCAGTTTGCATGGTTAACGGAAACGAACTTTTTGTAGCGTCTGCAAACCGACCCGTTTATTTGTTTGTTGATGGAAATTTAAATGAAATAAAACCCGATAAAAAATCTATTGGTGGAGCTTCTACCGAAGATATAGTTGAATTTACTTTACACTCATTTAAAATTGATAAAGATTTAAAAGTATATACTTTTTCTGATGGTTATGCCGATCAGTTTGGTGGAGTAAACGGAAAGAAGTTTAAAGTAAAAAATCTGCAAGAACTTATTGGTGCAAATTTAAATATACCATTAAATGAACAACTAGAAGTATTTAGTTCAACTTTCGAAAATTGGAGAGGCACACTAGAGCAGGTTGATGATGTAAGTTTAATTGCCATTCATTTAAAACCGTAAATAAATGAATTACCCTTTGCACAAATGGTTAATTGGAATAGGTGTAATTTTAATTATAACCGGAATTATTTATTATTTTTTTGGAAACAAATTAAACTGGCTGGGAAAATTACCCGGAGATATACGATACGAATCGGGCAATACTAAAGTGTATTTCCCGATTGTAACCATGATTTTAATTAGCCTGGTAATTAATGTTGTTATTTGGCTCGTTAGAAAGTTTTTTTAAAACTCACAATTTTTTGGTGTACGCGGAAATGGTATTACATCGCGTATGTTGGTCATGCCTGTTACAAATAAAACCAATCTTTCAAAACCTAAGCCAAACCCGGCATGTGGACAAGCACCAAAACGGCGAGTATCTAAATACCACCATAATTCTTCTGCCGGAATATTCATTTCTTTCATACGGGTTTCCAGTTTTTCTAATCTTTCCTCACGCTGACTACCACCTACAATTTCACCTATCCCCGGAAACAAAATATCCATAGCACGAACTGTTTTTCCGTCATCATTTTGACGCATGTAAAATGCCTTAATGTTTTTTGGATAATCAGTTAATATAACAGGCTTTTTAAAATGCTTTTCTACTAAGTATCTTTCGTGCTCACTTTGTAAATCAACTCCCCATTCGTTTACCAAATACTGAAATTTCTTTTTCTTATTGTGATTACTGTCTTTTAAAATATCAATTGCCTGCGTGTATGTAATTCTTTCAAAATTATTTTCTAAGCAAAATTTCAGTTTTTCTACTAATGTCATTTCACTTCTTTCATTTTGTGGCTTTTGTTTTTCTTCCTCTAATAAACGCTGCGATAAAAACTCAATATCATCTCCACATTTTTCTAATGCATAAGCAATAACATATTTTAAAAGCGCTTCAGCCAAATCCATGTTATCATTTAAATCGTAAAAAGCCATTTCGGGTTCTATCATCCAAAATTCTGCTAAATGGCGAGCCGTATTAGAATTTTCTGCTCTAAAGGTAGGGCCGAAGGTGTAAATATCGCTAAAAGCCATTGCAGCCAATTCACCTTCTAATTGACCGGATACGGTTAAGTTGGTTGGCTTTCCAAAAAAATCTTGTTTGAAATCTACTTCTCCATTTTCTGTTTTAGGTGGGTTGGCAATATCAAAATTAGTTACATGAAACATTTCTCCGGCACCTTCTGCATCACTGGAAGTAATAATGGGTGTATGTATGTATACAAAATCTCTTTCCTGAAAAAATTTATGCACGGCAAATGCCAAAGCATTTCTAACTCTGAACACTGCGCCAAATGTGTTGGTACGAAAACGCAAATGCGCTATTTCTCTTAAAAACTCAAGGCTGTGTTTTTTAGGTTGTAAAGGAAATTTTTCCGCATCGCTATCACCTAAAATTTCTAAGTTTTTGCAAACTAACTCTACCGTTTGTCCTTTTCCTTGAGAAGCAATTAAAGTTCCGCTTGCACTAATACAGGCTCCGGTAGTTATTCTTTTTAAAATCTCTTCAGGTGTTGAATTAAAATCTACCACCACTTGCAAGTTAGCATTACACGAACCATCGTTTAAAGCAATAAACTGATTGTTGCGAAATGTTTTTACCCAACCCTTCACATTCATTTCTTGGTTAGTTGGTGTGGTTTGTAAAATCTCTTTAATTCTGGTGCGTTTCATAAATTTTTAATTTGAAGAGCAAAGGTGCAAAAAAACAAGGAAATACGGAAAAGACGAGTATTCTATTTTTTAAAGAAAAAGTATACAGCCCCAATTAGAAAAGCAAAACCAACCACATGGTTCCACCTAAAAGTTTCGGTTTTAAAAACCAATAGCGTAAAAACAACAAAAATACTTATTGAAATTACTTCCTGAATAAGTTTTAATTGCCACAGGCTAAATGGGCCATCGTTAATGGATGCCCCAATTTTATTGGCCGGAACCATTAAACTATATTCTAGTAATGCAATGCCCCAACTTATAAAAATAGTAGTTAGTAAACCGGCATTTTTTAAAAATGATATATCTTTAAAACGCAAATGCCCGTACCAGGCTATAGTCATAAAAGTGTTGGAGGCAATTAATAGTAATATGGTACTTAAACTTTTGGACATTAAAACCCGGTATATTTTCTGAATAATTTAATGGCAAGGGCTAACAAAATAATTCCAAATACTTTTTTAAGGATGGCAATTCCTCCGGCACCCAACCATTTTTCAATTTTACTTAAGTATTTTAAAACTATAAAAACAACAATAACGTTTATTATAATTCCTATAATAATGGAAAGTAAATTGTATTCCGCTCTAATAGAAAGTAAAGTAGTTAAGGTACCTGTTCCGGCAATTAGAGGAAAGGCCAATGGAACAACACTTGCCGTTGCAGGCATACTGTCTTTTGAAATTTGAATTCCTAAAATCATTTCAAAGGCAACTATAAAAAGTAAAATAGAACCGGCAATGGCAAAATCGGCAACCGAAATTCCTATCACATCTAAAATGGCATGCCCTACAAATAAAAAAGAAAGCATTATTCCTAATGAAACCCACGATGCTTTGGCCGGATTTATCTCTCCTACTTTTTGTTTTAAACTTAAAATAACTGGTATTGAACCAATCACATCAATAACCGCAAACAACACCATCGTTACCTTTAAAATCTCAATTATATCAAACTGTAAATTCATGCAACAAAAGTACGCTTTTAGCTATTTCAAAGGGTTTAAGTTATCAAGTTTGTAACGTTAAAAATTATCATCGTTATACAAGTTAATGCTCTTATAGCTTTCCTATATTTATATTCTGTTGAGAAAACTTTTTTTATATCTTCTTTTAGCAAGCTTTATTTTCTGCTTTCAAAATAGCTATTCACAAAAGCCAACTCGTGTTTTGTTTGTGTTTGATGCCAGTAAAAGTATGACAAACGAGCACAATAGTATAACCCGAATGGAAGGTGCAAAGCAGTTGTTTTATAAGTTTATAGATAGTTTAAGCGTTTTACCTAACTACTCGTTTGCATTGCGCATGTACGGGCACACGGTAAAATATCCTCCGGGCGATTGCAAAGACAGCAAATTGGTGGTACCCTTTAATACCAAAAACAGTATCAACTTAATTAAACAAAAAGTAAAGGAAGCAAAGCCAACAGGAATTACACCCATTGAGCATTCTATTACCCAATCTGCCAACGATTTTCCCGATAAAAAAGCCACCAATATTATTATTTTAATTACCGATGGTATTGAAGAATGTGGTGGCGACCCTTGCGCTGCGCGTAAAAAATTAATGGAAAAAGGAATTGTTTTTAAACCCTTTATTATTGGTATAGGACTTACTCCTGAACAAATTAAAACGTTTGAGTGTGTTGGAACTTATTATGATTATGATGATACCAAAACTTTTAATACGATTAGCAACACCATAAAAAAACAAAAGCTTAGTAAAACAACTGCTCAAGTTAATTTACTTGATATGAATAAAAAGCCAACGGAATCGGATGTAAACATTACTTTTTATGATATTGACAGAAAAGTTTACATGTATAATTATATCCACACCTTAAATAAAAATGGCAACCCCGATACTTTGTATATTGATGATTACCCAACGTATAAAGTTGTGGCGCATACCATTCCACAAACATTTAGTGAGCCAACAAAGTTACAAGAGGGAAAACACACCACGATACCCATAGATGCGCCACAAGGCTCTATGGTAATTAAAAGGCCCAACGGCATTTATAACTTTAACGAAAAGGTAAAGTACATTGTAAGAAAAAGTGAGCAAATGAATACCTTACATGTTCAATCACTCAACACTTTTGAAAAATATATTGTTGGCACTTATGATATTGAAGTTTTAACCTTGCCACGCATTTACTTAAACAAAGTAAAAATTGAGCAATCAAAACAAAACGAAATTGTTATACCCAATGCCGGAATGCTGCAGGTAAAGGCTATTGAGGCCGGTGATGGTAATATTATGTTGGTAAACCCAGATGGACGCTATGAACGAGTTACCAACCTTAGCACCGCCACACAGCAAACCTTTTACCTGCAACCCGGAAAGTACGTAATAGAGTGGCGCTCTAAATCGCTAAAGGGCAGTATTTATACCATTGAAAAGAAGTTTACCATGCTTCCCGATCAAATAACGGTGGTAGAATTGTATAAGTAATTTCAGCACTTTTAACCTTGTTTAATCCTCTGAAAAGCAATATTTTAACCCAAAATTGGGAATTAAGTCCCAATATGCTATATTTGCACCCTTAATTAAAAAAAAACGTATTTATATTTTATAGGTTATGCAAAACAAAGGAGCAATAAAAATATTTGCCTTGTTACTTACAATCGCTTGTATTTTTTATCTATCATTTACTTGGGTTACACGTGGTGTAGAATCAGAAGCAGTAACGTATGCTGAGGAAATTGTTAATGGTGCTAAGTACAAAGAAGCAGCAAAAGAATTAGCAAAAGGAAGCACATCGCGCGAGCAAAGTATTCTGGATTCAATAAAAGGGAATATCGCTGATAGATACCTTGATTCAATGAAAAAGGAAGTAGTTTACAACCTTTTTGTTGCAGAGTATACTTACGAAGAATGTAAGAAAAATGAGCTAAACTTAGGCTTAGACTTACGTGGAGGGATGAACGTTACTTTAGAGGTTTCGGTAGTTGACCTTGTACGTGGTTTATCTAACGGAAGTACAGATGTTGCTTTTAACCAAGCCTTAGATGAAACTCAAAAGAATTTAGGCGTAAACAATAACGATGATTTTATTACTTTATTTAATAAAACCTACAAAAAAATTGCTCCAAACGGAAAATTAGCTCCAATTTTTCAAACAGTAGAAAATAAAAATAAAATTTCTTACAATTCTTCAAATGATGAAGTAATTGCATTTATTACCGAGCGTGTTGCTGAATCAATTGATAATGCCGAGAAAACTTTCCGTAGTCGTATTGACCGTTTTGGTGTAACACAACCAAACATTCAAAAATTAGAAGCACGTGGAAGAATTTTAGTAGAATTACCGGGTGTAAAAGATAAAGCACGTGTACGTGATTTATTGCAAGGTACTGCAAACTTAGAATTTTGGGAAACTTACGAGAATGCTGAAATAGCGCAATTGTTCGACAGAGCGAATTTAGCAGTAAGACAAACTTTATTTCCGGAAACATTAGTTGCTATTAAAGATACCACCTCAGTTAAAGATTCTACAAATGTTGTAGTTACAGATTCATTAACTAAAAAAGATTCAACACCAATTGTTTCAACTCCTTCTGTAAATCCGCAAGATACTGCATTAAAAAACTTTATTAAGCGTAATCCAATTTACTCCATGTATTCTCCGCTTCGTCCTGCAATTGTGTTTGATGAGCAAGGTAAACCAAAGCAATATGCGGAAGGACCTGTTGTTGGTCGTGCTTATACAAAAGATGATACAGCAAAAGTGAACCAGTATTTAGAAATTGCAAAAAGCAAAAATATTTTTCCTTCTAAATTAAAATTCATGTGGAGCTCAAAACCTGTTGAGCAAAAAGATGAAGCAGGAAAAGTGGTTGGTACTTATTTCGAATTATTTTTAATCAAACAAACCGATGCGAAAGGGAAAGCTGCATTAAGTGGAGATATTATTACCAGTGCACGTAAAGATTACGATCAACAAAGTGGTGGTGTTCCTTTAATTAGTATGAGCATGAACAGTGAAGCAGCTCAAAAATGGAAAACTATTACCGGTGCCAACAAAGGAAAAAGCATTGCCATTGTTATGGATAACATGGTGTTTTCTGCTCCACGTGTTAATCAAGAAATTTCAGGCGGGCAATCTCAAATTTCAGGAAACTTTACAGATGCAGAAGCAGATGCTTTAGCAGCTATATTAAGTGCCGGTAAGTTACCTGCACCTGCACGCATTGTTGAAGAAAATATTGTTGGTCCTACTTTAGGTCAAGAAGCAATTGATTCCGGTTTAATGAGTTTTGCCATTGCCTTAGTGGTTATTTTATTATTTATGGCTGCTTACTACAACAAATCTGGTTTAGTAGCAAACGTTGCTTTGGTATTAAATATGTTCTTTGTTATGGGGGTACTCACATCTCTGGGCGCTGTGTTAACACTACCGGGCATTGCAGGTATTGTATTAACCATTGGTTTAGCGGTAGATGCCAACATCCTTATTTTTGAACGTGTACGTGAAGAGTTAGCTTTAGGAAAAGGAAGTTCAGTTGCTATTAAAGAAGGATTTAAACACGCAATGAGTTCTATTATCGACTCTAACGTTACACTTTTACTATTAGGTATAATTCTTTACGCATTTGGTAGTGGTCCGGTTCAAGGTTTTGCAACTACTTTATGTGTGGGTATTATTGCTTCTTTATTCTCTGCCATTTTAATTACTCGCGTAATTTTTGAATGGATGTTAGAGCGTAAAATGGAAATTCCATTTGATAATTCATTTACAAAGAATGCATTTAAAAATGTTGCTTTTGATTTTGTAAAGAGACGTAAAGTATATTACGCCATTTCAACTTTAATTATAATTGCAGGAACTGTAATGTACTTTAAACATGGTGGTTTAAATTTAGGTGTTGATTTTAAAGGTGGACGTACTTATCAGGTGCGCTTTGAAAAAGACATGAACACCGAAGATATTAAACAGGCTTTAGCAACTCCTTTTGAAGCTGCTCCGGAAGTAAAAACTTTAGGTAGTAAAAACCAAGCGAAAATTACTACCACTTATAAAGTTAGCGATAACAGCGCAACAGCAGATGCAGATGCAGAAGCAGCGTTAAATAAAGGTTTAACTTCATTAAATACCAAGTACGAGGTAATGTCGCAACAAAAAGTGGGTCCTACTATTGCAACCGATATTGTGTACGGTGCATACGGAGCTATTTTATTCTCGTGTTTAATGATGTTTATTTACATTGTTATTCGTTTCCGTAAATGGCAATATGGTTTAGGTTCGGTTGTAGCTTTATTCCACGACGTGTTAATTGTATTATCGTGTTACACAATTTTTGATGGTATTGTTCCTTTCTCGTTAGAAATTGGCCAGGATTTTATTGCAGCAATTTTAACGGTTATGGGTTATACTATGACAGAAACAGTTGTTGTATTCGACCGTATTCGTGAGAAATTAGCTGAAAGCGGAAAAGTTGATGTGTTTGGTGAAGAGCGTAACAAATTAATTAACTACGCTTTAAATAGTACATTAAGCCGTACCATTTTAACTTCGTTAACCGTGTTCTTCGTTTTATTAGTAATCTTTATTTTTGGTGGCGATAGCATTCGCGGATTTATCTTCGCCTTATTAATTGGTCGTATTATCGGTACTTACTCATCATTGTGTATCTCAACTCCAATAGTTGTAGATTTTGACAAGAAGAAGTAATTGAATAAAATTAAAATTAAAAACCCTCGCTAAAAGCGGGGGTTTTTGTTTTGAGAATGAATTACAATTCTGCTTAACATTAACGGATTTAATGGCATTGCCACGGCTTAAACTAATCAATAATTAATACCAATGCTCCGTTTACCGATTTTGCTTTATGCGCCATGGTATTGTCACCAACAACATAGGCTGAGCCACTATTAAGCGTAACTTCTGTATTGTTTCTATGTTCGATAATTAGTTGACCTGATGTGACAAATAGTATATGCCCTTTGTCGCACCAATGATCTGCAAGGTAATTTTTTGAGTATTCTACCTGGCGAATTTTAATTATATCAAATTCTTGAGTTTTTATAATGGCATAACCCAATTCGCCGTTTGCCTTTTCGGTGTTTATGTTGTCCCAGTTAAATGTTGTTGGATCAATGTTTTCTATATTCATTTTTTTGTTTAAATACTTTAGTTATTTCATTTCAATATTTTGAGATTTATGGTAAACTGAAATTAAAAAAAGTTACTTTATTTTACACTGGTTAATAATTCTATAATTTCTAGTGCGAATGAATCATAAAAAAAGATAAAATTAATTTATTTAGTAATGAAACAAGTCTCTTATTTCACAATAAACTTCTGCACTTTGGTTTGCGTTTCTGTTTTAACTTCTAACATGTAAATACCTTTCGCGTATTTATCTGCAAACAAAAACACATTTTTTTCTCCGGCATCTATTTGTCCGTTATAAATTTCATCAACTAGTTGTCCGGTTACATTATATAAATTCACTTTAATGTTTTGTGTTTTATTAGAGGCTAAAGGCATACATGTTATGGCACTAGCAGGGTTTGGGTAAACGGGTTTAAATTCTACATTAGCTTGCTCTTGTAACGAAGTGGCAGTACAAGAAACAATTTTATAAGTCCACCTACCTAAAGGTGCAGTAATAGGGCGTTGTAAAGTTTTACCACTGTTGGCTTGCGCATCTATATAATAGTAAACTGTTTTACCCAATGCTTGTTGCGGTATATTGGCAGTGTATTCATTGGTTAAAGCATTGGTAAGAGTCATGTTTACAGGATTAAATCCAAGCAAAGTATCAATGGTCCAGTAAACTTTTGCACTTGCAATTCCGCTTCTATGCATAATTTTTGCTTTAACAACATACGAGGTTAAATTATCGCAGGAGTTATTTATTTTTTGATGCGAAATTAATAAAGGATCATTTACATGCACTGCATGTGTAATACAATGAATAGCGCCCCCTTGCGATATAAGTGGCCCGGTTCCATTATCTACATCAATAGGAACAATAGTATAACCCGGTAAATTTTCTTTTAAAATTCTAATAGCGGTAGTATCGTATTGTTGGTAATAAGAAGGAAATAAAAAAGATTTATTTACAAATATTCCATTGGCATAAGTACAGTACCAACCGCCGCTTTGATTAGGCCATTTATTATTTTTGTCTTTTGGCATAGGTATGCGAACAATTTTATAGGGCGTTCCATAAACCGAATTAAAATTATTTAAAACGTATTGCAGGTTTGCTTCAATTTGCGGACCATCAGAAATTCCCTGCGGATATTCTCCAATTAGCAAGGTTTCTTCATCTAATAATTTCATGTGCATATCAATGTGGTGAATATCATCAAAGGGTAAAACGGTCATTTTTACATAGCGGTTAATTCCCATAAATCTTCGCATAATGGTATCGATTTGCGCATTTGTTTTTGATGCATTTTCTGTAAGCACAAGGTTTGATGAAAACGCAGTACCAAATCCATCGCTCATATAATTACCTCCGGTATGAATTAAATCGTAAGGCGCTTGTTTTGTTTCATAAATAGGTAAGCCCCACATTGCAGCAATAGCAGTAGGTGTAACATCATCTAAGGGGCGTGGTCGATTATAAATCCAATCAACCATAATTAAAGAATCTACATAAGCACCGTAAACAGAATTACCGGAATAATCGCGAACCCAAATAGAATTGTATGGTGTAACTAAAAATCGAATATTGTTTAATGAAACTGAATTAGTAGTTAAGTTGCTTTTCACGGTATTAGAATCGCTACAAATAATAGTAACTTTTGTTTCTAGTTGAGCCGCTTTTATTATTTCACGATGTATGTTGGTAAAACTTCCTGTCCATGTAATGTTTACTGTTTGCACTTCTTCCCACTCGGCAGCATTGCGTAGTTTAGTATGGGGTGGAGGGGTAACAATTAAACTTTTTTGATTGTTGTTATTAATGTTTTTTAAATATTCTTCCATTTTTTCTTTTTCACCTGGTGCAAAACCTTTGGGTAAATCTTGTGCTTTTGAAATAAAGGCAACAAGTAAAACGGTGCTTAGTAAAAATAATTTATTCATGGTATTTGGCTTATACCAAATTTAATGAAAATAAATTAGAAAGGCTATTTATTGCTTAATGCTTCAAGCCATCCCATCCCTGCGCCTTTAACTCCACTGATGTTCCTGATTTTGTAATTAAATTTTTTCCTTTGGCTTCGTTGGTAATGTGGCCAATTACCGTAAAATCGGGCAGGTGTTTTATTTTATCGTAATCGCCAATGGGTATGGTAAATAATAATTCATAATCTTCACCACCACTTAATGCACAAAGTGTAGGGTCTAAATTAAATTCGCGTGCAGTTTCGTACGTTAAAGGGTCAATAGGTATTTTTTCTTCATACAATTCAACTCCAACGTTTGATTGTTTGCAAATGTGCATTATTTCAGATGCTAAACCATCACTCACATCAATCATAGCTGTTGGCTTTACTTTAATTTGTTCAAGTAAATGAATTATTTCTCGTTGCGCTTCCGGTTTTAACTGGCGTTCTAAAATATAATCTTTGCCTTCTAAATCGGGTTGTAGGTTTGGATTTTCTTTAAACACCGCTTTTTCTCTTTCTAATATTTGCAAACCCATATAAGCGCCGCCTAAATCTCCGCTTACGCACAATAAATCTGTTTCTTTAGCGCCGCTACGGTAAACTATATCTTCCTTTTTGGCAACACCTATAGCAGTAATACTTATAATTAAACCACTGGTGCTGGAGGTGGTATCTCCGCCCACCAAATCAACTTCGTATTTTTTACAAGCCATTAACATTCCTGCGTACAATTCTTCAACGGCTTCTAAACTAAATTTACTGCTAATAGCAATGGCAACCGTAATTTGTTTTGGTTGTGCATTCATTGCATACACATCACTTAAATTTACCACCACACTTTTGTAGCCTAAATGTTTTAAGGGTACATAGGATAAATCAAAATGTACTCCTTCTACCAACATATCTGTTGTAACTACCGTATGGTTATCTCCAAAATTTAATACAGCTGCATCATCACCTGTTCCATAAATTGTTTCAGGATTTTTTATTTCTATATGTTGTGTTAAGTGATTTATTAAACCAAATTCGCCAAGGCTTGATAAATCTGTTCGGGTGGTGTTATCGAAATCCATTTTATTTACAAATTAAGTACAAATTAATACGAATATACAAATTAGCTCCTTTAATCCTCTTTAGTAGCATTTACTACACGCTTTATTCTAACGCCCCTGCTTGTAAAGTTTATTAAGAGAGCCAATTTGAGTTTAGAGACGACAAGGTAATTTGAAACTTGCTCAATATGTTTTTTTGAGTAAAAATCGGTGCGTTTCAGTTCAATGATTATTTTGTCATCCACAAGGAAATCGAGGTAATTATTTCCTATAACTTCATTTTTATATAATACCTTATATGAAACTTGTTCTTTGAAATTAAACTTAGCTGCGGTTAATTCCTTTGCATATGCTTTTTGGTATACTTTTTCCAGGTGGCCGGCATCTAATTCGTTAAACACTTCAAATGCGAGCCCAACTAATTTATAGCTAAGTTCAGGATAAATTAAATCCTCTTTCCTTAGTATTTTTTCCATCATCATTTGTATATTCGTACAAATTCGTATTTAGTATATTCGTATAAAATTCGTAAACAATCTATTTCAGTTTAACGCAAACATTTTTAGGTTCAGTAAAAAAATCAAGTGCTTCAAAACCACCTTCTCTTCCAACACCACTTTGTTTTACTCCACCAAAAGGTGTACGTAAATCGCGAAGCAACCAACAGTTAATCCAAACAATTCCTGCATGAATGTTGTTTGCAACTCGGTGTGCGCGCGTAAGATTTTCAGTCCAAACCACAGAAGCCAAACCATATTTTGTACTGTTGGCCATTTCTAAAGCTTGTTCTTCCGTTTCAAAAGGGGTGATGGTAACAACAGGACCAAAAATTTCTTCTTGGTTTGTTCGGCAAGTGTGGCTTAATCCTTCAATAATTGTTGGCGCCAGGTAATAACCGTCTTTTAAATCACCTTCTAATTTCACTTCATGTCCACCACACAGAACAGTACCGCCTTCTTGCTTTGCCAAATCAATGTAACTTAATATTTTTTCTTTGTGTGGTTTAGAAACAACGGCACCAATACGTGTGTTGTCATCTAAAGGGTTTCCAACAATTAGTTGTTTTGTTTTTGCAACAAAATCATTTTTAAATTTTTCGTAAATACTTTTCTCCACATAAATACGTGATCCACACAAACAAATTTGTCCCTGATTAGCGAACGAAGAAAGCATGGTAGTGGAAAGCATTTTCTCGTAATCACAATCGGCAAAAATAATATTTGGGTTTTTACCGCCTAACTCTAACGATAATTTTTTAAACATGGGTGCTGCAACGGAAGCAATGTGCGCACCGGTAGTAGTTCCTCCAGTAAATGAAATGAGTGGAATATTTTTGTGTGATACAATAGCGTTACCTACTTTGCCTCCAAGACCATGTACAATATTTAAAACACCAACGGGTAAACCTGCTTCTATACATATTTCTGAAAGTAAATAGGCAGTCATAGGTGTTACTTCAGAAGGTTTTGCAACAACGGTACATCCGGCAGCAAGGGCGGGTGCAATTTTCCAACTGAATAAATACAATGGTAAATTCCACGGAGAAATACAACCGGCCACACCAACAGGTTGGCGCAGTGTATAATTAATTGCAGAATTTTCCATAGAATGTGAATGCGATGCATAATGCAAAATTCCCGTTCCATAAAAATGAAAGTTAGAAGCCGCTCTTGGAATATCTACCGACTTGGCAAGTTTTAAAGGTTTGCCGTTATCAATACTTTCGGCTAGTGCAAGCTTATCTAATTTTTGTTCTATCAGCGAAGCAATTTTTAAAAGGTATTGCGATCGTTTATCTTTCGGGGTTATACTCCATTCCGGAAAAGCTGCATGGGCGGCCTGATAAGCTAATTCAACATCTTTTTCATCACTATCCGGTATTAATGAATAAACTTTTCCTGTTGAAGGATTGTAATTGTCGATATACGTTTTTGAAACGGGTTCAACCAATTTACCGTTAATGTAATTCAGTATTTTTTCCATGATAAAATAAGGATACTAATTTACTAAAAAACGGGGAATGATACCTGATTTAATTAAGGTAAAATAGCTTTTAAACGTTCAGTTATTTCCAGTACAGCCGGGCAAACCATTGTGTTTTTAAAGGTTAGTTCGGTAATTTGATGCATTTTTTTTCGATTGGTGTGCGGATATTCGCGGCAGGCATTGGGCCTGTTTTCGTAGATGCTACAATAATTATCGGGCAGTAAAAAAGGGCAAGGCGATGATCTTAAAACAGCGTCATTATCTTCATCCATGCGCAAGTATTTTTCAAAAAAATCTCCGGGTTTCATTTTAACCGCTTTAGCTGCCCTTTCAATGTCGCGCTCATAAAAAATAGGGGAAGTGGTTTTACAACAATTGGCACAATTTAGGCAATCAATTTCCTCAAAAACTTCATCGTGTAGTTTGTGAAATACTTCATCTAAATTTTTTGGTGGCCTTTGTTTTAAACGCTTGTAAAATTTTTCGTTTTCGGCTTTATGGTAATTTGCCTTTTGATTAAACTTGTTTAAATCCAAAGCTTTTTTGTTTAAATAAAATTATTTAGAAACAAAAACAAAAATGTCTTCGTTGTCTTTTTTCATTAGATACTTTTCTCTGGCAAATTTTTCCAAACTCTCTTTATTTGTTTTAAGTTCTTCTAATTCTCTTTTGTTGTTTTCTATTTCGGCAATATAATAGGCCTGATCTTTTTTAAGTTTTTTTAATTTGTTTACCGTTTCGTATTGCGTAAAAAAATCGTTTTTATCAAAAAACAATAACCAAACAAAAACGCCTATAATCGTTAAAAAGTACTTATTTTTTATGAGTTTGAGTAAAAACATTTAACTTTATAAAGCTAAGATATAAAATCAAATCCAGTCGTGCCATTGTTATTATTCAGGATTATTAAAACCTTTTTGTTAGTTACTTTAACTATACCTGTTTTAGCGCAGGATGTTGAGGGTGAATTTAAATCGGCACAAAGAAAACATCAACGTGTTAAAAAAGCCTACGAAACCAAGTACAATAAATTAAAAAAACAGATTGAAACGGCGGGCTTTGATGTAAAAAGTTTCGAAATATTTTTGCGCGCATTTAAATACGAAAAGGAGTTGCAAGTTTGGATGAAAAACAAAGACGATAACACATTTAAACTATTTAAAACCTACTCAATTTGTCAATCAAGTGGGGATTTAGGTCCAAAACGAAAAGAAGGAGACGGGCAAGTACCGGAGGGCTTTTATGAAATAGAAAGTTTTAACCCTGCCAGTAGTTATCACTTGAGCATGAAAGTAAATTACCCAAACGGAAGTGATAGAAAAAAAGCTACAGGCCGAACAGGTGGGGATATAATGATACATGGTGAGTGTGTTACCATTGGTTGTATTCCTATAGAAAATGAGCCCATAGAAGAATTGTATGTTTTGTGTGTAGAATCTAAAAACAGAAAAAATAGAATTAGTGTAAATATTTTTCCATGTAAATTTACCGGCGAAAACGAGAAAATGCTGAATAAAAATTACACAAAAGAAAAACTTGATTTTTGGAATAACTTAAAGCCGGGTTTCACGTATTTTGAAGAGAACTTTAAGATTCCTAAAGTAACAATTGATAAAGAAGGAAATTATGTGTTGGTTAAGTAAAAAAAATGCAGCAGTATTATTTAGCGGAATGTTTTTGTTACTTGCATGTGAAAGTGAAAGTATAGAACAAGCATCAAGCAACTTAATAGAAAGAGACAAGTTTATTGAAATAATGAAGGATTATGCGCTGGTAGAAAGTATGCTAAACAGCAATACTGCTAATGCAAATGGCCCGGCTTTTGATTCGATTTATAATTTTGATGTTTTGAAAGAAAATGAAGTAACCAAATCTCAATACGATTCAACTTTAGTGTATTATACAGCACATCCTGATGAGTTTAAAGAGTTAATGGATGAAGTATTAGAAAAATTAAATATTGAAATGGCAAAAAGAAATTAGTGTAAAATTTTATACATTAATTCTTTCATTAACTCTCCACTTGATAAACTACTGTTTCCAACACCTTTACTTTTTAAATCGTATTCTTTTAAGTAGTAAAAAATATTTTTAAGTTTCCCTACAGGGTAGTAGTTAGCAGCTTTTACATAGCCATCTACAAAGTATGGATTAACGCCTAATGCCGAAGCAGCAGCAAATTTTGATTTATCTTGTAAAAAGTGATAACGTAAAATTTTTGTGTAATAATTGTATAAAGAACTTAAAACCATTATTAAGGGATGTTCTTTTTCGTTAGATGCAAAGTAATTAATGATTTGATTTACCTTTAAAATATCTTTAGTTCCCAATGCATTTTGCAATTCAAATACATTGTAATCTTTACTAATCCCTATATTATCCTGAACCAATTCAACTGTAATTTCGGTTCCTCCTTTTAAATTAATTAAAAGTTTATCTATTTCGTTGGCAATTTTACTTAAGTCGTTACCTAAAAATTCTGCCATTAAAAAAGCAGCTTTGGGGTTAATGGTAAACTTTTTATTTTTTACATAATCGCTTATCCATTCGGGTAATTTATTGTCGTAAAGTTTTTTACTTTCAAAGTAAACCGAGTTTTTTTGTACAGCCTTTCCAATAGCGCCACGTTTATCAATGGTTTTGTATTTGTAACAAAAAACTAAAATTGTTGATTTTTGAGGCGATTGTAAATAGTTTAAAAAAGCTTGCGCTGCGTTGTTACTAGGTGTGCTGCTTTTTTCTCCTTCCTCATCTTCATCACCCGAGCTTTTCTTTCCTAATTCTTTAATGTTTTGGGCTTCTTTTACAATTACCACCTGGTAATCGCTCATCATGGGAAATTGTTTAGCCAAACCAAGTATAGTACCTAAATCAGTATCTTTTCCGTAAACAACTGTTTGATTAAACTCACGTTCACTTTCCTCCAAGGCGTTTTTTTCAATGTAATCGCTAATTACATCAATATAGTATGGTTCTTCACCCGATAAAAAGTAAACAGGTTTAAAAATTTTACGTTTTAAATCCAACACTATTTGTTCTACTTCCTTCATTAACTTTTGTGAATTTACATAATTAACTATGAATTTAAAGTCACATTTTATCTATAATTTTACAACAATGGAAGTTAGGCTTGATACTTATTTATGGGCAATTCGCATGTTTAAATCGCGTACACTTGCCTCTAATGCAATTAAAGCCGGTAAAGTAAAGCTAAAAGGAAATTTGGTAAAAGCTTCGCGAGTAGTTCAAGTTAATGATACCTATACCATTACTATTGGCGACGGGTATAAAAAAACAATTGAAGTTGTTTTAGTAATTGATAAAAGACAAGCCTATGAAAAAGTAAAGGATGCCTATATCGATCATTCGCCACCAATAGAAAAAGAAAGAAAGTTGGAAACCATGTTTTTTAAAGTGAATGTAAAACAAGAGAAGGGTAGTGGCAGACCAACAAAAAAAAACCGCCGTGACTTAGGAAAGCAAGGCGGTTGGTTTTAAAGTATTCTTTTTTTTTAAACCAATGAAATATCAAACTGAACTAAATCAATAAACTCTTGCACACGCTCATCAACATCTTCTTGCGATAAACCAATTAATCTTTCCGTTCCAAATTTTTCAACAGTAAAACTTGCCATGGCGCTTCCAAAAATAATGGCGCGTTTCATGTTTTCAAAACTGATATCTTTGGTTTTTGCTAAGTAACCAATAAAGCCTCCGGCAAAACTGTCACCTGCTCCGGTTGGGTCAAATACTTCTTCAAGCGGAAGTGCAGGAGCAAAGAAAACTTCTTCTTTATTAAATAACAAAGCACCGTGCTCACCTTTTTTAATTACTAAAACCTTCGGACCCATTGCTAATATTTTTTGTGCAGCTTTTACAAGTGAGTATTCACCAGAAAGTTGACGAGCTTCAGAATCGTTAATGGTTAAAACATCAATCATTGCTAATGTTTTCTTTAAATCTTCTAAGGCAACATCCATCCAAAAATTCATGGTGTCTAACACAATTAATTTAGGGCGTTTTGCCATTTGGGTAATAACTTTTTGTTGTATCGCAGGCACCAAATTTCCTAACATTAAAAAGTCGCAGTTTTTTGCCGACTCAGGTACAACCGGATCAAAATTTTCTAAAACGTTTAATTGTGTATCTAAAGTATCGCGGTTATTTAAATCGTTGTGGTATTTACCGCTCCAAAAAAAAGATTTTTCTCCTTTTTTAATTTGTAAACCGGCCAAGTCAACGCCCGATTTTTCCAAAGTATTTAAAAACTCTTTCGGAAAATCGTCGCCAATAACTGAAACTAAACTAATATTTCTATGGAAATAAGAAGCAGCTAATGATATGTAAGATGCGGCGCCACCAACAATCTTGTCGGTTTTACCAAATGGAGTTTCTATTGCGTCAAAAGCAACCGTACCAACTACTAAAAGGCTCATTCTGTGTGATTTTTGAAATTTATGGCAAATATATTGTTTATTTCGAAAATGCGTATTAAATTTGCAGCCCTAATCAGAAATTCCTCCTTAGCTCAGCTGGTTAGAGCACATGACTGTTAATCATGGGGTCCCTGGTTCGAGCCCAGGAGGGGGAGCAAAAAAAACCGACTATCACTAGTCGGTTTTTTTGTTTTATATAATTATTGTTTTACTTCTTCGCTTTTAAGTAATTCTCATTCACCTTAGCCCAATTAATCACATTAAAAAATGCACTAATATAATCGGGTCTGCGATTTTGGTAATTTAAATAGTAAGCGTGTTCCCACACATCCATCCCTAAAATTGGAGTACCGGGGCACTCTGCAATATCCATTAAAGGGTTATCTTGGTTTGGTGTACTGCAAACACAAAGTTTACCATCTGCTTTAACAGATAACCAAGCCCAACCGCTTCCAAAACGGGTAGCACCTGCTGCTGCAAAATCGGTTTTAAATTTTTCAAATCCGCCCAAATCAGTTTCAATGGCTTTTGCAACTTCACCACTTGGTTGGCCACCTGCGTTAGGCGCCATTATTTCCCAAAATAAGGTGTGGTTGTAATGTCCACCACCGTTGTTTCTGATAGGCATGCTGTATTTAGAAATGTTTCTGCAAATTTCTTCAATACTTTTTCCTTCGGCACCGCTCCCGGGTATGGCATTGTTTAAATTGGTTACATATGCTTGGTGGTGTTTACCATGATGTATTTCCATTGTTTTTGCATCTATATGCGGCTCAAGCGCATTAAAGGCGTAATTTAATTTTGGTAATTCAAACGACATAATTTTATCTTTTTAAGGTTAATTGTTATTTTATTTCTCTAAGTTAGCTATATAAACTTTTTAAAAAAAGATATTTTATTTTTTTTCTTTCGACAAAACTTCTAATGCTTTAATTACACAATTATCATTGTAGTTTAAAATGGGGTAATAAGAATCTTTATCAAACAAGTTTCTGCCTATTAGTGCTTTAAGCAAATTATCCAATCCTTTTAAATAATTTAAATTTGTTTTTATGTCGCCATTATCTTTTTTCATTTGCACATAATTCATAAATTCCTTTAAAACCGATTCATCCACATTAAATTTAGTGTTAAAATCGTTTGAATTTGGAAATTGTTTTAAAAACCAATCACGCTTTTTATCGGCAAATTCAAATGCAAAAGAATTTACATGTCCTGCGTAAAAAAGTCGGTTAACCAAATACCCGTATTTAGAAGAATCTGCAGGAACAAACACATCGGGTACTATGCCGCCTCCGCCGTAAACAATTTTACCTGCCGGTGTTTTGTATTGTTTTGTTTTATCCACCTTAATACTATCAAAGTTGTATAATTCGCCATTATCATATCTGTCGTATTCTTCGCTATAATAAGCTTCATTTCCGTGGTCATAAGGTTTTTGAATACATCTTCCGGTTGGTGTATAATAGCGCGCTACCGTTAATCTAATGCCTGAACCATCGGGTAAATCTATTTGGTCTTGCACCAAACCTTTACCAAAACTTCTTCTGCCAATAATTGTAGCTCTGTCGTTATCTTGCAAAGCACCTGCAACAATTTCACTTGCACTTGCGCTGTTTTCATCAATTAAAACAACCAGTTCATTGTTTTCAAAACCACCGCGTGTTGTTGCGCTGTATAATTTTTTAGGATGTGCTTTGCCTTCTGTATAAACAATCTGTAATCCATTAATTAAAAATTCGTCTGCAAGTTCGTATGCTGTTCTTAAAAATCCTCCTCCGTTTCCTCTAAGGTCAAGAATTAATTTTTTCATTCCTTTTGCACTTAAAGTGTTAAAGGCATCTAAATATTCATCGTAGGTAGTGCTTGCAAACTTGCTGATTTTTATGTAGCCAATACCGGGTTTTATTATGTATGATATATCTATGCTGTACAAAGGAATTTTGCCTCGTGTAATTGTAAATTCAATGGGTTTCTTAACGGAGTTTCTTAAAATACTAACCGATACTTTACTACCGCTTTTTCCACGCAATTTTTCAAAAACAATTTTTGAGGTAATGTCTTTACCAGTAATATTTTTCCCGTTTACTTTAATAATTTTATCTCCTGCTTTTATACCTAATTTTTCTGATGGCCCTCCAACAATTGGGTTAATAACGCGCACGGTATCTTTAATAATATTAAACTCAACACCTATTCCGTCAAAGTTGCCTTCTAAAGGTTCATTTACCATTTCAAAATCGCGCGCCGGTATATAATCACTGTGTGGGTCAAGATTTTTTAATAAGCTGGTAATTGCTTTTTCTTCAAGTAATTTAGGGTTAATGGTATCAACGTATTGCTTTTCAATAAAATTAATTAGTTGAGTCATTTTACCCCCATTAATTGCATGAAAGTTGGAGTTCAACATTATTGGCTGCACACTTTTTTTGGTAATAAGATAGCCACTGCCAATACCGGCCACAAGTACCAATGCAAAATAAAGAGGCATTAGCGCATTACTTTTTTTATGGGAATTGTGATCGTTTGGCTCCGAGTGCATTTTTAACTAACTTTGTTGCTAATAGAATTACAAATGTAATTAAATGTTTGTTTAATTTTTTATACAGCAGTTTCAATTGAAGGGATTAATAAATAATTGTAAAATTTTAACGGTGTTCTTACTTTTTCTTGCACTTTTTTCTTGCAAAAAAAAGAAAACAGAAACTCCGCCTCAATATCCTATTCCTAATGTTCCGGTTAGTGTAAATATTTACCCAAATGATCCGTCTAATTTCAAAATTCAGGCTATTGGTGGTTGGATGTATTATCCGGGAGCAGGAATAAACGGATTAATTATTTATAGAAAAACCATGGAGTTATTTGTTGCGTTGGAGCGTACTTCGCCTGAAAATCCAAATAACCCTGCTTCTGCTGTAAAAGTTCAAGCAGATAATTTTACTTGCAAAGACACAATAAAAAATGGGCAATGGCAAATTGTTGATGGTGCAGTAATGCACAGTTCCGCTGCATGGCAATTGAAGCAATACGCAACTTCATACGATGGAAATTTATTAATGATTAGAAATTAATTATTTCTCTTTCCATTTTGCAGTTTTAATTAATTGCAAAACATCTTCTCTAATAAAACCAATAATCATTCTTAACGAATCAATATTTGGGGCAGCATTAAAATATAGTGCACCACGTAAAAAATGATTTGTGCTATCGGTTAAGTAAAACTGAAGGGATGAGGCGGTGTTCCCTTCTATATCATAAAGTAAACCATAAACGTTGGCACTATCGCGAATAATAATACTTTCGTCCATTCCGGTTGCTTTTATTTGATGCTTAACCGCAAAACCACGCGCGTCTTCTAAATAAAGGGCAATATTGTTTTCTACTTTTTTGTAACTCAGATGCACGGTTGCCTTAAATTGAGGAAAGTCTAAATTTAACCAGCAAGGCTCTGCGCCTGCATGTTTATCTTGGTTAATGATGGAATATTCCGGAATTTCAAACTCAAACGGACAGTTTCCCGAGTAAACGCGGTATTTTTTTTCAGGCATTTTTACTCTAAAATAACCTCGTGGCTTTGGCGAAATAACTTCTTCGTCTTCATCACACGAATTAAAGAGCGGTGCAATAAAAAACAAAGTAGTGATTAATAAAAAACTTTTTTTTAAATTCATAGTATTGAGCAATTAAAACGGAAGATCCTTAGTGTTTAAATCATCAAAATTCACATCATTATCAAATCCTCCGGAGCCTTGTGGGGAAGGTGATTCACGTTTACCCAGTATTTTAAAACTATCGGCAACTATCTCAGTTATGTTTCTTTTTTGTCCTTCTTTATCATTCCATTGCCTGTTGTGTATTCGTCCTTCTATATATATCTGCATTCCCTTTTTTAATAGCTTTTCTGCATTTTCGGCAACGCTGCGCCACATTACTATATTGTGCCACTCGGTTTGGTCGGTTCTGTTTCCTGCTTTGTCTTTATAAGATTCAGTTGTAGCAAGGCTAAAACCAACTCGCGCAATATTTCCTTCCAAATATTTAATCTCCGGATCTTTGCCTAAATTTCCAATAAGTATTACTTTGTTTAAACTGGCCATATTTCAAGGGTTTAAGGGCATGAATTTAAGTATTATTATTTTCTTTTAAATGGCTTAGATTTATTACTTATAAGGCGAAACACAATTAATTCAACGGGCTTAAAATCAAGTTTATCGAAAAGACAAATAATTTTTTGTACAAATACCTCAAATTTATTTTGCAAATAAGAAAAAAGGGTGTATTTTTGCAGCCCCCAAACGGAGTAGTGCGATTAGGAGAAGTGAGGAAAGTGAGTGATGATAAGGGCGAGGGGGATAAAAGAGGGAAAAAAAATCGGGATAAAACCTGAGAGGAAAATAAAAGGAGATTAGTAATAGTTTCCACGTTCATTGAAAAGATTGATAACCAAAAGATAGCAAGTTTCTTGTAACAGAGAACAAACGCAGCTTCAGAGCCCCAAGGGAAGGAATGCTTTAACAGACATTCAACCTTAATATGTCAAATTAAGGAATCAAACAATTTTTACAACGGAGAGTTTGATCCTGGCTCAGGATGAACGCTAGCGGCAGGCCTAATACATGCAAGTCGAGGGGCAGCGGGAGTAGCAATACTTGCCGGCGACCGGCGCACGGGTGCGTAACACGTATACAATCTGCCCATATCAGGGGGATAGCCCGGAGAAATCCGGATTAATACCCCATAATAGTAGAGAAGGCATCTTCTTTATTTGAAAGCTACGGCGGATATGGATGAGTATGCGTCTGATTAGTTAGTTGGTGAGGTAACGGCTCACCAAGACATCGATCAGTAGGGGATCTGAGAGGACTACCCCCCACACGGATACTGAGACACGGATCCGACTCCTACGGGAGGCAGCAGTAAGGAATATTGGACAATGCCCGCAAGGGTGATCCAGCCATGCCGCGTGCAGGAAGAAGGCCCTATGGGTCGTAAACTGCTTTTACACCGGAGAAAACCCCCTTACGTGTAAGGGGCTGATAGTATGGTGAGAATAAGCATCGGCTAACTTCGTGCCAGCAGCCGCGGTAAGACGAAGGATGCAAGCGTTATCCGGATTCATTGGGTTTAAAGGGAGCGTAGGCGGTCTTATAAGTCAGTGGTGAAATCTCCTCGCTTAACGAGGAAACTGCCATTGATACTGTAGGACTTGAGTATAGTTGCTGTGGGCGGAATATGACATGTAGTGGTGAAATACTTAGAGATGTCATAGAACACCGATTGCGAAGGCAGCTCACAAAACTATAACTGACGCTGAGGCTCGAAAGTGCGGGGATCAAACAGGATTAGATACCCTGGTAGTCCGCACTGTAAACGATGATTACTCGCTGCTAGGGGGCAACTCTTAGTGGCTTAGCGAAAGCGATAAGTAATCCACCTGGGGAGTACGCCGGCAACGGTGAAACTCAAAGGAATTGACGGGGGCCCGCACAAGCGGAGGAGCATGTGGTTTAATTCGATGATACGCGAGGAACCTTACCAGGGCTTGAAAGTTAGGGAATAACTCTGAAAGGAGTTAGTCAGCAATGACCCGAAACTAGGTGCTGCATGGCTGTCGTCAGCTCGTGCCGTGAGGTGTTGGGTTAAGTCCCGCAACGAGCGCAACCCCTACCATTAGTTGCTACCATTCAGTTGAGGACTCTAATGGAACTGCCCGCGCAAGCGGAGAGGAAGGTGGGGATGACGTCAAGTCATCACGGCCCTTACGTCCTGGGCTACACACGTGCTACAATGGCTATTACAGAGGGCAGCTACACAGCAATGTGATGCAAATCTTCAAAAATAGTCTCAGTTCGGATTGGGGTCTGCAACTCGACCTCATGAAGCTGGATTCGCTAGTAATCGCGCATCAGCAATGGCGCGGTGAATACGTTCCCGGGCCTTGTACACACCGCCCGTCAAGCCATGAAAGCTGGGAGTATTTAAAGTCGGTTGCCGCAAGGCGCCGCCTAGAGTAAAACCGGTGATTGGGGCTAAGTCGTAACAAGGTAGCCGTACCGGAAGGTGCGGCTGGAACACCTCCTTTCTGGAGAGGTTCCTTTCCGTTACAAAGGGGCACAAATGAAGTACAAGCAAAGTTCGAATTATAATTAATTTGCTGTTTTTTTGGTTTATCATACTTATTCTTAAAAGGAGTTTTAAGAAAGAAGCTGAAAGAAATACCCACCAACAAAGGGTAGGGCTTACTACTACTGAGATATTCAGGATTTAAGATTTAAGAAGTAAGATTTAAGGTTTAGGATTGAGATCTAAAATCAAAGAATCAAAAATCTTAAATAAAATAGTCCCGTAGCTCAGTTGGTTAGAGCGCTACACTGATAATGTAGAGGTCACCAGTTCAACTCTGGTCGGGACTACATCGCGCCTTTGGCGCGAGTTAGGGAGTTTAGAAAGTTCAAAAGTTTAGAAAGGTAACTTTCTAAACTTAAAAACTAACAAACTTAATAACTTAAAAAGTTTGGGGGATTAGCTCAGCTGGCTAGAGCGCCTGCCTTGCACGCAGGAGGTCATCGGTTCGACTCCGATATTCTCCACAGATAGTAGTGTTGAATGATGAGTTTTTAGTTTTGAATAGCGATATTAAAAACTAATCACTAAAAACTAAACACTACGAATAAGTTCTTTGACATATTGATAAAGACACGAGAACAAATTTTGTTAAGCAATTAGCAAAAAGTGTTGTGAACAACAGATGAAGATGAAATAATTCTTCACAAAGAAGATTAAACTTCTTTAAAAAATAAAATTTTTGTTTTACCTGAGCAAAAGCGGGTAAAACTAGTGCTAAGAGCACAATAAAAGAAAGTAAATAAGGGCGCATGGAGGATGCCTTGGGTCTTAGAGGCGACGAAGGACGTGATAAGCTGCGATAAGCTGCGGGGATTGGCAAATACAAATTGATCCGCAGATTTCCGAATGGGGCAACCCGGTATACTGAAGGTATATCACTCGAAAGAGAGCAAACCCGCTGAACTGAAACATCTAAGTAGGCGGAGGAGAAGAAAATAACATATGATTTCGCAAGTAGTGGCGAGCGAACGCGAAAGAGCCTAAACCATAGTAATTACGGTTACTGTGGGGTTATAGGACTACAATGTGGACTTAAGGTTTATAATAGAACAGGTTTGGAAAGGCCGACCATAGAGGGTGATAGTCCCGTATGTGAAATAAATTTTATACCTAGTAGTATCCTGAGTACTGCGGGGTCGGAGACGCCCTGTAGGAATTTGCCGGCACCATCCGGTAAGGCTAAATACTCCTAAGACACCGATAGTGAACTAGTACTGTGAAGGAAAGGTGAAAAGAACCGTGAACAACGGAGTGAAATAGAACCTGAAACCATGCGCTTACAAGCGGTTGGAGCCCTTAAGTGGGGTGACAGCGT
>JALHRL010000011.1 GCA_022841465.1 Bacteroidia bacterium | reverse complement strand
AAGCATAAGCTTTGTGAAGGACCTGCATTAGCAATGGATGGTGGTAAATCTTGTTGCACTAAAACTGTTGAAGAAGAAGGTGGGCAAACACCATTTGAAATGGTCCACTCAAAAACATTAGCACCAACACTTAAAAACAGTACTTGAGAATTAGGCGAAGTAGGTGTAAGTAAAATCCCACCACCTACTAAAACATTCCAAACTCCTGTTCCTACAATTGGGGTATTTGCGGCAAGTGTTGCACTGTTCGCACATATAGCTTGGTTAGGTCCTGCAGCTGCCGGAGTCGGTGGTTGATCATATTGAATTGAAACGGTTGAGTTTGATGGAGGGCAAGCACCACTTACAATTTGCCATTGGAAAACATTTACGCCAAAGCCTAAGCCTGTTATTGCAGTATTAGCTAAGTTAGGGCTTACGATAGATCCGCTTCCGGAAACTAATGACCAAGAACCTGTTCCTATTGCAGGAATATTTCCATTTAAGTTGGTGTTTGGCGAACAAATAACTTGATTAGGTCCTGCATTAGCAGCAGTTGGAAGAGGGTCTGCAGAAACTAAAACTGTTGATGTAGAAACTGGACAAACTCCATTGCTTATTGCCCATTGAAAAACGTTTGCTCCAATAGATAATCCGGTCACGGATGTATTTGGTAAATTAGGATTTGTAATTGAACCACCACCTGAAATTAAAGTCCATGTTCCGGTTCCAATTGCAGGAATGTTCCCTGCTAAGTTTGCAAAGTTGGCGCATACAGATTGACTAGGGCCGGCATTTGAAACTGTGGGGCTAACATCTTGTTGCACTGAAACTGTTGAAGTAGTAGCAGGACATGCACCATTAAATGTGGTCCATTGAAATACATTTATACCAACACCTAATCCGGTTATTGCAGTGTTGGGCGCTGTTGGAGAAACAAACGAACCACTTCCTGAAATTAATGTCCACGATCCTGTACCAATAGCAGGGGTGTTTGCAGCCATTGTTACAGAAGTTGCACAAACTGTTTGATTAGGACCTGCAATTGCAGGTGTTGGCGGATCATCCGCATCAATTAAAACAGTAGAAGTTGATGTTGCGCATACACCATTTGAAATTGCCCATTGGAAAATGTTTGATACAATTGAATTTAATCCTGTTACAGTGGTATTTGGTAAATTAGGATTTGTAATTGAACCACTTCCTGAAATTAGTGTCCAAACACCTGTACCCACTATTGGCGTATTACCAGCAAGTGTAACGCCTGTTGCACATACCGTTTGATTAGGCCCTGCGTTAGCTATGGTAGGCGGTAAATCACGTTGAATAGAAACAGTAGCAGAAGAATTCGCACAAACACCATTTCCAATTGTCCATTGAAAAACATTTATTCCAGCTCCTAATAATGTTACAGGACTATTAAATGTATTCGGATTTGTAATTGTACCGGCTCCTGAAATTAAAGTCCATGTTCCTGTACCAACCCCCGGAAGATTACCGGCAAGCGTAGCATTAGTAGAACAAACAGTTTGATTAGATCCGGCATTAGCAATTGTAGGAACCTGATCCACTTGAACAGAAACAGTAGAAGAAGAATTAGCACAAACACCATTGCCAATTGTCCACTGGAAAGTATTTAAACCTAAGCCAATGGGGTTAACTGTAGAGTTAGGTAAATTAGGATTAGTAATAGTACCACTTCCAAAAACAACACTCCATGTACCTGTACCAATGGCTGGCGCATTTCCTGCAAGTGTTGTAGTATTAGTTACACAAACGGTTTGATTAACTCCTGCATTTGAAGCAGTAGGAGGTAAATCGCGTTGAATAGAAACGGTAGAAGAAGAGTTCGGACACACACCATTACCAATAGTCCATTGAAAAACATTTATACCCCCACCTAAAGCAGTTACAGCACTTGTTGCCAAGTTCGCATTTGTAATTGTTCCAATACCGGAAATTAATGTCCACGTACCTGTTCCCACGGCAGGTATGTTTCCAGCCAAGTTTGCAGATGTTGCGCAAACTGTTTGATTGATACCTGCAGCAGAAACTGTTGGAGGTTGATCTCTTTGAATTAATACAGTTGAAGAAGAAGTAGCACACACGCCATTACCAATGGTCCATTGGAAAACATTGGCTCCAAAATTTAATCCACTAACAGTAGTGTTTCCTAAATTGGCATTTGCAAAAATTCCTGCACCTGAAATTACCGTCCAAGTACCTGTTCCCACTGTAGGAATATTACCTGCAAGTGTAGTGGTAGAAGAACAAATGGTTTGATTACTACCGGCATTAGAAACAGTAGGGTTATCATCGCGTTGAATGGAAACAGTTGTAGTTGATGGAGGGCAGTTTCCATTTGAAATAGTCCACGCAAAAACATTTACACCTACACCTAAACCGGTAATATTAGTAGTTGCCAAGGTTGGTGTAACAATGGTTCCAATACCGGACACTAATGTCCAAGAGCCTGTACCAAAAAATGGAACATTTCCATTTAATGTTGCTACTGTTGCACAAACTGTTTGGTTGATTCCGGCATTTGAAACGGTAGGAGGTAAAAATCTGGTGATAGACATAGTAGAACTAGAAGTTGGGCAAACACCATTACTGGTTGTCCATTGAAAGGTATTCACACCAATACCCAAAGCAGTAATACCTGAATTAGGTGAAGAGGCTGTTGTAATATTTCCTGAGCCTGATAATAAGGTCCATGATCCTGTGCCTATAGCAGGAACGTTAGCTGCCATTGTTGCATTAGAAACTAAGCATAAGCTTTGTGAAGGACCTGCATTAGCAATGGATGGTGGTAAATCTTGTTGCACTAAAACTGTTGAAGAAGAAGGTGGGCAAACACCATTTGAAATGGTCCACTCAAAAACATTTGCTCCTGCACTTAAAGTTATTACTTGTGAGTTAGGTGAAGTAGGTGTAAGTATAATACCACTACCCACTAACACATTCCATACGCCTGTGCCTACAATCGGGGTGTTGGCTGATAGCGTTGCTGTATTTGCACAAACAGATTGACTAGACCCGGCATTTGATAAAGTAGGATTTAAATCTTGTTGAACCAACACTGTTGATGAGGATGGCGGACATACACCATTTCCTATAGTCCATTGATAAACATTTACACCAACGCCAATTGGATTTACAGATGTTACAGGAGAATTAATGGATATAAAAGTTCCGCTTCCTGAAACCACAGTCCAAGATCCTGTGCCAATTGCCGGAACGTTAGCTGTCATTAAAGCACTGGTTGCACAAACTGTTTGATTGGGCCCAGCGACAGAAATAGTTGGAGGTAAATCCTGTTGAATAGAAACAGTAGAACTTGAAGGTGGACACGAGCCATTAGAAATTGTCCATTGAAAAACATTAACTCCAACACCTAATCCGGTAATGTTTGTATTTGGCAACGTAGGAGATACAATTGTACCTCCTCCTGAAATTAGTGTCCATGATCCTGTACCAACAGCCGGAACATTAGCAGCCATTAATGCACTACTCGCGCAAACAGTTTGATTTGAACCAGCGCTAGCAATAGTTGGATTATTGTCATGTTGAATTAAAACTGTTGATGAAGATGGCGGGCATACACCATTTGTAATTTCCCATTGAAAAATATTTGAACCAAAACCCAATCCTGTTATGGTTGTGTTTGCTAATGTTGGAGTTGTAATAGCGCCTATACCAGAAATTAATGTCCACGAACCTGTTCCTATAGCAGGAGTGTTTGCTGCCATTATGGTATTTGGCGATGCACATAATGTTTGGTTTGGTCCTGCAGCAGCAGGGGTTGGAGGTAAAAATCTGACAATAGAAACGGTGGAAATAGAGGCAGGGCACACCCCATTAGATATGGTCCATTGAAAAACATTTGTACCTACACCAATTCCGGTAATATTTGTATTTGGCGATGATGGAGATGGAATTGTACCACTTCCCGAAATTAATGTCCAGAATCCATTTCCAATAACCGGAGTATTTGCTGCCATTAAAGTACTTGATGCACAAACAGATTGATTAGAACCAGCATTTGCAATTGTAGGATTTGCATCTAATTGAATATTTACAGTAGAAGAAGAGGGGGGACAAGAGCCACTTGTAATTACCCACTCAAATACGTTGCTACCTATACTTAAACCTGTTACTTGTGAGTTAGCAGAAGTTGGTGTAACAACATTTCCTGAACCAACTAAAACATTCCAAGTACCCGCGCCCGGTGAAGGATTATTACCCGCTAAAGTTGCAGTTGTTGAACAAATAATTTGGTTTGGTCCTGCATTAGAGATTGTTGGAACAGGATCGTCTTGAATTAAAACAGTACTTGTTGATGATGGACAAACACCATTGCCAATTGTCCATTGAAAAATATTTATACCTATTGCTAAAGCAGTTATTCCACTTGTTGGTGAATTAGGATTTGTAATTGTTCCACCACCTGAAATTAATGTCCATGTACCTGTGCCAACTGCAGGATTATTTCCTGCTAAAGTTGCTGTTGTAGTTGCACAAAGAGTTTGATTAGGTCCGGCATTCGCAACTGTTGGTATAGCATCTCGCTGAATACTAACAGTAGAAATGGATGCAGGACAAACACCATTTTCTATTTGCCATTGAAATACATTTACTCCAACAGCTAAAGCGGTAATGGCTGTTGTTGGTGAAAGTGAATTTGTAATTGTACCCCCACCTGAAATTAATGACCATGAACCACTACCAATGGTAGCAGTATTGGCGGCCATAATTGCATTAGTTGCACAAACGGTTTGATTAGGTCCAGCATTTGAAATAGTTGGAACCTGATCTCGTTGAATGGAAACAGTAGAAGTTGTTGTAGGGCATACTCCGTTTCCGATTTCCCATTCAAAAATATTTATACCAATTCCTAAACCGGTAATTCCGCTTGTTTCAGAATTTGGATTTGTAACAACACCACTTCCAGATAATAATGACCATGTACCAGTACCAACGGCTGCAGAGTTAGCGGCAAAGGTGGCAGTTGTTGCACAAACTGTTTGATTTGGACCAGCGTTTGCAATTGTTGGAAAATTATCTCGTTGAATTGAAACAGTTGAACTATTTGTAGGACAAACACCATTACCAATTTCCCATTGAAAAACGTTTACACCAACTGCTAATGCCGTAATTCCGGTTGTAGCTAAACTGGTATTTGTAATTGTAGCTCCACCTGATACAAGCGACCAAGTACCACTACCAACGGCAGGAATGTTTCCTGCTAAATTAGCTGTGGTGGCACAAACCGTTTGGTTAGAGCCTGCAACAGATGCTGAAGGAAAATTATCGCGTTGAATAGAAACAGTTGATGAGGAAGTTGGACAAACACCATTTCCAATTTCCCATTCAAAAACATTTACACCAACGCCAAGCCCTGTTATTCCTGATGTTGGTGAATTTGGATTTGTAATTGTGCCAGCACCTGAAACTAAAGTCCATGTTCCATTACCTACAGCCGCAACATTGCCTGCGAGTGTTGCTGTAGTGGCACAAACCGTTTGGTTAGGTCCGGCAATAGAAGTTGTGGGAACATTATCTCTTTGAACAGAAACAGTAGAGTTAGAAGGCGGACAAACACCGTTTGTTATCGACCATTGAAAAATATTAACACCAACACCTAATGCAGTTAATCCAGAATTTGGAGCAGTAGCGGTTGAAATATTACCAGTACCGGATTGCAATGTCCAACTTCCTGAACCCACGGCAGGTGTATTACCAGCCAATGTTGCATTAGTAGCACATACAGTTTGGTTAGAGCCTGCAAGAGAAGTTGAAGGAAAATCATCTCTAATAATTAACATGGTATCAGAGAGTGGAACACATCCGGCACTTGAAATTTGCCAAACAAAAGTGTTTGTACCAACGCCTAATGTTGTAATTTGAGAATTGGGAGAACTTGGTGTAACGGGTGAGCCACTACCTGCCATTAAACTCCATGTTCCTGCACCACTGGTAGGTGTTGTTGCCGCCATGGTTGCCGTTGTGGCACAAACTGTTTGGTCTGCCCCGGCAACCGGATTTGGAAGTAAAAGCCCACAACCCATTTTTGCAGTAAAAATATTGGCTGCCCCAACACCACTACTTTGCCCGGTAAAAGGTGGGAAACTTGCATTAGTACCAATTTCACCGGAAACAAAAACATCACCAATTGGATTAACATCTATTCCCCAACCAATATCAGCTTGCGCGCTTCCTGCTTTATTTGCAAAATAAAAACCACCATTTGTAAAAAAGGAGGCAACAAAAACATCACTCACTCCTGCTGTAGTGGTAATGGTAAAGTTTGTTCCACCTAGTGAAGTAAAATTTATATTATTATTGAACAAACCTGTTAAATAAATTTTTCCTGAGGGATGGTAAGCTATTGAAGTCCCATATTCTAAAGTTCCACTTCCCGGAATTGTTTTTGCCCAGTTAAATACACCGTTTGATTTATTAATGCTTGCCACAAATGCATCATTTGTGTTTGCAGAGGTTGTAGTGAAATCTGGTGTTGGATGTTTAAAATTTGCATTGGTTCTTACACCACCTGTAACATAGAGGTTGTTTGCATCAATACAAATTCCTCTTCCATAATCAGTACTATTAGAGGAAACATTAGTGGCCCAAATAGGTAAACCTGTATTATCATATGCGATTATGGCTACATCGGAGGTGCCGCCCTGGTTTGTTAAAGTAAAAATAGTGTTGTTAGAACCATCAAAAACATCACAATTACCTAAGTATTCACCAATTAAAAACACATTACTGCCATCGGTAGTTATATCAAAACCTGTATCGCCGGAAGCACTACCGCTTCCAGATTTTCTTACCCAATTGACATCCCCATTTGTAGCATACTTTGCGCAAAAAATATCTTGTCCACCACCTGCACTTGTTAAAGTTATTGTTTGATTTGGTGCAGGAAAAGTTGCGCCCGATGCATTGTAAGTACCCGTAATGTATACTCCGTTTGCGTCTGCTTTAACTGCGTAACCAATATCGCCATTCGTACTTCCTGCGCGCCTTGCCCATAATAACGCACCAGCACTTGTATATTTTGCAACAAAAATATCAGAAGCCCCTGCGGAAGTTAAGTTGGTAACTCCTGCTGCACTTGGGTCGAAGTCCACTATCCCCCCAAATTGGCCTACCACATATACATTGCCGGAAGGATCAATATCAACGCCATATACAATATCTGGCGTTACATTGTTAGAACCTGTTTTTACACTCCACTGAAACACGCCGGCAGCATTATGTTTTACAATAAAACCATCACCCGAACCACTGTGTGCTAAGTTAAAATTGGCAGCAAAATTACTTGAATTAAATGTACCAACTGTATACACACTTTGGTCAACCGGACTAATAGCAACTTTATAAGCTCTTTCACCAGTGCCTGCCGTTCCTGCGGTGTAAGTTGGTCTAACAGCCGATTCCCATTGTGCCCAGTTTTGAATTTGAGAAAATGCATTTTCAATTAAGAAAATGAACAGAATAAAAAATATGTATTTGAACTTGATTTTCAAACAGTTAAAATGCCGTATAAAATTAGAATTTTAGCCATTAAATGCAATTAATTTTAGATGAATCTAATTATTTAGTAGATGAATTTTAACAGATTGTGTTATAACAAACATCTAAACATATTTAGCTGGTTTTTAGCCATTTAACTGCATAGTGTTTTTTAATTTTCAGAATCCAATTTTTCAAATTAAACAGAATTGTGCATTAGATGAAGTAAAATTTTTATCGCATAATTTGATTATATTCGAAACTTAAATTAAAAAAATGAAAGGAATTATATTAGCCGGAGGCTCCGGAACCCGCTTGCACCCTTTAACACTGGCCATGAGTAAACAAATGATGCCGGTGTTTGATAAACCCATGATTTATTATCCCTTATCTGTTTTGATGATGTCTGGGATAAATGAAATATTAATTATCTCTACACCCCACGACCTGCCTAACTTTCAGAAGTTGTTAGGAAGCGGAGAAAACATTGGATGTAAATTTTCATACAAAGTACAAGAGGTTCCAAATGGCTTAGCGCAAGCATTTATAATAGGTGAAGAATTTATTGGAAAGGATAAAGTTGCTTTAGTTTTAGGCGATAATATTTTTTATGGAGTTGGATTGGGTCGTATGTTACAAAAAATAAATAATCCGGAAGGTGGAGTAGTGTTTGCATATCACGTTAGTGATCCAGAAAGATACGGTGTTGTGGAGTTTGATAAACAATACAATGTTTTATCAATTGAAGAAAAACCCAAGCAACCCAAAAGTAATTATGCGGTCCCCGGATTATATTTTTATGATAACACAGTTGTTGAAATTGCAAAAAATTTGAAACCAAGTGCGCGCGGTGAATATGAAATTACTGATGTGAATAAAGAGTATTTAATGCAAGGGAAATTAAAAGTAAGTATTATGGATAGAGGAACTGCTTGGTTGGATACTGGGACTTTTGCTTCTTTAATGCAAGCCGGACAATTTGTACAGGTTATTGAAGAGAGGCAGGGCTTGAAAGTAGGATGTATTGAAGAAGTAGCTTTTAAAATGGGCTACATAAATAAACAACAGTTAATTAAAGTTGCAGAACCCTTAACAAAAAGCGGGTACGGAAATTATTTACTGGATTTAGCTAAACAAGCAGATTAATTTTAAAAGAAAAATTTGTGCACTATTTTAAAGAAAATTTAAAATTATTTGAAAAGCATCTTGAAGAGTACAAGAAAAAATTGCACTTAAAAGAACCTCCGGAACTTTATAAACCCGAAAGTTATATTTTATCATTAGGCGGAAAAAGAGTTAGGCCTTTACTGGCTTTAATGGCTTGCGAGCTTTTTAAAAAGCAACCAAAACTTGCATTAAATTCGGCAATGTGTGTGGAATTATTTCATAATTTTTCTCTTATACACGATGACATTTTAGATGCAGCGCCTTTACGAAGAAATAAAAAAACGGTTCATGAAAAGTGGAATACCAATATTGCAATTTTAAGTGGTGATGTAATGTTGGTGAAGGCCTTTGAGATTTTGCAAACTTATTCCGATTCTGAATTTAAAAAATTAATTTTTGTTTTTTCAGACACAGCTATAAAAGTTTGTGAAGGTCAGCAAATGGATATGAATTTTGAGACCAGAAAACGCGTTAAGGTAGAGGAATACATTCAAATGATAACGTATAAAACGGCAGTATTATTGGGTTGTAGCCTTCAAATGGGTGCAATTAATGCCGGCGCATCTACCGGCGATCAAAAAAATTTATACGAGTTTGGTAAACATATTGGTATTGCTTTTCAATTATTAGATGATTTATTGGATGCTTTTGCAGATGATCCCCAAAAATTTGGTAAGCAGGTTGGTGGTGACATCATTTCCAACAAAAAAACATTTTTACTTTTAAAAGCCATTGAAATTTCTAACGCAAAACAACATCATAAAATAAAAAGTTTATTAGAATTAAAAATCGAAAAGGCCAAGGAAAAAGTTAGTGGAATGCTTGAGGTTTTTAACGAACTAAATGTAAAAGAACTTTGTAAACAAGAGGCAGACAAGCATACAAAGCTTGCGTTGGATTATTTATTTAAAGTAAAAGCAGATGCTGAGCGGAAAAACGAATTACAATTATTTGCCATTCATTTACTAAATAGAACGGTGTAATTATGAATTTTGAAGATTACAATCATCATTTACAAATACAAATACGATTTAGTGACATTGATAAAATAAATCACGTGAATAACGCTTGTTATTTAAATTATTTTGAAACCTCAAGGGTAGATTATTTTAATAAAGTTTTTAAAGGAAGGAATAATTGGGACGAGATAGGTTTTGTTTTGGCAAGAAACGAGATAAATCACTTTCATCCCATTCATTTAGAAGACGAAATATATTGCTTAACCAAAGTAATTAAATTAGGTAATAAAAGTTTAACTCTAAAAAATTCTATTTTAAGAAAAGAAGAAAATACATTTATAGAATGTGCCAATGGTATAGGTGTTTTAGTAGCAATGAATTATTTAACTCGTGAAAGCATTGCCCTACCTAAAGAATGGATTAAAATGATTAATGAATTTGAAAAATAATTATTTCTCTAGGTTTCATATTTAATCTTTACCTTAATTTTAAATGTTTTGTAAAACCTTCATAACCGTTGTTATGTCTCTTAAAGCTTTCATTAAAATTATTGGTTTGCCCAATGTAATATTTATCAAACTTTTCGGAGTAAATAATATAAACGAAAAACTCATCCATAGAAATAAAAAAAGCCGGTAAAAACCAGCCTTTTAATGTCGGGGTGGCCAGACTCGAATGCAGACGAAGCGGAAAACGCTTGTCTGCATCGAGACAATTTTCTTTTCAGAAAATTCGTCTCGACTGACGGTTATTCCAATTTATATTTTTGAATGAAATTAATAAGCCTTTGTTTTGAAAGATTTTTAAGTTTTCTTTCCAAATCCATGGCATCAGAACGGTTGCTTTTCTCTAGCACAAGAATTTTTCTCCAAGGTCTGTACGGTTTTGTAAAACCTTCATAACCGTTGTTATGTCTCTCAAATCTTTCATTAAAATTATTGGTTTGCCCAATGTAATATTTATCAAACTTTTCGGAGTAAATAATATAAACGAAAAACTCATCCATAGAAATAAAAAAAGCCGGTAAAAACCAGCCTTTTAATGTCGGGGTGGCCAGACTCGAACTGACGGCCTCCACGTCCCAAACGTGGCGCGATACCAACTACGCTACACCCCGATTCTCAAAAAATGAGAGTGCAAATATAGCTATTTTTTAATATCTGCAAAAAAATATTAATAATTGAAAGTGGGCATTATTATTGCATTCTATGCTTAAAATTTAATTGTATTTTTGAAAGATGATTCAGGAACAAATTCTTATCCTCGACTTCGGATCGCAATATACACAACTTATTGCCAGAAGACTTCGCGAACTTAACATCTATTGTGAGATTCATCCTTATAATAAAGTACCGCAAATAACAGCAGCTATTAAAGGCGTTATATTAAGTGGGAGCCCGCATTCGGTGCGCGAAGAAAATCCGCCAAAACCAGAACTTATTGAAATAAAAGGCAAACTCCCTTTGTTAGGCGTTTGTTACGGGGCACAATTTTTATCACATTTTTTTGGAGGTGAAGTTGGAAAATCAAATTCTCGTGAATACGGCCGTGCTAATTTAGTTTTTGCTGATAGTTCTGATGAATTGTTTCAAGGGATTTCTCAAAACTCTCAAGTATGGATGAGTCATGCCGATACCATTTTAAAGCTTCCTGAAAATTACAAAATAACAGCAAGTACACATGATGTGAAAGTTGCTGCATTTACAATAAATAATGAAAAAACTTTTGGTATTCAATTTCATCCGGAAGTTTATCACAGCTCTGAAGGAACTCAATTATTAAAAAACTTTGCATATACTATTTGTGGATGTAAAGGTGATTGGACTCCTGATTCATTTGTTGATAGTGCAATATCTGAGTTAAAAGAAAAACTGACGAATGATAAAGTAATACTAGGATTAAGTGGAGGAGTTGATAGTAGTGTTGCCGCATTGTTGTTACATAAGGCAATAGGAAAAAACTTGCACTGCATTTTTGTAGATAATGGATTACTAAGAAAAGAAGAATTTGAAAGTGTTTTAGATTCTTATAAACACATGGGACTTAATGTAAAGGGAGTTGACGCAAAGTTTGAATTTTATGAAGCACTTAAAGGATTAACAGATCCTGAACAAAAACGCAAAGCAATAGGAAAAGTTTTTATAGATGTTTTTGATAACGAATCTAAATTAGTAGAAGGTGCAAAGTGGTTAGGGCAGGGAACTATTTATCCTGATGTTATTGAAAGCTTAAGCGTAAAAGGACCTTCAGCAACTATTAAATCGCATCATAACGTGGGTGGATTACCGGAGTATATGAAATTAAAAGTTGTTGAGCCATTGCGTAGTTTGTTTAAAGATGAAGTAAGAAGAGTTGGGAAAGCCTTAGAATTAGATGAAAACATTTTAAATCGTCATCCTTTTCCCGGACCAGGATTAGCAATAAGAATTTTAGGCGACATTACAGAGCAAAAAGTAAAAGTACTTCAGGAAGTAGATGCAATTTTTATTGAGGGTCTCAAAAAAAATAATTTGTACAATTCCGTTTGGCAAGCCGGTGCAATACTATTAAACGTTCAAAGTGTTGGTGTTATGGGTGATGAACGAACATACGAAAATGTTGTGGCTTTACGCGCGGTATCAAGTACCGATGGTATGACTGCAGATTGGTGCCATTTACCCTATGAATTTTTAGCAAAAACCAGTAACGAAATTATTAATAAAGTAAAAGGAGTGAACAGAGTTGTTTACGATATTAGTTCCAAACCTCCGGCAACTATTGAATGGGAGTAACATTATTTTGAAAAGTATAAATTATATAATCTATTTATTTGTTTTTTGTATAAGTGTTAACTTAAATGCACAAACAAAGTCAACAAATATTCAAACTATAAATGGTAAGAAGTATTATTTGCACAAGTTAGATAAAGGTCAAAGTTTGTATTCACTTACAAAACTTTATGATGTAAAGCTAGATGATATTTATACCGAAAACCCGGAAGTAAAAGAAGGTACCAAGGTGGGGCAAGAAGTAAAAATACCGATTGTTGCAACCACCGAAAAACCGAATTTTAATGATTCACCTAAAACAAATCAAAACACAATTGTGTTTATAGCAGACACTAACAAATACAAAACTCATAAAGTTGCAAAAGGAGAAACCGTTTACTCTATCACAAAGCGCTATAATTTGTCAAGTGAATATTTTGAGAAATTAAATCCATCTTCAAAAACAGGATTAAAAGAAGGACAGTTGGTTTTTATAGGAGAACGAGAAATTAAAAAAGAAACAAAAGTAACACCTTCCAATACTATTCAATTAACTGCATTAAAAGACACCATAAATTTAAACGACCCTAGGTTTTTAAAAAAATCAAATTATAATATTGCCCTAATTTTACCTTTTAAATTAGATGAAACGGCAGATATAGTACCAAGCAATTTGGTTAAAAGCAACAGTTCCTTCCCGCAAATACCAACACTGGCCATTGATTTTTATTTAGGGTTTAAGCAAGCTATAGATTCTTTAAGTTCTAATGATTTTAAGTTGAATGTAGACTTGTACGATTTGGATGATAAAGATTCTGCCAACATGGTTAATTTAATTAATGCGGTAAATACTAAAGGTTTCGATTTTATTTTTGGACCTATGTACGCAAGTGGTTTTAAAACTATTTCGCAAACAGCTAAAGAGCAAAAAATCCCAATTGTTTCTCCTTTAACACAGCAAAATAAATTCTTATTCGATAATATTTATACTTCTAAAACAAATCCTTCTCAATATATTTTATTGGAAGCATTGGCCAATTATATTATTGATTCAATTAAACCAAAAAACGCAAAAGTTTTAATTAATCTTGCAAGCGATAAAGACCCAAAAGAAGTAAACTTTGTAAAGGCATTTAAAAAATATTTTAACGATAAAGTAGTAGAACGCGGGTTTTCCGTTAAAGACTCTGTTATTACAATTCGTGGATTAGAAGGTGTAAAAAGAAATTATGCGGATGGACAAAAGTGCGTAGTTGTATCATTAAGTCTTAATCAGGTTTTAATAACAGATTTTACAACACAGTTGGCAGTTTACGCAAATAAAAAAGACATAACCTTATGCGGTTGGGAATCTACGGCAAATAATGATAATCTTGATCAGAATTACTTAAATCAACTAAATTATATTTTTCCTTGTGCAAACAATATCACCAACTTAAAAAGTTATAGCAATGTTGTTTCAAAGTACCAGCAGCAAATGGGCACGCATCCCGGCGAATATTATTTTATTGGTTTTGATATTGCTATGTATTACTTAAAAAATCTGAAAATATTTGGAAAAGAATTTATTTTCAGATTAGATGAACTTCCTTTCGAAGGAAATTATATTCGTTTCAATTATGCCAGACCTGATAAATTAACCGGGTTTGATAATAATGGTGTTTACATTTTTAAGTACAATAATTTTCAAATTGTTGCTACCGGATGGAAATGAACAGCGAAGAAATAACAAACTGGCTTAAAGAATTACAGAAAGATATTTGCAAGCAACTAGAAATTGCCGATGGAACCCAAAATTTTGTAACCGAAACCTGGGAACGTAAAGAAGGCGGCGGCGGAATTACCAAAGTAATTAAAGAAGGCAGTGTTATAGAAAAAGGCGGAGTAAATTTTAGCGCCGTTTATGGTGTTGCCCCCGATTTTTTATTTAAAGAAAAAGAGCATTCGATATCTGAAGGCGTCTTTGAAAAACCTAGTTTTTTTGCAACAGGAGTTTCTATAGTAATTCACCCTGAAAGCCCTATGGTACCAATAATTCACATGAACATACGTTATTTTGAAATGAGTAACGGTGTAAAGTGGCTGGGTGGTGGAATTGATTTAACGCCACATTATGTGAATAAAGAAGATGCCATGTTTTTTCATACGGAACTTAAAAAAGTGTGCGACAAACATTCTAAAAACTATTATTCAGAGTTTAAAAAATGGGCCGATGATTATTTTTTTATTAATCACAGAAATGAAACAAGAGGAATTGGCGGAATCTTTTTTGATAGATTAAATTCAAACAATGAAATGACATTTGAACAAAACCTCGCATTTTGGAAAGATGTTGGAAGTGCCTTTGCGCCAATTTATACGGAGCTTATTAAACGAAACAAAACAAAATCATATACCAGCGAAAATAAAAAGTGGCAACTATTAAGAAGAGGAAGGTATGTAGAATTTAATTTGGTGTACGATAAAGGCACAAAGTTTGGTTTAGAAACAAATGGAAGAATAGAATCAATTTTAATGAGTCTCCCTAAATTTGCATCTTGGGAATATAACTTTATACCCGAACCCAATTCAAACGAACAAAACACACTTAATTTGCTTACAAAAGGCATTAATTGGGTAGATTAAAGTTTTATCCATTCAGATTCTATTTAAAATTCAAGGCTTATTTGTAAATTAGTAAGATGCAAAAGCAGCTATTACAAATAATTGAAAAAAACAAACTCTTTCATAAGAATCAAAAATTATTGGTGGCGGTAAGTGGCGGTTTAGATTCTATGGTTTTGTGCGATTTACTTCTAAAAACAAAGTTTAAATTTTCTGTAGTTCATTGTAATTTTAAATTAAGGGCAAAAGACGCAGAAGACGACCAAACCTTTGTGGAAAAATTTTGTGAAGATAATAACATCAAGTGCTATACCGCATCATTTCAAACAACCAAATTCGCTAAAAGCAAAGGTATTTCAATCCAAATGGCTGCTCGTGAATTACGCTATACTTTCTTTAAAGAAATAATGGCCGATTTTGGATACGATTATTTAATCACAGCTCACCATTTAGATGACAATATTGAAACCTTTTTTATTAATTTACTAAGAGGAAGCGGTATTAGAGGATTATCGGGTATTCAATTAAAATCAGGAAATATTCTGCGCCCTTTATTAAATTTTAGTAAAAAGAAAATGGAGAAGTATGCTAATGAAAACAAAATTAGGTACAGAGAAGATAAAAGCAACAAAGAAGATAAATACCTTAGAAATAATTTTCGTTTAAATATTATTCCAAAATTTAAAAAACTTAATCCGGCTTTTGAAGATACTATGAAAATGGAATTTGACTATATTAACCAATATAATACAGTCATTAATAATTGGGTAGGAAAAGAAAAAGAGAAAGTTTCTTTAAGTGATAAATCCGGTTTAAAAATTAATATTAAAAAGTTGCTAGCTTGCGAAGCCCCAAAATTATTATTGTTTGAAATATTAAAGGAATATCATTTTAGCTCTAAAGAAATTAATAAAGTACTTGAGTCAGCAATGGGTATTTCAGGAAAAGTATTCAGGTCAAATGAATACGAAATTGTAAAGGATAGAGATTATTTATGTTTAAGAAAAATCATCATCAATCAGCATGTAAATTTTCAAGTAAACAACAAACTAAAATCTGATTTTAAAGGATTAAAAATTTTAAAAGCAAAAAAGTTAAGTAAAAACGAAGGAAATAATGTGGCTTTTATTGATGAGGATAAATTAAAATTTCCACTTAAAATTAGAACTTGGAAGGAAGGCGATAAGTTTAAACCCATTGGATTAAACGGCTTTAAAAAACTAAGCGATTTTTTTATTAATTTAAAACTTAGTAAGTTCGAAAAAGAAGAAGTGCTTATTTTAGAAAATGGAAACGGAGAAATTATTTGGATAATGAATTTCAGAATAGATGATAGATATAAAGTACTTCCAACCACTAAAAAAATATTGAAATTTAAAGTCATTGAATAAGGATAAACTTATATTTGAAGAGAAACAGTACATGGGCCATAATCGCCTTAGTATTTTTACACGTTCTGTTTTGGCTTTATTTTGTTTCCTTGGTTATTATTGGAGCGAAAACCCCAAGCCGGTTCAAGTTTCAATTTTTAAAATTGGTTCTTATCCAATTGCTAATTACTCGCAATCAGGTTTAATATTTTTTTTAACCGGTGTGTTTATTCTTTTACTTTCGGCAGGACTCACCTATATTTTACATATTCACACAAAATTATATGCTGGCTATATTTTAATTGATGGATTTTGGACCACAAGAAAAGTAAAAATTGATTTAAATAATATTACGGCAATCAGAAAAAGTAGATACAAAAGAAATATTTTTAGACGAGCTGTTTATAATTTACACAACAAAGGAATTATTCGGTTTTATACCAGTGGGGAGGAATTTGTTGAGTTAACAGATATTAGCGGCTTTACTTATAGAATTGGAACACACAGATTGTCAGAATTTTACGAAAAATTGAAGGCAGAAATGAAAGTTATTAATAATTCAAATAAAATCGTAACTTAATTCTATTGTTTACGTTTAATAATTAGCAAAATGAATAATACAATGGAAACCATAAAATTTGAAATGATTGAGAAGGAACAAATTGAGAATTTGAGATTTCCTTCAGAAGAAGTACTTATGGATGTTGAAAAAAGAACAGAGCGTGATGCTAATTTAAAACGCGCGCTTACCTTGGGAAATATAGAACACGGAAAAATTAAAATTTATTTTGAGGACGAAAATTCTCATCGCGTTGTAGATACAACTGTTTGGGGCGTAACCGATAAACGTATTATTTTAAAACATGGGGTGGTTATTCCAATTCACCGTGTTCATGCAATAAAACTATAGCTATTCCAATAGAGATAAAATTGTAAATACAAACGGACTAACAAAAAGCAAACTATCAAATCTGTCTAATATACCTCCATGTCCGGGCATTAACGTTCCACTGTCTTTAACACCCGCTTGTCTTTTAATCTGACTTTCTACTAAATCACCTACAGTACCCAATACTCCTACAAGCAATGCAATACTTGGCCAAACCATATTTGAATTAAATGTTGAATTTAAGTTTAAAACAAAACCAACTCCCACACACATAATAACTCCAATAATGGTTCCTTCCCAGGTTTTACCCGGGGAAACTCTTTCATACAATTTGTTTTTACCTATTAAACTTCCTCCTAAATAAGCAAAAGTGTCGTTTGCCCAAATTAAAAACACAATTCCTAATATTTTAAAAGCATTATAGCTTTCGGCTGTTGAAGCTATTGAATTATTATCGCTGTTTACCGGAATACATACCAATAAACTAAATGGTAAAACGCAGTAAACAATACCTAATAAAGTAAATAGTAGTGAGCGGTGAGTGTATTTTTTTTTATAAAATAAATAAAGTGCTGCACTAAGAAATGGAATTAATGCAATAAAGGCAAGGATAATTCTGTTAATTTTAAGTTGAATGATAGAACCGCTAGTAACAAAAAAAATGAGCGGAAACAATATCGCTCCAATTATTAATCCGATAATTTTATAGGAACGAATACTTAACTTTTCTCCTAAGTTGTAAAATTCATTTAAGGCCATTAATGCAACCAAAAAGAAAAACGAAATAAATGTGTAGAAGCTAAAGTATACACAACTCAATAGTACTAAAACAAATATAACAGCGGTTAAGCTTCTAGTTTTTAAGGTATTTAAGTTAAGGGCCATTAGCATGCTAAATTAACTAATTAGTTCGGAATAGTAAAAACATTCATTAAACTTCGAGTCTTTTCAATCCCTTTAATCGCAGGCGATTTGGTTAGTTTGAAACCATTTAAAATGGCAAAAAATAAAATAAATTTGGAAATACAATTTTTTTGTATTTATATTTGCATCACAAAATGTTACAAATAAGTTTAAATAATTTTTGGTGGTGGTTTATAACAAACGTTATAAACAGCTAGATTATTATAATACTATATAGGTTATTAAGCCCGCTGTTTATTCGCAGCGGGCTTTTTTTATTCAATAAACTCAACATGAAACTAAAAACATATCATAAGCAAATAAATCTCGATACCCAATCACCTGTTGGTGTGTATCTTCGTGTTCGTGATAAATATGCAAATTCCATTTTGTTGGAAAGTTCAGATTATCTCTCACAAGAAGGAAATTATTCCATTATTGCCTGTCAACCTATTTCTACTTTTAAAGTAGAGGATAATGAAATCCAAATTTTAGAAAGCAATTCCCTAACAAAAACCCCTGTTAAAGATATTAATGTAATTGGAGAGTTAAATAAATATGTTGCCTCCTTTGAAGTAGAAGCCATTGATGTAAAATTCCCTTATAGTGCTGTATTTGGTTATTCTTCATTTGATTCTATTTCTTTAGTGGAGGATATTAAATTTTCTATATCCAAGAAAAGTGTTGAAATTCCTCTTATTCGTTATTCGTTTTATTCTTTGCTAATTGTGTTCGATCACTTTATGAATCAAATGCATGTAATTGCCTTTAATGAAAAAAATGAAGGTGCAATTAACCAAGTTCATCAGTTAATTAATATCATAACAGTAGCTAGCTTGAATGAATATTCTTTTGAAACCATAGGCAAAACAATTTCAACAACAAGTGATGAAGATTATTTAAAATCGGTTGAATTGGCAAAGAAACATTGCAAACATGGGGATGTATTTCAATTAGTTCTTTCTAAACGATTTAAACAAAATTTTATTGGCGATGATTTTAATGTTTATCGTTCATTAAAACAAATTAACCCATCTCCTTATTTATTTTATTTCGATTACGGCGCTTACAAAATATTTGGCTCTTCACCGGAGGCGCAAATAATAGTAAAAAATTGTTTTGCAGAAATACACCCAATAGCCGGTACTTATAAACGATCCACTTGTGATGAAGAAGATAGATTAAATGCACTAAAACTAAGTAGTGATTTAAAGGAAACTGCTGAGCATATGATGTTAGTTGATTTGGCAAGAAACGATTTAAGTATTTGTTGTGAGGATGTTAAAGTAGTTTTTTTAAAACAAATTCAATTTTATTCTCATGTAATTCATCTTGTATCAAAAGTTTCAGGTAAACTTAAAAAGAATCATTCAGCCATTGATTTACTTTTTCGTTCTTTCCCTGCCGGCACATTAAGTGGGGCCCCAAAACATAGAGCTATAGAGCTGATTGGTAAGTATGAGCCGGTTTCGCGCAACTTTTATGGTGGCTGCATTGGCTATATAGAAACAAATGGCAATATTAATCACGCTATTATGATCAGATCATTTTTAAGTTATAATAACCAATTGCACTTTCAGGCCGGCGCCGGAATCGTTATTGATTCGGTTCCTGAAAATGAATTACAGGAAATATATAATAAGGTTGGCGCTCTAAAAAAAGCAATAAAAGAAGCAAATAAATTAAATATTATTACAAACTTTACAGCAAATGAAAATTTTAGTTCTTGATAATTACGACAGTTTTACTTACAACCTTGTTCACTTAGTTGAAAAAGTGAGCAATGCAGAAGTGTATGTTCATAGAAATGATAAAATTTCCATTGAAGAGGTTACTAATTTCGATAAAATCCTTTTATCACCCGGACCAGGACTTCCTAAAGACGCTGGCATCATGCCGGAACTTTTAAAAAAGTACGCGTTAACTAAATCTATTTTGGGTGTTTGTTTAGGCATGCAAGCAATTGGCGAATGTTTTGGAGCAAATCTTAAAAATTTGGAAACCGTTTATCATGGAATTGCAACTCCAATAAAGATAAACTCTAAAGAAAAGTTATTTAGTAATTGTCCGGATTCATTTATGGTTGGACGTTATCACTCATGGGTTATTGATTCTTTAGGTTTTCCAAATGATTTAGAGGTTACCGCAGTAGATAATTCAAATAATATTATGGCAATTGCACATAAAAAATTTGATGTTCAAGGAGTACAATTTCATCCTGAATCTATTCTTTCTGAATACGGTGAAGTAATTATCACCAATTGGCTTAAGGCCTAATCAATCACACATATTCTTTACTAACCGGTGAGCACCGGAATGCATATATATTACTTAAACAATACCAAAATGAAGAAAAAGGAATTAATTGATAAATTTTATCATAAACAAAAACTAATAAAAAAGGAAGCAGAATTATTAATGCTTTACATAACCGAAGGTCAATTTACAGGGATGGAAATGGCTATCATTCTTATGTATTATAAAATGAATACAATAAGCATTGATGAACTCATGGGTTTTAGAAATGTATTATTAAGTAAATCGATTCAATTTAATACACCTTATGAAACTATAGATGTTTGCGGCACGGGTGGTGACGGAAAAAACACCATAAATATATCAACCTTAAGTGCCATTGTTATTGCCGCTTGTGGATACAAAGTTGTGAAACATGGTAATTATGGTGTGAGTTCTAAAAGTGGTTCGTCAAACGTTTTAGAATACTTGGGGTATCAATTTACGAATGATACACACATTTTAAACTCACAACTTGATGAAACAAATATGTGTTTCTTACACGCTCCGCTTTTTCATCCTGCACTAAAAAATGTAGCGCCGGTTCGTCAAGCATTTGCATCTCATACATTTTTCAATTTACTTGGGCCTTTGGTAAACCCATGCAATATTACACATCAGTACATTGGTGTAAATAGTTTAGAAACTATGCGAACCTATGAGTACCTACTTCAAAAAACAAATATTAACTTTTGTTTGGTACATAGTTTAGATGGTTACGATGAGATTTCCTTAACAAATACATTTAAAGTAATTAAGAGAAACCATACCCAAATTACACATCCACTTGAAATTAATTTACCATTAAATACTTCTTCTTCGTTGTTTTCAGGTGAAAGTGTTAAACAGGCTGCCATACAGTTTGTAAATGTTCTTGAAAATAAGTCAAGTTCCGAACAGAAAAATTCAGTGGTTATTAACGCTGCATACGCCATTCAACTTATAAGCAATAAACCTCTTTTAGATTGCATCTTAGAAGCTAAAGAAGCTATTGAAAGTAAGAAAGCTTTTAATCTATTTAAAAAACTAATAACAAATAAACATGAATACATTAACTAAAATTGTTTCAGCAAAGAAAAAACATGTATTGGAGCAAAAGGAATTATATCCCATTAAATTGCTTGAAAAAAGTATTTATTACGAAACGCCTACCGTTTCCTTAAAGCAATATATTTTAAGAAAAGATAAAACTGGAATTATTGCTGAAATAAAAAAGCAATCGCCTTCAAAAGGTATCATAAACAAGTATTGTGATATACAAAAAACTTCTATTGGTTACATGCAGGCAGGCGCAAGTGCTATTTCGGTTTTAACCGATCGTGATTTTTTCGGAGGCTCTAATTCAGATCTTACAAATGTTCGTAAGCACAATTTTTGTCCTATTTTACGAAAAGATTTTATAATTGATGAGTATCAAATTATTGAAGCAAAATCTATTGGTGCAGATGCTATTCTTTTAATTGCGGCTATTCTTAGCGCAGAACAAGTGAAGCAATTTTCAAAACTTGCACATCAATTGGGGCTTGAAGTGCTACTAGAAATTCATTCGGTAGATGAAACAGATAAAATAAGTGAATGCAATAATATTATTGGCGTAAATAATCGAAATCTTTTTAATCTTGAAATGAATTTGAAGAATGCTTATTTATTGCAATCCTATATTTCAGGTGCTGAAGTTAAAGTAGCTGAAAGTGGAATTGAGAATCCTGAAGCAATAATTGAATTAAAATCATTAGGCTATAATGGTTTTTTGATTGGGTCACACTTTATGAAACATAGTAGGCCTCATTTAGCGTGCAAAGATTTCATTAATAAATTAAACTCAATAAAAAATCAGTATGTGTAAAATAAAAATTTGCGGCTTAACGGATCCAAAAAACATTATCGATGTAATTCAATTGAATCCGGACATGGTTGGATTCATCTTTTATAAGAATTCGTTAAGATCAGTATTAAATAAGAATCTGATTGATGTTATTCAACAAATTCCATCTCACATAAAAAAAGTGGGTGTATTTGTAGATCTTGAAATGATGGAAGTTAAAAAGTTGATTATGCTTTATCAATTTGATATGATTCAATTGTATCATAACGATTTGGAGCCATTTCAAGAATTACGAAAAAAAGTAAAATTGATAAAGGTAGTGAGGATTGGTAATGGTGAGCAGATAAAGCAAACTGAAAAATATGTGCATTTAACAGATTACTTTTTATTTGATACGCTAGGAGAATTATACGGTGGCAATGGAATAAAATTTAATTGGCAAATTTTAAATGAATACAAGGGAAGCATTCCATTTATTTTAAGTGGAGGAATTGGCCCGGAGGATGTAGCTAATTTAAGGGAACTGAATTCTCCAACATTTTTTGGAATTGACATCAATTCAAAATTTGAAATAGCGCATGGAATGAAGGACACAAAAAAAATAAAAAACTTTAAAAATGAATTATATCATGGATACAATACAATTACCAAATAGTAAAGGTTATTATGGCGAATACGGAGGAGCATATATTCCGGAATTATTATTTAATAATATACAAGAGCTTGAAGCTAATTACAAGGAGATCATTTCAACAGAAATATTTAAGAAGGATTTTGATGATTTACTGAAGAATTATGTTGGTAGACCAACACCTTTGTATTATGCAACTAATCTATCTGCTCAATACAAATGTAAAATATATTTAAAACGAGAAGATCTTTGTCATACCGGTGCACATAAAATAAACAATACCATCGGACAGATATTGGTAGCAAAGGCATTGGGTAAAACCAGAATCATTGCTGAAACGGGCGCGGGTCAGCATGGAGTGGCAACAGCAACGGTATGTGCTTTAATGAATTTAGAATGTGTTGTTTATATGGGCGAAGTAGATATTAGTCGACAGGCCACAAATGTAGCACGTATGAAAATGTTAGGGGCCAAAGTTATACCAGCCAAATCAGGAAGTAAAACATTAAAAGATGCAACGAATGAAGCCATAAGAGATTGGATAAACAATCCGAACTCCTATTATTTGATTGGTTCGGTAGTTGGTCCTCATCCATATCCTGATATGGTTGCGCGTTTTCAAAGTGTTATAAGTAGTGAAATAAAACAACAATTAAAGCAGCATCAAAATATTTCTGAACCTGACTTTGTTATTGCTTGTGTTGGAGGAGGAAGTAATGCCGCAGGAGCTTTTTATGAATTTATTGATTCTAAAAAAACAAAATTAATAGGAGTTGAGGCAGCAGGAAAAGGAATTGATACAAGGCATTCAGCAGCAACTATGGTTTTAGGTAAGGATGGAATTTTACATGGATGCAAATCGGTAGTAATGCAAACCTCAGACGGGCAAGTTATAGAACCTTATTCTATATCTGCCGGATTAGATTATCCCGGAATTGGCCCGTTGCATGCTTATTTAGGCAGAAGCAAAAAGGCAACATATCTGCATGTAACAGATGACCAAGCATTAGAAGCCGCAATTAATTTAACCAGAAAAGAAGGAATTATTCCGGCATTGGAAAGCGCACATGCTTTAGCCGCAATAAATTTATTGTCTCCAAAGGATACAGATGTAATTGTAGTGAACCTTTCAGGAAGAGGAGATAAAGACATGAACACCTATTTACAACATTTAAGTTATTAAAGATGGAAAATAAAATCAATCAACTTTTTAAGGAAAAGAAAAGTAACATACTTTCAATTTACATAACGGCAGGTTTTCCAGAATTGAATGACACCGTTAAAAATATTAGAACACTTCAAGAATTGGAAGTTGACCTCATTGAAATTGGTTTACCTTATTCAGACCCTTTAGCAGATGGACCTGTGATTCAAGAAGCCAATAAGGTTGCAATAATAAATAATATGAATTTACATTTGCTGTTTGAACAACTATATTTTTCAAAGGAGGAAATTAAAATCCCCATAATATTAATGGGGTATTTAAACGTAATAATGCAATTTGGAATTGAGTTGTTTTATAAACGATGTGCTGAATGTAATGTTTCAGGTGTTATCATTCCTGATTTGCCAATTGAAGAGTACAATTCAAATCACAAATATTATGCGGAATTAAATAATGTAAAGAATATATTTTTGATTACTCCAAAAACATCTATAGAACGTATTAAATTGATTGATTCGATAAGTGATCCATTTATTTACGTGGTTTCTTCTAATAGTATTACCGGTAATACCTTGTCTAGTTTCGAAGAATTACGAAGTTTTTATAATCAATTAAATGCACTGCAATTAAAAAATAAAACATTAATTGGTTTTGGCATCAGTAATTCTAGTCAGTATGAAAATGCTTGCCAACTGGCAAATGGCGCAATAATTGGAAGCGCCTTTATAAGTTCAATAGTAAATGCACAACCGGCCAAAAACTTTATTCATAACATTCGTAAATTAAAATCTATTGCATTATGATTATTCAATTGAAAAAAGGCATTTCTAAACCAATGTTAGAAAATATTCATTTTGTATTAAATGAATTTAAAATAAAAAACAACTACGTTAAAACACAAGTAGCTGAATACCTTGTTTGTTTCAGTAAAAATGAGTTTGATATTCGTAAAATTGGTTTTATTGAAGGTGTTGAAGATGTACATTCGGTAACGGATGATTATAAACTTGTAAGTAAAAAATGGAAGTTAAATAATAGTGCTATAAACCTTGGAAATGGAATTGTTTATGATGCTTTTAATCCTATTGTGATTGCAGGGCCATGCTCTGTTGAATCAGAAAAACAAATGGAACTGATAGTTCAACATTTAGTAAAAAGCAATATTAAAATTGCCAGAGGAGGAGTTTTTAAACCTCGAAGTTCGCCTTATACCTTTAGGGGACTGGGTATAGATGGATTAAAAATGATGTATGAACTTTGCAAAGCACATGATATTAAAATTGTGACAGAGGTAATGCAGGTTTCACAAATTGAAGAAATGTTACCCTATGTTGATGTGTTTCAAGTGGGCGCCAGAAACTCACAAAACTTTAATTTATTAGATGCACTAGGTAGTATTGATAAAGCAGTTTTGCTAAAAAGAGGTATAAGCGGAACCATTGATGAATTATTGCAATCGGCAGAGTATGTGTTTTCTAAAGGCAACGAAAAGGTAATTTTATGCGAAAGAGGAATACGAACCTTTGAAACAGCTTATAGAAATACATTTGATATTAATGCCATTCAGGTTTTAAAAGAAAAATCGCATTTACCGGTAATTGCAGATCCCAGTCATGGCGTAGGTATACGCGATCATGTTTCAAAATTGGCATTAGCTTCCATTGTAGCCGGCGCAGATGGAGTAATTTACGAAGTACACCCTAGTCCTGAAGAAGCGCTTTCCGACGGACAGCAAACACTAAATTTTGAAGAATCGAATTATTTAATTAAGCAAATTCATTCTTTACAATCCTTTTTAAAAAGCAATTAAATATGTAATTTCAGAGTGTTATTTTAATAAAAGACAAAGGAATGAATAATAAAAATTTAAATACTTTAAATATATTTTTGGAAGAAGACGATTTAAGTAACTTAAATAAGTTTTTAGTAAAAAATAAGTTTTCAAAAATATTTGTTTTGTCAGATACCAATGTTTTAAAACATTGTTATCCTGTATTAATTCAAAAATGCCCAAGTTTATTAATTGCAGAAATTATTGAGTTGGAAGGTAGCGAAGAAAATAAAAATATTGAAACCGTAACACAAACATGGGAAGCGTTGATTGCTTTAGGTGCGGATAAAAATTCAATACTGATAAATTTTGGCGGTGGTGTTATTAGTGATTTGGGAGGATTTGTTGCAAGTACCTTTAAAAGGGGAATACCTTTTATTAACATTCCTACTTCATTAATGGCTATGGCTGATGCAAGCATTGGCGGTAAAACGGGTATAGATGTTGGAACTATAAAAAATCAGGTGGGAACAATTATTCAACCTAACGGAGTATTTATTTATACCCCTTTTCTGGAAACATTACCGCAAGAACATTTAAAAAACGGCTTGGCCGAGATTATAAAAGCAGGTTTAATTGCAGATAAAACCTTAGTTAAACAATTAATAGAGAAGAAAGCAAATTTTGATCAGATCATTTTAAAAAGCGTTATAATTAAGGCTTCCATAATTATAAAAGATCCTCACGATAAAAACGTTCGAAAAAAACTGAACTTTGCACATACTATTGGCCATGCCGTTGAAAGCACTTTTTTGGGGACCAAAAAACCATTGTTACATGGTGAGGCAGTGGCTATTGGGATATTTGTAGAATCAATAATTGCCTATAATAAAAAACTAATCACAAAATCTGAATTGAATATGGTACAATCTTTAATAGTGCCGTATTTTAAAATGATAAAGTTTAACAATAAGCACTTTAAATTAATTCAAGAGTTTATTGAACACGATAAAAAGAATTCAAATAAAAATGTTTTAATGAGTTTAATAACCGGAATAGGCAAATGTAATTTCAACATACCGGTTAGTTCAGAGGAAATAGAAAAGGCATTTACCTATTATCATTCTGCTATTGGAAAATAAGAACATATCCGTAGTTTTACCAGGTTCAAAAAGCATCAGCAATCGTTTATTGCTTATTAAAGAAATTGCTCATCTTAATTTTAAGATAGAAAATCTTTCTGATAGCGATGATACAAGTGTTTTGCAAGAATCGTTGTTAAGTTTACAAAAAGGAAATACTACCATTGATATTGGTATGGCTGGAACCTGTATGCGGTTTTTATGTGCATACTTAAGTACTTTGGCCGGAAAAGAATTTATATTAACCGGTAATGAGCGAATGAAAAAAAGGCCTATTAAAGATTTGGTGGATGGTCTTAATTCAATGGGTGCAGATATCAGTTATTTAGAAGAAGAAGGATTCCCACCAATAAAAATAACTGGTAAAAAATTCGAGGTGAATGAACTTTCCATGAACAGTACAACCAGTTCACAGTTTGTTTCTGCAATTTTGTTGATTGCTCCCGGCTTCTCCAATGGTTTAAAACTTACTTTGGAAGGGGAAACAGTTTCTAAATCGTATATTTTGTTAACTCTTGAGTTAATGAAAAAACTTGGGATTAACTATAAATGGAACGGAAATCAGATACAAGTAATGCCGGGGCTTTATAACTTTACCGATTCTTCTTTTTATAATGAAAGTGATTGGAGTGGTGCCGGATATTTTTATAGTGCTATTGCTTTAAATAAAAAAACAGTTGTTTTAAGTGGCTTACTTAATAGTAGTATACAACCCGATTCAATTGTTGCGAACATTTACGCTAAACTAGGTGTAAAAACTGAATTTTTAGACAAACAAATAAAACTAACAGGCGGAAAAAAAATTGAGAATAAGTTTAGCTATAACTTTATTAATTGCCCTGATTTAGCGCAAACCGTTGCTGTAACTTGTTTGGCATTAGGCATTGATGCTGATTTATCCGGCCTACAAACTTTAAAAATAAAGGAAACAAACAGAATAGAAGCACTTAAAATCGAATTGGAAAAGTTAGGCGCAAATGTAATTGCTGGCCACGATTTTTTAAAAATGAAAGCCCCAAAAGAAATTAATTTAACGGCCTCTGTAACAATTAATACTTATAACGACCATCGTATGGCTATGAGTTTTGCGCCATTACTTTTAATCGGTAACAATATTACCATTGAAAATAAAGATGTAGTTTCAAAATCTTTTCCTGAATTTTGGAATCAGTTTAATAAATTGTTGATGTAATGAAAGGAATTCTATTTGCATTATTGTTTTTTGTATTTCATCTACAATCTCAAATTACAATTAAGGGAAAAGTTTTAGATGCTCTTTCAAAAGAACCTATACCTTTTGCTTCCGTAGGAAGTGTTAAGCAACAATCTGCATTATTAACCGATGAGCAGGGTAATTTTAATTTAACATTAAAAAAGACCATAATAAACGATTCAGTAAAAGTTTATGCTATTGGATATTTTGATACTTTAATTTCAATAAATGAATTTATAAAAGATAAGAATTATGTTATTGAACTAAAACAAAATGTATTTGAATTAACTGAAGTAGAAATTCAATCAAAAAAAATTTATACTACTAAATTGGGCGTTACAAAATACGATAAAAGAAACTGTTCAGGATTTATAGATTTTGAAAACAATTGGAAGGGGGTTGAAACAGCCATACGTTTTACAAATAAAGAAGGAAGATTTGTGAAGCTGAAGGATTTTAATTTTTTTATTATTAAAAACAATTTAAAAGACAGTTTAAAATTCAGACTAAATGTTTATTCTGCCAATAAGTTTTATCCAACAAGAAATGTATTAAAGAAGTCAATTATTTTCACAACAGCAAATTCAGTAGGCGAAAAAACCATTGATTTAACCGAGTATTCTGTTGGAGTTTATGGTGAATTTTATGTGAGTATAGAATGCTTAATGGAAAAGGTGAGCATTGAAGATTTTTGCTTTGCCGGCGAAATTACTGAACCATCATATGTGCGTGAATCGGCATTTAAAAAGTGGAAAAAGGTACGGGGAGGGGGCGGTGCCTTTAATGTCACTGTAACTTATACTAAATAGTTAACTGCAATTCTAACCAACAATACATTAACGTGCATCATGATTAATTATGACTACCTTTGAAATATGAATGAAAAAAATTTAAACGAAAGTTTTGGAACATTGTCGGAAACCATTAATGCACTTGTAAAATTAGGGTACACTCACGACTTTAACATAAAGGACAAGTGTATTGTATGTCATAAAGCAAATATTACATTATCACCAGACGATTTTCAAATTGACCATGTCTATCGTTTTGAGGGCGACTCAGATCCTGAATATCAGTCAATACTTTATGCAATTTCATCTTCAAAATTTGACGTGAAAGGAACTTTGGTAAATGGCTATGGTATTTCATCAGACGAAACTTCTGCAAAACTGATAGAAAAATTGAATATTTATCATGGATACAATAAAAAGCAATACAAATTAAATAATGCTACGCCACAACGGCCGGAAGGAGAACGCATTTTAAATGCGCCTTTAGTAGAAATGAATTTGAATGAGGTTATTAAGCAAATAAAAAGCGAATCAACTTGGGAAGACAGCGATCGAAATTCAGTTACACTTTTCAAATCGGAAACCATGAGAATTGTACTAATTGGACTACACCAAAATGCAGAACTAAAATCTCATAAAGCAAATGGAGTAATTAGTGTTCAGGTAATTCAAGGGAAGGTAGAATTCGCTACGGAAAAACAAAGTATTCATATAGAAGCAGGACAAATAGTAGCATTGCAAGAAAACATTTTTCATAGTGTAAAAGCGTTGACGGAAAGTTTTTTTCTATTAACACTTGCTATGAATAACACATATACTTCTTAGGCAAGGTTATAAAACTACAGCTTTTCCTTTAAATACTTTCCGGTAATGCTTTTTTTATGTTGAGCTAAGTTTTCGGGCGTGCCCTCAAATACAACAGTACCTCCACCATCTCCGCTTTCGGGTCCCATATCAATTACCCAATCGGCACATTTTATAACTTCTAAATTGTGTTCAATAACAACAATTGAATGGCCTTTGTTAATTAAGGCTTCAAACGATTTTAGTAATTTACTTATGTCGTGAAAATGCAAACCGGTTGTTGGTTCATCAAACACAAATAAAACAGGATTGCTGTTAGAGGCTAAAGACAAAAAGGTAGCCAGCTTTATTCGCTGTGCTTCACCTCCGCTTAAGGTATTACTGCTTTGTCCTAAATGCACATAACCTAAACCAACATCTTGCAGCGATTTTAATTTTTCAGCAATTTTTATTGCTGATTTATTTTTATCATCACCTTTAAAAAATTCTATTGCTTCATCAACCGTTAATTCTAAAATATTGGAAATGGATTTACCTCTGTATAAAATTTCTAAAGTATCTGCTTTAAATCTTTTTCCTTTACAACTTTCACAAGGCAATTCAATATCAGCCATAAACTGCATTTCTACAGTTATAATTCCTTCACCCTGGCAAAGTTCGCATCTTCCACCTTCAACATTAAAACTAAAATGACCCGATTTATATCCGCGCATTTTTGCCAAGCCCTGTTCGCTGTATAAAGTTCTTATTTCGTCGTATGCTTTTGTATAGGTTGCCGGATTACTTCTCGATGATTTTCCAATTGGGTTTTGGTCTACAAACTCTACCTGCTTAATGTTTTTTAAACTTCCACTCAACAATGCCGAGTAATCTACATTTTCAAAATAACCATCTAAGTATTTTTGTAAAAAAGGCACTAATGCTTTTTTTACTAAGGTAGATTTTCCTGATCCGCTAACACCTGTTACGCAGCACAAAGTGTTTAATGGAAATTTAACCGAAATGTTTTTTAAATTATTGTAAGAAATATTTTTAACCTCAATAAATTCTTTAAATTTTCTTCTTGCTTTTGGAACTTCAATTTTTAATTTTCCGGTTAAATATTTCGCAGTGTAACTTTCGGTACTCTTTACTAAATCTTTATGCTCTCCTTTAAAAACCAGATTCCCACCTTTGCTACCAGCTTCAGGACCAATATCAATAATAACATCTGCCGCGCGCATAATTTCTTCATCGTGTTCTACCACAATTACGGTGTTGCCTTGTTTTTGTAATTCGCGAAGTACTTTTATCAAACGTTCTGTATCTCGGGAGTGCAAGCCTATACTTGGCTCGTCTAAAATATACAAACTACCTACTAAGCTGCTGCCTAATTGTGTTGCTAAATTAATACGTTGGCTTTCTCCACCACTTAAAGTATTGGCTACTCTGTTTAACGATAAATAATTTAAACCCACATCCGATAAATATTGTAGTCTGTTTTTTATTTCAATTAAAATTCGTTTCGAAATTTGTAAATCGTGTTCGTTTAATTTTAAACTGTCAAAAAATTCTTTGGCTTCCCAAACCGGCATTAAAATTATTTCTCTGATGCATTTATCTCCTACCTTCACATAATTTGCATCTTTTCTTAATCTTGTGCCTTCACAATCGGGGCAAGTTGTTTTACCTCTGTATCGAGCCAGCATAACGCGGTATTGAATTTTGTAACTTTCTTTTTCCAACATTTTAAAGAAAGCATTTATCCCTTCAAAATATTCATTCCCATTCCAAAGCGTTTCGTATTGTTTTTTATTTAACTCGGCAATAGGTTTATGCACCGGAAAATTAAATTTATGCGCGTTTTTTAAAAGTTGCTTGTTGTACCAACTCATTGTTTCTCCACTCCAGCAAGCAACTGCACCATCATAAACGCTCGCACTTTTGTTGGGCAAAACCAAGTCGGGGTCAATTCCAATAATACTTCCAAAACCTTCGCAAGTTTTGCAGGCGCCTATAGGGTTATTAAAGGAGAAAAAATTTACGCTGGGCTCTTCAAATTTTATTCCGTCGGCTTCAAACAAACTACTAAAATGCTCTGTTGTTTTTTTACCGTTTTTATTTTCTATAATTATATCTGCTTCACCATTACCTTCATTAAATGCAGTTTGAACACTATCGGCAATTCTGTTTTCTAATTCTTCGTCAGATTTATTTACTACTATCCTGTCAATTAAAAGCAAAACATTTTTACTTTTCTTTATTTTTTTTAAATCTACTTCATTAATTTTTATTATTTCATCATCAATAATAACTCTAGAGAAGCCCTGCTGATTCAGTAAATCTAATTGCTTTGTTAACGAAATATTTTTTTCTTCCTTTAACTTTACGGTTATCATTATTAAAGTTTCATCTGCTTGTTGCAAAACAAAATCAACTACATCACTTACTTTATGGCGCTTAATTATTTTACCGCTAACCGGACTATAGGTTTTACCAATTCTGGCAAAAAGTAATTTTAAATAATCGTAAATTTCTGTTACGGTACCAACTGTAGATCTTGGATTTCTTGAAACTACTTTTTGTTCAATTGCAATTGCGGGCGAAATTCCTTTTATATAATCTACCTGTGGCTTTTCCAATCTTCCTAAAAACTGGCGAGCGTAGGCTGATAAACTTTCTACATATCTTCTTTGCCCTTCTGCATATAAAGTGTCAAAAGCAAGTGTGGATTTTCCTGAGCCGGACAGCCCTGTTATTACTACCAATTTATTGCGAGGAATAACAAGGTCAATATTTTTTAGGTTGTGAAGCCTAGCCCCTTTTATAATAATGTTCTCTTTAGAACTAACTTTTAATAAATCTTCTTTTACCTGCATTTTAACAATTTCACCCTTCAATAAGCTATTTTAACTCAATATAATTGATATTCCACTCAATAAGGAAGTCATTTAACAGCATCCCTTTTTGGACATTTACAAAATTAGCCTATATTTGTTCAATAAACCTAAAAATTTTTGCCCATAGAATAGACTTTTACTAGCAAACAGAACTTTTAAAAACGCAAGTAAACATGTCTATTCATTTGTTAACAGATAACCAATTAGTTGAGTTATATCTAGGTGGTAACGAAAAAGGGTTAGAAATTCTTCTTCACAGACACAAAGCTAAATTATTTTCGAGCATTATTGTTATTGTAAAAGATAAAGCTTTAGCAGAAGATATTTTTCAGGATACTTTTTTTAAGGCAATTCAAACATTAAAAAAAGGTCAGTACTCTGAAGAAGGGAAATTTTTACCATGGATTTATCGCATTGCGCGAAATTTAATTATTGATCATTACCGCCGCATTAAAAAAATGCCTCCGGCGCCCGTTTATTTTAATGAAGAAGGCGAAGAAATTCATCCGCTTGATAAAGTTGCCAATGGAGATGATGCGTTTAATACTAAAGACGATTATTTAAAACGTAAAACCAACATTAGAAACTTAGTGCAATTGCTTCCTGCAGATCAACGTGAGGTTGTAATAATGCGCATGTATTACGATATGAGTTTTAAAGAAATTGCAGATGTAACTAAAGTTTCTATTAATACTTCTTTAGGAAGGATGCGTTACGCTTTATTAAACTTAAAGAAAATGATAGAAGAGAAAAACGTAGAAGTTGCGCTTTAATAATTTTTTATCTCATTAAAGTAACATCACCATTTTTCTTAACGGTACGGTTGTTGTAAAGATCCACTTCGAGGGTCCATACATATACGCCAATAGGTAAATCTTTCCCATCTTTTGTACCATCCCATCCGTTAGATTGATCAGTAGTTTCAAAAACTAACTCCCCCCAATTGTTGTAAACGCGGAATAACATTTTATTAAATGGTCCACCTTTTACAAAAAGTTTGTCGTTAGCATTATCCCCGTTAGGCGTAAAGCCTGAAGGTACTTGCGGAATTAAATTCACTTCAATTCTTCTTAGTACAGAATCCATACAACCCATGTCATCGTATACGGTTAAAATAACATCGTATACCCCACCGTTTTGATAACTGTGAGTAGGAGCTTGCCCTGTGCCATTAGACTCATCCCCAAAATTCCAAATCCAGGTAACAATACTACCGTTAGGTGTAGAGAAATCAGAGAAGTAAACCGGTTCTTGAGCAACGGTAGGATTGTTAGTCATACCAAAATCAGCATTAGGTTTAGGATTAACAGAAACCGTTTTAGTAATACTTGCCGTACATTGAGTAGCAGGCGCAAGCACGGTTAAATCAACATACTGCGGCCCATTAATGTTAAAGATAATGTTAGTAGGACTAGGCACAGTAGAAACACTAGGGTTAGTGGAAGCACCAAAGAACCACGTAAAATTACCGTTGGCCGGAATAGATTGATTGCTGAAAGAGGCAAATAACCCCACACAAGTATTACTTGCGTCAAAATCAGCAATAGGTAAAGTGTTAATGGTAATACGTTTGCTAATAGTATCTGTACAAGTAACACCCAAAGAGTTGGTACCTGCTACAGTAAAAGTAACCAAAAACACACCCGAGTTAGTATAAGTAGTTTGCGCAGAATTGGTAGAAATAGAAGTAAATCCGTTTCCAAAATTCCAATTCACAGCAGTAATGGTAGTATTGTTTGTGGTAGAAATATTATTAAAACCAACAGGGTCTCCCAAACAACGCTTGGTAGTAAAATTAAAATCAGCCTTAGGCGATTCAACAAAAGTAGCCACAAATGATTTTATACTTGACGGGCAAGAAATACCAGCCACCGTAGCACTTGAAAGTGTAATGGTAACAGAGCCGGCAGAAACATCACCTTGACTAGGATAATATAAACCACCCAACGAAGTATTGTTAGGAGAAAAAGTACCTGTTCCGGTACTGCTCCACACCCCTGCGTTTGTATATCCGCTAACCGAACCGTTTAATTGAATAGGAGTAAACATACACACCCCGGTAGAACTGTTAACAGTAATAAGTGGAAGCTTAATAATATCAACCACCACAGTATCACTTACCGAAGGACAGAAGCCCCCTTGCGAAGTAGCATAAAATTTAATTTGTCCCACAATGGTATCATTCTGACTTACGTTATAATTAGCCGAAGCCGGAGGCACAGGAGAAAATGCGCCCGTACCGTTTGTGGTAGACCAAGTAGCGGCAGTAGCCCCACCACCCGAAACAGCGCCGGAAAGATTAATAATAGGATTGCTTGAACAAATAGTAAAATTAGGACTTACGGTTAAGGTAGGCTCAGGTTGAATATTAATAACCATGTTTCCATTTACCTGTGCACATAAACCTGTATTATCAATAGCCGTTAATGTTAAGTTAATGGTAGGCTGTAAAAGATCAGCTGGACTGAAAATATAAACAACATTTAAAGAATTAGAAGAAGGAGTAAAAATACCCGTACCACTACTGTTCCATAAATACGAAAGATTACCACCGGTAACAGTACCTGTTAAAGCAACACTCTGGCTGTTTGTACAAGCAATGGTATTGCTTAATAAACTAACAGTAGGCGGGTCAACAAAACCAAAGGTAAAGGACCTGCTGGAGTTTAAACAATTTTGTAAAGGTCCTTGGCTGGTAAGCGTAAGAGTAATGGTGCCAGCTGCTAAATCGGCAAGGGAAGGAGTATAGGTTGTATTAACACCCGGAGGACCAAATGACCCACCATTACCGCCACTCCAAATACCGCCAATGGCATTGGTAATTAAACCATTTAAAACAATAGGAGAGATGTTGTTTTTACATTGTAAAGTAGGTGTACTTAAAATAGTAACCTGTGGTCTTTGATTAATGGTAAGCATTACCGAATCTCTTTTAGGAACACAGTTACCGGTAGAAGTAAGATAAAATTTAATTTGCGATTGAGTTGTATCAAGGTTAGAAAGGGTATAAGTTGTACTCACCGTATTGAGTGTTGAAGTATAAGCACCAAAAGAACCAGTACCATTAGGCGTTGTCCACACACCTGTAATTGCACCACCGGAAACAGTACCTGTTAAAGCAACGGTATTACCCGCACCCACACAAACCGGATTAAGGGTATTACCAACAACAGAAGTTCTTCTTAAAAACGAACTCATGTAATGAAATAAACCGCCGGTACCGGGTCCACCATCAAAAACACCTAGGGCAAATACACCTGCACTGTTTCCTACCGTGTAAGAACCAATTGGTATTTGCGTGGTATTAAAAGGAATTTGTGCACCAACATATTGCCCCGCAGTTCCAGGTACAACAGTAAATGCACTACCCGGAATTAAAGTAGTAGAGCCATTAATGGTAAAAGTATTTTGTGCTCCGTTTTCGCAAAGAATATTTAAATTAAAATTTTGGTTGGTGTTTCTAGAAAACGCAACTAGGTTAGAGCCGGCACAATTTAATGGAGGTAAAATGGCAGCACCTGCTTCACAACCAATTCCGGAAGCTTGCCATAAATAAACATTTTTAGTTGCTTGTACATAAGTTAACGGTTGGGTGATATTGTAATAAAATGTTTCACCTTTATTAATTAAGGTTGTTGTTACAACCGCATCTGTTATTGTAATTTGGGTAAAATTTTCAGTTCCTACCACATAGATTCCTTCAATAGATGCCACAAACATGGAGCCTTTGTTTACAATGTAATTAGTACCAACAATATCAACAGGTACAATTTGATCGCCAATTAAATCGTTACATCCGCCACCCGGAGTAATTACAGAATCATCAGCTACAGTAACAGCAATGGGGTTATTAGATGTAATAACAGATCCTGATAAATTATTACCCGGTACATTTGTGTTTTGCACTACGTTTTCCATTGTATAGGCATCGCCTGCGTTTGCAAGTAAAACACTATAGGTAACATTTGCTACGTGTCCAACTATATTACAATTTGGCCTTATCCATACAACAGTGTTGGGCCTACTTGCAACAATATTTATTTGTTGTTTGGGCTGTTCAACTCCTGGTGGTGTATTTGCCAAGTTTCCTCTAAATTGGTTAAACCATCTAGTTTGTGCAGGACATACAAATTCGGTTCCTAAACCATTTTGACCTTTTAAGGAAAAAGTTTCGGGGTTGTTCCCGGTAGTTACAACATCATATACAATAGAAATATTGGAAGAAGATGAAACGTAAAGTCCGTAAGGTACTACAACGTCTGCCGGTCTTACCTCTAACGAATCATAAGCACGATTGGTAGTAGATACAGCAGCATCTCTCCAAAAAGTATAATCAAAATTCGAATTAGCTGGAATTACAATTGTGGTATCATATTGGTTAGGGGCAATTGCTGCGGGTTGTCTTAACCTTACTGTAGTAGTAGGCGCAGCAAAAGTTGAAATATGAAATTTTATGGGATGACGAGCAGCATGATCTGGTGTTACCCATGGTGCAGCAAACCAAAAACTGGTATCAATTTGTGCAACTGAAAAATTTGAATTAAATAAAAGAAGTAGTAAAAAAAGTTTAAATATGCTTTTCGTTTTCATTAAAGTAAATATACAAAAAAATTACTTCGTTTTGTTAATTACGTTAATTGTGCTTTCGCCAATAACCTTAAATGCAGTTCTTCTGTTTTTTTGGTGAGCAGCTTCCCATTCCGGGCTTTTTGCCACCATTAAATTAATTTCTGCTTCAGGTATAATAGGCCTGGTTTCGCCAAAGCCATTTGAAATAATCCTGGATTTGTTAATTCCTTTACTAATAATATAATCAACACAACTTTTAGCGCGTGCAGCAGATAAACGCATATTGTAATCATCATTACCACGGGCATCGGTATGGGCACCTAATTCAATAGAAATATTATCGTTTAATTTTAATAAATCAACAATTTTATCTAAAATCTCCATTGATTTGGGACGTAGGGTTGCCTTGTCAAAGTCGTATTCAATACCTTCAATTTCTATATCACCTTCAGGTATTTTATTTAAGAAAAAGTCGTGTTCAAAATGCTCCGATTCTGTTTTCCCTAATGTTGCTAAACTATATGCATCAGCAAAATATTTATTTTTTTGTGCGCGCATAAAGTATTCCATGTTTGGTTTTAAATCTGTGCTGTAATATCCTGTTTCATCTGTAACTACAAAAAATGGTTCGTCCCCATCATGCACATCTTTTATAGTAACTAAGGCATTTGGAATAGGATCGTTAGTTTGTCCGTCAAAAACGTAACCATCTATATCAAATTTAATTGGTTCGTTTTCAAAACTGTAAATATTATAACAATGTCCACCCGGGCAATCTTTTCTATCACTTGCAAAAAAACCTTTACTTTGCAATCTTTCTAGGATAAAATAAGCATCATCTTTTTCAGAATTTATTGGAGTATTCATGTTTTTTACCGGAGCATAAACAGAATCATCTGCATTTAGTGCCGATTTAAAAACATCTAAGCCGCCTAAACCAGGATGGCCGTTACTACTAAAATACAAAGTACTACCTAGTTGATGAAAGAATGGAGTTACCTCGTCGCCGGGGGTGTTAATTGGTGCGCCAAGATTTATTGGGTTTCCAACAAATCCGTTTTCATCAATTCCTGCCATCCAAATATCAAAACCACCTAAACCACCGGGTCTGTTTGATGAAAAGAAAAGTTTAGAGCCATCATGTGTAACAAATGGTTGTTGTGATTTATATCCCGGTACATTAATATTTGTTCCTAATTTCATGGCTTCGTAAAATTTACCTTCAAGTGTACGTGCCATGTAAATAAATGCTTCATTTCTATTATTATCGCTCCAACGTGTAAACAACATCACTTCATCAGGTGTAAACACACCGGCACCTTCGTGTAAAGAAGTATTAACCGGCCGTCCGAAATTTACAGGTCGTTGCCAAATTGTATCATCAATTGAGGTATAATATAAATCACAGAAATATCTAGAGTCTTGTTTTTCTGGATCGCTCACTACGCCACCTTTGCGTGCGCTTGTAAAAATAACTTTATCAGAACTTAAATAGTATTGTGGCGCAAAGTTGCTGGTACCTCTGTTAAACACAAGTGTATCCATGAATCTAATTTTTACATTCTTTTTACCGGCAAGTGTATCTAATGCGAAATAACAAGAGGAAGCATGCTTTGCAGATACTTTTACTAATGAATCGGAACCAACACCACCATTGCTATATTCATCAAAAACTTGTAAAGCTTCTTGATAATTCTTTAGTGCCATTAAAGATAAACCATAATAATAAGGCGCATCAGGATATACCTTTCTTTCAACTACTTTTTTATATACTTCTACTGCGTGTTTGTAATCAAAATTTAATCGATAGCTATTTGCTAAGCGATTCATAATGAAATCCATTTTGGTAGCATTTTGACTTGGATCTTCTTTTATGGTATTTAAGCTGTCTTTTTTACGAGAACCTTTTGTTTCAGGAACTTTGAATAATGATTTCATTTTCAAATTTACCATTTGAGCTTCGTAAGGTATTACATAGGTTCTTAAAATTGTAGAATCATCCATTACCTTTGAGTAAAAGTGCGCTGCGTTTGCGTAATCTTTTTTTAGGTATGCATCATCTGCTAATTCTAACCAAAGCTTTTTTGATTGAGAAATACCAAATAATGAAAGTAATGTTAGGCTTAGGGTTAATAGTTTTTTCATACTTATAAACGCGGACAATTTTTAACATCGGTAACCTTGCTCTTTTTACCCATGTAGGTTAATGAAATTTCGAATGCTCCTCTTGATTTAGATGTGCTGCGTAAAGATGAAGTATTAAAATCGTACCCCATTTTAACAATGTATGTATCTTTTTTAAATCCAATGTATCCAATACTCGCATCTTTATTTCTATAAACAAAGCCGGCAAGCAAATAAAACTTTTCTCCTTTAAAATAATAACCTGCATCCATTGCTATGGTTTGTTCGTTACTATTTCTTTGATTCATAATTAATAGTTTTGGAATAAAATAAAGTAGTTCATTTACATTAATCCTTACACCAGTGTGCGCATAAAACCTCATAGGTAAACGATTGTTGCTACCAAAAAAAGTTTCTTTAGGCATGGTTAAATTAAAAGCACTTAATCCAACAAAGGGATTAAAGCGCGATTGTTGTTTACTGTAAAAGTATAAAGCACCAAAGTTTACTTGTTCCTGAAATTGTACTCCTTTAGCAAAGTTTTCGTTGTTAGGTAAATTTTTATCAAACGATCCGCCGGCGGAATTAGTCCACTGCGCATCATAAGTTAAAACTTGATACTCTAAACGTTTTTGAGTTAAGCCTGCTTGTAAACCTAATGAAAGATTATGGTATTTACTTTTATCAAGTGGAAGTAAATAAGCTGCAGAACCTAAAATTTGCAACACGTTGTAATTACTTAATCCCGCACGCATGTTTGAAATTTGTCCGCCAAAAGACCATTTGTTTTTTGAGGGCATATCAAAACTTACCAAAGCCGTTGTAAATGGTTTAAATGCAACTGCGTTCCACTGTGTCCTGTAATGAGCATGTGCGCGCATTTTAGTATCAATTAAACCCGTCATTGCCGGGTTTAAAAATAACGGCGCAGCGTCGTACATACTTAAGTGAAAATCCTGTGCTTTAATTGGACCACCAATTAATATTGACAAGAATGCTAAATAAAAACTAATTTTTTTTATCATAATTTTTTATCTCATTAAAGTAACATCACCATTTTTCTTAACGGTACGGTTGTTGTAAAGATCCACTTCGAGGGTCCATACATATACGCCAATAGGTAAATCTTTCCCATCTTTTGTACCATCCCATCCGTTAGATTGATCAGTAGTTTCAAAAACTAACTCCCCCCAATTGTTGTAAACGCGGAATAACATTTTATTAAATGGTCCACCTTTTACAAAAAGTTTGTCGTTAGCATTATCCCCGTTAGGCGTAAAGCCTGAAGGTACTTGCGGAATTAAATTCACTTCAATTCTTCTTAGTACAGAATCCATACAACCCATGTCATCGTATACGGTTAAAATAACATCGTATACCCCACCGTTTTGATAACTGTGAGTAGGAGCTTGCCCTGTGCCATTAGACTCATCCCCAAAATTCCAAATCCAGGTAACAATACTACCGTTAGGTGTAGAGAAATCAGAGAAGTAAACCGGTTCTTGAGCAACGGTAGGATTGTTAGTCATACCAAAATCAGCATTAGGTTTAGGATTAACAGAAACCGTTTTAGTAATACTTGCCGTACATTGAGTAGCAGGCGCAAGCACGGTTAAATCAACATACTGCGGCCCATTAATGTTAAAGATAATGTTAGTAGGACTAGGCACAGTAGAAACACTAGGGTTAGTGGAAGCACCAAAGAACCACGTAAAATTACCGTTGGCCGGAATAGATTGATTGCTGAAAGAGGCAAATAACCCCACACAAGTATTACTTGCGTCAAAATCAGCAATAGGTAAAGTGTTAATGGTAATACGTTTGCTAATAGTATCTGTACAAGTAACACCCAAAGAGTTGGTACCTGCTACAGTAAAAGTAACCAAAAACACACCCGAGTTAGTATAAGTAGTTTGCGCAGAATTGGTAGAAATAGAAGTAAATCCGTTTCCAAAATTCCAATTCACAGCAGTAATGGTAGTATTGTTTGTGGTAGAAATATTATTAAAACCAACAGGGTCTCCCAAACAACGCTTGGTAGTAAAATTAAAATCAGCCTTAGGCGATTCAACAAAAGTAGCCACAAATGATTTTATACTTGACGGGCAAGAAATACCAGCCACCGTAGCACTTGAAAGTGTAATGGTAACAGAGCCGGCAGAAACATCACCTTGACTAGGATAATATAAACCACCCAACGAAGTATTGTTAGGAGAAAAAGTACCTGTTCCGGTACTGCTCCACACCCCTGCGTTTGTATATCCGCTAACCGAACCGTTTAATTGAATAGGAGTAAACATACACACCCCGGTAGAACTGTTAACAGTAATAAGTGGAAGCTTAATAATATCAACCACCACAGTATCACTTACCGAAGGACAGAAGCCCCCTTGCGAAGTAGCATAAAATTTAATTTGTCCCACAATGGTATCATTCTGACTTACGTTATAATTAGCCGAAGCCGGAGGCACAGGAGAAAATGCGCCCGTACCGTTTGTGGTAGACCAAGTAGCGGCAGTAGCCCCACCACCCGAAACAGCGCCGGAAAGATTAATAATAGGATTGCTTGAACAAATAGTAAAATTAGGACTTACGGTTAAGGTAGGCTCAGGTTGAATATTAATAACCATGTTTCCATTTACCTGTGCACATAAACCTGTATTATCAATAGCCGTTAATGTTAAGTTAATGGTAGGCTGTAAAAGATCAGCTGGACTGAAAATATAAACAACATTTAAAGAATTAGAAGAAGGAGTAAAAATACCCGTACCACTACTGTTCCATAAATACGAAAGATTACCACCGGTAACAGTACCTGTTAAAGCAACACTCTGGCTGTTTGTACAAGCAATGGTATTGCTTAATAAACTAACAGTAGGCGGGTCAACAAAACCAAAGGTAAAGGACCTGCTGGAGTTTAAACAATTTTGTAAAGGTCCTTGGCTGGTAAGCGTAAGAGTAATGGTGCCAGCTGCTAAATCGGCAAGGGAAGGAGTATAGGTTGTATTAACACCCGGAGGACCAAATGACCCACCATTACCGCCACTCCAAATACCGCCAATGGCATTGGTAATTAAACCATTTAAAACAATAGGAGAGATGTTGTTTTTACATTGTAAAGTAGGTGTACTTAAAATAGTAACCTGTGGTCTTTGATTAATGGTAAGCATTACCGAATCTCTTTTAGGAACACAGTTACCGGTAGAAGTAAGATAAAATTTAATTTGCGATTGAGTTGTATCAAGGTTAGAAAGGGTATAAGTTGTACTCACCGTATTGAGTGTTGAAGTATAAGCACCAAAAGAACCAGTACCATTAGGCGTTGTCCACACACCTGTAATTGCACCACCGGAAACAGTACCTGTTAAAGCAACGGTATTACCCGCACCCACACAAACCGGATTAAGGGTATTACCAACAACAGAAGTTCTTCTTAAAAACGAACTCATGTAATGAAATAAACCGCCGGTTGAAGCGTTACCGCCAAATACACCTAAAGCAAAATCATCAGTAGAATTGTAAACCGTATAAGAGCCAATAGGAAGAGTAGCAATATTACTTAAATTTAACTGACCTCCATAATAAGGCCCACCTTGAAGCGTTGCAGTACCCGGTACAATGGTAAAGTTAGCCGCTGTAATAGGTATGTTTACAGATTGTGCTGCATTATTTAAGGTAAAAGTTCCTTGTGACCCATTTTTACAAAGGAGGTTAATGTAAAAACCTTGATTGTTTGTTCTAGAGAAAGATACCAAATCAGAACCGGCACAATTTAAAGGAGGCAATAAAGCTTCACCTAATTCGCATCCGGTACCTGATGCATGTAAACAATAAACAGGTTTAGTAGCATTAACATACGTTAAAGGTTGAGTTGTTTTGTAATGGTAGGTATCGCCTTTATTAATTAAAGTGGTTGTAGTTACTCCATCATTAATGGTAATTTGCGTAAAATTTTCAGTACCAACAATGTATGCCCCTTCGTGTTCAGGCCCATTCATAAAACCTTTATTTAAAATATAATCTGTTCCAACAATATCAACAGGTACAATTTGGTCGCCCATTAAATCGTAACACCCGGTAACACCGGCAACCGAATCATCGGCAACTGTAACTGCAATTGGCTTATCGGCAACAATAACTGTTCCTGATAAATTATTACCCGCAACGTTCGTTATTTGTGTAATATTTTCTACAGTGTAAGCATCGCCAGGGTTTACAAGTAATATGCTATAAGTAACAAGGGCAACATGCCCAATTACATTGCAGGCGGGTTTAATCCAAACAACTGTGTTCGGTCTGCTTGCCACTATATTTATTTGTTGTTTAGGTTGTTCAACTCCTGCTGGAGTTCCCGCTAAATTCCCAATGGTTTGGTTTCTCCATCTGGTTTGAAACGGACAAACGAATTCTAATCCTAAACCATTTTGTCCTTTTAAGGAAAAAGTTTCAGGATTGAAAAAATTTGTGGGTCGGGTTATTACATCATATACAACCGTAATGTTTGAGGAAGAAGAAATGTACAAACCGTAAGGAACAACTGTATTAGATGGCCTTGTTTCTAATGAATCATATGCTCTGTTTGTTGTTGATACAGCAGCGTCTCTCCAAAATGTTAAATCCACATTGGTGTTTGCAGGAATAAACATAATTGTATCATATTGATTCGGTGCCGTAGCCGCTGGTTGCCTTACCCTAACAGTAGTAGTTGGCGCACCAAACGTTGAAATATGCATTCTAATTGCATCACGATGCCAATGGTCGGGCGTTACCCAAGGTGCGGCGAACCAAAATGAAGTATCAATTTGCGCTACCGAAACTGATGCTCTTAGAATAAAGAACAATATCAGCAGTACTAATTTATTTCCTTTTATCATTTTTTCTTGCTTTTAATGTTTGTTTTCATACTATTATCAATATTGTTCAATTCCTCCTCATCGGCATTTTGAACTTTATCGGTAATTAAACCTTTTTTACTAAACATGGTGTAAGTAATAATAACCTCATGAGAACCGCTGTTGTATTTTTGAATATTGCTTAAACCAAAATCGTAACTGTAGCCTAAATTGAATTGCTTACTAACGGTTACACCCAATAATCCGCAAAATGAATTGTTTTGCCACTTTTTATCAATATTGGTAGATGTTCTTGCATGTCTGAAACTTGTACCCACCCATACCAAATTTCTATAAGTAAGTTTTAAATTGTACTCAATTTCAAAGGGTGCAGGGCTATTAAAACGCATTAGCACAGAAGGTTGTAAAACGTATTCTTTTTTCTTGCTATCAAGTATAAAATTATACCCGGTATATGCATAAAAGTGTTGTGATAAAGCAGATTTAGATCCCGGATACCAATTCAACTTCCATTTTGTGAGTTGTTGCCCACTAAAACCCAAAAAGAATTTCTTTCCATATAAATGAAAACCGGTATTAGCATCTAATGCATTTCCATTTAAAATGCTTGACGATAAATAACCATCATCTTTATCGTAAGGTTTTGCATTATACACTTTCAGGTTGTATTGCACATAACCTAACGACATACCAAAACCTAGTTTTAAATTTTCGTTTAGTTTTAAATGATAACTGTAAGAACCATACAATGAAGTTCTATTAATTAAACCTGATTGGTCGTTAATAATTAAACCTCCAATTGCCATTTTTGGTTTTTTCTTTAAAGTTCCATAACCAGAGGCCATGTAAACTCTTGGCGCTCCATCAAAACCGGCCCATTGATGACGGTAACCTGCGTTAAATTGCATCCCTTTTATAGTTCCTGCAAATGCCGGATTATATAAGTACTGATGAAGTAAAATGTTTGTAAATTGAGTTTGTTGTTGAGCATGTATATTTATACTTAGCAACAATAATGCAAATGCGGTAAAACGCACCATTAATTTAGTGCAACGCATTTTATTATTAATTATTTGTATCATAATATCCTTCTATTAACGCTGTTATCTAATTAATGTAATTGTTCCTTTAATAATATCCGGTTTATTTGGATCGTTTAAGTTTATTACATAGAAATAAACTCCAACTGGTAATTCTTTTTCTTTTTGTCGGTAGGTACCATCCCATGCATTGCTATATCCAACGGATTTAAATATTGATTCTCCCCATCTGTTAAATATTTCAATTTCTGCTTTTGGGTAAAATCTATCAATGAAATCTAATCGCCATAAATCATTTTTACCATCGTTATTAGGCGTAATAATATTTGGAATTAATTCGGTAACATCTTCCACTACATTTAGTATCAATACAATTAGCGAATAAGTACTTGAACAACCAAACTGATCATACACAGTTTGTGTTACTGTATAGGTTCCATTACTATTATATATTGTACTTGGGTTTTGGTTATTACTGGTTGCTCCATTTCCAAAATCCCAAACCCAAGCTACAGCATTGGCAGAAGAATCAACAAATTGTACAATGGTCTCTAAGCCCACTCCCGAAGATTGTACTTTAATAAATCTGGCTTTTGGGCGCGGTGTAATGTTTAATGTTTTTGTTAAGCTACTTGTACAACCATGAATTGTTGTTACCTGATGAGTAATGGTGTATAATCCTTCTGTTGGAAATCCGTAACAAGTGTCTTTGGTAATACTAAATCCTACACCACCAAAATCCCAATAATAACCGGTTGAAGGTATGTTTGAAGGTGCAATAACAGTAGAACTATCAACAAAACAAATGTTTTGTGCAGAACCAACACAAGATCGGCTAAATCCAAATTTAACTTCCGGTAAAGGATAAACGGTAACCGCTCTGGCAATTGAATCGTAACAATTAAAAGTATTTCCAACAATTAAGGTTGTTGTGTAGGTGCCGGGTGCGGTAAATGTAGTTGCCGGATTGGTATTAGAAGAGGTATTTCCATTTCCAAATGCCCAGTTCCAACTGTTTAAAGAACCTAAGCCCGAGGTATTAATAGATAAATCGGTGTATTGTGTAGCTTGGTTTAAACAAACTGTATTCGAGGAAAAATTTGCTGTGGGTTTATCTCTAAAGTCTATTCTAATTTGATCTTGGGAAGAAGCGCATAAGCCATTACTAGTTGTTACTACTGTTAACACAACAAAACCGGCAGCTGTTTCTGCGGGGGTTGCAATATATGTTGTGTTTAACGCAGCGTTATTAGGAACAAATGTTCCGGTACCGCCACTCCATAATCCGGTAGAAGAAGAGGTGCCTGTAATGATTGCATTTAAGGCTACACTAGGATTGTTTTTACAACTATTTAAGTCTACTCCTGCGCTAATACTTGCCGGACTGGTAAAGTAAACCAAAACACTATCAGAAACATCCAAACAAATGCCGCTAGGTGGAGTTGTAAGTTTTAATTTAATAGGACTATTGGAAATATCTAATAAACTGGGTATGTAGTTATTGGTTAATGAAATATTGTTTGGAACAAACACTCCTGTACCGTTGGATGTCCATATACCTGATACAATATTATTACTAATGTAACCGGATAAGTTAACTGTTGAATTGTTGCTGCACCTAACTATTGATGAAGTTGGCGCGGCATCAACAATAGGAGCTTTTTGTATAAAGACTTTAACTGTATCCGTTACGGCTAAACATATTCCATTATTAAAACTTGTGAGTACTAGGTTAATTACAGATAATGCTGTATCTGTATTAGAAGGAAAATATGTTGTAGTTAAAGATGTTGAGTTAGCAAAACTTCCATTGGCAGGCGCTACTGCTGTCCAGCTTCCCTGACTAGATGCACCTATTACAGAACCATTTAATTGAACGGTAGCGTTGTTAGAACATTTTGTTTGATTAACTCCTGAATTTACTATTGGACCTTGTAAAACGTAAAGCTTTACGGTGTCTGATTTATTCGGACAAAATCCAACTGAAGTTAAAATAATATTAATGGGTTTATTTACCGTATCTAATAAACTAGGAGTATAAATATTATTTGTTAGGGTAATAGGTCCCGACCCAAATGAACCATAACCATTAGTACTCCAAACACCAGCTATTGGTCCGCCACCAACCTGGCCATTTAATGTAAAAGTGGTATTAGAACAAATGGTTGCGGTTGGAACAGAATTAGCATAAACAAATGAACTTGTACCAAACTCTGTTGTGTAAGCATAAGCGCTTCCGCCGGGAGTTGAACCATTATGAACAGATGAACCAAATACATCTTGAGAATTTCTTAAAACACAATAAGCGCCTACAGGAATTTGTGCAGTGGTATACAATATTCTTGCTCCAACCAGGTTTCCGGCACTACCGGGCACTGCACTAAAGCTTGCAGCTGGTACCGGAACATTCACTGCGTTTGCAGTTAAAGTAAAAGAGTTTTGGAAACCGGAGCGTATATAAATATTTAAAAACATAGAATCTGCTGAAACCCTTGTAAAGGCAGTGGTATAAGATCCGGCGCAATACGCAGGTGTAACCTGAGCACCGCCAAGTTTACAGCCAAAGCCACTGGTGTGTAAAACATAAATTGGTTTATCTGCTTGTATAAAAGAAAGAGGTGCCGCAGAAGTGTTTACAGTAAACGTTTCTCCTGAATTAATGAGCCAATTAGTAGTAGTACCTGATGTTACCGTTAAACTTGTTGCATTAACGGGAGCTAGAATATAAGCAATATCTGTTGTGTTGTTTCCTCGGTGAATTACATAATCTTTACCTAATTCGCTGCTATTTGTAATTTGATCTGCATAAAAAGTAGGGCAAACCGTACTGTTTCCTAAAGATCCACTAATTGTAACAGCAATTAGTTTGTCGGCAGAAATAATGGAGCCAGCCATTTCCGATGGGTTAACGGTTCCTAAATCTCGCGTAGAAAAAGTTTCGCCATAATTTAAATTTCGTGCAAAAGTTACGTTTTTAGCTCTTCCAATACAGTTTGCTTTGGGTGTTATCAAAATAGTTGTAACGCCTGTTTGTGTTGCCACTACATCAAAAGCTATATCGCCAACTACCGTTCCGGTTGTTAGGGTTTGTAAATTGTTGGGGAATGGTGTGTAAAAATCAACACCTAAAGCTCTTCGGCCTTTTAAACTCATCATTTCACGGTTGTTTCCGGAACCTACAGTATAATACGCAGAAATTTTATTACTGGAACTAATGTATACACCTTTAGCAGTTATTGTGTTAGCAGGCCCGCTTAAAACAGCCGCAATAGATGGTGTTAATACAACATTGGTAACAGAATTTGCTGCTAAAGTAAAAGTTAAATCAACTCCGGCAGGATTGGCAGGTTGCCTTACTCTAATGGCACACGATTGCGTATAGGAAGCCAAACGCAATTCTATGGGATTATTAGTTAAAGCAGTGGGAACATCCGGCGCAACAAACCAAAAACTAGTGTCAATTTGAGCTTCGCTTTTAAATAAAAAAATGCCGGTAAACAGCAATAGGTATAAATACCTCATATGTTATCTTTTTAAATTACTACATTAGTGTTTAAAGCCTTAATTTTGTGCGATAAACAATATTTAATTTCGTACGAATATAATCAAATTTCATCGAAATTAGCCAAATTTAACAACTAATTAGCGCTATATTCAACCCTTATTATCAAGTAATTAACAATTAAATGCCAATAAACCAAAATAGGATAGAACCTTTAAAAAATTTAGAGTTAATAGCCAAAAAAGTGGTGGAAGGCTTTATTACCGGTTTACACAAAAGTCCGTTTCATGGGTTTTCGGTTGAGTTTGCCGAACACCGCTTGTACAACCGGGGTGAGAGCACAAAGCATATTGATTGGAAATTGTTTGGAAGAACAGATAAATTGTTTGTAAAGAGATATGAAGAAGAAACCAATTTGCGTTGCCAAATTGTAATTGATAGTTCTTCCAGTATGTTGTTTCCAAAAGGGGAAGAGAATAACAAATTAGACTTTAGCGTAAATGCCGCAGCTGCTTTATGCGAATTATTAAAAACACAAAGAGACGCTTTTGGTTTATCTGTTTTTAGTGATAAGTTAAACTTTCATTTACCTCCAAAAGGAAGTGAAACACACAAAAAAATCTTATTTAATCAGCTTGAAAATATTTTAAAGGAAACGCAGCTAAACAACACAACCTCTGCAGCATCTGCATTAAATGAGGTTGCAGAGGTTATCCATCGCCGTTCGCTTGTGTTTATTTTTAGTGACATGTTTGAGAATGCTGCCAATAACGAAGATTTATTTTCAGCATTGCAACATCTTAAATTCAGAAAACACGAAGTGGTATTGTTTCATGTAACCGACAAAAGACAAGAAATTAATTTTGAGTTTGAAAATAGGCCGTATCATTTTATTGATATGGAAAGCGGAGAAGAAATTAAATTAAATCCCAGCCAGGTGAAAGATATTTACATTAAAAAAATTGCAGAATTTAAAGAAGCCTTAGAATTAAAATGTGGGCAATATAAAATTGATTTTGTGGAAGCAGACATTAATGAAGGGTTTGATAAAGTTTTATATGCCTATTTGGTGAAGAGAAATTTAATGATGTAATTTCTTTTCTTTAAAATAACGCATCATTTCCGGAAAGCCCATTTTATTACTTAAACCTTCCAAAGCTTGGGCAATTCGCTTGGCTTTAGTTTCTGAAGTTTTGGCGGTTTCAATCCACTTAGAGAAGTAGCGTTGATGTGAAAGGCTAAGGGTTTTAAAAAACGCATCGGCTCTCTTTTCTTCTTTTAAGCAAGCAATAAAATCTTGGTTTAAGTCAATTTCCGAATTATCTTTTTCAATTTCTATATGAATAATTTCACCTTTTTGTTTTTTTAATTTTTTTCTTAAATCGGCATTTAACGGCAAAATAAAATCGCCCTCACCTATTGGTATTATGGCAACTTTACCAATAACAACATTATCTAAATTCCCTTTTATTCTATACGATTTTTTTACTCCCGGATTTATTTTTGCTGCAATTTTTGAATCAATTAGCAAATATGTCCATCCGGTTTTTTCTCCCATTGAACCAAATTTTTCTATTATTGCTTTAAACTTTTGCATGCACTAAAAATAAACAAAAAACCCGCTTAAAATTTTTAAGCGGGTTTAGTTGTTGCCCGAGCTGGATTCGAACCAACATAGTCAGAACCAAAAACTGAAGTCCTGCCATTAGACGATCGGGCATTGTGGTTTTATTAAACCGGGTGCAAATTTATAAAAAATTCATAAATCAACAATAAATTCATAAAAAAACGGTTTAATTAAAACCATCTAAAGTACTATATTCGCAATTCTAATTTATTAAGCATTAAACAATGACAGTCTCTTTTAAAAACTTAAACAACATAATAGCCTGGATAGTTTGGGCAGTAGCAACCTTTACTTATTGCCGCACCATAGAGCCAACTGCCAGTTTTTGGGATTGCGGAGAGTACATTGCTTGTGCCTATAAATTAGAAGTTGGCCATCCTCCGGGGGCACCTTTTTTCTTGTTATTGGGTAGGTTTTTTGCGCTTATGGGTGGTGGCGACCCATCTATTGCGGCTATGATGATTAACGTTTTAAGTGCTTTGGCAAGTTCGTTTACTATTTTGTTTTTGTTTTGGAGCATTACCCGTTTGGCAACTAAAGTTTATGGTAAAACTGCAAATGATTTAACTCCGGGCCAACAGGTAGCAGTTTTAGGTGCAGGAATTATTGGCGGTTTAGCCTACACATTTTCAGATTCATTTTGGTTTAGCGCTGTTGAAGGTGAAGTTTATGCCTTGTCATCCTTTTTTACCGCCTTGGTATTTTGGGCTATTTTAAAATGGGATGAAGAAGATTCTGTTAACGATAAATCTGCTTTACGATGGATTGTGTTTATCAGTTACATGATGGGCTTATCAATAGGCGTTCACTTACTAAACTTATTGGTAATCCCGGCAATTGGCTATGTTATTTATTTTAAAAAATATAAATTCTCTTGGAAAGGATTTTTTATTGCGGGCTTTGCATCGGTAGGAGTTTTAGGTTTAGTTCAAAACATTATAATACCAAAGGTTGTAAAATTTGTAAGTGATTACGAAGTGTTTTTTACAAATAAATTGGGAATGGGTTTTAATACAGGAACCTTAATTTTCTTTGTATTGTTAATTACAGCTTTATCTGCTTTTATTTATTACACCTCTACCAAAAGCGAAAAAGCGTATAAAATTGGATTATATTCCACAATTATTTTTTCGGCCTTCGCCATTTTTTCGGCGCAAAGTGGCGGCGGTTTATTTATGCGATTAGTTAGTTTGGGCGGAATTATTTACGCAATAAATTATTTTAAAACGCGTACAGTAATGTTAAACACAGTTTTCTTAAGTTTAGCAACCTTGTTAATAGGATATTCATCTTTCTTTATTTTGGTTATTCGTTCACAAGCTAATACCCCTATGGATGAAAACAATCCGGAGAATGCGCCTAACATGTTGTCGTACTTATTACGCGAACAATATGGCGATTGGCCAATTTTATACGGGCAATATTACAACGCACCTACTGTTTCTTCCAGAGAGTTTGGAAGTGCAGATCCTATTTACGCGCGTGATGGAAATAAAGACAATAAAAAATATATTATTATTGACGATCGTAAAAATTCTATACCAAAATACGAGAAAGAGTTTTGTACCATTTTTCCGCGTATGTGGAGTAGTCAAAGTCACCACGAATCGGCTTACAAGTATTGGGGTAACATAACACGAAATCATAAAAAAAAGGTGATTGAAAATTACAGAACCGGTGAGCCCGAAACGGTTGAAATACCAACCTTTCTTGCGAACTTAAATTATTTCTTCTCTTACCAGGTTAATTATATGTACTTCCGCTATTTCTTTTGGAATTTTGTTGGAAGACAAAACGATCAACAAGGCTTGTTAAGAAATTCAATGGAAGGAAACTGGGTTACCGGAATTCCGGCAGTTGATAATTTACGTTTAGGAGCAGATACAACACAAGTTGTTTATCGCGATAAGAAAAACATGGCAACAAATCATTTTTACGCATTGCCATTAATTCTAGGATTGTTTGGTGCAATTTTCCATTTTAAGAAAAAAGGATTTGATGCATGGATTGTACTTTCTTTTTTCTTACTAACGGGTTTAGCTATTGTAATATACTTAAATCAAACTCCCTACCAACCACGCGAACGTGATTATGCGTATGCAGGAAGTTTTTATGCCTTTGCTATTTGGATTGGCTTTGGTGTGCTTGCTTTGTATGAGGTGTTTTCTAAAAAAATTGCAAATGTTTCTATGGCCATTGGTGCAACAGCTTTAAGTATGATTGTTCCGGGTATAATGGCTAAAGAAGGTTGGAATGATCACGATCGTTCATTAAGATCTTTATCACGCGATTGTGCAGTAAACTATTTAATGTCGTGTGCGCCTAATGCCATTTTATTTACCAATGGAGATAATGATACTTTCCCGCTTTGGTATGCGCAGGAAGTAGAAGGAATAAGAACAGATGTTCGCGTTGTAAATTTAAGTTTATTGCAAACCGATTGGTATATTTCTCAAATGAGAAGAGCCGCATACGAAAGTGCTCCGGTACCATTTACAATTGAAGAAGAAAAATTACAAGCATCTAAACGCGAGGTGGTTTATTTAATGGCGAAAGACGAAAAAGCAATGCGATTAAAAGACGCCATTGATTTTGTTGCAAGTGATGATGTAGATAAAAAATACGATAATAACGGCAGGCTGCTTGATTTTATTCCGTCAAAAAGCTTTTATGTGGATGTAGATTCAATGAAAGTAATGAAAAACAAAGTTATTTCGGTAAAGGATACAGCTCGCTTACGAAAAAGAATTTCGTGGGATTTGGGTAATAGAGGATACATTACAAAGAATGATTTAATGGTATTGGATTTAATTGCACACAACGATTGGAAACGACCAATTTATTTTGCGGTTACTACCGGTAATGAGGCTTATGTTGGTTTAGAAAAGTTTTTCCAGTTAGAAGGTTTAGCATATCGTTTTGTTCCTATAAAGCAAACAGAAATGGAACAAGCGCAAGGTGGCAGGGTAAACACCGAAAAAATGTATAAAAACATTATGGAAGAATTTAAGTGGGGAGGAATGGATAAGCCGGGTGTTTACCTTGATGAAACAAGTATGCGAATGGCGGCAAATTTAAGAATGCAAATGAGCATTTTAGCGCAAGCATTAATTAATGAAGGGAAAACAAGTAAAGCAAAAGCAGTTTTAGATAAATGTTTTACTGTTATACCGGAAGAAAATGTTCCTTTTGACGGTACGGTTTATACTTTATGCGCTGCATACTACCAGGTTGGAGATAAGGAAAGCGGAAACAAATTGGCTAAAAAATTATTTGATATTTTTGAAGGAGACTTAATGATATATAATAATTTAAAAGAGAAAAAACGAAACGCATTTTCACGTGAAATAGAACAGGCCAAAGAAATTATGAAACGATTGATAGGGTTAACCCAACAATTTAAGCAAGATGAACTTTCAAAGGAATTTATTTCGCGCATAAGTAAAATTGTACCGGCTCAGGAAATGATGCCGGATGACGATACACAAGTGCTTCCTACTGAAATGCAGTAATTTTATAAGGTTAAGCTGAGAAAAATATTTCAAATACAACCAAATAAAATTTTACGAAAGTTTTATCCGAAGGCCGTTTGGGAAATTAGAACAAATGAGCCTGTTATTTATCTTTCTTTTGATGATGGGCCTATACCCGAATTAACGGAATGGATTTTAGATGAATTAAAAAAGTACAATGCTAAAGCTACTTTTTTTTGCGTAGGGGAAAACATAATACGTAACCCTACAGTGTTTAACAGAATTAAAAATGAGGGCCACGTTGTTGCCAATCATACACAAAACCACGTAAAAGGACTGCATTGCAATAAAGAAGAATATTTCACTAGCGTAGAAAGTTGCGAAAAGCTAACGAACACTTTGTTATTCAGACCGCCTTACGGACAATTAAGAAAAAGTCAGTATAAAGAATTACTCCGTAAAAATTATAAAATTATAATGTGGAGCATTATAAGTTATGATTACGAAAAAATTACTCCCGAACAGTGTTATAGCAATGTTACCAAGCATCTTAAAAATGGCAGTATTGTTTTGTTTCACGATAACATAAAAGCCGAAGTTAATGTAAAGTACGCATTGGCAAATATGTTAAAGCATTATTCAACTAAGGGTTATAAGTTCAATTCAATTTCTTTTTAAAAGTTTAAAATTGAAATAATATAAGGTGTGTGAAAAACGAACAATATTTGCATCTTAATTTAAATAAGAAATGAAAGTTTTAAATTTAATGGTATGTATTTTGTTTTCGTTTTTAAATTACGGACAAAATACTTCCTTAAAAAAAGTAAAAACTAAGAAAGTAAAAATTGTTTTAATTAGAGGTGATGTAAAACATGTTGTTTCAGGTAATGTAACTCGTACAGAAAGTTATTGTGGAGGTGTTGAATTAACTCCCACAGAATTTGATAACTATAACAAAACACAACCAAATGTTGGTAAGGTTTTTTATGTACGGAAGGGAAATGAAAACACTACATCGCAGCCAATTGTTGCCACGTTCACAACGGATGCTAGCGGAAATTTTAAGATAGAATTACCAAATGGTATTTACTCGTTAATAGTTAAGGAGCAAGCAAATAAATTAAGTATAAAGGATTACCCTAATAGTAAATATCTGCACACAAATGAAGAGTGTTTAAGAAAATGGTGGAAAAAACCATTGTATGTATTTGAAATTAAAGACAAGGAAATAACTGATTTAAAATTTAATTTTCATTGGCCCTGTTTTATAAATTCAGATGTGCCCTGTATTGGTTATAGTGGTCCATTGCCTCCGTAACTAAATTTTATCAAGTTTGTTTCTTGTTAAGTTATTTTGTACATCACCGGTGTTTATAGTAGAGCCGGGCTCAAAAAGCATTACGGTAACTTCATTAAGTGCTACCGGTTTGTGTTCAATTCCTTTTGGTACAATAATAAATTCTCCTTCATTAATAGTGATGGTTTTATCTTTAAACTCAATTTTTAATTCTCCTTTTAAAACTAAAAATAGTTCGTCTTCATTGTCATGATGATGCCAAACAAATTCTCCTTTTAGCTTTGCAAGTTTAACATGTTGGCCGTTTAATTCACCAACTATTCTGGGGTTCCAGTAATCAGAAAACAAAGAAAGCTTTTCGTTTATATTAACTTTGTTCATTGTTAAATATGGAAGTGCTTTGTTATAATTAATCTACTTCAAATCCCATTATGTCCAAAGTAATATCAAGCAATTCTATTCCGGTGTTCACTTCTAAATCATAAACTATTTTATCGTTAGCGCGGTGCACTTTTATGGCATACGTTATTTTTGATAACGGAAACTTTTTACTGATAGATTTTTTTATTCGAATTGGAATTTCTGAAATTTTTATTTCTGTTTCGATTTCTTTAAATGTACCATCCATTAAAAAAACGGCAACATTTTCTTTTCCGTTTAATTCAAATCCAACTTCAAATTGCTTTTCGGCTGAACTATCCCATTTTGCATTTCTTGCATTTGGAAATTTTTCTTCAAATGATTTTTTTATTACCTCCGGTATTTCAATAATTTCTGCTTTACATAAAAAGCCGCTTAATAGAATTATGATAAATAAATTAAAGCGCATTGTTTTCTAAATTTAGATGAAGTGTTGGTTTTTAAATAATTATTAATCAATTAATTATAAAGTTATTGAGAAGTAAGGGCTGTTTAGTGCAATTGCATTTTTTATTTGAACATAAGAATGTTGAAAAGCAGAAGATGATATAAGCTCTTATAAGATATAATATCTTCTATTTCTTTAAAAATGCAAGAAATAAATTATTAAGGTTGGTTATCAAACGAAAAAAAGGCTATAAACGTTTAAGGATTGTTTTTGAAGGAGAGGAAAGCTTGGTGTTTAATATTGATCTAATCGGATATACCTAAATGGATACTACCGGATTGTTTTTTAAAGTACTTATCAAAGGTTTCGGGTACAATATTAATTTGATGCGATCTATTTGAAATTTTTAAAAACTGAAGATTAAATACTCTTCCATTAATAAAATATTGATTGTATTTTTTGTATTTGTCGTTTGATAAATGTCCCATTACCAAAGCGTGTTTGGGTGGAAGAATAATTTTTATTTGAAGGATGGAGGTATCCATATCGCTTATATTTTTTTCATTTCCCCATTCTATATCTCCGCTACTATTTAATTGATAAACATTTGGGTTATAATTAAAAATGGGAAATAAATTATCCGGTTTTTTTAACTCATAATAAACAACAAGTTCTTCGTTTGATAAATTTTTAATTACAAAGGTTTCTTGCCACGAACAGGAATTAGTAATAAAAGAAAACAAAATAATTATTACGGAAATTATATATTTAATTTTACTTTTAATGGTAAAGTTGTTTATGATAAATATACCAATTTTAAACAAAATACTTACATTTACTACGCATGAATGCGTTTAAAAAACCGATTGAAGTGAGAGGATATTTTACCTGGATGGGGGAAGATGGTATTGTACGCACACGCGTAAAAGAGAATGCAGAAATTACACTTGAATTGGCAAAAGAAAACACCGAAGCAGTTAATTCTTTTTTTACTGGAAAAAAGTTCCCGATATTAATAGATTCTCGTGGAATAAAATCAATGAGCAGAGAAGCGCGCGAACATTTTTCTACAAAGGGCCGCGATCCTAAAACAAATGCTTTCGGTATTGTTATTGGCTCGCCCATAAGCAGAGTATTAGGCAATTTTTATTTGGGAATTAATAAACCACCTGTACCTACAAAATTATTTAATAATGAGGAGGATGCATTACAATGGTTAAAACAGTTTGTTTAAAGTATGAACTTAAATAGAAACACATCTCCTTCTGATAACGAACGTGCAAATGAAATACTGGAAGTTATTTTGGCCTACGCTCGAATGGATTTTCGCAGCAAGGTAGATGTAAAAAATGATGGAAATATTTTAGATGGAATTGGTTCTGGTGTTAACATGCTGGGTGAAGAATTGCAACACTCCACTATTTCATTAAAAGAAAAAGAACAGTTAATAAAGGAGATACACCATCGTGTTAAAAACAACATGCAAATTATTTCCAGTTTATTGAGTTTGCAATCTGATACTACTAACGACTCTAAGTTTATTGAATTATTGAATGATATTAGAAACAGAATTAATTCAATGTCAATTGTACATGAGATGTTGTATAAGTCAAAAGACTTAAGTAGTATTAAGTTAAAGGATTATATAGAAACCTTGAGTACCAGTATATATCGTTCCTTTTCTTTCCCTGATTCTAAAATAGAATTTATTTACAAAATAGATGAAAGTGCAAAGTTTGATGTAGATAAAATGATATTGATAGGATTAATTTTAAATGAAACAATTAGTAATTCGCTGAAGCATGCATTTCCTGACAGAAAGGGAGAAATTGAATTAATCTTTACATCGGTAACCAACAAATATGTTTTAATTATAAAAGACAATGGATGCGGTTTTAAAGATGGATTTGATAAAGAGAAAGATTCTAATTTAGGGATGCAACTTATTTATATGTTAGCCGAACAACTAGGAGGGGAACTGGAGTTAGTTTCTAATAACGGTGTTTATTATAAACTTAGCTTTCAATAAGCACATACTTTAGCTTATTAATTCCCTTTATTAATGGTATATTAGCGGTTTATTATTTTATAAAAACCTCATGAGCTTAGCTACCATACTTTCACATTTTAATATAAAGGAATTAAATGAAATGCAAACCAATGCATTAAAAATTATTCCAAAGCATAATGATGTTGTTTTAATTTCACCAACCGGTTCTGGTAAAACCTTGGCTTTTTTACTACCTATTGTAAAATTAATAGACGAGCATAAAGAAGGGGTACAAGTTTTAATTGTGGTACCAACACGCGAATTAGCCATTCAAATTGAAAAGGTATTTAAACAAATGAGTACCGGATTTAAAATTAATTGTTGTTATGGCGGCCATGCTGTAGGTATTGAAGAAAATAATTTAGCACATCCTCCTGCTGTATTAGTGGGAACACCCGGCCGCATCAGTCATCATTTGCGAAGAAAAAATTTAGACTTAAATCTTACGCACACAATAATATTGGATGAGTTTGACAAATCTTTAGAGATGGGATTTACCGACGACATGTCATACATCATAAAACAATGTAAACATTTGCAAAAACGTATTTTAACTTCTGCAACTCCTTTAAAAGAAATTCCTGATTTTGTAGGATTAAAAGAAAAGAAAGTTTTAAATTATACAACCAATCATCATCAGTTAAAATCTGCTTTAGAAATAAAATCTGTTAGAGTACTTGGTGATGATAAATTGGAAGCATTAATGTTATTATTAGGCGGTATAAATTCAAAGTCTACAATTGTGTTTTGCAATCACCGTGACGCTGTTGCACGAATAGCCGAACAGTTAAGTATTCACAAAGTACAACATGGCTATTATCATGGTGGGATGGATCAAATTGATAGAGAGAAAACGCTAATTAAGTTGAGAAACGGAAGTATTAATTTATTAATATCAACAGATTTAGCAGCGCGCGGCATTGATATTCCCGAAATTGAAGCAGTAATTCATTATCAATTGCCTACAACGGCAGACACCATGATTCATCGTAACGGAAGAACAGCCAGAATGAGTGGAAAAGGAACTGCTTATTTTTTATTGGATGTGGAGGATCATTTACCACCTTTTTTAGAAGAAACACCTGAAGAAATAGAGTTGCCAAAAAAATTGGTTTTACCAAAACCAAGTGAATGGAAAACCCTTTACATTGGAGCAGGCAAGAAAGATAAAATTAATAAAATGGATATTGTAGGTATGCTCATGCAAAAAGGGAAATTAGAAAAAGATGAACTAGGTAAAATTGAAGTACTGGATCATTCTGCCTATGCAGCGGTTAAAGCGGATAAAATTTTAAAAACCATACAATTAGTTAAAGAAGAAAAAATTAAAAACAAAAAAGTTAAAATGGATATTTCAACTTAAATTATGTTATTTACTCTTCCATTCTTTAAAAGATTTTTGCAATACATTTAAAAAAGTTTCAACAGGTTGAGCGCCGGATACAGCATACTTCCTATTAAATACGAAAAAAGGAACCCCTTGAACTCCTATTTGATTAGCCACTGAAATATCTTGATTCACTTCACTAGTAAATTCAGTTCCATTTAAAACTTCTTTTATACGGTTTTCGTTTAAGCCAATTTCTTTTGCTAGTTCAATTAAGGTAAGTGTATCGCAAAGGTTTTTTCCTTCCATAAAATAAGCTTTAAAAAAACGTTCTTCTGCCACATCTCCCAAATTTTGTGTTTTAGCCAATTGAATTAAACGATGTGCTTCAAAGGAGTTGGCAACTTTTGCAATATCAAAATTGTAATGTAAACCTGCCTCTTTTGCCATCTCAATTACATTTTGATGCATGGCTTTAGAGTGTTCTAAGGTAATGCCTTTTCTTTCCGCTAAATACTCATAAACTGTTTTTGCGTTAGCTTCCTTTGGCATGGAGGGGTCTAGTTGATAACTGTGCCATTCTATTTCAATGCTATTAGAATCAGTAAACTGTTTTAGGGCTTCTTCTAAATGTCTTTTACCTATGTAGCAAAACGGACACATTATATCCGACCAAATTTCAATTTTCATTTTACCTGAGTTCATCTCGTTTTTATTTGTTTTAGGATAAGATTTTATTTTTTCTTGCGATTTTATTGCAATAGGCAAGAATAAAGGAATAAGTAAAATCTTTATTAAAAAATTCATTTTTCAAAGTTACATTTGATTAAACTATAAACAAAAATTATTAGCAATAGTTTAAACAATTAATGATACATGAACTTGAAAAATACTTAAATTTATAATTATTATGACATTCCTTCAATACCTGGAAAAAGTAATTCGCATTAACACAACTTTACGAGAAGAAATTAATGCGGTATGCGAAAAGATAAGTCTTGCTAAAGGAGCTACTATAATTGAAATCAATACCCGTTGCAACGATTTGTTTTATATTGAAAAAGGTTTAATTCGCGGGTATTATTTTTTAGAAGATAAAGAAGTTACCAATTGGTTTGCGCAACAAGATGAATTTGCTACTTGCTTTTATTCCTTTATTGCACAAAAACCTTCTTTTGAAACTATTCAGGCAATAGAAGATTGCGAGTTAATTCGCATTTCGCATTCAACACTTCAAAAGCTGTATGCAAAGTTTCCGGAAACAGAAACAATAGGAAGAATTATTACCGAGAATTATTACATTAAACTAGAAGAGCGTTTGTTAAGCATGCAATTTAAAACCGCAAAAGAACGCTATCAGAATTTAATAGAAACTAAACCGTCTTTAATTCAGCGTGCGGCATTAGGGCAAATTGCATCTTATTTAGGCATCAGCCAGGAAACATTAAGCCGCATTAGATCAGAAATATAAAATACGTTAAAGCGCATATTTTTGACATTTATCAAAAACTCTAGCTTTACACTCCAATACCTTTGTTCCATAATTTTAAAACTAAATTTATGAAACAGAAACCATCAAATGCTTTTATTGGCGCCTCTTGGGTTGCCTTATTAGCGGGTACCATTTCGTTTTGTGTAGGCTTATGGCATGCAAATATGTACTTGAGTGAAAAAGGGTATTATTTTGCAGTATTAATGTACGGTCTTTATGCGGCAGTATCTTTGCAAAAGGCGGTGCGCGACCAGTTAGAAGGATTACGCGTTACGTCAATTTACTATGGAATAAGTTGGTTTTCTACTTTACTCTCTATTTTGCTTTTGGTAATTGGCTTGTGGAATGCTGATTTATTGCGAAGTGAAAAAGGCTTTTACGGTATGGCCTTTACTTTAAGTTTGTTTGCCGCAGTGGCAGTGCAAAAAAACATAAGAGACATACAACTTTTTGAAATGGAAGAAAAGAAAGAATTTACTGATTAAATCTTTACGGCCTACTTGAAGTAAAATAAAAGTAGATATATAAAAACAACAACCTACAGAGATTTATAATCCTGTAGGTTGCTTTGTATAAAACCGGGTAAAATTATTTTAATGAAGTATGAAGAAACACTAAAATATTTACCTCGGTTTTTTTTACACTTTTTCTGTTTGTGCTTTGTTAATGATATTAATCACTTCCTCACGCTTTTTATTTAATCTTGTTTCAACTCTTCCTAACAATTCATTTTCTTTACCTGTTTCAAACTTTAAATCAGCGTCAGTTAATTGCGAAAATTTTTGTTTTAATTGTTTTGACTGTGCATCCCAATTACCGGTAATTTTGAAAGCTTCGGGTGTTTTGTTTTGATTTGTGTCCATTTTCTTGTAGATTAATTGTAACAGAATTATTACAACATAAAGGTATCTACTCTTTTAAAGAATTTGTTTGCACCATTACCTATTTAACTTACATGTTTCACGTTTGTTAAATTCCTAAATCTCTGGGCCAATAAGACTTAATGAAATCTTTAATTTTTAACTAGTTTAAAATGGGTATTTGTTTCGGTACTAAATATTTTAATTATATAAACTCCTGCCGGCCAATCTTTAGTTATTAAGGTGTATTTTTTTAAATCGCTATCGTAATTTATTTCTGTTTTAATTAGCATACTTTTCCCTTGCACATCGGTAATTTCTATTTCAGAATTATTAATGTTTTTTCCTTCAATGTAAATTACATTGTTAGATGGGTTAGGGTAAATATTTATTCCGGTTAAAATTTCTTTTTTAGAAATTCCTTGAGGGGCACAAACTAATGAACCTTGTTTTTTTAAACCAACTCTAATAGTTGATATACTATTAATACTATCCGTAAAACGTTGCCCCTCTGCACAACTATCTTTTAAAGTGCGGTTTAAAAATGGAATTAAATAATTCATATATCTGTTAAATGCAGCTGCATTGCTTAAAGTATTTCCGCACCCGCTAACCGTTTGCCCAAATGTACAATTGGTACTGGTTCCATTTCCAAAATCGCAATGGGTGAGTGAATTTAGTATTACATGAAATTTATTTGCCGAGGCTAAATTGGTATAATGATTGTTTTGAACTAGTGTATCGGCCACACAATCTTTTTCACCAGAGAGTATTAACGAAGGAACAGTTACTAAACTTGCTCCGGCTAAGGACGAAACTCCGGTTGAGTTAGAAGTGGCTGTTGCCATGTTAAATAAGGCTGTTATGGTGGAATTATTTTGTGCGCCTACCATTGAGCAACCTGCACCCATAGAATGCCCTCCAATTGCAACACTTTGTTTTACCTTGCCATTAAAAATTGTAATATCGGTTGGAGTACTAATGGCACTTAATTGCTTCACCAAATTTGCCAATAAAGAAATATCCTTTGCAAATTCTAAATGATTGGGAGAAAAACTTCCTTCCGTTCTGGGTAATGCAACAATATAACCTAAAGATGCCAGTTGATTGTATATGTTGTCGTAATTATCATAGGTCATAACAAATCCGTGACCAAAAACAACAACCGGAAATTGTCCTGTAGCTAAAGCAACATTATTACCTGTTACGTTTGCCGGATAATAAATTTCAGTGCCAATATCGCGTCCTGTTCCGGGCATTTGAATGCCTCCTGAAATTGAAAATCCTCCGGTTCTGGCAGGGTCTTTAAAATTAATGCTTACATGGCCTACTTGATAGGATTGACTAAATAGTAGAATTGGCAGAAATATACTAATGAATGCAATACTTTTTTTCATTGGGTAAAATTACAATTGTAAAAGAAACAATTGTATTTATTGCACCGCAGGTTTTATAAGGTTAATGAATGGTTTAAAAACTGTCTTAGCGGTAAGTGTTTTTTTATTAAATATGCCCCTGTGTTTTATTGAAGCGAATAAGATTACCTACTCATAATCCAAGTAGTCATTACAATAATTATAAATGCAGCCGCTATTAAAACCTGTATGATCTCTTTTTTTGATTCTAAATCATCTTCCTCGTGATTACTCATAATTCAAAAATTGTACGCTAATTTAAGTAATAATGTTTTCCGATATTTTACAGAGGGCAATTGGTAACATTTACTTTACTTTTAAAGTAGTTTTTTAGATAAAGGGGCTTATTTTTCGTTCTAACAAGCATTAATGCTTTTTCATTTATAACTTATATTACTTGTAGAAGTGCTTTAGATATTTGAGCTAATACGGTATTTGCAATGCTTAAAAACGTACACCTAAAATACAAACATCATCAATTTGTTCTAAATTACCGCGCCAATTATCAAATGTTTGTTTTAATTGTTCTCGCTGTTCTTCCATTGGTTTTAAACCTCCTGCTGCTATAAGTTCATTTAAGGCTTTGTATTTAAATTTTTTCCCCTTAGGGCCTCCAAACTGATCGGCATATCCATCGGTGTATAAATAAAGGGAATCATTTTTATTCACTTCAATTGAATAAAGTTTAAAATTTTCTTTCATCTCGCCCATACCAACCGGCATTCTATCACCATCTAATTCTAATAGAGTATTGTTTTGTAAAAGCACAGGAGCATTGTTGGCAGCAGCGTAACTAATTTTTAAACTCCCTTCCGGGTTGTTTTTCGTGGCTGTTATTGTTTCCATGCAAATTAAAACTCCATCAAATCCGTCTTTCTGACCTTCTTTACTGATGTTATCAATTAAGCGTTTGCGAACAAAGTCAAAAACTTTATTAGGCTGTTCTATTCCTTTTTCGTTAACCGCTTCGTTTAAAAAGTTTATGTTTAATAAACTCATAAAGCACCCGGAACACCATGGCCTGTGCTATCGCAAACTGCTAAATAAAATTTATTTCCTCGTTTTGTAGCCCAATAAAAATCACCACTAACAATATCTTTTGGATTAAAATATACAAAGTGATTCGGGATATTATCCTTTAAAAAATCGGAATGCGCAAGCAAAGTGTATTGTATACGCTTGGCGTAATTTATAGAATCAAGAATTTCTTTTTGTTTTTCTTCTACCAAATGTTTTTGATGTTTTATAATTATGTTTTGCTCGTTAGTTTCTTGTTCCTTTAATTCAATTATTTGTTTTTGTTTTTTGGTAGTTTTCAATGATTTAAAAATCATGTAAGTAAAGAATAGTACAATAACCAAAACAAGGGCAACACCTGAAATAATTATTTTTTGAATAAAACTCTTCTCTTCAGCAATCTGTTTTTCTTTTTCTTGCGCTTCTTGCAAAACCGCTGTTTTTTTATCAAATTCAAAATTTATTTCACTTCTTATTTGTTTACGGTTAGATTCCTCGTTTTCTAAAGAATCGCGAAGTTTAATAAAGTTCTTATAATGAATGAGCGCTTTATCGTGCTTACCCAAAATGGTATAAAGTACACTTAATATCTCTTCACTATTCTGTACCGATCCGGGTGATTGAATTTCTTTTCCTATTTGAATAGCCTGCAATAAATCTAACTCAGAATCTTTATAGTTTTTCATTAATCGTTTACAATTTGCCAAGGAATTTAGTGCCGCTGCTTTAAGGCCAAGGTTTTCAGTTTCACTTGCTATTTTTAATGCCAAATTCCCTGATTCAATTGCTTTATTATAATCACCAATTGCAGTATATAAATTACACAACTCCATCCAACTGTTGCATTCTAATAGCCTATAATTTACTTCTTGAGAAATTTTTAAAGCCTGCATTGCGTTTTCAATTCCTAATTGAAAATTTTGCGATTGATTATATGTTGAAGCGATAGAATAATAAATATCGCCTGACAATTGCTTGTCGCCAATTTCTATAGAAACCTTAAGTCCTTTTTGAAGGTATTCTAACGCCTTCTCGTATTCTTTTTGAAAAGAAAAAAGATAACCAATAAGATTATAATTAATGGCTACAGAACGCTTTTCGCCCATTTCTTCGGTAAGTTTTAGCGATTGAAAGTAATATTCAATTGCTTTAGAGTAATCGCCAAGGGCTTGATAAGTACCACCTAAATTACCAATTTGACCTCCCATTAATCGTTTATCGTTAATTTCTTTTGCAAGTGATAAAGAGATTTCTCCGGCTTTTATTGATTCAAGATAGTTTCCTTTGCCGCTGTAATTACTGCTTATTTGAAACAAGGCTTTAATTTTGCCACGTTTGTATTCTAAAGATTTTTCATTTTCACTTAATAATTCATCCCAAATTTTTAAAGAGTTTTGGCAAGCTATTAATGCCTCATCGTATTTACCTAAATATCTTAAGCAAATGCTTTTTTGAGTAAATCCTCTGGCTTCTCCTTTTTTGTATTTTATTTTTTGAGCCAACTCCAACGATTGATTAGCAAGCAATAATGCTGAATCAAGATTAAATGATTTTAATTCCCACGAAATATTATCTAACAATTTTACCTTAATACTATCTTCAATACAAGTTTCTTTACATTTAGATTTATAATTGTTTGCTAATCTTATTAAAGAATCAAGTGGACTTTGTTGGGCTTTTAATGGAGTATAGAAAAAAAACTGACTAAGAATTGAAAAAAATAAAAGTATTTCTCGTATAGTATTTTTCATAATGAATAAATAATGAGGTACAAGAATTAAATATAAGAATAAAATTAATGTCTGCTTGGCCTAAAGTATGATACGGCAAAAGTGTTTGGTTAATAATCTAGCTCTAACGTTCTGAAACAATCCCTATACTTTGGCAGGTGGCCAATACGGAACCTAATTTTCAAATTAAAAAGCATTCTTATTCTAATTTATTTAGCATATAAATATCCATTGTTTTTTCATTTAAGCAGGGTTCTCTTGTTATTTCTAATAGAAATTTGTATTATTGATAGATGAAGAAATGCTTGCTCCTTTTGTTTTTAGTGAACACCTTTCTTTTATTTTCCCAGAATCAAAGAAAAATCGATAGTTTGGAGGCAATGCTATTAAAGCCCCAACACGATACCGTTAAGTTTGAATGTTTGAGGAAAATAATGGTACTGAAAAAGAAGGTAAACTTAAATGCGGCAATAGTTGCAGCTAAAAAATTAGTTGAACTTGGTGAAAAAATGGATGAGCAACATAAAGCCGATTCCTATTATTACCTATCCATGATTTTTCAAAGCCAAGGCGATGGTGAACAGTCTTTAAAATATTTACTTCCATGTGTAGATATTTACAAAAAGTTGGGAAAAGAAAAAGATTTAGCGCAAACCTATAATCAAATTGCAAATACCTATTTATTAAAACACGATAATACTAGCGCTCTGAATTATTATCAGCAATCATTAAAAATAAAGGAAAAAATTGGCGATAAAGAAGGAAGTTCTAATACGCTTGCAAATATTGGCCTTATTTATCAAGCCTTGAATAATTTTGAGTCGGCTATAAAGTATATTTCAAAGGCTGCTGATATAAAAAAGGAAATTAATGATGTAATAGGTTACACTAAATGTTTAATTAATTTACCAATGTCCTATAACAGAATAGGGCAGTATCAAAAATCTTTAGAATCTCTTACACAAGCCTTACGCATTTCTGATTCTATTGCCGATCCATATTTAAAAAGCGCAGTGTTAGGCAACCTTTCTGAGACTTATATGTACTTAAAAGATTATAAAAACGCAGAGCCGGCTATTTTTGAATGTTTGAAAATTAGAGAAGAGTTAGCGGATAGCAATGATATTTGTTTTACCTATATTACAATAGCCGGTATGTATGGAGAGCAAGGTAATTTTAGCGAAGCCATTCGTTACGCATTGAAGGCGAAAGTTATTGCTGAAAAATTTAATTGGTCTGATATCCGTTACGATGCTTACGATGCATTAGCAACTTCTTACTACGAAACTGGCAACTATAAATTAAGCGCTGATTATTATTTTAAGCTTAAAAATGTTGGCGATTCAATTTATAACGAACAAAATGCCAATAGTATTAATGAAATGGAGGCAAAGTATCAAGCAGAAAAAAAGGATGCTGAGTTGAAACTGAATGCCGAAAAAATGAAAAATCAGCAACTGGAAATACAAAGCTATAATTCGCAGCGACTACTTTTTTTATGCGCACTTGTTTTAGCAGTATTGGTTATTGTTTTTGTTTACAGAGGATACCGGCAAAAAAACAAAGCAAACATTATTATATCCGAACAAAAAAATAAAGTAGAGGAACAAAGAAAAATGTTGGAGGTAAAAAACCAAGAGGTAACCGATTCTTTATTTTATGCCCGACGCATACAACGCGCTTTACTTACCTCAGAAAATTTTATTAAAAAATTTGTTCCCGAGTGTTTTGTTTTTTATAAACCAAAAGACATTGTAAGCGGCGACTTTTACTGGGCATCTTACAAAGAAGGAAAATTTTTATTAATGACTGCAGATTGCACCGGACATGGAGTTCCGGGTGCCTTTATGAGTTTGCTTGGTATGAATTTACTGAATGAAATTGTAAATGAAAAAGGAATTGTTTCGCCCGATGAAGTACTTAATAAACTAAGAAAAGAAATTATTACCGTACTTAATCCGGAAGATTCAACCGAATTATCTCAGGATGGAATGGACGCTGTTTTTTGTTCGCTTGATTTAAAAGAATTAAAATTAGAGGTTGCCTGCGCTAATAACCCCGTTTGGCTTATAAGAGATAATACCATTAGCGAGCTGTATAAGCCCGATAAAATTCCTGTTGGAAAATCACCTAAAGAAAATGTTGATTTTACGCTTCGCTCCTTTGATTTACAAAGAGGCGACCAGGTTTATTTTTTAACCGATGGTTATGCAGATCAATTTGGCGGACCAAAAGGAAAAAAATTCAAGTACAAACAATTGCAAGAAATTCTTTTAAAAAATTCTATGAAAACCGCGCAAGAGCAAAAATCTGAAATTGATAATGCTTTTGAAAACTGGCGCGGACACATTGAACAAGTGGATGATATATTGCTTATTGGGCTGAGGGTGTAAATACAATCGTAGTTTTGTACCGTCGTCCTGATGCATCGTACTTCTGTCACGTCGAGTGTTAGTCGAGACGCGGGATTTATTAATTACAAAACCACGCGAAAGGATTCGCGCGGGAGCGGGGGCAATGAGGTAGATGTTCTTCTAAAAATCAATCTCGTCACCCTGAGCTTGACTCAGGGTCTCAGTTCTATAATTATAATTGCTTTTATTTATTGTATCAAATAGTGCTGAGATTCTGAATCAAGTTCAGAATAACTTTTGGATGAAAATGCATTTTGATTTTGTGAAAGCGTAATTTAATTACAAATCCACGCGAAAGGATTCGCGCGGGAGCGGAGGGAGACTTTTCCCGAAATATTTTTCAATATAATTATTGATTATCATTTCCCCTCCCAAAAAAAAGCCCCTTTGATTTCAAAGAGGCCTTTTAAAATTTGTTTTAATTAAATTAATTAACTACCGCACGCTTCGCAACCCTCCGGGTTATCTAACGAGCAAGCTAATTGTGCTTGTTGTTCTTCAATGGTTAAAATATGTGTTTGTCCTCTTTCCACCAATAAGGCATCTTCGTTACCTAATATGGGTGTTTTAGCTAAAGCGCCTTGGTCAACCGTAAACTTAATAGCATCAGCTGCTGCTTTTGTTCTTAAGTAATACATACCGGTTTTTAATCCTTTTTTCCAAGCGTAAAAATGCGCGCTGCTCATTTTTGCAAAGTTAGCATCTTGTATAAACAAGTTTAACGATTGCGATTGGTCAATATAAGCACCGCGGTCAGCCGCCATATCAATTATGGTACGTTGTTTAATTTCCCAAACGGTTTTGTAAAGGTCTTTAATGTTTTGTGGTATTTCCGGTATATCTTGTACCGAACCGTTGGCTGCAATAATTTTATTTTTTAAGCCTTCGTTCCAAATACCCAATTTCACTAAGTCGCGTAACAAATGTTTGTTTACTACTACAAACTCTCCGCTTAATACACGGCGGGTGTAAATGTTGCTGGTGTATGGTTCAAAACACTCGTTGTTTCCTAAAATTTGCGAGGTACTTGCTGTAGGCATTGGCGCTAGTAATAAAGAGTTGCGTACACCGTATTGTTTAATTTCGTCGCGTAAAATATCCCACTCCCAACGGCTGCTTGGTTTTACGTTCCACATATCGTGTTGGAAAACACCTTTGCTTATTGGTGAGCCTTCGTACGATTCGTAAGGGCCTTCTAATTTTGCTAAATCTTTACTGGCAGTTAATGCAGCAAAATAAATAGTTTCAAATACTTCGGCATTTAATTTTTTTGCTTCTTCGCTTTCAAAAGGGTAACGCATTAAAATAAATGCATCTGCTAAACCTTGCACACCTAAACCAATTGGGCGGTGGCGCATGTTAGAGTTGCGTGCTTCCGGTACCGGGTAATAATTGCGGTCAATAATTTTATTTAAGTTACGTGTTGCCGCGTAAGTAATTTCAAATAATTTGTTGTGATCAAAGGTTCCGGTTTTTTCATCTACAAAACGTGGTAATGCAATAGATGCTAAATTACAAACCGCTACTTCATCGGCACTGGTGTACTCAATAATTTCGGTACAAAGGTTAGATGATTTAATGGTTCCTAAATTTTGTTGGTTAGATTTTGAGTTAGCAGCATCTTTAAACAACATGTATGGGTTACCGGTTTCAATTTGCGCTTCAATTATTGCAGCCCAAAGTTCGCGTGCTTTAATTTGTTTACGGAATTTTCCTTCGCTTTCGTACTTGGTATATAATTTTTCAAATGCTTCGCTGTGGCAATCACTTAATCCCGGGCATTCGTTAGGGCACATTAAACTCCAAACACCTTCTTCTTCTACACGCTTCATAAATAAATCGGGTATCCAAAGTGCGGTAAATAAATCGCGTGCGCGCATTTCTTCTTTACCGTGGTTTTTACGAATATCTAAAAAGTCATAAATATCAGCATGCCATGGCTCTAAATAAACAGCAATAGAGCCTTTGCGTTTTCCTCCGCCTTGATCAACGTAACGTGCAGTTTCGTTATACACTTTAAGCATTGGTATAATTCCGTTAGAGGTGCCGTTGGTTCCTTTAATGTATGAACCTGTTGCACGCACATTGTGAATGCTAATTCCAATACCACCTGCACTTTGCGAAATTTTTGCGCATTGTTTTAAGGTATCGTAAATACCATCAATACTATCATCTTTTACTTGTAATAAAAAGCATGAACTCATTTGCGGTTTAGGCGTACCGGCATTAAATAAGGTTGGTGTAGCATGTGTAAACCAACGTTCACTCATCATGTTATAAGTAGCAACGGCAGATTCAATTTCGTTTTTATGAATACCCACTGCTACACGCATTAACATGTGTTGCGGGCGTTCAGCAACTTTGCCATGCATTTTTAAAAGGTAAGAGCGTTCTAATGTTTTAAACCCAAAATAATCGTAACCAAAATCTCTGTCGTATATAATTGATGAATCTAATAATTGCGCGTTTTTCATCACAATTTCATAAACATCATCGGCAATAAGCGAAGCTCTTGTTCCGGTTTTAGGATCTATGTAATTATAAAGTTCTTCTATTGTTTTAGAAAAAGATTTAATAGTGTTTTTGTGTAAGTTGCTAACTGCAATACGTGAAGCAAGCAATGCGTAATCTGGATGGCGCGAGGTTAAACCTGCAGCAGTTTCAGCTGCTAAATTATCAAGTTCGCTGGTAGTAACACCATCGTAAACTCCATCAATTACTTTTTTAGCAACTAATATAGAATCTACATGGTTAGGATCTAAACCATAACTTAATTTTTGAATGCGAGCGGTGATCTTATCGAACTTTACCGTCTCCTGAGTGCCATCTCTTTTAATTACAAACATACGCCTTTAGTTTTTTGAGTTAGTTTTTGAGTTTTTTGCTTTACACAAGTTACTTTCAATATTTTCCTTTAATCTTCGTTTTTTTTAATTTAATTAACAATTCACGGTTTATTCTTACTGCCTGATTTTCTTTCATTTAGAGGGGGTAATCTCCCCTTACAAGGTTGTTTCCTTGTTAAATGAATTCAATCTAAAGATAATCCTGGATTTCTATCCGATGAATTGTAGGTGTTTAAAAGTCTTCATCTAACTTAAACACATTGTTCTCCTCGCTTTTGCCCATAACGCCTGCCTTTTGATATTCGGCAACACGTTTTTCGAAGAAATTGGTTTTTCCTTGCAACGAAATCATTTCCATGAAATCGAATGGGTTGGCAGCATTAAAGTATTTACTGCAACCTAGTGAAACCAATAATCTGTCGGCAACAAACTCGATGTATTGACACATCAGGTCAGAATTCATACCAATTAATTTAACCGGTATGGCATCTACCACAAATTTTTTCTCAATGCTTACTGCATCTGTAATAATTTTGGTTACTTGTTCTTTAGGCAACTGATTTTTTAAATGAGTAGCATATAACAAGCAGGCAAAATCGCAATGCAATCCTTCGTCGCGGCTAATTAACTCGTTACTGAAGCTTAAACCCGGCATTAAGCCACGTTTTTTAAGCCAGAAAATAGAGCAAAATGAGCCTGAGAAGAAAATGCCTTCTACTGCCGCAAAAGCAATTAATCTTTCGGCAAAGCTACCGTTGTTAATCCAGCGTAAAGCCCACTCGGCTTTTTCGCCAACACAAGGCACGGTATCTACCGCATGTAAAAGACGGTCTTTTTCAACCGGATCTTTTATATAAGTATCAATTAATAAAGAGTACGTTTCTGAATGGATGTTCTCCATCATTATTTGAAAACCATAAAAGCAACGAGCCTCTGGATATTGTACTTCATTTAAAAAGTTTACCGCCAGGTTTTCGTTTACTATACCATCACTGGCTGCAAAAAATGCAAGCACGTGTTTAATAAAGTGACGTTCGTTGTCGTTTAATTTATTATTCCAGTCTGTAATATCTGATGCAAGATCAATTTCCTCGGCAGTCCAAAAGCTGGCTTCTGCCTTTTTATACATCTCCCAAATATCTTTGTATTTAATGGGAAAGAGTACGAATCGGTCTTTGTTTTCGACTAAAATTGGTTCATTCATAATGTGTTTTATATTATATAGTGGTTAAAAAATGTATTCTCGGTTGTTGTGATTACAAATATTTGCATAAATCATTTCATTCCAATAACAAATGAATTAACAGTTGATTGAAGTTTTAAACACAAAAAAATTGCGTAAAAAAGTTGATGTACTTAAATGAACTGATTTACAAACCATTAAAAAATATTTAAAAAAACGAGTAAGTTTAATTAGGATTTGAGTGTAGAATTATTAAATAGAATGTAAAATGAGCTATGTTTTTAGGACTTTTCCCAAATAAAGTTACAGAAAAGCCCTGCCAACTGTAACTTTTTAACTTAATATAACGTACAAGCACAGTGGGGGAACTATGGCCGATAACGAACTAATAATAGCGCTTTCTAAAAACGACCCAAAAACAAAACGGGATTTGTTTGAAAATTATTACCAGCTAATGGCAGGTATTGCAGTTCGTTATTCTAAAAACGATGCTCAATCGAAAGAACTATTATTTGCAGCTTTTGATAATACCCTTCAAGCATTTTTAAACAACCGAAGTAAAAGTGAGGTTGATTTTGATGGTTTTTTTGAAAAACAGTTTGTAATTGAAGCCGTGCAATTTATTAAAGCAATAAGAAGTGAGTATTATGTAGCCAGCACAGTATACGCACCTAACGATAAAGACAAAAATTACAACCTGTTTGATAATAATGAGATAATAGATTTTAACGCGGTAGAGATGCCGGTTTTAATTAAATCGTTTCAGGAACTGGTACCATCACAACGATTGGTTTTTAATTTGTTTGTGATAGAAGGAATGGATTTGCTTGCCATTAGTGAATTATTGGAAGCAAGCGAGCAAGCTGTAAAGAGCAACTTAGAAAAAGCGCGTTATAACTTGCAAAAAAACATTGAAAAAAACGTTAAGTTTGTAAAACATGAGCAGGCACTTTAATTACGAATTAGATGAAAGAAGAATTAAACTTCTTCTGAAAAGCAATGCCATGCCTTATAAGGAGGATGTTTGGAGTGAGTATGTAGAAAAAACAAAACCACTTGTAAAGGTTAATAAAATACCAAACATTAAAACCACCGTTCCAATAGCCATTAATAAGGGAGTGGTTTTAACGGTTGCTTTTGTAATTTTAATTTTTAGTTTCACTTTTGTTATTGCCAAGTTTGTTGATTTTAGTGGAACAGTAAAAAACGAAAATAAAAGCAGAGCTTTGGTGCCTGAAGCCGATAATTTTAAAACCACCGAATTACAAAAGGTTGTTGAACCAAAAAAGGAAGCAGAACAAAAAGTTGCAATTGTTTCAGCAGATTCAACGGCTATTAATACCGCTACAACACAAACAATTATTGTTGCAACACCAACAGTAAATACAACTAATTACACATCGGTTAATACTAACACAACAAATAATTCACAACAAATAACCTCCGCCAGAATAATTCCTGATTCGGTAAATAAAAATACGGGGGATACAACTGCATCTAACACTACAAAAATAAATTCTAAGAAGAAAAAGAAAACAGTTGAAGCTTTAGAAACCAAACCTTTAACTACCGAACTAACTATTCCTGCAGAAGAGCCGGAGTTAGAACTTCGCTAATCACTCCTTTTCTTTTTTAAAATAATAATTAATGTTGAGGTAGGGGTGATCTAAATCAAACATTATAAAATTATCTGCATTCATTCGAAATAATTTAAAACGCGTTGGAGTGTAGTTGCCGGTACCTCCCGGTTTTAAAAAATACTTTTTTATTTGAATAATACTGTCGGTACAACTGTATCTTACTTTACCAATTGCTGTACCAAAATAACCCATTTTAGCATCTTGTAAAATATCCCAATCGTAAACAATAACGGTATCACTTGGGTTTAAATTAATTTTATATTTTTTCATTTCAGCTTTATGCTCATCGTTTAAACTACTCACCAACATTAACTGAAAATTTTTATGTTTAAAATGATTTACAATAGAAGTATCTGTGTACATTAATTTTGCTCTACCGTTTTTACACGCGGTTAAGCTGTAATTTACCCCAACTATTTTTAGTGTTTCGCAGGTAATTTGGCTGTGGCTAACAGCCCAGGCAAATAAAAGAAAAAGTAAAATTGTTTTTTTCATAACCTATTTATTTTTGAATTCTACCAAAAACTCCCAGCGGCAGCTTAACACCACTTTTTGCCGGAAGATAAAGTTCACCAATACTAAGTTCCGATTTGTTTTTTTGAGCAAATGGTTGCAATAAATTCTCAGGAACAATTGCCGAAAACCCTAAGGAGTATGCATTTAAAATTAATAAATGATTTTCTTTATCTAATATTTGTAAAACACTATCCATCATTTCAGAAATATTATCTTCCAGTTTCCATTTTTCACCATTAGGTCCGTGGCCAAATGCCGGAGGGTCTAATATAATTCCTTGATAAATGTTTCCGCGTTTCAATTCTTTTTTTGCAAACTTTAAGGCATCTTCTACCAACCATCGTATATTATCTAATTTTGATTTTTGCATGTTTTCATTTGCCCAAGTAATTACCTGTTTAATACTATCTACATGGGTTACATCGGCACCGGCCGCTTTAGCCGCTAATGATGCGCCTCCCGTGTAAGCAAATAAATTTAAAAATTTTGGTTTGCTTTGTTTTACCAAATGTTTGTAAATAATATCCCAGTTTACAGCTTGCTCCGGAAAAACACCCACGTGTTTAAACGAGGTTAAGCCCAGTCTAAAAGTTATTTGTGCCACCTCACCTTTACCGCCTTCTGTTTTTGGTAAAGAGTAATTAATGGTCCATTGTTCGGGCATTTTCTTTAAAAATTTCCAATTGCCACTGCTGGATGATTTAGAGATAAACTTAACATGCGCTAATTTTTCCCACTCTTGTTCCGAATATATTTTGGGCCATACTGCCTGAGGTTCGGGTCTAATGGTAATGTAATTCCCAAAGCGTTCTAATTTTTCAAAATTTCCGCAATCAATTAATTCGTAATCTTTCCAGTTTTGTGGGTACAGCAGTTTCATTTATAATGCAATAAGTTTTAAAATTAAACTTTAAAAGCAATTCATTTAGGCTTAATACTATTAAATATTGCAAAAACGATGTTAAAAACTTGCCATTGAGTGTAAAAACGCGAACAACATAAAGCAATAACTTAGATAAAAATAATTATGCAACGTTTGCAATCTTCTTTTATCGCTTTAATCTCTGTGTTTTTTTTCTGGGGCTTTGTGGCCGCCAGTAACGGAATATTAATTCCTTTATTTAAAGAAAAATTTATTTTATCTCAGTTTCAGTCGCAATTGGTTGATTTGGCTTTTTATGCAGCTTATGCTATTGGTTCTATACTATACTTTTTAATATCAAGGGCTGTTGGCGACCCCATAAGTAAATTAGGATATAAAAAAGCACTTATTACAGGTTTACTATTATCTGCAATCGGTTCTTTAATTTTTATTCCGGCTGCAAGTATGTTTTCCTATCCTTTATTATTAATTGCCTTGTTTGTAATCGGTTTGGGTTTTGCATTACAACAAATTGTTGCTAACCCTTTTGTAATAAATTTTGGCGATAAAGAAACCGGTGCACAACGTTTAAATTTGGCCGGCGGAATAAATTCTTTTGGAACAACTATAGGCCCGGTGCTATTAAGTTATGCGCTTTTCGGAAATATAAATGCACCCGATGCCGCTTCAAGCGATTTAAGTGCAGTTAAAGTTCCGGCACTTATTTTGTTTTCTTTGTTTTTGTTGTGCGCAAGTATTTTGTGGATTTCTAAATTACCACAGGTTGGTGCAGCCGATAAATTAAATAAAGATTTAACTGTTTTAAAATATCCGCAACTTACTTTGGGTATGATTGCCATTTTTGTATATGTTGGTGTAGAGGTTACCATACAAAGTAACATGGGCGCTTTGTTAGCCATGCCCGAAATTAAAGGGATAGATCATACACGCATTTCTCATTTTATTTCCTTGTATTGGGGCAGTTTAATGATTGGACGTTGGACAGGATCTTTAGTGGTATTTAATTTAAAACCGATTGCTAAAAAAATACTACAACTAATTGTACCTTTTATTGCTTTTGCTGTTATTTACGGCATAAACTATTTGAGAGGAAGTAACGTAAGCGATTATTATTATTACATACCCTATGTATTAGCCGCTGCTCTGTTATTTATAATTTCAGGCGATAACCCTTCGCGTACCCTTTTATTCCTTGCTTCTGCCGGTGCATTAATGATGGTGGTGGGACTACTTAGTACCGGAAATCTTGCCCTTTATTCTTTTTTAAGCGGAGGTTTGTTTTGTTCTGTAATGTGGCCCTGCATTTTTACATTAGCCATTAATGGTTTAGGTAAACACACCAATCAAGGGTCGGCTTTATTGGTAATGATGATTTTAGGAGGGGCTATTATTCCTCCAATACAAGGATTGTTGGCAGATAATTTTAATGCACATTCATCTTATATTGTTACAGTATTTTGTTTTGCGTACCTTGCGTGGTATGCCTTTAAGGTAAAATCTATTTTTAAAAAACAAGGCATCGATTTTAAGAACATAAGTGAAAAGGCAGGTCATTAAGCAATGAAGTTTTATTTCTATATTTTAATTTTAGTTTCTTGTAGTGTATATTCTCAATCAACAGAAAAATACGCTTCGTTTGTAAATCCTTTTATTGGCACAGGAGGCCATGGTCATACTTTCCCAGGGCCGGTTTCTCCTTTCGGAATGGTACAACTTAGTCCTGATACCCGTATTGACGGCAGTTGGGATGGTTGTAGTGGTTATCATTACAGCGATTCTATAATTTATGGATTTTCGCATACCCATTTAAGCGGAACAGGAGTAAGCGATTGGGGCGATATTTTATTAACTCCTTCCAATAAATTAATGGGTGGCGATTCTAGAAAATATGCTTCTACCTTTTCTCATAAAAGCGAAACAGCAAGTGCAGGAACTTATTCTGTTAAGTTAAATAATGGCATACAGGTAAAATTAACCACTACACCGCGCACCGGAATTCACGAATATAGATTTACAGGTAAACAAGCTTTTTTATTTTTAGATTTATTACATCGCGATAAATTATTAAAAGGCTTTGTGCAACAAAAAGATAGCTTTACGGTAGTTGGCTTTAGAATCAGCAGCGCCTGGGCAAAAGAACAATACTGTTATTACACCATAAAGTTTAGTAAACCAATTAAAAAAATGTTGTATTCAACAAGCAGAAATTTAACGGAAATATTAAGCATCAAAAAAAAGGAGTTTCCGGAAGGTGCATTGTTTGAGTTTAATAATTCAGATTCTATTCCTTTAATGGTTAAAGTTTCAATTTCTAATGTAGATGAGGAAGGAGCAACAAAAAACTTAAATAAGGAAGCTCCGCATTGGGATTTTGAAAAATATAAAGAAAATGCCATAGAAGATTGGAGTACTCAACTTTCAAAAATAAAAATTGCAGAGGACGATAAAGACAAGAAAACGATTTTTTATACGGCACTTTACCACAGTTTTATTCACCCAAGTTTAGATATGGATGTTGATAATAGATATCGTGGCCGCGATAATAAAATTTATACCGCAGAAGGTTTTACTCATCACAATGTTTTTTCACTATGGGACACTTACAGAGCATTGCATCCATTGTTTACCATAATTGAAACTAAACGCACCAACGATTTTATAAATACATTTATGGTGCAATACGAACAAAGTAAACGTTTGCCGGTTTGGGAACTATCCTCAAACGAAACAGATTGTATGATTGGGTATCATTCTGTTTCGGTAATTACAGATGCTTATGCAAAAGGAATTAAAGGCTACGATGCCCGAAAATCATTAACAGCAATGAAAGAGGCGGCACAGTATAATAAATTCGGAATTAAAAAGTTTTATACAAAAAGGTTTTTAGAAGTAAATGATGAAAGCGAAAGCGTTTCTAAATCATTAGAGTATGCTTACGATAATTGGTGCATTGCACAAATGAGCAAATTATTAAACAACAACAGTCTAATTCCTGAACTTTTAAAATCGGCTCAGGCGTACAAAAATTTATTTGATGTAAGTACCGGATTTATGCGCCCACGTTTAAATGGAAATTGGTATTCACCATTTAATCCTTACGAAATAAATAATCACTATACCGAAGGAAATAGTTGGCATTACTCGTTTTATGTTCCTCATGATATTACCGGTTTAATTAATTTACACGGAAGCGATGCAAAGTTTGAAAAGAAACTAGACGAATTATTTACCACAAAATTAAAAACTACCGGAAGAGACCAAGCAGATGTTACCGGTTTAATTGGCCAATATGCCCATGGTAATGAGCCAAGTCACCATGCAGCATTTTTATATCACTATATTGGCAAGCCTGAAAAAACCATGTTGCGTGTAAATAAAATTCTTACCGATTTTTATAAAAACGCTCCTGATGGATTAATTGGTAATGATGATTGCGGACAGTTGAGCGCCTGGTATGTTTTAAGCTCCATGGGTTTATATCAGGTTTGCCCCGGTAAGCCAGAGTACGTTTTGTTTCAGCCACAATATCGCGAAATAGAAATTGCACAAGAAAACGGAAAAAATATTTTGATTCAAACCGAAATAAATCCTAATAAAGTAATTTCAGAAATTGAAGTAAACGGAGTTGTAAGTAAAAACTCTTTTATAAGCCACGATGAATTTATTAATTGCAATAAGTTAAGTTATTTATATAAATTAAAAACCGATTTATCCAATAAGTATGGGGAAGCCAAAGACAACCGACCAAATACTTCTTTAACGGAATATCCAATTGTACCTACACCAATTATTAAATATGCATCTAAAACATTTAATCTTCCTCAAATGGTTAGTATAATACCGGTTAATACTAAAAATTACTCTATAGGTTATTCAATCAATAGTTCTTATCCAACCAGAATAAATACCATTTATCAGAAACCATTTTTAGTGAGCACCAGTACTCAAATTCGTGCTAAAGTATATTCGTTGGCAGACAGTAGCGAAATGGTTACTGCAAATTTATTTAGAATTAACCCTGCGTTTTTGGTGAAAACAAAATCAATTCCAAATTCGCAATACACCGCAGGCGGCCCACAATCTTTAGTAGATGGTGTTTACGGAGAAAAAGATTGGAGAAAAGGAGATTGGCAAGGGTATCAAAAACAAGATTTTGAAGCGGTTGTTGAAATAAAAAATCCAAAAAGTGTTTGTGCCGTAGAGGCAAATTTTTTGCAGGATACACGTTCGTGGATATTATTTCCTTCAGAAGTTAGTTTTTACTATTCAACAGATGGTGTAAAATTTACTTTGTTGGAAACTGTAAAAAATGATATTCCTGCAGATAATTACGATGTAAAAACAAAAATGTTTTCGGTATTATTAGATAAACCAATTAAAGTAAAGAAATTGAAAGTTGTTGCAAAAAACTTTGGAACCCTTCCCGAGTGGCACGAAGGCAAAGGCGGAGATGCATTTATTTTTATTGATGAAATTGAAATAAGATGAAAAGAATAATTTATTATTTTGTTTTAATTTTAGTTCTGGCACAAGCATGTATTCTGTTTAAAAAAGAAATACCAAAACCGGTTGTTTTAAAAATAGAAGAAGCCCCCAATTTAATTTTTATAACAAGTAATGCCGGTTATCCCAAATACGTTACTAATTTTACTGAATTGGATTTTTATAATGCTTTTATGAAAGGATTTAATAATGAAGGTGCACTAACCAAAAATGTTACCATAGATAATTCTTCCACTAACCCCGATTACATTATTAAATTTAATAAAGTTGAAATTATTGAAAGTGATTTTGCGGAAACAATAAATAACTCAAAGTCAACCATGAACGGGCAAGTTGTTTATTTAAGTAAAGTAGAGGTTACAGTAAATGCAGATTGTATAAATGCTAAAACCAATAAAAAAGTGGGCATGTCGTGTACTAATTCAAAAGTAAAAAACGAAAAATTAAAAAATAATCGCAGTGCAGCTGATATTATGTTTGGTACCAATAAAGATAAAACAGTTTATCGCGAAAAAGGACTGAGAGAAAGCATCGCTAAAGATTTGGCAGAAGACGTTGGCCGCAGAGTATGGGTACCCATTTCTAAAAGAATTAAGAATGATTTAAAATAAGCCTGCCTTCATTAAACAAATTACCTTTATCTTTGTTTCTCTAATTGCTTCACATTAAAAATGGGTACTGAAAATTTTAAATACTGTAATAGTTTAACTCAATATTCACGCTTTGTTACCCGCGAGGTAAAAATTGGCGATATGTTGTTAGGAGGAAATAATCCCATACGTATTCAAAGTATGACTACTACAGACACCATGGATACAAAAGCCACTGTTGCGCAAAGCATTAGAATGATTGAAGCAGGTTGCGAGTTGGTTAGAATTACTGCCCCCAGCATTACCGAGGCAAAAAATTTAGAACAAATTAAGAAAGAAATTCGCGCTGCCGGTTTTAGTACGCCATTGGTTGCCGATATTCATTTTACGCCTAATGCTGCAGAAATGGCTGCGCGCCTGGTAGAAAAGGTACGTGTTAACCCTGGAAATTACGCCGATAAAAAGAAATTTGAAACCATTGATTATTCCGATGCCGCCTATGAATCGGAGTTAGAAAGAATAAGAAACAGATTTACTCCACTCATAAAAATTTGTAAAGAATACGGAACCGCAATGCGTATTGGAACCAATCACGGCTCTTTAAGTGATAGAATAATGAGCCGTTATGGCGATACGCCTTTAGGAATGGTGGAAAGTGCATTAGAGTTTGTGCGCATTTGCGAAGAAAATAATTACCACGAGTTAGTAATTTCAATGAAAGCCAGTAACACACAAGTTATGGTGCAGGCTTACCGTTTGCTGGTAAGCAAAATGATGGAAACAAATAGAAATTACCCTTTGCATTTGGGAGTAACAGAAGCGGGTGATGGTGAAGATGGAAGAATAAAATCAGCAGTGGGTATTGGTACTTTGTTAGAAGATGGATTGGGCGATACCATTCGAGTTTCCTTAACCGAAGAGCCCGAGTTTGAAATTCCTGTTGCAAAAACATTAGCAGACAGATACATTAAAAGGAATAATCACGATCCAATAAAACCAATAGAAAAACAAATACCTTATAATCCTTTTGAGTATAACCGAAATAAAACTCGGGAAGTAATTAACATTGGTAATCATAATGTACCACGTGTAATTGCCGATTACAGTTTAAAAACAGAAATTACTCCTGCATCATTGTTTGCTGTTGGTTACAATTATTCGGTTCCTTTAGATAAATGGAATTTAAGCGATTTAGCAGTTGATTTTATTTATGCAGGCGATAATACTGTAAACTTTCAAATTCCGGGAACGCTTGGAATTATTTTTAATTCTGAACTGTGGAAGAAAAATAAAAGTAAAGATAGAACCTATCCGTTATTTTGCGGCGAAGAGTTTTTTAAATCAAATGAAAAATCTGACAAGTTAAATTTTGTTGCGGTTGATTGGAAAGTTTTAACTCCTTCCTTTATTGAAAAAGTTAATACCAACAAAACAATTGTTTTAATTGTAGATTCTTTTAACGGTGCAGCAATGCCCGAAATTAGAAGAATGATTATTGATTTAAAAGACGCGAATTGTAACAACCCAATCATTTTAAAATTTAATTATAAAGATTTAAGTGAATCTGAATTTCAGCTTTATGCCGGAACCGATGCGGGAGCGTTATTAATAGATGGTATGGGCGATGGTTTGTGGTTGAAAGAAAAAAATTGCGTGAGCATGCAGGTTTTAAACTCTACTCAATTCGGAATTTTGCAAGCCACACGTACACGCATTAGTAAAACGGAATACATCAGTTGCCCAAGTTGTGGACGAACACTTTTTGATTTACAAGAAACCACACAAAAAATTAGAGAAAGAACCCATCATTTAAAAGGAATAAAAATTGGAATTATGGGTTGTATTGTTAACGGCCCGGGTGAAATGGCCGATGCTGATTATGGTTATGTTGGTACAGGCCCCGGAAAAATTAGTTTATACAAAGGCAAAGAGGTGGTTAAAAAAAATGTAACCAGCGAAACGGCTGTTGATGAATTAATTAGTTTAATTAAAGAACACGGCGATTGGGTAGAAAAAAGTCATTAGATTTTTTTATCTTTAACTGGTAAAACAGTTAGTTGATTCGTATTTTATATATTTTATCCTTCGCTCTTTGTGTTCTAAATTCAATTGCTCAAGGTGATTCTGTTTTAAAAGTTAATTTAACTTTCGCAAACGTTATTTGCACAAAGGGTGCCGCTGCAATTGAAGTTAACGGAGGAAAATCACCCTATTTAATTACTTGGAGTAACGGGCAAAATAATGTTACTTCTATTAAAGAATTAGTAGAAGGCGATTATTCTGTAACCATCAAAACAGCAGATTCTATTCCTCAGGATACACTAATTAATTTTAAAATTAGCAAACAAGAGTGCCCGGTGATTATAAACAATCATTTTACACCAAACGGAGATTCATTTAACGATACCTGGCAAATTGGAAACATACAAAATTACCCGGAGTTTGAAATTTTTGTTTACAACAAATGGGGACAACAAGTACACCGGCAAAAAGATACCTATACTCCGTGGGACGGAAGTTGGAATGGGGTAGCCTTGCCCGACGGAACGTATTATTATATGTTTTATTTTAAAGCTTCAGAAAAAGATAATTTCTTGAAAGGAGATGTGTCTATTTTAAGATGAAGAAATTAATATTTAAAATATTTTTATTAGTTGTTGCTTTTAATTTTCATGCACAACAATTACCTCAATACACACAATTTTTATTTAATAAAGTAGGGTATAGTCCTGCTGCTTCCGGAACTTCTTTAAATTATCCGTTTGAAATTATTTTTGGAGCGCGAACACAGTGGGTAGGCATTAACAACAATCCAAAAGTTGCTTTTTTAAATGCCAATTATACTTTTATTCCTCAACGTGCCTATAAAAATTGGCACAATGTTGGTGTGTATATCGATCAAGATAAACATGGAGTATTTATAGATAACAGCATGTATCTTTCCTATGCTTTTCATCAGTTTATTGCCAAGCGCACAGTAATGTCGGTTGGTGTATTTGCCGGAATGAAGCAGTTTAAATTAAATACCTCGTTGTTAAACACGGCAGACCCTGCTGTTTCCGGTAGCGCCAAATCTTTTTTAGCTTACCCCGATATTATTCCCGGAATTAGAATTTATAATAAAAAGTTTTTTGTTGATTTAAGCTTATGGCAGTTAAGTATTTTTAGTCAACGTAATTATTTTAATGGAAAACAAATTGGTTCTCCAAGTAAATTACCTGCACATTATATTTTAAGCTTTGGACGAAAATTTATGTTGCCACTAGAAAATAAATTTTTAGTATCCGTTAATTTAAGAAGCTCTTATAAAACACTTCCCAATTTTGAAATAAATTTTATGAATTATTGGTACACCCGATTTGCTTATGGTTTTAGTCTACGCGGAAAAAATTTTGTTTGCGGAATTTTTCAAGTAAGAATAATAAATAATTTAATTGTTGGCTTTGCGTATGATTTATCCATTAACCGATATTTTAGAGGCGCAACACATACCGGCGAAATTATGATTGGTTTATCTCCTGTGTTTGGAAATAGTATGGAAAAGAAATCAATAAGGATAGTTGACGATTGTTATTTTTAATCGCCAATTTCGTTTTGAATTTTAATACTTTCTTCGTGCAAAAGTTGGCAAAGTTTTTCAATATGACTGCGTGAAATATTTCTTTTATCTGCCCATTGTGCCCGCGATTTTAAAATTTCTTGCCAGCGTTCTAATTGAAAAATGGTGATGTTATGTTCTTTTTTAAATTTACCAATTTGTTTAATAATATCTTCTCGCTTTTGAATAGAATCAATTAATTCTTCGTCAATTTCATCAATTAGTTTTCTTAATTCAATTAATTTATTTACGGTATTATCATCACTTGCTATATTGCTTCTAACTTCTAAACCGTTAATTAATTCTTTTAATGCATTGGGAGTTAATTGTTGCTCTGCATCGCTTAATGCATTAGCTGGGTTAATGTGCGATTCTATCATTAATCCATTAAAACCAATGTTTAAAGCTTTTTGTGCAATTTCTTTAATGTATTCTCTTTTACCGGAAATATGGCTGGGGTCGCATATAATGGGCAGTTCCGGAAAAATGGTTCTTAACTCTATCGGAATTTTCCAAATGGGTTCGTTTCTGTACTTTCTGGTTTTATAATAATGAAAACCCCTATGTATGGCAGCAATTTTTTTTATTCCCGCATTGTTTATTCTTTCTAAAGCACCAATCCACAATTGCAAATCGGCATGTATAGGGTTTTTCACCATTACCGGAACATCAACACCTTTTAGTGCATCGGCTATTTCTTGCACGCTAAATGGGTTAACAGTTGTTCGTGCTCCAATCCATAAAACATCTATTCCATATTTTAACGCAAGGTTTACATGCGATGCATTGGCAACTTCAACAGTAGTTTTTAAATTATAGGCTTGTTTTACTTCTTGTAACCACTTTAAGGCTTCTTCTCCCTTTCCTTCAAAAGAGTTTGGTCGTGTTCGGGGCTTCCAAACACCCGCTCTAAATAAAGCTATTTGGGGCAAAGTGCTTAATTCTTTAGCAGTAGCCATTAATTGTTCAGGGCTTTCGGCTCCGCATGGGCCAGAAATTAAAAGGGGGCATTCTTTAGAATTAAGCCAGTTATTTAAAGTGCTGATATTCATTTAAAAAGAGGAACAAAAATACTCACTATTAGTTTATAAACCCAATATACCTAATTTAAGGTATTGGTTAAAAATTACAGTTAGGGTATTTTTGAAGGGTGATACAGGAAGTAACAAAAAAGCCTTTTATAAACGATTGCCCTTTAGCAGTTTTTGCAGATTGTTGCAAAAAGAAAAAGGATTGTTGCCGTAAATTTAAAAAAGGCGATAGGTGCAAAAAGTGTCCCGGAAGGAAGTAGTTTACTTTAACACCTTCATCTTCATTCTCACATCTTTAACCGGCCTGTCAAGGGTGTTTGTTTTTACTGCAGCAATTTTATCAATCACCTCTAAGCCTTCAATTACTTCACCAAAAACGGTATAAGTTCCATCTAAGTGAGGAGTTCCACCAATAGATGTGTACGTTTTTTGTTGAAATTCAGAGAATTTGTATTCAGGTTTTTTATCGTTTTGAATTTTAATTAAACTTTCAAGTTCTGAACTTAACAAGGCCGTGCTATCGGTTTTGTTTTCTTTTTTAAGACGGTCGTATTGTGCCTTTAATGTTTTACCTTTTTCAGATTTCATTACTGCTTGAGCAGCATTGTTATACTTTGTTTTATTAATTCGGTCTTCATACTTTTTAAGTTCTTCTAAGCTTCTTACTTTACCCTGAACCAAATAAAACTGGCAGGCACTCGATTCAAAATTGGGGTTAATATCATCACCTTCGCGGGCAGCACAAAGAGCACCTTTTTTGTGAATTAGTTTTTCATTTATTTCAGCCGGAATGGTAAACCCAATTTCGCCGTTTCCAAGAGTATCAGTAGCCTTAGCCATTTTGCTTTTGGGGTCGCCTCCCTGAATCATAAACCCGTTAATTACCCTATGAAACAAAGTACTATCGTAAAAATTATCCTGCACCAGCTTTAAAAAATTAGCTTTATGCAAAGGCGTTTCTTCGTATAACTTAATTTTTATAGAACCTAAAGAGGTTTCTATAAGAATAGTTTCTTTGGATAAGGTTTGACTAAAAACGGGCTTATAACCAATAAACATGAGTAAAAGCAGGCCCCTAATAAATTTTGTCATATTCTTAAAATTAATTATATTTGTTGGTAATCTATCGGTTATGAAAAACAAAGTTATATTTCCTTTTGTATTAGTTGTTCTTAGTATGAACTATTTTTTAATGTCGTGCACAAAAAACACTGATTGCAAGGCAATGGTAAAGGTAGTTTATGCAGATGGGTCTCCCGTTGATGGAGCTGCCGTTAAATTATACGCAACTGTTAAAACCGGAGCTATTGCAACGGTAACCGCTGATATTAAAGCAAATGGTACTACCGATGGCGCAGGGACGGTGTCGTTTTTGTTTAAACTCCCTGCAATTTATGATATTCAAGCCTCAATTGTTTCAACTTCAACAGGTACAGCCCCGGTTACTGCAACTATGGTAGGCGTAGGTATAATTAAGTTAGAAGAAGGTAAAACAGTAGAAAAAACCGTAACTGTTAAGTAAATTGACTCCAATGTTTTTTATCAATCATTCTTTACAAAAGGGATGATTTTTTTTTGCAAATCATAAAATTTAATGATAATATTACTCCTTTAATAATTGAACCACTCTTACCAAATATTTAAAAAATTAATTGTTGCAACAACTTTATTGTTTTTTGCTTCATGCGGTAGCGAAAAAGCAGGTGGTGCAAACGAAGGGGTTATAGAATTTGATACCAAAGCAATAGATCAAACTTATCCTTTAGCAGGCTTAGCTCCCGGAAGTGCAACACTAAGATTTAATAACGATAAGTTTGTTATGGAAATGAGTACGATGGGAATGTTTAATACTTCTATTATTGGAAATTTAACTGAGAAAACAATGGCTCAAACAGTTAAATTTATGGATATTAAGCAGGCTTGTATTGAAACAGAAAAAGATATTATTGCTGAGAATGAAGGATATAAATTGAAAATTGAGGAAACAAAAGAAACAAAGAAAATATTGCAGTTTAAGGCACATAAATTAAAAGTTACCATGGTGGATAACCCTTCTGTTACTTTTGATGCATGGTACACAAAAGAATTAGGAATGGAAAACTGCAATGCCTTAACGCCTTATTCATCTGTGAAAGGAGTTCTTTTAGATTACAGAGCAAAAAAAATGGGTATGGAAATGCATTTTGTAGCTAAAAATTATAAAAAGGCAGAGGTACCTGAAAGTTCGTTTGAAATACCTGCCTATATGCGCATTGTAAGTAAAGAGGTTATGACAAAGTTTTTTGCCGACCTTCAATAATTAAACCCACTTGTCCATTTAATCTATTTTAACAGCTTCAAATAGCTATCTTGGCCTTATATTTGAAGTATCAACGATTGAAAAATTAAAATCATGAAAAAATTATTTTTAATATCAGCAGGTTTACTATTAACTACTGCTGTATGGTCGCAAAACTGCTATACCATTAAAAGCAGCGTAAAAATGGAAGGTTTACCTGAAGAGTACGCAGGTTTTGCCGAAAGCGAAAAAACGGTATTTATAAAAGACAGTAAAACAAAAACAGAAACTACCAGTATGATGATGTCGTCGGTAGAAGTTTTTGATGGTAATGTTATGACTGTAATAACAGAGGCAATGGGTAACAAGTCGGGTTGGTCGGCAACAAAGGAAGAAATGGAAAATACCAAAGACGATGCACCAAAAAAAGAAGAGCCAAAAACAAAATTTGAAAACACTTCAGAGAAAAAAATGGTTGCAGGTTATGAGTGCGTAAAAACCATTGTAACTATATCAGGCATTGGAAAAGATAAAACTGAAATGAAAATTAGTGTGTGGCATACCGATAAAATTAAGAAACCGGAAGGAGCTACTGGTGGCGGAAAATCAAAGAAAAGAAGCATGAGTGGGAATAATTTTGATTTTAAGGAAATATCTGGATATCCAATGCAAATTGAGTTTCAAACCAGCCAACAAGGAATGGATTTAAAGTACATTGAAACTGTTTCGGAAGTAACTACCGATAAGTTAGAAGACTCAGCATTTACCGTAAGTACTGAGGGATATAAAATGATGACTTATAAGGAAATGAAGGAGATGAATAAAAAGCAAATGGAAGGCGAATAATAATCCCTAACTAATTATATAAAACCCGGTTTAAGGCCGGGTTTTTTTATTTCCAACAGCCCTTAAAAGTGCCATAAATACTGCTAAAAGTGAAATATTTTAAAAATAATTTGGAAGCTAATGTTTTTTAGCCTTAAATTTGTCAGGAATTAAAACCACCCTTTGTGTGTTTTAATTTATCAAGATGCGGCGAGAGAATAGGCTCTATAACCCGCAGGCAACCAACTAGAAGTGCTGACGATTACTGTCAGTATTGGAAAACCGGTGCTAATTCCTACCTCTGATTGAGAGTAAGAGGAAAGATGAATTAAAAAGTAAGAAAATGGAAAACACACAGATTCAAAAAAACATCAGTAAAAAAGCAACCCAAACGGGTAATTTTCAATTTTTGCATTTTGCACAAAAAAGCATGCACATGTGTTGTTGCTGCTGTTGTATGTGCTAAACATCCCATCTATTTTTTTAGATTAATTATGTACGGCACAAAAACCGCTACATTATTTTGCAATTAATAATTTAAGAATTGTCTTTTTAAAAAGACCAAAAATTGAAAACATGAAAAATAAATCAACTCAAAATAAAATAAATTTAATACACTCAAAGGAATTTATTTCGGTATTACAATTTGAAGCAAACTACGGCCTTGCCTATAAAGGTGGTTCTTTGCCAATTGAATTCAATGACATAAAAAACAAAAGATTAGTAAGCAACATCAATCTTTTAACTACCAACGAAAAGGAAAATTTAATTTATTCAATTTATAACAGTAATAATTAAGAATCATGAGCATTAAAACTTTTAAATATCCTTATTCTGTTTCTTTAGAAAATGGCGGACAGTTACCCGAATTGGAAATTGCCTATCATACCTATGGCGAGTTAAACAAAGAGAAAAACAATGTTGTTTGGGTATGTCACGCATTAACCGCAAATAGTGATGTGTTTGATTGGTGGCCCGGCTTGTTTGGAACCAAAGATTTTTACAATCCAAAAGATTATTTTATTATTTGCGCCAATAATTTAGGGTCTTGTTATGGTACCACCGGCCCATTAACCGAAAATAAATACAGTAAGCAACCTTTGTATAGTTTGTTTCCAGCCATTACCATAAGAGACATGGTAAATGCGCATAATTTATTACGTGAGTATTTGGGAATAAATAAAATCCATACAATTATTGGAGGTTCGCAAGGCGCGCAGCAAATTGTTGAATGGAATATTTTAAATCCTGAATTGTTTGAAAACTCCATTTTAATTGCAAGCAACGCAAAACACTCTCCGTGGGGAATTGCTTTTAATGAAAGCCAGCGTTTAGCGATTAAAGCCGACAGAACGTATTACGGAAATACATACGATGGAGGACAAAAAGGATTGGCTGCGGCACGAAGTATTGCATTGTTAAGTTATCGCAATTATAACACGTATAACGAAACGCAAACTGAAAAGCACGATGAGAAAATTGGAGACTATAATTCTGCTTCTTATCAACGTTATCAAGGAGATAAATTGGTGAAGCGATTTAATGCTTATTCTTATGTAGTGCTGTCAAACGCAATGGACTCGCACAATGTAGGAAGAGGAAGAGTTTCAGTAGAGGCAGCTTTAAGTAAAATTAAAGCAAAGACTTTAGTTATTGGAATAAGCAGCGATTTATTGTTTCCTCCGCACGAACAGGAATTTTTAGCAAAAAATATTCCCGGTGCCAAGTTTCAATTAATAGATTCGTTTTATGGGCACGATGGATTTTTAATTGAAACAAAAAAACTAACAGAAATTATTTCAAACTTTTATAACGAAAAAACAAAAAAATCAGTAACCAAGAACTTATTACAAGTTCTGTAAAATTTAAAATTATGGCTAAGAAATTAAAAATAGGATTGTTTGGCTTTGGTTGTGTTGGCCAAGGTTTATATCATGTTTTAAGCAACAGCAAAGGGTTTAAAGCAGATATTGTAAAAATTGCAGTAAAGCATAAAGAAAAAGCAAGAAGTTTAGATAAAAGTTTATTTACCTACGATAAATATGAAATATTAGACAATCCGGAAATTGATGTGATTGTTGAGTTAATTGATGATGCCGATGAAGCGTTTAATATTGTAAGTTATGCCTTAAGTAAAGGAAAACATGTGGTAACCGCCAATAAAAAACTAGTGGCAACTCATTTAAAAGAGTTATATGATTTACAATTAAAAAATAACGTATCGTTATTGTACGAAGCTTCAAGTTGCGGCAGCATACCCATAATAAGAACCTTAGAGGAATATTTTGATAATGAACAAATAGAGAAAGTGAGTGGCATTTTTAACGGAACCACCAACTACATTCTTACAAAAACCATTGCAGAAAAAATTTCGTACGATGCGGCATTAAAACAGGCACAGGAAAAAGGATTTGCAGAGAGCGATCCAACCAATGATGTAGAAGGATTTGACGCAAAGTTTAAAGCCATTATTATTGCTTTGCACGCTTTCGGAATTATTTCTAAACCCGATGAAGTTTTAAACATTGGAATTACTACCCTAAGTAATAATGATATTAATTATGCGGCCGAAAAAAATTATAAAATTAAATTAGTGCCTACCATTAAGCGTTTAAGTGAAAATGAGATAAGCATATTTGTTTTACCAAAATTTGTAGCTAGCAGCAATCATTTGTTTTTTGTAGACAATGAATTTAACGGAGTAATTGTAGATGGTGAGTTTTCCGGCGAACAATTTTTACAGGGTAGGGGCGCAGGCGGAAATCCTACCGGGGCAGCTGTTTTATCTGATATTTCTGCTTTATCTTATGGTTATAAGTACGAACATAAAAAACAAAAGCAAAATCCAAACTTAAAGTTTACCAACAATGCTGAAATTAAAGTTTATTTAAGATACACCACTAAAGATAGTTTAGCGAAGTTTAAGTTTAACGCTATTACCGAACAATATTCCGGAACCGATTATAATTACGTAATTGGTAACATTAATTTAAACGAAATAATAAAAAACAAAGATTTAATTAAATCGGAAAAGTTATTTGTTGCAGTTGCAGGAGATGAAATAAATTTAATAAGAGAAGATGTGAAAGCGGAAAATAAAAAATTAATTTTAAGTTAAAATAAAAAGGCTCTCAAAATCTGAGAGCCTTTTTAAATTTTATTCTTTTATAATTTTATTGAGCGATAGTTCTTGACCGTTTACCAATGTTTTAACAAAGTAAACACCTTGTGGTAAATTGCTTAAATCAATTTCTTTTTCATTTCCTGAAACAATATTGTTTAATGTTGAGGTGAATATACTTTTTCCTAATGCATCTACAATAGTAATTGAAATGGTTTCATTTATTGTTGCAGCAGCTTTTAAAGTAATTTTATCTTTTACAGGATTCGGATAAAGTATAAACAAACTTGCATTTGATTTGTAATCTGCCAAACCTGTTGCACTGCAAGTAATAACTGTTATTGTAATAGTGTTACTGTTGGTGCAACCTGCCGATGAAGTTCCGGTGGCAGTATAAGTGGTATTTACACTAGGTGTAATAGCAAGAGTTGATCCGCTAGAGTTGCCGGGCATCCAAGTATAAGTTGATGCACCAGACGCAGTTAAAGTTACTGCTGCGCCAATACAAATGGTGGTAGTAGCCGTATTAATAGTAACGGTTGGACTTGGAATAACTAAAATTGAAATGGTACCTGATCCTACACATCCTGCAGCACTTGAGCCACTAACTGTATATACGGTGTTGGCAGTTGGATTTGCGGTAAAGCTAAAACCACTTCCGTTACCCGGTTGCCAAGTATAAGTAGCCGTACCCGAACCTGTTAATACAGCAGAACCACCAGGGCAAACAACCGTTGTGTTTGAAAATGCCGTAACAACAGGTGTTGGATTTACTAAAATGGTTTGTGTAGTAGAAGCAACTAATGTTCCTGCAGCAGCTGTTAAATTAATAGTGTAGGTGGTTGCATTAGGAAATGTAATTTGTGTAGCAGAAGCATTTGGTGTTGCAAAAACTGCACCTGCAGGAGTTGAACTCCATGTATAGCCACTTGCAGCGGTTGTTCCTGTATTTGCAGTTACTGTTGTTGAACCACCTTGACAAATAGTAGCAGGTAAGGTAAAGGTTGGAACTAACACTACTGAACTTGATGTTGTTGAAATTAAGGCAATATTGTCTACTGCAAAACTTGGATCAGCACCGGTTGCACTAACATTTTGCCAACGAAAACCAATTTTTACGGTTGCATTATTATTAGCAGATGCAGGTAGCGAAGTTGAAAAATTGGTCCATAATCCCTGCCCGCTGCAACTGGTAGTTGGGGTTTGTGCCGGAATACCAAGACTGCTCCATGTTACACCATTATCTGCAGAGTACTCAATTTGACAAAAATCTTGATTAATAATTCCCCACATTATATACGAAAATTGTAAGGTTATGCCTGATTGACCTGAACAATTTATTGTTGGGGATTGAATTCGTTTATTGGTATTAGAAACACCGGGACCTGCACCATATGCGGCACCAACATCACCTAAAGCAGGGTTTAAGGAAACGTGCAAAGTGCGGTTTATTAAAGTAGGGTTGCTCATGCAGCCGTCGCCACAAGTGCTAACTGCCATACCGGCTTCGCGCGCACTAATATACCAATCATTAGCAAACACATCGTTTGTTCCAATAACACTCATGGTCCATACCCCATTAATAGATGGGCTGGCGTTATTTGCTGCTAAAGTTTGACAAACCGGATCGGTTCCAAAGTTTTCCGACCAAAATGTTGTTTGTGCATGAAGTAAGGAAAAAGAAATTAAAATTAAAGAAAGTAATAGTTTTTTCATGGTTAATTTGTTTAATGTATAACTAGTTAAAGATAGTACAATTTGTGAATTACCCAAAAAACAGGAAAGTTAAAAAGAATAGAAATTGTTAAGATTCGAAGCCAATGTGAATAAGCGCGTCGCCTTCATTTACAACGGGTTGGTTGTTAATACCAACTAAATACCCATCTTCCGGGCAATAAATTTTATGCTCTACATCACCAAAAGGATTACATATTACACCTAATAATTCGTCTTTGTTTACATGCGAACCATTGCTTTTATTCATATGAAACAAACCACTGGTTACTGCTCTTATCCATTTATCGCGTTTAATTTCAACACCCGGAATTACCGGTAAATCAAGATGAATCATTTCTAATGATTTCATTAAACGCAAACAGCCATTCACGCCTTCGTTAATAGCAAGGTAATCAAACCTCATGCTTTCACCGCCTTCAAAAACTAAAATCGGTTTTTTTCTTTTTGCTGCTTCGTGTCTAAATGTGCCTTCTCTGTAATTACTGTCAATTATTAAAGGCGCCGCAAATTTTCTTGCCAAGTCTAGGTTACCTTCAAAATCAAAAACGCAACGTATTTGCGGGTAATTACTAATTTTTGCACCTCCGGTATGAAAATCTACACCAAAATCAATTAAGGGTAAAATTTGATTGACAATATCGTAAGCAATTCTACTTCCCAGAGAGCCATTTTTTGTTCCCGGAAAACATCTGTTTAAATCTCGGCCATCAGGTAAATCTCTGCTTCCATATAAAAAGGAAACAATATTTAAAACGGGAATGGCAATTAAGGTTCCTCTGTTTAAGTTTTTTACTTCGTCTCTGTTAATTATTTTCCTTACTATTTCAACACCATTTGTTTCTTCTCCATGCATACCTGCACAAAGCAACATGCTTGGCCCTGCAACGCCGGAGTGAATTACATGCACAGGAATTTCAATATGGGTTTTGGTATGTAGTTCGTATGAGTTTAGAATAACAGTTTTACTGTGCCCCGGTTTAATCTCTTGTTTATTTATAAATATGCTCACTATTAAATTTTAATCGCCGGGTTTATTAAATTCATTTCTTTCAACATATTCTATGATTTTTCCGGCTATATCAATTCCTGTTGCTCCTTCAATTCCTTCTAATCCGGGAGATGAATTTACTTCCATAATTAACGGCCCTCTGCTTGATTGTAATAAATCTACACCTGCAATTCCTAAACCCAGTTTTTTTGCTGCTTTTATAGCTGTCGCTCTTTCTTCGGGTGTTAATTTAATTACTGAAGCAGTTCCGCCACGGTGCAGGTTACTTCTAAACTCACCTTCTTTCGCTTGTCTTTTCATAGCTCCAACAACTTGCCCATCTACCACAAATGCTCTAATATCAGCTCCTTTCGCTTCACTCACAAATTCCTGAACAAGCATGTTTGCTTCTAATTTTAAAAAGGCTTCAATTACACTTTTTGCTGCTTTTCTGTTTTCAGCTAAAATAACGCCAATTCCTTGTGTGCCTTCTAATAATTTAATAACGCAAGGTGCTCCGCCAATGGCATCAATTACGCTATCAATATCTTTATCTTTAGGCGACGAAGCAAAAGCTGTTTTAGGAATTCCTAATCCGGCACGTGCTAAAATTTGCAAGCTTCTTAATTTATCGCGCGAACGAACTAAAGCTTGTGATTCAACCGCGGTAAAAATTTTCATCATTTCAAACTGACGAACAACGGCGGTTCCGTAAAATGTTGCAGAGGCACCAATACGAGGAATTACCGCATGTACATCGCCAATTTCTTTGCCATCGTAATAAATATGCGGACGACCTTGTTCAATGGCAAGAACACACTTCATGTGATCTAATAATAAAATTTCGTGTCCACGATGTTCACCAGCTTCTATTAATCGCTTGGTTGAATAAAGGTTTTTGTTGCGCGATAAAATTGCGATACGCATATCAGAGATTTGTTTGGTGCGATAAATATACAGAAAGTTTTTGGCCGTTTAAGTGCACTTGTTTTACGTCAATAATAAATTTTCCTTTAATTGCTTTACGCCCAATTAATATTGGATAACGCATGCTTTTACGATCTGAAAGAGAAAAATCAGCTAAAATGGTTTTATGCCCTATGTGAATTTGTGTTCTAATGATATAACGTTCTTCGGCTTCACCAAAGGAGTTTTTAATTTTTTTCTTTGTAAAGTCCTTAACTTTAATAAGTTGAGTTTTGTTTCCCGGATAATAAATAGATGGTAATGAAAAGCTAAGAATAGTGTTTCCGCCTTCTTTTATCTCCATAATATCTTCACAATGAATGGCAGATGAAAAGGCTCCTGTATCAATTTTAGCTTCTACATTAAAAATACCAAGTTTTGGAAAATCTACAAATTCTCTTCTGCCAATTACTTTTATTTGTTTTTTAGCCTTAACCATTTAATAATTTGTAAAACCTATTAATTGAAACTTCTTTGTTTAACTCTTCTTTTTTAAGAAGGTAATTTACAAAATTTTTAGCGAAGTAAGGTGCAAGCATAACCCCTTTTGTTCCCAAACCATTAAAGGTAAACATGTTTGAATGCATTGGGTGCGCGCCAATGATAGGCCTTCTGTCAATTGCCGATGGCCTAACTCCGGCTGAATGATTTACTAATGTGTAGCTTTTATTTAGCATTAATTTTAATTTGTTCTTTAATTCGTTTAAACCCGAATCAGAAAGTTCATCATTCAAATGTTTCCAGTTGTAAGTTGCACCTACTTTGTATTTATTTCCGGTTAAATTAAAAATAAAGCCATTTCTATTATAAATTTCTTTATCAATATCTAAATTGTTTGTTTCAATTTCCACTACTTCTCCTTTTACCGGGTTTAAGGGAATCCAATTAAAGTAAGGATTGTTTTTTACCAGATATCCCTCGCAAAAAATAATGTTTTTAGCAACAATGTTTTTGTAAGAAACATTTTCTGTATTTACCTCCACTAAATTGTAATCAAAAACTTCTTGTATAAAATGGTTTTTAAGCGAGAAAAATTTTTGGCATTCATTTAAAAAAACGGGTAAATCAATGTTTCCGCAATTTTTTACTATACCGTATTCGCTTGGAATGATTAAGCCGTTTTGTTTTTCATTTTTTTTGTAAACAGATGAATCCAAATAATTGCTTAAATCATCTTTTGCTTTTTTCAACCAAAAATCTTTTTCTTCTTGCGAAAAAAATGGTTTTATGATAACGCGTTCATTACAAAATTTAGTTTGAAATTCTTTTTCCCATTTTTTGTAAAACAGCAATAGTTCAGGAATTAATTCGTCTGCCATCCACGATTTGGTCATTCGCTTAAAAACAATGGGATTCCAAATTCCTGCAGCAATTTGTGAGCAGTTGCTTAATTGCGAATTGCCAATTAAATTAAAAGAAAGGTTGTTCTCGTAAAGCTTTAATGCAACTATGTTTGCTGCAAGTCCGTTTCCAATTACAAGATAGTCAAGCATTAGCTTTTCTTTTTCTTAACGTGTTGATTGTATACTTTTGCCTTTCCTTGATAAGCGCCGGAGAAAAATAAAATAAACTTAATGCCACCAAACGCTTGGTGCTTATTAAATTCTGCAAAAGCTTCCCCGCCAAAACCAATATCGTATGTTATTTTAAAAATATATTGAATGTTGGCATAAAAACCATAGGTTCTGAAAAGTTTTGCTGAAATGGTATCTCCGCCAACAATCATGGGAGGTATAATACCTTCGTTGTAAGAAACACCCCCGTAAAACGCAAAATTATATTTGTTTGTTTCTTTTCGGTAACCATAACATAAATGTGCTGCTAAATTATTGTTAGAAAGAAATTTATTACCGCTCATTAAAATGCCTGCTTGAAAATATTGCTTCCTGATGTGAAAATTAAAATCAAGACCAATAATAGATTGTTCGCTAACTCTAATGTTAGAAGACCCAAATCCGGGACCCACTGTTAAGTAATTGTTGTGTATGCGGTATCGTTTATTGTTGTCAATTATTTCTTCTTTTCTGTCGTATTTAGAAGTGTCTTTTTGAGAAAAGAGAGGGGAGGAAAACAGAAATAGAAATATGGCAAAAAGATTTTTCATCTTCACTAAGGTACAAAATTTATAATGTTAAATAAGAAAAGGATTGTTTGCTTTTTCAAAACCAATGCTTGTAGAGGGACCATGACCACTGTACACTTTTACGTCATCTCCCAATGGAAACAATTTATTTTTAATGGATGAAATTAGTGTATCAAAATCACCCATGGGTAAATCTGTTCTGCCAATACTTCCATAAAATAATACATCGCCACTAATTAAAACTCTTTCTTTTTCGAAATAAAACGAAATACTACCCGGACTATGACCAGGGGTAAAGATGCATTTAATATTTATGTCGCCCAGATTTAAAATATCCGTATCATTTATGAATTTTATCGGTTCTGGAGATTGTTCGCAGTTAACACCATACATGCTTGCGGTGGCAGTCATTTTTTCAATAAAAAACAAATCATTTTCGTTCATAATTGGAAGCAAACCATATTCATCGTAAATAAATTTATTGCCCATTACATGATCAATATGCGCATGCGTTAACCATAAATGTTTTAGTAGTAAATTATTAGAGTTTATAAAAGTTTTTATGGCTTGATTTTCGGTATTATTGGAATTTCCCGGATCTATAATAGCTGCCTCGTTAGAACTACTATTCCAAACAATGTACGTGTTTTGCTGAAATGGATTAACGGTAAATGATTTTAACTTAAGCATGGGTTAGTATTTTTTGTAATTGTAATGTATTATTTTCTAAATGCACCAAATTTAATGCGCATTTTTTTCCTTTTTTAATAAAACCAAATTTATCATCAATACCTAAAGCTTTTGCCCCATTGCATGTTAGCCCTTTTAATGTTAAATTTAAATTATTGGTTTCTTTTAAAAAGTAATTTGCCTCATTTAATAGATTAAGAGAATGATTACTTGCCAGAGAATCGGTTCCAAAGCAAATGGAATGAGTGTGTTTTATAATCGATGAAAAATCGGGCAATCTATTTTCAATATACAGATTTGCGTTTGGACAAAAGCAAATATAGGTACCCTCCTTAATGTATTTATAATCGAAATTATTGGTATACGTATTATGAACTAAAATATTTTTATTTCCTTTTAATGCAGGTTGATAAAACGCAAAACTGCTTTGGTAGTTAGGTTTGAACCAAGAAATATCAGCATTTAAGAAAGCGTATAAATCATAAAAAGTACTTTTTTCACCTTTAAAAAAGTTATTTTCCTCCTCACTTTCTTGATTGTGTATAGAAAAAGTTAAATGATGCTTGAAATTGTATTCCGTAATTTTTTCTATTAACTCAATAGAGGTGCTATAAGGAGCATGTGCAGCCAAGCTACCGTTAAGTCCAATAGATTTAAGTTGCTCTAATTGCGTTATACCGCTATTAAAAATATTTTCTGCCATTGCCGGATTAAAAGCCAATAACTCTATAAACGTATGGTAATGTATTTTGCTTTTTTGTTTTTGATGATAGCTAACATCATTATTACTAATATCCCCAACGGCAACAATTCCATTCAAATACATTTCGTTATCTGCTAAGTTAATTGCATCAAGTATTTCTGTTTGTTTAAAATTATTTCTTTTGGAAATTAAATTAATGGCAAAATCAACAAAGCCTTTTTTTTCCGGAATAACATTTTTTAAGAAACTTAATTCTAAATGGCAGTGTGCGTTAATAAACCCGGGTGTTATAATACCTTCGTAAAATTCAACTTCGTTCTTTTCTACTTCGTGTATTTTTATAATGTCTTTAATAACATTAGAGCCATCTATAATAAGAATGCTATGTTCCGGTAAAAAATCAGAACCGTTAAATATGTGGGTAGCCCCTAAATATCTCACCAAACAAAGTTAGTTAATTACCTGCTTGTTTGGTATCTTTACGCAAGAAATTATGGCCAAAAAAAACATAAGAACGCTTAGTTTAGAACAAATAACCCATTTGTTTAAAGAACTAAACGAGCCTGCCTTTCGTGCAAAACAATTGTACGATTGGTTGTGGAATAAACGCGCCATACATTTTGATGAAATGAGCAATTTCCCTAAAACATTACGGGATAAATTAAACGAAAATTTTGAAATACACGCCGTAGAAATTCAAGATTTGCAAATAAGCAGCGATAAAACTATTAAATGCGCCATGAAGCTGCATGATAATTATGTAGTTGAAAGTGTTTTAATTCCTCAGGGTGAAAGAATGACTGCATGCATTTCTTCGCAAGTTGGGTGTAGTTTAACGTGCAAATTTTGTGCAACGGCAAAATTAAAACGCATGCGCAATTTAACGGCTGATGAAATTTACGATCAGGTAGTGTTAGTAAAAAATACCGCTTTAGAAAAGTATGGAAAACCGCTCACCAATATTGTTTATATGGGAATGGGTGAACCGCTTTTAAATTACAACGAAATGATGTTGTCGGTAGATAAAATCACCAATCCTGCAGGATTGGGCATGTCGCCTAAAAGAATTACCGTGTCTACGGCCGGCGTTGCAAAAATGATAAAGAAGTTGGGCGATGACGAAGTTAAATTTAATTTGGCACTTTCATTACACGCTGCAAACGATGTAAAACGAAATCAATTAATGCCTATTAACGAAACAAACTCTTTAGAAAATTTAGAAGAAGCATTAAATTATTTTTACGATAAAACAGGAACACGAGCTACCTTTGAATATATTGTTTTTAAGGATTTTAACGATGCTACTAAAGATGCACAAGAACTTGTTCAATTTTGTAAAAAAGTAAAAAGTAAAGTAAATATTATTGAGTATAACCCTATTGATGGCGGCGAATTTAAACAAACAACACCTGAGCGTTTGCAAAATTTTGTAAATGTTTTAGAAGAAAATGGAGTGATTGTAAATGTAAGAAGAAGCAGAGGTAAGGATATTGATGCTGCCTGCGGTCAGTTAGCTAATAAAAATAAATTAGCAGTTATAGAGTATAAATAACCACTTATTGAATAAGGATATTTAAATTAGTAGATTATTAATAGATTTAACACACTTGTCAACCACCGTAAATAAAATAAAACAGCCCATTGCCGAGCACATGGAAATTTTTGAAGATAAATTCAAAGAATCCATGAAAAGCAGTGTGCCATTACTTGACAAGATTACCAATTATATTGTTAAGCGTAAGGGAAAGCAAATACGCCCCATGTTTGTATTTTTAAGCGCAAAGTGTTTAGGAGAAATTAATGAAAGTACTTATAGAGCAGCTTCGTTAATAGAATTATTACACACTGCAACTTTAGTGCACGATGATGTGGTGGATGATAGTAATGAACGCCGTGGTTTTTTTAGCGTAAATGCTTTATGGAAAAATAAAATAGCTGTTTTAATTGGTGATTTTTTATTATCAAAAGGTTTATTACTGAGTTTAGATAACAACGATTTTGAACTTTTGAAAACAGTAAGTAATGCTGTTAAGGAAATGAGTGAAGGCGAATTGTTGCAAATTGAAAAAGCCCGTCGATTAGATATTTCAGAAGAAGTTTATTTTGATATTATTACCAAAAAAACAGCAACGCTTGTGGCAGCGTGTTGTGCTTGTGGTGCTGTTTCGGTAAAGGCGGATGAAGCTACTGTGAAAAAATTTAAAGAATTTGGAACACTTACCGGTATCGCTTTTCAAATAAAAGATGATTTATTTGATTTTGGAACAGATGAATTAATTGGTAAACCAACAGGGATAGATATTAAAGAAAAGAAAATGACCTTGCCTTTAATTTATGCATTAAATAATTCTAGCTATTCTGAAAAGAAAAAAATTATTAATATTGTTAGAAATCATAATAATGAAAGTGACGAAGTAAAAAAAGTAATAGAATTTGTAATTGCAAAAGGAGGCTTAACGTATGCCGAAAAAATTATGCATGAATACAAAGAGAAAGCACTTGCCATTTTAAAAGAGGTAACCGATTCCCCCTCTAAAGAAAGTCTAGAAGCATTAATTAACTACTCCATAAACAGAAAAAAGTAATAGGATGAAGAGAATAGTTGTATTGGCCTTTGTTGTTTTATTAAACGCATGTACCAGCGAAGACAAACCCTTAACCGAAGCAGAACAAGCTACTGCCGATTCATTAAGTAAGGTAAGGCAGCGCAGAAGTTCCGATTCATTAAAAAAATTAAACCCACTTTTAATTTTACCACCCGATAGTAATTATACAGGAGAGTACGAAGACAAATATCCGGATGGGATTATTAAATATAAAGGCTTTTTTCGTTTTGGCGAACGTCATGGGCAATGGATTGCATTTTATGCCAATGGTTTGCCATGGAGTGAACATAATTATGACAAAGGAAAAAAGTTTGGACCTAATATAGTTTATTACGAAAATGGTAAAATACGTTATTCCGGTTTTTATAAAAATGATAAGCGAGATAGCACTTGGAAATTTTACGATACGCTTGGAAACGTTTTAAAAACATTGGTTTATAAAGAAGATAAGGAAATAAAGGTGATTGATGCTCCACGAACGACTCATACACCAACTACAAAGAAATAAAAAAAAGCCCCGATAAATTTTATCGGGGCTTTTAATTGATGTTTGTATTTTATTTCGTTTTCTTATCTAAAACTTCATCAATCATTCCATATTCTTTTGCTTCAGCGGCTATCATCCAATAATCACGGTCGCTATCTGCCCAAACTTTATCGTAGGTTTGTCCGCTATGCAATGCAATAATTTCATAAAGTTCTTTCTTTAACTTTTGAATTTCACGCGCAGTAATTTCAATATCACTTGCTTGCCCTTCAGCACCGCCCAATGGTTGATGAATCATAATTCGTGCGTGTTTTAAAGCGGTACGTTTTCCTTTTGCGCCGGCACATTGTAATACAGCACCCATACTGGCCGCCATACCTGTACAAATGGTGGCTACATCGGGCTTTACAATTTGCATGGTATCATAAATACCCAAACCTGCATAAACACTTCCTCCGGGCGAGTTAATGTAAATTTGAATGTCTTTTTTTGCATCAACGCTTTCTAAAAATAATAATTGCGCTTGAACAATGTTAGCTACTTGGTCGTTAATACCGGTGCCAAGAAAAATAATTCTGTCCATCATTAAACGCGAAAAAACGTCCATTTGAGCTACGTTTAATTGACGTTCCTCAATAATATAGGGTGTTAACGAAGAACTTATTCTTGATGAATAATTATCGTAGGTTAAACTGTTAATGCCAGCGTGTTTGGTGGCATATTTTCTGAATTCATTGTTATCGAACATAGTGTGTATTTTAAATTAAACCAAAATTACATTTGTTAATTTACTAAGCAAATACTAATCCAATTAGTTATTAACTACTTTTTGTCATGAATTTTAGATTAGAACTGATTTTATTGACAGTCTGAAGGAATACACAATGTTATTTCTTCTTTATAGATGTTCCTTCAAATTGTATTTTACTGTCAAAAACGCTTATAAGTTCCGATAATTCATAAACTTCTTTATAACCATATCCAAATAAATTAATGTAGGTAGGAATATTTAAAGCCAAAGTATATCCTTTCTCTTTTTTAGTAGCGGGGATATATGCCTTTGTTGGAAAAAATTGTTCATCGCTTTCAAAATTATTATTACAGTAAATTAAAATTTTGGTGTTTTTGTTGGGTATTAATCTTTCTAAATTACTTTGTGTAAAGTCAGAAAAATTTAAATGAATGGCTCCTTTCACATGCTTAGCTTTGTACATGGCATCTGAGCGGGTGTCTAGTATTACCACATCTTTTTCTAAGCTCATTTTCTGAAACTGTTCTAAGGTAATTAATCTTTTTTTGCGATGTTCTTTTACTTCAGTAACTAATTTTTCAAAAGCATCGTAATCTACCTTTGCCGTTTGTGCTTTTGTTTGTGTAAGAATAAACATTAAAGCAAATACTAATAAATTTTTCATGGCTAATAATTTGAATACAAGATAAATTATTAGCCACATTACCAATTCACAAAAAAAGTAAATGCACAGCTAATTAAGGAATTTTGTGATTTACAATAGACATGGTTTCAATACCAATAAATTTAGGTATTGACGCTAGTACAAACTAATATACCGTTGGCTATTTATCCAATTTGTAAAAATCTAAATCCTGAAAATCGAAACTAAAATCGGTTAGGGGCGAGTAAGCTTCTATTTTAAACCCTGTTGCTTTACCATTTTTATCTAAAGTAAAATTCACAAAGGCATCTGCATCAAACGTTCTGTTGTACCATTTAATTACAAAAGTGTTGGCTTGGTAATAATACAACTCGCCTCTCATGCGTTTTGAATTTTTACTTTTGTAAATTAATTTTCCTTCAGGCGAAAGGGTTAATTCAACTTCTCCATACCAATTATCTTTGTAATTACCTGCAAAATTAGTTACATCCGGTTTTGCCATTTTGTTTTTTTGCTGTGCTTCTACTTTGGTCCACACTTCTGTTTCAATTTTTTTAGCTTGTTCGTTTATTTTTAAAACTCTATCACTGTATTCTTTTAGCCAATCTTTTTTTGGCATTCCTAAGTAACTATCTTTAATAGTGTTTGAAATAGTTTGAAAAGCAGCACCAACTTGTTGATTGGTAAATACAATTATACCTAAGTTAATTTCCGGAATTAAAACAACCTGTGTAACTATACCGGCAAGGCCTCCGGTATGCGTTACTTGTTTGTATCCTTTTACATCGCTTACAAACCACCCTAAGCCATAGCCGTTAAAATGGGTGTTATAAGGCCCCGGTGCATTAACAGGAGTTGGAGTTTGCAAATTCCACATTTCCATTTGTTGTTTTTCAGAAAATAGTACATTGTTTGTTCCGTATTTTCCTTTGTTCAATTGCATAATAACCCATTTGCTTAAATCGTTAATACTGCTGTAAATTCCGCCGGCAGCATTAGCTGTTTCACTCCAATGTATATCACTTATTTGCAGGGTTCCATTCACCGGCGCATGCGGTTCTGTAATGTTTGATTTATCTTTTAGCCTGCTTCTAGATGCGGCACTGTTATTCATGCTCAATGGTTTCATAATTTTTTGTTCAATAAAATCTTCCCAATTTAAGCCCGAAGCTTTTGCAATAACTTCTCCGGCAACAATAAATAAATTGTTATTGTATTCAAATTTTGTTCTGAATTCTGAAACAGGTTTTAAATAACGTAAATTATTAATAATATCGTTTCTGTTATTGGTGTTTGAATCAGGCCACATCATTAAATCACCGGCTCCTAAATCTAATCCGCTTCTGTGGCAAACCAAATCGCGAATGGTAAATGATTCGGTAACAAACGAATTGTGTAATTTAAAATTGGGAATATAGTCAGTTACTTTATCATCCCACTTTATTTTTTTTTCGTCAACCAACATCGCTAAAGCAGCGGTAGTAAAAGCTTTACTGTTAGAGGCAATGCCAAACAAAGTATTTTCATCTACTTTTTCTTTGGTGTTAATAGAACGAATACCATATCCTTTTGCGTGAATTAATTTACCGTCTTTAACAACACCTACTGCAATACCCGGAACATTAAATGTTTTAAGAGTTTGTTCTACCAAGGCATCAATTTCGGCTGAGCTAATGGTTTGTGCAGTTATTAAAAAGGTTAAAAAAACGAAACTAATTGCCAGTAATTTTGACTGAATTTTCATATGTATTTATTTAATATTTGTTATAGTATAGCTTATTTATTTTTACGTGATTTGAAGCTCAGAACAAAATGATTATTTCCTAAATAGTAAATTAATAATCTCAAAATTAGCTTTTTTTAGGAAGAAAACTAAATGGCAATAAATGCCCTGTTGGCAAGCTTCTCAGGCAATTAGAAAATCAGTAATCTGAATATATTATTAAAATAATTAGGTTTGCCGGATTTAATGGTGTACATTTGTATCCTTCATTAGAAGATTGTATCTCAATCTAATTAGTAATCCCTTAATTACAATTCGGTAAATTTTGCACTTTTCTTATAAAGAAAAAGACGGCTATGCACAAGGCAAGAGCCTATAACGAATAAAACAAAGAATGACATTTTTAAATTTAAAGCTTATAAAGCCGCTAATTGTGGCCTTAGATAAAATGGGTTATACACAACCCACACCAATTCAAGAACAATCAATACCTCATATTTTAAACGGAAAAGATATTTTTGGATGCGCGCAAACAGGAACCGGAAAAACAGCAGCATTTGCATTACCCATTTTACAATTATTATCACTTAACAAAAACAACAACAATTCAAGAAACATACGTGCATTGGTTTTAGCACCAACGCGTGAATTAGCTTTACAAATAAGCGAAAACTTTAAATCGTACAGCAATCAATTGCAAATATCACATACAACCATATTTGGTGGAGTATCGCAAGTGAATCAAGTTAAAGATTTACAAAGAGGGGTAGATGTATTAATTGCTACACCCGGAAGATTAATTGATTTAATGAATCAAGGATATGTAAAATTAAACAACATTGAGCATTTTGTTTTAGATGAAGCCGATAGAATGTTGGATATGGGTTTTATTAATGATATTAGAAAAGTAATTGCAAAGTTGCCACAAAAAAAGCAAACCTTATTTTTCTCGGCTACCGCAGCGCCTGAAATAATGAAGTTAGCCAACACTATTTTAGTTAATCCTGAACATGTTTCTGTTACTCCTGTATCATCAACTGCAAGTTTGGTAAACCAAAGTGTATATTATGTTTCTAAAGAAAACAAACGCTCTTTATTAAAGTTTGTATTGAAAGATGGTAAAATAGAACATGCATTGGTGTTTACTAGAACAAAACATGGGGCAGATAAAGTTGCTAAAGATTTAAATAATAACGGAATTAAAGCCGAAGCAATTCATGGAAATAAATCTCAGGGAGCAAGAGAACGCGCTTTGAAAGGATTTAAAAACAGAACTATTCGCGTTTTAGTAGCAACAGACATTGCTTCACGTGGTATTGATGTAGATAAGTTATCGCACGTTATTAATTACGAAATGCCCGAACAGGCAGAAACGTATGTTCATAGAATAGGAAGAACCGGCAGAGCTGGTAGCTCGGGAATTGCCCTATCATTTTGCGCACAAGAAGAATTAGCCTATTTAAAAGGCATAAACAAATTAATTAAGAAGAATATTGAGGTTGAAAAATCTAATCCCTTCTCTTAACTAATAAAACAAATAAATAAATAATAACTAATGCCGGGTAACCGGAAAAAAAACAAAAACAATGAAAAGAGGAACAGTAAAATTCTTTAACGAAGCAAAAGGTTTCGGATTTATTAAAGAAGATGGTGGACAAGAAATATTTGTTCACGCAACAGGTTTAAAAGAAGAAATTCAAGAAAACGACCAAGTAGTATTTGAAATACAAGAAGGTAAGAAAGGTTTAAACGCAGTGAACGTATCACTTGCTGACTAAACTAAAGAAATAAATCTGGAAAAGGCAAGCAGCAATGTTTGCCTTTTTTTTGTTTAAAATGATAAATTGTATATTTAATCATTCATAAAAGTATGACAGAAGAATTAAAAAAACAGTTAATGCAAAATTTGCATTTAATGGCTCAATTAAATGAAATTCCAAATGCAGAAACAGTGTCTTTTAAAAAGAGAAATGTTTTGTTGGAAGTATTAGAAACGAAAAACCAGGAAGCACATCAGTTAATTAAAAACTTAATTGATACCGCTTTAAAGTTAGACCGAATTCAAAATGATAAGGAAAAACAGGAAAAAAAACCCGATCATTGGAATGCAGAAATAGTACAGGTACAACAAGAGTTTTTAATTGCCGAAGAAAAGGTAAAGACGTTTCTGAAAATTTAAGTTTGTTTTTATTCAGTTAAAACTTCACTAACAAATATCATATTTTTTATATTATTAAATATTCCTACATTGATGTCAGATTATTGAAATTATAAAAAATGAAAAATCTGAAATTTGTAATTGGGGCAACACTGTTTTGCTCCATTTTAAATGCCCAAAAGGCAAGCAATAAAGAGTTTATAAATGAAGTGAATGTGCAAAAATCCTCAATTCCGGGAATTGTTGTTAAAAACGAAGCGATTGGAAAATTAGATACTTCACAGGTTACTATTAGTGGAGAGGTACTAAGTAAAAATGAAAGTGTGCCTTTTGCTAATATTACACTTTTAGATGACCAAAATAAATCTTTAGGCACAATTACCGACAGCGAAGGAATTTATAAGATATTGGTTAAGCCCGGAAAATACACCATAAAATTTTATTGTAGCGGGTATAATAAAGTAACCATTCAAAAGCTTCAAGTAAATAAGGGCGAACAAAGAGAAATTATAGTTGATTTAGGAATTTTAGGCGGAAATCACACCTATTACATTCTGTCAGAAAAAGAACTTAATCCTGAAGAACTAAAAAAAGAACAAGAAAAATTGAGCTTTGAGTAAGATGCCTTTAATTTCAATAAAAAAAGCTGCAGTAATGCAGCTTTTTTTGGTAGCCCGTACGGGAATCGAACCCGTGTTTCGTCCGTGAAAGGGACGCGTCCTAACCCCTAGACGAACGGGCCATTTGTTTAGCAAAGTCCTTTTATGTAAAGCAGACTTTGCATTAATGGAGGGCAAAAATACTAATTTTTTTACAAAAACAAATATTTTAATTAAATAATAAGGGCAAATTTACTCTTTTAGCCAATCTAATATTTGATAAAATGACCCGTTAAACCTATATTTGAGAGGATTTAACTGAATTTACTGAGATGGAAACTACTGCCTACCTACCAAAAAACAAAATCAGAATTGTAACTGCTGCAGCCCTTTTTGATGGGCACGATGCCGCTATTAATATTATGCGCCGTATTATGCAAAGTACCGGTGCCGAGGTTATTCATTTGGGGCATGATAGAAGCGTAAAGGAAATTGTTGATTGCGCCATTCAAGAAGATGCAAATGCTATTGCTATTACCAGTTATCAGGGCGGGCACATGGAGTACTTTAAATACATGCACGATTTGTTAAAGGAAAGAGGATGTGGACACATAAAAATATTTGGCGGCGGCGGAGGAACTATTCTTCCTGAAGAAATTAAAGAATTGCATAACTATGGAATCACTCGTGTTTACCATCCTGATGATGGAAGGTCTCTTGGTTTACAAGGAATGATTAACGATGTGCTTCAACAATCTGATTATGCAACCGGTAAAAATTTAAACGGTGAAGTAAAATACATTAAAACAAAAGATCATAAGTCTATTGCTAAAATTATTTCGGCAGCAGAAAATTTTAATGAAGAGAGCAAAGCAATTTTAGACCAGGTTAGGGCAGATGCAGCAAAATCAAAAACTCCGGTAATTGGAATTACAGGCACCGGTGGAGCAGGTAAGTCTAGTTTGGTAGATGAATTGGTACGAAGATTTTTATTAGATTTTCCTGATAAACAAATCGGAATTATTTCTGTTGACCCTTCTAAACGAAAAACAGGTGGTGCCTTATTAGGAGACAGAATAAGAATGAACTCTATTAAAAACGATAGAGTGTATATGCGTTCTTTGGCTACTCGTCAAAGTAACTTAGCTTTATCTAAACATGTACAAGATGCTGTGAATGTTTTAAAAGCAGCAGAATTTGATATGGTAATTTTAGAAACTGCAGGCATTGGACAAAGTGATACGGAGATTGTTGAACACAGTAATTTAAGCATGTATGTTATGACTCCCGAATTTGGAGCTGCTACACAATTAGAAAAAATTGACATGCTTGAGTTTGCTGATATAGTTGCAATTAATAAGTTTGATAAACGCGGTGCATTAGATGCAATACGTGACGTTAAAAAACAATACAAACGTAATCACAATAAATTTGATTTAGAAGATGATAAAGTTCCTGTTTATGGAACCATTGCTTCTCAATTTAACGACCCCGGAACAAACACCCTTTACAAAGCTTTAATAGATATGCTTGCTGAAAAAACAGGCGTGTCTTTAAAATCAACCTTTGTTGTTACCGGAGAAATGAGTGAAAAGATATACATTATTCCACCGGCTCGCACACGTTACCTAAGCGAAATCTCTGAAACCTGCCGCAGTTATGATGAGAAAGCAAATGAACAAGCTGAAATTGCAGAAAAATTATACAGCATCAGAAATACCATTAATACCTTAAAGGAATCTAAAATTGCAGATAGAGACAGATTAATTAAATCATTAGAAGAGCAATACCAAACCATTTCATTGGACATTGAGCCTCGCAATTTAAAAACGCTCGAAAATTGGGAGAAAACAAAAGACAATTACAGAAATGAATTTTATGTTTTTAAAGTTCGTGATAAAGAAATAAAAATTAAAACGCATTACGAATCTTTATCTCATACCCAAATTCCTAAAGTAGCTGTTCCAAAATTTAAATCGTGGGCAGATATTTTAATATGGAATTTACGTGAAAATTTTCCTGGAGAATTTCCTTATACTGCCGGTATTTATCCTTTTAAACGCGAAGGTGAAGACCCAACACGTATGTTTGCCGGTGAAGGTGCCCCTGAAAGAACTAATAAACGTTTTCATTACGTAAGTAAAGGAATGCCCGCAAAACGTTTATCAACTGCTTTTGATAGTGTAACGCTTTATGGTAACGATCCTGATCATCGTCCGGATATTTACGGAAAAATTGGAAACTCCGGCGTAAGTGTTTGTTGTTTAGACGATGCAAAAAAGCTGTACAGTGGTTTTAATCTTTCCGATCCTAAAACCTCTGTATCCATGACCATAAATGGACCCGCAGCAACCATTGCCGCCTTTTTTATGAATGCTGCTATTGATCAACAATGCGAAATTTATATTAAAGCAAATGGTTTAGAAAAAGAAGTAAATAAAAAGATTGAAGAAATTTATAAAGCAAAAAGCACTAAGCGTATGGG
>JALHRL010000010.1 GCA_022841465.1 Bacteroidia bacterium | reverse complement strand
GGCACCTTAAGTGGTATTGTATATACGGATGAATCAGAAGCGATAGCAGTAACAGACGGCGAGATGTATTTATACAGAGAGAACTCTAACTTTACCAAGAACGACATACTTGCAAAAACCACCTTAGACGGAAACGGATATTATGAATTTGACAGTATTCCATATGGAGAATACAGAGTAGCAGTACGCCCGAATGTAAGCGTGTATCCAAACTCATTAATTACTTACGTGGGCGATACCACCAATTGGATAGCGGCAAACACAATCATAACAACCACCACTTCTTCAACAGGAAACATTATCCATTTAAAAAGTCACCCCGCACCCGTAGGAAGCAATGGAATAGTTGGAAACCTAACGTATAACTCATTGGTATCAAAAAGCGCATCGGTATTAAGCACTAAGCCGGTACCGGGAGTAGGGATTGTAGTAAAGAAAAACCCCGGTTCATCAGAACGAAATGTAATAACAGATTCAAACGGAGATTATAATTTAGGAAACCTGGACGATGGAGCATATAAATTGTTTGTAGATATCCCGGGCTTACACATGGCAGGCACCTACGAGTTTACCGTAAGCGGAGGGAATGTAGTAAACAGTTTAGATTATACGGTGGGTAATGATTCAATACACCCATACGCTACCTCTCCAATAGGATTAAACGAGCTAAAGGATAAAACAAGCACTTATTTAACAGCTTACCCAAATCCATACAACACCAGCGCAACGATAGAATTAAACCTAACGGCAAGCAATAACGTTACAATAGAAGCGTACAATGTATTAGGAGAAAAAGTACAAACCTTAGAGAGCGGAAAGAAAAACGCAGGTAATTACAAATACAACTTTAGCGCAAAAAGCCAAGGCTACACCAGCGGAATGTATTTTATAAAACTAAGTGCAGGCAAAACCACAAAGGTTTTAAAATTAATTGAACAGTAAACAAATAAATTAACGCAAAGCGCCCGTTTTATGCGGGCGTTTTTTTTGTGGTAAATAATTAAAATAAAAGCATTAATTTCAGTTTTTATTTAAAGCACAAAAAATTTTATAAAAAAGCGAACAAACAAACATGTTGAAACAGATTAAATTTAATATTTTAATTTTATTTGTCTTTTTTGCATTCAACATTTTTTCTCAAACCTATCCGTTTACAAATTATACTTTAGAAAGCGGTTTATCACAGCGTCAGATTCTTTGTGTTTATCAAGATAATTTAGGAGTTATGTGGTTTGGTACAAGCGGCGGTGGCATAACTAAGTTTGATGGCAACACCTACGAAACCATTAATGACAAAAACGGCCTTGCAGATAACGTGGTTTTTTGCATAACACATAACAAAGAAGGAAAAATTTTAATTGGAACATATAGCGGTCTTTCGGTTTACGACCCCGAAAACAAATCGTCAGACATTAAACAAAAAATAAAAAACTATTCTACTAAGGATGGCTTAGGCGATAATAGAATTTTTTCAATTTTAATGGACGAAAACAACAACGCTCTTTTGGGCACCGCTAAAGGGGTTTCGTCATTTAAAAACAACACTTGCAGTAAACTAAAAATAAGCAATCAAATAGATAGCGCGTCTGTTTTTAGTGTTTATATTGACAGCAATAAACATTTTTGGTATAGTACTTTAGGAAACGGTGTTTTTTATTTTGACGGCAAAAACACAAAAAACTATACCACCGCAGAGGGTTTGGAAAACGACATGGTTTTTTCGGTTACCGAAAAAAGCAAAAACGTTTTTTGGTTTTTAACCGGAGAAGGTTTGTTTGAGCTTAACAACAACGCTTTAACACACATAAACCCCGCTAACATTAAAGACAATGCTACCTATTATAAATGCTTTAAAGATAAAAACAATGTAAGCTGGATTGGCACAACCGTGGGTTTAATAAAAATTGATGCCCAAGGAAAGTGCGTTGTTTTAAGAAAAGAAAACGGCCTGGTAGATAACAGTATTTGGAATGCTTTTCAGGATAAGGAAGATAACCTTTGGTTTGTTTCCGATCAAAACGGCGCGTCTAAACTCTCTAGCGAACGTTTTTTTATGTATACCACAAACGATGGTTTGTTGTACAACGAAATTAAAAGAATTCATCAAAACAAAAACGGCGAATATGTTATAGGAACTAAATTAGGAATAAGCATTTCTAAAAACGGAAAATACACCAATTATACTTATAAAGAGCTAATAGGTAGTGCAGATATTTGGTGTATTACCGAAGATAAAAATGGCAACTATTATTTTGGAACGCCAAACGGATTGTTGTTATACAACGGCTCTTCTTTTAAAAGAATAACCTGTACAAATAAACTAAACCCGATGAACACGGTTTTTGATGTTTATATTGATAACAGTAACGTAGTGTGGCTGGGAACACAAGCGGGCGTGGCCAGGGTAATTGATGGGTATATTCAACCGTATACACAAGTTGCTATTACTAAAAACTATGTAAACAAAATTATACAAGACAACGAAGGCAAGTTTTGGTTTGGTACAGATGACGGTTTGTTTAAATACAGCAACAACACATTAACGCATTTTACAGAAAAAGAAGGCTTTACTACAAAACGTGTTCGCGGAATTGCAAAAGACGATAAAGGAGACCTTTGGTTTGCAACAAGCAACGGCGTGTACAAGTACAGTAATTATAAGTTTACAAACATTAGCGAGGCAGCCAAACTAAAATCAAACGATATTAATTCTGTTATTGTAGATAAGAAAGGTAACACCTGGATTGGATTAGAAACAGGAATTCAAAAAATACAATACGAAAACGGTAAATACAAAGTAAAAAACTATGATTTTGAAGATGGTTTTTTAGGACAAGAGTGTAGCCAAAACGGAATGATGATTGATGTAAACGGCAGGCTAAACATAGCGTCAGCTAAAGGGCTTGTTGTTTACCAAGAAGAGTTTGATAAAGAAAACAAGTTGGAACCAACAACTATTATTAACAGAATAGATTTATTTTTTCAAGAAACAAAATGGGAATCGTTTTCAGATTCTGTTTTTAATAACATTCCTCAAAACTTAGAATTACCCTACAATAAAAACTATTTAACCTTTCATTTTATTGGAATAAGCCATACCAAACCATTAAAAGTAAGTTATAAGTATATGATGAAGGGCGTAGATAAAGACTGGCGCTTATCTTCAAAAACAGAAGCCTCTTATTCTAATTTACCTCACGGCTCATACGAATTTATGGTAATGGCCAACAACGGTGAAGGGGTTTGGAACAAAGAGCCTGTTGTTTTTAAATTTACAATTAATCCTCCCTTTTGGAGAACCTGGTGGTTTTATTCAATTATTTTATTAATTGTATTAAGCGGAATTTATTCTTACATAAAAATTAGCAATGCAAATAAAAAGATTTTAAAACAAAATGAAATTATTGAAGAAAAAAACGAAGCGCTTCAACACGCCAACATTGAAATTGCAGAAATAAACAGAAACATTACCGATAGTATTAACTATGCAAAAAGAATTCAGCAAAGTTTTTTAACCCCCGAAGAAAACATTACTTATTTACTGGAAGAATATTTTATTCTATTTAAACCACGAGATATTGTAAGCGGCGATTTTTACATGGCCTTTGATTTTCCCGATCGTAAAATGATTGTTTGTGCCGATTGTACAGGACACGGTATTCCAGGCGCTTTTATGAGTTTAATAGGTATAAGTTTGTTAAATGAAATATCACGCTCTAACAAATTAGTAGACACCTCTAAGGTTTTAGAAGAAATAAGAAGCATTATCATTAACGCATTAAATCCTAAAAAAGTAGAATCGGGCGGAAAAGATGGAATGGATGTTTCGTTAATCACCATCTTTAAAAAAGAAGTAGAGGGTAAAGTAAAAATTCATTTCTCGGGCGCAAACAACTCTGTTCATTTATTAACTGAACAAAACGGCGAAAAAACAATGTTAGAATTTAAGGGAGATAAACAACCCGTTGGTTATTACGCAAACATGAAAGAGTTTACACAACACGAAATTTTAGCAAACAAGGGCGATGTTATTTATATGTATACCGATGGTTTTGCCGATCAGTTTGGTGGAACAAATGGTAAAAAGTTTATGTCACGTCAATTAAAGCAGCTTTTAATTTCTGTGGCTCACTTCCCGCTTAAAAAACAAAAAGAATATTTAGAAGAAGCCTTTGTAAAATGGCAAGGTAATTTGGAGCAAGTAGACGATGTAACGGTTATAGGAATTAGGGTTTAAATTTTAATTATACTTTCTGTAATTCTATTACCGTAATTTCCGGCCAAATACCCAGGCGCCCCGGATATCCCAAAAAGCCCAAGCCCCTGTTTACATATAAAAATTGTTCGCCTTGTTTATAAAGCCCCGCCCAGTTTTTATATAAATATTTTATGGGGCTCCACTTAAATCCCGGAATTTCAATTCCAAACTGCATGCCATGGGTGTGTCCGCTTAAAGTCAAATCTATTTTGGGATATTCTAATAAAACCTGCATATCCCAGTGGCTTGGATCGTGACTCATTAAAATTTTAAAAGGGTACTCTTCTGCACCTTCGTAAGCATTTTTTAATTTACCATATCTTGGGAAGCGCATATTCCCCCCCCAATTTTCAATTCCTATTAATGCAATTCGTTCACCATTTTTTTCAAGGGGAACGTGTTCGTTCATTAACAGCTTCCAGCCAAACTCGGCTTGTTTTTGTTTTAAGTTTTCTAAGTTTTGATCTTTTTCGGCCTTACTATCCCAAGCAACATAATCACCATAATCGTGATTTCCTAAAATAGAATAAACACCAAAAGGAGCTTTTAATCTTTTTAATTGTTCTTCAAAGCCGTTTAATTCTTCTGCTATGTTATTCACTAAATCGCCGGTAAATAAAATAATATCTGCGTTTTGTTGCATTACAATATCCAGCGCCCGGCTAATTGGTGCGTTGTCCATAAAGGAGCCAATGTGTATATCGGAAAGCTGAACAACTTTAAACCCATCAAATTCCGGAGGCAAATTAGGCGAAGGAACTTTTACTTTGTGAACACGGTATTTATATGCGCCACGAACCATTCCGTAAACAAAAGCAATGGCAGGAATTACAGTAAATGTAACAGCAAGCTGACTAAAAAATTTTAAGCGGCTAATTCCTTGCGAAGCATCAACAACCTCTGTGGGTTTATGAAACAGCAATTTGTATACCCATCTGAAAAAGCGCACAACATCATCAATTAATAAAAAACTTATTCCAATTAATTTACAAACTAAAACTATTAATGCGGCGGCAGATACAAAGCGGAAGAAATTATTCCAGTTTGGAGGAGGATAAAACAAAGAAACAAAACCAATTAATAAACTTACAGCTAAAAAGAAGTAAGTAATGTACATTACAATGTTTTTAGTTTTTATTGAAAAATCGCGAACAAAAGTTTTAACGCCTTGCAAAAAGTAAAACTCAATTACAATTATAATTACAAAAAAGATTAAAAAGCGTAAAAACATAAGAGAATTAAAGGTAACAACAAATTAAACGCTTGAGGATGAATTTTGTTTTTTTAACTGATAAGTATTTATTTAATTTCCCATTCTTTCCAGTCCATTTCCTCGCCATCTAAAATCCTTAAATAACTTTGGTAGCGTTCCGGAGAAATTTCACCCGCCTCATACGCCTCTCTAACCGCGCACTTAGGCTCATTAATGTGCAAACAATTATTAAACTTACAACTGTTCATATGCTTTCTAATTTCAGGAAAATAGTGGCCCACCTCTTCGCGTTTCATTTCAACCAGGCCCAGTTCTTTTATTCCGGGAGTATCAATAATATCGGCATCAAAATCTAAATGATGCAATTCAGCAAAAGTAGTGGTGTGTGTTCCTTTAGCGTGCGCTGCAGAAATTTCACCTGTTTTTAAATTTAACGAAGGCTGCAAAGCATTTATAAATGTAGATTTTCCAACACCTGAATGCCCTGTTATTAATGTGGTTTTATTTTTAAGTATAGGCTTAATTTTTTCAATATCCTCTCTATTCAAACTGCTTATGGCAACGCAGGTGTATCCAATTTTGCGGTAAATATTCAATATCTCCTCTTGTAATTCTAGTAATTCTTTATTTAACGAATCACACTTATTAAAAATAATTATTGCAGGTATTGAATAAGCCTCTGCTGTAATTAAAAAACGATCAATAAAACCCAAACTGGTACGAGGCTCAACAATAGTTGCAATTAAAATAGCCTGATCTAAATTGCTTGCAAGAATATGTGCTTGTTTACTAAGGTTAATTGATTTTCTTATGATATAATTTTTACGCGCATGTATCTTTGAAATTACACCTTCGGTTTCGTTTTCTAACTCAAGGTCTACTTTGTCGCCAACGGTTACAGGGTTAGTTGTTTTTCTATCATCAAGCCTAATTTTACCTTTTAATTTGCACGAAACAACTTCTCCGTTTTCTAAACGAACTAAGTAATTACTACCCGTAGATTTTGTAACCGTTCCAATCATTTTTGTAAAAGTACTTATTTAACACAAAAAGCCAATAATAGCGCCCTGTTTAAAAACTCGACCACATTGTTAATTCTTTCGTCTTTTTTATGCCTTTTTATAACGAAAAAACAAACCTTCTCAGGAAATATAATTGTAAATTAGGGCCGCTATTAAAATTTAATAAGTTATGAAAGAAGTATATATCGTTTCAGCCGTAAGAACTCCGTTGGGATCTTTTGGCGGTGTATTTGCAGGCATTTCTGCAACACAGTTAGGCGCTTACGCAATAAAAGGCGCTTTAGATAAAATCAAATTAGACGGAAAACATGTTACAGAAGTTTATATGGGCTCTGTTCTTCAGGCTAATTTAGGGCAAGCCCCGGCTCGTCAAGCAGCAAAGTTTGCCGGCTTACCCGATTCGGTTAATTGTACCACCGTTAATAAAGTTTGTGCAAGCGGAATGAAATCTATTGCCTTAGCGGCTCAAAGCATTATGTTGGGCGAAAACGAAGTTGTTGTTGCGGGCGGAATGGAAAACATGAGCAACGCGCCCTATTATTTAGAAAACAATCGTTGGGGCGCAAAGTATGGTAACGGAGTTGTAATTGATGGCTTAGCAAAAGATGGTTTACAAGATGTTTACGGAAATGTTCCTATGGGAAATTGTGCAGAGCTTTGTGCGAAAGAAAAAAACTTTTCGCGCGAAGAGCAAGACGCTTTTGCAATTGAATCGTACAAGCGCTCGGCTGCTGCATGGACTGCGGGTAAATTTAAAGAAGAAGTAATTCCGGTAACCGTAAAAACAAAAAAAGGCGATGTAGTTGTTGCCGAAGACGAAGAATACAAAAATGTAAATTTTGAAAAGATTCCGGGCTTAAAACCTGTTTTTTTAAAAGACGGAACAATAACAGCCGCTAACGCAAGCACCATGAACGACGGAGCAGCGGCATTGGTTTTAATGAGTAAAGAAAAAGCAGAAAGTCTTGGTTTAAAACCATTGGCAAAAATTGTTTCTTTTGCCGACGCAGAGCAAGCGCCAGAATGGTTTACCACAACACCAAGTTTAGCCGTACCAAAAGCGGTTGAAAAAGGCGGATTAAAAATGAGCGATATTAATTATTACGAATTAAACGAAGCTTTTGCAGTAGTTGGTTTGGCAAACATTAAAGCAATGAATTTAGATGCAAGTAAAGTAAACGTAAACGGAGGAGCTGTTTCTTTAGGCCACCCATTAGGATGCAGCGGGGCCAGAATTATTGTTACCTTAATTAATGTATTAAAACAAAACAACGCAAAATATGGTGCTGCCGGAATTTGTAATGGTGGTGGTGGCGCAAGCGCAATGGTTATTCAAAGTTTGTAATTACTAAATAAAATAAAGTTTAAAAATCGCGTTCAAGCAGCGCGATTTTTGTTTTTAAACAAATGAATCTTTTATCAATAAATAATTTATCAAAAGCATACGGAGCAAAAGTATTGTTTGATAAAATCAGTTTCGGAATTAACTACGGCGATAAAGTTGCTTTGGTGGCTAAAAACGGTTCCGGTAAATCAACTCTATTTAAAATTTTAAAAGGAATTGAAATTCCGGATGAAGGCGAGGTTGTTTTTAGAAGAGACATTACAGTTGGGTTTTTAGACCAGGATTTTAGCTTTGATGAAACATTAAGCATTCAAACGCTTATTGATAATTCTGACAATGATTTTGTGCGGTGCATAAAAAAATACGATGAGGTAATAAAAGAAAGCGAAACTAAGTCTGATTCAGCAACTGCCGAAAAACTGGAAGAAACTTTAAACGAAATGAATCGCTTGCAAGCGTGGGATTACGAAAAAAACATTAAAGAAATTCTTTCGCGTTTAGAAATAAACGACACTTCACAAATAATTAAAACACTTTCGGGCGGACAAAAAAAGAGGGTTGCCTTGGCGTTAACGTTAATAAATAAGCCCACACTAATTATAATGGACGAACCCACCAATCATTTAGATATTGATATGATTGAGTGGTTAGAGAATTATTTACAAGACGAGTCTTTAAGTATTTTATTGGTTACACACGATCGTTATTTTTTAGACGAGGTGTGCGATAGAATTATTGAAATTGACAATCACCAGCTATACGAATACAAAGGAAACTTTGATTATTATTTGGAAAAGAAAGCAGAAAGAGAAGCGCGATTAAATTCTGAAATAGACAAAGCACGCAATTTATACAGAAGAGAAGTGGTGTGGGTAAGAAAAATGCCTAAAGCGCGTACTACAAAATCAAAATCTAGGGTTGATGCATTTTCAGAAATAGAGAAAAAAGCAAAACAGAAAAGAGTTGAAAAACGAATAGAGCTTACCGTTAAAATGGAACGCATGGGCTCTAAAATAGTAGAGATGCATCGCATCACTAAAAACTATCCCAATAAAGAAATTATTACCGAGCCTTTTACCTATACCTTTATACCCGGAGAAAAAATTGGTGTTGTAGGAAAAAACGGTGTTGGTAAAACTACGTTGTTAAATATAATTCAAGGAAAAGAGCAGGTTGATACCGGAAAAGTTTCGCTGGGCGATACCATTGTGTTTGGTTATTATTCGCAGGGCGGGATGCAAATTAACAACGATAAAAGAATTATTGAAATTGTAAGAGACATTGCCGAACACATTCCCCTGGCAAATGGAACCAGCTTGTCGGCCGCACAATTATTAACGCGTTTTAATTTTCCGCCAAACGTACAGTATAGTTATGCCCACACTTTAAGTGGGGGCGAAAAGAGAAGGCTTTTTTTGTTAACCATATTAATGAAAAACCCAAACTTCTTAATATTAGATGAGCCCACAAATGATTTAGACATTGTTACTCTAGAAACACTGGAAGAATTTTTAGAAGAATTTAAAGGCTGTGTTTTAATTGTTTCGCACGATAGGTATTTTATTGATAGGTTAGTTGATCACACTTTTGTAATGGAAGGCAATGGAGAAATAAAGGATTTTCCGGGTAACTATACCGAATACAGAATTTGGAAAAGCGAACAAAAATCGGAAGCAAAGGAAGCCGCACAAAAAGAAACAAATAAACCCGTAGAAGTTATTGCAGCAAAGGAAGAAAAAAGGGTAGACGCTTCTACAAAAAAACTTTCTTTTAAAACACAACGCGAATTGGAAGATTTAGAAAAAGACATGCCAAAACTGGAAAAACAGAAAGCTGATTTGGAACAGGAAATTATCTCTAATGCGTCTGATTATTCAAAGGTTTCTGAGTTAACAGCTAAGCTCAAAAGCGTAAATGATTTGTTGGACGAAAAAGGACTTCGGTGGTTAGAAATTCAAGAACTGCAATAAATAAAAAACCTCCGAGCGGAAATGCCGGAGGTTTTTTATTTTAAAACACGCTTAATTTATTTTTTATTGTAGTAAACCGGGTCGCCGTGTATATCTGCAATATCTTTTCTAAACCTTTCAATTACCGATGATTCTTCTTTAGTTACAGGAGGATAAAACGCAGCCACTTTTTCCATTATGTCAATAAATCGTTTTTTTAACTCTGGGCTTAAATAATGGCTGTTGGTTTTAATTTCTTTCATAGCCCATTCATAAACCGTAGGGGCATCAACCTTGTCTTTATCCATTATTTGAAAAATAATGTCAGATAAACTAAAACCATATTCTTTATTATCTAAGGCTTCTAATATTAGGTTTTGAAATTTTTCTCGTTCTTCTCTTTGAACTTTACCATCACTAAAAGCAACAGTAAAAGCCAATTGGCCAATGGCGTAATGCAAATTTTCTACCGGAGTCATGTTGTTTTGTTTTTACTAAAGTTAAACATAATTTTTAATAATCAAAAGCACTCATGTTGATGCAGGTCAGCCTTTAAACTGACATTTATCATCAGTTAAACTTATGTATCAAGCTAATTTTATGCTTGCAAATTATCATTTTGATTCACGAGAAAAGTATAAAAGAAAGAATAGCCTGTTTTCACTGCGGAGATATTTGTATAAGTGCTGAAGTAAAACTTGATGATAAAGCCTTTTGTTGTGAGGGGTGTAAAATGGTTTATGAAATAATCAACAAAAAAGGTCTTTGTGAATATTATGATAAAGAAAAAAGCCCGGGCTTAAGCAGAAAGAAAAAGGTTAGAGAAGGTAAGTTCGACTTTTTAAAGGACAACACTATTGCCGACAAACTCATTCATTTCAAAAACGAAACGGATAGTCATGTAATTTTTTATTTACCACAAATGCATTGCAATTCTTGTGTTTGGTTGTTAGAACAAATGCACAAGGTAAACGCAGGCATTATACACTCACAAGTAAATTTTTTAAAGAAAGAAATTAAGGTTGTTTTTAATCACCGGAAAACAAACTTGTCAGAGGTTGCCGAGGCATTAACCGCTGTTGGTTATGAGCCCTATATTAGTTTAAATGATGTTACTTCTTCTAAAAAAGGAATTACTTACAACAAAAGGAAAATTTATAAAATCGGTGTTGCGGGTTTTTGTTTTGGCAACATAATGATGCTAAGTTTTCCGGAGTATTTTTCATTAGGCGCACCTGATGAAAGTGGTTATTACAAATTTTTCTCCTATTTAAATTTATTATTGGCTCTTCCTGTGTTTTTTTATTCGGCTTCTGAATTTTTTATTTCTTCTTATAAAAGTTTGAGACAAAAAATTTTAAACATAGATGCGCCCATTGCTCTAGCGATTGTTATTACGTTTTCAAGAAGTGTTTACGAAATACTAAGCCATACCGGAGCAGGGTATTTAGATTCAATGAGCGGCATTGTGTTTTTTATGCTATTGGGAAGATATTTTCAAGACATTACCTACGATACGCTTTCGTTTGAGCGCGATTATACCTCTTATTTTCCTTTAGGTGTATCAGTAATAAACGAAAATGGCTCAGAATCACAAATTCCGGTTTCAAAATTAAAAATAGGAGACAGAATAAAAATACACCATGGCGAGTTAATTCCCGCAGATAGTATTTTGTTTTTAGGTAAAGCTTCTATTGATTATAGTTTTGTTACCGGCGAATCTATTCCCGTTGAAAAAACAATAGGAGAAATTGTATATGCCGGCGGAAAACAAACGCAAGGCGCAATAGAGCTTGAGGTTATAAAAGAGGTTGCTCAGAGCTATTTAACACAGCTGTGGAATAACGATAGTTTTAAAGAAAACGCAGACGAAAAAAAGAAATCGTTTATACATAATTTAAGCACGTGGTTTACTTATATCCTTTTTACAATTGCAATTATTACAGGTGTTTATTGGTGGATAAATAATCCGTCTAATGTTTTAAATAGCATAACCGCAATATTAATTGTTGCTTGCCCATGTGCGTTGTTGTTAAGCGCAACTTTTACAAACGGAAATATATTACGTTATATGGGAAGAAGCAGATTGTATTTTAAAAACGCAAACGCAGTAGAAAGAATGTCGGAAGCAGATACAATTGTTTTTGATAAAACCGGAACCATTACTTACCAACAAGAAGCAAAAATAAATTATCAGGGAAATAAATTAACTTCTGAAGAAGAGCAACATATAAAAAATTTAGCACAACAATCTAATCACCCTTTAAGTAAAGCAATAGCCATGGCATTGCCTGAAGTAAAAAAACTGCCGGTTTTTAAATACAAAGAAGAAAAAGGAAGAGGGGTGAGGGCGATTATAAATGACAATGAAATAAAATTAGGTTCAGCAATTTTTATTGGCGTTAAAGATGATTTAAACGAAACAAACGGTAGCAGGGTTTGGGTAAGTGTTAACGATGTGCCAAAGGGTTGTTTTTATATTGAAAACCCTTATCGCAAAGACCTTCAACAAACAATAAAAGCTCTTAAAAACAAGTATAGTTTATTCTTATTGTCAGGCGACAACGAAAGTGAAAGGAATAATTTACATAAAATGTTTGGCGATAAAGTGCTATTAAAGTTTAATCAAAAACCCGAAGACAAATTAAATTTTATAAAGCAACTGCAATCGCATAATAAAAAGGTTATCATGTTTGGCGATGGCTTAAATGATGCGGGTGCATTAAAAGAAAGTTATGTGGGGGTTTCTATAACCGACAACATGAATAATTTTACACCGGCCTGTGATGCTATTTTAAATGGAGAATCTTTTGGTAAAATTCCGGCTTTTTTAAAGTATTCAAAACAATCAAATAAAATTGTTATAGGAAGTTTTATAGTCTCTATTCTATACAATATTGTGGGTTTAAGCTTTGCTGTTCAGGGAACTCTTGAGCCTGTGATTGCCGCAATATTAATGCCCGTTAGTTCAATAAGCATTGTGCTTTTTACCAGCGGAATGGCTTGGTTTTATTCAATTAATTTAAAAAACAAAAAACATGGAAACAACAATTTTAATTGACAATTTAAAATGCGGAGGCTGTGCCGCTACCATTAAAAAAAATGTAACTGTGTTTAGTAATGTGGAATTGATAGAGGTGTTTCCGGGCGAAGACAAAATTGTAATTCATCACCAACTAAATATCGAATTGGAAAAAATAAAGGAAAAACTACATCAAATTGGTTATCCCGAAAAAGGAACCGCCGAAGGTTTTGACAAAGCTTTTTCAAACGCAAAATCGTACGTAAGTTGTGCAATAGGAAAATTAACCGGCGATGAAGAAGAAAAGAAAAACTGATAAATGTCATGCCCGATAATGATGATTATCAAAAACGTTAAATGGATTCAGATATACTTTTGAGCCGTAATTATGAGCGCAATTTTTATTATGATAGGAGCAAGTTTATTGGTGGCTGTTGGCTTTTTAATTGCGTTTATTTGGTCGGTTAAATCCGGTCAGTATGAAGACGATTACACGCCCTCTATTCGAATGCTTTTTGATAACACTAATAACAAAACAACAAAAACAAACACAAAATAATTATGGAACTGCAAAAATTTCAATACGACAACAAAATTGTAAAGATGTTTGCTTATGCAACAATTTTATGGGGTCTTGTAGGCATGCTGGCCGGCTTGTTAGCGGCGTTGCAATTGGTAATACCGGCGCTTAATTTTAATTTACCCTATACAACATTTGGTAGAGTAAGACCAATTCACACCAACGCCATCATTTTTGCTTTTGTTGGAAATGGAATTTTTATGGGAGTTTATTATTCGCTTCAGCGTTTATTAAAAGCACGAATGTTCAGCGATTTACTTAGTAAAATTCATTTTTGGGGATGGCAATTAATAATTGTTTTAGCTGCAATTACATTGGTATTGGGTTATACCACCGGAAAAGAATATGCAGAACTAGAATGGCCAATAGATATTTTAATAACCTTAATTTGGGTGGTGTTTGGATGGAACATGTTCGGAACTATTTTACGCAGAAGAGAACGCCATTTGTACGTAGCCATTTGGTTTTATATAGCAACTTTTGTTACTGTTGCTATGTTGCACATTGTAAACTCTATTGAAATTCCGGTTTCGTTTTGGAAATCTTATTCATGGTATGCCGGTGTACAAGATGCTTTAGTACAATGGTGGTACGGCCATAACGCAGTTGCGTTTTTCTTAACTACTCCGTATTTAGGTTTAATGTATTATTTTTTACCAAAAGCGGCCAATCGCCCTGTTTATTCTTATCGCTTATCCATCATTCACTTTTGGGCATTAATATTTATTTATATATGGGCGGGTCCGCATCATTTGTTGTATACTGCAACACCCGATTGGGCACAATCATTAGGCGTAGTTTTTTCTGTTATGTTAATTGCGCCGTCGTGGGGAGGTATGATAAACGGACTACTAACCTTGCGTGGCGCATGGGATAGAGTACGTGATAATGTAGAATTGAAATTTTTAGTAGTTGCTGTTACCGCATACGGCATGGCTACGTTTGAAGGACCGCTGTTGTCATTAAAAAATGTAAACGCAATTAGTCATTTTACTGATTGGACAATTGCACACGTACACGTTGGTGCACTGGGGTGGAACGGTTTCTTAACATTCGGTATTTTATACTGGTTAATACCTCGCTTGTTTCAAATTAAATTGTATTCAGAAAAGTTAGCAAACATGCATTTCTGGATAGGCACCTTAGGAATTGTTATTTACGCAGTTCCTCTTTATTGGGCTGGTTTTATGCAAAGTTCAATGTGGAAGGACTTTACTCCAGAAGGACAATTAAAATGGCAATTTATGCACACCGTTACTAAAATGATGCCATTTTACATTGCGCGTTCTATTGGAGGTACACTTTATTTGGTGGGTGCTGTAATGATGACTTACAATTTAATTAAAACCATAAAAGCAGGAAGTTTTAAAGAGGTAGACGAAGATAGCGCACCAGCATTAACTTCAGAATATCAAGCACACTCAAAAGACCATTGGCACAGATGGATTGAAAGAAAACCTGTTCAACTAATGGTGGTGAGTTTAATTGTTGTGGCAATTGGTGGCATTATAGAATTTGTTCCTGCGTTTTTAGTAAAATCAAACATTCCTACTATTGCAAGCGTAAAGCCTTATACTCCGCTTGAACTGCAAGGAAGAGATATATATGTTAGAGAGGGTTGTTATACTTGTCACTCGCAAATGATAAGACCTTTTAGAAGTGAAACCGCGCGATATGGTGAGTATTCTAAAGCAGGAGAGTTTGTTTATGATCACCCTTTTCAATGGGGAAGTAAACGAACCGGCCCTGATTTAGCGCGTATTGGAGGAAAGTATCCGGATAGTTGGCATTACAACCACATGTACGATCCGTCTTCAATGGCACCCAACTCCATTATGCCATCTTACCCTTGGCTGTTAGAAGATAAAATTGACGCCAATTCAACCATGGCAAAAATAAAAGCAATGAAACGTTTAGGCGTTCCTTATCCGGATGGGTTTGAAAACATTGCTTTGGCTGATATGGAAAATCAAGCAAAAGAAATTGCAGCAAGCTTAGAAAAAGACGGAATAAAAACCTTGCCTGACAAAGAGATTATTGCATTAATTGCCTATTTACAAAGACTGGGTAAAGACATTAAAGCAGAAAATTTAAAAGCAGTAAAATAAAAGGAATATGAAATTTATAAATTATTTAGAAAGCATTACGGGTATAGGAATTTATCCTCTTGTTTCGTTGTTTGTGTTTTTAGGTTTTTTCTTACTTGTTACCCTTTACGTAATCAAAGGAAATAAAAAGTATTTCGATAAACTAAGTCAATTACCCATTAACGATCAAAAACAATAGTATATGAAAAAGTTAAAACCACTATACTTATTTTTTATTGCAGGTTTTTTTCCTTTGCAATCTTTTTGCCAAAACGCAACTGCAAACAACAGCTCCTACTTTTCTAATCCTTTATTTAATACCATGCTGGCGGTTATATTATTTTTGGCAATAATTATATTATCACTTAGTACAGTAATAAAAAACGTGGCCGATAGCGATTTTTTAAATAAGAAGATAAAAAAAGATAATGAGGGTTCCGGAAACAGCCTTAAAGCAGGAGCAACGATTTTGTTTATTTTAAGTTCATTAACTGCTTTTTCGCAAAACACGAATTCAAATGATTCTTGGGCAATTGGCGGACTTGATTCGTTTACATTTTACTTTATGCTTTCCATAATTTTATTGGAGGCTCTTGTTTTGGGTTTAATGTTTTACCAATTTAAATTTTTATTAAGAAATCACGTTGCAGAGCAAAAAGCCAAAGAAGCAAAAGAAACAGATATTTTTGCAGGACTTACCGGCGCTGTTCCCGTAGAGTTAGAAGAATCCATTTTAATGGATCATGATTATGATGGCATTAAAGAGTTAGATAATGATTTACCGCCTTGGTGGAAGTATGGATTTTATTTAACCATAATTGTTGCTGTAATTTACATTTATAATTATCACTTTTCTGAAAACGGAGCATTGCAAATTAAAGAGTATGAAACAGAAATGGCACAAGCAAAGCTTGAAGTAGAAGAATACATGAAAAACGCCTCTAACATGGTTGATGAAAACACTGTAACACTAATAAATGACGCAGCACAACTAGAAGCAGCTAAGGAAGCATACATTACATCTTGTGCTGCTTGCCACGGCAGGGCCGGCGAAGGAGGAGTGGGTCCTAATTTGGCAGATGAATACTGGTTACACGGCGGAAGCATACAAGAGGTATTTAAATCAATTAAATACGGCTGGGTAGAAAAAGGAATGAAAGCATGGAAAGAAGATTTGTCGCCCATGCAAATAGCGCAAGTAACATCTTTTATTATGAATTTAAAAGGAACAAACCCTCCAAACGGAAAAGCGCCACAAGGAGATTTATATACAGAGAAGGGAATAACAGTAAGTGATACTTTGAAGATATCATCAGACTCTTTATCTGCCCTTCCAATGAAAGATACTCTAAAATAAAATGCCAGAAAAAAATGATATTCACGACCCCGAAGATTCTTTTAGAGACCATATTGCAACGGTTGATGAGGAAGGAAAGCGTTCGTGGATTTTTCCATTAAAACCATTTGGCAAACTCTATAATTTAAGAACCTATTTTACCTGGGTTTATTTAATTGTTTTTTTTACACTTCCTTTTATTAAGTATAAAGGCGAGCCCTTGTTCTTAATTAATATTCCTGAAATGAAATTTATTTTGTTTGGCGCAATTTTTTGGCCTCAAGATTTTTTCATTTTTGGTTTAGGCATGCTTGTTTTTATTGTTTTCATTGCTTTGTTTACAGTTGTATTTGGAAGATTGTTTTGTGGTTGGGCTTGTCCGCAAACCGTATTCATGGAAATGATTTTTCGTAAAATTGAATATTGGATAGACGGAGACGCAAATTATCAAAAGGCTTTAAAAAACAGCCCTTGGAATTTTAATAAAATAAAAAAGAGAAGTATAAAGTTTTTAATATTTCTTTCTATTTCTTATTTAATCTCTAATACGCTTTTTAGTTATATAATTGGTGTAGATGAGGTGGCGAAAATGTATATAAATCCTTTTTTAATTAACCAAGGAAGGTTTATTGGCTTATTTATTTTTACAGGAATTTTCTTTTTTATTTTTTGGTGGTTTAGAGAACAAGCCTGTATAATTGTTTGCCCATATGGCAGACTTCAAGGTGTTTTATTAGATAAGAACTCTGTTGTAGTAGCATACGATTATGTAAGAGGAGAAGAAAGACACAAGTTTAAAAAGAATGAAATAAGAATCGGAGGAGATTGTATTGATTGTAATCTGTGCGTTAAGGTTTGCCCTACCGGAATAGATATTAGAAACGGAACACAATTAGAATGCACTAATTGTACTGCTTGCATTGATGTTTGTGACGACATGATGGAAAAAGTAGGTTTTGAAAAGGGATTAATTAGATACGATTCTGAAAACGGTATTAAAAATAAAACCAAATTAAAATTTACCGGCAGAATGAAAGCATATACTGCTGTTTTGTTGGTGTTGTTTGGGGTTGAGGTTGCTTTATTGGCTACAAGATCAGACTATGATGCAACAATTTTGCGAGCTAAAGGATTGTTGTATCAAGAGCAGCCTAACGAAGAGATTAGTAATTTATTTACCATGAAATTGGTAAATAAAACCCGAAAAGAAATACCGGTTGAAGTTGTGGTTGAAAACATTCCGGCCCGGGTACAAATTGTAGGAAAGGAAATTATACTAAAAGGAGAAGGGGTAATTGAAAGCGAGTTTTTTATTTATTTAAAGAAAAAAGATTTAATAGGCAGAAAAACAAAATTAAAGATTGGAATTTATTCAAACGGTAAAAAAATAAAAAAAGTAGAAACAAATTTTCTGGGCCCATTTACAATTAACAAATAACAAATACTATTATGAATTTTGGAGTAAAAATTACAATACTATACCTGAGCTTTGTAGGCTTAATTCTTACACTTGTTTTTTTAAGTTTTGGTTATGATATAGAGTTAGTAAGTAAAGATTACTATGCACAAGAACTGAAGTATCAAGATAAAATAGACGCGATAAATAACGCCAACTCGTTAAACGGCTCCATACACCATTCTCTACAAAGGAACAATTTGGTGTTAAGTGTTGATAGCACAGTTTACACAAATGATTTTAAAGGAGAAGTTGTTTTTTTTAGGCCATCTGATTTTAAAAAGGATGTGAAGATGAAGTTGAATTTTATTAATAATACTCAAATTGTTGATTTGAAAAACTTTGAAAAAGGCGTTTATAAAATGCAATTAAGCTGGAGCTCAAACAACAAGCAGTTTTTTAAAGAAGAAGTGATTAACATTGTTAAATGATTTTTTTAATTATATCAGCCCTAACAATTGGTTTTTTAGGCAGCTTCCATTGTATTGGAATGTGCGGGCCAATAGTCTTGGCTTTGCCAACAGGTAATTTAAGTTCTTTTGGAAAAACAGGCAGTTTGTTTTTATACCATTTTGGCAGAAGCATTGCCTATTCAATCTTTGGTTTGCTTGCAGGCGGAATAGGACAAAGTTTGTTTTTTATAAACGCGCAAAAATATTTTTCTATCACGTTGGGTTTAATAATACTAATAGTTTTGGGCTTAACGTATTTTACCAACAAAAACAACAAAGCGCTTAGCAAAACATTTTCTGTTTTTTATTATTTAAAAAACAAATTAAGCGCCATGTTGTCAAAGCAAGGGTTTTTGAATGTGTTTACCATTGGCTTTTTAAACGGATTGCTTCCGTGTGGCTTAGTTTATATGGCAATAACAGGGGCAGCAGCAACAGGAAATGTTTTACTGGGAGCTTTGTTTATGTGGATTTTTGGAATGGCAACAATTCCTGTAATGTTAAGCGTTTCTATTATTGGCAATACAATTAACATTAAATTTAGACAAACCATAAAAAAAGCAACACCAATTATATGGTCGCTAATGGCTGTTTTACTAATTTTACGGGGTTTAAACTTAGGCATTCCTTATGTTAGTCCAAAGTCTCCAATTAGCGAAACAACAACAATAGGAAGCATTAATTGTCATAAATGAATTTGGTTTCTAAATACAATGTTCCGGTTCCAAGATACACAAGCTATCCAACAGTTCCCTTTTGGGATCATACACCTACCGAGGGTGAGTGGTTAGAAATTGTAAGCAACACTTTTCAAAAAACAAATAGTAAGAACGGTATAAGTTTATACATCCATTTACCCTTTTGTGAAAGTCTTTGTACTTATTGTGCTTGCAACACTCGTATCACGGTTAATCATGCCGTTGAGATTCCTTACATTAATGCGCTTATAAAAGAATGGAAAATATATTTAAGTAATTTTAATGAAAAACCAGTTATACGAGAATTACATTTAGGCGGCGGCACTCCAACTTTTTTTAGCGCAGAAAATCTTGATAAACTTCTTTCGGAAATTTTAAAAGACACAAACCACAACAACGAGTCTGAATTTAGTTTCGAAGGCCATCCCTCAAACACCACTAAACAACACCTAGAAACTCTTTTTAAATTTGGATTCAAACGAATAAGTTTAGGAATTCAAGATTATGATGAAAAAGTTCAAGATGCAATTAATCGTTTTCAATCACCAACAGAAGTAGAGGAGGTGGTAAAACACGCTCGTTTAACAGGGTATACTTCCATAAACTTTGATTTAGTATATGGTCTTCCTTTTCAAAACGAAAACGGATTCAGAGAAACAATTAACAAAGTACTTGAAGTTAAGCCCGATCGAATTGCCTTGTATAGTTATGCACATGTGCCATGGTTAAAACCCGGACAAAGAAAGTTTACCGAAAAAGATTTGCCTGTTGATGAAGTAAAACAAAATCTATATAAAATAGGGAAAGAATTATTTTTAAAAGCAGGATATAAAGAAGTGGGCATGGATCACTTTGCATTAGAAAACGATTTGCTTTTTACTTCTGCAAAAAACGGAACCCTACACCGTAATTTTATGGGCTATACTCCACACCATACAGAATTATTAATTGGTTTGGGCGCTTCATCTATAAGCGATGCTTGGGGAGGCTTTATCCAAAACATTAAAACGGTTGAAGAATATCAAAAAACAATAGATAATGGTCATCTCGCCATTTTTAAAGGACATATTCTAACAGAAGAAGACACTACTATCCGCAAACACATTTTAAATTTAATGTGTAATGGTTATACCAGTTGGCAAAGTAAAGAAGATAAATGTGATGAGTTGTATTTTGTTTTAGACAGATTAAAGCTTCTAAAAAAAGATGGCTTGGTAGAATTATCGTCAAACGAAGTTAAAATTACAGAAACCGGAAAAACGTTTTTAAGAAATATTTGTCTTTGCTTTGATGCTCGCTATTGGGCAAAAACACCCGAAGCAAAAATTTTCAGTTCAGCAATTTAATTTATAAAGAAAGCAGCCACTCTAAAGCTTTTTGTTTGTTTTCAAAAATTTTCATTTTCATACTTTGCTTTTGAGTTAAATTAACAATAAAATTAATTAATAATCTTTGTGCTAATGATGATGCCACAACAGCGCTTGCCATCGTCATTTTATTTGTTTCCGGTTTAGTAGAAAACTCTCGAGCCTCTTTTGTAATGGTTGAAAAGTTACCGGGTTCTACCAAAATTTTTAACTTGTCTTTTCCGTTGTATTTTGATTTTAAATACTCGTGCTGAAAAACAGAATCTTCTAATAGAGTTTCTGAATAATCATCGGTTTTAAAATAAATAATTCCATTGTCCCAGCACTCAATGTGAGAAATTCCGTGCTTAAAAGAATCAAGTACTTTATAGTGTGCGCTCATAGGGCGTTGAAAAATACAAATAATTTTGTATTCTGCAATAAGCAGTAACCTATCCCTTGTTTTCCTTTTTACAAGTGTTTATTCCAAATAACGGGTAAAGCGGGCAAAAACTAATTAGCGAGGTTAAAATAAAAATAACGGAAAACGCTATTAAAATGTAACCTAAAACACCACTAACAGTGTTTGTAAAAAACAGAATTAAAAATACAGCAGCAAGAATTAATCTTACAATTCTGTCAATAGAGCCCATGTTTGTTTTCATAATTTTTTTGTTAAAGTTAAATGAATGATAAAGTTAAGTGTGTGACTATTGTTACATAAGGGCATGACAACAATCATGTTTTAAAATTGACAGAGGTCATTACTCCCCGCGCACCTCTTAAGTATTTTTACTAAAAACTAACACCATGGCCGACGAAATTAAATTTCAGAAAAGAGTAGACAATGGCGAGTACATAGAGGCAAAAGACGAAATGCCGGAGGAATACAGAAGGCATTTAATTCGCCAAATTTCTCAACACGCACATTCCGAAGTAATCGGAATGCAACCCGAAGGAAACTGGATAACACGTGCACCCAGCTTAAGAGCAAAACAAATTTTATTGGCAAAAATTCAAGATGAAGGTGGGCACGGGTTGTATTTATACAGCGCTACTGAAACTTTAGGCATATCGCGCGATGAGTTAATTAAACAATTACATTCAGGTAAAGCAAAATACTCTAACATCTTTAATTATCCTGCTTTAAATTGGGCAGATATTGGGGCAATAGGTTGGTTGGTTGATGGCGCTGCTATTGTAAATCAGGTTTCATTGCAACGTACATCATACGGGCCTTATGCAAGAGCAATGGTAAGAATTTGTAAAGAAGAAAGTTTTCATCAGCGCCAAGGCTATGAAATTATGGCAAAAATGATGTCGGGCACTAAAGAACAAAAGGAAATGGCACAAGATGCAATGAACCGTTGGTGGTGGCCTGCATTAATGATGTTTGGCCCACATGATACTAATTCGCCGCATAGCAGTAACGCTGTTAAATGGAAAATTAAGAGAGAAACAAACGACGAACTTCGTCAGAAATTTATTGATAAAACAATTCCTCAGGCAGAATTAATTGGTTTAAAAGTTCCGGATAACAATGTTAAGTGGAACGCAAAAACAAACCACTATGAAATTGGCGAAATTAATTGGGATGAATTTCACAAAGTAATTAACGGCCACGGCCCTTGCAACAAGCAACGAATGAACCATCATAAGAAATACCACGAGGAGGGAATTTGGGTACGAGAGGCCGCAGAAGCTTATAGTAAGAAAAAATTAGAAAGAGAGAGTTTAATTCAAGCTTAAAAAACGACAATGGGAAAAGATACACAATTAAATATTTGGGAAGTTTTTATTCAAAGTAAATCAGGACTTCCATATATACACGCAGGCAGTATTCACGCCTCTGATGAGAAAATGGCAATGCAAAATGCAAGAGATACCTACACCAGAAGAGGAGAAGGAACCAGTATTTGGGTAGTTCCATCAAGTTGCATAACGGCTTCAAATCCCGGAGACAGCGAAATGTTGTTCGACCCATCAAACGATAAAATTTATCGTCACCCCACTTTTTATGTAATGCCCGAGGGCGCAACCAACATTTAAAAATAAAATTATCTACATATGAAAAAAGAAGAAGCCTTATTTAAATATTTATTGCGACTAGCAGATGATAGTTTAATTCTTGGCCATCGTTTATCGGAATGGTGTAGTAAGGCGCCTTTTATAGAGGAAGATTTAGCCTTAACAAATATTTCTTTAGACATGATAGGAAGAACAGAGGCGCTGTTAACCTATGCCGCAGTTGTTGAAGGAAAAAACCAAACAGCCGATGATTTAGCATATCGCCGCCCTGAACAAAATTACTATAATCATTTATTGTGCGAACAACCCAACGGCGATTTTGCTTTTACAATTGCTCGCCAATTGTTTCAATCTACATTTGAGTTTTTTTTGTATTCCGAATTATTAAAAAGCAAAGACGAAACATTAGCGGCTATAGCATCCAAATCTATTAAAGAAATTAAATACCATTTACAACACGCAAGTGATTGGACAATTCGTTTAGGAGACGGGACAGAAGAAAGTAAAATCAGAATGCAAAAAGCAGTTAATGAATTATGGATGTTTACCGGCGAACTGTTTGAAATGGACGAAATAGAAAACGCTTTATTAAAGAGCGCATTTGCTGTTGATTTAGTACCAATTAAAATACAATGGCAAAATAAAATACAGCAAATATTAACGGAAGCAACTTTAATTGTTCCGGAAGATGATTATATGCAAACGGGAGGGAGAAACGGAATTCATTCCGAATACCTAGGTCACTTGTTATGCGAAATGCAATATTTGCAGAGGGCCTATCCTGATGCTAAATGGTAGTTTTCAGGCACTTACTCATTCTAACTTCAATTTCACTCATTTACTGTTAAGGGGATAAAAACCTTTGCGTTTTTGAACTATCTTTACGCTCCGAAATGAGAAACGTTTTTTTATACCTATTTGTTTTAATAGTTACGTTTAATAAAGCTCAAAACATTGCAGGCACAATAAATGCATATGCAAATGTTACTAACATTGCCGGCACAAACATTACGGTTGGCGCTACTGCGGGTTTTGCGGTTGGCGATCAGGTAATGATTATTCAAATGAAAGGAGCCAATGTTGCCGGGGTTAACAACGCTACCTTCGGAAACATTACCGCGCTAAACAGCGCCGGGATGTATGAATTTTTAGACATTACCGCAATTGCAGGAAACGTAATTACATTAAATACTGCGCCAATAAATAATTATAATTTTAATACAGGTAGCGTTCAGCTAGTAACTGTACCTAAGTATTGCTTGCCTGTTGTAACCAATACATTAACTTGTGCTGCTTGGAATGGTACTGTTGGGGGCGTTCTGGCTTTTGAAGCTGGTACCCTTACTTTAAATTCAGATATTAATGTTTCTGCACTAGGGTTTAGAGGCGGTAATTTTGTTGCCGGTGGTTTTTGTTGCAGTATAAATGGATTTGCAGGTGTTTCAGGCGGAGAAAAAGGAGAAAGTGTTTCAAATTATATTCCCGGATTTATGCGTATGAAAGCCAATCAAGCAAATGGTGGTGGCGGTTCTAATTGTGGAAACTCTGGCGGCGGCGGCGGCGGGAATGCTGGTGCTGGTGGATTAGGAGGAAACCAATACAACGGTTGCGGAGCGTTTGATGATAGAGGTATTGGAGGAATAACTTTAGCTCCAAATGCAGCACGAATGTTTATGGGTGGCGGCGGCGGCGGCGGATTTAGAGATAATAACCAAACAGCTACGGCAGGCGCTCCGGGCGGAGCAATTATTTACATTCGCGCAAATGAAATAGTTTGCAACAACAGAGTTATAGCGGCAAATGGCGGCACAGTAGCTGTTGTGGCTAACGACGAAGGCTCTGGTGGCGGTGGCGCAGGAGGAACAATATTTATTTCGTGTAATAATTACAATGGAAACTTAACAGTATCTACTAATGGAGGTAGAGGCGGAAGTAACAATAATACTATTTTCCCAACCATGTGTCATGGTCCCGGTGGCGGCGGCGGCGGCGGTTTATATGCTTTCAGCACAGCGGCCTTGCCCGGCGGAGTAACGTATATTAGTAATGGCGGCGCGGCAGGTACAGTAAACAATGCGGCAAGCGCATGTTTTAATACTACGTTTGGCGCACAAGTTGGCCAGCCTGGTATTACTTTACCTAATTTACCCGCTCCTTTAGTTTCAGTAAACTTACCTACTGTTACAGTTACCGGAAACAATACAGTTTGTGCAGGCGCTACCACAACCTTAACGGCTAACGGCGCAAACACCTATACTTGGAACCCGGGCTCCATTTTTACGGCAACCGCCGCATTAAATCCGGCCGCAACAACCGTTTATACGGTTATTGGTGCTTCAGGTGCTTGCACCGCCCAAGCTACAGAAACTGTTTATGCTTTACCGGGCCCAACATTAAATGTTACAGGAAATACAACATTGTGTGCCGGACAAACATCTACCCTTATTGGGTCAGGAGCAAATAGCTACACCTGGAATTCGGTAACACAAAGTTTTTCTCTTTTTATAAATCCACCCTCTGCAACTAATTATACTTTAGAAGGATCCGATTTACAAGGTTGTATTAGCAGAACAATAATAAATGTTTTAGTTAACCCAAACCCTACTGTTTTTATAGCACCATTAAGCGCATCTATTTGTGCCGGACAAAATTTTCAATTAAATGCAGTAGGAGCAACTAATTATACTTGGTTTCCCGGAGGCACATTAAACAATCCGTTTATTGCAAACGTAATTGCCACACCTTTAAGCACCACAGATTATACAGTGGTGGGCGAAGCAAATTCTTGCACAGCAACCGCTGTAAGGCAAATTTCAGTTGTTCCTTTACCAAACTTACAAGTAACAGCAAGTAGTTTTGAAATATGTTCGGGAAGCGCAACAAATTTAAACGCTATTGGAGCAAGCTCATATACCTGGCTACCAACGTTAGGTGTTACAAATCCTAATAGTGGATTTACGCAAGCATCTCCGCCTGTATCCATGTCATATACAGTTATAGGAGGAAATGGTGCTTGTACAACAAGCTCTGTTGTTTCAATTATGGTAGTGCCAAATCCTGTAATGAATTTAATTGCCAGCCCAACAAAAATTTGTTTCGGCGACAAAGCAAATATTTTTGCAAGTGGTGCTAATAATTTTATTTGGAACCCATCTGTTTCTAATTTCACTTTAATTAATAATAATGCAGCTTTAGTTAGCCCAACAGTTAATACTAATTATACAGTAACAGGTATAAGCGCAGCTGGAAGTGTAAGTTGTGTTATGACGCAGGAAATTTTAATAGAAGTTGTGCCTCCTGTTTTAGCATCGGTTAGCGGAAGTGTTAGTATTTGTAAAGGCCAAAGTGTAAGAATTAGTGTTGGCGCACAAAACGGTGTTCAATGGCTTCCTGCCGAAGGGTTAGACAATCCTTTTAGCCCTAATCCTGTTGCCAACCCTTCTGTAACTACTGTTTATACAGTTTATGCATCTGCCGGCGGATTTTGTAAAACAACATCAACGGTAATGGTAAAAGTAAATCCTTTGCCCATAGTTAATGCAGGAGAAGATAAAAGCTATAATATAAATGATGAAATTTATTTGTTTGCTTCCGGAACGGGAAGTATTACGTGGATATCAGGAGAGGCGATTGCTTGTGCCGTTTGTCCGCAAACACAAATAACGCCAAAAAACAATAGTTGTTACGTTGCTGTTTCGCAAAACAGTTTTGGTTGCAGAGCAATTGATGAGGTTTGTATTACCATTACAAAAGAACACAGTATTTTTATTCCTAATATATTTACACCAAACGAAGATGGTTTAAATGATGAGTTTTTTGCGTTTGGAACCGGAATTTTAAAAATTGAATTAAGTGTGTTTGATAGGTGGGGCGAGCGCATGTATTTTTCAGGAGATACAGGTAAGGGTTGGGATGGAAAGTTTAAAGGGCAATATTGTAAAAACGATGTATACGTTTATAAAATAAATTATACCGCGGTTGACGGAAAATCATATACAAAAACCGGTCACGTTACTTTATTAAAGTAAAACCCTGCCGCTTAATCATTCATTTATTTTTATCATTTTTAAAAGTGACTTTTGTTACATTGTTTTTCTTGCTTTGTGCCGACCTTTGTATTGTAAATGAATGTTATTGCTAAATACAAAGTAGAAATTTTAGGATTGGCACTAGGGGCAACCGGAGGTTTTTTATATTATTATTTTGTTGGCTGTAAAAACGGAACGTGTATGATTGCTTCAAACCCAATGGTAACAATTCCTTATGGTGCTTTGCTTGGGTATTTTATTGTTGGACTTTTTAAAAAACGAAACCATGAGAATAATTAACACTATTATCTCGATGCTTTTTAATAAATGCCCGAGATGTCACCAAGGAGATGTGTTTACAGAGAAAAATCCATATAACTTAAAAAAAATATTTAGCTTACATCAAACCTGTAATCACTGCGGATTAAAATATGAAAAGGAACCAAGTTTTTTTTATGGCTCCATGTATGTTTCGTATGCATTAACATCGGGTTGGTTTACAGTTTGGTATTTTTTATATAATTATTTTATAGAAATGGAAACGCTGAATTTTGCTTTAATGGTAGTGGGCTCAATTATTTTATTAAGCCCATTAACCATTAGATGGTCGAGATTAATTTGGTTGAACTTTTTTTATAAATTCAACAAACAGTACAAGTCCAATAAATTAGAACAAACAACACATTAATAATGAATATAAAAGAAACGTTATTTAAAAATTGGGATTGGTGGCGCATTACAAGAGCCGTATTAGCAATTCTTTTTATTGTTCAAGGAATAATAAAAGGGGATACTATTTTGGCAGCAGGCGGAGTTTTTTTAATGATACATGCTTTATTAAATGTTTGCGCTGCTTGTGCAACAGGAAATTGTGAAATTCCACAAAAACAAAAAAATGAAAACGTTTAATGAAATAATTAATTCTGAAAAACCGGTATTGGTTGATTTTTTTGCAGAATGGTGCGGGCCCTGTAAAACAATGGCCCCAATTTTAAAAGAAGTGAAAGATAGAATGGGCGATAAAGCCACCATTATTAAAATAGATGTAGATAAAAACCAAGAAGCCGCGGCGGCTTATCAAATAAGAAGTGTTCCCACCTTGCTGTTATTTAAGAATGGAAGAGTGGTTTGGAAAACATCAGGCGTTGTTTCTGCAAACGAGTTAATAAAACTGTTTGAATAAGCTTCATTTTAAACTGATAATAATCAGTTTCTGAATCCATCAAATATCATTTTTATATCACCTCCCATTGTTGAAATTTGGCATGTAAAACATGTAACATGCCAGTTTATCAAAAGCACGGAAAAACCCCACACAAACGTCATGTGGTTTTTCGCTCAGAAAAAGGAGATTTGTATCACGAAGAGTTATTTGGAACAGAAGGGTTTTCAAGCACTTCTTCTTTACTATATCACATAAATCCGCCAACAATGGTAAAGCACTTAGGCGAACCAATTAACGTTCGTCCTGTTGCTGCAATTGATGAAAACTTAAAGGCTTTAAGTTTTATGGGTATGGAAGTGGCGCCCGAAAGCGATTATATTAAAAGCAGAAAAACTTTTTTCTTTAATGATGATATGATTATTGGTGTTGCTGCGCCAGATAAAAGCATGGAAGACTATTTTTTTAAAAATGCAGATTCTGATGAAATGCTTTTTATTCATAAAGGTAGCGGACGGTGCAAAACCATGTACGGTACTGTTGATTTTGAGTATGGTGATTATGTAATTATACCAAGAGGAACAGTTTATAAATTAGAATTTGACACAAAAGAAAATAAAATATTGTTTGTAGAATCACACAGCCCAATTCGTACACCAAAAAGATACAGAAATGAATTTGGTCAATTATTAGAGCATTCTCCTTTTTGCGAAAGAGACTTTAAATTGCCGTATAATTTTGAAACACACGATGAACATGGCGACTTTAAAATTTTGATAAAAAAACGCGGTTTAATTTATCCTTATGTTTACGAAACGCATCCTTTTGATTTAGTTGGATGGGATGGGTATAGTTATCCATACGCCTTTTCAATTTTTGATTTCGAACCAATAACTGGCCGTATACACATGCCGCCTCCAATTCATCAACAATTTGAAGGAAGAAATTTTGTAATATGTTCATTTGTTCCGCGTTTGTACGATTATCATCCAGATGCAATTCCTGCGCCATATCATCACAGTAATATAGACGCAGATGAAATTTTATATTATGTGGATGGAGATTTTATGAGCAGAAACAATATAAAAGCGGGTCAATTTACTTTGCACCCTGCGGGCATTCCGCACGGCCCGCATCCCGGAGCAATTGAAAGAAGTATTGGTAAAAAGGAAACAAAAGAACTAGCGGTAATGATAGACCCTTTTAATCCGGTAAAAATTGCAACTGACGCAATGAATTATGAAGTGAAAGATTATTACAAATCATGGATGTCTGACAAACAATTAACTCATTAAAACAAAACATTATGGCAACAGCAGATTTAACCAAAGTAAAAAATTATGATTATTCTGGCGCAAAAGTTTTTGATAAAGCGCAAGATTTTTTACCAATTAACGGAACAGATTATGTTGAACTTTATGTGGGCAACGCAAAGCAAGCTGCACATTTTTATAAAACCGCTTTTGGCTTTCAAGAACTGGCATATAAAGGATTAGAAACAGGTTCGCGCGACAGAGTATCTTATGTGTTGGTGCAAGATAAAATTCGTTTGGTATTAACTTCTCCATTCGACCCAAACAGCGAAATATCTCATCATATTCGTTTACATGGTGATGGTGTTAAAGTAATTGCATTGTGGGTGGATGATGCACGAAAAGCTTTTGAAGAAACTACAAAACGTGGAGCAAAACCTTTTATGGAACCGCTTGTTACAAAAGACGAAAACGGTGAAGTAATACAGGCAGGTATTCACACCTATGGAGAAACAATACATATGTTTGTGGAGCGTAAAAATTATAAAGGCGCATTTATGCCGGGCTTTAGTAAGTGGGAAACCGAATATAAACCAACACCAACAGGATTAAAATATATTGATCACATGGTGGGTAATGTTGAGTTAGGTTCCATGAATAAATGGTCGAAGTTTTACGAAGATGTGATGGGTTTCGCAAATTTAGTAACATTTGACGATAAAGACATTTCAACTGAATATACTGCATTAATGAGTAAGGTGATGACTAACGGAAATGGAAGAATAAAATTTCCAATTAACGAACCGGCCAAGGGAAAAAAGAAATCACAAGTTGAGGAGTATTTAGATTTTTATAATGGTCCGGGTTGCCAGCACATTGCTGTTGCAACAGACGATATTGTATTTACGATTTCTGAAATGCGTAAACGCGGCGTAGAATTTTTATACGTACCGGGAACATATTACGATACGGTAAAAGACAGGGTAGGAATAATTGAAGAAGACATAGAAGTGTTGAAGAAGTGGGGAATTATGGTGGATAGAGACGAAGATGGATATTTGCTTCAAATATTTACCAAACCGGTTGAAGATAGGCCAACCCTATTCTTTGAAATAATTCAACGCAAAGGCGCCAAATCTTTTGGCAAAGGAAATTTTCAAGCCTTGTTCGAATCAATTGAGGCTGAGCAGGCGAGAAGAGGAACATTGTAATTTGGAAGTACGAATGTAGATTTATGAATATTTTGCCTCCTATAAATTTTAAAAAGTGGATTGATGAAAATCGCCATTTATTAAAACCCCCGGTGGGTAACCAGGTTGTTTATCAAGATACCGAATTTATTGTTATGGTTGTTGGTGGACCCAACGCGCGCAAAGAATTTCATTACAACGAGGGAGAAGAGTTTTTTTATCAAATAGAAGGCGATATGCAGTTACCAATCCGTGAAAACGGAAAAACCAGAGTAATTGATATTAAAGAGGGGGAAATATTTTTATTACCTCCGCGTGTTGAGCATTCACCACAACGTTTTCCAAACACCGTAGGTTTGGTTATTGAAAGGCAAAGAAAAGCAGATGAATTAGACGCATGTACTTGGTATTGTGAAAATTGTGATAATGAAGTATACAAAGCGAAATTCCACTGCGATGATATTGTAGGTCAATTACCAAAACTACTCGATGAATTTTATAAAGACGTGAAGTTAAGAACCTGTAAACACTGTGGTTCTGTACTTACTTTACCAAAAATTAAAGAAGAGGCTGTTTAGTTTATTTACTTTATTACACCGGAAGAAATTTATATATTTAAGTTCTCTTCCGGTGTTTTTATTTTAATAAATGGATATATGAAACAAGCAACAATTATAGGATCGGGCCTCGTGGGGTCGCTATGGGCAGTTTACCTTACAAAAGCAGGTTACAAAGTAAATGTTTTTGAGCGCCGCACAGATATGAGAAAAACAATTATCTCTGCAGGTAAATCAATTAACCTTGCCATGTCTTTTCGTGGGTGGAAAGCCTTAGATGAAATGGAAATAGGAGATGAAATTAGAAAAATTGCAATTCCAATGTACGGGCGCACCATGCACGATTTAAGTGGAAATAAAACCTATCAACCTTATGGCATTAACGATCAGGCAATATGGTCGGTTTCGCGCGGAGATATTAATTGTAAGTTAATGGATATTGCAGAGCGCACCGGAAACGCAAACATTTCTTTTAATGAAGAGTGTACCGGCGCTGATTTAAAAAACGGAATTGTTTATTTAAAAAACACTCAAACAGGTAAAGCTTCTGAACACAAATCAGACGTGGTTTTTGCAACCGACGGAGCTTTTTCGGCCTTGCGTTATAACGCAATGCAAAAACTAGACAGGTTTGATTACAGTCAGAAATACATTGAGGACGGTTACCGTGAAATCTTATTACCGGCAAATGCAGATGGAAGTTATAAACTAGAAAAAAATACATTACACATTTGGCCACGCGGAAGATTTATGCTAATTGCGCTGCCAAATTTTGATGGCTCTTTTACCTGTACTTTATTTATGCCCTTTGATGGCCACGAGCATTGCTTTAATAACTTAACCTCAAAAGAAAAAGTAAATAATTTCTTTAAAACAGTTTTCCCTAACTTTTTTGAAATGATGCCAAACATTGCCGACGCTTGGGAAGATCATCCGCTTTCATCTTTAGCAATTATTCGTTGTTTTCCTTGGACGCACGGCAAAACCGCATTAATGGGTGATGCGGCTCACGCTACCGTTCCGTTCTTTGGACAAGGAATGAATGCAGGTTTTGAGGATTGTTCGGTAATGCATTCATTAATGAAAAAACACAACCACGATTGGGAAAAAGTATTTAAAGATTACGAAATAATGCGCAAACCTAACGGAGATGCCGTTCAAGATTTATCGTTACTGAATTATATTGTAATGCGTGATAAAGTGGCCGACCCAACGTTCTTGCTTCAACAAAAAGTAGAAAGACGAATGGCTGAACTATATCCGGGAAATTATTTTCCAATGTATTCAATGGTATCGTTTAGCGAAATAGAATATCATGTAGCCTTAAATAAAGGAAAAGAGCAAGATGAGGTGGTTTTAAATATGATTAAGAAAAACAATATTACGCAAGAAACACCATCAAATAAACTGGATGAATTAATTCATCAGTTTTACGGTGAAAAAATTAAAAACTAATTAGTATGAACGAAACACAGGAAAAACTAATAGAAAGACTAACCGAAAAATTCTCGAAGATAGACCAAGATGTGAATGTACATTTAGAAGGGCTTGTTTGGGCAAAACCAATTACGTATTGGGATTATATTCAAACCGACGCATTGTTGAGTTTGCAAACACAGCGCACAACTTTACCCGATGAAATGGTGTTTATAATGTACCATCAAATTAACGAACTGCTGTTTAAAATGATTTTATGGGAAATAGATCAGGTAGCCTATGCCGAAAAAATTGACGCGGCAAAATTTACAAAACACTTGTACAGAGTTAGTAGATATTTTGACATGTTATCTTCTTCATTCAGTATTATGGGCGATGGAATGGACGTTGATCAATACATGAAATTCAGAAACACATTAACACCGGCAAGCGGATTTCAAAGCGCTCAATATCGTTTAATTGAATTTGCCTCAACCGAATTAATAAATTTAATTGATTTCCGTTTCAGAGCAACCATTGATAGAAATACGCCATATGAACACGCTTTAGAACATTTATATTGGCAAGCAGCAGGTAAAGACCATAAAACAGGAAAGAAAAACACTTTAATTCAAAATTTTGAACGAAAATACAAAGCTTTTTTCCTTGATAAAATGGAAACATATAATACTATTAATTTATGGACAAAGTTTAAGGCCTTGCCGGATGAAGTTAAAAATGATATTGGTTTAATTAATGCCATGCGTCATTTTGACCACACAGTAAACATCCGTTGGGTAATGGCGCACTATAACGCTGCGGCGAAATATTTAGAAAGCGGACCTAAAAAAGCTGAAGCAACGGGGGGAAGCGATTGGAAAAAGTATATGCATCCCAAATATCAGAGACGCGTTTTTTTTCCGGAACTGTGGACAGAAGAAGAGCTAAAAAATTGGGGTGATGATAAGTACTTAGAGGCTTGTGAAAAACTTACAAATAACAGCGCCTTAAAAAAGTAAAACCAAAATAAAAACAACAAAAAAGGGATGAGTTTAACATCCCTTTTTTGTTATATAAACCTAACTAAAACTTAAGTTGAAACCAGTTAAAAATTAATTAAAATTAAAACTGCTTCAACAATGCAGGTAGCTAAAAAAATGTTAGCTACCCAGCGCGTTGGTGCCTGGCCAATAGCTGCAACGTTATTAGCCATAGCAAAAGCCATACAAATTCCTAATTGCCAAATAGGGGCATCGTTTTGAAAAATATACATTGCTGCAATTCCTCCAATAATACTTCCTATTGAAATGGTCATTGCAATCATTCCAAAATAACTGAACTCAAGTTTTTTAATTAGTTTACCATACCATGATAAATTTTTATCGCTACTTGAAACGCTGTGTGATAATGTAGTTGCCATATTGTTTATTATTATAGTTTTTAATTGTTTTCTTGTAACAAATGTCACAATAAAGTCAATTGTGCCCTATGAGGTTTGTCAGTTTTAGATATTGATAATTGTCATGTTTAAGAAATAAGCCAAATTTTACCAAATTGTTAAATTTAAAACAAACATAATTATGATGAACATCAGCAGGAATTCTGACAGAACTCATTAAAATACCCCTACAAAGGAAGTATTTTTGTGAAAGTTAATTATTGAAATAGAAGAAAAAGGTTAAATTAGTAACATGGAAATAATACATAAACAGCATGTTGCTGAACTAATTCTAAGAGTGTTTTGTGGTATAATTTTTTTATATCAGGGATACGATAAATTATTTAAAGTAAAAATTAAAGGAGTGACGGAAGCATTTCAAATAAACGCGCAAAAAAACAACATACCTCAGTTTATGTTGATAGGCTCGGCTGTTTATACATCGGTTGTTGAGTTTTTTGGCGGCCTGTTGTTAATTTTGGGCTTATTTAAGGGATACGCCTTAGCCTTATTAGGTTTAGATTTAATATTAGTTGGAATTGCTTTTTCTATGCTAGAGCCTGTTTGGGATATGCGACACGTTTTCCCACGATTAATTATGGTTATTGCTTTATTGGTTTTGCCACATAGTTGGGAAATTTTAAGTTTAGACTATCTATTATTTAATAAATAGTATTAAAAACAATGAAAAAGGAAAAGAAAAATACAATTTTAGTTGGAATAGATTATACAAAGTCTTCTGAAAACGCATTGCAGTATGCATTAATGTTGGCTTCCAAATGCCCAAGTAAAATATTGCTTCTACATGTTTTTGATTTTCCAATTGTTCATACCTATTCGGGCTTATATACGCTTGATTATAAAACAATAAAAGAAAGCAACGCTCAAAAATTAGAGCAGGTGAAGAAAACTGCCCTTAAAGCATTACCAAATGTTGAGGTTGAAACACTAAACACTTCCGACTCAGTAAAAACAGTTGTGAAAGATTTGGATAAAAAAGGAAAAATTAATTATGTTGTTTTAGGCCTTGAAACAAAATCTAAAATTTCAAAATTTATATATGGCACAACAGGAGTAAGTATTGCCAATAAAATAAATTGTCCGGTTATTATTGTGCCCGAAAGTTATAAGAAACATCAATTAAAACACGTTGTTGTAACGGTTGACAATAGAGAAAACATTAAAAAACGAAGCATACAAATGGCGTTTAATTTTTCTGAAAAATTTAAGGCCACAAACGAGTTAATACACATTAAAACAGAAGATGAGTTTTTGATGGTTTATGAAAGAAACCCCGAGAGAGACAATAAAAAATGGAACGTAAAAACAATGGAGTCAAAAACATTTCAAGATGGGATAACAAATTATTGTAAAAAAACCCCCAGCGATTTGATTGTGTTATTTAGCAAATCTCATTCACCCATATATAATTTCTTTAATGAAACAAACACAAAACTAATTTCATTTCAATCAAAAATCCCTGTAATGTCAATTCACGAAAAATAAATTATGATAAAATTTAAACCTAAAAAAATAATGGTGCCGTACGACTTTTCGGCAAATGCAGATAAGGCAATAAGCCACGCTGCCTTAATAGCCTCTTTAACAAAAGGAGACCTGTATCTGGTACATGTTATTAGCAGATCGGAATTGGTAGACATTATACTACCCTTATTAAATCTTAAAAGCGACAAAGCGGTTGTTGATTTAGTAAACAAAAAACTCGATGCTGCTGCTGAAAAAATCTCTAAAAGTTATGGCGTTCTTCCAAAGAAAATTGTTTCTACAGGAAGCGTTACAACAGAAATTGCAAATTTAGCAGAAGAGAATAAAATTGATTTAATAGTAATGGGTACTCAGGGAAAAGATTCTAAATCCGATTTTTTCTTAGGAAGTGTTGCGTATCGTTTAGTTACTAAAACACCTATGCCGGTTATGACCATAAAAGGCGTTGTTTCTAAAAAAGGCTACAAAAACATTTTACTTCCAATTGATTTAACCCAACACTCGCGTCAAAAAGTAAATTATGCCATTGAAATGGCAAAGGTTTTTTCTGCAAAAGTTACCGCCTTGTGTTTATATGATGAAGATGAAAAAGCGGATAAATTTAAATTAGAAGTAATAGCCAAACAAATTGAGGAATTGTGTGCAAAAAGCAACATAAAATGCGAAACCTTTGTAGACAAAACAAAACACAGAGTTAGTAAAACAATTACGTTTGCCAAAAAACATAAAAACGATTTAATATTAACAATGACCAATCAGAAAATTGGAGGCGCGAAAGGAATATTAAGCTCTTATAATCATGAGTTGGTTCATAATTCAGATATACCCGTTATTTCTATAGAACCGGAGCAAAATTCAAGTTTAGTTAGTAACTCGGTAGGATTACCTTTTTAAAAAATGATAGACATGAAAATAGATGTTAGTGAAAATATTACTATTGATGATTTGCAAAAATCTTTTGAAGAACAGTTTCAATTTCTTAAGCTAATGTTTTTTAAGAAGCCGCACGTTGCTAAAGAAGGGAGTGCTAAAAAAGATATTTTAAACGGCGGAACCAAACTAACCAGTATTATTAGTAAAAACGGGAATGTTACATTTGACGAAAACACAACCGTAACGGAATTAGAAGAGCTCTTTAAAGAAAAGTTTGGATTAAACGTTCAGGTGTTCAGAAAATCAGGCAAAAGTTGGATAGAAACAACCGTAACAGATAATTGGACACTTAAAAAGCAAAACGAACAAGGAAAAGAGTTAAGTGAACTAAGCTTTTAACGTTTTTAATTTATCATAATTAAGAATAGTAATATTACTGCCCTTTACTTCTAATAATTTATCTTCTTTAAAATCACTTAAGGTTCTTATTAAAGATTCGGTTGCTGTACCTACAATATTAGCTAAATCTTCTCTTGAAAAGGAAATGTTTAATCCGTTTTCTTTTTTGCTGCTGTACCTATCGCACAAAGTAACAAGCGCATTGGCAACTCTTTTTCTTACAGAACTATAAGCCAAATTAACCAACATGCTTTCTTTTTCAATAACATTATCGCTTAGCATTTTAATAAATTTTTTCATAACATGGCTGTTGCTATAAACCATGCTGTAAAAATCGTCCTTAGGAATTAACAACACCTCAGAATCTTCTAAAGCTTCGGCGGTTTCATTAAATGGTTTTTCTTCCAACAAAGCAATATATCCAAAAAAGTCGCCTTCTTTATAAAGGTTGGTAATAAATTCTTTACCGTATTCATGATTTTGATGCGTTTTTACTTTTCCTTTTGAAAGAAAATAAAGGTAATTAGGACTACTGCCTTCGTTAAAAACAACGTCTTTTTTCTTAAACAACTTAACCCTTCTGTCTTTCGATAGTTTTTTTAATTCTTCTAATGTGCCAACATCATCAAAAAACTTATTAATACCATCTACATTATTAGAAAATTCAGCTTTTAATATTTCGTTTTTACGAAGCCGGCTTTCAACAGCTTTCAACAGCTCAACATCGTCAAATGGTTTTGTAATATAATCGTCTGCACCCATTTCCATCCCTTTTCTAAAATCACCACGCTCAGACTTGGCTGTAAGAAAAATAAAAGGAATTAAGGCGGTTTCTGCGCTTTTACTTAATAAGTGAATTACACCATACCCATCTAAAACAGGCATCATAATATCGCAAATAATTAAATCGGGCTTTTGCTGTTGGGCTATTTCTACGCCTGTTTTTCCATTTTCGGCTTGTAAAACTTTATAATTTGCTAATTCTAAAATTTCAGCGGTGTTTTCTCTAACTTCGTTATTGTCTTCAATTAATAAAATTGTTTTCATGTTTTTATTTATTCAGAGGTATGTTTATTTTAAAAATAGTTCCTTCGTTTAATTTACTTTCAAATGTAAGTGTTCCTTTTAGTTCTTCAACATATTTAGATACAATATTTAAACCAAGTCCGGTACCCTGTATGTTTGATGCGTTTTTTGCTCTGAAGAATCGTTCAAATAAATGTTTTTGTTCTTCTTCCGGAATACCAATTCCAAAATCTTGCACCATTATTTCAAATGCAATTTCGCTAATTTTAGTATTTAAAATAATATTTTTGTTTTCGGGGGAGAATTTAATGGCATTAGAAAGTAAATTAATGAATATGTTTTTCAGAAATTGTTTATCTATTAGCAAATCTTCGATTCCGCTGTGATTGTATTGAATTTTTTGATTTGATTTTAATAAATTACTTAACTCGGCGGCAATTTCGTTCACTAATTTCACAACATTTAATTCTACCGGATTGTTAGAAATTTTACCTTCTTCTAATTTACCCGCCGAAAGAAAGTCGTTAAGGATTAATGTCATGTTTGTTACGGCAGATTTTATTCGCTCTACGTGTTTTTTTCTTTTATCTTCTTCTTCTTCCAGATTGTATTTTCCAATAAGTGAAACAGAGGAAAGAATAGTGCTGAGGGGTGTTCTAAATTCATGTGAAGCCATGGTAACAAAGCGCGACTTCATATCGTTTAATTCTTTTTCTTTTTCTAAAGCATCTCGCAATTCATCTTTAGAGGCCTCCAACTCCATCATTGTTTCTTTTAAAACCCGGGTGCGTTCATCTACTTTTGTTTCAAGCTCTGAGTTTATTTTTTTTATTTTTTCTTCTACTTTTTTTCTTTCAGAAACATCAATAATAAAAGCAATAACAAAAGGCTCCTCTCCTTTTGTGTAGTGCGACAAGCTAATTTCTGCAGGAAATTCTGTACCGTCTTTGCGCTTTGCAAACAAATCCATTCCCTGTCCCATAGATCTGGGATGAGGGTTTTTGTGATAAGAATTACGATGTTTTTCGTGATTACCTTTATATTTGTCGGGTACAATTTCCTCTACTTTTTTACCTTCCAGTTCCCCAACATTGTAACCAAACAACCTTTCAGAACTTGGATTGGCCTTAATAATAATACCCTGTTTGTTAGCAATAATAATGCCTTCGGTTGCATGTTCAAACAAAGCGTTTAACTGTTCCATATCTAGAGGCTGATTCTTTCCCAAATTAAGCATAATTTCAGTTTTTGCCAAACTGAGAAAGGTATAAAAGGCCAACTAAAAACAAAATGATTTTAATCAGTTTTAGGAATTAAACCCTATTTAAAGTAGTTTTTTGATTTTAACTTTTGGTAGAAGTTTTTTTGCCTCTGTTAATGAACAGAGCTGCATTCCGGAGTTGGCCGTGGTGGCAGAGCCTGCTGCTACACCAAGTTTTACGGCATCTAAAATTTCAATTCCTTTGTTAAGGTTATAAATGATGCCCGCCACCATACTATCGCCGGCGCCCACTGTACTTTTTACTTTTACTTTAGGAGGAATTAAATGATACCCCCCCGTTTTATTAACCAATATGGCTCCATCTTTTCCAATAGAAACCAGAACATTTTCAACTTTTGCTTTAGCAACCATTTGTTTCGCTTTTTTTACAAGCTCTTTGTAGTTAAGCGTTTTTGTTCCATAAAGACCGGAGAACTCATTTAAATTGGGCTTAATTAAAAAGGCCCCCGCAGTAATAATTTTTTTTAATGCAGAACCGGCTGTATCTACAATAAACTTGCAATTGGTTTTTTTAACGAACAACTCTATTTCTTTAAAGAAAACAGGACTAATATTTTCGGATACACTGCCACTTAAAACTAAAAACGATGATTTTTTAGATTTTTTGATTTGATTTAATACAGCACGCCACTCTTTTTCTACAACTTTATTAATGGGCATTCCGAATCGGAATTGCAGATGCGTGTGTTTTTCGAATACAATAAAATTTTCTCGGGTGTATTGTTCTGAAGAAATTGTTTTTGCATTTAAACCCTCATGAAAAACCAAATTGTCTAAAATCTTTCCCGTATACCCACCGGAAATATAAATACACTCAGAGTTGGTTTTAAAGTTTTTTAAAACTCTAGAAACGTTTATACCTCCGCCACCGGCTTCTAAAACAGGATAAGAGCACTTAAGTTTTTTTTCAGGCACAAATCGTTCAACAATGGTGCTTTTATCAATACAAGGGGAAAGGGTTATAGTAATAATTTGCGATGACATTTTTATAATTTAACGCTTTCGTTTTTAAATGGAATAAGGATGTTGTTGTATCCGTATTTTTCTAATATAATTTTAAAACCTTTTTTAACTTCTGTTTCACCGTGCACCAGAAAAATATTTTTTAAAAGTGATTTATCTTGGCATGAAATAAATTTTAATAGTTCGCTATAATCTGCATGCGCACTAAACGAGGTTATTGTTTTAATTTCTGCTTTCACCGGAATCATGTCTCCAAAAACTCTAACTTCATTAGCGCCATCTAACAACTTTCCTCCTAGTGTGCCGGGAGAGCAATAGCCGGAAATAAGTATGGTGTTTTTTTGGTTAGGAAGAGTATGAATTAAGTGATGTTTAATTCTGCCCGCATCCATCATTCCTGAAGAAGAAATAATAATGCAGGGCGATTTATTTTCGTTTAATAACTTAGATTCCTCGGCTTTTCTAATATAAGTGAGGCCCTCAAAACCAAACGGATCAGGGTCGTGTTCCATTAATTTTTGAACATCTTCGTTTAAACAATAATGATGGTCGCGCATTACTTTTGTTGCACTTGCAGAAAGCGGACTATCTACATAAATGGGTAATTTAGGAAGTTTATTTTGATTAAACAGTTTATTTAAAGTGTAAACAATTTCTTGTGTGCGACCTAAACTAAATGCAGGAATAATTAATCTTCCCTTTTTTACAAGGCAAGTGTTTTTTACAATTTCTAAAAGTTGATTTGTAGCATCTACTTGTTTATCGTGTAAAGAATTTCCGTAAGTGCTTTCTAAAATTAAATAATCTGCTTGCGGAAAAGGATCCGGATCTTTCATCAACATATCTCCATATCTGCCCACATCTCCCGAATAGGTTAACTTTACAATTTCACCGTTTTTACGTTTAAGTTTTAGATTAGTAATAGCGCTTCCTAATATATGTCCCGCTTCGGTAAAACGAACCCAAACATCATCAAATATTTGCACATCTGTATTAACAGGAATGGAATGAAAGAGACTTAAACATTTTTCTGCATCAGCAATGGTATAAAGCGGTTTAATTTTTTCAAGCCCTTTTCTTTCTCTACGTTTATTAATAAAATAAACATCGTTTTCATGAATGTTTGCACTATCCATTAATAAAATTTTACAAACTTCTTCGGTTGCCGGTGTACAAATTATTTTACCGCCGTACCCCTCTTTAACCAGTAAGGGTAAATTACCGGAATGATCAATGTGTGCATGCGAAAGCAAAACGGCATCAATGTCAAATGGGTCAACCCCCAATGAACGGTTTAAAGGATCGGTTTCTTTTCCCATGCCTTGGTATAAACCGCAATCAAGCAGTATTTTTTTCTTGGAATCGGACGTTAACAGGTGTTTACTGCCGGTAACAGATTCAGTAGCCCCTATAAATTTTATCTCCATAAGAACCCTAATATTAGCAATAACTAGGCTTAAATACAATAATAAAATCATACAAAATTCTGACAAAACTCAGTTTAGCATTTTGTATGATTAAATATCTTCACAAAAAAAATGAAACATATTGTTTGCGCATACGATTTTTCACCGGCGGCTGAAAACGCCTTAAAGCATGCAACGCATTTAGCTGCGCGGTTTTGTTCAACATTATCTATAATAAATATTTACAATGTGCCTGTTCCGGTTACCGAGTTTGGATACATTGATATTAGCGATGAGGTAATTAAAAAAAACGCAGTAAAGGAATTAGAGCGTATAAAGTCGGAAATTATTGCACAGCACCTTTCTATTGTTGATGTAAATGTTGTTGTTGAAAACGGATTGGTATCATACAAGCTTAATAAATTGGCAAAACAAAAATCTGCGGATTTAATAGTAATGGGTATTGACAATGAGCGTAATTTTGTAAAAGAGCATGTATTAGGAAGCGCTTCTATTGAGGAGGCGCGGGAGTCTAAAATACCGGTAATGATAATTCCTATTAACGCAATTTGCAAAAAAATTAAATCAATTGCATTTGCTTGCGATTATAAAAACGCCTTAAATGAAGCCTCAGCATTAATTCAAGTTAAATATTATGCAACGGTTTTTGAAGCTAAATTAAATGTAGTTCATGTTTTAGAACCCGGCCATCAAATCAGTATTAAAGAAGCTAAAAGCGATAAATTTATTGAAGACACACTTGGACAAAGCGAACACAAAACGTACTTTGTTTATGAAAGTAATGTTTCGGAAGGCGTAATAGATTTTGTAAAAGCGCACGAAATAGATTTGGTGATAGTAGAGCCACAACATCACGGCTTCTTCGAAAGGCTATTTTCTAAAAGCACAACCAAAGAATTGGCGTTTCATTTACATGTTCCTCTTTTAACTTTGCACAGCTAATTTATTCCATCATCACTCTATCGTCACCATTAAAATATGGCGATTGAATGCTAAGCACTTTTAAAGGTTTTTTGCCTTTAACGATTACAGAATGTACAGTGTTTTTTGGAATAAAAATTACATCACCGGGCTTAATTAAAAACTCTTTATCTCCAAGCGTCATTACACCTTCTCCGCTTTGAACGATAACATGTTCGCTGTGTTTAAGATGTTTATGTGCCCTAACTTCGCTTTTAATTATGATACAAAAACTGCTTGTTAAGCTGTCTGCAAATAATTGTTTATTTAAGTTGCCGGCCGCTGTTTGTTCAATGGCATCGGTATTAATTACTTGCGCAAAACCTTGCGCACAAAACAATATGCTAAGAAAAAGCAGTTTTTTCATTTTAATTACTTACCGGTTGTGGTGTAGGCGCAACAGTTGCTTGTGGCTGAACACCTAACATTTGAGGAGTAATCATAGAAAGCGTTTTCTTAACGTCTCCATAGTTAGGGTTTATCATCATGGTTCTTTCCCAAGCTTGTTTTGCTTTGTCGTATCTTCTTAAGTTAAAGAAAGCCCCGCCTAAGTTATACCAAGCTTCTGCAGAGTTAGGATCTAAAATAGTCCACTTGTTGTATTCAATAGCGGCTGAATCCATTTTCCCTCTCTGAAACGCCGAAGCACCGCGGTTTTTTAAATCATTGCTGTAAACCTGATAGTAGTTTCTTAAGTAAGGATTATTAGGATACAAGCGTTCTGCATTTTTCCAATAGAACAATGCTTCAAAATCTTTACGTAATTTAAAATAAGCCAAACCTAAGTTTAGGTAACCGTTAACGTAACGCGGATGTAATTCAACAGCATGTTCTAAAAAGCGAATGCCTTTGTATAAAGCCGCTTCTTTTCGGCTTTTATATCCGCCTTCTTTCACTTCTTCATCCGTAATTACCAGTGTTCCGTTATAATCATTAAAACGAGTAGAATCTTGCCCTGGAATATTTATACCTGTAACTTCTTTTGTGTCGGCCAAATCAACCCAACGTGCGCCTGCATTACCTAATACCAACACACTATGCGGCATTGTTTTCACGTCTTTTAAAAATAAGGTAACGTCGTTTTTCCAGTCCCAATTACGTTCCCAGGTTTTGCAACCAAATAAGAAACCAACCACCAAAACAATTAAATAAAGCGCTGTTTTTCTTAAACTAATATTTAGGCTCGCTAATTTATCAAAGCCTTTAAGTATGTAATATGCTGCTGCTATACAGAAGCCAATGGAAGAATGGAAAATTAAACGCTCACCCATGGTAGCTCCAATATCCATTAATACGTTTCCTATTAGTAATGCAAATAAAATATACATCATTATTGCAAAACCAATAACATGTCGCTTAATGGTATAATAAACACCTAAAACCAACATTCCTAAATGCAATACCATAGATAATAAGAAATCCCAACTGGTTAATTTACGATAAGGGATGGTGTTAAAAGAATAATCAGAAGATAATGGATGTGGAAACAATTGAAGAATTAAATACTTCATTAATACATATCCTTTAGTGGCAAAACGCTCTTCTTCATTTGCCAATAAATACGGGTTATTTAATATTTCAGTATCAGGAACGCCCGGTTTTAATTTAACCGCAACCAAACGCATGCCTAAATAAACCAACATAATTAATCCCATCCAACTCATTAAATGCACAAACTTGGTTTGGCGCATTGCTTTGCCTGAAATTACGTTTACAACTAGCAAATAAACAAATGGGAACAACCAGAATACGCGCGTAGGCTTAACCGGTGTAGGTACTTTCATGTCGAAATTCCTTTTAATAAACAACATTAAAGCAGCGCACACAATAAATGAAATGGCTATAATTAAAATGTTTTTAATGTCTTTTGTTACAACAAAATCTTTCAGATTTTTCATGATATCTTTTTTGTTGTAATAATTAATTGCAGCGGCACTAATTGCAAACCACACAGCTGCACTTAATAATCTGTTAACTGTTTTAGATCCTTCTCCCATTACCGGATTAATTAACCCCTTGTGAATAAAGGCGGTTAAAAGCCCTGCGCTAACTACCAATAAAATACGGAAAGATAATTTTGTATAAACGTATTCTCCCTGAACATTGTTTTCTGTAAAAGTGTACACGGCAAACGGTATTAACAGAAGCAACATAATGGCGTATTCTTTAGAGAGTAAGGCCAGCAAAAACATAAAGGAGGCCCAGAATAAATCTTTCCAGGTTTTAGTTTCGAGGTATTTAAAGGAATATAGAAAAGTTAATGAAACAAAGATTAATGAAAAAATCTCATCGCGACTTTTTACATTGGCAATAGCTTCAGAGTGTATTGGGTGCATGGTAAACAAAAGAGCAGCCAAAAAGGCCAAATCCGGGTTTTTTCTGAAAAAGCATTTTGCAAAAACTAAATATAAAAACACACAGCCCAGTGCAAATGTCCAAATATTATTAAAGTGACGAACTTTAGCGCTGTATACCTGACAATCCACCTCGTTAAATACACCGTCAATATTTAAATCCTCATCAAAATCGTTTTTAAAATTTTTGTTTAAATCCCAACAAGTGTAACATTCGTTGGGTTGAACCTTGCCGTCGTTGTTTAAATCAACATAATCATTGTACTCGTAATTTGATTCTTGTCGGCCGCACGGTGTTGTGTGCATAACCGATTTATCGTCGAGGACCCCATTCTGATTTAAATCTTGCACCTGCATATAAAGACCGCTTCTGTAGGGACCTAAAAACTCTTGCTCTACAGCAAAACTAACAACAGATAAAGGACGATAACGACCTCCGGCTAACTGATCGGTAGCACACATGCGGCGGTAAAAACTTTCGTAAGCGTCTTTGGTTAAAATGCCCGGAATTCCTCTAACACCTTTAATAACGTGGTCGTTTTGGTGAATAATAATACCATCGTCAAGCGCATATTCTCCGTTAATGGAGGTTATGTAAAACACAAAGCCTACAATTCCAATAATAATAGAGGCCAGCTTGTGGTTTAAAAATGAGAAATAGGTAAACTTGTTTGTTAACTCCGGAAATACCGGTTGTTTAGGGGTGTTCTTGTTTTCGCGTGCCATATCTTAAATAATCTATGCAAAGTACAAAATTAATAGCAATTCGCATATTTGAAAACGAAATATAGCCCATATCAATAAATATTGTTAATTTGTAGCAATAATGGCTTTATTAAGAAGTAAATACTTTTTACCGGGCTTGGCCTTCCTGTTTTGTATTGCCTGCATTATTGTTGATTTTAATGGAACCAATACACTTACGGAGTTATCAGAAAGGGCATCTAAAACAATTTCGTTAAAGGAAAAGGAACTATCGGCTTGTATTAATAGCAACGAGGATTTAAACCCACGCTTAGCCGAAGATTTGTACAAGCAAAAAGGAATAGGTTATTATGTTTACCAGAATGGGATTTTAAAAGAGTGGAACAATTCTCAAATTCCTGTGCCCACAGTTTATGACAAAATGCTTGATAAACCACTGGTTGTTTTAAGAAATGGTTATTATTTAACCTCTATAAACAAAAGCGGTAAAACCACAAAAGTAGCCTTAACACTTATAAAGGCAAGGTATGATTTACAGAACAAGTATTTAAAAAATAAATTTGCAGATTGGTTAGGCTTAAAAAACATAGATTTTAAGCTTGCCCCGGTAATTGGAAGCGAAGTAACCCTAAACGGCAAATACATGTTTTCAATTAAGGGAGATGAGGAAAACTATAAAGCGCCACAATCAGTTATTATTAGCACCTATCTTTTTTTGCTGAGTTTGCTTACTTATTTGCTGTATTTGTTGTGGCAAATAAAAAAATCTCCATTTAAAATCGTCAACATTTTGCAATTAGCAGCAGTAATTTTATTACGCTGTTTAATGCTTTGGAAAAAGTGGCCCGCCTTTTTATATCAAAGTGAGCTTTATAACTTAAGAATATTTGGTAATGCACAATCTTTCTTAAACGGGTATTTGGGCGATATTATTTTAAACGCCATTCTTTACTTATGGTTGGTAATGGTTTGTTATTACTATACAAAACAGGTGAAAGAGAAAAATAAAAACGGAACGTTTCCTGTTTTACAAATTTTATTTTTATCGCTGGGAATTTTGTTTCACAACCACTTATTCAACACGCTTATAGCAAATTCTACCGTTTCATTTGATTTTTTAAATCTATTTCATCTTACTTGGCAAACATTTGTTTCTTTAATACCCATAGCGCTTGTAAACATTGGAATTTTAGTGTGTTTATATTCTATTTATTCAACTATAAAGGGCGGTGTTTCAAAAAAGGCGGGTATTTATTTTTTAGGAATTGTATTTGCATTAACGGTAGTGTGGTTTTTAGGGAAACATACTTTTGCTATAGAAAAATGGTGGATTGTGCCTTTTTCGATTATAGCCTTTTTTGTATTTGCATTTAAGTTTAGTAAAAATATTTTAGCCATTGGGGCTTTGCTTTTTTCAGCTTCTTTAATATCATCAGCCGTGCTAAACAAGCATATTGATTTTAATCAACAAAAAGATTTTGAGCTTTTATCATTTCAACTAACAGAAAGACAAGATGCTATTTTAGAAAATGAGTTTGTTGAAGTGTCTAATAAAATGGAAGGAGACGTGCAGTTAAAAAACATGGCTCAATTCATTTCCTTTAATGGAGATAAAGAGTTTCTACAATTACTAAAACAAAATTATTTTTTCGGATATTTTGACAGGTATAACATAGAGTTTTCTATGTTTGACGAAAAGTGTTTACCCATTCTTTCAAACCTACAGCCGGCTCTTACCAACCAAGGTTATTTTGAAGAACAAATTAATTATCAAAGCGTAAGCACCATAAGCGAAAATTTATTTTTTATAGATAAGTATAAAAAAAACTCACGCTACATTGCCCAAATAAAACTTGGAAACAACAAGCTTTTTATTTTGTTTGAACCAAAGTATTTTGAGGAGGTGGGAACCTTTCCGGATTTATTATTAGACGAGTCGCAGCAAAGCCAAGAAAAATATCGCAATAACAGCTATGCGGTATACAGAGACGGCGTTAATAACAGTATGTATGGAGAATACAATTATCCGATAAGTTTAAAAGATTCAATGCGGCTTTCAGAATTGGAGAACGAATACGCACACTATTTTTATTACCCAGACGAAAACTCAACCATTGTGATTTCATCATTAAAAAAAGACAGCTTGTTTTATTTTACGTATAACTCTTATTTGTTTTTGTTTTTTGCCGCCATTGCTTATTTAACCTATTTAATTTATGGTTTTTTCTTTTCCGAAACCAGAATGGTATCATCGTTTACACGAAGAATACAAACAACCGTTATTTTATTGCTGTTAATTTCTATTGCCGCTGTAGGTATAACATCAACACAATTAATCTCCAATCAATTTAACAGAGACAATGAAAAAGAGTTACAAGAAAAAGCTAAAACTATTTTAAGCGAATTATCGGGCACATTACAAAATAGCGATACCATTTCGGATGTGTCAAAAGAACTAATTGATTTAAGCATTAAAAAATTTGCTTATGTGTTTAACAGCGAAGTAAGCATTTTTGATAATACCGGAAAACTGTATGTTACCAGCCAGCCTCGTTTATACGATTTAGGCTTGGCAGCTCCGCTTTTAAACCCTGAAGCTTTTTATCTTTTAAAAAACGATTTAAAATCAAATTATTGTTCAAAAGACAAGGCCGGTAATTTAAATTATCAATCACATTATGCGCCAATTTATAATAGCAGTAAAAAATTATTGGCGTTTTTAAATTTACCGTATTTTGGTAAGCAAAGTGTTTTGGTTAATGAATTATCTAAAATTATAAGCACGCTGCTAAACGTTTACGTTATTTTATTTATTGTTAGTATACTTTCCGGATTAATTTTAGCCGGATACATTACCTTGCCTTTACGAATTTTAAAACAACAATTATCTAAAGTTTCTTTGGGAAGTAAAAACGAAGCAATTAAGTGGGAAAGCGATGATGAGGTTGGTAAACTGGTTAGCGAGTACAATTTAATGATTGAAAAACTGGATAAAAGCGCAGGGCTTTTAGCAAAAAGCGAAAGAGAAACGGCGTGGAGAGAAATGGCAAAACAGGTTGCACATGAAATTAAAAACCCGCTTACACCCATGAAGCTAAATTTGCAATATTTACAACATGTAATTAAAAACAACCCAACCGATTTTGAAGAGCGTTTTTCTAAAGCAAGCAATAGCATAATTGAACAAATAGACACATTAGCAAATATTGCCACAGAGTTTAGTAATTTTGCCAAATTACCCAGCGGAGAAGCAGAAAAAATTAATTTAGTTGAAGTTTTAAAATCAACTGCTGAGCTTTTTGAAAAGGAGAATAAGTTTAAAATATCATTAGACCTGTTTTCTCACGAAGCCATCATTATGGCAAATAAAGAACAAATGCTTCGGGTGTTTAACAATTTATTAACCAATGCCATTCAGGCAACTTCCGAAATGGAAAGCGCTCACATTCAAATTAATCTGAAAGAAGAAAACAGTAAAGTATTGGTTGAAATAAAGGATAACGGCTGCGGTATTCCTGAAGAGCTAAAACAAAAAATATTTACACCTAATTTTACAACTAAAAGTACCGGTTCAGGATTAGGCTTAGCCATGGTAAAAAACATTTTAGAAAACAGCAATGCAAAAATTTGGTTCGAAAGCACTGCAAATAAAGGAACCACTTTTTATCTGGAGTTTGAGAAAGTTTAATTAATTTTACAGGGAATTATGGAAAGAGTACAAGTTCAAAAAACGTATAAAATATTTATTGGCGGACAATTTCCAAGAACAGAAAGCGGCCGCTATTATGAATTAAAAGACAAAAAGAAAAACTTGATTGCAAACATTTGTTTGTCTTCTCGTAAAGATTTTAAAAATGCCGCAGTTGCAGCAAGAAGCGCATTTTCTTCGTGGTCAGAAAAAATAGCATTTAACCGTTCTCAAATTTTATACCGAATAGCAGAAATGTTAGAGGGAAGAAAAGCCCAGCTAATAGAAGAGCTTGTTTTACAAGGAAGCACCAAAAAGCAAGCGGAAAACGAAGTGCTTTTAGGAATAGACCGATTAATTTATTATTCAGGTTGGTGCGATAAATTTACACAAGTTTATAGTTCTGTTAATCCTGTTGCTAGTTCTCATTTTAATTTTTCGGTTCCCGAACCTACCGGCGTTGTTGCCATTGTTGCTCCCGAGGAATCTTCTTTATTGGGCATTATTAGTGTAATTGCTCCGGTTATTGCTGGTGGAAATAGTTGTGTAGTGTTAGCATCGGAACTTAAACCTTTATGCGCTGTTACCTTTTCAGAAATATTGGCAACATCAGATTTACCCAGTGGTGTGGTAAATATTATAACAGGAAAAGAAGAAGAACTAATTTCACATATGTCGGGCCATATGGATGTGAATGCAATTATTTATTGCCGAAAAACAAAAGATGCCTACAAAACTATTTGTGAAAATGCATCTTTAAATGTAAAACGTACTTTTTTATGGATAAATGATTGGAATAAGGAAAATGCGCAAAGTCCGCAACACATAATGGATTTACAAGAAATTAAAACCACATGGCACCCCATTGAAAAAATTGGAACAGGGGGAGCAAAGTATTAAAATGTATAAAATTATTTTAGGGATACTTATTTCATGCTCGTGTTTTAGCCAATCTAATACAGATTTTAACCTAATAAAATCACATCAAATTAAGGATGAAAGGCTAACCGAAAAACGCAAAGTAAATTATGTGTTTAAGGAGAGAAACTGGTTTGTAAAGTACAATCCTATAAGTTTAGTTTTTGGAGGCACCTTATTGTTTTATCAAAAAATTATTTCACCACAAGTTTCTGCCGGTTGTGCATTTGAAATAAGTTGCTCTAACTTCAGCAAGCAGTGCATCAAACGTTATGGCATTATTAAAGGGGTAGCGCTTTCAACCGATAGGCTAACACGTTGCAATAAAATTTCAAGTGCCGATTACCACCCGGTTTTAATTAATAAAGATTTTAAAGTAATTGATAATCCTGAAATGTATAAGCTGCATTGATGAAAAGCTACTTTTTTATAGGATTTTTGTTTTTATCGCTTTTTTCTTTTTCGCAAAAGCAACTAACATTTAACGACGAGATAAATTTTTTAATTCACCTTTCGGGAAACAAATTGTTTAATGAAAGTGAAACGTTTTACAACAATGTAGTTAATGCCTCGGACATAACTATAGAGCAGCAAGACACGCTGAACTACTTAATGGGCTTTATTTATTATCAGAATGATAGTTTAGAAAAAGCAAAACAATATTTGCAAAGAGTATCAGATGCAACTTTGCTGTATTATAAAAGTAAAATGTACCATTCTTATGTGTGCCTTAAGTTAAATCAACCGGATAGTTCAATTTATTATTTAAACAAAATAGATTCCTCCACAAACGCAGAAATAAACGAGTTAAAAAACTTTCAGTTATCTGCTTCGTATTTGTTGGCAAAAGACACACAAAATTTTGATTTGTTAAGTTCAAAACTTAACAGCAACGTAAAGGAGTTAAAAGAGGAACAGTTAAATTTAATTCAGTATGGGCAAATCCATAAAAAAAACAAACGGAAATCGCCCTTCCTTGCCGGCAGTCTTTCTGCAATTATTCCCGGCTTAGGGAAAGTTTATGCAGGTAACACAGCACAAGGCTTAGCTACTTTTTTGCGCGTGGGAATTTTAGGAGCAATTACGGCCGAAAATTACTTTTTAAAAGGAAATAGAGAAATTAGAGATCCGCAAGCGATATTGTTTGCCGCATTATTTACTGCATTTTATATTGGAAATATTTGGGGAAGCGCGTTAAGCGTACAAATTGTAAAAACCGAAAAAGATTTTGAAAACAAAGCAAATATATTGGTTGGCATTAGCGTGCCTCTTAAGAAGTTTTTCAATTAACGCGCAAAATTATGCTACTGCCTTTGCAGATAGTTTATTTAATACGCAAGTTTTTGAAACTGCTGCTTTAGAGTATGAAAAATGCATTTTTTTTAATAATAACGATTCTGTTAGAGATTACGCTATAAAGCAACGGGCTTATTGTTTTAAAAGCATTGGTAATTATTATGAAGCGTATAAAAATTTTAATCGACTAAACATTGAAAAGTATAACGACTCTCTTAAATGTTATTATAATTATGAAATGGGATTGATGTTATATTTGGAAAATTATTTTTTAGATGCAGATAAAGTACTGCAGCGCAATTTTAATTTAAACGTAAGTAGCCAAGAGTATAAGAATTCTATTGTTCTACACGTTCTGGTACTTAACGAATTAAATAAATACAATGAGGCAAAAAACAAATTAGTTTTATTTGCAAATAACTATGCCACTACCTCTGTTAAGGATAGTATTTTATTTATTGCCAACAATTATTATACAAAAAACAATTATCCTAAATTAAAATCACTTAATAAAGCTCGCAAGCTCTCAAAATTTTTACCCGGTTCGGGATTGTTTTACATTGGTAAACCGGGCAGGGCATTAGGAAACATTGGTTTTTTGTTAGGATCTGCAGCTTATACCGGACTTAATATTTATTTCGGCAATTACTTAACTTCTGCAACGGCGGGTTTTCATTTAATGCGCTTATTTTATACAGGAGGAGTAAACCAATTAAATGATTTAGTACCTTTAATAAATTATAAACGGTCACGTGCTTTTAACGATAAAGTGAAAAACAAATTACTATGCCATTTCTAAATAAAAAAATTGCGCTTTATTTTATTTTATTTTATTCAATCTCTGTTCAGGCACAGTACGTTTTAAAATCAACACTTTTGGGACACAGTGCGCCCGTTAACGGAATTGAAATTTCTCCGGACGGAAGCAAGTTAATTTCGTGTAGTAAAGACCAAAGCATCAGGCTTTGGGATATTGATAAAGCCACACAAATAAATGCAATTACCAATTTACCAAGTTCTATTAAAAAAATAGTGCTAAACACTGAAGGCACTAAATTTTATGCAACTGGATATAGCGCAGTGTTTTGTTATGATTTTTTAAAGTTTAAAAAAATTAAATCATACAAGGTGCACACAGCGTTTGTGGAAAGTATTTCTATAAGCAATAGCTTAATTGCAACTACCAGCTGGAGAGACAATAGTGTAATGATTTGGAAAAGTAATTTTAAGAAACAAACCCTTGTTAAAGAAACAGTGTGGGCAGATTGCAATTTGTTTACCAGCGACGGAAAAATTTTAGTTACAGGCGATCACGAAAATCTAATAAAATTATGGGATGTATATACCGGAGAACTTATAACAAAACTAGCAGGGCATACAGATTGGGTGTATTCATTAAAATTATCGGCAGATAATAATTTTCTTTACTCAGGCGGTTTTGACGGAACGGTTAGAATTTGGGATTTAAAAACACAAAAAAACACTACAACATTAAAAGAACATAAAGACGGTATAGTAACAATAGATTTATCAAAAGATGGAAAATATTTAGCAAGTGCCGGAATGGATAAATCAATTATTGTTTGGGATTTGCAAGAAAAGAAAGTGGCTTATACAATTAACGACGCACACGATTCCTCTATTTTAGAAATTAAATTTTTAGAGGGCAGTAAAAAAATAATATCTGCAGGTTCCGATAATAAAATTAAAATTTGGGAACTCGCCCAATAAAATAACCGCATAAAAAAAGCCGTAGATGCATCTACGGCTTTTTTATATGGTAAAAGCTAATTAGTTAGAAGCTTTTAATTTGCTAGTTTTGATTGGAGTACCTTCAACAACCCATCCCATACGGAAGAATTCGTTTCTTGAGTAAACAACACCGTCAATTAAAGCATCGTATCCAGGACCAGCGTTTTCGATAGCTTTATCAACTGCCGATTTTAACATTGGTTGAGTACAGAACTTCATTTCTTTTCCTGTTGAACGAGGGCCTTTAGCATCATCCGGTAAACGTAAAGTAACGTTTTTAGAACTGATTACTGTAAAGTCAATTAAGCGTTGGTTACAGCTTGTAAAGAAAACAGCTGCAGCAACTACTGCTAATGTTGTGATTTTTTTCATACTTTTTTGTTTTAAAATTATAATTTCGACTTAAAGTAAAGGAAAATATTTCTATTCAACAAATCTATTTTAGCTTTAATTTTTCTGCGCAACCGGTTGAGTTAAACCCACCTGCAGATAAATAAACCCACTTTTTCTCGCCGGTTTTCTTAACAATAACTTTGCCTTTTACCCATCTTTTGTTCCCGTCCGGAGCCCATTTTTTATTCCACCAAGCCCTTATAGGCACTGTTATGTCGCCGGTTTGAGTATCCTTAAACACACCGTCCCAATAAATATCAGTACCTGCATTGTCTTTTATGCCCGAGCAGTTTTCTAAAACTTGTTCACCGGCATCTTTGGCAATTGCCTCCACTTGTCGTTTAAAATTCTCATCGTCAAGTAAACTACCACCACCAGAGCTAGATCCGCTTGAACTTCCACTGTTTGAAGATTCTGATACTTCGCCACCTTCTGAAAAGCTATCTTCGCTACCGTTTTCGTATTTAATTTTAGAAATTTTGTCGGTACCTATACTGTAAGTTGGCCCCTCTAAATTATCGGGTTTCTTATATTTTACTATTCCGTCTAAAATATCGGTCACCTTTGCATTAATGGTACTTCCGTCTTTTTTAGTGATAACATCTTGAGAAAAGCCTACCATAGATAAGACTAAAACAAACAAGGTAATTAGGGTTTTTTTAGTGATTGATTTCATAAATTTTATAAAGGGGTAAAAATAACTATTTTTATTAAATACCAGGAAAAACATTAAAAACCATCATTAAAGAGGCCATTGATATTAAAAAACCAAGTATTATAAGCCCAATTCCAACTCCAACAAGAGCGGGCTCAAGAGTTAATGCTCCTAGGTATAAAAAAAGAAATCCCATAGAAATAAAAAAGCCGCCAATAGCAGCAACAAACCCACCACCGCCTTGGCCCGCCTGAGGTGGGGTAAAATGCAGTTTATTAGAAAAAGAAGAGTTGGACTTATTTTTTTCTCCCAATTTGGAAATTTGAATAGGTTTTATGGCTGTAGATTTTAGCAAATTGTTTTTTAATTCTTTAGTATTACTGGCCATAAGAGCTTTTTGCGGCTCGTTTATTTCAGTAGTTGTTTTATTTAAGGTGTTTGCATTTACCACTATTTTTTCTACCTCTACACTTGCAGCACTTTTATTTGTTTCCTTTTCACTAGCGACTGATTTGTTGGTTTTTACCTTGCTAGTTTTACTGAAATAATACCCGTCGGTATATTTTCTTTTCATTAAACTTGCGTTTTTGCAAGAAGTAAAAATTAAAACTAAGGCTAAAAATATAAAAACGTTTTTCATTTTAATTAAGGTTTAATTTTTCTGAAGCAATAGGTACTATTGTCGTTTATACTGGTTGATTTATATTTCCACTCAAAAGCATCGTTAGGCCCTAAAACAATGGTGCCCTTTACCCATTTTCTTTCATCGTCAATGGCTTCTTTTGGCCACCAATAAATTAAAATGGGCGCAGTAATGGTTACATTATCTGCGTTTTTGTAAACGGCGTCCCAATATACATCGTACGAATAATTTCCTACATTATTGTTTCCGCACATTTTAACTAACTTTTCTGTAACTTTTTTAGTGGCAGTTAAAACCCTGTCTTTTTCACTAATACTAATTATGGGGTCTTCTGAAACCTGCGTGCTTGTGATTTTTTTTTCTACATTAAAGAAATCTACAGTGCCGTTTTTATATTTAACCTGTGAAATAGATTTTATTTCTTTTTTATAAATGGGACCATCGGAATTATCAAAACGTTTGTAAACTAAAATTTCCTCCCCAACCTCTACAACAATTGCCTGAATAGAATCTGAATTTTTAAAAACAATTATATCTTGAGCCAAAGAAAAGCCATTAAAAGTAGTTAATGCAACAAGAAAGTATAGGGCCCTGGTTAACATGCTTCAAATTTATAATTTATACAGCAGTTTCCGCTAAATTATAATCAAATAAGACTCAAATTAACAAAATATAATGATTAAACTCTTTTATTTATGAGATATTCTTCAATAATGGCATCGCTTTTTTCAATACTGTTTTTTAACCACTCTAAGTAAACATCTGTTTTTTCGGTTTCAGATAATTTATAGTCAGGAACCTCTTTTCTAATTCGTGTTGTGAGCTCATACATACATAATGCTGCGCTTACACTTATATTAAAACTTTCGGTAAATCCATACATGGGTATTTTTACAAATTCGTCAGCCACATCCATCACGTCTTGTGTTATACCATTTAATTCTGTTCCAAACACCAATGCTGTTTTTTGATGAATGGGTAAATTATCAATAGTGCAATCGTTTTTATGTGGGGTAGTGGCTACAATTTTAAAGCCTTGTTTTTTTAAATCGGTTAAACATTGTTTCGTATTGCTGTGTTTTTTTACACTCACCCAACTTCCGGCCCCTAAAGCAATTTCATTATTCACCTTCATGGTGTTTTTATTTTCAATAAAATGCATGTATTGTATTCCAAAACAATCACAACTTCTAATAACGGCGCTTGCATTATGTCCCTGGTAAATATCTTCTACTACAATTTGGAGGTGATTCATTCTATCATTTATAACTGCATCAAACCTGTTTTTGCGATTTTCGGTAACAAATTCTGTTAAATAGCTAATAAGTCTTTTTTTATCTTCAATAGATTGCATATTTTTGTTTAATCTCTTAAAGGTGAAAGTAAGCAGAATTATAGTTGTTTCAAATGTGTTGGTTTGTTTTCTATTAAACAACTTATTGTTTACTTATGATGCTCATTCCCAAACCAACGAGCCAACCGAAGTAAAATGCCTTTCTGATGACAATTGTTGTTCAGAGGAACAAGAAGCGTGTTGCGAAAAGAAAGATTGCTGCGCTAACGTTCCTGTTTCTACCTCACACTTACATTTTTCGTTAATAGCAGGTATTGATAAAAAAGCAGAGAGCCAGCTATCTACCATTTCTTTAAACACCTTTTATCTCAATAAAATTAAAGTCGCCGATAATTTAAGCGACGGCTATCTTACCTCCTTAATTAAGCCTCCGACAACCGTTTAATTTTTACTTCGGCTTTGTACAAAATTCCCGTTATAAACGTGTACAATTTACATGGAATAAAACATTAATTATTTAAAATTTAAAACAGTATTAAAATGAAAAATATAGTATTGGCACTAGTGTGCTTATTAAGCTTTAGCTTTAAAAATTTTGGCGACGATAAACCGAAATGTTGTACCGATAAATGCAGCAAAGAATGCATAGAGTTTTGCAAAAAGAATAAATGCACCGATAAAGATTGTTGCAAAGACTGTTCAACAAAAGGGTGCCAAGGTGCAGCATGCAAAAACGCTAAAGCAGCAAATTGTTGCGCAACCAAAGAAGAATGCAAAAAGAAATGTGAAGAAGGAAAATGCAGCACAACTTGTAAAGCAGAAGGTTCTAAAGAGGGTTCTTGCTGCAAGAAAAAATAACGAGTTAATATCATCTACTTATGAAAAAGGGCTTTTTTAAAGCCCTTTTTTTGTTACATTTATATTCCAAAACAGCTGAAAACAAAGCAATTGTTAAGCAAAGAAAAAGAAAATGAAAGCAAAAAAAATTGATGTGGCGCTTCAAGGCGGAGGCGCTCATGGCGCATATTCGTGGGGCGTTATAGATAGACTATTAGATGATGACAGAATTGAAATTGAGGGAATTTGCGGCACCAGTGCAGGAGCAATGAATGGCGTTTGTACAATTTACGGGTTAAACAAAGGCGGCAAAAACATGGCCAAGCATTTATTGGTAAAGTTTTGGCATAAAATTTCTGAGGCAGGAAAAAATTCTCCACTGCAACCCTCTATGTTTGATAAAATGATGAGCAAGGGAAATATGGATTTTTCTCCGGGCTATAAATTTTTTAGCATGACCTCTGAAAATATGGCGCCTGCTCAATTTAATCCATTAGGCTACAACCCTCTTGAAAAAATATTAAACGAATTAATTGATTTTGAGGAATTGCATCGCTTTAATCCTCCAAAATTATTTGTTTGCGCAACCAATGTATTAACCTGTGAGCCAAAAATATTTGGTCCGGCACAAATTACTGCAAAGGCAATATTAGCTTCGGCTTGTTTACCCTACATGTATCACGCAGTTGAAATTGACGGTGAATTTTATTGGGATGGAGGTTATATGGGTAACCCACCCTTAGAGCCCTTAATTTACAACACAGAGGATACTGATGATATTTTGTTGGTTCAGGTAAATCCATTTAAAATTAAAGAAGTGCCTAGTAATATTGAGGAGATTAAAGATCGTGTAAATGAAATTAGTTTTAACGCCTCTCTTCATCACGAAATAAGATTAATAGAATTTAAAAGAACCTTAATAGAAAAAGGTATTACTTTGGATGGAGAATTAAAGGCAACTTTTCTACACAACATAAGTGCCGATGAAGATTTGGGACAGTTTAATTTATCAAGTAAATTAAATACCAGCTGGGATTTCTTAATGCATCTTAAAAATTTAGGCTACGAAGCTTGTTCTAAATGGCTAGATAAAAATTACCACAGCATTGGAAAAGAAAGCACCTTAAAATTATAAAAATGAAAAGAAATTATATACCTCACGATTTTAAAGTTAGCACTTGGAATTTATTACAACCTTATTATAACGAATTACTACAGCGGAATCTTAACTCTGAAAGCGATTTACAAAAGTGGTTATTAGATGTTAGTGAATTAAGTTCGGTTGTTAGTGAAGATATGGCATGGCGTTATATAAAAATGACCTGCGATACTGCTAACGAAGAATTAAGAAACAGTTTTAATGATTTTGTTACAAATATTGAGCCTCATATTTCTCCACTCGCAAACGATTTAAATAAAAAGCTAATTAATTGTTCGTTTACACAAAACCTTGATGGTAAATACATGGTTTATATTAAACAAGTTGAAAACAGCATTAAACTTTTTAGAGAAGAAAACATACCCCTTAAAACCGAATTACAACAACGTGAGCAAGAGTATGGTGCCATTAGCGGTGCACAAACAGTAAAGTATAAAGAGGAAGAAATGACTTTGCAAAAGGCATCGGTGTTTTTAAAAAACTTAGACAGAAAAGTGCGCGAAGAAGTGTATTATATAATTTCAGAACGTAGAGCAAAAGACGAAGACGTCTTAAACTATTTATTTACCAAATTAATTCATTTACGCCACAAGCTTGCTTTAAACACTGGCTTTGCAAATTACCGCGATTTTAAACATCAAGAATTGGGACGTTTTGATTACAGTGTACAGGATTGTTTAAATTTTCATGAGGCAGTAAAGTTACATGCCGTTCCTTTATTAAGAGAACACGATTTAATACGAAAGGAAAAGTTACAATTAAATGATTACCGTCCCTGGGATACCGCAGTGGATGATGAAGGAAAAGAGCCGTTAAAACCTTTTTCAAACGCTAATGAGTTAATTGAAAAAACCATTTCGTGCTTTAATAAAATAGATTTGTTTTTTGGCGATTGTATAAAAACAATGAATGAATTAAAACGATTGGATTTAGAAAGCAGAATAGGAAAAGCGCCCGGTGGATATCAATACCCTTTATATGAAACAGATATTCCATTTATTTTCATGAATTCGGTGGGCTTGCATCGCGATTTGGTTACCATGGTGCATGAAGGCGGACACGCCATACATTCCTTTTTATGTAAAGATTTAGAAATAGTTGATTTTAAATCGCCGCCAAGTGAAATAGCTGAGCTTGCAAGCATGAGCATGGAGCTAATTAGTATGGAACACTGGCATGTGTTTTTTGAAGATAAAGAAGAATTAAAGCGCGCAAAACGTCAGCAATTAGAAAGTGTAATGGATACTTTACCATGGATTGCAGCTGTAGATAAATTTCAACATTGGATTTATTTAAACCCGAAACACACCATTGCACAGCGTTACGAATCCTGGCATGGTATTATGAAAGATTTTGGAAGCGATGTAATAAATTATCTAGGACTAGAAAACAATTTAAAACGACGCTGGCAAATACAACTACATCTTTACGAAGTTCCTTTCTATTACATTGAGTATGGGTTTGCACAATTGGGCGCCATTGCAATTTGGCGTAATTATAAAAACAATGCCCGCAGAACAATAGATCAATACAAAGCAGCATTAAGTTTAGGATACACCAAAAGCATACCCGAGGTTTATGAAACCGCCGGAATTAAATTTGACTTTTCGCCGGAATACGTTAAAGAATTAATGGATTTTGTAAAAACGGAGTACGAAGGAATTTAACGAAGCACAGCCCCTTTCATGCTGTACCAAGGCAAAATTTCAACAATTAATCTGCCTGATTTTACTGCGGGATCGCTTTCCGCTAAAGCTTTCGCTTCTTCTAAGCTTGCAACATTGTACACACAAATACCGCGTATATCTTGTTCTTTTTTCATAATGGGTCCGGCTAAATCCATTTTCCCTTCGTTATACATTTTGGTTAAATGGGCCATGTGTCCTTTTTGTATTTCTGCCGCAGTTACAGAATCTTGCCCGCGATTAGGCCCTGATTTTAAAAACACCAGGTAATACGTTTTCATTTCTTCCTTGTCTAAAGATTTTGATTCTTTAGGTTTTGAAGAAGGCTTGTTTTTTGAAAGTGTTTTAGTTTGTTGCGCGTAATTTATTCCGCAAGCAAAAACAAATAGAACGAAAATCAATTTTCTCATTTTACTTTTTCTTTTTAGCTGATTTTGACTCACCCCAGGTTTTGTAAACATTTTGTTGATCGGGTTTAAACGAGGCGGGTCTTCTTAAGGGCTCACAAGGTTTTAAAGTATCATAACAGTCTTTAGGCAATTGCTGATACAATTTTGTTCCGGCAGTTTTCCACTCAATCATTTCTTTACTTACATCTTTAACCACTTTCGCAGGATTTCCTACCACCACTTTTTTCTCTTCAATAATAGTATCAGCAGGCACAAAACACAAAGCACCAATAATGCAATTGTCGCCAATAACTACATTATCCATAATTACACTGTTCATTCCAACCAAAACATTTTTACCTATGGTTGCACCATGAATAATTGCTCCGTGACCAATATGCGCCGCTTCTTTTAATAAAACCGTTGTGCCCGGAAACATATGTATGGTACAGTTTTCCTGAACATTGCAGCCGTCTTCAATAATTATTTCGCCCCAATCGCCGCGAATAGCAGCGCCCGGACCAATATACACATCTTTACCAATGGTTACATTTCCGGTAACCGTTGCATTAGGGTGAATAAAAGCTGTTTTATGTATAACAGGTTTATAGCCGTTAAATTCAAAAATATTTGCCATGTTAATTTGTTTTGTGTTTTCCGGAAGTACTCATTAAATACGTTTTAATTAATTCATCTAAATCTCCATCTAATACGCCTTCGGCATCTGTAATTTTTAATTCTGTTCTATGGTCGTTTACCATTTTATAAGGGTGCAAAACATAACTTCTAATTTGCGAACCCCATTCAATTTTCATTTTGCCATCTTCTACTGCTGCTTTTGTTTCATTTCGTTTGCGCATTTCCATTTCATATAATTGAGAACGGATCATTTGTAAAGCGCGTTCGCGGTTGCCATGTTGACTTCTTTCTATTTGACACACAACAACAATACCCGTTGGTTTGTGCAACATTTGTACTTTTGTTTCTACCTTGTTTACATTTTGTCCGCCCGCGCCACCACTTCGTGAAGTTGTTACTTCCAAATCTGCAGGTTTAATGTCAATTTCAATGGTATCGTCAACAATCGGGTAAACATATACTGATGCAAAACTGGTGTGGCGTTTAGCGTTTGCATCAAACGGACTAATTCTTACCAAACGATGCACACCGTTTTCGCCTTTTAAATAACCATATGCAAAAGGGCCTTCAATTTGAAGCGATACAGATTTTATTCCGGCAGCATCACCGGGATTATAATCTAACTGGCTTACTTTAAAACCGCTTTTTTCTGCCCACATAATGTACATGCGCATCAACATGCTTGCCCAATCGCAACTTTCGGTACCGCCGGCTCCTGAGTTTATTTGTAAAATGCAACTTAGCTTGTCTTCTTCGCTTCGCAGCATGTTTTTAAATTCAATGTCTTCCAGCTTTTTTAAGGTTTTTTGAAATTGTTGATGGGTTTCCTCTTCAGTGGCTTCGCCTTCTTTAAAAAACTCGTAAAGGGTGTTGAGGTCATCAACTTCTTTGGTTAAATCATCGTAGTCAACAATCCATCCTTTAACAAGTTTAACATCTGCCAAAACCTGTTCGGCTTTTTTGCTGTCGTTCCAAAAATTGGGGTCAATTGTTTTTTCCTCTAGTAAAGAGAGATCGTGTTTCTTCTTATCGTAGTCAAAGAAACCCCCTTAGTGCCATATGGCGCTCGTTAATATCTTTTAGTTGTTCTTGTGTAAACATAGGGCAAATATACAACTAATTATGAATGTGTTCTTTTTTAAAATTAAAAAACAGGAAGTAAGTACAAATCATTAAAAGGCCAAAAAATAGAAGGCCCATGGTAACAGAGATGTAAAGATGCATGATAATTCCGCAGCCCAAAAACAAATTTTTATACTTCTTCATAAAAATAAAAGCAGGGAAAAAGCTTTGATACAACAAAACCAAATAAGATAGTATAAAACTTAAAGCGCTTGGTACAGATGCGCCTGATAGAATCCCATTCGAAAAATGTTTTATTTCGGAAATATAACACATGGCGCTTCCATTTAACCAATCGTAATCAACCCATTTTACCATTGCCGAATAAAAATATACAATACACACCTGAAACATTAATGCTATTACCGAAAAATTATGCAAAAGCTTTAATAACGAATGATAAAATGATTCGGATGAAATAAATTTTGTACGCGCAAAAGCACCTAAAAACAAAAGATTATTTAAAATTGCATCGCCACCTGTTAGGGTAGTATATAATTTGTAATGGATGTTTAAAACTAAGATATATAAAAGCAAATCAGTTGCAAGTGTTGATTTTTTTAGAATAGAGAGCAAAGAAATAATTATTGAAGAAACAATAAAGAGAGCCGGCAAAAAACTGTTACTTGAAAAATATAAAAAATAAGCAGGATAATCTAACGGCTTTACAGAAACAAAGTTTAACAGCGATATTGTTGGCTCACAAAACAACAAGTTATAATTACATAACCAAACTACACACCTAATAATAACATAAGCGTATAAGGCATATTTAAAAACCAACATGTTTGTTTTTTTATTGTAGTCGTCAAATAAATATGAAAGAGTTTTAGAAATCAACATACAAGCTTTTGCTGTTATCTTTTAAATTGCTTAACACTAAAATGAGTTTTACGTTTTCCGGTTTCGAATTGTGTTTATCAAAAAGATAATTTTCAATAACGCGTTTAAAAACATCGTAATCTTTGTTTTTTTGCATTCGTAATATTCCGTTTTCAGAAACCGCCTCATCAGGTATTATATAGTTGCCTGAGTTGGTAAGGCTTAACAAGTAAATTTCTTTTTTACCCGGCCACAACTTACCATAAAGCACTTCATGCAATGGAAAGCTACGTAGTGCTTGTTTATTTATTTCATAAGAAACCAATATGTCCATGTTTTTATAAGGAACCGGTGCAAATAATTTAAAATCCTGATGAAAATAAGGAGAGCAATAAGTGTATGCGTAAAAATCAAAGCTGCTTTCCGGTTTTCCTTTAAATGGATTTGCGTAATGCATAACAAAGCAAAAGTGTAGTATAAAAATTACACAGGCGGCTAAACTAATTGCTATTTTAACTTTATATTTAATGTTTTAAAAGTAACCATTGTATGCGAAAAATAATAATCCTTTCTTTTATTCTTAGCCTTTCATTAAATGCTCAAGAAAAACTGTTAACCATTCAAGATGCTGTATTAAAAGGCAGAACAAGCCTGGCGCCTAAAAGATTGCAAAATCTATCCTTTATTCCGGGCACCTCCGCTTTTATTTATGTAGATAATAATTACCTAATAAAAGGAGATAATGCATCTTCGAAAACTACAACAATTATTAGTTTAACTGAAATAAATAAAACGCTTTTGCAAAACAAACGCGATTCGTTAAAGGGTTTACCGTTTTTAAATTTTAAAAACGCTACAACCTTTCATTTTTATCAAGGCAATGATGAAGTGGTATTTGACTTAAATAAAAAAGCAATTGTAACAAATACAATCAATCCTTTTTTAAAAGAAGAAAATGCCGATTTACATAAAGAAAGTAAACGCGTTGCTTACACCAAAGAAAATAATTTGTTTGTTGCAATTGATGGTAGCGAAAGGCAAATAAGCATCGACGGTGATTTTAATACGGTTTACGGCAAAACAGTTCATCAAAGTGAGTTTGGTATTCATAAAGGAACTTATTGGAGCTCAAAAGGAAATTATTTAGCCTTTTACCGAATGGATCAAAAAGATGTTTTTGCTTATCCAATTATTGATTGGAAACCTTACCCTGCAAAAAACGAAGACATAAAATACCCAATGGCAGGCAGCAAAAGTCACCACGTTACACTTGGCATTTACAATGTAGCAGCGCAAAGTGTTACGTATATAAAAACCACAGGTGATAAAGAACAATACCTTACCAACATTGCCTGGAGCCCTGATGAAAAAATGGTTTACATAGCCGTTTTAAATCGCGGACAAAATTTTATGCAATTAAACGAATACAATGCAAGCACCGGCGATTTTGTAAGAACTTTGTTTGAAGAGAAAGACGAAAAATATGTAGAGCCTTTAAATGAAATGTTGTTTTTACCAAAAAACCCTAATCAGTTTATTTGGCAAAGCAGAAAAGACGGGTTCAGGCATTTGTACCTATATGATATTTCAGGAAAAGAAATAAAGCAATTAACCAAAGGTAATTGGGAAGTAAAAGCAGTAAACGGGTTTGATGAAAAAGGAGAGCGTTTGTTTTTTCACGCCAACGGTGAGAGCCCGGTTAACCAGGATTTTTATTCGGTAAATGTAAAAACGGCTCAAGTAAAAAAACTTAGCTCCGGTAATGGATTTCATTCGTGTGTATTGGATGAAAAAGGAAATTACTTTATAGATGGCTTTACCAGTGTAAACACACCCAGAGAATATTATGTGGTGAACACTTCTAACGCAAAATCAAACACCATTTTTAAAGCAGATAACCCGGTTAAAGATTACAAATTAGGCAGGTGGAATTTGTTCAGTATAAAAAACAACCAGGGGATTGATTTATATTGCCGAATTTTTAAACCGGTAAATTTCGATAGCACAAAAAAATATCCTGTATTGGTTTATTTATACAATGGTCCGCACTCACAAATGGTAACCAATACTTGGATGGCAGGAGGAGAATTGTGGTATCAATACATGGCACAAAAAGGATTTATTGTTTTTACGCTAGATGGCAGAGGAACTTCTTATAGAGGAAAAGCTTTTGAGCAAGCCATACACCGCCAGCTAGGCACCTGCGAAATGGAAGACCAATTAAAAGGCGTTGACTATTTAAAATCGTTACCTTATGTAGATGCAAACAGAATTGGTGTGCATGGATGGAGTTACGGTGGGTTTATGACTACCTCATTAATGACCAGAAACCCGGGTGTATATAAAGTGGGTGTAGCAGGCGGACCGGTAATTGATTGGAGCTATTACGAAATTATGTATGGCGAACGCTACATGGATACACCTCAGGAAAACAAAGAAGGATATGAGAAAAACAATTTATTAAATCACGCAGAGAAGTTAAAAGGAAAATTGTTGATGATTCATGGCGCTCAAGACCCTGTTGTAGTTTGGCAACACAGCATGATGTATGTAAAGAAGTGTGTTGACAAAGGCGTACAATTGGATTACTTTGTTTATCCGGGTCACGAGCACAATGTGTTGGGCAAAGATAGAGCACATTTAATGGAAAAAATTTGCAATTATTTTATTGATAATTTATAATGATGAAATGGAGCATAATTTTACTTTGTTTACAACAAGTAATTGTTGCTCAGGTAAATTTTTCTAATAAAACGAACGGCAAAAACAGTGTTAAAGATGAATTGAATTTGTTTTTGTTTCCTAATGTGCGCGATTTTAGTTTAAACGCTAATCAGGATGAGTTGTATTTTACAGCCCAAAGCCCCCAGGCAGAAATTTCTGTTATACTTTTTTCGAAAAAGAAAAATGGAATTTGGGCAAAACCGGTTCCGGTAAAATTTTCAGGGAAATGGAATGATTTGGAACCATTTTTAAGTCCGGATGGTTTGCGTTTATATTTTGCATCAAACAGGCCGCTTGTCGATTCGGGAAAAACAGTAAAGGATTACGATGTTTGGTTTGTAGAAAGAAAAACACTTCAATCTCCTTGGGGAAGCGCCTTAAATTGCGGCAACCCCATTAATAGTTCTGAAAATGAATTTTATCCTTGCATAACGCGCTCAAGCAATTTGTACTTTACCAATGACGGAAAAAAATCAAAAGGTAAAGACGACATTTTTGTATGTTATTTTAAAAATGGTAAATACGAGGCTCCGGTATCAGTTTCAGATTCTATTAATACAGAAGGGTATGAATTTAACGCATTTGTTTCCTTAGAAGAGAAATTTATGTTGTTTACCGGATACAATAAACCGGATGGTTTGGGGAGTGGCGATTTGTATATTAGTTATAGGGACATGAAGGGGAATTGGAGCAAGCCAATTAACTTGGGAATAACCGTTAACTCTAAGCAAATGGATTATTGCCCTTTTGTAGATGAAAAAACAAAAACCTTATACTTTACAAGTAAACGATACGATTCAAAAGTTAAGGAGTATAAAGGAATTGATGAGTACGAATTAATGGAGCTATTAAACGATTACGAAAATGGCCAAAGCCGTTTGTATAAAATGTATATTGGAAACCGGATAAATTAAAAATTATAAAGTATGCTTAGCAAAGGCAAAATAATTATTTTACTATCTATAATATTGGGAATTGCCTTAAGCGATTGCAAATACCGTAAAGATTGCGGTGGCCGCAGAAAAAAGAAAGTAAAAACAAACATGGGTGGCTACATGTAAACTGTAAGTGTTTTTTAAAGTGCAAAAGGAAAATTAAATATCTAAGTTTTTTAAACGAAAGGCGTAGTTCGATTCCATTCTAACAAAAGTGCCTTCCAGTTGTTGGCAAAGGGTGTCAATTAAATCTAAACCAAAGCCTTTGGTTTCATTTAAAGAATTTTTCCAACTACCATTATCTGTATACAACAATTCAAACTCAGGCGATTCAAGCGCGTTAATTTCAATGGTTATTACCCCGTCTTGGCTTTTGCTAAATGCATGTTTGTATGAATTAGATAATAATTCGTTTAACATTAACCCAAGCGGAACAATGGTTTTTAATCCTACAGAATTTAAAGTAACTTTTATGTTTACTTTCACAGTGTTTTCGGCGCCTACACTGTTTTGAATTTCTTTTATTAATTCTTGAATGTACGACTCAAGATTAACTTGCGTTAAATCTTCTGACTGATAAAGTTTTTTATGAATGATGGCCATGGTCATAATTCTGTTTATGGCTTCATCAAAATTTTGTTGTGCATTTTGATTACTGTTTTTTTGAAGTCGCAGTAAACTAACTATTATTTGTAAATTATTTTTTACGCGGTGGTGAACCTCTTTTAATAACAAAGTATTTTCTTTGTTTTTTGCAGAAACAATTTCGTTACTTTCAATTAACTTGGTATTAGCTTCAGAAATTTTTTGAAAAGAGAAAGTGTAATTTTTAATAAATTGATTAACTATAATGGTTATGGCAATAAAAGCGAAACTAACCTCAATGGTTAAAGAACCAATTGTAGTGGCATTAACTTCCTTTAAAGATGTTAAGTTGGTTTTGGCGTTGTAAAGAAAATAATAAACAATATTGGTTAAACTAAGGATTAAAATTATTAAACCAAACTTAAAACCCAAGCCCCAAAAAGCCAAAATAATAACCAAAAGCATCCATAAAAATTCGCCATAATGTATTTCAGAAGTAAAATTATTAAGTGTATAAAACGCAAGTAAAACACCGGTAAAACAAAGTAAAATATAAACCGGTTTGTACTTTTTTGTTTTTCTTAAATAAAACCAAAGTGATAGTGGAAACAAAGTGCAAAAAACATAGGTTATAAAATTGGTAATTGAAACAGAGACTTCAATTAATGACATTATAAAAAAAGCAACAGAAAGTAAAAGGCATAAATTTTTTGCGAGGTTTAACCTGGCCTTTTCAATAAATTCATTACCAATAGTGCTTATGTTTTCTTTAGCGTTCAAGTTCAATAAACGTAAAGATATAAAACTAAGCTAATTGTTATATTGTTTTTATAAAACAATTACCAATTTTCGAAACAAAATATTTCTTTCCTTTTTTCTTTGTTGCGTAAATTAAAACTTGCATTTAATTCCCAGGAACCTGCTGTATTACCGCTTAATTTTGAAAAACTTACATCGTAATTAAGCGTAAGGCAAAATAAATGATGACGATAACCCGTTCCAAACATTAGATTTCTATGGTTGTTTATGCCGGCCGAAACAATAAAATGTTTATATAGTAAAGCGCTAGTTTGTAATTTTAATAATTCAAAATAATGTTGTTTGGTATACTGTGTATAAAAATGAAGCAATAAATTTTCAGAAGCAAAATAGTTGTGCGATGCGTGCAGATTAAATCGGTAAGGCAATTTACTTTGGCCAATAAAACCTTCGTCAGGTTCATTCATATGAAATACCGAGGCGCCAAAAAAAGTGTTTTTGTAATTAACAAGTAAGCCGGAGCTTAAATCGTAGTTTTCTACTTTAGCCTTTGGAACGAGGCCTGGTGCTAACCAAACAAGCCCTCTCCTGGCATCAATCATATCACCATAGTTAAGGCGCCCTCTATCAAGTATTTTATTAAAGTAACGAAATTGAAAAGAAGGTATGATTTTTAATTTATTTTCCAAAAAAGAAAAAAACGGAGCATACACAAAAGAAAATGCATTTGTTCGCAAAGCACCTCTTGCTTGGTCGTCTGAAAATAAATTAAGACTAATTCCACCTTTAATGGGTTTTATATAGGCATCAAAGGAGTTGTTAAGGGTAACATAAGTTCCGCTTAGATTTGGCCATTGGTTGCGGTAAGTAAGTTGGTTTCTTATACCGCCATTGCTTCCCGAAAAAGAAGGGTTTAAATACACTAGCGATTGCTGGTTGTTTACAAATAGTGCATCTTGAGATTTTATTTCTGAGAATAAAAACAAGAAAGCACAAAACAAAATCAATGGATTCATTGTCGATTAATGTTAATTAAATAAAGCGAAATTTAATTAATTTGTCCGGCTTTAATTATATTCCCGGGAGTTTTATTAATTGCTAAATCATAAACTTTAATCCCTACTAAATTATTAGTTTTTATTTGAATCCAGCCGTAATATGTTTTGTTATTTATTTTTCGTTTAATTCCAAAATAAGTTTTATTAGAGTATGTTAATCCCGCCGGTTGCCAAAGCATATAATCGTGAATCCAAGCTGTTTTATACAATCCACCTGTTTCTTTAATAGTATCACCAAATTGAAAAGGATAAGGAAAGGGATTATTGATACCAAAGCCCGGAAATTGAGTAATAATACTATCAGAAGGGTTTAAACATTCAATTTTACTATTATAATAGAGCGTTGGACAACCACTTACACTAACTTGTTTTGATTCATGGTTAGCAATTAATTTAAAATCAGGAATACTGTTATTATCGTAATCAATGTTTTTAATAGGGTTGTTGGTAGTTGGGAATGGCACTGTACAGTTGTTCCAGCCCCCAACTAATACCAGATGAAAGTAGCTAACACTTTGAACAGAATCATCAGGATTTAAATCAAAATATTCAATGTCATCAGGTAAATTATTTTCAACGGCGTTTGCAACAATATTAACCTTTGGCTTACTACAGGCTATAGCGAAAACCAATGTTAAAATAAAAAATCTATACAGAATATTTTTTTGCATTGTATCAAAGTTAATATTTTTTTTAAAGGCACAATATTTAGAATTTCTTTTTACCCAAACTTTACCGATGTCATAGATAGCGAACCCGCCAATAATTTATCGTTAAACAATTCGGTTTTATCTTTTTCGGTTTTTAAACCCAGCATATAAATTAAGGGTAAAAAATGGTCGGGTGTTGGGGCCGCCATTTGTAATGCCTTGCCCAGTTTTTCGTATTCTACAATGCTTTTTAAATCGCCTTTTAATAAAAACGAATTAATTTTTTCGCGCGCTTCAATAGCCCAATCAAAACCAAAGTTTTCGTTAATGCGTTTAAAATCTACTTCGTATAAATTATGTACAATGTTTCCGCTGCCCACTAATAATACACCTTTGTTTCGTAACACAGAAAGTTCTTTCGCTAATTCAAAATGCCATGATGCAGGTTTAGAATAATCTATACTTAATTGCAATACCGGCACATCGGCATTAGGGAATAAATGTTTTAAAACCGACCACGCCCCATGATCTAATCCCCAATCTTGATCTAAACCTACCGTAGTTTTTTTTATTATTGCTGCTGTTTCTTTTGCTAATTCGGGGTTACCAAGGGCAGGGTATTGTACTTTGTATAAAGCATCCGGAAAGCCACCAAAATCGTGAATAGTTTTTGGTTTAGGCATTGCCGTAATTTTGGTACTGTTTATATACCAATGTGCCGAAACACAAATTACCGCCTTTACCTTTGGTAATGTTTTGGCTATGCTTCTAAAGCCTTTTACATACTCATTCTCTTCAATAGCATTCATGGGGCTTCCGTGTCCTAAAAATAAAACCGGCATAGTTTCAGTTGCAGAAAAGTTATCGGTAATATTTTTTAAATCATTTAAAGTCATAACAGAGGGTATAAAAGGAATTGCTGTAAAAAGCTTAAGAAAATCTTTCCTGTTCATACTGCAAATTTCGTAAAATAATCTTCTGAAAAGAATGGCTGGTCGTTAAACTATTAAAAAGCACATCCTTTTCTTTTAATTAACGTACAAAATGTATATATTGGCTATACGCAACTATGTCAAAGCTTCACCACTATAAATTAAACATAAAATGGACCGGTAATAATGGAAGCGGCACTTCAGATTATACGGCTTATGAACGTAGTCATGATTTATCCATAGCCGGTAAAAAGAAAATAGCCTGTTCATCTGATTCACCTTTTAGGGGAGACATTAAAAAGCACAATCCCGAAGATTTTTTATTGGCATCTTTAGCGGCCTGCCATATGCTTTGGTATTTACATTTATGTGCAGATGAAGGAGTGGTGGTGGTAGATTATTCGGATGAAGCCGAAGCCAAAATGATTCAAACCAGCAACGGGGGCGGTTATTTTACCGAAGCAATTTTACACCCAAAAGTTACAGTAAAAGAGCAATCAATGGTAAAAAAAGCATTAGATTTGCATAAGAAAGCCGGTTCCTTTTGTTTTATTGCTAACTCTGTAAAATTTCCGGTTTACCATAAACCAAACATAAGTGTAGAGAAATAGAATGGCCTTTATACCCGAAAACTTAACAGAAACCCAACTGCTTTTTTATTTATTTAAGCAATTTGAGCCTTACACTTTAACCTATGTTTACAAAGGAATTTTTAATCCTGCTTTAACGGATAGAATTTTATCGTTGGCAGAAACAAACATGAACTTATTAGGTGAAGTTTCTAAAACACAAAAGAAGGTGTATTTTGTTATGGTAGAATCGTTACAAAATATTACGCGTCATCAGGATTTAGGACAAGAAGCAGATAACCAAGCTTTTTTTGTAGTACAAAATAAAGCCGGAAAGTACGGAATGGCCAGCGGAAATATGGTAGAAAACGAACACATTGAAAACCTAAAGGAAAAAATAGACAGAATAAATTCTTTAAACGCCGATGATTTAAAAGCATATTATAAAAATGTATTGGAAAATACGGGTTTATCTGAGAAGGGTGGTGCAGGATTGGGTTTAATTGAAATGGCAAGGCGTTCAGGAAATAAATTATGTTACAAATTTGCGCCGCATAACGATAAGCAATCGTTTTTTTATTTTAAATCAAAAGTTAGTAATGAAGAAGCTGAACAAGAAGCAAATAACAGTTTAAGCGGCGTAAAAGAACTTCACGATTTCACAAAAAAATTTCACATCAACATGGTTTATCAGGGAGTATTTACTCATGATAATTTAAAAAGTTTGTTGAGCATGACAGAAGGAAGCGTTGCATCATCATTGCTTTCGTTAAAAAGAAAAGCGATTAACGTAATGATTGAAATGCTTCAAAATATTTGTAACCATGGCGCTGTTTTAAACGAAAACACCCAAGGCATACCGGGTATTTTATTGGTTGCAACAGTGGATAAAGGATTACAAATGATGGCCGGAAATTTTGTTAGAAACGAAACGGTAGAAACATTAAAAGCTAAAATTGATAAAATAAACAATAGCACCTTAGAGGAGTTGGAAGAAACATATTCGGAGATAATAATGAAAGACCAAAAAGAGGGACAAAAGGGTGCCGGACTGGGTTTTATAGATATTAGGATAAAAAGTGCGGCTAAAATAAATTACGCAATAGTTGATTATAACGAGAATTTTTCGTTTCTTTCAGTTTCGGTTTTAATACCCTACTGATAATGCCCGATGAGTTAAGAATAGCTGCAACAGAAGATACACCGGAAATTGTTTTTGACAACAAAGCCGGAAATTTTTTAATAAGCGGCCGCTCTTTGCCCGAAGATGCGTTTATGTTTTATAACAGCATTATAGAGTGGGTTGTAGAATATTCAAAAAACCCAAGCGCTACTACAAATTTTAAATTTAATTTAGAGTATTTTAATACAGCATCGGCCAAGCAAATTTATAAAATTGCAAGTTTACTTTGCGAGCTGTCAAAAAAATCTAAAGTTAATGTTGTTTGGTATTACGACGAGGGCGATAAAGACATGCAAGCTTCCGGAAGTAGATTTTCTAAATTATGCGGAATAAATTTTGAACTTGTAAAAAATTAAACCTTAAATCCGGCCACCAAAACATCATCGGTTTGTTTGGTATTGCCTTTCCAACTTAAAATTTCTTTATTAAATAGTTCGGCGGGATTGTTGTTGTCAAAATCTGTTTTTAAAATTAGTGCTTCAAAGCGGCTAATTAAATATTTACTATCGCTATTTCCTCCAAATTGATCATAATATCCATCGCTACTCATAATAACATAATCACCTTCTGTAGCTTTAAATTCGCGTGTTTCAAACACTTTTTCAAGTTTACTAAAATCTCCGCCAATAGAATAAATATCGCCTGTTAATTCATGTACAATGTTTTTTGATTTAATAAAAATGCTGTGGTTGGCACAAGCGTATTTTATTACGGTAGGGTTTTTACTTTCAAACGAAACAATACTTACATCCATGCCATCTTCTTGCGAAACTAATTCGTTTGCTCCTTGGCGCAATGCACTCATAACGCCCTTGTTAAGATGAGCTAAAATTTCTCCCGGCTCTGTAATGTCTTTTTGATTAATAATTTCGTTTAAAAGGGTGTTTCCTATCATACTCATTAAAGCCCCGGGCACACCATGTCCGGTGCAATCAGCAACAATAAAAAACACTTTGTTGTTGTGTGAAGTAAACCAATAAAAATCGCCACTAACAATATCTTTTGGGGTGTACAGTACAAAAAAGTTTTTTAAATGTTTGGCAACAATTGCTTGTGGAGGTAAAATAGCATTTTGAATTCTTTTAGAATAGTTAATACTATCGGTAATTTGTTTGTTTTTAATTTCTATTTTTTGATATGCTTCGCTTAGTTTTAAATTAGCCTTTTTCTTTAAGCTATATCTGCTTAAAACGACCAGCACCAAAAACAGAACCAAAACAAACGCCGTTACGGCTGCAAAAATCATACTTCTGTTACGCGCAATTTCCGAATCTTTTAAAGCTTTTTCGTTATTAAGTGTTTCAATTTCTCTGTCTTTTTCGGCTGTTTTATACATTGCCTGCATCTGTTCTATACTTTCTCCGTTTTTTTGATTAACTAAAGAGTCTTTTAATACATTAAAACGGTGTAACAAATAAATCGCACGTTGATATTCTCCCATTTTTTCGTACACCTTTGACAGTTGTTCGGTAGCATTTAACTCAGCTCCTTTATCTTGAATAAAAACAGAAACCTCGTGGCCCTTTTGTAAATAATCTAAAGCTAATGGAAGATTACCCATTTCTAAATAAATTTGACCAACCCTTACAAGTGCGCCGGCGTAACGGTTGTTTACATTATTATCATTAAAGTTTTTAATAACCTCTAAAAATATATCGAGCGATTTTTTTAAGTATGCTTTATCCTTGTTTTTTAAAGCCATTTTTAAATAAACGTCACCCAAGTTTAAGTTTATCATTTCAATAGCGCCTACATCACCTGAGCGATAATAAATTTCTTTTGCTTTATTGTAAAATTCTAAACCTTTTTCATAATTATCCATCGACATATACGTGTTGCCAATGTTGTTGTAAGAATTTCGTAATTGGGAGGTGTCGTTTATGGCGATACGAATATTCATGGCTTTGGTATGATATTCAATAGAGCGAGTGTAAAACTTAAAATCACGCGTAAACTCTCCTTTAGAATTATAGTAACTACCAATGTTGTTATAACAATTTGCCGCACCTTCTTTGTCATTCATTTTTTCAAAAAGCTCAGCCGATTTAAAAGAATATTCTAATGCTTTATCAAGATTGTGAATGTGGCCATAAATTACACCCATTTTACGTAAGCCAAGAGCGCGGTTTTTTACATCACTAATTTCATTACAAAACGCACCCATATCAGAAAGCAGTTCGTTTACTTTATTTAAATCGTGTAAATAAATTTGAGATAGGGCTGAGTAAGCCATAATTTTAAGTGAATCGTTTTTATCACTTGCAATAATGGTTTTTAATGAATCTTCAGGGTTATTGCTAAATAGCCTAAATGAAAAAAATAATATGAGAAGAAAGGTAAGTTGAAATCTCATCACTCAAATTTAACAAAAAAGCATTCCTTGCCATTTCATATAACAAATATAAGACTTAAAACGGTTTAATATAGACCAATTACTTTATTACCACAGCAAATTCGCCTCTTTCCATTGTTTTAGCTATGGGTTTAGTGAAATTTGCGAAATCATTTTCAGTTAAAAACGTTTCAAATTCTTGTTGATGTTTTTCAGCAACAGCAATTAGTAAACCGCCATTTGTTTGGGGATCGTTTAATGTAAAAAACGATTCGGCTCCAATGTTATTTACGTTGTTTTTATAACTGTTCCAATTTCGGTACAAATTATCGGGTACAATCATTTGCGAAGTATATTCTGTAACACCAGATAACAGTATTATGTTTTTATAATCTAATTCTGCAGATAAGTTGGCGGCGTTTAACATTTCAATCATATGGCCCAACAAACCAAAGCCGGTTACATCCGTTAAAGCAGTAACATGTTGCAGTTCGCCCAGTTTTTCGCCCAGTAAATTAACTTGGCATAAATTTTTTATGAGAGCTGCTTTATGTTCTTCTTTTAGTTTATTGCGCTTTAAGGCAGCAGCCAATACACCCGAGCCCAGAGGTTTTGTTAAATAAATAAGATTATTTTCTTGGGCAGTACTGTTTCTTTTTAAATTTTTTATTTGAACCAAACCATTAACGGCCAAACCAAAAATGGGCTCTTGCGAATCAATGCTATGTCCGCCTGCAAGGGAAACATTTAGTTCTTTACAAATTTCTTGTGCACCTAGAATTACCTGTTGTGCAAGTTCTGCCGGAAGTTTATCAATTGGCCAACCTAAAATAGCGTTTGCCAAAATGGGTTTTCCTCCCATGGCATAAACATCGCTAATGGCGTTTGCTGCTGCAATTTTACCAAATGTAAAAGCATCGTTTACAATGGGCATAAAAAAATCAACGGTACTAATTAAAGCTTGGCCATTACCCAAATCATAAACAGCGGCATCATCTTTTAATGAATTTCCAACCAATAAATTTTTATCTATTAAACCTGAGTTGGTATTGTTAAGTATTTTTTCTAAAACATCAGGGGCAATTTTACAACCGCAACCTGAGCCTTTGCTGAATTCGGTTAAATTAAATTCGTTCATAAATTTCTTTTTCTTTTTCTATGAGCAGTTTGCAAATAGAACTAAGTTCAAAGTTATCAAACTCTATTTTCAAAATATTTTTGTTTTCTCTTTTATTCAAACCGTGTAAATACGTTTTATCATAATACCTTAAGGTGTTTAGGCAAGCCGTTTTTAAATCGTTGTTGTTTATGGCGTCAATACTTTCTTTTGCCTGTTCTGAACCCAAGCGTGCGGTTATTTTTTCAATAGATTGAATTAATACATCTTTTCCATATTTTCCATATTCATTTACTAAATAATTTGCTCGTTCTTCAACGGGCAATTCTAAATATAAAATTGGGCTTTCTCTCATTTGTTCCCATAATCCTAATGGAATAATTTTTTTACCAATTAACCTGCTTTCATCTTCTACCCAAATGGGTTTATTTTTTGGCAAGCTTTGCAGCTGAGCAAACAATTCGTTTTCAAATTGCTCCTGCGTAGGCTGAGGTTTTTCTCCAATGGCACCAAAGGCAGAACCTTTGTGGTTTGCCAGTTTTTCTAAATTTAAAACAGCTGCGCCAAGTTTTTCTAATTCTTCCAGTACAATGGTTTTTCCGGACCCTGTTTTACCTCCTAAAATTAAAAGGGAATGTTTTGTTTGAAATGAATTTAAAACATAGTTTCTGAAACTTTTGTATCCACCGGATAAACGAACAACGTTTAAGCCACTCATTTCTAACAACCATGCCAAACTACCACTTCGCATGCCTCCGCGCCAACAATAAATAAACACTGTATTATTAACTGCCAACTTTTTTGCATCAACAACAAAGGAAGATAATTTTGGACCAACAATTTCTAAACCTCTTTCAATGGCTTTATCTTTACCTATTTTTTTATAAATGGTTCCAACTTCGGCGCGCTCTTCGTTAGAAAATAAAGGAAAATTAATTGCGCCCGGAATATGGCCCTGTTCAAATTCATTTGGACTTCTTACATCTAAAATTACCTCTTTACCCAGGCAAGCGGCTAAATATTCTTCTATAGCTAAACAGTTACTCACAATTAATTTTGCGGCCGAAAAATTTGAATAGTTCCTTTTGTAATATTTTTTAATTCTAACATTCGTGTGCCTACTTTTTTTCCGGTAAAGCGTGTGTTTTGATCGGCAATAATGTAAACACCTTTTTCTTTAACTTCATAAATAACAGCGGTATGATGCTCTAAGGTTTCCGTTAAAAAGTATTCGCCTTCTTTGTAGTTTAATTTCACACCTTTAAATTGAATAATGTCTCCTGCAAAAACACATTCTTTTTGGTACTCAACTTTTTCGCCAAACCCATAACTACCATCCCACTTTGCTTTCGTTTTATTTAAAGCCTCTGCCGCTAAATCCCAACATTCGCCGGTTGATACTTTTTTGCCAATATTTTGTTTTACAAAGGCAACAATTTTTTTATTCAGCTCCGGTGTTTCGTTACAGTTTTGTTGGAAGCCGAAAAACACAAACGCTAAAGAAAGCAGTAAAAGCGAAATTTTATTTTTTGAAGGTAACATGTTTATAGGAGTAACGAATGTACTAAAAATAAGCCAGCTTAGCGTTACCATTATTGTTTAGCCTTTGTATAGCGGATAAAATTAAAAAAAGCAACAGCATTAAACTTATGTGTTTATAAATAGTCTACCTTTACATTACCACAATCCTATGAAGGCAAAACTTGTTTTTCTGTTTTTTATAATTGTTTTTTTAAACAAAGGTCAAACGCCCTATCCGTTATTTGGACCTGAAATTCCGGTAACCATTAACGGATATACCATTGACGCCATGGAGCCGTTTATTTCGCTTGATGGGAATGCCATGTTTTTTAACAGCATTAACAACGCAACCAATACTTCGCTTTTTTATGCCGGTAGAATAAACGATTCTTTGTTTAACATCATGGGCTTTATGCCAGTTGTTAACGAAGCAACAACACCATATTTAAATGCAGTGGCCTCTGTTGATTCTGCCAATAATTTCTTTTGGGTTTCTTTAAGAAATTACCCAACGCAAATGGATAATTTACACAAAGTAACCTTTACTACAAGTTCTTACACCAATTTTGCGCGGGTGCATGGCGATTTTAATATACAACAATCCGGGTGGTTGATAATGGATGCCGCAATTAATTACGATGGAAATTATTTGTGTTATTGTAATGCGTATTTAGTTGGTTGTGGTGGATTGCCTTGTAAGGGTTCCTTAGGGTTGGCACAAAAAGTAAACGACTCTACTTTCAATAAATTAAGTAATACTACCTTTTTATTTAGCAATGTAAACGACACAAACTATGTAGTATATGCGCCACAAATTACCAAAGACGGACTAGAACTATATTATACTCGTTACCACAAAGCAAGCGTTTTAAATACTGAAATTTGTGTTTCGGTAAGAACCGCAACAACACTAGCGTTTAGTTTGCCACAGGTAATTTATTCTAACATTGGTTTAGTACCTGAGGCGCCAACCATTAGTACCGATAAAAGCAAATTGTATTATCACCGAAAAGAAAATGGCGTGTATAAATTGTTTTTAAGATATAGAAGTGGAATAACTCAGCTTGTTACAAACCCAAATGAAACATATGGTTTTTATTTATATCCCAATCCTGTAAACTCAAATCTAGAGGTTGTATCAACACAGGAAATGGAGGAATTATTTATTTATTCAGGAAACGGAAAACTAATTTTAAAGCAAGATGTACGTGGTAAAAACTCATCTATTAATGTTGAGGAATTGAAGCCGGGGTTTTATTTTATAAAAGCAATTTCTTTAAAAGGCGTAATCACTTCTAAATTTGTTAAAGATTAAAGGGATTCGCTGATTTCAATAGGGTGACATGAAACAATGTAACAATTGTTACATCACATATGGGTAATTAAATTTAAATTGCAGTAAATTTATTCCATGAAAAAGCTTGTTTTTCTTTTGATATCTTTTGTTGCTTTACTAAACGCACAAAACCCATTATTAATTCCTGATACTTTAAGTGGCAGCACAATTAATCTCGCGCTAAAGCAGGGTACGGTTGCTTTTTATAATCCGCAAGTAACAAATACTTACGGAGCTAATGGAAATATTTTAGGACCTACATTAATATTAAATAAAAACTATTCGGTTACCATTAACGTAAATAATCAATTACCCGATACCACCACTATACATTGGCATGGCCTTCATGTGTCGCCATTAAATGATGGAGGGCCACACATTACTATTCCCCCAACAACAACATGGAGCCCCTCTTTTAAGGTGAAAGATTGGGCGGCTACTTATTGGTACCATCCGCATTTACACATGCACACCAATGATCATGTGCAAAAAGGAATTGCCGGTTTTATTATTGTAAGAGATTCTGTAGAACGTTTAATTAATTTACCGCGCACCTATGGTGTAGATGATTTTCCTCTAGCAATTCAAACGAAAGCATTTGATGTAAACAAACAAATTGTTGTGTTGTCGGCTTTAGATACTGCCGTTATGATTAATGCAACTTTAAAACCGTTTTTAAATGCGCCGGCGCAAGTTGTTAGGTTTAGAGTATTAAATGGTTCTTCTGAGAGGGCTTATAACATTGGTTTTACCGGTAACAAAACCTTTTTTCAAATTGCATCAGACGGCGGTTTATTAACTGCGCCCCTTTCTATGACACGATTAAGATTATTACCGGGAGAGCGCGCTGAAATTTTAATTGATTTAGCGCCTTATAACGGACAAAGTTTTGACATGATAAGTTTTGGCGCCGAGTTGCCTAATGCAATTTATGGAGCTGCCCAACCAGGCATGGGCCCTGGGCAAGTTATACCAAGTTATAGTTTAAACCCCTTAAACGGAAATAATTTCACTTTGTTAAAGTTAAACGTGGTATCTGCAACTGCTAACCCGGTAACAACTATGCCAACTGCATTGGTTGCACACAACCCTTGGCCACAAGCTTCGGCCGCTATTACACGCACACTAATATTTATGGCGGCAAACATGGGGCCAACTGCAATACAAGGTCCGTTTATGATAAATAATCAAATGTTTGACATGAATGTAATTAATTATCAAATACCATTTAATAATGTAGAAATTTGGCAATTACAAAATCAAACACCTATTGCGCACCCGTTTCATATACACGATGTACACTTTTATGTGTTGGATATAAACGGAAATCCACCTCCATTAAATGAGCAAGGCAGAAAAGATGTAATTATGGTTCCGGCAGGAAATTCTATTGTTCGTTTTATAACTAAGTTTGAAACGTTTTACAATGATACCGCACCTTATATGTATCACTGCCATATGTTAACGCATGAGGACGAAGGAATGATGGGACAATTTGTTGTGAATAGCCCTATAGGCATTAGCATTAAAGAAAACGCCCTTACAAATAAAAGTTTGGTATTGTACCCTAACCCTGGCACCGACAAAGTGTATGTAAAAGTAGAAAAGCAAAACAGCACCTACCTTGTAGCAGATGTAATGGGAAAGATAGTATTAAGCGGAACTTTAAATACCACAAAAAACTTTATTGATATTGGCGAATTAAAAAACGGAGTTTATTTTGTAAAATTTGACAGCAGTAAAACTCACAAGTTAATAAAGGAGTAGATTAACTCCAAGCGTTAATAGTAGCAAGTTTCAAAAAGAGTTTCTTTAATAGACTAGGCGCTATTGTGTTTTCCGTTAGCGGTATACCTTACATTGTACAAATCTAATCTTCTGTCTTTCCATGTTTGAACGCTTCCGTACTCTCTGTTTCGCATTAATAAATTAATATCTAAATCCTGAAAAATTAAAGTCTCAGAATTTGCGGGGGCTTCTGTAGCAATTCCTTCTCTGTGAAACTCAACATCAGAAGGAGTAAAAATAGCCGATTGCGCAAAATGAATATCTAAGTTTTCTACTTCGGGCAAATTGCCTACGCAACCCGCAATAACCAAATACACTTGATTTTCAACTGCTCTTGCTTGTGCGCAGTACCGAACGCGTAAGTATCCTCTTCTTTCATCAGTATTAAATGGAACAAATAAAATTTGTGCGCCTTTACTTACTGCAATTCTTGAAATTTCGGGGAATTCAATATCGTAACAAATTAAAATAGAAATTTTTCCAATGTCGGTTTCAAACACTTCCACTTTATCACCTGCTTTTACACCCCACCATTTTTTCTCGTGCGGGGTAATATGAATTTTGTATTGTTTGCCAATTTTTCCGTTTCGTTGAAAGAGATAAGATACGTTATATAAATTATCATTTTCAATAACAAAATGCGAACCGCCAATTATATTGATGTTGTATTTAATGGCCAGTTTAGTAAAAAGCTCTTCGTATTGTTTTGTAAATTGATCGAGCTGTCTGATGGCTGAGCCCGGTGATTTATTTGGGAGAAATGAAAGCAATTGCATGGTAATCATTTCCGGAAACAAAACAATATCACAGCGGTAATCAGATGCTACATCAACAAAGTATTCACAATTGCGTGCAAAATCATCAAAGCTGTTTATCATACGCATTTGGTATTGAATTGCGCATGCTCTTACATATTGATTCTTTTTTTTCTTTTTTGTGTCTTCCGAGTAATTTAAGTTACTCCATTCTAAAAATGTTGCATAACCACACGATTCTTTATCGTTCGGAAAATAAGCAGGCAAAAGTCTTTTTAAAACAAAACCATTAGCTACTTGGGCAGTAAGAACCGGGTCGTAAATTTTTCTGTCCATTACCTTTTCTACATACTGAGCTGCTGTAAGTTTATCGGCGTATTTATGATAATTTGGAATTCTACCGCCAATTGCAATTCTTTTTAAATTTTTTTCTTTCACAAGTTTTTGCCGGGCTTCATAAATTCTTCTTGATAATTTCATGCCTCGGTATTTTGGGTCAACCATTATTTCAATGCCGTATAATGTTTCTCCTTGAGGATCGTGATTGGTAATTTTCCCGTTATCGGTTAATTCGGCCCATGATTGTGTTTCAGAATAATTATCAAAATTTAAAATTAAGCTAGATGAGGAAGCTACAATTTGTCCGTTATACTCAACGCCAATTTGCCCTTCTTTAAAGTGCGATATTAAACTATTAAATTGTTCTTGCGTCCACGGCTTCATATTAGGGAAGCATTTTAATTGTATTTCTACAACCGATGGATAATCCTCTTGTTTAAGCCTTCTTATTCGTATGTTTCTCATGTTTCTTTATTAATGTAAATAAGTATAAAATAGCCTTAGAAAGTATATAAAGCTTTTAAATTGTAAGAATATGAATATACAGAACTCTTCTTTGTAATCAAAGAATCATTTTACAATTAAAGATAAATTAACAGTCTTGAAAGATTATATTTTGAATCTACTTTTGCTTTATGGCAAATATAATTGTGTGTGTATCAAATTTTCCTTCGCTTTTCGGATAATTTACATGAACAACTTGTAGATTTGTAAATCCGGAATTTTTAAGTAATTGGTTTATAAATTTTAACTCATGAAAATAAAAAAACACTTTATCGCCACTGCTTCCGGTTTGGTAATCAGATGTAGAATAATCACCTTCTACAAAACTTAAGTAGAAAACCCCCTTGGGTAAAAGCAGTTGATGACAATCAAAAATAAACTTTTCACAATCTTCTTTAGAGAGGTAGGGAATACAAAAGCCACAAACAATGCCATTATATTTACCGTTAATGTTTTTAATTTTTCTGCAATCTAAAACTTCAAAAGTTGCTTCAGGCACATTTTTTTTAGCAAGCGCAATCATGTTTGGCGCAACATCGGTACCTAAAATTTGGTATTGAGGGTTTTTAGTTGCCAGGTACTTGGTAATGTTGCCGGGGCCGCATCCTATTTCTAAAACAGTGGCGTTTGGGTTATTTAGTAACTTACAGAATGCATTATAAGTAGAATTATACAAATCAAGGTTCATAAATTTGCTTTGGTAAAGCTCAGCAATTTTGTTCCATGTTTCGTGTGTGATTTTTATTTTATCCATGCAATTTAAAATTTAAACAAATAGAAAAGACGTGTATTTGTTTAATGAATATTAAAGTTAAGGAATTAAAATGCAGAAATTTATTTTTTCTGTTTAGGCTCGTATATTAACCTAATAAACGTACTAAAGCGTTCGTTTTCTCGTTTAATTGGAATTCCGGTTACAATGCCCACTAAAAAATGATGGGTTATTTCTAATCTCATTTGTGGTCGCACCGTCATGTCAAAATCATTTTCACTAATTTCTTTATTAAATTCAAGGCCAATAAAATTGCGCGTTCCGGGAATCATATAATGGAAGTTGCTGTTTATTTGCAGAAGTGCATGTATTGTTGATGAGCTAAGATTTTTTTGAAAAACGGGCCCTGAATAAACAAGTGTATGAAAATTATCGCCCCATCTTTTTGCACCAATTATAAACGGATTAAAGACATTTCCATGATAAAGGGTTTCTTTTCCGTAGTTTTTAAAATGTGTTAGTTCAAATTCGTGCAAATAACCAAAGGCAAAGCTTGTACTAATTTTTTCGTTTACGTAAAAAGAATATTGACCTGCAAGTTTTAAAGAGTTTAGTTTGTTTTGCGGTAAATTTTCTCGCGGAAAATCTTTATCGGTAGGGTAATAAAATGAAAATGGAAGCTCAACCTCTAAGCCGAGTCTATCAATAGGCGCAAACTCATATTCAATCAAAGTTGTATAAAGATCAAAGTTTTTTCTATCTGTCATACCTAACCCAACGTTCCATTCTCTTTCTCCTTTTCTTGCACCCAAATCTCTTATTAAATCTATAAATAACGGCTCTGCATGTAAAACTTTATCTTTTCCTTTTACAGCTTCAACTTCCATTATATAAAGACTGTCTAGCACATTATTCGTTTTTTCTAAAGAATCTACATGAATAATTTGCGCGTTATACAAAAACACTTGTAGAATGAATAAGAAAATGTAATTTATTTTTTTCATAAGAGTACAAATGTAATTTAAGGGGATTAAAATAAGTAATTATAAAAAATGAAAACATAAAGATTTCGTTAAATAATTTTAATAAAAGCGAGTAATGCTTTGCGAAAAAGGAAGGATAGATTAAGCGGGGATAATTTTAAACTGCAAACACTAGAGGAAAAAACTCGAAGAAATTATGCTTTTCTAACAAATTCTGATTTTAATCCCATAGAACCAAAGCCATCAATTTTACAGGAGAGGTTATGGTCGCCATCAGTTAATTTAATATTTTTTACTTTGGTGCCTGCCTTAACGGGTTTTGAAGAGCCTTTTACGGGCAAATCTTTTATAACAATTACGGTATCGCCATCTTTTAATTCGGCACCGTTAGAATCTAAAATTTTATCGCTTGCATCATTTGCCGTTTGTTCTATTACTTCTGTTGGGTTCCATTCATGAAAACATTCTGGGCAAACCATTAATATTCCGTTAGAATAAGTAAACTCACATTTACATTTGGGGCAAGGAGGAAATTCTGACATGATAGAAAAATATAATTTTAGAAAGCGCTAAGTTAAAGTTTTATATGGAAAGGAAAAGTGAATAAGATGCGATTTAAATCACAATTTATTTAATACGATAAACTAATTTTTTGTGATACCGTTTATTGGTACTGACGGTTAGCCGCTGTTACCAGCTGGCTTTTTGTCACGTTACATGTCGGGTTTTATTTTTTTCCACGTCCCTTGTCTGAAATACATGTTATGATAATGGGGCGAATTAAACACTAAATAAAAGTCCCAAGCCTCACGATAAATTGTCGGGTTTGATTTAAGTATATGATGTGTCGGTTGTGGCATATTAATCACAAGTCTTTCAGAGCCATAGGGATTTACAGTTGAAATAATTCCTTTATATGTCTGGATTATTTTTTCACCGTCCGTTACATGAAAATAAATTGAGTCGTTGCGTTTTATTTCAAACCTGTATTTATTGTATTGCCAGTCTGCTTGGTGTCCGGAAAAAAAGTCACGATCAATAACATATTCGCCATAATAGTCAGATTTTTCCAAAACTTTTTTTGATGTCAATGTGTTTATTGTCGCCCCAATGATAATTAGCCCGATTATTAAAATCCACTTTATCCCTAATATTTTACCGTAAATATTGTTACCTGTCGCCATCCAAAGAATTAGCAAAATCAATGAAATCGGAAAGAGAACAATCATTGCAAAGAAAAATGCCATATTCTGTCTAACTTATTTTGTCTGTCAAGCTTGCTGGTAACGTATAGCAACCAAGCGTCCGGCGGGCTTACGAAGCCTCCTTTGTCTAATTGCACTAACGATAATTAAATATACAAATAATTATTTTACCAAAGTCTGCCCGCTGGTCGCTTGATTGCTGTTAGCTGTCTGGTGCCGACATTTAGGGGCGTCAAACTACTGTACCAGTTGTTTTTGTAGTCTTTTGTCCGTGGAGATAAAATGACTCCCAAATATAAAATATCATTAATATAGCGTAAGTCAGTCCGGATAATGTTGATGTAAAGTCTACATTGAAGTGCCAGGCGTGAGTAAGAAATATATAAAAGAGAAAAATCGATAAGATTGATATTGCGAAAAATATACGTGGTAAGTTAGTCTTATGGGTAAGATAAATTTTGATTAATTGGAGTATGGATAAAATGGGAATTAGAAAAAAGGCAATATAAATTTGATAGCCTTGTGCGTAATTCGGTATTAAAGAAAGGAAGATAATACTTGTTATACCTGTCAGTATTGAAAGAACAACATTGAATGCAATTATTGTTTTTAGTCTGTTGTTATTCATAATTGTCTTGTGAACGTCTACATGCAGTTTGTCCCGGCACTTGCAGCTAACGTTAGGCGAATAGACCCAGGCGGGCTTACGAAGCTTCCTGTGTCTAAACCCACAAATGTTTATTTAAAGATACAAATGTTTTTTAGTGAGCCGCAAATAAAATGTCACGAAGTGGCCGAAATTTTGCGCGCGAACGATGACCAAGTCAGCCCGCTTGGGTTTATTTGCTGTTATGTGCCGTTTATTTTTCAAGTATTCTTTGGTATAGTTGTCCTAATGCGTAATAGCAAAGTTCGTCCGGATATTGATTTGCTGGATGCCAATAATCAATAATCATTCTTTCTTTCCATCGATAAAACCACTGTGTATTTTCGATTTTGTTACATTCACTAAATATTTCTGGAAACAAAAATTGACCAGTATTACCGCAAAGTATTATGTCTGGGTTTATTAGTTCAATTTGTTTTAAAATAAAATCTTTATCAGACGTCACATATTTTTTTAAATCATCATTTTCTGAAGAAGATTTACCATTACTTTTTTTAATATTTAAAATTGCTGAAGATAAAAGGAACTCAACACACTCTTTAATTTCATTGTCCTTTGGGAATAGAGGAACGAAGTCTTTTGTTGTTTTATTTAAAAGATAGAGCCAATATGACACAGTCCACCATACTTTATATTTAGGACCTTTCCATTCATTTTTAATTGTTTCGGTTAAACTCCAGTCCTCATCGCTTCCGTATGCTTCTTTTAAAATCAAAAGGATTTTTTTATGCGACCCCCACTTTTCTAAATCAATTATGCCGTCGGAGATAAATACATTTTTCTTATGAGAAGGAGTTTCTTTCCATTTTTTTAATAGCTGCTCACTTTCTTTAATGTAAATTTCCTTAAACATTTTAGATTTTTTATTTGAGATTGCACGGATATACAATAGGTGTTTGTGGTGAAGCGCAAAACAAATTATAAATAACGGAATTAAAGGGGTCGAGTTTTTGATAGAAATAAACGTCTTTTTCGAGATAACATTTCCCGTCTTTTAAATTTTTAAAATATACGTCTGCATAAATGTAACGGCTTTGCTTAAGACCTGTCCACTTGTTTGTTTCAACAAACCACTGTGTCTGGTTAGTTAAAATTACTTTGTCAGCTTTATAGCCAAGCCACTCGGAAGAAGAAACTAAAGAATTCATTAATTTCTTTTTTAACTCGGGGTCGTTTATTGCGTCGGAGTTTAATTTTAGATTATTAAAATTCTGAACGGTTTTGTTGTAGCAGTCCTGATGGTAAATTGGGAAAATAAAATTAAGTTCAGAAAGAGAAGTCTTTTTTTGATCATTTACGATGCTATGTTTGTGCTTTGCTGATGGCGTGAATGTCTTTGTGTATTCCTTGCCGTCAGCAGTGAAGCTAACTTCTAAATTTGAATAGTTGAATTTGAAACTGTTTATTTTAGGATTTAAAAACGCTCCTTCAGTGGTTTCAATAACAAGCTTGTCGTTTGTGATAGATTTTAAAAACTCATTAATCTTGTCTAAACGTTTTTTATCGAATAATAGGCTGATTGATTTGTTGATATTAATAGAGTTAAAGAAATAATTACACAATTGATATATGCTTTTGTTACTTGAAGTAAATTTCATTAAGCCGTCGTTTTCCAATGTCAGCTCAGAATTAATTAATTCAGAAAGTTCAAATACTGGTCTTCGGTTAATTGGAACATAAGAAAATGCAATGTAATTTTCATCAGAATTAGCGGAAACAACTTCTTTTTTAATGTTTAACGATGCACCAAGAGTAGTGTCTATATTGCCAATAACAAAAAATGGGTCGTAACGTGGTATAACTTTATTATTTACTTTATAAATTCTGTTACCAATATAAATTTTAACACCCGAATTGATGTCGAATGCACCTGTGTTTATATTAGGATTCACAACAGCATTTTTCAATTGTCTGTGTGTTTCGCTTACTTGTCCCGAAACATCACCATCTGATTCTTTCATTAATTGGTCGTACAAGCAATAGAAAAATTCTTTTTCACTTAAATAAGCTTTAATAAAATTATTGCTTTGAAATTCTTTTATTTCTTTTTTATTTAATTCACCTGTAAATTCCGTCCAATATAAACGCAAATAAGCCTTGTCTTGAAGTGCTAAGTCATATTTTGTTTTTAAACTATCAATAACAAAGGGATTATTTTTATTAAACTCTTCATTGTCTTTTAATTTGCTTTTTAACTCCGCTTTCAAAGGATTAATATCACCGTTTAGTCCGCCGTCATATGTGTAATTGGGAAAGTTACCGTCAATGATTACGAACTCTTTACCACGGTCAGAGGCATCAATTTTTTCTTTTTGCTTCATTAAAGAAAAGTCCACTTTGCAATTGCTAAAGTCTTGTCCGGTTGATTTTAGCGTCAAAAGAGCTAATGTCAAAATGATGAATTTATTTTTCATGTCTGTCTTTATAAATGGCACATAACGGTTTGCAGATAGCACTTGTGCGGCTTTCGAAGCATCATGTGTCTATACCCACAAATGTTTATGTGAAGATACAAATGTTTTTTAGTGAGGGCAAATAAAAACGCCCCGCTTTTTCAGCGGGGCACCTTTAATGTCTGCCCGAACGATAACCTCGTCCGCCGCATAAGTGCTATGTGCTGTTACCAGTTGGCTGGCGAACAAAGTTTAGTCCTGTCACCCGCGCATTGGAGGCCAGTTACCATTCTTGTCCTTGCAAGTCATGGAAGAAAGTTTGATGTTACCTTTTTTGTCGTAAACGGTAACTCCCCAGCCGTGTGGTTGTCCTTCACATTTTTTTGTGTAGTCAAAATGTTGGCTTAGTTCACCTGTCGAGAAATACTCTTTGCATGAAACGTACTCGCCATTTTTGAAAACGTGAACTGAACTTAGCTTACCATTGGCGTCATACCATTTGTATTCACCTTCAAGTACAGTAATTTTTTTACTGTCTGCCGAACTTGGCTCAAGTTTGTAACCTTTACCACCACACGGCCCCATTGGGTAAATATTTGTCCCGTGGTCGAAATACGTGTAACGACAATAAAGGGCTTTTGTGCTGTCGTCAACTTTTTTCCAGTCTTTGTCAAGGTAAACAACCCATTTTCCGTCTTTTTTGCCTTTAGAGTCCATTTGATTAAGACCTGAAGTCTGGCCGAAAATGAGCGTTGTCATTGTCAGCAGGATAATTGTAAGAATAGATTTTGTTTTCATGATATGTTGTTTTTATATGTTTAGATGTCCGATTTCATAAAATTCCATAAAGTCTTTCTGTCTGTCCGCCAGCTTACTGGTAACGTTTTGCGGCTTTGCGAAGGTGGCGATTTTCACCACTAAACTTCAATCGAAGCACTAAATTTTGATTAACCACTTCACTGTCATACGAAGCATTGCACCGCCACTTTTGCAAAACCGCTGTTGGCAGCTGGTGTTCTGTCGTCCGTCCTTGTATACCATTGTCAGTGTTGGGTTTTAGTGTCATTGTCTGTTTGTTTTTTTGTCTGTCTGTGTCGGGTTGTGCGTTGCGTTTTTTATTTTTTTTGAAGGGTCGGGAAATTTTTTAAAAACAATTTTTCTTGCGTTGGCTTTGCAAGCTCTTTGACAAAGCTTTGGTCTGAGCGTGGGCTTGCGGGGCTTTGGCAATGTGCTTGCAAAATGCGTTGGCTATATGAAGTATCTAAAATCATAGGCTTTGTTTCCAAGTTCTTCTAATTGTTTGCCCATTACCGAAAGTCTTTTTGAAAAGTCAATCGTTACAGGCATTGTCTTATATAATTCTGCTCCGTTCCAATTCATCTTTGTAAGTTTCAAGATGTCGTTAGCCACTGTTTCTATCGGGTCTGTTCCTCTGAATCTTTTTATCAGTAAAGGTGTCGGAATACCTCTTTTTCCTTGATAATATGGCTTTGTCAATTCGTTACTTTGAACCAAACCGTGTGTCCATAACAAGAAACTAAATTCGTCTAACTGAATGATTGTTCCTCTGTCTATTGGGAAGCCGTCAAATTCGTGTCCGCTACCGTCTTGCTTTTTCCTTAGTTTAATAGCTCGCCAATTACTGAATTGTTGAATCTGCAAAAGTTCAATGTTGTCAATACCTTCGAGTGCATTACAAATGCCGTCCATTTCGTCTCGTGTGAAATGAGTTGTCTTATGAAGCACCAATTTTTTCAACCCGATAACAGGGTCAATTTTATGATAGGTGTTTCTAATGTTGGTTACCAATCGAAAAGCATCCTCTTTACTCATAAAAGGATTCTTATTGTAGAAAACAGGCTTTTCAATAGGTTGAAGCAAAAAACGCAAACCATTTCCGTTTCCATCAAATATCTGACTACTTCCTAAAACAACTTTGTTTCTTGCGTTTTGTCTGACCGCATAGCCCAAACCGACAAATGCCGTTTCGGTATTATCTGTTTTTACTTTCCAAGGCGTTCCGTTTGATTTTACATAAATACCTAAGGATAACCACCATTTTACTTTCGCCTGGTCGCTGTATGTAATAGACTTGTCTTCAATAAATTGAAGGTGCAAACCTTTTTTCACGGCATATAGTTTCAATGAATCGTGAAGGTCGAAATAGGTATTTTCATTTTTGAGTTCCCTGAAATTCTTCCAATAGTCAGGTATGTAAATTGCCACACAATCAATGCTATCATTTTTCAATGCAAACTTGTCAATCTTGCTTTTAATCAACTCATAAAATTGAATTGCTGAATAATTCTTAATTTCTTGCGTGTTGATAGTGATTACGTATTCGTTTTGCGTGGAATTTGGAATAAATAAATGCTTTTTAAAAACGGCATCAAAACCCGGATAGTCCTTGAGATACTCTTTTTCAGTTGTTGGACTTACTGGATTTAGCAGCGATTCCAAATGTGTTTTTACTCTGTCAAAACCTGTGTCGGGTGCAATGATGGCTAATTGAATCTTCGGAACTATTCCATTTGCTCCAAAACTTTCTTCCAACGGACCTAAAAGCTTTAAGCCGTTTATTGGATGAATAGATTGTTTTGATTCGTCTTGATGGTGAAAGTAGATTAAAGGTTCTTTGGCTTTGGCATAGCTGTCAAAACAGAAAATGTTGCCCATTTTTCGGGCTGCTGTTGCATAGAAGTCAGTTAGTTTTATTTCAAAGTCGCCTAAACGGAATGATAAATCAGGATTTCTCCGCTTTAATTCTTTGAACCAAAAACTGACTTTCTCCCCATATTTTTTATTCCAACGGTTCGAAATGATGGTATTGGTAATGTTTTGAACTATTAGTTTATCAGGTTCTGCACCCGTTATTGTCTGAATATGTATGGTTGGGCAAATGAGTAAAAACAAGTCCTTGTTTACAAATTCCACTTTAAACTCAAAGGCTTCAAATATCTGATAACCTTGCGGGATTCGGAAGTTCATCCAAGTTGGAATACTATTTTTTTCTTCTTGGCTTAATGGATGATTTACCGAAAACACTTTTCGTAAATCTCTACCTCTACTGAAAATGGCTAAACCGAAATCATTAACCAAAGACTTTTCAATTAACTCATATAGCATACCGATATAAAAAGAATCGGGTTGATGAAATAAATGCTCTGGAATGTCAATCAGTTTTAATTCGTCTGTGAGATACTCTTTGAATACTTGCTTTATTTCATTCTCATTGCCAAATAAAGAAAGCGTTTCCCCTTTGCTAAATGCTGCAACTATGTTTGAATCTTGTAATACTTCTCTTAACTTTTTCCATTTTCCTTCACCGTTGATTTTGGTCTTGGTTGAAAAAATGCTTTTTGGAAAATATTTTGCCTTGATGGCATTCAGCAGAATGGGAGTGGTGTTGGATTGATTTTGTGTAAGCCTGAAAATCTGCTTTTGCTTAAATCGTTCGTCTGCAATAGAATCAATCTGTTGGTTTTCCAATTCGCAAACGGTGTAAAGTTCGTGCAGGAAATAGTCAAAGCTATCAATTACCATAAAGCCCGAACGCTGATTTTGTGAATATGCTTTTTCAATCAGATTGGTAAGCCGTTCACTTGGCGTTACATCTTTTGGAATGCACCAAATCAAACCTTTTGGAAATGCGTTTGGCTTTTCCAATGCTTTTTCAAGCGTTTGTAAAACCGATTCATCACCGCCCGAATAACCGACTACCAATAAGCCTCTTTGTGTTGATGCCTGTATAAAATAGTTGTGTAAGTTTTCTTCTAATTGCTGCAATTCTGCATCTGTATTTTGCAAAGCATCATAACGGAAATCTCCGTGAAGTTTTACAACGGTGGGAATATCGCTTCTGAAATTTTGAACCGTTCTTGCGTTATCGGGTGAAACAACCTGACAGCTTAGGAAATTTAATGCAGTGATGGCTTTTTCAATTAAGTCATCAAAATTGGTTGTCCAAACGGTATTTACTTTTTTGCCTTCTACCAAAGCGGAAAGGCACATAAAACCAATGGACGGCTTTTTATCCCTTACCAATTTGCTCAGGAACTCTTGCCTTACTAATGGGTCGGGATAGCATTTTTCAAAATAATAGGAATAAGCATTTGAGACCTTTGCATCTTCTTCGGCAAAATAGCTTTGAATAATCTTCTTATTGGATTCAATTTTTAAGTCCTGAAACTTTTTACCGTTTATTTTACCACTTACACTTAGTAACTCTCTTTTGAACTGCCAAACCAAATCACTGCCTGAATGAATGCCCGAAGAAATAGACGCACCTGCTCCAAGGAACAAATCAAAGGATTGATTTGAAAGCACTTTGAAGCCCCGTAAAAAGGTGTCTTTTTCTATTCTTCTCATACTAACTGTTTACTTCTTCCATTTCCTTCACCTCAAACGCCTGATGCAACAATGCTTTAAGCAGTTGCTCGGTGGCTTGTTGGTTGGCAATGATGTGTTCTTTTAACTGTTTGGTTTTGGCTAATTGCTTTTCTATTTCCGCCACAATGCGTTTTTGCTCGGCAAGTGGGGGAAGGGGGAATACAATTTCATTTAAAATTTTAAGACTCAAAAAAGGTTGTAATCCTCCTTTTGTAAGGTCTTTATAGAATTCATCCCTCTTTAAAATGAAGTAATAGAAAATATACTTGTTGTAAATCTCTGATTGGTCAAATTTCAATATAGCAGTGTTTTTGAAACTAAATTCAAAATCCACATCAATTATAGCGGGTGTCCCACAACCTGCTCCAATGTTCACAACAAGTATTTCGCCTTTTTTGGGTGTCGCTTTCAAATAAAGTTCTCTATGAAATTTTTCTGAAACATAATGACAGCCATCCCAATCTATCTTGTCAGATTTGACGTGGGTAGCTGCAATATACGGGAAGCCTTCCGCAACTTTTGGTGGTGTATTATGAAAACCATCTGTGATTTTAGAACAAATTTCCCCCAACCTACACCACACCCAATTTTCAGGAATCTCAAATGGAATTTCTTCGGGTTTGATGGGTGGTAGGAGTTTTTCTTTCTTACCTGATTTTGCTTTCTCGGCTTTGATGCGTTTAAGCAATTCGCTAGCAGGTTCGTCATTTTTATCCTGTAGCACCAACTTGCCCTGCACCGCTTCTTGTAAAATGGCTTGGTTTAGGTTTTCGAGTTGGGTGAGTTGGTTTTCGTATTCAGCAAGTAGTGAACGCTGGGTGTAAAATGCTTTGAATGCCTTATTAGAAAAATCTAAAATCTCACTACTTAATTTAAAATCTGAATTTGTTGGATAATTAAAATTGTCAAGGCATTCTTTACAGTATTCCAAAAATCGAACAACTTCTTTTTGAACAGAAACATTAGGGCAAGTAAAGTCAAGGTTACCCAAGCCCTTCTGATTAATTATTGGCAGTGTTGTTTGTGATGACAACTTGTAAAATTCATCTTCTTTAGTTAAAAAATGATAGTAGACAAATTCTGGATGAACTTGGTCATTAAACAAAACACCTGTAATCTGTTGATTGGAAGATGCAATTTGTTTTACTAAACCAAGCCTTCCCAAATTCCCAATGCAATTGAATAAAACCGTATTAGGTTTATAAATAGTAGCCTTTCTGTCTTCAACTGCCTTTTGAGAAATAAAATCCTTTGCACTCAAAATCATATTACCACCAATATCTGATGGCTTTATCCATTCAATATCGTTGGAAGCATAATATTCAGTATTACTCATAGGTGGAGTTTTTCCTGTCTGAATTTCTAAGAAATAGTTTCTTAATGGTTCATAGCCATACTCAGCTGCAAGTTTATTCACGATAAACTCTGCAATAATACCAACAGGGCTATTGACTAACTTTTTAAATATCGTTGATGATGTTTCCTTTGACATTAGCTATTTCAATCAAGCATTTAATTCTTCCAATAAATTCTGGCATTTTGAAAAAGATAATTTCAAATCGGAGATTATTTTCTTCTTGTCATAAACCACTTCTTCAACTTTCTTATTCGGGTTCTTAATATCCAAATCGTAATTGCGGTCAATGATTGTGTCTATTGAAACTTTCCAACACACTTCGCTTTCTGCTCTGTTTTCCCACCAATTTTTAATAGTGTCAAATTCTTCAATTCTGATGGGTTTGGTTTTGTTGTATGCCTTTGCCCCTTCAGGCAAAGTGTGTTCGTAATACCAAATCTCTTTGGTGGGTTTGCCCTTTTCAAAGAAAATCAGGTTGGTGTTTACTGTGGCATAGGGTGCAAATACCGATTGGGGCAACCGCACAATGGTATGCACATTGCAATCTTCCAACAGTTTTTGCCTTACCCGTTGTTTTACGCCATCGCCTGTTAAACTTCCGTCAGGCAATACAATGCCTGCCCGACCGCCATCTTTCAGCATTTGGATAAATAGAATCAAAAAGAGGTCGGCACTTTCTTTTGTTCGGTAATTCAACGGAAAATTGGTTTCCATTCCATCACCCACCACACCACCAAATGGCGGATTGGCAACAATAATATCTACACGGTCGGCTTGCTTTATGGAAGTGTATTCACGACTGAGCGCATCAGTATTTACAATTTGTGGTACTTCAATATCGTGGGTAATCAGATTTACCACACTCAGCATAAACGGCAAGGGTTTTAGCTCTGTGCCTGTGATGGTTTCCTGTAGGGTTTTTCTATCGGAAATATTTTTTACTTGCTTTCGCAAATGTTCTATTGCACACACCAAAAAACCCGCTGTACCACAAGCAGGGTCGCTAATTTTTTCGCCTAATTTGGGGTTAACCATATCCACAATAAACTGGGTTACGGCTCGTGGAGTATAAAATTCGCCCGTGTCTTTTTTAGTGGCAAGTCCTTGCAATATGTCTTCGTAAATGGCATTGAAAATATGATGCTCTTTACTGCTGTTAAAATCAATTTCGTTGAGTTTGTTGATGGCTTGACGGAATGTAGTTCCGCTTTTCATATAGTTGTTTGTTCCGTCAAAAATATTGCGGATAATAACACCCAATTTATCATCTAAGCCAATGGTCAGGTTTTTAAGTTGGGTAAACAACTTGTTGTTTACAAAGGTAATCAGTTCATCACCTGTAATGCCTTCATCATTTTCTGCCCAATTCCTCCACTGTAATTCAGTTGGAATGGGAGATTTGTATTTCGGATTCAGAATTTCTTTTTCCTTGTCTTTGTCGTCAAAGAGTTTCAGAAATATCATCCAACCCAATTGCTCAATGCGTTGTGCATCTCCGCTCAAACCCGGGTCTTTTCGGAAAATATCTCTTATTGATTTTATTACGCCTCCTATGTTGCTCATTTGTCTATGCTACTTTGTATAATTCGTTTTCTAATTCTTTGATGGCTTTTTCGTATTCTTCACGACTGCCAAATGCTTTGATGATTTCGGTTACCGAACCAAATTCATTAATTGGCGGAACAGTCAAAATTTGAATGTTCTCTATGTTTTCAATGCCTTGATCAGCGTATTTGTCGAGTAATGCTTCTAATACTTTACGGGCTTGGTCACCATACTTGGTAAAATAGTTGCGTTTCTTCACATTGTTTGCCCGTTCTTTTCGGGTCATTGGCGGTTGGTCATACGCAACGTGGCAGATTAAATCAAACAAATCCACTTGCTTGTCAACAGCTTCATACAATGCCTCCACCATTACGCCCTGTTCTACTAATTCCGCTATGATAGCTTCCTTACGGTCTGAACCTTTCCACTTGTTCAGAAAATCATCTAAGGACGCAAACTGCTCTTTTATGATTTCTTTGGTGTGGTCTTTCAGACTTGTTGTAATGGGTTTCCCGTGTTGGTCGAAATGTAATTCACGGCTAATCAAAACAGAAACATCTACACCATTTACATAAACTTTTCGCCTTGGTTCATTTGCTGTTGATGGCGGAAATTCCTGTTCAGGATAACGGATTTCCGGCGGAGTAATTTCAATTTCTTCTCCTGTTTCAATGTCAATGATTGGTTCTGTGTTTTCTTCTTCTTCGTCAATAATATCTCCTAAGTCTATTGCTTCGGTAACAGGTTTAATTCTGATTGGGTCACCATCAAATTGAGGGTCAGCAAAAAGGTCTGTCGCATTTCTGAAATCCAAAATGGTAAAATACAGTTTGCCGTATTCTTCATTGATTCGTGTTCCTCTACCAATAATTTGCTTGAACTTGGTCATTGAATTGATGTTGCTGTCCAATACAATCACTTTGCAGGTTTGAGCATCTACACCTGTGGTCATCAATTCGGAAGTGGTAGCAATGACCGGATATTTTTCTTCGGGATTGATGAAGTTGTCCAACTCTCGTTTGCCTTCGTCATTGTCGCCTGTAATCTGCATTATGTATTTGTAGTTCTCGGCAACTAAATCAGGATTGTGTTTGGCTAATGCGGTTCGCATTCGTTCAGCGTGGTCAATATCCACACAAAACACAATCGTTTTGGCAAAGCGGTCGTAACCTTTGAGAAACTCGGTTACTTTTTTGGCAACTAAATCCGTTCTTTCTTCTATTACTAAATTTTTATCAAAGTCCTTGCGGTTATAAATTCGGTCTTCAATTTCATATCCGTCTTTGTCAGTTTTCCCTTGGTCGGGTCGCCAACCTTCGGCATCCACATTCAAAGCTATACGCACCACACGATAAGGAGCTAAGAAACCATCATCAATTCCTTGTTTCAATGAATAAGTATAAACTGGGTCGCCAAAATATTCTGAATTGCTCGCTTCGTTGGTTTCTTTTGGGGTTGCGGTTAAACCAATATGCGTAGCATTTTGGAAGTAGTTTAAAATCTCTCTCCAACTGCTGTCGTCTTTAGCACTTCCTCTGTGGCACTCGTCAATTACAATCAGGTCGAAAAAGTCTCTTGAAAACTGTTTGTAAACATTGGCTGCTTCGTCTGTACCCGAAAGTCCTTGATAAAGTGCTAAGTATATTTCAAAACTCTTGTCAATTTGCCTGTGTTTTACCACAGTCATTTTATCTTTGAAATGTTTGAAATCACCTCGTCTTGTTTGGTCAATCAATGCGTTTCGGTCAGCTAAAAACAGAATACGTTTTTTTGCTCCGCTTTTCCAAAGTCGGTGAATTATTTGAAAAGCCGTATAAGTTTTTCCTGTTCCTGTTGCCATTACTAACAGAATTCTGTTTTGTCCGCCTGCAATGGCTTCAACAGTTCTGTTTACGGCAATTTGTTGGTAATATCTTGGTTTGCGGTTTGTACCGTCAAAATAATATTCTTGCGAAGCAATTTTTTCCGCTTCGGGTGTCGTAATGCCTTTGTATTTTTTGTATTTCTCCCAAAGTTGTTCGGGAGTAGGAAAGTCGTCTAAACCAATTTCCGCTTCAATATTTCCATCAGTTGCGGTTCTGTCGTGAAATAGAAAACCGTCACCGTTACTACTAAAAACGCACGGAATATCTAAAATTCGTGCATAGTCAAGTCCTTGCTGAATTCCTGCTCTTACTGAATGATTGTTGTCTTTAGCTTCAATGATTGCAATAGGAATGTTCGGTTTGTAATACAGAATATAGTCGGCTCGTTTTCTTGTTCCTCTTGCTGTGATTTTTCCTCTAACGTAAATTTTACCATCAGTAAAAGAAACTTCCTCTAATATCTGCAATTGCTTGTCCCAACCTGCCTTTTCTAAAGCAGGTGTAATAAACTTGGTGCAAATATCTCTTTCTGAAAGTGTCTTTTTATTCATTCTTTAGTTCTCAAAATATAATTTAGCAAAATACATATTTCTGTCCGAGCGTGGGCAAAAAAATGGCTCTTTTGGTTTTGCGAAGGGTTGGCTTGCGGGTTGGGCAAAGCCAAATGTGCCACTTGCGGGTTGGCTAAAATTGTTTTTAAAAAATGTGCGGTGGGAAAAAAATAAAAAACATAGGGTCGGCAATGAGTGTCGGCTTACTCGTTGTCCGTTTGTAATATCGTTTCTATGTCTTTGGTCACCTCTCAAAATGGTTTACTTTTTTCTGTTTCTGTCACTCGTTTGTTTGTCGTGTCGCTGCCTTAATACACTTGCTGCCAACGTTTGGCGGCCTTGCACAGGGCGGGTTTTGGAACCTTCACCTGTCTGCCTGTACAAATGTTTATTTAAAGATACAAATGTTTTTGAGCGGAGGCAAATTAAAAACGGTCTGCGTAGCAGGCAATATTTTATGCCGAAGCCCTTGTAGTCTGCCCGCCTTGTGGCAAGACCGCGGTTAGTAGTAGTGCGCCACACCCAGTTTTTTAGCGAGTGTCTGCCTGTGTACTGTCTGTCGTGATTTAATGTACTAGGCAATTTTTTTGTTTTTTGCTGAGGGTCGGCTGTTCTAAATACGTTTAGGTCGATACACACAGGAGGGAAGGAAATTTACAAACTTTTTTTGCGCAACTTCAAATTAATGCCTTAGTGTTGAGCGCAAAATGGGTTTGTAAATGTGCGTTAGTCATTATTAATTATGTTTTTGCTTTAACGATTGTTACGAAATCTATTTAAACGAAATTACTCTTATGGTTTAATTAATTTACTAGAATAAAATGAATGGTTTAGTTGACTGTTTATTTGTAAAATATAAAGTCCACTAGCTAAATCTTCAAGAGAAATTTTCACTAAATTATTATTGAAAATATTTTCATAAACAGTTTGACCTGACAATGATAATATTTTGACCTTAAAAGCACTTAAATTTGGAGTGATAATTTCGATGTAATTATTACATGGAATATAATTAATAATTGGAGTAAATAATGTATTATCATATATTGATGTACATGGATTTACTGAAACTGTTATTATGGTTGAATTACTACAATTATTGGAGTTACTTCCAGAAACAGTGTAAGTTGTTGTTAAGCTTGGCGTTATTACAACAGTATTCAAAGGTAATTGAATGTTATTTAGGCTATATGTGTTAGCACCATTCATTGTGAGAGTTACACTTTGCCCTGAACAAATTACTGAAGGAGTTATATTACAGCTTATTGTCGGATTAGGAACAACTGTAAGTTGAACTGCTGTGCGGGTTGACGAGCCACAGGTTGTTTCTTCGATATAATATGTAATATTACTTGTGATATTGTTTGTTGTAAATGTACTTCCCGAATAAATAGGTGTGCCACCAGATGCTACATTATACCAAAATATTCCACAATTTATGCTTGTACTTAAAGTCGTTGTGTTATTATAACAAACTTGCATGTTAGATGGATTGGTTGTATTTGGCGGTGGAATTTGCTGACATCCGTCAAATTTTGCAATAAATCCATCGCTTGCTCCTCCTCCATAAATAAACTGTTGGGAGCTCGGAGAGGCCATGACATTGCCAATATTGGAATTTGTGCCACCAGTTAAATAAATGTTATTTAATTGGTCAGTACATATACTTGGGCTATCTTCTGTGCCAGTACCGCCATATAAAGTAGACCAAATCCTATTTCCTGTAAAATCAAATTTGGCTAAACAAGCATCAGTAAAACCTCCACCGTAGTTTGCTTGATAAGAGCATGAAGTTGTTAAAACAGATTGAGAAGCATTAGTTGTACGGCCGCTAATGAATATACCAGTATTATTAACGGCACAATATCCCATTTCATCATTACCCGCCCCACCATAGTAGGTACCCCACTGACGGACAAAAGACGAGTTAAACTTTGCCATAAACAAATCATAACTACCACCTCCATAGATTGGCTGATAACTGCCAAACGTAGCAATTGATGTTCCTGTATTGGTTGAACTTGAACCTGAAATAATAACCTCCCCTAAAGTATTTGAAACAACATTTCCAATATAATCTTCCCCTAAACCGCCGTAATAAGATCCATATAGCCTATTGCCCGTTGCGTTAAATTGTGCAAAAAAACCATCACCAAAAACTGAACCCCCTGAAAAGGTAGTTTGATGTGCTCCCAAAGTAGTGATATTATTGGTTGAAGTTGTATAACCGCAAATGAGAATATTACCAAAGCCGTCAAAGTTACAACCTAAACCGTTGTCAATACCTGAGCCACCAAAATATGTGCCCCAAATTCTATTTCCGTTTGAATCAAACTTTACAAGAAACGCATCATTCGAACCTCCACCATAGTTTTGTTGGAAACTTCCAGGTGTTGAAATAATATTAGAAACTGTTGATGAAGTAACACCTGTTACATATAGATTGCCTGAATTATCTAAAATCGCCCCATCTGCATAATCATCACCAGTTCCACCATAATAAGTACCCCAAAGTCTTAACCCATTAGAGTCAAATTTAACTATGAAGGCATCACCAGTATTAGACCCTCCTCCGTAGTTTGATTGATGTGCACCTATAGTAGAAATTGCAGCAGTGTTTGTCGAAAGACTTGCCCCAACCAGATATACGTTACCACTTGCGTCAATATTAATCATGCTACCAAAATCACTATTGTTTCCACCATAATAAGTTGACCATATTCTAACGCCAGCGGAGTTATACTTTGTAACAAAAGCATCACCCCATGCTTGGGAACCTTGACCACCAAATGTATTTTGAAACGCTCCTATGGTTGCTATATTTGAAGTAGAATTAGTATAACCTGAAACATACAAGTTATTTGAATTATCTGTTTTGGAATAGTAAATAACGTCTTGACCTGATCCACCGTTATAAGTCCCCCATAAACGAATAAGTGGATCTATAGTTAAAGGTAGATTTGAATCTACGTTATCTACATTAAAGCTTAAAGTATCATGACTTATAACCCAATTTGCGTTTAAACTTTTGCCTTCTTGGAAAGCAACTGGTTTTTGCTCTGAGATATTTCCGAAGGGAGTCGTTATTATTAAATCACCAACATTATTTAAATAAATTTTTTTAGCCCCTTTAATTTTAATTTTAATTTGTTTGTAATCGGTGTTTGGTTGAATTAAATAATCGCATTTTAGCTGGTCATGTTTAAAGTAGTATTTTAAATCAATTTCATTATAAATGTTTTTATAAACTATGTCTTTGTATGATTTTGCTACGATATATTCATTATTTTTATTAGAGTAAAAATTTGAAATTGTTCGATTACAATTCTTACCTATTAATTTAAAATTATCATTTGAACCTATGTATTCAATATCAACTCTGTAAGAAGTGAGATTTTTTTTGCTGTTGTTGGCTTTTGTGATCTGATACGAAATTCCTTTGTTATGAAAATAAACAGTTTTGCCATTAGAATTATAATAAAATTTAATATCATTTCTGGTTTTATTATATTGGTCCGTTAACTGTTTTTTGTTTTCTATAAAATAACTTTTATTACCATTAATTGATCTAGAAATTGAATACAGATTTAAGAGTAATAAAATAAATATAAAACTTGTTTTTAGCATAAAGGTATGTTTATGGATTATAACTATTAAACGAAGCGAACGTGAAGAAGGCTAATGTCTTTGATGATTTGTTTTTATTGCCAAGAAAATAGTCGAAGAATTTATTTAGCACAATTATTTTGCGGGTTAGAAAATTTAGCTCTTTTGATTTTGCGGAAGCATGAGCCTGTCCTGAGGGCAAAAGCAAATGTGCTAAATTAGCAATAGCCAAATCGGGTTGGTCAAACCCGGAGTGTGGGGAGGAAAGCAAAAAACAAAAAAATTGCATTATAGAATTAAATGTCGTTAAACTGTCGACCGAGATTCTGTCCTCTGTCGAACCGTAGTTTTTATGTCCGTCGTTATGGCGCATTACTACTAACGTTTTGCAAATAGACCCAGGCGGGCTTTTGAAACATCCTGTGACTATAAACCGAAATGTTTATTTAAAGATATATGATTATTAGCGAGGTGCAAAATAAATTCGCGAAGCGGCAACTATTCCGCACCGAGCGATGTGCCGGTCCGCCCGCTTGGGTTTATTTGCTGTTAGGGGCTGTTAATGCTTGTCTGGTTACACTATGTTTGGGTATCCGCCATTTTATTGAGCAAATAATTTGCCTGAAGCTATTATTTTATTTTGGTTGTCCTTAAGAATGAAAAAATATATTCCGCTAACCAATTTATTCCGATTAATTACAAACTTATTGTTAGTTTCAATTGTTTCACGAACAATATTTCCGAGATTGTCATAAATTGAAAGGGTGGCGTTTGAATAAATGATGGACAGTTCTATTGCTGTTTGTTCAACAAATGGATTCGGATAAACTTTAAAAGAAATGTCTTTGTCGAGTTCATTAATATTTTCGACTGTATAAATACTTGCACTGTCTTGAAGCCTTATATTTTGATACAATGTATCCCTGCAACCACTTAGACCGGTTGTAACTAAAGAAGCATACCAAAGGTCTACCGGCTTTTTAGGAAAAACAACACTTACAGTGTCGGCTGAAGAATTAATACTTGGAAGACCGTCAACATGCCAAAAATAATTACTCGCGTTCGGATTCATTGCTTTAAATAAAATTCTTTGGTTGGCGGTGTCTTGAGAAACAGTAATAAATTCAAAATTGGCCGAGCATGGGGTAAAGTGTTTGTTATTGATATAATTGTGAAAGGATGATTTATATGCAAGTCTTTTTAATACAAACAAATTGTCATAATACCGCGCTCGTAGAACCATTCTAAAGGGAATTGTTGGATGCAGACCAATCCGATCACTAATTTGAGAATTTAAGGCCGTAGCTCCATCGGCGAATTTAATATAGCTATTACAATTAAGAGATTTATCAATTACCTTTACAAAATGGTCGCCACTTGATATAAAAAGTGAGTCCGTAATTTCAGATTTACAAGGGTCTAACGAAAATTTTGTAGTATTAACCCAATACTCATAGTAATTGGAGCAATTAGAAATAGTGTCTTTTGCGTAGAGAGAAACTAAATATGTCCCCGTTTCAGGGAATTTATGAATTGGATTCTTATAATTCGAACCTGTACCGTCTCCAAAATTCCAGAAGTAATGCGCATTAGAAACATTTGATTGATTTAAGAAAGCTACTTCTTGGAAATAAGCGGAAAATGAAAACAAAACGTTACACTGTCCTTGCACAATTTTTGTCCAAATTGTCAGCGTTAGTAATACGTAACAAACTCTTGTCATGTCGTCAGTTTTTTATATAACGTAAAATGTCCGCATTAATTGCCCCTAACGTTCCCAGGCCATACGCCGGCGGGCTTACGAAGCACCACCTGTCTATACCCTAAAACGGTTATATGAAGATACAAATGTTTTTTAGTGAGGGCAAATGAAAATTAACTTGCGCGTCTGCGTACCTTGAATTGCCCGAACGATGACCCGTGTCCGCCCGCTGGCGTATGACCTGTGTTATGCGGCGTTATTTAATCTTTATAAAGTTGTCCGTGAACGAGTCGGGCATAATGCAGGATGTCGAAACCTCATGTAAAATGTTGCGATATAAAATGTATTGTTTATTGTGAAATTTCATACTCATGTCTGGGGAATAACAGATTACTTCTACCAAAGTCCCACTTTCTAAACCAGAAAGATTAATTCCAATATCACAATCCCTAAAGTCTGCGCAATGTCCATGAGGACGGAAATACAAAAAAGTGTAACATGAGTCCTGTATATTAATTGTGTTTAAATTGAAATTTTTGTATTCAACATACATTTGTCCACGTTTTGTAATGAGATTTACGCTGTCAACAAGACAATGATCAACATTTAAATTTTTCTCTTTAAAGTCTTTTACAATTACTTTTATTCCTTTGAAATTTTGATTTTTAATGTAGTTAAATTTAATTCCTTTTGGCTCCTTAAAGTCTTCATTATAAAATATAATAGTATCACCCTTTGATTTCCAACTCCCTTGAAAGGACTCCCTAATAGAAGGGATAAAAGCCTCTGGATTTTCTTCTTCATAATAAACGAATGAATGGTCTGAATTTATAGTGAAATGTCGATTATATACATAACTGGGCGCAGGTTTTTCTAATGTGTCCGTCAGATGGAGTAGGTGTCTATATTCACCCACAAATTTATTTTGTCCGAATGTTAAAAACGGAAAGAATATTATAATTAAGAACCTAGATTTCATGTCTGTCATAATGCTGCATAACGTTTTGCAAGCAGACGTCCGGCGGGCATTACGGAGCCTCCTTTGTCTATTTACCGAAACGGTAATTAAATATACAAATTTTATTTTACGCAAGTCCGCCCGCTGGTCGTTTGCTTGCGGTTAGTGGTATGTAAGCGCCATTTAGTTACGTCTCGCTTAAGGGTCTGCCGATATTTGTTTTTTTGTTGCCGCAACACAAATGTTTTTTCTGAATGAAAAACTGCGTTCTAACGAAGGTTATAGTCAGCGAATAGTTTTTAGTCAACCAGAATTAATTGTTACAACAAACAAGGTCTGCGTAATTTTAATTGGACGGGTCTGCCAAAAATTTACATACAGAAAAAGCGGAGATAAATTTTTGTCGGCGAAAAAAAAGTCGACGTATGCGTCGACGTAAAATTATAAAAGAACGAAAGTAAAATTTAAGAAAGAAGAATAGTCTGCCGGTTTTTTGTCCGCGCTTATTACCACTAACGTTTTGCGGCTACTTGCAGTTTTTTTGCTATGTCAAGTTACGCATTTGAGCGCTAACCCGCAAAAAATTGCAAGTAGGTGCTGTTATGTGCGAGTAAGCGCCACACAGTTGCGTCATGCTTATGTGTCTACCGAATTACAGTTCAATATACTCAACTTTTATAATGTCGTCGAAACTTTGTATTTGAGGCCATTTTGTCAATGACCGGAAGTCTTTTTTTGTTTCAATAACAAGCGTTGAATTATTTTTCCAAGATACTTTTAGATTTTTATGAATTCCTTTAATCGTATAAACACCAGCGCCAGTTTTGTCGAAGGTCAGAAGAACCTGTGTGTTTGCTTCTGTCGAGTCAAGTCCGTGTTCTACTATTGTGGCATAACAGCGTTTGTCAGGGGAATAGAATTTTTCGGATGTCTTTTTGTAAAAGTCACCCGATGGATTATTTTGATGCTCTTCAATTCTGTTTTTCCATGTCTCTCCAGGAGATGGACCACAAGCCAATAACGACAGAAAGGGAAGTATTAAGAGTTTACTTTTCATGTTTTTGTGTTAACTATTCGGGGTCTGCGGCAAATTGAGGCTGAAGAACTAATTTTTCTGAGTCGATGCGAGCTTGTATTTTTCGAATTTCGTCGGCGTAGTTATTTTTGCCGAATTGGAAGGAAAAATTTTTGTCATTGTAAGTAAAGGTCCAAGAAATTGTATTGTCACTATGTACTACGTGAACTTTGTCCCAGCCGCCGCAGTCAGCCACACCGCATTCACAAGTCAAAATTAAATAGTCACCGGATTCTTTTGCGCTGTCTGCAAGATTTGGAAAAAAAGCGGCGTTGCTATTGTCAAGAATAATCCTGCGAAATTCTGTCCCGTCGATGTACAGTAGGAGAGTCGGCTCGTTTGTGTCCGTCGTATGTCCTATGTCGAGAGTCAGTTTGTTCATGTCTGTCGAGATGTCTGCGCTTATTGCACATAACGTTTTGCGGCTTGGCGTAGTGGCGGATTTTTAGCACAAAAGTTCAATCGAAGAACTGCACTTGAACCTACCACAAAACTGTCATTCGAAGCACTGCACCCGCCATTACGCCAAACCGCTGTTAGGTGCTGGCCTTCTTGTTTTTCGTCCAACTAAGATACTTTTTTTATGTTTAAGTCAGTCGTTTTGAAGTTTAAAATGCTTGTCCAATGCCAAAGTAAAATAGCTTGTCTTCTTTTGAACGTCCATAGTCAAACGATAAAATGGTGGATTGATTCCAAGCAATTCTAAGTCCACCACCGTAAGAATACTTTATATTGTTAAAGTTCAAGTCTTGCCAACGGTCTCTTACTGTGCCTGCGTCAAAGAATGGGGCAACACCAAATGCAAATCTTTGTTTTCCTAATTTTGTTTCTGCAAGTCTTACTCTCAACTCAACATTTGTGAACCACATTGAACGAGCTAAAAATCGGTTGGCTCGGTAGCCACGCAATGATTGTCTGCCACCTAATGCGTTGATACTTCCTTCGGGACTCCATTGGTCTTGAAATTCAAAAAACGGTGCGTTATCTCCAAATATATTTCCTATTCCAAAACGTCCCGCTAAAACTGTCCGTTTACCAACTGGTATTTTTTGATAGGCTCGTCCTTGAATGAATAATTTATTAAAATCGAATTGCGAACCTATGTATTTACTTGAATATTCATTTGCTATTTCAAAGTAGTAACCTTTTGTTGGGTCGGGTTCAAAATCTCTTGTGTCAAAAATTAAAGCTGTTTGGATTATTGAAACCCAACCACCGTCAACACCTGAAATTAATCCGTCTTCAAAATCTCGTCTTAAAAGCGAAATGCCGTTTGGTACTGTTGTAGTTTGCCCCGTTATGGGGTCAATAGCTTCTGCTTCCATTCCTTCAAAAGTGGCGTAACTCAAATGTTGAATTTCATAACCGCCCATTATTCGCCATTTCCCTTTTCCAAGTGCGTAATCGGCTTTTAAATTGAGCATATATTCGGTTTCCCTAAATCGGTTTGATAAAGCATCTGTTACAAAATCAGCTTCTCCAACTCCACCTGGTCTTAATGTTTTTCTTGCTCTGTCAAATGCTGCATAAGTAGAAAAAGTTGTGTTTTCGTCAGATGGCAGACGAAGTTGTCCGAGAGTAGATTCTGTTAATCCGAAATATAGATTGGCTGGGTTTTGTTGAGCCTTAAAGTCAACTTTGAAACGCCAACGTGTTCCTTTGTAATAAGGAACATCTAATTTTAAAATTAATTCTCTTGCATTTGATGTGTAATAAGCTGCATTGGCTGTAAGCTTCATTAAATAAGGTGTGTAAGGGAACAAAGGGTTGTCTCGGTTGCCATTCCAATAAATATTTGTTCTTGCACCAAAGCCAAATCCCGTAACTGGGTCGGAAGAAAAGTCTGGAATACCCGTAATAAATGTTCCTTCTTTCTTTTTTTCAAGGTCAGCATCTGACATTCTTTTCGATTTGATAAATGAAAGACTGTCTATTTCTTGAGCCTTAACGATTGTGATTGAAAACAGAATCAACAGAGTTGTTATAATACGCTTCATAAATTGGATAATTTTTAAATTACCCTGCAAAGCTCCGAAGCGATTTAGAAGAAATTTTGAATTGCCTTAAAAGTTGATTTTAAAGGTGTGAGTTTCTTGCTGAAAATCATAGTCTATTGTCCATTGATGCCTTTTATAAATTTGCTCCACAATAGACAATCCAAGACCGCTTCCTGAATTTTCGTCTGAAGTTTTCTTAAACCGCTTAAATAGTTGTTCCTTCTCCAACGGTGCTTTTCCTGAATTGCAGATTATCAAGCCTGATTGGTTCAATTTAACTTCGACAATTCCTTTTTGTAAGTTATGTCTAATTGAATTGAGTAATAAATTATTGATGAGAACTTCAATCAAAACTCCATTTCCTGTTACGACACATTCTCTTTCTATTGAAATGTTAACTCTCAATTCTTTATTTAAAAAATGTTCCTGTAACTGCTCCAAGCATTCTTCTGTCAGTTTGCTCAAGTTTATTGTTTCGCTTTCATCAAACTGATGGTTTTCTATTTTAGCAAGCAACAATAAGTTTTTATTAATGCGTGAAACTCTTGTCAATGCTTTATTTATGTCTTCAATTATTTGGTATTGCCTGTCTGTTAAATCTTCTTTTTGCAGAAGTATGTCCAATTTATTTTTGATGATTGCCAAGGGGGTTTGTAGTTCGTGAGAAGCATTTTCGGTAAACTCTTTTTGGGTCTTGTAAACTGAAATGGTGTGTTCAATCAGCTTATTCAATGCTTCATTTAATTCCTGAAATTCAAGAATATTTGAGTTTTCAAACGTAATACTGGTCTGTGAATTTAGATTAAAAGCTTTTAACCTTGTCAAGGTGTTTTTAAACGGTTGCCATAATTTTACTGATAATCTTCTATTAAGAATCAGAAAACCAACAACCAAAATCAAGAAAAAGAAAAATGTAAGAATGGCAATGGCAACAACGGTTTCTTCGGTTTCTTCTACATTGGTTTCAACAGTCAATAAATAGGTTTCCCCGTTAATCTCAATTACTCTTGAAAGTCCCCTAAATCGGTCTATGTCTTCGTGTGCTACATAGGGATTTTTTCTTAAAACTGTATAAGTGCTATCTTTCCTGTTCTTGTCTAAATTGTTCTTTTGCAAGTTCGTTCCGGGTTGAATTTTGTTCCAAAGAACGATGCTTTGGATTAATTCAGTTTCGGTTAATGCCAATTGATTCAGTTCATTTTCTGTTCTGTCGGCTACAATTTCATTATGTTCATCTAATTCTCTTAGCCAAATGCTGTCAACTAAATAGTAATAGGCTGGAACACTTGCTGCCAAAACAACAAGTGCGTAAATGGTGAATGATTTAAGCGATTTGTTTAATAATTTATTCATCCTTCCCATTTATAACCTGTTCCGTAAACAGTCTTTAAATAACTTTCGCAACCTGCTTCGCTCAATTTCTTTTTTAGGTTTTTAATATGAGCGTAAACGAAATCGTGATTATCTAACATATCCGCAAAGTCTCCTGAAAGATGTTCAGCCAATGTGCTTTTTGAAATTACTCTGTTTCTGTTTCCGATAAAGTAGAGTAGTAAATCAAATTCTTTTTTAGTAAGAATTACGGGGAGATTATGAACTGAAATAGCCTTTGCAAGTAAGTCTATTTCTAATTCATTTTGTCGAACAGTATTTGAATTCCCAAATTGTTTTCTGCGGATAACGGAGTAAATCCTTGCTGCTAATTCCGAAAGATGAAAAGGCTTTGTCAAGTAGTCGTCTGCACCAATTTGAAGCCCTTTTATTTTGTCGTCTAATGCGTTTTTAGCAGAAATAATAATTACACCGTCCTGTTTGTCTTGTCTTTTGAGTTCTTCTAAAATATTCATTCCGTTGCCGTCAGGCAACATAATGTCTAATAATATACAGTCGTAATGAAATGATTCGATTTTCTCCAATGCTTGATTATAAGTTCGGGCAAACTCACACAAATAGTTTTCTTCCGAAAGATATTCGGAGATACTGTCGGCAAGTTCGTTTTCGTCTTCTATAATCAGTATTTTCATTTGTCAAAGTTACCATTTCAATTTTGTAGAAATTTTGAATTTGGTTGTCGGTTTGTCTCGGTGGTGTCGTTCTTTAGGCTTGCACCTAACGTTTGGCAAATAGACCCAGGCGGGCTTTTGAAACATCCTGTGACTATAAACCGAAATGTTTATTTAAAGATAAATGATAATTAGCGAGGTGCAAAATAAAACTCGCGAAGCGGCAATTATTTCGCACCGAGCGATGTGCCGGTCCGCCCGCTTGGGTTTATTTGCTGTTATGCGGTCGTTATTTTTCCTTTATAAAGTTGTCAGTAAATGAGTCGGGCATTATACAAGATGTCGATACTTCATGCAAAATATTACCAGACAAAATGAATTGCTTACTCCGAAATTTAATATTCATATCTTGAGAATAACAAATTACTTCTACCAAAGTCCCACTTTTTAAAGCAGAAAGATTAATTCCAATGTCACAAACCCTAAAGTCTGCGCAATGTCCATGAGGACGGAAATATAGAAAGGTATAACATGGGTCCTGTATGCTAATAGTGTTTAAATTGAAATGTTTGTACGTAACATACATTTGTCCACGTTTTGTAATGGGATTTACACTGTCAACAAGACAATGATCAACATTTAAATTTTTTTCTTTAAAGTCTTTAACAATGACTTTTATTCCTTTGAAATTTTGATTTTCAATGTAGTTAAATTTAATTCCTTTAGGTTCCTTAAAATCTTTATTATAAAATGTGATGGTGTCACCTTTTGATTTCCAACTCCCTTGAAAGGTCTCCCTTATAGAAGGGGTAAAGATCTCTGGATTTTCTTCTTCATAATAAATGAATGAATGGTCAGAATTTATTGTGAAGTGTCGATTATATACATAATCAGGAGCTGGTTTTTCTAATGTGTCCGTGAGATGGAGCAAGTGTCTGTACTCACCAACAAATTTATTTTGCCCGAGTGTTAGAAATGGAAAGATTAATATAATTAAGATGCTAGATTTCATGTCTGTCATAATGCCGCATAACGTTTGGCGAATAAACCCAGGCGGGCTTATGGAACACTCACGTGTCTTAACCGACCAAAGGTTATTTGAAGATACTTAGTTTATTAGTGAGCCGCAAATAAAATGTCACGAAGTGGCCACTGTTTTGCGCGCGAACGATGACCGAGTCAGCCCGCTTGGGTTTATTTGCTGTTACCAGACGTTTTTTACAGCTTGATTGATAATTGTAGATGTCCGCCGAAACCAAGCTCAACAATTTTTTGTAATGTCGAAATGCGAACTTCTTTAATGTTGTTTTCGATTTTTGAAATGTATGATTTTGTCGTGCCGCATTTTTCAGCAAGTTCGCCCTGAGTCAAGCCTTTTTCAAGTCGTGCTTCATGGATTAAAGCGCCAAGTTTAAAATTCTCATAACCTTTTTCAAGCTTGTCGCGTTTAGAAGTCCCGCGTTTACCATAATGAACTTCTTTAAACTGGTCGAGTGTTAATGTTTTACTTTTTTTCATTGAAATATTCCTCCTTAATTTTTACTGCTTTTTGTATTTCTTGTCGCGGAGTCTTTTGTGTTTTCTTTTGGAAGCCACTTGTCACCACAACTAATTGTCCGTGGTCAAAAAAGCAGAAGATTCGAAAAATGTCGCTGCCTAATTGAATTCGAATTTCGTATAGTCCGTCGGTGCCTTCAAGGTGCTTGAGATAAGTCTCAGGTACTCGGTGAAGATCTTCGATCAGGTCAAAGGTCCAGATAATTTTATCTTTTACTTTTTGTCGCTGCTTAACGAAAAATTCCGGGAAGTAGTCTTTGTAAACGATAATTGTCCGAACTTTATGCTTTTTGTCCACGATACAAATATACGAAAGTTGTCCCAAAGTGCAACATTAAATAGTAGATTTTTTTGTTAAAAAGTCTGAAGTCTGTGGTCAGTCAAAAAATGACTGGTAACGTTTTGCGGCTACTTGCAGTTTTTTGCTTGTCCAAGTTATGCATTTGAGCGTTAACACGCAAAAAATTGCAAGTAGGTGCTGTTACCACGTCGTAGGGGCGCACCCAGCTTACGTTTTGTTTACGTGTCCGCCTAACCTAAATTTTTAAATAGTGTCTGGATATTTTGTCGATGATGTTTTCGAGTTCAATATTTTTGTCAAACACATTTTTTCTTTCGAAGTCAAACATTTCAAGTAAAGAACTAACCGCGGTGGATTTCCACGCGTCAACATTTAGGTCTATACGTTTATAATAATTGTCAAGATTAGTATGGGTTAATTTGCCTTGAACTTCTTTTTTCAACTCGGTCAACAAGTCAGCAGGTTCTTTTAAATTAAAAGTCGGCCAGTCAGTAACCGCCTCATTTAAAAATTTCGCAGCTGTTTTGAAGTTGCTGTCAGTAAGGTCGTTTTCGATAACGTCAAACAACTTGTCCGCAGAAATGATTTTATAGGAATTGTCGTTTGTCATTACGAAATGTCTTTTTGTCTACCGGAATGTTTGTCCGACCCTATGCGTGGTAACGTTTTGCGACTACTGGCAGGCGGGCTTTCGAAGCTTCCTGTGTCTATACCCACAAAAGGTTTTATAAAGATACAAATGTTTTTATTCCCTCGTCCCCCCGCTTGCCAGTAGTTGCTGTTAGCGGGTCGTTGTTTATGTCTGTTTAGAAACGATAAAATAATGATAGTTCAGAAACGGCTGCGCCAGTATTGAAGTCAAAGGTTGTCGAAGTATTATTAACGGATTTACCAGTCAAAAAATCAGTTGTCTTAGTATTAGAAGGTCCGACAAAACCGTCAGCTCTGAATTGGGCTAATATTAACCAGCGTTTACTTAATGGAACAATTGTCCCGAGTGTTAGTCCTATTCCAATTTGCTTTACTATTGTTTTTTCTTCAAGAATATTTTTGTGGTCTTGAAGTGTGGTGTGATAAAACTGCTCAGCAGTACCTGAATTTCCGACGGAATCGATTTTAAAAGTTGCTTGTGTAATAGCTCTATTATAAACGGAATGTTGTCCTTGTATGTCGAGGCCGGCAACAAAGTACCAGCCCCTTTTGAATTTATGCCTGTATTCTATCCCGATTCTGCCAATGAAACTTTTGGTGTTTCTATTTGTTGTCCGCCAAACAAGAGTTGTGTCGTTAATCTTTGTGTTTTCTGTTATGCTACTGAAAGCAGTGTTGTCAATTGGTTTAAACGTAAAATTTGTCCTAAATGCCCATTTGTTAAATAGTCTTTTGTACGTCAAACCCAATGGCTGTGAATACGGAGTCGCGCCGAGCATAACAAGAACTATTGGCCCTACATTCAACCCAATTTCATTTTTTCTATTGCGTAAAACCGTGGAGTCTTTTTGTCCGTATGTCTGGATAGATAATAAAACAAAAAAAAGGCAAGTTGTCTGAACCGTATTTTTGAAGCTTGTCATGTCGTTGTCGATTTGATTATAAACGAAATAATTATAATTTTATTGTAAGGTCTTGTCTGAGGGTAGTCGTCCAACAATGCCCGCTAACGTTTCGCAGCTAAAAGAAGTGGCGACTTTTGAAACATCACTTGTCTTAACCGATAATGTGAATTTAAAGAAATAATGTAACTTAACGCACTCAACTCGCCATTTTTTTTAGGTGCTGTTAGTGGTTGTGCACCCACACAAAGCTATCACACAGATTACGTGTCTGCCGATAAATTTTGTTGGTGTTGTCTGCCGTAATGTTTATTAGGAACCAAGTTTTTAGTTTTTTCTTGCGTCGGCATTTTACACACAGTTCGATACACACAGGCGGGGAGGAAATTTATAAGCTTATTTGGCGCCACAATAAATTAATTCCATTAAAAAGAAGCGACCAAATGTGCTTATAATATGTGCGAGGGCTTAAACAAAGGTCGATTTAGCATGATTTATTAGGTGTATTGCCAATTTTACCAAAAAAGGAGATCAAAAGAGTCTTGCAGGCGGTCGATTTGTTTTCGCAGGTCGGAGTTCTATACTCGCAGGTCAGAGATTTGTTTTCGCAGGTCGATGTTTTATACCCACAGGTCGAAACTTTGAACTTGCAGGTCGGAGTTTTGTTAAAAAAGCTAGTCAATTTGTTAAAGCAGGTGAGAGATTATTGTCCGCAGGTCGAAACTTTGAAAAGGCAGTAAGGAGTTTTGAACCTAATGTCGGTCGTTTGCTCCTTACAGCCTTTGGGTCTGATTATTTCACAGATCTAAATTCAAGTTTGCTCACTTGTTTGTATTGCGGGCTTGTTGCACCAAACAATGACTTCACATATTTTTTTACTTCTTTGGCTGTTTCGCATAAGCCATTAACCGGATTGTAAAGTGATTGGTTTCTTGCGATTCTTGAATTGCTTACCGTTGTGTAAGCATTTATAACAGCAGTATTTGTGTTTTTTAAGGTTGTAAGTAAAGCGTTCAAGGTGGCGATCTTTAGTTCGTTTTCGTTCGGAACATAAGTAGGTTCGGTAGATAAAAGCGTGATCATTTTAGAAAAATGTTCAATTAAACTATCGTAAGATTGCTGCGATGATGAAATTGTTTTAGGCGTTTCAACTACTGGTGCATTTGGATCAATGGCATTAGTTGTGTTGCTTGAACTGGTTTTACCGGCATCAGCTTTGGTTAATTTGGAGCCTTGCACTTTTGCATTAATTGTTTTTGCATCTCTAACAAGTTGAGCAGTTGCATTTGTAACATCTAGCGCATTGACTAAACGGGTAGATAATTTGCGAAGACCTTCGAAAGCGATCATACGAGCATTCACAGCATTGTTAAATGCTATGCTTGATGTAGTAACCGAAGCAATATTTGCTTTTGTACTTGTTAATTGAGTTTGTAGTTGAGCAATTTTTAAGCTGTTTTTGCTTGGGTTGTATGCTGCTCCGTAGCCCTGACAAAAAGATATTAAATCTTCAAAGTTCGCTACATTTTTAGCATGACCGGTTTCTGATGTTGATGCCATAATTTTAGGTTTTAATGATTAGTAAAACAAAATTACTAAAATGTTTAGAAAATCAAAAAAGTTGTATTTGCGTTACCGATTGAAGAGGAAATCCTTTTCCTGAAAGGGATTGCAGGGGAGCGAAAAGATTGAAACGGAAAGCGGGTTAAAACGCCCTGTATTATTTTTTAATAATCTTAAAAGTTTTTTGCTGATTCTCAAATTGAACGTTGAGGAAATAAATACCTTTTGAGAGAACTTTTATGTCAACTTCATTTTTTTGTTCAATGTTATTTATTTCTAAATATTTCTGTCCCAACAAATTCGTAATATTAATTTTCTTTGGGAGTTTTGAGTTAAAATTCACATTAAATTTATCTTGTATTGGATTAGGAAATATTGAAACGGAATAATCTAAACTGTTTTCATTCAAACCAACTGTACATGTGTTATCAAAATCAGGGCATCTAATTTTTGCAAAGAACTTTTTACTTGTATCACCTCCAATGCTCCAAAATCCACCACTAACATAAATTTCATTTTTATAAACTACAGCATTCAAAATAGCGTTATCAATGCTATCTGTGTTTACCGTCCATTTGCCATTTTCATAAAATGCAGCCTTGAAGGATTTTTGATCTGCGGCATAATCAAAATTACCGAAGGCGTAAAGTCTGTTATTAAAAACCAATAATTGGTTAATGCCGCCCCATCCATAAAATCCACCAAATCCTGCATCGTGCCATTGTGCTCCGTCCCATTTCATTAGATTATTCCCTGCATTTCCATCAGCTTTTTGAAAGGATCCCCCAACATATAAAGTATCTTTGTAAACAACCATATCATAAATTCCTCCTAATGAAGTTTTAACACCTGTACCGACATTATTCCAAGTATTGTTCTTATAACGTATAATGTAATGGTAATCATCTAACGGTATATTTCCGAATCCTCCAGCTAAGTATAGCTCACCTTTGTAAATACAGCTATGTAAAACGGCATTATTATAGTCTACAGGAATATTTATCGAAGTAAAATTTATTCCGTCATATGTAAAGAGATTTTTACCAGCAATACCGCCTAAAGAATCAATACCGCCAAATAGCCAAAGTTTATTTTCAAATTTAGTAAGGCCATATATACTTGGCGATGGCCAATTAGTAGTTGCATCTTTGTAGGTAAAAGCGGTCTTAGGAAACATACTCCAATTCGCACCATCCCATTGCGCTAAGCCAACTGCTTTAACTGTATTTGATCCTACGCTTCTAAACCACCCTCCGAAAATAGTTTTATTACCTAATGTAGCTGAACAAGCTGTATAGCCGCCTGAATTAATATTAACAGGGTCATGTGTTTGGGTTCCAACGTCAAGATCATGGAATGTATTGCCATCATATGCAAGGATTCCTTTGAATGTTTCATTGCAAACTAAATGGTCTCCGCCCATAAAGCTTAAGACAACCTCATTATGCAAAGAATCTAAAAACATATATCTAATGCCAAAGTTAGAATAATAACAAGGTACTGCCGAGAAATTCTGAGCAGCACCTTGTTTTAAACAACAAATTAAAATGAATATGATAAATCTATTTTTTATTTATTCTACTTTTATAAATTTAGTGACGTAGTTGGCTTTACTGTCATTAAAGTTAATGAAATAAGCACCATTAGCCAAATTCTCAACATTAATAATAGGAGTTCCACCTTTAATTAAAATGCCATATTGAACTATTTGGCCAGTTAGGTTATAAACGTTGTATTTAACATCATTATTATCCAAAATATTACCTATAACCGTTAAATTGTTGGAAGTAGGGTTAGGGTAAACTGAAATAAGAGCATTATTAGTTTTGGATTCCTTTATGTTTTGTACTTGAATATTAGCTAAGGCAAAACGAGTAATGGTTCCGTCCCAAGTACCTCCTGCACTTGTGTTTTGAAAATAAGTAGGAGGCCCACCACCATTGTCTACAGGAAAACCACTCGCCGAAGTTGATAAACCGCAAACATGCATATTATTATTGCCGTCAATTGCAATACTTGCAGTTTGTCCGAAATCGCTTTCAACACCACTTGAACCCAAATATGTACTCCATAGAATATTTGTGTATGTTTCACGCATAGCACAAACAAAATAATCCATACTACCTGAATTTGATGTGCTTGAATAGGTGTTTGGTGCAGTAACAATTGGGAAATTTGTGCTTCTTGTGCCCCCCGCAATATAGAAGATACCATTTGCATCAAATTCAATCGATCTTGCCTTATCGTCATCATTGCCACCAATTAATGTCGCGTGAGAAACATTTAAACTTAAATTGGTTACAATTAGTGAGCCGTCATAAAATCCAGTACTAGGTGTATTATTGTAGTAATAATTTCCTGAATTTACACCTGAAAGTGCCGTGTTAGCAAAACCAACTGTGTAAAGTTGATTGTTGTTAATTCTAACTGCCGCATTTCTTTGTGTTTTATTAGTATATATAGAACTAGTTAGAGCTTGTGTGCTGCTAAACTTAACTGCAATCCCATCGGTACCATTTGTTGTGAAAGGTGAATTTGCAGCACCGGGCATTGAAATACCACCAGATCTGCCAACGGCATAAACATTACCGCTGCCATCGAAGGCTATATCTGCAAACTCATCATCACTAATTTTTGTAGTAGCAGTATTTAAATGAGTGCCAAAATAGGTAGCCCAATTTAAAGCAAAAGAAGTGTTTGTGAAAGTCATTATTATTGCATCGCTTACATCACCTCCAGTTATTTGTGCTTGTTGTGCAGTATTATAGTTTTGGGAATACTGTGAACCTGATGCCACAACACCTAGATTAGTTGACATTGAATAACCGCCAACGTAGAAATTACCATTAGCATCAAATTTACAGGTGTTTAAATAATCATAGCTATTGCCACCATAGTATGTCAGCCATTCATTTGTGTTACCAAGGGACATGTTTGTTTGAAAAATGAATCCATCATCCTTGTCTCCGCTTGAAGTAAATAAAGGACCAACGAATGTGCTTTTATTATAAGCGCCACTTTTATTTGCTATTGGCATATTGCTTGAAGTGGTAACACCAACGCAGAAAACTTTACCGTTATTAAAGTCTAATGATGTGATCCTGTCTCTTTTGTTACCACCTACATATGTTGTCCACTCGAGTTTTCCTGCCCCGTCAAATTTAGCTAAAAAGCCATCATAAGTGCCTGCGCCTTGTTGAGTTGGCCATGCACCAGCATTAACACCTTGAGGGAAACTTGATGAGAGTGTTGTGCCACAGATGTACAAATTGTTACTAGCATCGGATTTACTATTTAATATTTGGTCGCCACTACCACCACCAAAATAGGTGCTCCAATTTATGTTTGAAATGTTTGCTGTAGTTGCCGCGCCTTGATTTATTTGAATTACTAATGGCCAAAAAGGGACATAAGTGCCTGTTGAAATAGAGTACCTGTCTGAACCTAAACTATTCCAGCTACTTGTAACCGAGTATGTTGTTAATGCAGTGTCAACGCTGTAAACTTGCGGATTCTCGAAACTAAAGCTTCCTAAAAGTGTGTTTATCAATAATTGATTGCTCCCAGTTATTGTATTACTTGTAGACCCGTTTAGCTGCATAATAATATCGGAAGGATCTGTAAATGGTTTAACTACAAAATACATTTTTAACCCTTTATTATTACTATAAAGATGAAGGTCGATATTGTGATAAAGATTTGGAATCATTAATCTTTTATTACCGTACACGTCTGGTTTTTCTGCTGAAATTTGCTGGATATAGTAATTCAAAACTCCATCGGAATCAGATCTTTCAAACGGATGGGCGTGAGTGTGAGGATTGTTTTTCCAGAATTCAATATCAACGCGGTGAAGTGAGTCATTTTGACTCATTGCAGTAGTTGTATCATGTTTAGCAATAACAAAAGCAATATTATTGTTATCTAATACATATTGCTGAGGATAAGTATGCTTTGTGTAAAATAAAACTTCATTAGCAACTTGAACAGCAGTATCGGCTATAAGAATTTCACCCGTGTTAGGATAAAAATAGTGACTTGGCGAATAGGCTTCATTTGCATTATTAAAATCAATAGGGTAATACACGGGCGTTTGACTTAATCGAATAGTAGTTTGGTTATAACCCCAGGAAGTATTAGCCTCGTTAGCACTTAAGTAAATTACACCTAAGCCAGAAACTGCAATGCCTGTTCCAACATCAAAACCGCCGGCAGGGCCATCGTGATATTGTCTCCATGAAGTTGTACCCGATGATGGTGTAATTTGATATACCATTACATCACTAGTTGTATTTTGCTTAGAGCCTGACACATAAAAATGATGAGCAACAGTATCAACGGCAATGCGAGGTTCGATAATTGCACCCCATAAACCAGTTTGTTCGACATTTATCCATAATTGCGTTCCGGTACTATCGTACATAATGGTGTGATATTCCCATCCGCTGCCACCAAGCACTAGGCCTGTTGTTCCGATATTACCTATTGAATCTCTAACAAGTGATGTTGCAAAATCCATGCTGTTGGAATTATCATAATCTTGTTGCCAAATAATATTTGCTGAGCCATCAATTCTAAATGTAGTATAATCTTCGTTTGTTGTTGAGTTGTAAACTTGACCGCACACAACAGCATTATCACCGGACGTTACAATAGCTTGGGCAAGGTCATCACCAGAAGTATTACCAGTAACAAAATTATTCCAATAAACAGAACCACTATTGTCTAACATAAATATCCATATATCATTATCAGAACCGTTAAATGCATTGCCAGTGCAAAAAACATCGTTGTTAGATGTTAAAGTTAATGCAACACCAACATCATTACCATTATAAGGACTATCGTATAAATTAGCCCAATCAATTGTCCAACCGGGATTATATTTTATAACAAGAGCATCGGTATTACTACCGTTATCAGAAGTACCTATTACAAAAGCATCACTACCAAGATTACTATATTTTAATTCTACTGCTTCGTCATTTAGATTATAACCTGCATCATATCTGCTAAATGCAAGTTGCGTGCCATTTGAGCTGTATACAAAATAAACGACATCGTTTAATGAAGTTGCATCGTAGCTTGTGCCACATACGTGCACATTACCTGTAATATCAACTTTGATACCTGTGCCAACATCATCGCCGCCATTATCGTAGGTATTTGACCATAATAACGTACCGAGGGAGTCGTATTTTAATACAATTAAATCGCGATCAACCCCCGTATATGCATATCCAGTAACATAAACATTATTATCTGCATCTAAGGTCGTAGAAGAATTATCGGTTGAATCTCTCCAGACGTAATGTTGCACCCAATCAATATTAGGGACGACTTGCGCTTTAAGAACCGATGAGAACTGAATGAAACTAAGAAAGACTATCAGTCTTAGAATCTGTTGTTGTGTTTTTTTCATGGTTTTATTTTTTGGTTAATTAAATTTGTATTCATAAAGTTTATTTTTTGTTTGCTATTATATTGAACATTGTATTTTATTAGATCATTAAATAATTCTTCTCCTAAAAAGCTCTGAAAAGCTAAAACATGAGCTTGTTCGTAACATTCAATTAAGAATTGATTTTCTTTATTATGCTTAACAGCATATTTGGCAACTAATGAGTGTAATGCATTTTTTTCTATTATTTTATTAATTATATTTTTTCTTAATACACTACGCATGTTTTTTTGCAGAAAACATTTTGTTAATTATGATGATGGAAAAATAGTCGGAAAAGTAATGCTTGTCAATAGGGGAAACCCCTTGAAATTTTCGCCTTAAAAAAACAGTAAAAAAGAAGATAATTATTCTTGAACATATTTACTGCCAAGGTATTGCAAGCCTTTGTCAAAAGCTAGGGCTAAAAACTCAGCCCTATTTTTAACATTTGCCTTTTTGTAAATAGCGGTTAGTTGGGTTTCGATTGTACTTCCGGCAATTGATAATTTTTTTGAAATATCTTTTACAGAAACAGCTTTACATAAATGATTAATAATTTCTTTTTCTCTTTCGGAATATATTAATTGGTAGTAGTGACCATTTTTTTCGCACTTCATTTTTATTAAATCAGGAATATTTTTTTCATAAACAATACCCTTATGAACAGATTTTATTGCTGATACAACAGTTTTTATTTCTTCTTTTTTTGAAACAAATCCAAATGCACCACGGTTAAAATGATCTTTTATTAATTCCTCATCATGATAAGACGTAATAATAATCACTTTTATGTTTGGGTATTGCATCAACATTTTATCTAAGGTAATACTGCCGTTTAAAATTGGCATTTCAAGATCGAGTAACACTAAGTCGGGAGAATATTTTTTTAATCTCTCTAAAGCTTGCTCTCCGTTATCTGCAACAGAGGTAGTTTCAATACCATATTTTTTTAACAGATAAACAAGCCCCTCTCTAAAGAGTAATTCGTCATCAACAATCATTAGATTAATTTTTGAAACTGCCATAATAAAATAAATTAAAAATATAATATACCATGCTGCCGCAGGCTTGCGCCTTTGACTGAACGGAGTGAGATGCGCAAAATTGTGCGAAGCACGCCTATGTGCGTGTGTAAGCGCAAAGCTTTTTTGGGTTTTGAAGTGTAGTATACGGAACGAAAAACACAAATGTGCTTTGCTTGGGATAGCCAAACTGCGCCCATAAGGCGCAAAACGTGCGTGGGCAAAGAAAAATCTAAAAACCGTGTATTGTCCGCCGAAACTTGTCTACGGAGAATTGTCCCAAAAATATGAGGGAGAAAGTCATTTGTCGATATGATGTTTTTCGTCAAAACGTCCGCGGGTGCATTACCACTAACG
>JALHRL010000009.1 GCA_022841465.1 Bacteroidia bacterium | reverse complement strand
TTCGACAAGGCTCAGGATAAACTTCTTAACCCTTATTTTGTCTACTCTTTGGAGCGGAAGACGGGTCTCGAACCCGCAACCTCCAGCTTGGAAGGCTGGAGCTCTACCAATTGAGCTACTTCCGCTTTTACCACTTTTACATGGTTAAGCTTTTTGGTTGAACCGACAATAATTTGCCAACCAAAGTGGGGTAAGATGGATTCGAACCACCGAAGACGAAGTCAGCAGATTTACAGTCTGCCCCATTTGGCCACTCTGGTATTACCCCAAAAAAAGAGCCGAAGAAGGGACTCGAACCCCCGACCAGCTGATTACAAATCAGCTGCTCTACCAGCTGAGCTACTCCGGCTTTTTTTGTTATTTAAATGTTAAAGAACATCCCCGTAAATTTTAGGGACTGCAAAATTAGTTATTTATTTGATTCCACCAAAATAAAAAGGCAAAAATATTTACCTTTTTTCTTAGATTTTTTGGGGTCTAAGGCAGGTAATTGCTAGTTGCCAATTTCTTTATTAAAAATAGCAAAACTTTGAGGGAGGTAATTGTTTATTCTGTTCTGTAAAACCTTAGCCCAACCAAGGCCAAAGCCCTGATGAGTAATAAGTTTTAAACCCTGTGATTGGTTTTCAATAGATATATTTTCTCTTTTTAAATAATTTAAGGCCTCCTTTAAATCTAATTCCAGTTTTTCAACTTCGGTTTTTAAATCGGTATACAAGGATAAAGCTTGATGCGGAATAAGTTTTCCTTGCTTAATTTCTCCTAAATTTAGTCCCGCCGACCGAAAATAAACTTGAGAACCAACCTGCTGAATAAAACCCAACACGTTGTTATTCATTAGTTTAAGTCCGTTGGTATTGTAAAACCCAGTATTTTCATTGAGGTTTACAAACTCCTTTAAAACTTTTGCTTCATTTTCGGAAACTTTTTGAACCTGTAACCTCGTTTTTTTTAATTTTCTGCCATCATCCCCGGGTTTCCGTAAAACAGCGCAAAAAAAGCCTTCCCCTTCCAAATTATAAGGATAAAATCTAAAACCAAAACCGGTATCTGTAATTCCCCAATCTGCAGGAACTGGAATTTTCACCAGTTCTAAATTTTGATTTTTTATAAGTTCTTTAACTACGTATTCGTTTTCTTGTTCTGAAAAACTGCACGTGCTATACACTAAAATTCCGCCTGCTTTAAGTGAAGGTAGCACATCGTTTAATATACGTTGTTGACGAGCATTGCAACTTGAAACATGATCTAAACTCCACTCCTTTATTGCTTCCGGTGTTTTACGGAACAATCCGCTGCCACTGCAAGGAGCATCTACTAAAATTACGTCAAAATAATTATACACTTCACCAAATGCCTTTGCCTCGGAATTGGTTACAACATAATTATGTCTTCCCCACTTCATAAGATTTTGTTGTAAAATTTCAGAACGACTCTTTATGGTTTCATTGGCAACCAATAAACTGTATTCGTTTAATAAAGAGTTAATTAATGTGCTTTTACCACCGGGCGCACCACATAAATCAAGTGCTTTAATTTCGTCATTAAAATTTATGGTTTGTTTTAAAACATATTCAATAAACATAGAAGAAGCTTCTTGCACATAATAACAACCCGAATGAAACAAGGGATCGGCCGTAAAAACAGGTCTTTCTGAAAGATAATACGCATCATTTGCCCACTTTACTTTTCCGGAAAATATAAATGGAAGATTTGCTTTTTTAAACGGATTTTTTCTAACAGAAACAGGAATGTTTAAAGCATTGTGACTTTCTACAAATTTTTCTTTGCTAAAACCGGGGGTATTATTTAAACTGTTTAAAAATTCTTCAGGAATTGGACACATACCCCGGCAATTTCAAATAAATTTGTAATGTGGATGAATTAAACAACTCAGTAAAAGTACGTAAAATAAAACTTAGCCAAGCGCAGGCATTGGAAAAAATTAAAAACTGGTGCGCTTACCAGGAACGTTACCACCAAGAAACAAGAAATAAATTATATGATTTAGGACTGCATAAAGAAGAAGTAGAAGAATGCATTGCACAATTGGTTTCTGAAAATTTTTTAAACGAAGAAAGATTTGCAACAGCATTTGCAGGTGGAAAATTTAGAATAAAAAACTGGGGGAAAAACAAAATTAAAACCGAACTTAGACTGCGTAAGATTAGTGATTACTCTATTAATAAAGCATTGAAAACAATAAACGAAGATGATTATTTAAATGTGTTGCACAAAGTTGTTTTTAAAAAATGGAGGATTACGAACGAAAAAAGCGAACAAAAAAAAATATTTAAAACCATGCAATACGTTATTAGCAGAGGTTTTGAGAGCTCATTGGTAAATGATTGTATTAAACAACTGATAAAATGAATTTAGATTTAAAAAACAAAAGAGCGCTGGTTTGCGGAAGTACTCAAGGAATTGGCAAAGCATGCGCAATGGAGCTTGCAGCAATGGGTTGTAATGTAACTTTAGCTGCACGAAACGAGGAAGAATTAAAAAAAGTGAAGTCAGAATTACCCAACAATGGAAATCAATCTCATTCTTATTTATGTGTTGATTTTTCTGACGCTTCCAACTTAAAGGTTCTAACAGAGGCTTTTATACAAAGAAATGGCCCTATCCATGTTTTAGTAAACAATACGGGTGGTCCGCCTTCCGGGCCCATTCATCAAGCAAAAACAGATGAATTTTTAAGCGCCTTTAATCAGCATTTAATTTGCAATCATGTTTTAACTCAAGCTTGCATAGACGGGATGAAACACGGTAGCTACGGAAGAATTATAAATATAATTTCTACTTCCGTAAAACAACCCTTGCCAAATTTGGGAGTAAGCAATACTATACGTGCTGCAGTTGCCAATTGGGCAAAAACCATGGCGAATGAATTAGGAAAGTTTGGAATTACCGTTAATAATGTGTTACCCGGTGCCACTTCAACCCAAAGATTAAGCAGCATTATTCAAAACAAAGCAGGTAAAACAAATGTACCTATAGAATCTGTTCAAAAAGAAATGTTACACGAAATCCCTTTAGGAAGATTTGCAGAGGCAAGTGAAATTGCAAACGCAGTTGCTTTTCTGGCAAGTCCGGCCGCTTCTTATATTAACGGCATAAATTTACCGGTTGACGGAGGTAGAACTGGATGCTTATAACATTCTGACTTTCAACATTTCGTTGTTATTAAATATCGGTTAAGCTAAAATTTTAACAAAGCTTTACTGGGTATTTTAGCAACATGGTAAAATTTTTATTAATCACATTCAATGCCCTTTTATTTTTTATCATTTCGCTTTTTGGTAAAGTAGATGGTATAGGCATTTCAGGTAATTTCCCAACGTCAATGAAACCCGGCTCTGAGGTTATTATTGAGTTAAAAGTTAAAAAAGGAAGCATGGGAGGCTTTGCCAAATTACAATTAGATGTTCCTGAAGGATTTAGTGCAACAGAAATTGACAGCAAAGGCTCTAACTTTAGTTATAACCCTGGTTTAATTAAATGGGTTTGGCCGGCACTACCTACTGAAGATGAAATTGTTGTGAAGTTTAAATTAGTAGCAGACGCCACCTTAAGTGGTGTTAAAACTTTAGGCGGAAAATTTTCGTACGTTGAAAACAATGCCAAACAAGTAGTTGATATGGCGCCCGTTGATATTAATATTACTAACGAAGAAGGCCAAGTTGCCGCAACACCGCCACCTGCAGAAACCAAAACTACTGAACCAACTCCAACGCCAACTCAAACTCCGGTTGTTGAAACTAAAACTACTGCATCTACACCTACAGAAACCACGGTTGCTGAAACAAAAACTACAGCACCCACTCCTACAGAAACCGCAGTTACCGAAACAAAAACCACAACAGAAACTACAAGTCCGCCACCTCCAAGCTTAAACGACGAGCCTGCAGGAAGTGTAACAGTATTAAGATACATCAAACCCGGAAGCAATGCTGATGAGCATCTGATTGAAATGAAAGTTTCTAAAGGAAGTATACGAGGGTTTGCCAAATTTAGCGATGAATTACCTGCAGGTTACACTGCTAAAGCAGTTAAAACAGCTGAAAGTTCGTTTTCAGTTGCAGATGGTAAAATTAAATTTGTTTGGGTAACCTTACCTGCAGATGAAGAAATAATAATTTCATACTTACTAAGCGGCAGAAGCACTTCATTAGTTGAATTAAAAGGAGAATTTTCTTATTTGGCAAACGATCAAAGTAAGAAATTTGTAATGCAAACCGTAACTTTACCTAATACACCATCAGGTGAAGCTATAGCAAATGTTACAAACACAGAAACACCGGTTGTAACTCCTACCGAAACAACAGCTACAACTACTACAGCAACGCCAACTGAAACAACACAAGCGGTTACAACTTATACAGAATCACCTAGTAATACAGAAACGCCAACAAATACAGAAAAATCAACAAAAGTTGGTGAAATTGACTACCGAGTTCAAATAGGTGCTTTTTCTAACGCAAACGTTTCTGCCCAAACACTAAAACGTAAATTTGGTGTTTCAGGTGATATAATAAGCGAAATGCAGGCAGGGTTAAATAAATTTATGATTGGTAGTTACAACGAGTATAAAGGTGCTAAAGAAAGAAGAGACCAATTAAGGGGAAGTATTGCATCTGCATTTGTAGTTGCTTATAATGGTTCAAAAAGAATAACAGTACAAGAAGCATTAATGTTGACAAATCAGAAATGGTTTAAATAATTTTCTTATTTTTACCATGTAAATATGTTCAAAAAATACGTCCTGTTTATATTGGTTGTTTTCACTTGTTCTGCCTATGCACAACAAGACACTTCTTCCAGTGCCTTAGATAATCTAACTCCCGAACAATTACTAGAGTATTATATAAATGAACCGGAGCCTTTTACAAAGTATAAAGGGCCTGAAAATGTTGGGGATTCATTATTTACAAATTTAAACACTCAAGTTATACCTACGCAAACGGTACCCGCTAAAGGACTGTACCATGAAGTGGAAGAACTAAAAAACAACCAACAAGAATTAGATAGCTCTCAAATAACTCCTGCACAAGCTTTAAAGCCTAAAGTATCATTTGGGGCAGGCAGGCTTGGCTTTTTTGGAGATTTATACTCAAAAAATATTCAATCGCCTTTAACGGCCAATTATGCATTTGATTTAAATATTTCGCAAAGACTAACTCGCTATCTTCAATTAAATTTTAATGTGATTTTCGGAAAGCTTTCGGCTAACGAACGCTCAAATGCACGAAACGCAAATTTCTTATCTGAAATAAGAGCCGGAGGTTTAAACTTATTGTATGATTTTGGAAATTTTATTCCGGATAGATATACACTGCGTCCTTTTATTTCTCTTGGTATTACCGGATTTGAATATTTAAGTAAAACCGATTTAAAAGATGCTAATGGCAACACGTATCACTATTGGAGTGATGGAAGCATTAAGAATATGGCAGAAGGCGCCCCGGATGCACAATATGCAGTTAATTTAAAGCGCGATTACATTTACGAAACAGATGTTAGAGAAAGTAATGTAGGTTTATTTGGAAGATATCCTGAAAGATCTTTTGCAATGCCGGTTGGTATTGGAGCTGTAATGAAAGTTACCGATAGAATTGATGTTAAGTTTAATTACCAATTGTTTTTTACTGCAACTGATTATATTGACGGATATGCAGGAGAAAATGGCGGAAAAAAGGGAATGGATAAATTTACTTACACTTCCTTTTCCATTCAATACGATTTAATTGCTAAACCAATTAAAAAGAAAATTAAAGATACAACCAATTACAACAATATGGATTGGCTTGCAATTGACAATGCTGATTACGACAAAGATGGTGTAAAAGATTTTGATGATAATTGCCAAGGAACACCTCCGGATGTAAAAGTTGGGTCTGATGGTTGCCCTGAAGATGGTGATTCAGATGGCGTTCCGGACGCTATGGATGACGAACTTCAAACCCCAACAGGAATGGCAGTTAATCAAAAAGGAGTAGCATTAAATGATGAACATTGGCAAAAGTGGTATAATGAATACATGAATGATAGCACAGCATCTGATGTGGAAGTAGAATATATTGGAAACAGCCTGGCACTTCAAGCACAAAAAACGAAACTTAGAAATGAAAAAGAAATGTATACAGTTGAATTGGCAAGGTATAATGGATCTATACCTTCCGATGAGATGGCATTTTTGTTGAGTATTGGTGATATTAACTCCACAACATTAGAAGATGGTACCACAATTGTATACACATCTGGCAATTACAATAAAGTAAAAAACGCAATAAAACGAAGAGATGAATACAAAGCAATGGGGAACACCAAGGCTTCGGTTTCTAAAATAAAAGGTAAAAATATAACGCAAATTAGCGACGAAGAATTAAATAAATTATTAGAAGAAGAAAACAAAAAAGAACTTGCCATAAAAAATTCTTTAAATGATTCTACCAACACCAGCGTTGCAACTAACACTTTAACTGAAATACCGGATGTTGTAGATGAGAATTTTAATTCTGAAGATGTTGTATACCGTGTACAATTAGGTGCTTTCAAAAATAAAATTTCTGCTAATGTATTCAATACAAGCGCCGGAGTATTAGAATTAAAAACCGGTGAAAGTGTCTACAGATATGTTACTAAAGGATACAAAACCATTGAAGAGGCCGCTCAAGTAAGAGCAGATTTGGTAATTCAAGGATACAGTGATGCCTTTGTAACGGCTTATAAGGGCGGTAAACGTATTCCAATGTCGGCAACAAAAGCTACCGTTGAAAAGGGATATAAAGAAGATTTAAATGAGAACAAAGTGTTTAGTTCTGTAAATAAAAAATTAGTAATGTTTAAGATACAGTTGGGGCCAAACAAAAAACCAACCCAGGTTGCAGCAGCAGAAGAAAGATTTAAAGACCTTAAGAATCTTGACAAACAAACTACTGCAACAGGAAATGTACGATTTACTTCAGGAAGTTTTACAGGGTATGATATGGCAGAGAAATACAGAAAAGAGTTGGAATCGAAAGGATTTTCTGATGCATTTATAATTGCAACTTTTAAAGACGAACTTATATCTATTCAGGAAGCGTTAGAACTTTTAAAATAAGTTAAATTCTATATTCTGGCATAATAATTGGAATTATTTTGTAACTTTAATTAAAATTAAACACAATGAAAAAATTAATATTAACAACAGCAGCAGTTATAGCACTTTCATTAGGTGCAAACGCACAGGACAATAATAAAAGTAAAAAAAAGGAAACCACTCCTGTAAAGAAAACAGAGAAAAAAGAAGTGGTGAACGATGATGGAACTACTTCTGTTGTAGAAGTTGAGGTAGCTGAAACAAAAAAATCTGAGCAAGCTCCTGCAAAACAAAAAACCAGAATGGCCATTAACGAAAAAGGTTTGCCTGGCGATACAAAAACCAAATCAACAAAATCAAACCCTAAATAACATAAAACCACCTTTAAAGGTGGTTTTTTTTATTAATTAATGCCTAATTTTACCTTCATATTTAGGCGTGCTTAATTTATATTTTTCTCAATTATATACCCTTTTAAAAAGGTTGCTTTTAATTTACATTGCGTACTTTTTATGTCGCTTGTTTTTTTATTTTTTTAATTATACTGTTTTTTACGAATTAACAATTGGAGAATTCATTTCTATTGTTTTTTATTCCCTTCGTTTTGATACCTTCAGTATAATTGTAACCAATAGCCTCTTTATTTTACTCTCCGCATTACCTATTAATGCATATAGCTCTAATGCCTATCAGAAAACATTAGTTGTGGTGTATTTAATTTCTAACGGCATATCAATTACCCTAAATTTAATAGATATTGTTTATTTTCCGTTCATAAAAAAACGTTCAACCTCTGATATTTTAAAGCAGGCCGGAGGGCAAACAGATTTAAGTAAATTGTTGCCTCAATACATTAAAGAGTATTGGTATTTATTAATTATTCTTGCCGTTATTTTATACCTTATTTATAAGTTTTACAAACGTATAAAAGTACCGGTAGTTAACTATACCTATACTTTAAAAGGTTTTTCTCTACAGTTACTAATATTTACTATTTTTTGTGGCATAATGGTACTTGGCGTAAGGGGTGGTGTGCAACGCATACCAATTGATGTGGTAGATGCCGGAAAATATGCACAACAACAAAACATTAATTTACTATTAAACACCCCTTTTACATTAATAAAATCGTTGGAAAAAGATGAGTTGCAAGAAATTCATTTTAATTATGAAGATAAAAAAATGGAGGATCTTTTTTCCCCTGTCCTTAATTTTAAAAACGACTCGATGCGTAAGTATAATATTGTTGTTTTAATTTTAGAAAGTTTTTCAAAAGAATTTACCGGCTTAGGAAACCGAAAGAGTTTTACTCCGTTTTTTGATAGCTTATCTAACCATTCACTTGTTTTTAGCAACGCCTTTTCAAACGGAAATAAATCTATTGAAGGTGTACCTGCCATCTTATCCTCTATCCCCTCCTTAATGGAAAATCCATTTATTAATAGTGCTTATTCTAATAACCAATACACTTCATTAGCTTCCTTATTAAAAAAGGAAGGTTATTCTACCGCATTTTTTCACGGCGGAATTAATGGTACTATGAATTTTGACAGTTATGCCGCGCAAGCAGGATATGAAAAATATTATGGTAGAAATGAGTTTGGAAATGATAATGAATTTGATGGTTTTTGGGGAATTTTTGATGAGCCCTTTTTAAATTATTCTATAAAAAAAATGAACGAACTTAAAGAGCCTTTTCATAGCTCTATTTTTACCATTAGCTCCCACCACCCTTATGTTATACCAGAAAAATACAAAAATAAATTTCCAAAAGGCGATTTAGAAATACACGAAAGTATAGGTTATGCCGATTATGCATTAAAGCAATTTTTTCTAGAAGCATCGAAACAAACCTGGTTTAGCAACACTTTATTTGTATTATGTTCCGATCATGGAAGTATTACCAAAGATCATTTCTACTATAATGACGTGGGGCATTTTTCTATTCCCGTTTTATTTTATACACCAAATAATGCTTTAAAAGGTAATTATAAATACGTCTTTCAGCATACAGATATAATGCCAAGCATTTTAAAACAAATAGGTTACAATAAACCATTTTTTAGTTTTGGTAAACCGTATACAGACAGTTTAAATAGATCTGTTAACTATTACTCTAATGGACAACATTTTCTAGCAACCGACTCATCGGTTTTTTACTTTACCAATTACAAATTAAACGCTGTTTATAATTACAAAACAGATTCTTTGCTTCATAATAATCTTATACAATCAACTAACAGTCAAAAGTATGTTTTACAGTTTCAGGCCTTTACTGAAACTTACCATAATTCCATTATTAAAAATGCATGCAGCATAAAATAAAATATACGTATTTTCGTTAATAAACAATTGTTAAAGCTTCAAACATATTTAACCTTCTTTATTTGCTTTTTTGCCTTCACGCTTCAAAGTCAAACTGCTAAAATAAATGGCATTTTAAAAGATAATGACGGTAATCCGGTAGAAAATGCAAGTATTGGTATAAAGGAAGATTCAAAAATTTCTACCGTTTCAAACTCAGAAGGAAAATACAGTTTAACCGTTCCTGCTAACGTTACCATTACTTTAATAATTAATTCAATTAGCCATGTAACCAACAGCAAACTTTTTAATATAAGTGAAGGTGAAATCGTTAATTTTTCTCCAATATTAAAATTTAAAAACGAACTTATTGGCGTTGAAGTTGTAGATCAAAAAACACGCACAGAAGAAATTATAAGAATAGATCCTAAAGTTTTTAATCAACTTCCATCGCCAACCGGTAATTTAGAAGATATCATTAAAACACAAATTGGTGTAAGTAGCAATAACGAGTTAAGCAGTGGTTACAGTGTACGCGGAGGTAATTTTGATGAAAATTTAATTTATGTAAACGATATTGAAGTTTATCGTCCGTTTCTGGTACGAAGCGGACAACAAGAAGGTTTAAGTTTTGCAAATCCCTACATGGTACAAAACATCAACTTTTCTGCCGGTGGTTTTGAGGCAAAATATGGCGATAAATTAAGCAGTGTTTTAGATATTACCTATCGCAAACCTTTAAAATTTGCCGGTAATGCTTCTGCCAGTTTTCTTGGCGGAAATATTCAATTAGAAGGTATTTCAAACAACCGTTTAGTTGCCTGGAACATTGGTGCACGCTACCGTACAAACAGTTATTTATTAAAAACATTTGATACGCAAGGTGAGTACAGACCAAGTGCATTAGATTTTCAAACATTTATTACCATGGATGTAAATCCTAAATTAAAGATTGAATTTTTAGGAAATATTGCCAGTAATAAATTTTTAGTGATTCCTACATCAAGGCAAACCAACTTTGGTACCGTAAACAATGCCTTGCGATTAACCATTTATTTTGATGGGCAAGAACTAATGCAGTACGAAACTTTTATGGCAGGTATAAGCACAACTTACCGCCCTAAAAACAATTTAAAATTAAAATTAATTGCATCTGCTTACCGCGCAAATGAACGAGAATTATACACAGTACAAGGCCAGTACTGGATAGATCAATTAGAGGCAGATTTAGGGAAAGAAACTTTTGGTCAGGTTGCTTTTAATAGAGGCGTTGGTACTTTTATTAATAACGGAAGAAATTATTTAAATGCAACGGTATTAAATGCAGAACATAAAGGAACAAAATACATTAGTACTGATTCAGAGTTATTATGGGGATTAAAATACCAGGTAGAAAAAATTGAAGATAAGTTAAGTGAGTGGAAAATGGTTGATTCTGCCGGATTTATTGTACCGTATAGTCCTGCCAGCATTGATTTAACTGATGTATATAAAACAAAAATAGTTTTACCAAGCACAAGAATTCAAGCCTATACCCAGTATAATAAAAATGCTTTCATTTTTGATTCTACCGTATTTTCCATAACAGCAGGTGTAAGGGCCAATTATTGGACGGTGAATAATCAACTCGTGGTTTCTCCACGCGTTACCATTTCATTAAAACCAAATTGGAAAAGAGATTGGTTATTTAAACTTTCGGGCGGGCTATATTACCAACCTCCTTTTTACAGAGAGTTAAGAGATGTTTCCGGCGTTATTAATAAATCAGTTAAAGCACAACAATCTTTTCAGGTAGTGTTTACCAGCGATTATAATTTTTACATGTGGGACAGACCCTTTAAGTTAATAATGGCAGCGTATTATAAGGATTTAAAAAGTATTATTCCTTATGAAGTTGATAATGTACGCATTCGTTACTTTGCCAATAATAACGCAAAAGGATATGTTACCGGTGGGGATTTTAGGATTAACGGGGAGTTTGTAAAAGGCGTTGAAAGCTGGGCCAATATTGGTTTTTTAAGGACCTACGAATATTCTGCAGACAATATCCATTACAAATATTTTAATAAAGATGGCGAAGAAATAATTAAAGGCTATACTTTTGATCAAATTAAAACAGATAGCACCTTAATTGATCCGGGTTATATCCCAAGGCCTACCGACCAGCTAATTACATTTGGTTTATTTTTTCAAGATTATGTTCCTAAATTACCATGGTGTAAGTTTAATTTAAACATGCAATTTGGCACGGGTTTGCCTTTTGGTCCTCCTACCCATAAGCGTTACCAACAAACGCTTCGTATGCCTCCATACAGAAGAGTAGACGCGGGATTTGCTTTTAATTTACTTCAAGAAACAAGATCGTTTAAAACTAAAAATGTTTTTAACAATATAGATGATATGTGGCTTTTTGTTGAAGTATTTAATTTGCTTGCAATTCAAAATACCGTATCTTATACATGGGTTCAAGATGTAACAGGTAACAGATATGCTGTGCCCAACTACTTAACCAATCGTCAAATAAACCTTAGATTACAAATAAGATTTTAATGAAACAATATACGCCACAAACGATAGAAATGTTTGCCAGATATGTAAAAAAGGAAACAATTGGCTTTAATTATTTAGTGAATAATGGTTATAAAGAACTATTGGCAACATTAGATGCTATAAGAGATGACAAAGAAGCCTTTAAATTTTTAATGGATAATAAATACTTTGAATTGGCAGCGTTTGTAAATGCAATTTGGGACGATTCAAAAGCTTTTAAAGTATTAATAGATAAAAAAGCATTTGATTGGGCTGCTTGCGCAAATATTATAAATGGAGATGATTCAGCAGAAGCTGCTTTGGCACGCGCAAACAAAAGACATTTCATTGGTTTAGCTTACGCCATTCAGCAACGCATTCATGAAGATGGCGATAGAAATGTTAGTCCGTGGGCTGTTTTTCAAAACGTATTTAACTTTAAAAAAGCTTTTAAAAAAGCATTAAACAAAGATGAGGATAATTGATACCATTCCGCACGTAAGTATGACTATCAGCATTTTTCAAATGAATGATAAATACATTGTAAAATTTGAAGCAGGCCCAATGGAGCAATTATTTAAATTTGGTATGCAAGAGGTTATTAGCGTTGAAAATTTAAAAACGCTAATTACTTCAGAGTTTATAGAAACCGTTCGATTACGATTTAATGAAATGTATCTTCAGTTAAAAAATACCATAAAAAAGTAAAATGATTATTTTCCATAATCCACGATGCTCTAAAAGCAGGGAAGCAATACAACTGCTTGAAAACAAGAATTTACAATTCGAAATAAAAGAATATTTAAAAAATCCTCCTAGCATAAAAGAATTAAAAGATTTGGTAAAGGCTTTAAATTGCAAACCAATTGATATTGTTAGAAAAAAAGAATCATTATTTATAGAAAAATACGCCACTAAAAAATTTACAGAGGCTCAATGGTTTAAAATTCTTAGCGAAAATCCCATACTAATTGAGCGCCCTATTTTAATTAATAAACAAAAGGCGGTAATTGGCCGACCACCAGAGTTGATTATTGAATTTCTTAAAAAAGCAAAATAAAATACAAAGTTAATCTTGCAATTGTAAGCAGTTTTTGTATTTTTAATGTGTGTTTGCACACTATAAGTCGTTAAAATATTTTTTATTCCTGATACTTCTTTCAGAAACGTTTCTTTCACAGGTTGCAAGATTTAATCATTTAAATGCCGATAATGGTTTATCCTACAATTCTGTTTCCTGTATTGTTCAAGATAATAAAGGTTTTATTTGGGTTGGAACTTACAATGGTTTAAATAAATACGATGGGTATAAATTTACAACCATAAAAGAACCAAAAACCACCATAGATACAATTCTTTCTATGGAAATAATAAAATGTTTATATGTAGATAAAGAGGATAATCTATGGGTTGGTACAAACTCAAGCGGAATTATTCAAATAAATCTTACAACAAATCAAAAAACGCAATACAACACAGATACCATCGGCACCAATGCAGTTGCTTCCAATTTAATAAACGATATTAAAGAGTTAAAAGACGGTTACTTGCATATTGCCACCAATAAGGGTTTAAGTGTATTTAATAAGAAATCTAAAACATTCCATAATATTTATCACGATGATAAAAATGCAAACAGTTTGCTTTCCAATTCTATTAAAACAATTATTAAAGATAAAACCGGTCATTTTTGGCTAGGACACAGTGGTTTTGGTTTAACCGAATATATTCCTGAATCAGATAAATACATCAGGTACACCTTAAGTACTCATAAAGATTTTTTACCGGGTAATAAGATAAGATACCTTTTTTGTGATAGTGATGGCCTAATTTGGATAAGCTTATGGAATTCTAATCTTGCTATTTACGATCCTTCGACCAAAACATTTCATAGTGATTTAAACATTACCAATTTCTTTAAACCCTTTCACACCACAGTAGGACTTGTATCAAGCATTTATGAAGATGCCAATAAAAACATATGGTTTTGCACCGCTGAAAAAGGTTTAATGAAATTTAATAAAAAAACAAATCAATTAGTTTCATTTAAAAATAACCCGGATGATCCTGAATCAATTAGTGATGATAATGTTCTGTGTATACTGGAAGATAAATCCGGTTTAATTTGGGCAGGTACTTGGAAAAACGGATTAAACTTATTTAATCCCAACTCTTTGTTACTTGGTCATCAAAAACACGAAAGTAATAAACCCAGTACATTAGTAAATAATAATGTACTAAGTTTCTATCCATACAATGAAAACGAAATAATTGTAGCAACCGCCGGCAGTTTCTGTTTTTTTAATTTAACCACCAAAACATTTTCCGATTTCAATTTACAAAAACTAAAGGGAGATGCCATGAGCGAAAAAACCACCATTACCTCTGTAATCAAATATACAGATGGTTCTTATTGGTTTGGCACTAATGGCGCAGGTGTGTATAGATACTTTCCCGAAAAATCATTCATAAAAAATTACAGTTACTCTGCCAATGATACTGGCTCTATTTCAGAACAAACCATTAGTCAGCTTTTGCTTGATAAAAACAACAACATTTGGATATCAACTTATAACAGCGGATTAAATTTATACAATGCAAAACAAGACAATTTTACTCACTTCTTAAATAAATCGGGAAACGAGTTTTATGCGCCCGGCATTGTATCAATGATGGAAGACAAAGAAAAAAAGATTTGGATAAATACTTCCGACAAAGGAGTTTTAATTCTAAATCCTGATAACTACAAATTCTCATCTCCATTTAAAAACAACCAAAATTACAATTTAATACAAGGAATTGTTTTTAATAGCCATTGCGACCAAAATGGAGAAGTTTGGTTGGGTTGGATGGGTAAATTATTACAGATAAACAGTAAAACATACAAAATAACAGACCATACATTAAATAATAAACAGCTACAATTAGATTATTTAAATATTACAAAAGATAATAAAAACAATATTTGGATTACATCGCGTGAAGGAATTGTAAAATACAGTATTAATAATAAAACAATTAAAATTTTTAAAAGCATTGATGGAGCCCAGGGAAAGGAATTTAATTTTAACTCGGTTTTAAAATTACCGAATGGTTATTTTTTAATAGGTGGAACGAACGGATTTAACTACTTTAATCCTGATGAAGTAAGCGAAAAATCTAATCCGCCCAAAGTAATGCTTACGGGCTTTAGTGTTTTAAACAAACCTTACGAACTAGAAAACGATATTGCATATACCAACCAAATAAAATTAAATTATAAAGAATACTTTTTTTCAATAGAATTTGCAGCTTCCAATTATTCTAAACCAACTGAAAATACGTTTATGTATAAGTTGGTTGGTTTTAACCACGATTGGGTTGAGATTGGCAACCAACACCAAATTACTTTTACAAATCTAAACCATGGAAATTATACCTTGCTTATTAAAGGAGCCAATAACCAAGGAGTTTGGTGTACTAAGCCATTAGAATTAAACATTACAATTACGCCTCCATTTTGGAAAACTACCTGGTTTTACACAGTTTGCATTTTACTTGGAATCTTTACTATTTATGGCTTTATAAAATACCGCGAACAAAAGTTAGTGAAAGAAAAAAAGATTTTAGAACAAAAAGTAGATGAGCGTACAAACGAATTAAATTTAGAAAAACAAAAAGTTGAAGAAGCCCATAATGACATTAGAGACAGTATATTTTACGCTCAAAAAATACAACAATCAATTATTCCCACTGAAAGCGATTTTAAAAAATTACTACCCAATTCATTTGTGCTTTTCAAGCCAAAAGATATTGTTAGTGGCGACTTCTACTGGATAACAGAAAAAAAAGGAACTGTGTTTTGCGCAATTGCAGATTGTACAGGGCATGGTGTTCCTGGTGGTTTTATGACAATGTTGGGTAGCGGTTTATTAAATGAAATTACGGGTGAACAAAACATAACTGAACCTGCAGAAATTTTAAACAAACTACGAGAGAAAATAATTTCTACTTTAAAACAAACTGGAAAAGAAGGAGAAAATAAAGACGGAATGGATATTGTTATTTTGCGAATAGATCTTAAAAACAAAAAGCTAAGCTACGCTGCCGCTAATAATGGATTTATTCTTGTAAACAATAAAGAATTTACTGAGCATTACGGAAATAAACAACCGGTTGGTATTTATGGAGACGCATTGAAGCCCTTTAATCAATTTGAATTGGAATTAAAAGAAGGTGATACTATTTATTCTTACACAGATGGTTACCCAGATCAATTTGGCGGCCCAAAAGGAAAAAAGTTCAAGTATAAAACATTAAATCAAGCTTTAATAGATAATTCTCATTTACAAATGCCTTATCAAAAAGATAAATTAGATGAGTGTTTTTTAAATTGGAAAGGTGATTTAGAACAAATTGATGATGTATGTATTGTAGGAATTAAAATATAACTACACTTGCACGCCAATAATTAAAACATCGTCTACCTGCTCATGCGAACCTTGCCATTGTTTCATGGCTTCGTCTAAAAGGTGTTTTTGTTCTTCAATTGGCGAAGCACTTATTTTTAACAGAAGTTTCCTGAAATTACCAACCATAAATTTCTTGCCTTTTTCTCCTCCGAACTGATCGGCATACCCATCACTAAATACATAAATAATATCGCCTTTCTCTAATTGAATAGAGTGATTATCGAATGATTTTTTTTCGCCAATAAAAGCACCTATAGGAAATTTATTAGCAGGATACTCCTTTAATTCACCGTTTCTAATTATATAAAGCGGATTATATGCCGCTGCGTATTGCAATTCTAATGTATCGTAGTTAATAGAACACAAGGTCATGTCCATTCCGTCCTTTGCTCTGTTTTCATCAGTATCTGCATGTAGTGTTTTTACAACATCATCACGCATTCTATTCAACATTTCTCCCGGCTTATCTAATTTTGTGTTAATTACAATATCTTTTAAAATATTGTGCCCAACTAAACTCATAAATGCGCCCGGCACACCATGCCCGGTGCAATCAACCGCAGAGAAATAAATGTTTTTTCCTTTTTTATCGAACCAATAAAAATCACCTGATACAATGTCTTTTGGCTTAAATAATACAAATGATTTTGGTACCAATGATTTTATAATATTTTCAGGCGGTAAAATTGCTTCTTGAATTCGTTTAGCATACAAAATACTATCGGTAACTTGCTTGTAAAGTATTTCTAACTCACTATTCTTATGTTCAATTTCTTCTTTTTGCCTAACAACTTCTTCTGTTCGTTCTTGCACCTTTTTCTCTAAACTACGTTCGTTTTCTGCAAGATTATCACGCATTTTTATTAAAGAGTATCCTAAAGTATCTTCTTCACTTAATGGTTTATAAACAGCATCAAAATTTCCTGAACCCGTTTCTTGAGCAAACTCAGTGGTTTGATGCATGGATTGTATAAGCTCGTTTAACGCACTACCCATTTCTCCTATCTCATCCCCACTTGCTCTAATGCGTTCTTTTGGCAAAACACCGCGCCCCATAGAAAGCAACATTTTTTTAAGTTTAGAAATGGGGCGTGTAATAGATTGCGTTGTAAATAAGGCAATAAAAATACCACCAATTACCAAGGTTAAACCAAGTAACTGAACAAAGTGCTGTAAAAAATTAAATGATTCAAACATTTCATTTTTTACCGATTCGGCTGCATTTTGTTTAACGTCAATTAAAGAATTAAGTTCTTTGTAAAGAGAGTTTAAACTTACCTGGCTATCTTCGTAAGAAATTCGGGCAACACTTGTTTTTAAAGCATCTTGATAATCATCAGACTGTAAAAGCTGACTCATAATATCTGTTTTATACAACCTGAAAATGCTTTCGATTCGTAAAAATATTCCTTTTAATCTTTTCTTTTCATCTTCACTCCAGTCTTTAGAAATTTCCTGTAGTACTTCCTTTTGTTTTGGATATTTTGTTTCAATAATTTTAGATAAATCTTCTCTAAATGCAATATCGCTGCTGGTTGAGCTATTAAACATCCATTGGGTAATATCTGTACCTGAACGTTGTATTAATAAATTAAGTTCTTTTAATTCCGCAACACTGGGGGCTAATTGCCCCACCACAGTATCGGTTTTTCCTTTACTGTCGTTTAAAGTAATATTGGTTAAAACAAAGGCAATGGATGTTAGTATAATTAATACGGCAAAACCAGCACCTATTTTTTTTCCGATTGTAAACTTCATTTTTTAAAAAAATTAATTATCGGAAATTTGAATATTCATTTCTTTACATTTGTTGCGGAACTCTGCAATTTTGGGATTATCGCTCAAAATTCTATACACATAATATAAGGCTTCAACAGATTTAGGGTTTTTGTTGTTTTTCTCATACACCTTTAAAATAAACTGTTCTGCTTGCTTAGCCAATTTAATGTAATTATCTATTACCACATCCAGTTCCTTAAAATCAACAACATCATCCATATTCTGAACCATGTTTGCAGAAGTATTTAAATACATAAGCCCAAGATTCATATTTGCAGAAGGATCGTCGGGTTGAATTTCTAATACTTTTAATAAAGCTACTTTTGCTATTTCGTTCGCCTTGGTATCTTTATTATTGTTATTATATATTTGAGAATAAATAGAGCCTACCGCCAAATAATATTCTTTATCTTTTTCAATAACATTAAAATTAGGGTCAGATAAACTCATTAACTCTTTAAACTTGTTAAACGCTATTAAACTTGTTTCGTAGTTCACCGAATCTTGTAATAAGATTTTAGAAATATTATAATAGTTTCCGGCAATACTTCCTAAAACCCTGTTGTTATTAGACTTATAATCGGCATCAGGGTTTAATGAATTGGATATTCGTACAGAATTTAAAATGGTATCGCGTAATGCTGAATTTAATTTTAGTTTATCGGTTTGTTTGTATATCTCAAAATAAATAAATGCTCTTATTGTAAAAGCTTCAGGCATTTTCTTTACCTCAGCATCTGTAATTGCACTATCTATGCACAGTTTTGCCGCTTCCACCTTTTTCTCGGTTAATAGCGATTGCGCTCTGTACACCTTATTAATTTGTGCACTACCAAAAACACCCGTTAGCATTAGGCTAATAAGTATTAATTGTTTTATATGTTTACACAAGTCATTCATTTCTTATGTTAATCAATGTTTATTGCTAGTGCTTTAAAATCATCATTTGCTTTTAATCCTGCTTTTACCGCATTGGATTTACTATATTCAAACTTTGGTTTATTTTCTTGTACAACAAAATTTATGGCGGCCCCTGCTTTGGCACCGTTATTTGTTTCTGTAATTACTAAAACACCTTTGCTTTTTGCTTTTCCGTTTACATTTGCAATTGATTTTGATAAATCTGGTAACAAATAAATTATATTCGCACTCACACTGGGATCAAACTCAGGTGTGTTTGTAACAGCAATATCTTGATTACCAACCTTTTTACGGGCTGCTAAGGCCTTAATTTCATTTAATAAATTATCGTTTTTTCCAACAATATAAATTAAAAAATTGCCGGTTTTTTTATTGCTGGGCCACTCAAAATACTTTGTGAAATTGTATATAAAAACTGCCTTAATTTTAGCATTTGTATCAAATGTGTTGGGTTGTTGAAAACCAAGCACAAAAAAAAGGCTTAAAAGCAGTAAATATTTAGCGTTTAGCTTCAGTATTAAAATTTGTTATTAACTTACAAATATACATTTTTAGGCCATATTCGCAACCAATAAATTTATACATTTACGTAAGCGTTTTAAGTTGAGTACATCCATTAAATACAAAGATTGTTCCGATAACGAGTTGATTAACATTTTTTTACAAAACAACGATAATAGTTGCGTAGGAGAATTGTACAAACGTTACGGCCACTTGGTATTAGGTTTATGTATTAAGTATTTAAAAGATAAAGACAATGCAGAAGATGCTGTAATGAGCATTTTTGGGCAATTGTTAAATGACCTAAAAAAACACAGAATAGAGTTTTTTAAAAGCTGGTTATATACCTACAGCAAGAATTATTGCTTAATGCAATTGCGCAAAAAGCAGTCGCAGCTTAAGAAAGAGTTAGAAATTAAAGAAAATGAAATATTTCTTATGGATTATAACTCTATTGAGCATCTAAATGAAAAAGAACAACAAATTACTATTATGCAAATGGCTTTAAATGAGCTGAACAAAGAGCAAAAAACCTGTTTAGAACTCTTTTACTTAAGTCAGAAATCTTATTCTGAAATAGTAGAAATTACTGGTTTTAGCAATAATGAGGTAAAGAGCCATATACAAAACGGTAAAAGAAATTTGAAACTAAAAATGGAATCTAAAATTAATGAGCAAGCGCATAAATAAAGAAACCAAAAGCCTTGAGGAATTATTAAAACAAAATATTAATTCCGGCAATAGTATAGATGCCTTTGAACAAGAGGCCTTGGAAGGTTTTGCTTCATTAGAAAATGATGATGAGGTTTTGCGTTTAAAAAATAAGCTTGATAAGCGTTTTGAAAGTGAAATTTTAGAAAAGAAAAAAAAGCCCTTTGTTATTTATTGGGCCGCCGCCGCTAGCATTCTTTTATTAGTTGGTATTTTTGTGGTATTTAAAAGTACTTTATCAACAGATAAACAAAATTTAGCCCTAAACGAAACTGCTGAAAACACAGAGGTTACAGAAATTCCAAGTGGTGATTTAAAAAAACCAGAAGCCATTATTGCAGAAGACCAAATCTCTTCCGAGAAAACCTCCGGTAATAAAGAAGTAGTAAGTGGGGGAAATCTAAAAACTGATTCAAGAAATTCAAAACCTGAAGAAGAAAGTGAAGTAGATGATATCAATAAAAACAGTCCTGTTAATGCGCGTTCAAAAGCAGATGAACAAAGCCAATCAAGCCCACCCCCTGCTCCTGCTGATGAATTTGCAAAGCAAGGCCCGGGTAGTGCTGATTCTAAAAAAATTACAACCACAAACAGCCTTGCGTCCGGTGGTGCTCTTGGCGAAAGCTCAAAAACAAAAGATGCTGATAAGGCAATGGAAGATTCGGAAAGAAAAGAAGAATCTAAATCTGAACCAAAACCAAGATTAATTAAAAAAGAAAAATCAAAATCAAAAAGTGAGGCAGCTCCTGAATCGGCAGCAGCACCTGCACAAAAAACACCTAGCGAAATTGAAGGAACCTTTGAAAAAAGCAATATTGGTTTTGCAACATTAACCATATCACAAAACGATTTAAACGCAAAACTTGAAAAATTTTTTAAAGATAAATCCTACAAAAAAGCATTTGTTTGCACATTAACCATTAACGTATCTAATCAGGTAGAAGAAGTGGTTTTTGAGAACAAAAAAATATTTAAAAAATCGGAGTTAAAAGAACTTGAAAACTTTTTAAAAACACTCAAATGCTTCAAATCTAACGAGTACTCGCCTTACTCAACTTATAAATTAAGTTACCAACCGCAATAAACTGCATTTTTTACTACAAATACATTAAATTTGTAGTTGATTATGAGCGATATTATTTCTTTACTTCCTGAACATGTGGCCAACCAAATTGCGGCAGGAGAAGTAGTGCAAAGGCCCGCAAGTGTTGTAAAAGAACTGCTGGAAAATGCTATTGACGCAGGAGCATCTGAAATAAAACTTATCATTAAAGATGCAGGAAAAACGCTTATTCAAGTTATTGATAACGGTAAAGGAATGAGCCCTTTTGATGCCCGCCTAGCTTTTGAGCGCCATGCAACATCAAAAATAAAATCAGCCGACGATTTATTTAATTTAAGCACCAAAGGGTTTAGAGGAGAAGCTTTAGCCAGTTTTGCTGCCGTTGCGCAAGTAGAATTAAAAACAAAACAACAAAACGACGAAGTTGGACAGCAAATAATTATTGAAGGAGGGCAGTTTATTTCGCAAGAAAATTGCCAAAGTACTACCGGCTCTAATTTTATGGTGAAGAATTTGTTTTTTAATATTCCTGCACGCCGAAATTTTTTAAAAGACGATAGCACCGAATTAAAACACATTATAACAGAGTTTGAGCGCGTTGCATTACCACATCACAATATTCATTTTACTTTACACAGTAACAATAATCAATTGTATAATTTGCCAGCTGCCCCTTTAATGCAAAGAATTATGGGTTTGTTTGGAAACTACTACAATCAAAAATTAGTGGCCGTTGATGAAGCAACCCCTTACATTAAAGTAAGTGGTTATGTAGGAAAACCGGAAATTGCACGTAAATCAAAAAAAGATCAGTACTTTTTTATTAATAACCGGTTTATTAAAAGTCCTTATTTAAATGCGGCAATATACGAAGCGTATAAAGATTTAATTTCAATAGATGCCCATCCTGCCTGGTATTTGTACATTGATATTGACCCAAAGCAAATAGATGTAAACATTCATCCTACAAAAACGGAAATAAAGTTTATGGATGACAAAACTGTTTTCATTACTTTAATGAGTATTATAAAACGTGCACTTGGAAAAGCAAATTTAGCTCCTTCTATTGATTTTGATACAGAAGCTATTACAGAGGCAAGCTATAGTAAAGAAAGAATTCCGGTACAACCAACGGTTTCATATAACCCCGATTATAATCCGTTTAAAACTAGTAGCGGAAGTTTTTCTAGCACTAAAGACGAAAGCAATGTGAAACATTGGGAAACCTTGTTTGAAGGCTTTAAAGGAAATATTGAAACAGAAACGGCGCATCAGGAAGAAATTACTTCCGCAAAAAATGAAAGCATCGTTTATAAAACATTCCAATTATTTAACAGATATATTATTTGTAATACAGAGGAAAGTCTGCTGATTATCGACCAACAAAGAGCTCACGAACGTATTTTGTATGAGCATTATTATAAAACCAAACAACAAACACCATTACCAACTCAACAAATTCTATTTCCAGAACAAATAGAATTAACCATGAAAGACTTTCAATTAGTAGAAAATATTTTACCGGAGTTAAAAATTTTAGGTTTTGATATTGAAATATTTGGCAAAAACAGCATTGTAGTTAACGGTGTTCCCGGTGAACTAGAAAATTTAAATGTATTAAACACTATTGAAAACATTATAGAATCTTACAAACTTAACACCATTGATACTAAAATGGATGTACACGACAATGTTTGCAGAGCATTGGCGAAAAATACTTCTATAAAAAATGGAAAAATATTAGATGACAACGAAATGCAACTTTTAGTTAGCCATTTAATGCATTGCGAAAACTTTAGTTTTACTCCCGATGGTAAAACTATTTTTATGCAGGTAGAAAAAGATCAGATAGATAAACATTTTAAGAAACAATGAACTACGACAATCACTACCGCCCAAGTGGATTTAACTTTTTACCACCTGTAACAAAAAACATTATTATTGTTAATGTGTTACTTTTTGTACTTACTTATTTTTTACAAAGTACCCAAAACATTAATTTAAACAATTACTTAGGCTTACACTATCATTTAGCAGAAGATTTTAAACCACATCAATTTATAACTTACCTGTTTATGCACGGAGGTTTATCTCATTTGTTTTTTAATATGTTTGGTGTTTTTATTTTCGGACAAGTATTAGAAAACGCCTGGGGACCCAAAAGATATTTAATTTTTTACATATTAACAGGCTTAGGGGCTGCGCTAACACAGTATATAATTAATCATTTTGAAATTACTAAGTTTTTAACGGCGCTTAATCAAGAACTTGAAATGCAAGAGTTAACCGCTGAAGCACGCGCGTACTATATTAATTTGAAGTATGAATACCTTAATAATAATATTATAATAGGTGCCTCTGGCTCCTTATTTGGTTTGCTAGGCGCTTTTGGCATGTTGTTCCCGAACAGATTGCTTTATTTATATTTCTTTATTCCGGTTAAAGCAAAGTGGTTGGTTATAGGTTACGGGTTAATTGAATTATTCTCCGGAATTTCTAATAACCCGGCTGACAACGTTGCACACTTTGCACATTTAGGAGGACTTGCCGTAGGTTTAATAATTGTAATTATTTGGAAGAGGGATAGAAATCATTTTTATTAATTATGAATTTTCTTCAAAAAATAAAAAGTAATTTTCAGCAACAAGGTGTATTAACGCAGCTTATTATTATTAATGCTGTTGTTTTCTTAACCGTTAATTTAATTGGCAACCTTTCTCATTTGCCCTTATTGTATTATTTAGCACTACCCATTGGCGGATACGATTTTGTTTTAAAATTCTGGACGCTTTTTACCTACATGTTTACGCATGCCAATTTTGGTCATGTTTTTTGGAATATGATTTTGTTTTATTTCACCGCGCAAATTTTCTTCACCATTCTTGGGCAATCTAAACTACTTTATGTTTATGTAATGAGTGGCTTAAGCGGCGGGGCTTTGGTGCTTCTCTTAGGAATGGTTTTCCCGAACGAATTTGGTAATGCAATTTTACTTGGCGCATCTGCGTCTGTGCTAGGCGTAGCAGCTGTAATGGCAATTTATGCGCCAAATTACCAAGTTTTTTTGTGGGGCATAATTCAATTGCCTTATAAATACTTTTACCTTTTTATTTTTGGAGTGAGTACTATTATTGATTTATCAGTTAACACCGGAGGAAAAATTGCACATATTGGCGGCGCATTATTTGGTGTTATTTATGGATTTCAATTAAAAAAAGGTGTTGACTTATTTGATTTTGCTTTCTTTAAAAAGGGAAAAAGTAAATTAAAAGTGGTAAGCTATAACCCCAGTGCAGGTAGTTCTCCCAAAATAAAAGACGAAGAAGCAACCATGAATTATTTGCTTGATAAAATAAGTAAAAGTGGTTACGATAGTTTAACCAAAGCCGAAAAAGACACGCTCTTCAAGCTTTCTCAAAAAAAGAAATAATTACTCGGGATTTTTACAAAGTACCATTAAAGAAAAACCTCCCAGTGTTTTACTGCAAAAACGCGGACTAATTGCTGCTAAAAACTTTTTAAATGAATTTATTACCGATTGTTTAAATGAAGCAGATGTATAATCGGGGTTTGTGTACTTTTTATTTATTACGGTATAGCCATAATCATTTAGTACACTTAAAATAAAATCTTCACTAAAATTATGTATGTGCCCTACTCTGCTCTTTGATTCAATGAGCATTTTTTCTTTAAACAACGACCATACAAACATATCCAATGGAATATGAAAAACAGTATACTTTGCCTTTTTAGATAAGCCTTGTAAAAAGCTGAAGTAATCTTTTAAATGTTCTAAAATATCAATTACTAAAAGAACATCATATTGATCCGTATTATTAGATTTGGAAATATCTTTTAACTCAAACTGTATGTTGTTACTTTGCTTTTTAGAAGCAATGCCAATGGCGTCTTGCGAAATATCAAACCCAAAATAGTTTATGTTTTTATCGTTTACTAATTTATCTAACTGAACCAAAATCTCTCCAACGCCACAGCCAACTTCGCACACACTTTTAAAAGGGATGTTATTTTGTTTTAGTAAAGAATAAACATTAGCAGCTTTTTGAGGGGCATCTTCTGCATGCCAATCAGGATTGTTGCTTAAATAAACTTTATTATTATAAATTTCGTCCATAAAACAAAACTATTATGGAACCAATTAGTGAATTAAGCAGCGTTACGACCAAGCATTTTAAGTTCTTGTGTATGTAAGCTAATTGCCTTTCTAAACGAAGGAATTTCCATATAAGTTACATTAAACTCATTAGCAGTTTCTTTCACAATTTTAGAAATATCCTTATAATGAATATGACAAATATGAGGAAACAAATGATGCTCAATTTGATGATTTAAACCACCAACAAACCAACTTAAAATACGATTATTACGGGCAAAGTTTGCTGTAGTTTGTAATTGATGAACAGCCCAATCTTCTTCCATATTTCCACTCGAATCGGGTAAAGGGAATTTCATTTCCGGAACAACGTGCGCGCATTGAAAAACAGTTGAAATGATAACACCACAAACTAAATGCATAGAAATATATGCTAATAAAATAATCCACCAAGATGCATTTACAAATATTAAAGGAACTATTAAAGCAAAAGTATAGTAAAATACTTTTGCAAGAATTAATTTTCCAATTTCTTTTTTATACGAAGTTTGCTTTGTTTTAAGCATTCCCATTTCTTCGTAACGCTTTAATTGATTAAAATCTTTGGTAATAGACCACATAATGGTAATTAAACTATAAAAACCCCATGCATAAATATGCTGAAAGCGTTGTACTTTGTAATGCGGACTATGAGGCGAAAAACGTAACAACCAAACCGGTGCATCAATATCTTCATCTTTACCACTTATATTCGTAAACGTATGATGTAAAACATTGTGTTGTATTTGCCAATTAAGTGGACTCCCACCTAACATATACATGGTAAACGACATGATTTTATTTACTTTCGGGTTTTTAGAATAACTACCATGATTTGCATCGTGCATAATAGAAAACCCAACACCGGCCATACCTACTCCCATTAAAATGTACATGGCAAAAATCATAAGTGGGCTAAATGTAACTACGTTAAACACCATTAAAAAGTAAGGTACAAGATAGATAGAAAGCATGGCAATTGTTTTAATTACCATTTTAGAATTTGCGTTGCGAGAAAGGTTATTTGTTTTAAAATAATTGTCAACTCTTGCTCTTAATGTATTAAAGAATTGACGGTTTGATTGATTGAATTTAATGATTTGTTCCATTGGTACTAAAATTTGCGTAAAGTTACGATATTAATTACAATAAATGCCTGATTTTGAGAAATGTATTAACAAGTAATGTGTAAATAACACCGCTTTTTTTTAGCTAAAATAAAAAATTATTTAAAGAGATAAAAAAAATACTAGCTTGCCTTCGAAATGTTAATTGTTAATTCAGCTAAACGTAATTTAGACTCCTCGCCCATCTGAATATTGTTCTTTTCAATCCATGAAATTAGGTGGGAAATAAACGGGGTTTTGTCGGTAATATTTACCATTCTAACGTCCTCACTTTTACCGTTTTTTCTGATTATATAAAAAATATCGTGTCTAAACTCCATCCGCTCAATTTCCGATGCAAAAATTTTATAAATGGAGTTTTTTGAAAACAAGATATAGTTGGCATAAATAGAAATAAAGCACAAATTTTTGCGATACCGTAAAAACAAAACAATTAATTCGGTAGTTGCAATAATAACACATATTGGGAAAAGGTATTTAACACGCGTTCCAGAGGTATATAACATTATTGCAAAACTATAAAACGCAAAGGCTCTTAACACCTTAAACATAACAAAGCTGTAAGGGAAATAAGGGTATCTCTGTACAGGTAAATCAGCTTTATAAGAGGCGCTTAAATACTCGTAACAACTTAAAAAAACAAACAAAACACCAATAATTGTTTGAATAAGAAGTAAATCTTGCCAAGAAAAAACAGCATTAAAAAAGCTTAACATGGTTAGAACCAGTAAGGCAACTAAAAGCAAAGTTTTAATTAAGGTAATTTGTACAGATTTCATTGTTTAGCTTTGCAAAGTAACAAACAATTAATGAATTTGTTAGCATTAATACAGTTCTGCCTGTGAAAAACCTAATAAAAAATTATATTTTCTTTCTTGTTCAATCTCATTACAATTGCTAACTTTAAAAACATGATGTTTGTATACCCGGCCTTTTTGTGGGCACTTACCGCAATTTCCGTTCCAATCATCATTCATCTTTTTAATTTCAAAAGGTATAAAAAAGTTTATTTTACCAATGTTCGGTTTTTAAAAGAACTGCAATTAGAAAGCCAATCTAAATCAAGATTAAAAGAGCTTTTAATTTTATTAGCAAGAATTTTAACAATAACCGCTTTGGTTTTAGCCTTTGCGCAACCGGTACTAATTGATAAAGCAGCCGATAAAAGTAATTTAAGCCAGAAAACCGTTGGTATTTATATTGATAACTCCTTTAGCATGGAGGCCGTTAATAAACAAGGTCCTTTATTAGAAAACGCAAAAATTTTAGCGAGAAACATTGTTAACGCATTTAAGAACAACGATAAATTTCATCTTATAACGAATGAATTTAAGGGAAAACACCAACGCGTTTTAAGTAAAGATGATGTTTTACAAGAAATTGCTGAAATAAAAATCAGTCCTGTTACCCGCAAATACAGTGATGTATTAACGCGTCAAAATGAGTTTTTAAAACAAGAAAGCAGCAACATTCAGTTATATGCAATTACAGATGCGCAAAAATCAACGTTTAACATTGCAGATATTAAAAATGATTCTCTTACTAAAGTAACCATTGTACCAGTATTTGGTGCCGAAATAAAAAATGTTTTCATTGATTCTTGCTGGTTTGAAACTCCTATTCAGCAAAAAGACATCGTACAAAAATTACATGTTATTATAAAAAATAATTCAGACAAAACAATTGAAGCCGGAACCTCTCGTTTAATGCTAAACGGAACACAGGTTTCTATTGGATCATATAGCGTTGAAAGTAATGATAAAAAAGAAATGGTTCTTTCGTTTACCAGTAAAAACTTTGGCTTTAATTATGCTACCGTAAAAATTGATGATTATCCAATTACATTCGACGATGAAATGCATTTGGCATTTAACACCAAAATCTCAATCAACGCACTCATCATTAATGGAAAAGAAAACGAAACACAAAATTATTTTAATTCGCTTTTTGCTAATGACAGCATGTTTTTATTTACCGAACTTTCTGAAAACGCGATAGATTTTTCTAAACTTAAAAACGCAGATTTAGTGATCTTAAACGAGCTTTCAAATATTTCCGGTGGTTTATTAGAAGAGTTAAAAAAATTCGCATTAAAAGGCGGTTGTGTGGTTATTATACCTCCTGCTAAAATTGATTTAAACAATTACAACAACGCTTTTGCCAATTTTAATTTGCCCATAATAAATAATATAGATACACAAGTTGTAAAATTAAATAAACCGGAAATGAATAATCCGTTTTTTGAAGGAGTATTTGAAAAAATAGACCCGCAAATGAATTTACCTTTAATTAACCAGCATTTGGTAATGCAAAAAAACACCTTAAGCAATGCGCAAACAATATACTCTTTGGTTAATGCAAACCCTTTTTTAATAAAAAACACTTTTACTAATGCTCAGTTCTTCGCATTCGCCTCATCGTTTAGCAGCAAACAAAGTAACTTTTGTAAACATGCGTTATTTGTACCAACCTTTATACGTTTTGCAGTAAACAGTATTAAACCCCAGCCCATTTACTATACCATTAATTCAGCAAATGCACTTTTATTAAAACCCGAAAATAGCTTTGCCGAAAATCCGCCTCATATAATTGGTAAATCAAACAAAACTGATGTTATTCCGGAAATAAAAATTGCTAATGGCAATTTGGCCTTATTTACCGGCGATTTAATAAACGAAGCAGGTTTCTATGATGTAGTATGGCAAAAAGAAGTAAAACAAAACATTGCCTTTAATTATAACCGCGCTGAATCAATAACTAACCTTTACAATACCGATGAATTAAATAAAATTTTTACCGATAATCAACTTTCAAAATACAAAATTATTGAAAACGCACAAGAAGGTGATATCACAAAAACCATTCAAATGGGTGCTACAGGAATTAAACTCTGGAAATGGTTAATTATATTATCTTTACTGTTTATTGCAATAGAAATAAGTTTAATTCGTTTTCTTAAATAATAAAAAATGACAATATTAATTAAACAAGCCCTCGTTTTAGCTTCTAACAGTGTACACTTTAATAAAAAAGTAGATATTTTAGTTGAAGCCGGTAAAATTGTTGAAATAAAAAAAAGCATTGCTACCAAACCTCATTATAAAACTATTGAAGCAGATGGTTTATGCGTATCAGCCGGTTGGATAGATTTTCAGGCTGCATTTTGTGAACCAGCTTATGAGCACAAAGAAACAATTGAAAGCGGTTTAAAAGCTGCTGCGCGCGGTGGATTTGTTGGCGTATGCATGCATGGTTATAACCAGTTTGCCATAAACAACAAAGCTACCATAGAATATATTTTAAATAAGGCCGATAAATTAGTAAATGTATATCCTTTTGGCTCTGTTACACAAAAAACAGAAGGAAAAGATATCTCAGAAATGTATGATATGAAGTTGGCCGGAGCTAGCGGTTTTAGCGATTACAAAAACCCCATTATGCATTCAGGCGTTATGTTAAGAGCATTGCAATATGCGAATGGCATCAACTCTTTTGTTGTAGCACATTGTAATGATACTCAAATTTCGCACGGTGGACAAATGAATGAAGGCAATACATCCACCTCGCTTGGCCTTAAAGGAATGCCCGCTATTGCCGAAGAATTAATGCTTGAAAGAAATATTTTTTTACTGGAATATACAGGTGCCAAAATACACATACCAACTATAACTTCGGCAGGCAGTATAGAGCTGGTTAAAAAAGCAAAATCAAAAGGTTTGAATATTACTGTTGGTGTTGCCGCCATTAATTTATTGTTAGATGATTCGGTTCTAAAAGAATTTGACACCAATTACAAAGTTGATCCGCCTTTAAGAACCAAAAAAGATGTGGAAGCTTTAAGAAAAGCAGTAGAAAACGGCATAATAGATGTAATTGTAAGCGACCATTTCCCACAAGATATTGAGTGCAAAGATTTAGAATTTGATTTGGCAGATTTTGGAATTATTAATTTACAAACGGCCTTTAACTGCGTTGCAGAATCGTTTAAAGAAAAAAGCATAGAAGCTGCTATTAACGCCTTAAGTATAAACCCACGTAAAATACTTAACCTTCCTGTGCCGGAAATAAAGGAAGATGAAGATGCTTGCCTTACCCTTTTTAATTTAAATCAAAAAAACATTTTTATTGAAAAAGACAACGAATCTAAATCTAAAAACTCTCCTTTCTTCGGAAAAGAACTTCAAGGAAAAGTTATTGGAATAATTAACGGTAGCAAATCTTTGTTTAATTAAAATGCGTTATACACTTGCCTTTATAATTGTAGCACTTCTCTCTTCTTTTGCAAATGGCCTTAATCCTTTAAATCAACCTAAAATTGACACCCTTGTTGTTTCTTTAAATTCATCTGATTATAAAAAAGCAAACGAACTTTTTTATAAAGTAAAAAACAAACGACCTAATCCAATTTTACATTGGCTTTCTAATAAACAAAAGAAAAATAAAAAAGTAATGGCGGCAATTCTTGCCTTTCCATTTCCGTTTGGTATTGTTGGTTTACATAGAATTTATTTAGGCACTGCACCTTATGTTCCTGTTGTGTACATTGCTTCCTTAGGAGGTATTTTTGGTATTTTACCTTTTATAGATTTTTGCGTAATTGTATTAGATAAAGATTTTGACCGTTACAACAATAATAAAAAAGTATTTATGTGGATTAATGATTAAATGAACAAAACATAAACCAAAGGAATTATGTGTGGAATAGCCGGTATTATATTAAAACAAAAGTCTGATTTAAATATTCCTGAAACAGTACTAAAATTAAGTCGCGCTATTAAACATCGTGGCCCGGATGGAGAAGGTGTAATTACTATTTCTCCTACACAAATTACTTCATATAAAACCGATCATAGTCCTTCCTTTAGCAACACCTTAAGCAACTACATTCCAAAACAAAATTTAAATTTATCTGAAAACAATTGTACCGCAGCTTTTGCCCACCGTAGGTTGTCAATTATTGATTTAAGTGAAGCCGGACACCAACCCATGTGTTGCAAAGACGCTAAAATATGGATAACATTTAACGGGGAAATTTACAATTACATTGAATTAAAAGAGGAATTAAAAAATAAAGGTTATGGTTTTGTTTCCGAAACAGATACCGAGGTTGTTTTAAATGCCTACAAACATTGGGGGAAAAACTGCGTTGAGAAATTTAACGGAATGTGGGCTTTTTGTATTTACGATTCTGCCAACCAAATATATTTTGCTTCGCGAGACCGTTTAGGTGTAAAACCCTTTTATTACCTTAACAACCAAAGTTTTTTAGCCTTTTCCAGCGAACAAAAAGCCTTTATTAAAAGCCGATTAATTAAACCCCAAATAAACGAAAAAGCATTACATCATTATTTAATTAACGACACCTTAGAATTTGAAACTGCTAATTTTTTTAAAGAAGTTTACGAACTTTGGCCGGGAACAAATTTAATTTACAATGCCGCAACAAACGAACTGAAAACAGAAAGGTATTACAATTTAAACGAAAACGTAAATTTGGTAAATGATACCTTAAGTGATGAGGAACTTACACAAAGAATTAAGGAGAAACTTACCCATGCAGTTAAAATTCGCTTAAGAAGCGATGTAGAAGTTGGCAGCTGTTTAAGCGGTGGAATTGACAGCAGTGCTTTAGTTGGTTTAATAACAGAGGCAGTAAATAAACCGGTGTTTGCTTTTACTTCCGTTTACAAACATGGTGCCACTAACGAAGAAAAATTTGCAGAAAGTGTAAGTAAAAAAAATAATTCGAAACATTTTAAAACATACCCTGATTTAAATGGTTTTGAAAAAGATTTTGAAAATTTAATATATGCTTTAGACGCACCCATTTGGGACAGTAGCACCTACTCGCAATTTAGAGTAATGCAATTGGCTGCTGAAAATAAAATTAAAGTGGTTTTAGATGGCCAAGGAGCTGATGAACTTTTTGCAGGATATCATCATCATTATTTAGCTCAATGGAAACAAATTAAAAAAGAACAGGGTTTGTTTAGTGCAATTGCAGAAGCAAATAAAAGCAGCAACACCATCTCTTCTCCATTAAAATTCTGGATAAAACAAGAACTCAAAAATACTTTTCCTTTTCTTCAGAAAAATAGAAACTCGTTTTTTAAATCCGATTTTGTCTCCTCTTTTGAAACAATACCATCCAATAAATTATATAGCAATGTAAACAAACAATTATTAGATGATGTGGGTTACAAACGACTAAAATCGTTTTTACGATGCGAAGACCGTTGTGGTATGTGGCATGGCGTAGAAAGCAGAACACCGTTTAGTGATGATATTGAACTTATTAATTTGCTGTTTAGTTTTAACGGGAAAAGAAAAATAAAAAATGGAGTATCAAAATACTTTTTAAGAGAAGCAAGTAAACATGTTTTACCTGCAGAAATTTATAACCGAAAAGATAAAGTAGGATTTGAAACCCCTATGAATGAATGGTTGGGGAAACTTTCGCCACAAATTTTCGAATCGTTAAACGCGAATGATTTTCCGTATTTAAACTTAAACAATTTTAAAAGCGCTTATAATGCCAATAACTTAATGCACAATAAACTGCTTTTAAAACTTCATGTGCTAAACACTTGGAAAAAAGTTTTCTCTTAAAAATCAACCTTCACGTAAAACAAAGGTAAAAAACCTAATTGGTAATTTCTAACCAAAGGATCTTTTGTTAAGTCTGCCGGATCCGGGGCATAACTTAAAGCCAAAATGTTTTTTGCACTTAATACATTTAATAAATCTAATGCTAACTCTGTAGCTACACGTTTACCGTTTATTTTATAGGAAACACGTAAATCTAATCTATTGTACGGTTCAAATTGCAAAGTATTTATTTTATCATCTTGCGGAATTACATCCATAACACTATTGCTTGCTGCTAAATTTACAGGAGAATATCTTCTTCCTCCACCGTAAGTAAATTTAGTTCCGGCACTTACTGAGTTTTTCTTTTGTTTACCTACACCATACTCTACCCCTGCCAACAAATTCATTATGTAATTACCATTAAAATCGGTATTGTGAACCAAACCATTACTTCCGGTGTATTTACTTTCAAATAAACTGGCACTGTACATTACAAAATAATGTTTGTGAAATAATTTTTCAATTGTTAACTCAACACCGTAATTGTAACCTGTACCAATATTTATCATATTGTATAAAGGGAAAAATCGGGTAAAAGTGGCTCCTCTGTTTAAAAGTGAAACACTAGAAGGCACTGCATAAACAGGCACATTCCATAAATACTGGTAATATAATTCTGTTTTAAACCTAAAATATTTGCCTGCAAAAACATCGTATCCTAAAACAACATGTTGGCTCTTAGAAAAATCTAAATCACGATTTGTTTCTTCGCGTTTAGAGTTTGGTACCAAAGTGTTATTTACAACATTGCTATCCGGAATAGTAAAGTAAATATAAGTAGGTTGCATTTGGCTGTGCAAGCCATAGGCTAAACTAATTGATTGATTGTTTTTAAAATCATATTTAATACTGGCTCGCGGTTCAACACTATATTTATTGTTCAGCGTTAAATACTGCGCAAAAACGCCGGCATTTAAAGTAAGCTTATCGTTAAATTTATGTATGAAACAAAAGTAAGGTTGTATTAAATAAAAACTTTCTTTGGCATCTACACGTTGTTTAAATGGCTTACTATTAATAACAGTTGGAATAGTATCTAATAATGAATTTACTTTTATAAGGTCAACAAAATCAATATTGTATTGATTGGCAAATAAACCTGTTTTAATACTGTTTTTTGAATTAATCTTATGCTTAATAAACCATGATAATGTTGCCTTTATTTCATTAAAATTATAATCTAATATTTGAGGCAATGTATCTTTTGGTTTAAAGCTAGGATGTCGTAACACCTGAAAATGCCTTGAAAAAACCTGTTGCCCCGATAAAGCAAGTGTAGTTTTCATTAAGGTTTTTGAATTAAATGAATAAACATGACTTAAAATTCCAACACCCATATTGGTTCTAAAATATTGGTCGCGGTTTAAATCTCCATACAATTCTCTTGGCCTAACCGTATCTTTACTTAATACAATATCTATTGCACTTAAACCACCAATTCCGCTTATACTAAAAACTCCGGCTTTTTTTGTAGGAAAATTAAATCTAAACCCCAAATCCTGATATGCAGGCACTGCACTGGTTCCTAATTTAAAATTAATAGCCGAAAATAATTTTAAAGTAGAGTAACGATAGGTAATTAAATAACTGGCTCCTGTTTTTTTACTTAAAGGGCCTTCTAAAGCCAACTCTGTTCCCAAAAAACCAAATTGAAAAGTGCGCTCATGCTTTTCATTATTTCCATTACGCATTTTTAAATCAAACACGCCACCTAGAGCATTTCCATAATTTGCAGGAAAAGCACCGGTGTAAAAATCGCTATTGGCTAAATATTTATTATTAATTAAACTTTGTGGGCCACCTGCAGAACCCGCAACTGCAAAGTGATTTGGGTTAGGGATATCTACTTCCTCTAAGCGCCATAATAAACCAGAGGGGCTGTTTCCACGTACTACAATATCATTACGGGCATCGTTATTTCCTTGCACACCCGCAAAATTTTGCGCAGCACGCGCGGGGTCTTGTCGCGAACCCGGATAACGTTCTGTTTCCTCTAAATTAAACGACTTAACGTTAATGGATTGCATTGTAAGTACATCATCGCTTTTATCTGCTATCACTTCTACTTCCGACAATTCAGCAGTGCTTTCATCCAATTCAATATCCAAAACAACTTCTTTTCCTGAAGTAACAATTTGATCGGTAACTACACGTGGCTTAAAACCCATTAAAGTAAAAACAAGGGTAACACGACCAACCGGAACACCGGTAATTTTGTAATTTCCATTATCATCTGAACTTGCGCCCAATAAAGCATCAGGTGCGTTTTTAACTTTTACAATAACACCGGGTAAACCAATTCCTGTGGCCTTATCAACTATTTTTCCTTTTACCGTTTGAGTAATTTGTGCAAATGAAAACACACAAATTATGCTTAAGATAGCGGTTAATTTAAATTTTATCATGGTTAAGTTTAAGAGTATAAATGTAATATTTTTTTAAAATCCCCCAAATCAAACCGTTGCTTGATTTACAAAACACATAAAAAAAGGGGCCTAAAGCCCCTTAAATTTTGTATTAAAAAAACATTTATTCTTTTACAATTTTAAAATTTGTTTTGTGGTTACTAGAATTTACCACTTGTACCATGTAAACAGATGGTTCTAAATTTTCAATATCAAGAACACTACTGCCATTAGTGTTAATGTATATTGGGCTGTTGAATACCAGTTTACCTTGAAGATTAAATATTTTTATAGTTATTTCACCAGGCGTTACATTTTTATAAAATAATTCTAACTGATTATTTTGCACCGGATTTTTAATGTAGAAATTCTCGATGTTTGATTGTTTTTTTACAGAAGTAGTAATACAAACAGGAATTGTATCAATTACAGGAATTTTATTAAATTCAGTTATCGTTAAAATAACATCTTGCGATACACTAAATGTGTTTGTAAGTGCAATACTTGTTGTAGTATTGTTTAAAGGGCCTGAACCAATAATTTGTCCGTTTTGCGTTAAACAAGCAAATGCATTTGGTCCTGCGCTTGAAGTAATTGAAAAAGATGTTGCATAATCTAAAACACAATGGTAATAACTTGAAGAAAGATTTGTTGGTGTTTGAGTACGTATCATGGCTGATGGATCGCCAAACATAACCCAAGTTTCCATTACTTCTTCTCCTGTTGCGGTTGGGTACATGTCTAACATATGCATTTGTCCATTATAAAATAAGCCTCCAATGGTGTATTTTTTATTGTTGGCATAAATATTCGACATAATATCGCCAATTTCATCTTGCGTATCCATTGGCTCTGCCCAAGCCATTAAAATAGATGAGCCAACAGAAGCAATGGCGCCTGTTGGTCCGTTTGCATTTTTAGCACGCAAAAAAGCTTCGCTAAAACAAGTACCATTTATAAAAGTACCGTTGTTACATGCTACCTGAACGGAGAAAGGATATTTTCCATTATTAGTACAGGTATTTATGGATGTTATATTATAATTACTGGTTGCACATGCGTTTTGAGAACCGTGTCCTGTGTACATAAAAATTGAAACGCCATCATTAACGGCTGTTGAAACCATTGATTGAGAAGGGTTACCTGTTGCATCGTTTCCGCCTTGAGAACCATCAAAAAACTCATGAAAATAGGAATAACCACCACCCGTAGTAAGTTTGTTACCGATGTTTCTTAAATGCTGCCAATCTGCTTCATTTTCATCACCAATACCTGCACCTTCATCCGACCCAATTCCTAAAGCCAAATTATACCAACTTCCTATTGCAGGATTTTTTTCATACTCTAAAGTGCGATTCACCATGGTAATAATATCATTTGTATCAGCAGATGAAAATCTACCCACCATAATGTCAGGGTATTTATCTAATCCACTTACAAATGCGTAGTAACTATCACTCCACTTTGTTTCAGAACCTGCGGGCCCGGCGTTAAATGCATTTATTTGCTGATGATCGCCAACCAATAAAACGTATAATAAATTTGGATGAGCATTGTAATAACCTTGCACGTAACTTTGAATAGCGCTTCCGGTTGTACCGGTTAAAGCAGTAGAAACCATTTCCGTGTTCATTCCTTTCTGAATTTTCCAATCCGCCAAAGGTTTCATTTGGTTATAAAATGCAGGGTGATAAATAATCAACATATCTCCAAATTCATTTAATTGCGTGTAATTAGTTTTAGAAGCAGTGCTTGCATGCTTAATGTTTAAAAAACGATGCATAAACATTTCTTTTTCTTCACCCGATTTAAATTCAGGCATCTCAAAAGAAAGCGGTTGATTATTAGAGTTTACATACGTTACTTTTACAACAAACTTGGTAATAATTTTAAGTTTTTTAGTTACCGGATTTGTTTGCACCGGGTAAAAACTTAAAGTAATCCCTTGCTGACCACGAAATAAATAATTTGCAGTTGCCTCAACATTTACAGCAGGGTAAAATGCATTTTTAAAATAAGCGTTTCCAAATTCAAACGGTACATTGTTTGGATTGATGTTTCTTGTTAAGCTTCCTTTAGAAGGGATAACAGAAATGTCGTTCATTTCGGTAAATTCCGAAGCAATCACCTCTAACCTTGCCTGAGAATGATAAGGAACAGCTAAGGAAACGGTATTTCTCAGCATTTGCGGCATCCCTTTGTTAAGCATGGCTACACAAGCTTCGGCTGAAAGATTATAAAATTTATTTCCGTTAATAAATTGCTCAGCAGTTTGCAAACCAGAGAAATTATATTCTAAGGTTACTGAGTTAACATCTGAATGAATGATTTTAATTTCGTTTTTTGCATTTAGGATAAACGACAAAAAAATAAGAGAAGAAATAATTAATTTTTTCATGTTGAAATTTTGGTTGTACTAATTTAAGCAAAACAAAATAAAAAAACTAATTTCTTCAATAAGATAAGGACTAGAGTCTAGCCATTTAATTTTATGAGTGAAAAAACGCTATAATTTAACATATCCATATAATTGGCATCAATACCTTCGCTTATTATGGTTTGGCCTTTGTTGTCTTCTATTTGCTTTACTCTAAATATTTTCATTAAAATTAAATCGGTAAGGCTGCTTAAACGCATATCACGCCATGCTTCCCCGTAATCATGATTCTTATCCTCCATTAATTTTTTGGTTTGGGCAACATACTTGTTGTATAAGCCTTCCACCTCTTCATAAGGAAGTTCCAAACGTGTATCGTGCTCCAGTTCTATTTGAATCAAAGCAATTACACAGTAGTTAATAATTCCAATGTATTCTCCCTTTATATCATCAAGCACTTTTTGTGTTCCTTTTTCTTCTATACTTTTAATTCGCTGGGCTTTTATAAAAATTTGATCAGTTAAGGAAGTAGGCCTTAAATTACGCCATGCAGTACCGTAATCTTTCATTTTCTTTAAAAAGATATCTTTGCACTGTTTTATGGCCGCATCATATTGTTGAGATGTATTTTGCATAAAGCCTAAAATTAAGAATAATGATTTACCAAGCCAACGGAAAAGAAATAAATTTTGAAAAAGCCCTAGTAATGGCTATTGTTAACCTAACCCCCGATAGTTTTTATGATGGGGGTAAGTTTGATTCTTTATCTGACGTTTTAGCAGATGTAGAACAAAAAATTAAATCAGGTGCCGATATTATTGATTTGGGCGCGGCAAGCTCCAGGCCAGGTTCTGAAGAAATAAGCATGGATGAAGAATGGAAAAGACTGGAAAAGCCATTACAGGAAATAAGAGAAAAATTTCCTAAAACGGTAATATCGGTAGATACGTATCGGTCTGAAATTGCAAAAAAAGCCGTTATAAACGGTGCCGATACTATAAATGACATTTCGGGTGGTAATGCAGATAAAAACATGCTTGAAACTATAATTGCCTTAAACATTCCCTACGTGATGATGCACATGCAAGGAACCCCAAAAACCATGCAGCAAAATCCCGTTTACACAAATGTAACAAAAGAGATAATTACCGAGTTTAAAAACAAAATTAGTTTTCTGGAATCAAAAGGATTTAAAAAAATAATTATTGATCCCGGTTTTGGGTTCGGAAAAACCACCGAACACAATTACACCTTACTTAAAAACCTACATAGTTTTTGTGAATTAGGTTTTCCGGTACTTGCCGGTATTTCAAGAAAAAGCATGATAAATGCTGTTTTAAAAACAAACCCTGTTACTTCTTTAAACGGAACCACCATAGTAAACACCATTGCATTATTAAATGGCGCTAAAATATTAAGGGTGCATGATGTAACAGAAGCCAAACAAGCCATTGAAATTGTTCAGTATTATAATAATTTGTAATTTTAGTTATGCGCAATCTAAAATCAAAATCGTTTTTATTTGTACCTCTTCTTTTTCTGGCGTTAATTTTATTTTCATTTAAAAAAAGTGCTCCTACCTATCAAATAGCTTTACTAAAATACAATGGAGGTGGAGATTGGTATGCTAACCTGGAAACATCTTTACCTAATTTAATTAAGTTTTGTAATAAAGAATTAAAAACAAACATCAACCCCGAACAAGCTATAGTGGAGGTGGGAAGCTCAGACATTTATAAATATCCATTGGTACACATGACCGGCCACGGTAACGTAATTTTTAATTTACAAGAAGCAGAAAATTTGCGCAAATATTTAATTGCCGGAGGATTTTTACACATTAGCGATAACTACGGAATGGATCCTTTTATTAAACCACAAATGAAAAAAGTTTTTCCGGAATTAGATTTTGTGGAATTGCCTTTTAACCACCCTATTTATCATCAAAAATTTGATTTTGCCAGTGGTTTACCAAAAATTCATGAGCACGACAATAAAATTGCCAAAGGATATGGTTTAATTTACAATGGCCGTTTAGTTTGCTTTTACGATGTTGAATGTGATTTAGGTGATGGCTGGGAAAACCAGGAAATACATAACAATAGCGAAGAAACCCGATTAAAAGCTTTAAAAATGGGCGCTAACATTGTGTCGTACGCCTTTACCTTATACGAAAAGAAACAATAAGCTGTGAGATTTTTTTTTATTCTATTTAGTTTATTAATTCAAATAATCCCTGCACAATCTGTTTTATTGAGCGGGAAAATAACCGACCCCAATAACGAAGCACTTCCGTTCACCAATATTTACATTAAAGGAACAAGTATAGGCACCAGTGCAAATGAAGAAGGGAATTACACTTTAAAATTGGAACCGGGAAAATACACCATTGTTTTTCAATATGTAGGTTATGCCCGCAAAGAAGTTGCCGTTAATATTTCTGAAAATAAAACCTTAAATATTTCTTTGGATAACGAGGGTGTTAAACTAAAAGAAGTTGTTATAAACGCCAACGAAAACCCTGCAGATATTATTATGCGAAAAGCAATTAAAAAAAGAAAATACCATTTAAATCAAGTGAAGGATTACTCGTGTAACACCTATATTAAAGGATTACAACGTTTAAATCACATTTCTAAAAACATGATGAAATTGATAAAAATGGCTGATAAAGAAATTAAAGATTCCAGCTCGTTAATAGGTGTAGTGTATTTATCGGAAAGTCAGAGCGAATTTTATTTCAATTACCCAAAGGAATATAAAGAAGTGATGCTAAGCAGTAAAGTAAGTGGCTCCAGCAGGGCATTTAGTTTTAACCAATACCGTTATTTAAATTATAATTTTTATGAAAATTTAGTTGAAATGAAAGACGTAAGTAAACGTCCGTTTATTTCACCCGTTAACGAAAATGCATTTTTTTACTACAATTACAAACTATTGGGTTCGTTTTTTGAAGACGGTAAAGAAATTAATAAAATAGAAGTTTTACCTAAGCGCCCTACCGATCCGGTATTTAGCGGAATTATTTACATACAAGAAAACACTTGGCGTATAACGGGTATTAACTTGTATTTAACCAAGCAAAACAAAATAAACTTTGTTGATACTATAACTATACAACAATTGTTTACTCCTGTGGCCGGCGATAGCATTTGGCTGCCACAATCAAGCAATATGGGTTTTTCATTTAATATTTTTGGATTTCATGGAAATGGATATTTTAATACCGTTTTATATAATTATAACTTAAACCCAAATTACAGTAAAGATTTTTTTAAAACCGAAATTGTAGTTATTGAAAAAGGTGCCAATAAAAAAGATAGTAGCTACTGGGAACAAAACAGACCTATACCTTTAACGGATGAAGAAAAACGTGATTATAAGAAAAAAGATAGTATAGCAACCATTAAAGAAAATCCGCGGTATATAGATTCGGTTGATAGAAAGAATAATAAATTTAAAATTCAAGATTTAGTGAGCGGTTATTCTTACCAAAAAAGAAATAAAAGATTAAGCATTAATATGCCCGGCATAGCCGATGCAGGAATACAGTACAATACCGTTGAAGGACTAAATTTAAGCTACAATTTTAACCTCACTAAAAGCTACGAGGATTTGCGTATGCATCAACTAAACGGAAGAGCCCGTTATGGTTTCAGCAATAAATTAATAGGTGGTGAAATAGATTGGCGTTATTTATTTAATCACAACAAATTCAGAAGCTTTGGTATAAGCGCAAAAAGTATTGTAGAGCAATATAACAATCGTAACCCCATTAATCAAATTGTAAACAGTTTGTACACCTTGCTGATGAATGAAAACTATATGAAAATTTTCAGAGAAACTGGAGCCGGGGTTTATTACAGAACAGAATTGGCAAAAGGAATTAATACCCGATTAGATTTAAAATTTATTGACAGACAGCCTTTAGTTAACACAACCAATTTATTATTGATTGATAATCCGAAAAAATTATTTACTTCTAACGACCCCCTGCACAAAACCACAGAAGATTCGGTATTTGTTAGAAATAACGTTTTTTTATTTGACGTAACCATAGGTTTCAGATTTAAACAACGTTATTATAAAGTAGCAGGTGAACGCTTTTATGCGGAAAATAAATATCCACGAATTCAATTATTATACAGAAGAGCTATACCATTAAACAAACAATCTGCCGATTTTGATTTGTTAGCTTTAAGCGTGTATGATAATATTGACTTAGGATTATTAGGTGAATTTCAGTTTAATGTAAAGGGAGGTTATTATGTGCGTTTGAATAAGATTTATTACATGGACTATAAACATTTTAGTGGGAATCAAACCCTTATAGCAAATACTGATTACATGAACTCTTTTAAAATTTTACCTTATTACGGTTTAAGCACCAAAAACTGGTATGGCGAACTACATACCGAACATCATTTTAATGGTTTTTTAATTAATAAAATACCCCTAGTAAAAAAACTGTTTATTCAAGAGGTAGTAGGTTTTCATATGTTAGTGAATGATAAAACGGATAGATACTTTGAAGTAAACTTTGCCTTAAAAAACATTTTTAAATTTATTAGAATAGATTATGTGATATCGTTTAAAGAAGATAACAAAATGGGAAATGGGTTTTTAATTGGATTTAGCAATAGTTTTTAAACTATACTTCATTTAAAACCTTTACAATTTTTTCACAAGCTGTAATCAATTCCTTATCACTAATAATTAACGGAGGGGCAATGCGCAATGCTGTTGGACAAAATAAAAACCAATCGGTAATAATTCCGTTTTCAATTAGTTTTCTGCAAATTTTAAAATTTAATCCTTGATCTTTTAAATCAATGGCACACAAAGCACCAAACGTTCTCAATTCTTTAATAATTGAATGCTTTAAATGCTCTTTCAATATTTTTTCAATTTGTTCTGCCCTATTACACAAATCATCTTTTAAAATTAATTCTAATGTTGCTTTTGCAGCCGATACAGTAACCGCATTACCACCAAAAGTATTAATATGCCCAAGAATTGGATTATTACTTAAAACAGACATTAATTTTGTAGAAGCCACAAATGCACCTATTGGCAATCCTCCACCCATTCCCTTTGCCATACAAATTACATCTGGCAGTATGTTGTATCTTTGAAAGGCAAACAATTTACCACTGCGTCCGAAACCCGTTTGTATTTCATCAAAAATTAAAAGTGCTCCCGTTTCGTTACAACGTTTGCGTAAAGCGTTTAAAAAAATTTCATTGGCTACAATAACGCCTGCTTCTGCTTGCAAAGGTTCAATAATTACCGCAGCAGTAGTTTCATCAATTTCATTTAACTGGTTTACGTTGTTATACTCTAAATGCTTAACTCCCGGTATTAATGGCCTGTAGGCATTTGTAAAACCCTCGTCGCTCATTAAACTTAAAGCACCTTGTGTACTTCCGTGGTAAGAGTTTTTAAAAGAAACAAAATTACTCCGTCCTGTTGCTCTCTTTGCAAGCTTCATTGCTCCTTCTATTGCCTCACTGCCTCCTGTGGTATAGTAAACGCAATTTAAACTTTCGGGTAAGTGCGATGTAAGTAATTTTGCATAGTGTACCTGCGGCGATTGATTAAATTCGCCATACACCATCAGGTGCATAAATTTTTTTGATTGTTCGTAAATTGCATTAACCACATGAGGATGACAATGCCCGACATTGCTTACAGAAATACCACTAATTAAATCAATGTATTCTTTCCCATTAATATCTGTAAGTTTAACACCTTCTGCTTTTACAATATTCAAATCAATACCCATCATTGGCATGTCGCTTGTTTGAGCAACATGAGCCAAAAACAATTGGCGTTGGGTAATTGCATCCATTACTTTTTCTGCAAATTAATAAACAACTCGCGCCCTGCTCTGGGTAGAATTGACTGATAGCAGGTTTCGAAGGTTATAATATTAAATAGTCCTTTAAAATAACTGTAATATTCTAACTTATTACCGCCAAAGGGTGGTTTGTCTGTATTCAAAACATCATTAAACAAAACGCCTACCAGCTTCCCTTTGCTTTTTAAAAGCTGATTCATTTTTTCAAAATATCTTCCTCTTAATGAAGGTTGAATGGCGCAAAAAAAAGTTTGCTCAATAATTAAATCAAATTCATCTTCATTTAGCTTAAAAAAATCTGATTTAATTAATTGCTGTTTAGGAAAATCAATTACGCGCTTTGCAAAATTTCGCAAAGGTTCTTCAGCAAAATCGCAAATAAAAACGTTTTTAAATCCGTTCTTAAATAAGTATTCGGCTTCGTATGAGTTTCCGGCGCCCGGAATAAGTATTTTTATACTTTTATCTTTTAATTGATCGAAATAATTTTTTAGAGGGGTAGAAATTTCACCAATATCCCAACCAACTTCTTTGCTTTGATAGCGCTGGTTCCAGTAATTATCATTTAATTCTAAATTCATACTTCTACAACTTTTAATTTAATGGTATCTACACTTTGTCTGTTTCTTTTTAAAACAGTTATTTCATAACCATCAGAAGTTCTTTTATCGTTTACTGCCGGAATTCTGCCATAAACAAAATTAATATAACCTGAAACGGTTTCGTAATGAGGGTTTATTGGCAATGCAATTGGTAACATTTCATTTACATCATCAATACCTGCCTGTGCATTTACAATATATTCTGTTTCACTTTTCTTTTCTACGTTTGGTTTTTCTTCATCATGTTCGTCTTGTATCTCTCCAACTAATTCTTCAATAATATCTTCCATGGTAACAATTCCCGCAGTAGAGCCAAACTCATTGGTAACGATTGCCATTTGTATATGATGCTTTTGAAAATCACGTAACAGCTCATTAATCTTCATGCTTTCGGGGATAAAATGAGCAGGTCGCATAATATCCTTTACGCTTCTGTATTTATTTTCAATTAATGCTTTTAATAAATCTTTGGTATGTGCCACACCAATTATATTATCTATGTCTCCTAAATAAACCGGTAAACGCGAAAAACCTTCGTCAATAACAAACTTACTCACCTGATCTCTTCCTAACTCAACATCAATTGCAGAAATACGCGATTGAGGTACCATTACTTGCTTCACAATACGGTCGTCAAAATCAAAAACATTTTGAATTAATTCATTTTCACTTGGCTTAATGGCTCCGCCTTCCTCACTTTCAGTAAGTATTAATCGTAATTCTTCTTCGGTATGTACTTCTTCTTCTCCAAATTTTTTAATTCCAATCATTTTTAAAAATAAACTAGAGAAATTATTTAAAATCCAAATAAACGGAGCGCACACTAAATAAAAAATACGCATTGGCCAACTAATAGCTAATGCTGTTGCCATAGAAAATTTAATACCAATCATTTTAGGAATTTGCTCTCCTAAAGTAATGTGTAAAAAAGTAATACAAGCAAAAGCAATAGGTACAGATATACTATGAATAGCGAAACTTTCTAGGCTAAATCCAATTTTTAAAAAGAAACTTTTTACTAAGTGTGCAAAAACCTCTTCACCAACCCAACCTAAACCTAAACTTGCAAGTGTAATTCCTAATTGTGAAGCAGACAAATAAGCATCTAAATTTTCTATAAGTGTTTTGGTAAGCTTGGCACGTGTACTGCCTTTTTGAATTTTTATATCTAATTGAGAAGCGCGCACTTTAACCAGTGCAAATTCAGCCGCTACAAAAAATCCATTTAAAAGTACCAGAAAAAAAGTAAACAGGAGTTGACCTAACATAATTAATTATTAAATACAAAGATAAGATTTATACGCAGATACGAAAGGCGGCCTTACCTTGTATATTTACAACCATTTAGAAAAACTTCTTCAATTAAATGATTTGCAAATGAATACGGTATAAACGAATAGCTATTTATTTCTTTTGTGATGAAAAAATTAGCCCTTTTACCGGGTGTAATACTACCCACATTACCGCTTAAATGCATGGCGTAAGCAGAGTTTATTGTTGCAGCATTAATTGCCTCTTCAGGAGTTAATTTATATTGAATACAGGCCATACTTAACACAAAATTCATATTACCGCTGGGTGAGCTACCAGGGTTGTAATCACTTGCAAAAGCAACAGGCAAACCTGCATCAATCATTTTTCGTGCAGGAGGTAAAGGTAAATTTAAAAAATAGGCGGCTCCCGGTAAAATAGTTGGCATGGTTTTACTTTTTTTCAATAAAGCAATGTCATCATCGCTACAAAATTCTAAATGATCAACACTTATTGCATTACAATTAACTGCAGTTTTAATTCCGTTAGAATGGCTTAATTGCTCTGCATGTACCTTAGGAATTAAACCTTGTTTTAATCCGGCTTCTAAAATTCGCTGTGTTTCTGCTGCTGTAAAATAACCTTTCTCACAAAAAACATCAATGTAATCTGCCAACTTTTCACTCGCTATTGCTGGCAACATTTCATCAATAATTAAACGGATGTAACCTTCTTTGTTTTCTTTAAACTCTTTTGGTACAGCATGCGCACCTAAAAAAGTTGCTTTAATCGGTATTAAATTTAGTTCTTTTAATCTTTTAATAACACGAAGCATTTTTAGTTCGCTTTCTAAAGATAAACCATAACCACTTTTAATTTCAATAGCTCCGGTACCGTGCGCAATTACTTCGTGAAACCTATTAAGTGATTGCTGAAACAAATTGTCTTCAGAAGTTTTATTTAATAGTTGAGCAGAATTTAAAATGCCTCCTCCTTTGCTTGCAATTTCTTCGTAAGTCAATCCCTTAATTCTATCTACAAATTCTCCTTCTCTGTTGCCGGCATATACAATGTGGGTGTGGCTATCGGCATAAGAAGGCATAACAATTTTTCCAGTGCAATCAATAACCTCTAAATCTTTCCAATCTGTTATGCCCGGAAAGTCTTCCATACTGCCATAATCGGCAATTAATCCATCATCACAAGCCAACCAAGCGTTTTCTATGCTAGGTAATTGTTTCATATCAGCACCCGCAACCCACTCAACCGCGGTATCTCTAACCTGAACTAAGGTTTTAATATTTTTAAGCAATAGTTTTTTGCCCATAGTAATGCAAAGCTAAAAATTATAAATGATAATTGCATAGTATTCTTATCTTTGCTTTATGGCTGGGAATTCATTCGGACACTTATTTAAACTTACTTCTTTTGGCGAAAGTCATGGTGAGGCTATTGGCGGAATTATTGATGGTTGCCCTGCCGGATTGAAGCTTGATCTTGATTTTATTCAAAATGAATTAAACAGACGCAGGCCCGGACAATCAAATATTTCCACACCCAGAACAGAAGATGATAAAATAGAATTTCTTTCCGGAATATTAAATGATGAAACTTTAGGAACACCCATTGGTTTTATAATTAAAAATAAAAATCAGCAAAGTAAAGATTACGATAAATTAAAAGATGTATACAGACCGGGGCATGCTGATTTTGTTTTTGAAAAGAAATTTGGAGTAAGAGATGTGCGTGGCGGTGGTAGAAGTAGTGCCCGCGAAACCATTAGCAGAGTTGTTGCAGGCGCTATTGCAAAACTTTATTTAAAACAACACAATATAAGTATACAAGCTTTTGTAAAACAAATTGGCTCTATTTCTATAGATGGGGATTATACAAAACATAATTTAAATGAATCAGAAAGAAACAGTGTTCGTTGTCCTGATGCAGAAAAAGCAAAAGAAATGATTTCCTATATAGAGAAATTAAAAGTAGAAGGAGATAGTTGTGGAGGAATTATTCAATGTGTTATTTTAAATACACCTATTGGCTTGGGTGAGCCTGTTTTTGATAAATTACATGCAGAATTAGGCAAAGCCATGTTAAGCATTAATGCGGTAAAAGGTTTTGATATTGGCAGCGGGTTTGAAAGCGTAAAGCTTAAAGGTTCTGAAATGAATGATGCCTTTGAAATAAAGAATGAAAAAATTATTACTAAAAGTAATCACAGCGGAGGAATTCAAGGAGGTATAAGCAATGGTATGCCCATTTATTTTAATGTGGCGTTTAAACCAACTTCGTCTATTAAAAAAATTCAAGACAGCGTAAATACTTCCGGTGAAGAAATAAAATTATCGGTTGAAGGCCGGCACGACCCTTGTGTTTTACCGCGCGCAGTTCCAATTGTGGAAAGTATGGCGGCCATGATAATTATGGATTACCTTTTGCTACAGAAAGTAAATCAAAATAATTAGTTTGTTACAGGAAGTTTAATTACCGATTTTTTAGAACTAATCATTAAATCCAATAAATAAATACCATTGGCATATTCGTTTAAATTCAGGTTTAAGCTTAGCTTATTTGTAACATTTTCTTTCTTGTCAATTATTATCTTTCCGTTAATATCCATTACTTTATAGTTTACGGTTTGTTCACCGGCAAGTGTTCCTTCAATAATATAATAATTTACGCCTAAATTTTTTACTGAAATACCATTTGCTGAAAGTTGATTTTCATCTAAACCAACCGGTTTATTTTTTACGATAATAATTTTGCTTAATGAATCAGTGCAACCTGTTGAACTTGTACCAGTGTATTTTACAATAAAACTACCTGGGGAGGTATAGGTATGAGTTGGAGCAAAGACAGAAGATAATGGAGAGTTATCGCCAAAATCCCAAGTGCTTGCACTTACATTGGTTGAAAAATTTAAAAACGGAATTTTTGGATCTTGATTTAAATAACAAGTATCTATCATGTAAAAACTTGCTGCTACGGGTAGTTTCTCAATAATTTGATAAGAAGAATGGTTGTTGTCGCATTGCCCCACAGTTGTAATATCTAAATTATAAAAACCGGCAGATAAATTTAAAAGAGTATCTGCACTACTTTTATTAAGCGAAGTTTTTATTATAGTGTTTGAAACATCTTTCCAATAATAATTCCAAGGGCCTGCATTTTGGCCAACTGCAGTAATTGAGCCACTATTTGCTGATTGACAAGTTGGCTGAGTTAAAAGCGTTGATGCTTGCAAGCTGTTTAATGATATAGATAAGATAAAGCGAGAAACTGTTGTTGTATCTGACAAATTAAAAACATAATTTCCGTTGGTTAAATCAAATGAAGTAGAAGTAAATTTATCATATAAATTAAAGCAAGTTCCAATAGGAAAACTTGCATAATCACTTGCGCTTATTGTATACGACCCATTGTAACCAGTAACCACATGAATAGGGGTGGTAAAAGTTCCTGAAATAGGGGGAATTCCATTGATTTGAATTAGTGAATTATTAACCAAGTTACTAATGGTTGGAGCATAAGGATTTTGTCCGGCCATTTTTATTGCATCGTATTTAGCATCAAAATTAATGGTTGAACCATTATCGATATACACTAAACATTCATCATTAAACTGATATGGTCCGTTAAGTTTTAATCTTACGAGTTGATTATTAGAACTAGTATTTGATTTTAAAAAAGTTTGATTAAAAGTTGCCTTTATATTCTCGCTCACCGATAAAGCTGTTGCTCCGGTAGAATGAACATAAAATCCTTGACACATAGGAATAACATCGCCAATACCTCCTGAACCAATAGCAGGGCTGCTCATCCCATTTACATAAGCGGCATTTCCGCCAGTTCCACTATTTAAATCAGCATTGTAAACATAAATTGCATCATCAATATTTGTTGTTATACCTTTTAAAGCAGCCCAACTAATTGGTGCGGGATAAGGATTATGAATCAAGTTCCAGCCAATATCGGCTATTGAACTGTTACTTGTTATACTTAATGGAATTGTTTGATTACCTTTTCTAACTGGCCCGGATACATCAATCGTGATTGGATTTGTGGTGAATTGACCATCCCCCAAATAAACCCAATACCCCTTATTCGAAACAATTGCATCATTAATAGTGCTTAAGGGGATATACGAAATTGCTTCCGAATAAGAACCGGCTGCACTTTCATCATAAGTGTATATTGAAAGAAATCCGGATGCACTGCCATCTGGGCAAGTAGGACAAGAAATATAAATGTCATCATCCCAATCATTTAAAGTTAAACCGGAAGTAATTGGTGTTCCTAACAATGCCCAACCGGTAGCTCCTCCCGGCGCAAATCTTTGAACAGTAACATTTCCAACAATATCACCGGTACCTGTTATAGGGTCAATTCTTGCAGTATTTGTTGCGGTTGATACTATTGTAAAAACTTGCCCGTTGGTATTAAAAGTTCCATTATTTAAATTCAATGCATTAATTAAATTAGCCGGAGCTAATAATGTTACATTATTTGATGTTTTGTTCACAGTTAAATTATAAAAGCTGGTTGTACTTGACCCAGAGATATTTTGAGCATTTGTTCCGGTAAGAAAAACCAATCCATTTTGTGCATTAAAATTTCCATTATTAAAAAAATTTCCTCTTACTGTTAATTGATGATTAGAAGAGCTAACATCTACACTTGCGCTTGTATTAATTGAAAAATTTGAGGTTGTATTTACGGCAGAAGAAAACGTTTTTATACCAGTACCACTAAATAAAAGATGATTGAACGTTTCGCCTCCAGTTTTGAAAATACTTTGAGAAAGATTAGAATTAAAATGAACTATTGCTGTTCCAGGAGTAAAAGTACCTCCATTATTTTGCCAGTTGCCACCAAGTGTAATGTTTAAATTATTTGCGTTAAGGCTGCCGGAATTTATAATTATGTTTTTTACTACATTAAGCGAGTTAGTAATTATGCTTGCTGTGGCGGTAGCATTATTTATTAATAAATTTCCTATAGAAGCAGTTGAATTAATTTTCATGATTTGCCCCACTGGTGAAGTTGCAGAACCAATTTGTAAGGTTCCATCTGTAACGGTTCCTGAGCCTGCCAAATTAACATAACCTAAATCAGATGATAAGAAAGCACTACCCTCTTTATTAATTAAAATAGCACCTCCACTCATATTAAAAGTAGAACCAGCTGTTCCAATTTGAAATGGTGCTTCATTGAATAATGAATTATTGGATTGAAAAGTAGGAACATTAATGGTCCCGCCCGACATGTTAAAGTTACAAGTGCTAAAAATAGTAGAACCACAAAACCTTCCGGCAACATTTAATACACCACCGGTTACACTTAAAGTTCCTGATGAATACAATAAGTTTTCATTATTTGCATTCCCCACAACCATTGTTCCATTTGAAACAGTGAGCTTACCTGAAACGGTTAAATTAGCAGGCACTGTCATAGTGCTTAAAGCAGCATTCATCCATAATCCTGATGTTGAACTTAAAGTTGTGGCGTTAGTAAATGGCACAATGTTTATGGCAGTTGGTGTTGAAAGTTTAAATGTTCCATTTGTAATTCTTAAAAAATCGTTACCAACAACAAATGAGGAGGTACTGAATTCAGCGATATTATTAAAAGTGGTACCCATGTTTAATTTAATCAGGTGAAACCTACTTAATATACCACCCCCACTAATTGTTTGATTTCCGTTTCTAGTTAAAATTAATTCCACATTTCTATTTGCTGAAGAATAAAATTCTATACTTCCACTATTTGTAATATTGCCACCTAGACTAAGTGTATGGGTAGCGTTTTGTTGACGAACTCTAAATCTGGCATTAGTTGCAATTATAATATCATTATTAACAGTTAAAACTCTATCTGTTCCACTGCTAAATCTTAACTGAGCGTTTCCACCCGTACCAATTGTTAAAGAATTACAAGCCCCGTTTGAAGTAATATCAACTCGATGATTAGCTGTAATTAATACATTATCAGTAGTCGTAGGTACCCCTGATGGTGACCAAGTACCAGGATTATTCCAATTACCATTGCCGGTAGAAATTTTAGTTTGAGAATTTAAACTAAATACTTTCAAAAAGAAAATACCGATAAACATTAACTTGTATAAATTTATTTTCATGACGTTAATTCATTAAAAAGAAAAACTTCTATCAAAATTAACAAAAAATAAAATCAAAAGTTGAATCTAAATTGTTTTAATCGCCGAATTCAAGTATTTAGTGGCTAAAAATTATCAATCAGATGATAGTTCTATTAAACCATATAATAAATATTAATAAAACATTAAGAAAACTTCTTATTAAAGAAAAATCTCTGAATTTGTTAATTAATAGTTAGTTTAAAATAAAATTTAAAATCAATTATAAACAAAAAAAGAACCTCTTCTAATAGAGACGAACGCATTGCCTTGCTAAAATCGTAAAACCAACAATCCCTTCTGCATTTTCAACTTTGAAAATAATTGGCGAAAGTTATTGATTCAAACATCATCAATGAGCGAAGAAACAAAGTTTGGCGTTATAGTAAGCTTTGCGTTACAGACGAATGCCTATGACGCATACGTCATCTACCTGCTCTAGCGGTCCGCGCCATGTTTCAAAAGTTTCATCCAACTTTTGTAATTGAATTTCAGGAGATAATGATGAGTTCTTGAATATTAATTCTTGGAGCTGTTTATATTTAAATTTCTTTCCTTTCTCACCACCAAATTGATCGGCATACCCATCAGTAAACAAGTAAATGGTATCCTGCTTTTTTAAGTTTAACTTATTGGTAGGAAACGGTTCCGGACTTTCAGTTTTGCCAATGGGTTGTTTATGCGCTTTAATTTCTTTCATTTCTTCTTTATCAATATACCAAAGTGGGTTGTTAGCACCAGACCATGAAATTTCAACATTACTATCAATAGAATACTTTATACCACACAAAGAAATATCCATACCATCTTTTACATCTTCATCACTTCTGCTAAAAGTTTCTAAAACCAATTCACGGGTTTTATCTAAAATTTTTCCAGTATCTGTTAATCCAAACTCTAAAACTGCTCTGTTTAAGGCATTACTGCAAACTACACTTACTAATGCTCCAGGCACACCATGCCCGGTGCAATCTGCAGCAGCAATGAAGGAAATGCCGTTTACATGTTCAAACCAAAAAAAATCTCCGGCTACAATGTCTTTGGGTTTATATAAAACAAAACTACTAGGCAAGTACTTATTTACATACTTTTTACTTGGTAATATTGCATCCTGAATACGTTTAGCGTATGTAATACTATTGGTTATATCATTATTTTTTTCGGCAATTTCATGATTTTGCTTTTCTAACTTATCATTCAATTTACTTTTTAATGTATATCGATTGTATAATAAGAAACCAAATATTATTACCACAATTAAGCCTATTAACAATGTGTTTCTAAAATTACGTTGCTTTTGTAACTCCAATTCTTTTTTCGAAGCTTCTAATTCGGTTTCCATTTTTTCCTTTTTTAAGGATTCAATTTGATTAGACTTATACACATCCTCATACTTCACTTGCATTTCAGCAATTTTCTTTGACGTTTCTATTTTAAATAAAGTATCATTAATTACATTATGCTTGGTTATGTAATAATATGCCTTTTCAAAATCTTTTCTTTTAGAAAATAATTTAGCTAACGATTCATAGCACTGCTTCTCCATGTCGGGCAATTTGTTTTTTTGTGCTATTGCAATAGCTTGAGAAAAATAATCTTCGCCCTTTACGGCATCATTCATAAACCTGCTAATTTCACCCAAATTAACCAACAAAGTTGCTTTAAAAACAGGATCGGTTACGTCTTTAAAATAAGCCCAAGCAAGTTCTAAATACTTTTTTGCTTCAGAATACTTTTTCTGTTCCAAAAATAAATTTGCAATGTTGTTGTAGGATGTGTGCAACCCTTCTTCATCCTCAATTTTTCGTCTAACATCAATCGCTTTCTCAAATGCTAAACGAGATTTTATGTAATTACCTTCTTTTAAATAAATATTTCCTATGTTGTTATAACACGCCCCTACTCCATGTTGATTATCCAATTTGTTCATCATATCCAATGCCTTCATTTGAAACTCTAAAGCCATTTTATAATTACTAATTGTTTCATATACATTACCAATGTTGGTTAAAGACCGCGCAATTCCCAAACTATCTTTTATTTTTTCTCTTAACTCCAAGGCTTTTAAATTTGCCTCTATACATTTTGAGTAATTTGATAAATTCAAATACAAGGAAGCTATATTATTATAAGCACTTGCAATTTTCTTTTTTAATGCGTCTGAAGGATTTTTTTTATCTTCCTCTATTCTAACATTTAAGGTTTTTAAATTATACAATAATGCATTTTGATAATCGCCATCAAAATAATAGGTACCAGCCATTAAATGATACGCATTAGCAAGGTAACGGCTGTTTTTATTTCTTAACGCTAACGAAACATTTGTTTTGGCAAAAACCAAAGCTTGTTTCATGTCAATTTTCCAATACTTGTTAATTAAAGTATTGTATGCATCCATTTTTAAAGTATCATGAATTTTGGTTTTCACAACCGCCAACAAACTATCTATTTGCTTTGGTGTAGTTTCAGCTTTAGAATTAATAAAAAAAAATAAAAGTGTAAAAAATAAAAGTGTGTATTTAAGTTTACATTTCATTAATTACAAAGGTTTTAATTTTGTTGTTAATTTAATAATTAAATTCAGTAATTAAAACATAATTATCTAATTTTAATCAATGACAATAACGCTAAGGAAATATACATTAAATGATTTAGACGAATTAGTGAAATTAGGCGACAATTCTAATATTGCGATGTTTATGATGAATCGATTTCCGCACCCATACACCAAAGAAAAAGGTATTGAATTTATTAATCTTGCATTAACGCATAATCCTGCGCAATTAATGGTAATTGACTTAAACGGAAAATTTATTGGTGCAATTGGCGTTCATCCAATGGAAGATGTTTTTTCCTTTAATGCGGAGCTTGGTTATTGGCTTGGAGAAGAATATTGGGAAAAAGGATATGCAAACCAAGCTTTAAAACTAATGATTGACTACGTTTTTAGGAATTTTAAAATTTCCAGAATTTTCTTACGAATCTTCAGCAACAATAAAGCCTCTTTAAAACTTGCAGAAAAAACAGGATTTAAATTGGAAGCTAAATTTGAAAAAACTGTTTGTAAAAATGGTGAGTTACTAGATGAATTTGTGTACGCAATAAGAAAATAATTATTTCTTTTTCTTTAATGCAATACGTTCATTAATATTTATGTACAAACCGTAAGAATAATCAAATCTCCCAAAACCTAAATCATAATTTGGTTCGGCTCTTAAACTAAGTGAAACATTTTTTGCCAATGGAAATGTTTTGGTAATTCTAAGTATCAATAAATTTCTTTTATTTTGATAAGTGCCCGCAAACCTTACTGAGCTTGATTCGCTTGCGTATAAATAACCGCCAAAATCAGTATTAAAATGATTTCCGCTCCAATAGCTAAGCATAAAATCTGTTTTAAATAATTTTACACCCGCATTTGCCATAAATCCTGTGCCAATATTTGGAACTAATGTTGTATCAAATGAGTTTGTTCGTTTTGCAACATATCTCAGATCTGCATATATTTCCGACAAAAATTTTGAATGAAACTTTATACTAAAAGCTAAACCCGTATTAAAAGTAACATTGGTATACGAAGGACCTTGTGCTGTGTCTATTTGGCCGCCCACATGCTTTGCAGTAAACTGCACCGGAATTCGTACTTGTAATGAATCGCTTCCTAATTTTAAAATATTTCCGCTAAACCCTCCCCATAATTGTTCTTTTTTATTACTGTATTTATAAATCATACTTTGCCAATCAACCCAAGTATCAAAATCAAAATATTTATGATTATATAAAAACTGTGCGCCATTTTCTAATCGATTGGTAATCACTCTTTCAAAATTATAAACCGGTTCAATTAACTGATGGTTTAAGCTTCCATCAATATTTCCAAAAATCATTTTAAATTTCTCCTTCTCGTATCGGAACGAGAAAGTTGGCAATACCAATTCAAATTGATTATTTCCAAAGTCTTTTTGTAAAAAAATTCCTGCTTCTAAGGAAACATTTTTAGAAATTTGAACTCCTAATTGGGGATTTAATTGTGTTCCAAACAAAGTATAACCGTCTGCAATTGGCCCGAAATACTCGTTGTTTTTAAAATAATTAAAATTTAAAATTTTAAAATAAGCCGTTTTTTCAGGTATAGTATCGCCATGACCTAAGTACAAAGCAGCATTATCTAACTGTGCAATTAGTTTTGAAATACCAAAAAGAAATATAATTGAAAACCTTTTCAACGCAACAAAAGTAGGAAATAAACCCAAACCGCCTTAATTCTGCGTTTCGTTTTTAATGGCTTCGTAAAAGGCTTTATGAATTTTTCCGCGAATACCAAGCTTTGCTAAACGATTTTCTTCCGCATCCGGAAAAACACGATTACTTAAAAACACTACCACTAATTTATTCTTTGGATCGGCCCAAGCAAATGTTCCGGTAAATCCTGTGTGACCAAAACTTTCAGAACTGCAATCCGATACAACAGGACTATCTTTAGAGGAATCAACTTCCGGTTTTTCAAAACATAAAGCACGGCGGTTTTTGGGGCAAAACCTACACGCAATATAATCTGCCACAACTGCACTGTCTAAAAACCTTCTTCCGTCTAATACGCCATAATTAACGTACATCGTCATTAATTTAGCCACATCTAAAGCGTTACCAAATAATCCGGCGTGCCCACCTACTCCACCCATTAATGCAGCACCTTGGTCGTGCACATGCCCATGAATAATTTGTTTTCTGAACTTGGTATCGTTTTCTGTTGGTGCAATGTTTTGAAGAGGAAATTTCCGTAATGGATTATAGGTTAAAGCAAGTCCCATTTTAGTATAAAATCCTGCAACATAATCTTCTAATTTTGTTTTGGTAGTATCTTCTATAATTTGTTTCAAAAAATAATATCCTAAATCACTGTATAGATATTTTCCGGGAGTTTCAATTTTACTTGCAACTATTCGTTTATAAATAGTGTCGTTAAAAGTTTTTACAACATAAAGCTTATTGGCAACACGTGTAGGGTAATCATCGCTCATTTTATTTGAATAATAACCGGGCTTATAATTTCCTTTTTTATCCATGGTTTTTAGAAAAAAAGGAATCCAGGAAAACAAACCTGCTTGATGAGTTAATACCTCTTCTAAAACCATATTTTCTTTATCTGTACCTTTTAGGTAAGGTAAATAATCGCCCAGTGTTTTTTTATAATCAAACTTTTTTTCTTCTGTTAGTTTCATTGCTGCTAAGGCGCTGGCAGTTATTTTGGTTAAACTTGCTAAATCGTAAATTGTCGCTTCGTCTACTTTTCTTGCATCATTAGCATAGGTGTGTTTTCCAAAACATTTGTTGTAAATAACTTTTCCGTTTTGCATGGCAACAATTTGACAACCCGGATACGCTTTTTCATTTATCCCTAACAAGGCTATACTATCCACCTTTCCAAACTTTCTTCTATTAAATTCTGCACTATTTATAATTGCCTCTGTAAGTATGGGGTTTGTAGTAATTCCGGAATTATAAGGGAAATGTTTTGTAGTTACTGGTAATCTCCCATTAGCTGAATAATACCCTAATATTGCTTCACCACTTGCAGTTACTAACGATGGTAAATTTTCGTAAGCAATAATTATTGATTTAAACTTTTTTACAGAATTTAAACCATTTATTAAATAAGGATTTGTGAACAATACCAAAATTGTGGGTTTTACTTCAGCAATCGAATCTATTAAACGCAGTGTTGTATTACTAATTCCATAATTACCCGCCGCCTTCATTGTTGATTTGTTTATTTGTATTACCACCAAATTTTTATCGGCAATACCCTTTAGCATTTCATTTATGCTTTCAGAATTTGCATCGTGCGTTAAACCAAAATGTTCAACATACATGGCGTTTTTTAAAACAGCATTTAACCCATTTGCCTTTTCAATTCCAAAAGAAACTTCAGCAACTTTTAAAGTATCAGTGCTTTTTAATGGTAAAATATTATTTTCGTTTTTTAAAACAGTTATTGCTGCATTGGCCAGTTGTTTATTCAGTTCAAGGCTTTCTTTTGTGTTTAAATCTCTATAAATATTACGTGAAGGTATTTCCTGTTTTTCGTTTAAACCGCACCAAAATTTCGCTTGTAATATTTTTTTGCATCTACTATCAATTTCTTCTTGTGTTATTTCGTTATTCCTAACTGCAAGTTCAATGGCATCAATTGCTTTACCAACATTTTCGCTAAACAATAAAACATCGTTTCCTGCCAACAAGGCTTTTACATCTACTTTTCCGGGTTCAAAAAACTTAGATACTCCTTTCATATTTAAGGCGTCGGTAAATATCAACCCGCTAAATCCCATTTCTGTCTTTAATAATTCGTTTACCACTTTTGGAGAAAGCGTAGAGGCCAAGTTTTTTGTTGTATCTAAAACAGGGATATTTAAATGTGCAACCATTATACTTGCTAAACCCTTATCAAACAAATAACGGAATGGAAACAACTCCAAAGTATCCAATCGTTCTTTACTGTGATGAATAATAGGCAATCCCTTATGTGAATCCACATCCGTGTCTCCATGACCCGGAAAATGCTTTCCGTTTGCCATCACATGTTCGTATTGCATTCCCAGCATATACATGGCTGCTTTCTCTGCAACTTTATATTTGTTTTCGCCAAAACTACGCATGCCAATTACAGGATTAGCTGCATTATTATTTATGTCTGCCACCGGCGCAAAGTTTACGTGAATTTTTAACCGCTTACATTCTTTTGCAATTTGTCTGCCCATGTAAAACAAAAGACTATCGTTTTGAATGGCACCTAAAGTCATTTGTTTTGGATATTGGGGAGTACTGTCTAATCGCATAGATAAACCCCACTCACCGTCAATACTATACATTAAAGGTGTTTTAGCATGAAATTGATAATAATTAGCCAATTTAGCTTGCCTTACCGGTCCGCCCTGCATCCAAATTAAACCGCCAATATTATAATTCTCTATTAATTCACGAATTTCTTTTACGTGTTTTACATCGCGGTTACTATATGCTGCAACCATAAACAATTGCGCTATTCTCTGGCGAGGCGTTAAGGTTTTAAAAACAGAATCAACCCACTTGCTTTGAATTTTAATAAAATCGGGCTCGTTCTTAATTTGAAAAGAAGAAAAAACAACAATAAATAAAACAAAAAATATAGAAACTTTACGTAAATGCATTCTTTAAAATTACTTGTTATATAAAGGTTTATTTCAAAAATGGCACCAATGTTTTAAACAGTTAATTTTTAATTGCCAAAAATTGTTTAATTTAGCGCAATGTTAATTAAGAACGCATATTATTATTGGTATCCTAAATCGCAAGGAACCGGTATGCATTATTGATAATATTCTTATTTTATAAAATATCATACGCCCGGTTCGCAGCCGGGTTTTTTATTTTATTACACTTTAAAAGCCCTGTTGCAGTGAGCGTCAACAAAAATGAAAATAACATAAACTATATAATTAAAACAAAAAAACAAATGAAAACGTATCAATTAAAACAAAACCTTAAGCAGGTTTATGAAAATTACACAAAAGAAGACTTTACCGTATGGGAAATACTATTTAACCGCCAATTAGCATTACTTGAAAATCTTGCTGCACAAGAGTATTTATTGGCCCTGGAAAAAATTGGATTTACAGCATGTAAAATTCCGGATTTTAGAATTACGAACGAAGTTTTAAGTAAAACCACAGGATGGCAACTGGAAGTTGTTGAAGGAATTATAAATGAATCTGATTTTTTTCAGTTGCTTTCTCAAAAAAAATTTCCGGCAACAACGTGGCTAAGAAAATTGAATGAGCTAGATTATTTACCGGAACCGGATATGTTTCATGATGTATTTGGACACGTACCATTATTAATAGAACCAAAGTTCAGTGCATTTTTTGAAGCCTTTGGAAAGCTTGGAGTAAAACATAAAAATAATTCTGAAATAGTTCAAATGCTTGGACGAATTTATTGGTTTACTATTGAATTTGGTTTAATTAAAAACGAAAACAAGTTAAATATTTACGGTGCCGGCATCCTTTCCTCGCATGGCGAAAGCAAATATTCGGTTAGCGAACAACCGCTGCATTTGCCTTTTGATGCTAAAACAATTATGCATACTCCTTTTGATAATGATAAAATACAAGATAAATACTTTGTAATTGAATCATTTAATCAATTGTATAAAAGCTTGCCAATGATAGAGCAAGTAATTAACTGTAACACAAAACTTGTTTCCGATGAATTAAAATAATTACTTATATTTGATGTGTTATTGGTTCTTTTCTTTAATTATAAAGGAAGATTAATAGGGAACAGTGTGAAAATCGCTGACAGTACCCGCTGCTGTAAATCTCTTTAAAAACCTGTTCAATCCAATGCCACTGTATTTTTACGGGAAGGCGAACAGGAAGAGATAAGTCAGAAGACCTGCCATAACAATAATTTTGATGCTTTCGGGACCTGAGGTTATCAAAAAACAAAAAAAATTGAACAAAAATATTTATAAAAAAGTAAATGCTCTATTGCGTTTAATTATTTGCCTTTTTGCAAGTACAAATGTTGGCTATGCTCAATTCAAAGATACTCTACAATTATATGAAGTAAATATTAATGTTGTTAAATTAAATACAGAAGGTATTGGCAAAAAAGTTCAAGCAATTGATTCATTAACACGCGAATTATTTTCTAATCAAACGCTTGCTGATTTAATTAGCCTTAACTCGCCGGTTTTTATTAAAAATTATGGTCCCGGTTCCATTAGCACCACTTCTTTCAGGGGAGGTAATGCGCAACAAACAGCCATTCTTTGGAATGGATTAAACATTCAAAACAGCATGTTGGGCCAGTTTGATTTAAGCAGTGTTACCAATAATTTATTTAACGATTTGCTAATTGAACACGGTGGCTCAGGCAGTACCTGGGGTTCCGGTTCTGTGGGCGGAAGTATTCACTTAAATAATAAACATGTAATGAACGAAGGTATAAAAACCGGAATACAATATATGTATGGTAACACCGGCTTAAATTCTGTTTCTCCGCATTTTTCATACAGTAAAAATAAATTAAGCATTAAGCTAAATTCATTTGCCATTCGAAACAACAATCATTTTAATTATTATGATATTTATTCAGAAACCTATAAAACACAAAAACAATCGGCTTACGAAAATTTTCAGATAATTCCCGAGATAAAATACCTAATTAACCAAAACCATTCGCTAACACTGTCAACCTGGTTTGCAAAAAACAATAGAAATTTTCCGAGTATTGGCAATTACAAAGCCACTCAAACAGATGCCAATAATAGAGTTAGTTTAAACTGGAGTTATTATAAAAACAAATTTACATCAACCGTAAAGGCCGCAGCTTTATTAGATGAATTAAATTATAAAGACAGCATTACAAAAATTGATTCCCGAAGTAAAATGAGTAATTACATTCTTGAAAATGATTTTTTTTATAACTGGAGAAAAAATCAGGTGATGAATTTTGGATGCAATTACACCTACAATCAGGCAGTAACCAACAATTATTCCGACACAAAAGACTTAGGACGATTGGCCGCTATTATTGGCAACAAAGGAACTTACTTAAAAAATAAATTAATTTACAAAGCTGCATTTAGAATAGAAAAAACAAGCACCGGACAAATGCCTTACACATATAATTCAGGAATAGAATATGCGCCTGTAAAAAATTTAACCTTAAAAATAAATGGCGCCAAACTTTATCGTTTACCTACATTAAATGATTTATACTGGAACCCCGGAGGAAATATAAACCTAAAACCGGAAGAAGGTTACTCTACCGACGGCACTATTGAATTTGAAAAACAATATCATGAAATTAATTTACTCGTTTCTGCAAGCGCTTTTGATAAAGTAATTACTAATTGGATATTATGGGTACCCGAACCGGGAGGAATAGCTACCCCAAAAAACATACAACGTGTTTGGAGCCGAGGATCTGAAACAAGTTTCCAATTAACATTTAAACAAAATAAATTTTTAGCGCAACTAAAATTTGTCTCCGGCTACGTTATTTCTACACCCCGAAAAACACAGTTAGAAAACGATAATTCAATTGATAAACAATTAATTTATACCCCTCGTTACAATTACAACACCAACCTCAACGTACGTTATCAAAATTTTGTAATCTCTATTTTTCATCAATATGTAGGCTACCGTTTTACCACAAGCGATAACAGCGAGTGGTTAGAGCCTTACCATTATGTTACCTTACGCGGCATGTATCATCATCAGTTAAAAAATATTCGCTTAGGTATATTTGCCAATTTAAATAATTTACTAAATGCAAATTATCAAGTAATTAATAACCGCCCTATGCCATTACAAAATGTTGAATTCGGAATTTCTATTAACTTTATAAACCCAAACAAATCATGAAAAAAACAATTACCCTTTTAAGTATAGCATTTTCAATAATTGCATCGGCCCAAACAAATGTTGCCGATTTTGAAAGCTTTATGCTAACTGCTAACTCCGCCTACTCTAACACCAATAGCATTGGCTTTCAAACCGCAGGCACTTATTTTGAGCACAAATACGACACCTCCTTTAGTTTTTGGAGCGGAGGTTTTGCCTACACCAACATTAAAGATTCTGCAACTGCAGGTTTTAGTAATTTATACGGCGTAAAAGCTTTAAACGGATATAACAGTTCTAATATGTTTGCTGTTGGTCAACAACGCAGTTTAATAAAAACCATTTCGCCTACCAATGCAATAGACGGTTTTTATATCACTAATACTACCTATGCTTACAAATCAATGTTACTAGGAGATGCCTTTGCCAAAAAATTTGGAGGTACAAGTGGTAACGATCCCGACTTTTTTAAAGTTACCATAAGAGCATACCACGCAGGTGTAATGAAAAACGACAGTGTTGAGTTTTACCTGGCCGATTTTCGTTTCTCAAACAATGCATTAGATTATATAGTTGATAATTGGCAATGGGTAAACACTTCAAGTCTTGGAGTAGTTGATAGCATTCGCTTTTATTTATACTCTAGCGATAATGGTGCATTTGGAATGAATACACCTGCATTTTTTGCGGTTGATAATGTTACAACATCGCAACAAGTGGGACTTAATGAAGTTGCCTATTTAAATAATTTAAGTATTTACCCTAATCCATTTGAAAATAAATTCACCATAAAAAATACTGATAATTTAAAATTGAGCTACGAAATTTTCTCTATTAATGGTAAATTAATAAATGCAGATGTAATTAGTGAATTACAAAATGAAATTAACCTTAGTGATTTAGAAGAAGGAATTTACTTTATTAAACTAAGACTTAACGGTAAAAGTTCTGTTAAGAAAATTGTGAAGTATTAGTTTTAATCATCAAAACAATTACCTTTAATAAAAAATTATGAAAACAGTAGGTATTTTAGGTTCAGGCGCCGTTGCAAAAGTTTTAGCAACAGGCTTTTTAAAAAACGGTTACTCAGTTATGCTGGGCACAAGAGATTCCAATAAGCTGGCCGACTTTGCCAAACAAAATCCACAGGCAAAAATTGGAACCTTTGCAGAAACAGCAGCTTTTGGAGAATTAATTGTTTTGGCCGTTAAAGGAACTGTTGGAAAAGAAGCATTGGAATTAGCAGGTGCAAATAATTTAAAAGATAAAACCATTATAGATGCCACCAATCCTATTGAAGCTACCCCACCGGTTAAAGGAGTGCTTAACTTTTTTACCGATTTAAAAAATTCATACATGGAGCAATTGCAAAAACATTTTCCGGATGCGCATTTTGTAAAAGCATTTAATTCTGTTGGAAGCGCATTTATGGTGAACCCTGATTTTGGCGGAATAAAACCCAGTATGTTTATTTGTGGAAACAATGCAACTGCTAAAAAAACCGTTACCGATATTTTAACGCTGTTTGGATGGGAAACCGAAGACATGGGCGATGCAGAAAGCGCCCGTGCCATTGAACCTTTATGTATGCTTTGGTGCATTCCGGGTTTTCAAAAAAACCAATGGAGCCATGCTTTTAAATTATTGAAGAAATAAAAAACACAATATGTTATAACACACTTGTCCGCCTCACCATTTTTTGGTGAGGCTTTTTTGTTTAACTTTATGTTAATATTATAACCATGAAAAAAATAAGCATCATTTTATTGTTGGTTTGTTTGTACGCAACCAACCTGAAAGCCCAAACAAGCTATGTAAAAATGCTGGATAAAGACACTACTACCTGGCAACATTTTGGTTTTATGTATGGTGTAAAATCATCGGAAGTATTAACATTGCCAAACGTTAGCTTAAATTCGTTTGCTGCAATTGATACAATTACAATTGGCTCTTTTTTATATAAAAAACTATATGAAGTATCAACATGGGCTAATCCAATTTATTATCCCGGAAAAGTGCTATTCGGATATTTGCGCGAAGACACTATTGCTAAAAAAGTTTTTTATCGCGAAAACCTTAGTTCCAATGATATTTTACTTTATGATTTTAGCTTAAACTTAAACGATTCCACATTTTTAAATTTCCCTTTAAATCCTTCTTTGAATGGTTATTATCGTGTAGATTCAATAAAAGTAAAAAACGAAGTAGCGGGCCCCAGAAAACACTTTTATTTAAGGAAGCATGTGAATAATTCTAATCATCAATTCTATTATTTTGATCACATAGAAGGAATTGGAAACACCTATCATTTCGCTTATCTTTTTCAGCAAAATTTAAGTAGCTCATTTGTACCAATCAACATTTCTCCAACCTGTAAACATTTATGGGAATTTGGTTTAGCCTGTAAGCATAACAAAAACAAAAAACAATATCAATCCTGTACTTACGTAAGCAATACCTGGAATTATAAAAGTGATTCTTGTTCTTTTGCCTATATTACCGGTAGCTTAACAGAAAATACTTTAAATAATTCGTTTTATGTTTATCCGAATCCTTCTTCAGAAAGATTTAATATCAAATTTGAAAATTCCATTGATGAAAACATCAAGGTAAACATAACTTCTACATTGGGTCAAACTTTAAATACTGAAAATGCTGTTAAATTTAATTTTAAAAACAACGAAATTTATATTGATATTAAATCGCTTAAATCGGGCATGTACTTTATTAAGCTTGAATTGAAAGGGAAAGAAGTTTATTATCCGATATACAAGCTAGAGTAATTTAAACAAAAAGGCGGCCCAGAGCCGCCTTTTTTAATTGGATGCAACCAATTTTTTTGACTTTTCAATATTCATCACAAATTCATCAAATAAGTAACGAGAATCGTATGGGCCCGGACAAGCCTCCGGATGATACTGAACTGAAAATACCGGTTTGTCTTTCAAACGAATACCTTCAATGGTTTCATCGTTCAAATTAACGTGTGTAATTTCTATATTTTTATTATTCGCAACATCTTCTGCTTTCACACTAAAACCATGGTTTTGCGAGGTAATTTCACATTTGCCCGAAATTAAATTTTTTACCGGATGGTTTATTCCTCTGTGTCCGGCGTGCATTTTATAAGTTGAAATCCCTTGTGATTCTGCCAATAATTGATGTCCTAAACATATTCCAAAAACCGGTTTAGAAGCATTCACAATTTCATTCACCAAACCAATTTCATATTTCATAACGCCGGGGTCGCCGGGGCCATTGCTTAACATATAACCATCAGGCTTAAACTCCTGAATTTCTTTTAATGAAGCCGTGTGAGGAAACACTTTTAAATAACAGCCTCTTTCTGCTAATGAACGTAAAATATTTTTCTTTACACCAAAATCAATTACCGCTACTTTGTGTTTGGCATCTTTATTTCCAAACTCAAACGGACTTTTAGTGGCTACTTTCGATGACAATTCTAATCCGGCCATGGAAGGAACTTTAGCTAATTTCTCCTTTAAAACAGCTACATCCAGTGTTTCCGATGAGATGATGCAATTCATGGCGCCTTTATCACGAATGTAACGCACAATGGCACGGGTATCCACATCGCTGATTGCTACAATTTTTTGTTTCTCAAAATAGTTTTGCAAACTGTCTGTTCCGCGGGCTCTAGAAAAACCACGGTTAAACTTCTTGCAAACCATGCCTGAAATTTTAATGCTGTCACTTTCTACCTCAGCATCCTCTACTCCGTAGTTCCCCACATGCGTATTGGCCATTACAACTACCTGTCCAAAGTAAGAGGGGTCTGTAAATATTTCCTGATAGCCGGTCATGCCGGTATTAAAACAAATTTCGCCGGTAGTGGTGCCTATGGCTCCTGCGGCTTTTCCTTCAAACACTTTCCCGTCTTCCAGCATCAGTATTGCCTTTGGGGTAGTTTGGTATTTCAAATTCATAGTTTTTAGAAAGTGGTTTTTCGGGATACAAATTTGTTGAATATTTTGTTAAACAAGGCACAATGTTAATAGGTTTTTAAAAAGAAATAGAGGTGTTGTTGTTCATTATAACCTTCCCTTTGAAAAACGCCAAATAATTCCTATATTTGCCCGAATTTTAAAATCTAAAATTCAACTCCTATGGCGTCTAAAGTTTATGCAGACAAGTTTGTTCTCGAGGGATTAACTTACGATGATGTATTATTGGTTCCGGGATATTCTGAAGTTTTACCGCGCGAAGTAAATACCTCTTCTTTCTTTTCAAAAAATATAAAATTAAACACCCCAATTGTTTCGGCTGCAATGGATACCGTAACCGAACATAAAATGGCAATTACCATGGCGCAAGAAGGTGGTATTGGCGTGTTACATAAAAACATGACGGCAGAAGAACAAGCCATGCAAGTGAGAAAGGTAAAGCGTAGTGAAAGTGGTATGATTGTTGACCCTGTAACATTAAACGAAACCGCTACCATTGAAGATGCTTTAAGTTTAATGAGCGAACACAAAATTGGCGGTATACCTGTAGTTGACAAAAGCAATAAACTCACCGGAATTATCACCAACCGCGATTTACGTTTTGAAAAAAACATGAAAAAACCGGTTAAACAAATAATGACGCATCGCAAAAACCTGGTTGTTGCTAAACAAGGTATTACACTTAAACAAGCCGAAGAAATTTTACAAGATAATAAAATTGAAAAGTTACCTATTGTAGATAAAAACGATAAACTGGTTGGTTTAATTACTTACAAGGATATTATTAAAATTAAAGTTCGTCCTAACGCCTGCAAAGATGCCATGGGCCGTTTGCGCGTTGCCGCCGCAGTTGGTGTTACAGCAGATACCATGGAACGTGTAGATGCTTTAGTTGCTGCGGGTGTTGATGCAATTATTATTGATACTGCACACGGGCATAGTAAAGGAGTAATTGAAAAATTAAAAGAAGTAAAACGTAAATATAAAAACGTAGATGTTATTGTGGGCAACATTGCAACCGGAAAAGCTGCACTAGATTTATACAAAGCCGGTGCCGATGCTGTAAAAGTTGGAATAGGTCCGGGTTCTATTTGTACAACCCGCGTAATTGCAGGTGTTGGTGTACCACAACTTTCTGCTATTTTAGAAGTAGCCGAAGCATTAAAAGGTAAAAATTGCCCTATCATTGCAGATGGCGGAATTCGTTTTACCGGTGATGTTGTTAAAGCATTAGCCGCAGGTGCCGGAACAGTAATGATGGGTGGAATGTTTGCAGGTACAGAAGAAAGCCCCGGAGAAACAATTATTTTTGAAGGAAGAAAGTTTAAATCTTACCGCGGAATGGGCTCTTTAGAAGCCATGCAAAAAGGCAGTAAAGATCGTTATTTTCAGGATGCAGAAGACGATATTAAAAAACTGGTGCCAGAAGGTATTAGTGGTAGAGTTCCTTATAAGGGAAGTTTAACTGAAATTGTTTATCAAATTATTGGTGGTTTAAGAGCAGGCATGGGTTATACCGGTGCAAAAAATATTGATGCCTTGCAAAAAGCTAAGTTCATTAGAATAACCGCTGCAGGCGTTAAAGAAAGTCATCCACACGATGTGGTAATTACACGCGAAGCACCAAATTATAGTCGTTAAAGAATTATGAATTTAGAATGATGAATTATGAATGGAACTACTTTAAACCTTCTCAAATTTTAACTTTTTAATTTAAAATGATTTTACCAATTGTTGTATACGGAGATCCTGTTTTAAGAAAGAAGGCTGTTGATATTGATAAAGATTATCCCAACCTTAAACAATTAATTGCCGATATGTTTGAAACCATGTATCAAGCTAGCGGCGTAGGTTTGGCAGCACCGCAAATTGGGAAAGCTATTCGTTTATTTATTGTAGATACACATCCGTTTGTTGAAGATGAGGGGGATGAAGACGATGATGAATTTACTCCGGAAGAAAGAAAACAACTGGCAGCTTTTAAAAAAATATTTATAAATGCTCAAATTATTGAAGAAGAAGGAAACGAATGGGCGTTTAAAGAAGGTTGCTTAAGTATTCCAAAAATTAGAGAAGATGTTTCAAGAAAACCAAATGTTACTATTGAATATGTTGACGAAAATTTTGTGAAACACAAAGAAACATACGATGGGCTAATTGCCCGAGTTATTCAGCACGAATACGATCATATAGAAGGTGTTTTATTTACCGATAAGGTTAGTCCGTTTAAAAGAAAATTAATTGCCGGTAAATTATCAGATATAAGTAAAGGAAAAATTGGAGCCGATTATAAAATAAAAGTATACAAAGGGAAATAATTATTCATGCGTTATTTTATTCTAATACTTTCTATTCTAACATTTGTTTCTTGTAAAAACGAATCGGAAACAAAACAAGTTCAAACTACCACAGAATCGGGCTTTAAAGATCAGTTAATAAATGATACCGTAAGAGATTGTGCAGCCTATTATAAAGCAGCAGCCAAAATGGATAGCATTTTATTAAAAAGCTTAGAAATTGAAAACAACACCGCATCAGAAGCATTACGTACCTTTGTTGACTTTGCTTTTTACTGCGAAAGCGATACCATGAGCCCTGTTTACCTTATAAAAGCAGCGCAAGTTGCCATGAGTATTAATAATACCGAACAGGCTCGTATTGTTTTAGACAGATGTATTAATAATTACCCGCGATTTAAAAATAAACCTGCCGCACTTTTTTTATTGGCCCAATTATATGATGAGCCTCGAATGCTGAATGATGAAGCTGAAGCCAGAAAATTATACGAACAAATTGTTTACGATTATCCAAAAAGCGATTGGGCAGCAAGTGCCAAAGCCGCCCTACAATTAATCGGTAAAACCGATGAACAAATTCTTGAAGAATTTAAAAAGAAAAACAAAGGGAAGTAATTCGCTTTAAACGCTATCAATTTCACTTTTTCCTACGATCAATAAAAAACAGATCTTTTTATCTGAGAACAAAACCTGAATGCCGCGCCCAAGATAGAACGAAAAGCCTTGTTTGGTAATTTGCGTAATGTTTGCGCAGCAAGGAGGCTCAGCTTCTAAAGCTGAGACCCCGCAGCGCGACAAACATAGCAAAGTACAAACAAGCTTGAAGTGATAGCTTGTAAAGGCGCCCAAAAAATTCAGAAAATCTTTATAAGAATTCATTCTATGGAATAATTTTTTTGCTTAACTCAAAAAAATTGATTCAATTTATAGTAAACAAAATTCATTATGAAAAAATATATATTTTCTCTATTCACATTACTTACACTAACCATTTCATCTCAAGATTGGACATGGATGCGTGGTAGCAACACCGGAAGTATTGTTGCAACTTATGGTTCTATGGGAGTTGCAGCTGCAACAAACGATCCGGGTGGACGCCATGGCGCAGCATGCTGGACAGATAACAACGGAAACTTATGGCAATTTGGCGGTGAAGGTTACGCCTCTACTCCAACATTTGGTTGGTTAAATGATTTGTGGAAATATAACCCTGCAACCAATCAATGGACATGGGTGCGTGGTTCAAACACCGTTGACCAATTTGGGAATTATGGAACCATGGGTGTTGCTGCACCAACCAACGAGCCGGGTGCACGTGAATTTCCAACGTGGTGGAAAGATAATAATGGAAATTTTTGGTTATTTGGCGGTGAAGGTTTTGATGCCGTTGGCTCTTGGGGATCACTGAATGATTTATGGAAATACGATCCAATTACAAATCAATGGACCTGGATGAAAGGCGATAATACCATTAATCAAATTGGTGTTTATGGTCCGCTTGCGGTTCCCGTACCCTTTGGCAAACCCGGTTCTCGCCGTGGTGGTGCTGCATGGACAGACAACAACAATAATTTATGGCTGTTTGGAGGTAACGGTTATCCTGCCGCAGGCCCTCCGGGTTACTTAGATGATTTATGGAAATACGATATTACTACAGGCGATTGGGCTCACATGTTAGGAAGCACTGCTACCAATCAAGTTGGAGTATACGGACCAAAAGGAGTTGCATTACCTTCAAACGCACCGGGCGGAAGAGAATTTCCGGCATTTACAAAAGATCTGAATGGAAACTTTTGGATGTTTGGCGGTAGTGGATATCCTTCAACTGCATCACCAGGATATTTAAATGATTTATGGCAATTTAATCCAACAAGCGGCATGTGGACTTATGCAGGTGGATCAATGCAATCTAACCAAATGGGAAATAACGGAACAATTGCCGTTGCTTCTACTACAAACAATCCTGGAGGAAGAAATAGTGCTTTTGCAATTACAGATTTAGCAGGCGATTTATGGTTTTTTGGAGGTTTTGGTTACCCGGGTACAACCGGAGTTGGCAGGTTAAATGAATTATGGAAATACAAAATAAGTTCCGATGAATGGACCTGGATGAAAGGATTTAACGGTATTAATCAAAATGGAATTTACGGAACCATGGGAGTAAGCGCCCCTGCAAATAATCCCGGAGGTAGATATTATAATATTGGATGGGCTGATGCAAATGGAGACATGTGGATTTTTGGAAGTTACGGACATCCTTCAGTTAGCGTTTTTGAAAACATGAATGATATGTGGAAATACAAAGTTGCAACCTGTGCTCCAACAAGTGTTACCAATGCAACTGCATTAACCATTTGTAATGGCAACTCTACTATGTTAACTGTAACTACAGCAAGTGCCGGCACCGTAAATTGGTATAACTCTCTTTCATCAACCGTATCTTTAGCAACTGGAACAGCTTTTACCACACCAACACTTACAACCGGAACGTACACTTTTTATGCAGAGGCAACACCGTGTACCATTAGAACTCCTATTATTGTTTCCGTTGCAGCATGTACTAATTTAAACTCTCTTGAAAATGGAATTTTTGAATTCGGATTATATCCTAACCCCAACAATGGAACGTTTAATGTAATAACAAATTTAAAAAATGCCACTTTTGTAATGTATAACGCAATAGGACAAGAAATTTTAAAGCAAGAAATTGATTTTAAAAATTACATTGAAGTAAATGTTGCTAAAGGCATTTATCACTATTCAATTTTAGAAAAAGGTTTAAAAATTAAAACAGGGAAATTGGTGGTGGAGTAATTTATTATGTTTTTGTTTAAACTAAAAAGGTTGGGAAAAATATCCCAACCTTTTTTTATCAAATTTTAGTTCGTTTTTTTTCTAAATAAATAATTCTATTCAATACACTTTACCATTTTCTCTGCAATCCATTTACTCATTTTATAATTGCTGTCGTGGGTCCAGCCGGCAATATGTGGTGTTAAAATTACTTTATCACTAGTTAGTAAATAAGCAAATGGCTTTGGTAATGTTGTTGCATCCAAAGCTTCAAATGAAACAGCTTCGTATTCCAATACATCTAAACAAGCGCCCAATACTTTTCCGCTCTCCAACGCATCTACCAAATCTTCAGTTTTTAAATTTTTTCCGCGTGCGGTATTTACAATATAAATTGGTTTTGCAAACGAATCAATAAACTGCTTGTTAACCATATATTTTGTTTCGTCATTTAATGGTAAATGCAAACTTAATACATCTGCCTTTCTAAAAATTTCGGGCAAATTACTTTCGGTAATTCTTTTATCACCAAAACCTGTTTTGTACTTATCGTACACTAAAATTTCGCAACCAAATCCTGTAAGTTTTTCAGCCATTGCACTTCCCATATAACCATAGCCAATTAAGGCAACCGTCATATGCTTTAATTCTTTTCCTCTGTTTTCTGCACGCACCCATTTACCATTGCGCACTTCTTCATCGGCCTTTTTTATATTATTCAACAGCATTAATAACATACCAACTGCATGTTCGCCAACAGCATCTCTATTACCCTCCGGCACACTTAAACAAGTTATTCCTTTTTGTTTGGCATAAGCAACATCTATATTTTCCATACCTGCTCCTACTCTACCTATGCATTTTAAATTCGGACATGAATCAATAATTTCTTTGGTTACTTTAAACTTACTTCTAATTATTAATCCATTGTAATTCGGTAAATCTTTAATTAACGCTTCTGCACTTTTGTTCCAAGCTGCATCGTAAGCAATGCCGGCATTTTTTAGTGTTTCTTCCAATACCGGATGGTTACTGTCGGCCAATAATATTTTATAGTTCTTCATTTTAAACTCATAGATAGTAAAAATACGCAACTGCGCAATACTCATTTCTGTCAAAAAAATTAAAGTACTGACAGTAAGGTATTTTATGTAATTAACAATTGCCTAACAGCAGGCTTGTTAACAAGTGAAAGTTGGAGTTATTAACAGCGACCTTCTTCTGAAAGTATTGATTTTACGGTTCTTCCGAAACTAATTTTACTTATAAACATCTTATTAAACGCTTTTTAAAATTCGTAAATTTAATAGAACACAATTTTATTGCACTTTTACGGTCCCCTAATTACAACATGAGCCAAGAAAACCCAAATAAATTAAAGAAAAGACTTTACACCTTACAAACAGGAAGCACACAAGAAATTGGAAAAGTACAACCACAAGCAGTAGATTTAGAAGAAGCTGTTTTAGGTGCCATGCTTTTAGAGAAAGATGCCTTAAGTACCGTAATTGATATTTTAAGTCCGGAAGCTTTTTACAAAGAACAAAACGGAAAAGTTTTCGGAGCCATCGTTTCCTTATTTAACCGATCTGAACCGGTAGATATTTTAACCGTTACGCAAGAATTAAAACGTACCGGCGAATTAGAATTTGTTGGAGGTGCTTACTATGTTTCATCTTTAACCAACCGTATTGCATCATCTGCCAACATTGAATTTCACGCACGTATTGTTGCACAAAAATTTTTACAACGCGAGTTAATTCGCATTAGTACCGAAACAATTAAATCTGCTTACGAAGACAGTACCGATGTTTTTGAATTACTTGACGAAACCACCAAAAATATTTTTGAAATATTAGACAGCAATGTGCGTAAACAGCACGATAAAATGAGTACCTTAATTTCTAAAGCTATTGAAGAAATTGAAATTGCCGCTAACAAAACAGATGGATTATTGGGAGTACCTTCAGGCTTTACATCTCTTGATAGAATTACCGGTGGATGGCAAAAATCTGATTTATTAATTCTTGCTGCGCGCCCCGGTATGGGTAAAACTGCGTTTGTAGTTACCATGGCAAAAAACGCGGCCGTTGAGTTTAATAAACCGGTTGCCATTTTTTCATTAGAGATGAGCAGTTTGCAATTGGTAAAACGTTTAATTTCCAGTGAAACTGAATTAGCGCAAGACAAAATCTTAAAAGGCAATTTAGAAAACCACGAGTTTGCACAACTACACGAACGTATTAAAAAACTAAGTACTGCTCCTTTATTTATTGATGATACTCCTGCCCTATCTATTTTTGAATTAAGAGCTAAGGCACGTCGTTTAAAAGAAAATCAAAACGTACAATTAATTATTATTGATTACTTGCAGTTAATGAGTGGAGGACCAGATTCTAAAGGTAATCGTGAGCAAGAAATTAGTAACATTTCCAGAGGTTTAAAAAGTTTATCGAAAGAACTGGAAATTCCAATTATTGCCTTATCGCAGTTAAGTCGTCAGGTTGAAAACCGACCGGGAAGCAGCAAGCGTCCGCAGTTAAGTGATTTACGTGAATCGGGAGCAATTGAGCAAGATGCCGATATGGTAATGTTTATTTATCGTCCGGAATATTACGGTATTGAGTTTGACGAACAAAATGAGCCAACGCGTAACAAAGCTGAAATTATTATTGCCAAAAACCGTCATGGTGCTTTAGAAACAGTTAAACTTCGCTTTATTGGCCAATTTGCAAAGTTTGCCGATTTAGATTATACCGAAGGGCAAGATGCTATTTATTCTCAAGGTGGCGGAAATGTTTTACCACAAAACAACGATTTTTTACAAGGAGCGCAAACAAAAACGGTAAGTTCTAAAAATTGGGACAAAGTTGATGATGATGCGAGTGATATAAAACGAAATGATATTGAAGATCCATTTTAATTTTTCCAAATGAAATTGAATAAGCTTTCTTTATACACCTTCTTATTTTTATTTTTCTCTTTCAAATTTTTAAGTGCTGATGCGGACAGCCTTTGGGTAGTTAATAATTACACCAAGCAGGAGGTAATGATTACTATGCGCGATGGCGTAAAACTATTCACCAGTATTTATGTGCCCAAAAATAATTCAGAAAAACATCCCATCTTAATGATGCGCACTCCCTATTCTGTTAGTCCGTATGGTGAAGGGAAAATTAGTCCCCGTTTGTATAAAACTTACTGGAAAGAATATTTAAAAGAAAATTACATTTTGGTAATGCAAGATGTTCGCGGTAAATATATGAGCGAAGGTGTTTATGAAGATGTGCGACCTTTTAATAAAAACAAAAAAGGAAAAAAAGAAATTGATGAAAGCAGTGATACCTTTGATACCGTTGATTGGTTAATTAAAAATATTAAAAACAATAACGGCAATGTGGGTGTATTTGGTATTTCGTATCCCGGTTTTTATGCCACCATGGCTGCGGTAAGCAATCATCCTGCAATAAAAGCGGTAAGTCCGCAAGCACCGGTTACCGAGTGGTTTTTAGGAGATGATTTTCATCACAATGGTGCATTTGCTTTAATGGATGCTTTTAGTTTTTATTATTCATTTGGTATGCCTCGTCCTGCACCAACAACAAGCACAGCACCGGGTTATAAATTTCCTGTAAAAGATAATTACGAATTTTATTTACGGGTTGGAGCCTTTAAAAATATTGCATCGATGTTTACCGATAGCATTAAGTTTTGGAAGCAATTAAGTGAGCACCCCAATTACGATGATTTTTGGAAAGCAAGAGATGCGCGAAGAGCATGTTACAATATTAAATCAGCCATGATGGTTGTTGGAGGATTGTTTGATGCCGAAGATTGTTATGGAGCCTGGAATTTATACAAAGCAATAGATAAACAATCGCCCACAACAAAAAGCAGTTTGGTAATGGGGCCGTGGGTGCACGGTGGTTGGAGCCGAGGCGATGGAAGTAATTTAGGTAACATTCGTTTTGGTTCGGCTACCTCTACTTATTACCAACAAAATTTAGAAATTCCGTTTTTTAATTATCACTTAAAGGGAAAAGAAAGCATAGATAAAATTTCAAAAGCCAATGTATTTTTTACCGGAGAAAACAATTGGAAACAGTTTGAAAATTGGCCTCCTGCAAAAGTTACTGCAACACCAATTTATTTAAATGATAAAGAAAAATTAAGCTTTACAAAACCCGAGCAAAAAAATTCGTTTACAAAATATGTAAGCAACCCCAATAAACCGGTGCCTTATGCCGATGGAGTTCATTTAAGAAGAACAAGAGAGTACATGGACGACGACCAACGTTTTGCATCCAGAAGAACAGATGTATTGAGTTTTAAAACAGAAATATTAGCAGAAGATGTAACATTAGCCGGTGTATTAACAGCAGTAATTAAAACAGCTATTTCTACTACCGATGCAGATTTTGTAGTGAAATTAATTGATGTATTTCCGGATAATTTTGAATACGATAGTAGCTATTGTTGCTTGGGTGCAGCAAACGAAGCAGAAATGGGAGGCTATCAAATGTTGGTACGTGGCGAAATAATGCGTGGGCGATTTAGAAAAAGTTTTGAAAACCCCGAAGCATTTACTCCGGGTAAAATGGAAGAAGTAAAATTTGATTTACCCGATGTGGCGCATACTTTTAAAAAGGGTCACAAAATTATGGTGCAAATACAAAGCAGCTGGTTTCCGTTGTTTGACAGAAATCCTCAACAATTTGTAAATACCTACACCTGCGATGATAAAGATTTTGTAGAAAGTGAAATAAAAATTTACCACGATGCCGACAATGCAAGTTATTTGTTGTTGCCTATAATGAAGTAGGTTTTTATTTTTAAAAAATCTTTCATTTTAACTTAATTTCAATTTCACCTAGTAACATCATAATTTGATAAAATTCACTTAAAAATTACATCACTATTACTAGTTACTTTTGGTAAAAACTAAGTTGTGGTTGATATTATATTATCTATTTTAGGTGGATTGGCACTTTTTCTTTTTGCAGTAAACAATCTTTCAGAAAATATAAAATACTTATTTGGAGAAAAATCTGAAAAATGGATAACCAGATTCACAGGAAATACCTTTAAATCAATTTTAACCGGTGCAATTGTAACTACAATCCTTGATTCCTCATCTGCAGTTATTATTTTAACAATAGTAATGGTAAATGGAAATATTTTAAATTTTCGAAAGGCAATGGGTATTGTTCTTGGAGCAAACATAGGTACAACCGTTAGTAGTCAAATTATTGCAATGGATATTGGTAAATACTCACCTGTTTTTTTAGTTCTCGGCTTACTATTAGTTATGTTTTCTAAAACTAATGTTGTAAATAAAACAGGTACAGCAATTATTTATTTTGGAATTTTATTTTTTGGCTTATTTACTATGGAACGTGCAGTTGAACCCTTGCGTCAAAATCCTGAATTTTTCAACTGGCTTCAAAAATTAGAGAATCCTATAACCGGCACTTTAACTGGTGCAGTTGTAACATTAATTATTCAATCTTCATCTGCAACAGTTGGCATGGCAATAGTATTGGCAAAAAAAGGTGTATTGTCATTAGCAGGTGGAATTGCGGTGATGATGGGCGCCGAATTAGGCACTGTAAGTGATACTTTACTGGCAACCATTAAAGGAAACAGACAAGCTTTAAAAACAGGTGTATTTCATCTTATTTTTAACTTACTATCCATCATTGCCGGTTTAATTTTATTTAATCCCTTTTTAAAATTAGTGGAAATAATTAGTGCAAATGCTTCATTAGAAAGAGCTGTGGCCAACTCGCATATGCTATTTAACATTATGGGAGTTTTGCTTTTTGTTTGGTTTTTACCACTATTTGAAAAGATGCTAAATAAATTAATTCCGGAAAAAAGTATTAGTTAAATTCTATCTGTCTCTTGAACCCAATAAATAGCGATTAAATAAACAATTTAATAAGTTTACTTACCGCTCCCTTACAAACACTTTGGTAAAGCAATCGTAACATTCGTTTTTTAAAATTAAAGTGTCTTTTCCTTTAATTTCAAAATAATCGCGAACGCGTTGCTGCACATCGGCATTTTTCTCAATATAAGTTATTAATAAAACCTCTCCTTCAGCATCGTAAATAGATTTTCCTTTTTCTATTTTATAATTGCACTTATTAATAAACTCTCCGTTTTTATATTCCTTTAAGATTCCGTTCGATAAAAACTCTAAACTCATTTTATAATTCTCAGTAGCCGGTGTGCTTATTTGTCCGGCAAAACCACCCGAAGTTTCAACCCACCTCCATTTACCTTGTAATTTTTGTTCGTCGTTATCCGGAACGTGCAAATGTGTTTTGCATGAAACTAAAATTGCTAAAATAAATATGTAGCAAAGCCTTTTCAATTCCTTTTGGTTTTAAAAAATGTTTTTACAATTTCGCTGCACTCATTTTCCATTACTCCACTTACTACTTCTGTTTTTGGGTGAAGAATATTTTCACCAATAGTACTAAATCCCCTTTTACTATCTCCGGCGCCGTAAACTATTTTTGTTATTTGCGCCCAGGCCAATGCACCTGCGCACATTACGCAAGGCTCCAGGGTTACATATAAAGTACAATCTTGTAAATATTTTCCGCCAAGCGCGTTGGCTGCACTGGTTATGGCCTGCATTTCTGCATGGGCTGTAACATCATTCAACATTTCGGTTAAGTTATGCGAGCGGGCAATTACTTTGTTGTTGGCAACAATTACTGCGCCCACCGGAACCTCATCGGCAGCAAAAGCTTTTTGCGCTTCTTTAAGCGCTTCTTTCATAAAAAACTCGTCGGTATATAATGGTTCTATTGACATTGGCAACCCTCAATTGGTTTTACAATATTAATATCGTCGATACGTGTTATCGTATCGCAATCGTACATTACCAAATTAAAATTGTATTTGGCAGCATGCTCTTGTTGTGGTTGTACGTAATATTGTCCGCATGGTTGCTGTTGAACACTTGATAAATCGTAATTAATTTCAAAGTGGCGTAATTGTATTTTTAATAAAGCCTCGTTCATTTTCATGCATTTTAATTTGCATTTGGCTTTATCGCTTAAACTATGATACTGAAAAGCCAATTCGCGCATTTTAATTTCGCCGGGTGTTGAGCATGTTCTGTTTCCAAACATTACATACACAATTAAAAGACCTATCCCAAATCCAAAACCATACAATCTTAACCTTCTCCAAAATGTCATATCTACTTTTTATTTTTTGCTTCTTGCATTGGGTTTACACCTTTACTTTGTCCGCGTGCTGCTTTACCTTCTTTTTTAGATTTAAATAAATCAAACTTACTAGGCTCTGTTTTAATATTCCAGGTATTGTTGCTCTCGTCAATGTCTGCAGTTTCTTTGTAAGGGTCTAACTGAATGGCTATTACTTTTTTGTCTTTTAAAAAGGCGCGTTCAAAATTTTTCTCGTCTTTTCTCCAGCAATACACATTCAAGCGTTCAATTTCTTTGGTTCCATCTTCGTAAATCCATTGAATAATAATTGGCATTACCAATCCGCCGCGGTTAGTAAATTTAATTTGGTACACATATTTACCTTCGAAATTTTTAAAATCCTGATCACTTATTTCTTCCATGTTCTCAAACCTGTTTCTTACTTCTTTCACCACCTCAGGCTGTGGCTTGTAGTGATAATAAAAATCGCGTAAGGTGGTATCAACATCTACCAATGGAATTAAACCCTGCTCTTTGTTTCGTATTTGAGAAATGTTTTGAAAATCTTTACCTCTTCCACCAATATAAGTTATCATGGTATCTATTTTTACCGGCACCGTTTTACCTTGCGTAATTTTAAATGCTTTTACTGTATCTACGCTAATATCTACCGCGTCAATATCATAAAACCAAGCTCTCCAAAACCAATCCAAATCAACAGCGCTGGCATCTTCCATGGTTCTGAATAAATCTGCAGGCTCCGGATGTTTAAATGCCCAACGCTTACAATATTGTTTAAATGCAAAATCAAACAACTCGCGGCCCATTACTGTTTCACGCAAAATATTTAAAGCGGTGGCAGGTTTACCATAGGCATTAGCACCAAAGTTGTAAATATTTTCGCTGTTCGTCATAATAGGCTCCAGCATGTTTTTAGGCGCACGCATGTAATCGGTTATACGGTGTGCAGGCCCGCGTTGCGATGGGTAATTGGCATCAAACTCCTGCTCGGTTAAAAATTGCACAAAGGTATTTAGTCCTTCGTCCATCCAACTCCACTGACGCTCATCACTATTAATAATCATCGGAAAAAAGTTGTGGCCCACTTCATGAATAATTACCAATATCATTCCGTTTTTTGCGCCTTCGGTATAAGTACCGTCTTTATCGGTTCTTCCGAAGTTAAAAGATATCATTGGGTATTCCATTCCGTTGGCGGCTTCAATACTTTGCGCCACAGGGTAAGGATAAGGAATGGTGTATTTAGAATATGTTTTTATAGTATGCGCTACTACTTTTGTTGAATATTTGCTGTAAAGGTTGTAAGCTTCTTTCGCATAAAAACTCATACACATTACTTTTTTTCCTTCGCACACAACAGGCATTGCATCCCAACAAAATTTACGAGAACTTCCCCATGCAAAATCACGTACGCTATCTGCTTTAAAAATCCAGGTTTTTGTAGCGCCACTTTTGTTTTTGTTTTTCTCTGCTTCTATTGCATCAGCCAATAGGGCAATTTCTACGGGCTCTTTTGCTGTTTGTGCTTTTTGCCATCTGCCGAATTGCGCCGTAGTAAGTACTTGCTGGTAATTTTGACATTCGCCGGTAGAACAAACCATGTGATCTGCAGGCACTGTCATTTTCACTTTAAAATCGCCAAAGGCCAATGCAAACTCTCCGCGTCCGGTAAACTGTTTGTTTTGCCATCCCTGAAAATCGCTGTACACACACATACGCGGGTACCATTGCGTCATGGTAAACAAATAATTTCCGTCTTCCGGAAAATATTCGTAACCACCGCGGCCACCCATTTCGGTACGGTTAATCATTTTATAATGCCACTTTACTTTAAATTTTACTTTCGCTTTTGGTGCTAATGGCTTTGGTAAATCAATGCGCATCATGGTTTGGTTAATGGTGTACTTTAAAGGTTTACCTGCTGCATCGCTCACCTCATCAATTTTATCGCCAAGCCCTGCTAAATTTTCTTTGCGTTGCATTTCTTTTAAACTGGCATCTGTTCCTTTATCTCCGTTTAATTTCAACTCATCCATGTAGTTCATGTTGTTGTTGGGGTCGTGTTGGTTTTCATCTAACTGCAACCATAAGTAGGATAATGCATCGGGAGAATTGTTGGTATAAGTAATCCATTCAGAACCTATAATGCTTAAGTTTTTTTCATCCAAGGTAACATCAATATCGTAATCGGCTTTTTGTTGCCAGTATTTGCTGCCGGGTGCACCCGATGCAGTGCGGTACTCGTTTGGTGTTGGCAATATTGAACCCAATTGCTCAAACTTATTGCCGTGGTTTGATTTAGGATTATTTTGAATGTTTTGTGCAAACGTGTTTGATAATATTAAACAGGCCGCAAACGTTTGAAAGAAGTAAAGTTTCATATTAAATAAGAAAGCCCTAAAAATAACAAATTTATAGGGATTTTTATACTGAAATATGTCGAACGGCAAGTAATGTAGGGAAAAAATGGAGCCTAAAGCATAAAAACTCTTTCTAAACACATTTTAAATGCCACTATTGCAATAATGGCTGCTAAAACTAAATTGTAAACTTTTATTGGAACTTTAAAAAGTTGCGTTATTAACCAAGCAAGTGTTAGTACTAATAGTACAATAAGCAACTGCCCTGCCTCTAAACCTAAATTAAAATTTAATAAAGGAAAAAACACACTTTCTTCTTGGCCCAACATGGCTTTTAATAAATACGAAAAACCTAAGCCGTGTATTAATCCAAAAAACAAAACAATGCTGTATAAAACAACACCGGCTTTTGCTTTTTCATTTTTGTAGTTTATTAAATGATAAATGGCCGTAAGTAAAATACTAAAAGCTATTAAAAATTCTATCAACTCTTGTTTCATTTCTATAACACTAATGGTGCTTAAAGCAAGCGCAATGCTATGCCCAACAGTAAAAGCTGTTATCATTATCAATAATTTTTTCCAAGAGCTAAAAGTGTACCCAATACATAATAAGGTAACAAACAGTATATGATCGTAGCCGTTAAAATCTGTTATATGCTCTAAACCGGTGCTAAACCAAAGCCAAAACGCGCTCATTTTTGTATATTTGTAATGCTAATGGGTTTACGAATTAAAACATTATTTCTATTACTAACAAGTGTGGTGCTTTTTGCTTTTACCATCAAACACCCATTTTACCTGGGTATTACGCAAATAAAACACAACGCGGCCAACAATAATTTAGAAGTTTCGGTTAAACTTTTTGTGAACGATTTAGAAGATGCACTTAAAAAAATAAATAAAAAACAAATTGATTTGCTTAACGGAAAAGATTCAACCTATTTAAACCAAGTAATTAATCAATACCTCTTATCTCATTTAAAATTAAAAGCAAACAATAAATTACTTCAACAAAATTACATTGGTTACGAAATTGAAAAAGATGTTGTTTGGATTTTTGCAGAGTATCCGGCCGAAAAAAGTATTAGTGCTTTAGAAATTGAGAACACTTTGCTGTACGATTACCTTGCTCAACAAACCAATATTATTCGTTTTGAGTACAATGGTAAAGAACATCACACTAAATTAAACAACCCCGAAAAGCTTGCTACCATTAAACCGTAAGCCTTTTTACTTTTCTTTATCTTATTAACAAATCACTGCTCATAACCTTAAAGGTAATTAACAAAGTTGTGTGCAATCAAACTCGCTTAACCATTCATTAACAGCAAATTGATTAGGTATTTTTAACCAATTAAATTTGTGAAATAATGAGTTTTAACGACATCAAATCGGAAATACAACAAGTACTGGATAGCGACATCGCTTTACGTAAAGAGTTTAACGAATTAAAACGCTCGTTAAGCGATTACAGAAACCAACTCATCTTGCGTGATGAAGATTGTAAACGACTTCAAGTAACCATTGATGTATTAAACACCAAACTTACTGTAATGGAGCGCGATAACACTTTGTACAAAAGTGAAATCACTTCGTTTAAGGAGTTGCGTGAAAACATTAAAGAGCAATTGCACGAAAAGCAAGCTGAAATTGATGCGCGTTTTGAAGAAATAAATTCGTTAAAGGCAGAACTGGAAACCATTGCCAGCCGTTACGAATCGCAAATAGAATCAATTAAAGAAGAGTCGGTAAACAACATTTCACAATTAAAAGACGCTTACGAACAACAATTAAATGAATTAAAATCGGGTTCGCATTATAAAGAAATTGGTTTAAAAGACGAATACGAAAACCGTATTAACGAATTAACCTCTTCATTTGCCGATAAAGAAATGAGTCTTATTGCTTCGCACGAAGAAGAAGTAAACCGCATTAATTCTGAATTTGAATCAAAAATAAATGCAATAAGCACCAGCAACGCACGTGAACTTGAATCATTAAACGAAAGCTGGCAACAAAAAGTTGACTTTATAGAGTACAATTTAAAAAACCAAATGAGTGCCCTAAAGTTAGAGCATGAAGAAGAACGCGCTGCTTTGGTTAGCTCTTACAACCAACGTATAGAAGAATTACAATCGCAATTAATTAGTACCGAAAACGATTTACGTACTTCTTACGAAGGAACCATTGCTTCTTTAAAAGAACAGTTAAGCGGTAATATAAGTGAACTAACTTCTAATTACGAAAACCAAATTGCATCCTTAACCAGCAGTTTCCAAGAGAAAGAACAAGGTATATTAAATACACACGAATCGTTAATTAATGAATTACAAGCTAAGTTTGATTCTGAAATTGAAAGTTTAAAAGCTTCTTACGAAGAAAAATTAACCAACACTGTTCACCATTCTAACACACAAAACTCTAAATTAACCGAAGAGTTAAGCAAAGCTCAATTAGATGCTGATGATACACGCGAGCAAGCAAAAGAATTAATTGCTAAAATTGAAGAATACCGCACAACCGTTGATTCATTAAATGCAGAAATTGAAGGTTACAAAGCACAAGTTGAAACCGGATCTAATATATTAAGTGAATTAACTCAAGATTTTGAAGCTTATAAACAATCGCAAAGCTTAAGCCAAAGCGAACAAGTAAATCAGCTTAACGGACAAATTGAAGTATTAAATGCAGAAATTGCCAACTTAGTTTCTGTTATTGAAAAAGCGAGCAACCAACAAAGCGAAGCAGAGGCAACTATTGAAGCTAAAAATGAAGAAATTACTTCTTTAACCGAAAGCAACACTAGTTTACAATCGCAAATAGAAGAAATTACTTCTATTCTTGCTTCTAAAGAAAATGAATTAGATGAAGCACGCTCTTCTTTTAACGACGAATTAGAATCATTAAAAAATTCTATTAATGCCGAGTGGGAAGAAAAAAGCAGCAGTTCTACTTTAGAGTACAATAAATTATTAGCAGAAAATACCAACTTAATTTCTGAAATAGATAATACGCTTTCTAAAAACGAAGCTTTAGAAGCAGAGTTAGCAATTATTAAAGCAGAATTAGAAGAATCAAAATCTATTACCTCCGGAAAAGTTGAAGATTTAAAAGAAACCTTAAACAACAAAAACTTTGAGATTACCAATCTTTCGGCAAACAACTCGGCCTTAAATGCAGAAATAAGCAAATTGAAATCTGAAATTGAATTGTTAAACAGCCAATTGGCAGAAGCAGGACAAAATTCAGAAATGGTAAACTCACTTCAAAGTAATTTAGAAAGTATATCAAACGAAAAAAACAGTTTAATTTCTGAGATTAACATTTTAAAAACTACCATTACCGAATTAAACGAATCAACATCAGCCTTAAATAATAAAGTAGCCGAGTACGAAAATCAATTGGCAGAAATTAAAGCTGCGGGTACGCCGGCGCAAGACGATGACTTTATTGAGCGCTTATTTAAACAAATAGATGCTTTAAATGATGAGCGCTTAAAGCTATTGGAAGAAAAAGAAGGAATGGCCGTACAATTATTGAAAATGAACGATGTTATCTCAGGAATTTCTCAAGAAGTTGACAGCCAATCTATTAACGTATCCGATTTGAATTCTCACAGAAAAAATGTTATTTTAGCTAAATATTCAGATGGGAATGATGAAAAATCTCAAATGAAAAAACAAATAAATGATTTGGTGCGTGAAATTGATAAATGCATTGCTTTACTAAGTGCTTAATTTAACGCCCTCTTTTAATGAGTGAAACTAGCATAAATGTAGAAATAGCCGGCGGATTATATCCGGTGAAAATAAATTCTGCTGACGAGGGGAAGTTAAGAGAGGTAGTTACTATAATTAATACAAAAATTGCGGAGTTTGAAAGAAATTACGCAATAAAAGATAAGAAGGATTTGCTGGCGATGGTTACTTTACAACTGGTGTCTCAATATTACAAAGAGGCACAATCGTCTTCACAAGAAGCAAATAATCTTAAAGCAATGCTTGCTGATGTTGAGGAAATGCTAAAAGAGCATAAACAAAACATCAGAAATATAGAAGAGTAATATTTTATATTAACGATAATTTACACGCACAAATGAAGGCCAAGGCCCAAATTTGTGCGTTTTTTTTTAACCTAAATACACAACAACAATGGATACATTAACCATTATATTTATAGCAGGAGCCCTGTTGGTAGGCATTTTAGTGGGCTTTTTTATGGCCAACAGCCGTATAAACGCAAGCGCTAAAAAAGAAAAAGAAAACCTGATAAAAGAAGCCGAAGTAAAAGCCGAGGCACTTAAACAAGAAAAAATATTGCAGGCCAAGGAAAAGTTTTTGCAATTAAAATCAGAACACGATAAAGCCATACAAGAACGTAACAACCAAATGGCCGTGGCCGAAAACCGTATTAAGCAAAAAGAATCGGATTTGAATAAAAAACTGGAAGATGCCAACCGCAAGGATAAGGAAATAGAAAACAGCAAAAACCAGCTTAACCAGCAAATAGAAGTTTACAAAAGCAAGTTAGAGGAAGTAGAAAAAGGCCACCGCAAACAAGTAGAAATGCTTGAAAAAGTAAGCGGCCTGAAGGCAGATGATGCAAAAGCACAATTGGTAGAAAGCGTAAAAGCCGAAGCAAAAACACAGGCCATGAGTTATATTAAAGATACCATGGAAGAAGCTAAAATTAACGCCAACAAAGAAGCAAAACGTATTATTATACAAACCATACAACGTGTGGCTACCGAAACAGCCATAGAAAATTCTATTTCTGTTTTCCATATTGAAGGCGATGAAACCAAAGGAAGAATTATTGGAAGAGAAGGCCGAAACATACGCGCACTAGAAGCCGCAACCGGAGTTGAAATTATTGTTGATGATACCCCTGATGCAATTACCTTAAGTTGTTTTGATAGTATACGCCGCGAAATTTGCCGTTTAGCTTTACACCAATTGGTAAGTGACGGACGTATACACCCGGCGCGTATTGAAGAAGTGGTTGAGAAAACCAAAAAAATGCTGGAAGAAGAAATTATTGAAACCGGTAAACGTACTTGTATAGATTTAGGCATACATGGTTTACATCCTGAATTAATACGTATGGTTGGCCGTATGAAATACCGCTCTAGCTACGGACAAAACTTATTACAACACAGCCGCGAGGTAGCAAACCTTTGTGCTGTTATGGCCAGCGAAATGGGCCTTAACCCTAAAATTGCAAAACGCGCGGGCTTGTTACACGATATTGGTAAGGTGCCTGATGATGAACCGGAATTACCACACGCATTATTGGGTATGAAGTTGGCAGAAAAGTTTAAAGAGAAACCCGAAGTGTGTAACGCCATTGGTGCCCACCACGATGAAATTGAAATGACTACTTTATACGCACCCATTATACAAGTGTGTGATGCAATAAGCGGTGCACGCCCCGGAGCGCGACGCGAAATTGCCGAGCAATACATTAAGCGTTTAAAAGATTTGGAAGCAGCAGCTTTAAGTTATGAGGGTGTAGATAAAACATATGCTATACAAGCAGGTAGAGAATTGCGCGTTATTGTAGCCAGCGAAAAAGTAACCGATGCACGTGCAGAACAATTGGCATTTGAAATTTCGCAAAAAATACAAACCGAAATGACCTACCCCGGCCAGGTAAAAGTTACCGTAATACGCGAAACCCGCGCCACCAGCTACGCTAAATAAATTAAATACAACATACATAAATTAAATACCGCCTGGTGCGGTATTTTTTTTGCTCATTTAATTTAAGTTGGACTTGTAAGCTACTTTTTAACAAGGGGATTTTTTGAGGGTTTGATTTAGTAAATTTAAATTGAAAATTATAAGATAATATCGGTAATACTGAATTTAGTAACAATTACAACATATTAATGAATTAATGGCAAAAATTGAAGTAAAAATAAGAAACCCAAAAGTAGATAACATTCTCAAAAATATTGCAGAAATTTTAAAAAAAGACCTTAGTCTCCTTTGGGCTTCTGGATTTTCAATACAACCATTCCCTAAGTATAATACCAATGAAATTTCTATTCTTATTGAAGACACCATTAGGATCTTAGAGCAACTTATGACAAGAGAAGATATTTTAATAAAACTCAATAGTAGTATATTAATTTCTTTAGATGCGACAATTAATTCAATATTAACTCAATTCAATCCAATTAGTTCACTTGCCCAAAACCAATTAACTAACCAACACCATGCTTGCTTAACTCAGTTTCAAGCATTAAATAATGCTCTAAGACAATTTGGCATTTACAGCATATTGACACCAAGTGTTGATATACCAAAAATTGAAAGTGAGCTAAATTCTCTAAAAGACGAAGCTTCATCGATTGTTAAGGACGCACAGGAAAACGCACAAATAATAAGAAATTTAATTCCTGAAGCTACTGCCACATCTCTCTCTGTTGCTCTTGACGAGATTTCAAAAAAATTAAAGTTCAGAGTTTCAATTTGGTTAGTGGTAGTTATAGCAGTTTTGATTTCCACTGCTTATTTTTCTTGGCACTTTTTTGAACTAAATGATCAAAAGGTAGATATAAATACAAAAAATAAACAACAAGAGGGAATTATTAAACTAAGAAATCTAAAGAATAAATCTGATACTCTTAATTATATTGACTCAATATCAAAACTTCAATTAAAACCAGCAATTGATGAAAAAACAAACTCTGGGTCAGACAATTTTACATACTGGTTAAAAAGGATAATTATTTTCTTTCCTATATTTTATTTAATTGTATTTTGTATAAAACAATATAATAAGGAAAGAAAACTGTTAGAAATTTATGTTCATAAAAAGGCAATAGGACAGACTTTACCTGCTTACATGAAGCAAGCGGAAAAGGCCGAAATTAAAGACGAAATTCTTTTGAGAGGCGCCACTATGATATTCACCCTTCCTGAAAATCCTGATTCACCAATTCAAGGCAGTGAAGGAATTGGACTTGAAGAAATAAAATCAATCTTAGACATAAAAGAAAAAATCACTAAATAAATACACTCAATCCGATGATTGGGATTTTCAACGGTTATTTTAAATAAATTTGTAACAAAATACATTAATTAAAATACCGCCATTGTGCGGTATTTTTTTGCATTTACTTTAAGTTGGAATTGTAAGCTACTTTTAAACAAGGGGATTTTTGGAGGGTTTGATTTAGTAAATTTAATTAGAAAATAAATGGATTTGTACTTACACATAAACTAAGAAATATCATGATAAAAAAATCAACTAATAAAATTACAATATTTCTATTTCTTGGAATTGCATTAGTTATTTCAGCACCATTTATATTTACCCGATCTGGTTATATTGACTTCAGAGCAACTGGACCAATCGGCGATACTATTGGCGGTATAACAGCACCAATAACTAGCTTAATTGGTTCAATTCTTTTGTATTTTGCCCTTAAGACACAAATTGACGCAAACAAATTAATTCAAGATCAATTTGAAGATCAAAAAAAAACCGAAATAGAAAGAAAAAAACTACTTTATATTTCCGAAAAAACTAATCTATTAAGAAATGATATTAATGAATTCAGTTTTACTTATATTGAAACTAAAAGCGATGGAATGGGCGGTGGAAAAAAACAAAAATTTAATTTCATTGGCTCAGATGCAATAAATAAATTCTTGGACAATAATCATTTTATTGGAAAAACAATACATGAGGACCCTTTTATTATTTATCCTAAATTGACAGAGTTATTACACATTTTAAAAATGATGAATTCTTTAATTGACAGTATTAATTCAGAAAATATTTCTTCAAATGATAAAGAATTCTACAAATCGCTAATTGCTCATTTATTTACTTCAAAATTAAAATCAGGTTTCGATAGAAATGTAAAATGGTCCACAAGAAATGAACCAATTTGCCTTAATTGCAATTTCAAACATAAAGGTATTCCCGAAGAACTATTTGACCTTGCAGATACAATTAATAACAAAATAAAATAGCGTCCACCAATAGGAATCAATTGACTAACGCAAGATTTTCATAAAATAATTATTTGTATATTTAATTAACGCATGCGAAAACAATTATTTACCTATTTATTTTTTATACTGACAATTATTTGTTTCGGACAAAGAGATAGATCTCAAATGGCAACAAATACGGCTACGCTTGAAGTAATTGTAAAACTAAAAGAAAACATTAATACTATTAAACTACCGCCAGATTGTGGAATACTAGAAGTTAACTCTTTAACCTTAACTTATAATGTAGTAAAGGTAATTCAGGGTGGGTATAAATCAAAAACAATTTTAATTAATCATCGCTGCCCAAAGCAATTAGTTAACAACAAACTAATTGCTAATGACACAACCTACACTTATAAACTGCAACAAAAAACAATACTACCAAATAATAAAACAAAAGCGAACGAAATAGAATACGAAGTGATTGAATAAAAGTAATTAAAAATAGCTAGATATTAGGTAACGACTTTCACAAAATAACTATTTGTATATTTAATTAACGTTATTGCAAACAGACAAAGAATACTCCTGACGCTGAAGGTCAGTTAGGTTCGTAAGCCCACTGAGTCCATTTGCCATCCATTAAATGCTATGATAGACGAATACAATCACCACAATAAGTAAAGACCTCGGTGGACTGTTAAAGCCTACTTTGACATAGTTGCAAAGTGTTGTGCTTCATTCTGAAAATAATCAATATAATTTTAACTTTGTAGAACAACTTTAAAGCAATACAATATGAATAGAATTTTAGTTTTAATTACACTTTCAGATAGCGGAATAGAGACAATAAAATCAAATCCTGAATTACCAAAAAAAGAAATGGAATTCGTAAATCAATGGAAACAAGAAAATATTTTGGAAAGTTTTTTTATTTCAGTTTCGAAAAAGGACGCTGTTTTAATATTTCAAAATGTTGACGAAACCAAAACGAAGGAGCTTATAGAAATTTTGCCTTACTTTCCCTATATGGCAAAAATTGAATATCACAATTTAAACAAGCAGTTTTAAACTTAATTGATTTAACAAAAAACCACTGGTTGGGATATTCATCCCAATCCACAATTATTTTCAATTTTGATTTCAATATGTTACTCAATATTTAGTAAAAATTAATTGTATATTTATTTAAGGTAAGTGTAAGCAAATTAAAAATGTTTTTAAAATAAAATGGCAAAAAGGAAACAGCAAATTAGAATTAAGAGTAATTGGTATTTAATATTAATTGTTTCAGTAATATTAAGTTCTTGTCAATTAGCTCGTTTTGTGTTTTATAATTTTGCAGATATAAAAGATTATAAAAAATTTCAGTCAAGGCCATTAACTGCTGATACTTCCACTTTCAAATTCCAAAGTGCAACTGCGGGTAAATTTCCTAAAGAAATAAGCGGCATTCCTTTTGATAAATTTCTTGAAAACAACAAAACTGTTGCTTTCTTAATTATTAAAAATGATACAATCCAATATGAAAAATATTTTAAGGGATATAACAAACAAAGTATTATCCCTTCCTTCTCCATGGCAAAATCTATAACGTCAATTTTAATTGGTTGCGCAATTGACCAAGGATTAATAAAATCAGTTGAAGAACCAATAACAAATTACATTCCTGAACTAACAAAAAACGGTTTTGATAAAGTAACAATTAAACATCTATTACAAATGACCTCAGGAATTAAGTTTAATGAAAGTTATATCAATCCATTTGGAGATGCTGCTTCATTTTATTATGGCCTTAATCTTAGAAAAGAAATTAAGAAAATGAAATTAAAATCAGAACCGGGCAAAAAATTTGAATATGTAAGTGGCAACACCCAGCTTTTGGGTTTAGTTTTAGAACGTTCATTAAAAGGTAAAACTATCACTTCTTACTTACAAGAAAAATTATGGTCGCCTTTGGGTATGGAATATGATGCATCTTGGAGTATTGACAGAAAGAAAAATGGATTAGAAAAAACATTTTGCTGTTTAAATGCAAGAGCAAGAGATTTTGCTAAAATAGGACGATTATTTAAAAACAAAGGGAACTGGAATGGGAAACAAATAGTGTCTGAAAAATGGGTTGAAGAATCAACTAAACTTGATGTATCAAATGGCAGCGTTAAATTCTATCAATATCAATGGTGGCTGCCAACACCAAATGAAGACTTTATGGCTGAAGGTATTTTAGGGCAGTTTATTTACGTAAACCCGGCAAAAGATTTAATAATTGTGAGACTTGGAAAGAAAGAAGGAAAGGCAGATTGGTGGTCAATCTTTTCATCTTTATCGAATGCATACTAAAGAAATATATAAACATTTGAATATAATATAGGTTGATTAGTTTTTTCATTCCAACCAATTCCCGCTGCTTGGAATAACCTCTTCTTTAGCTATAACCCTAAGACCTACAGTGAAACCATCAACCTGACAAGTATTTATGAAGCTTTTGGTGGGCAACTTGCTCTACTCCTAATTCCTATGTCAAAAAATTATATTTGTAAATAAAGCCGACCCATTCGAGCGCTCAAAAAAATCTTTCATTTTTTTGCCGATACACCATGCCCACCCTAAAAAAACAAAAGAGTGTTTTCATCGCCAAAAAAAAGACAAAAATAAAAAGAAAAAACAGCCCCGTTTTCGGGGCTGTTTCTTTAATATACAACTCTATTGTGCTTTAATAATGGATGATATTTTTTATTAATTGAAAAATGTGAACGATATAACTCTTTTGAAATATTTTGTAATACTTGCCAAAGTTAGAAGCTGCAACTTTGTAGCTTAAATATTTACATCTAACTTATAACACAATCAAATGAAAAATTATAAATCCTCAATGCTGCAAGCCACATTCATTATTACTTCTATCGTTGTTACATCATCATGTATGAACAACAAACCAGAAGACACCAAAAAAGTTGTTGAAGAAAAGAACGAACAAAAATTTGACAACAGCAGCGAAAAAGATGCACAATTCCTTGTTGATGCTGCTGAAATAAACCGTGAAGAAATTAGCTTAGGTCAATTAGCCCAACAAAAAGGAGCCTCAGATCATGTGAAAGAATTAGGCAAAATGATGGAAAATGCACACACCAAATCATTGGCTGATTTAACTGCATTGGCACAAAACAAAAATATATCACTGCCAACATCGCAAACTGAAAATGGAAAAGATGCTTACAAAAAATTAAACGACAAATCAGGAAATGATTTTGGGAAAGAATATAGTAACATGATGGTGAACGGGCATAAAGAAGCAATTAAACTTTTTGAAAAAGCATCTGCCGATTGCACTGACCCAGACATAAAAGCATGGGCAGCAGCCACCCTTCCAGCTTTAAGAACACATCTTGACCATTCAATAGTGTGTCAAAAAGAATGTAACAAAATGTAATTTATAAATAAGCAAAATAAAATGAGCAACACAGAAAATTTGAACAACAAAGAAGCCATTAACAAACTAAAAAGTCTGGTGGACGATATTATGATTTGCCTTTTTTGCACCAACTTAAAAATAGACGATGGCTCTACTTGCAGCCCCATGTCTGCAATAAAAGTTTGTGACGAGGGTAGTATTTGGTTTTTTAGTGAAAAGAGCAGCGATAAAAACAAAGACATATTAACAGACAAAAATGTGCAACTCTTTTTTTCGCATCCGGGAAAGAACAGCTACTTAGTTGTAAATGGTGAAGCAGAAATAATTTTAGATAAAATAATTATTGAAGAACTCTGGACACCTGTTGCAAAAATTTGGTTTAAAGAAGGCAAAGATGATTCGAATATTTCTATCATCAAAGTAACACCAACCACTGCTTATTATTGGGATAATGACGGCAACAGAATGATTAACTTTCTAAAAATGGTGGCTTCGGTTGTTACAGGAACAAATTTAATTACAGGAAAAGAAGGTAAAATAACTGTTTAAAAAATCTATTTAAAAAGAAACCCAACATGAGTTTTATAAAATCAAAATCATCAACTACCAATAACTCTGTAAATATTTTTTATCAGGAGTATGGCACAGGTAAACCCGTAATATTTATTCATGGTTGGCCTCTAAACCACGAAATGTGGGAATACCAGTTAGCAGAACTTCCAAAACACAACCTTCGTTGTATTGCATACGACCGTAGGGGGTTTGGCAAATCAGACAGACCTTGGGAGAGTTACGATTACAATACACTTGCCGATGATTTAAATGAATTAATTAACCAACTAAATTTATCGGAAGTAACACTTGTTGGCTTTTCAATGGGAGGTGGAGAAATTGCCCGCTATATTGGAAAATATGGTACTAAGAAACTTAAAAAAGTTGCTTTTGTTAGCTCAGTAACACCGTTCAGACTAAAAACAGAAGACAATCCCGATGGAACAGAAAAAGAAAGCTTTGATGCTACAATAGAAAATATTTCGACTGACCGTCCGGCTTTTATTGCTGAATTTGGCAAGAAGTTTTACGGTGTAACCGCACTAAACCAAACTGTAAGCAAACCATTATTAGAATGGAATAAAATGTTATGCTTAATGAGTTCTTCCAAAGCAACAGTTGATTGTGTGCGTTCTTTTTCCGAAACTGATTTTAGAAATGATTTGAGGAAAATTAACATTCCAGTTTTAATTATTCATGGTGATGCTGATGATATTGTTCCAATAAATGTATCAGGAGACAAAACTGCAGCTCTTATCCCACATGCCAAATACATTATCTATACAGGCGCTCCACATGGATTATTTATCACTGAAAAAGAAAAACTAAATGCTGACTTACTAAATTTTATTTCAGTGGAAGATTCAGTTTATCAATCATTAGAACAAGAAAAAAAATAAATACACAATGCCACATATAGCCATCCTATCATCAAGTGTAAGAAGAGAAAGAAAAAGTCATAATGTAGCTTTATATTTCAAAACTTACTTGGAAGAAAATAATTTATCTACTACAGAAATATTAGATTTAAAAGAATACAATTTTCCCATTTTTGAAGACACTATAAAAACTTTTCAAAATCCTACAGAACAAGTTTTAGATTTTGCTGCCAAAATAAAATTAGCAGATGGAATTATAATCATTACACCAGAATACAACGGTGGGTTTCCTGCCAGTTTAAAAAACGCCATAGACCTTTTGTATGATGAATGGCACGGCAAACCAATATGCATAAGCACAGTTTCGGTAGGTGATTTTGGTGGTTTACAAGCATTGGTTTCATTACAATTTATTTTATGGAAAATAGGGGCTTGGACAGTTACTAATATGTTTCCTGTTCCCAATGTTTCTAAATCTTTCGATGATAATGGCAATGCTTTGGACAAAACGGCTACTGATAAATTAGCGAAAGTTTTCTTGGCTGAATTATTTGAAAATATAAAAGCAAATAGACTAATCCAAACGACTTAATTTTTTTATTAACTCAACGTATTTGGAAAAACAAAGCCACCTTACAAAACAAGTTCTTAACAATTTAATATTCACGCGATAACTTTTATAAATTCTTCTACCCTATAAGAATTTTATCCTCTCTTCCTTTTTTTAATATAATTATTCTTTTTATCGCACGAATTATTAGTGAACGCGAACAGTTGTGCTTCTAACGTAAATTACTTTGTACAAAGTGCTCTCTGACTTAATACTAAACATTTTTGGACAACCAATGGGCATCTACTAACAGCAGTTTGGCAAAAGTTGCCGTTCAGTGGTTTGTGTGGCAATTTTTCAAATAATTAAAGTGCGATTATTAGTATGTGATTTTGTGGGTAAAATCACCGCCTTCGTCAAGTCGCATACCACTGGTTGGGAATTTCATTCCAACCATTATAAATTTTCCAAAAAATAACGTGTATCTTCAAGCAACAAATAAAATAAAATGAAACATTTAATTCTATTCTTTACTTGTGTTTTTTTAAGTGCTAATGCTTTCTCGCAAAGTATTGCCGATTTTTTTCAGGAAATTCCGGATAGCTCCATTCTTAATTTATCAAAAAAAGAACGGATGGAAATTGTAAAACAATCGTCAGACAATAAAACTCAAGAAGATGCCGGTAACGATTTAAAGAAAAATAAAATACTTTACGCTTTCAGCGCCTACGACCCAAAAAACGGTTATCTTAAATTAATTGGCGCTTTTGAAGGGCATTTGCAAATGTGTTATTGGAATTTAAAAAATGGCACTAAGCTTATTGCTGTTTACCAAGAAGCTTGCGGCCCCGCTTGCTACGTTGAACAATTTGACTTTTACATTTACAACGGTAAAGATTACAAAGCCGTGCCTTCTAAAAAGGTGATACCCGAAATTATTCCTGACTTTTTTAAAAATAATTCAGAAGAAAATTTAAAGAAAATGACGAATGATGATGTGATAGCAGGCCTTTTATTTGAATTACCAAGAAGCGGAAAAAACATAATTGCAAAATGGGGCAACGAAGATTCACCGGAAACCTACAAGAAATATGGTGTTATTGGCGATAGAATGAAACTACAATGGAATGATGGCACGTTTTTAAAAGGGCCGGTTTATTGGAATAAATGAAAACAATAGTTAAAGTTTCAAGTATATTCAATTGCTCGTTAGAAAGAGCCTTTAAAACGCCCATGCTTTGCGATATAACTAAAGTACACACCGGTTTTGGCTTTACACCCAAAGTTACCCATTGCACCAATGATGAAGAATGGGGAAAGCCCGGATCGAGTAAAAAAGTTTTTGTTGCAAAATCCATCACTCAAAAAGGAGGCTTTGCCTCTATAGATAAAGTAATTGAACGCATTGAAAACAGCTATTGGAAAATTGAATTGAGTGAATTTCAAAGCCCGATGCTGGGATTTTATAAATTTGTTGGCGAATGGAAAACCACCGAACTGGCAAAAAACAAAACTTTAATAGAATACATTTACACCTTACATGCGAATAAGCCTTTTCTTTATCCTTTAAACTGGTTGTTTGCAAAAACATTTTGGAAAATTTACATGAAAAGAGTTATTGAAAACATCCGAAAAATGACACTTGAAAAAGAACCTTATCTTTATCCATAAATGATAAAGATTTACAGAAAATAACTTTACTGTTTATAAACTCCATATAAGTTTACAATTTTGGTATGATAAAACTAAAAGTATTTCAAACTATAAATAACCCTAATAGAATCTCCAGCGTAGATGTTTTTAGAAGTATTGCTATTATTTCAGTAGTAATGTTTCATTTTAATCATCAGTTACCGTATGGGTTTTTAGGAGTAGATTTATTTTTTGTTGTTTCAGGATTACTAGTTGGAGGTTTATTAACCAAAGAATTTGAAAATGGAGAGAAAATCAACTTTTTTAAATTTTTCCTACAAAGAGGTTTTAAAATTTGGCCTTCTTATTACACCTTTCTTTTATTTGGTGGGTTTTTAGCCTTTTTCTTTTACCATACCACAGATCCCGACCAAATAATTCCTTATTGGGATTTAAAAAGATATTTGTTTTTTTATCAAAATTACACGGGATTTCCGTTTCATTGGAGTTTTGACCATGTTTGGTCCTTGTGTGTAGAAGAACATTTTTATGTAATGTTGCCAATAATGTTTTTAATTATTCAGCACTTCGTTAAAAACAAGTACAAAACAAAAGCACTGTTTGTTTTTGTAATCTTAACTATAATTGCCGGAATAGTATTTAAGTATTTTTCACTCCATTTCACTAACAGTAAAGATACCTACTCTGCAACACACAATAGAATTGATGCCTTAGCCTGGGGCGTATTATTAAATTTAATTATAACCTATTATGGAGAGAAAATAAAATCATTGCGCTTCACTTTTTTTGCATTTACTTCGGGGCTATTTCTTTTTATTGCGTCTTTATTTTTTCATGTTTCCTTACAATCCGAATTATTCTCAAAAATATATTTTCATTCTATTGTTCCATTTTCGTTTTTCTTAATGCTATTAGGAGTTTACTATGTAAATTTTTCTAAACTAAAACCCTTAAGATTTATAGCTTATTACAGTTATAACTGGTATTTATGGCATCCTGTTTTTGTTATTTTTATTACTAAAAATATTGGAAACAACACAACGGGGCTACTAATTTATTTATTCATTACATTTATAGTTGCTGTTATTACAACAATTTTAATTGAAGAACCTTTTTTAAGTAAACGGAATGTGATTTTAAACAAATTTAAAAAGACAAAATAATTAAATGAATGCCGATAACGAAAAGGTATTTTAAAGGTTTAAACTAAAATAATTTATGTCAAACATCGATTTAATAATAGAAGAAAGAGCCACCAGTATTGGTAATTTTATGGTTGGCAGATTATTGCCTTTCAGACAAAAGCGTGCGGTTGGTCCATTTGTTTTTATTGATCACATGGGGCCAGTGAAACTAAACGAACGCGAAAACATGGATGTATTGCCGCATCCGCACATTGGCCTCTCTACCCTCACCTATTTGTTTGAAGGATCTATTATGCACCGAGACAGTATAGGAAGTGAACAAGAAATTAAACCCGGTGAAGTGAATTGGATGACAGCAGGAAAAGGCGTTGTGCATTCTGAAAGAACTCCGGAATATTTAAGGCATTCTGAAAAAAGTTTACATGGTTTACAAATTTGGGTGGCTTTACCAAAAGAGCTGGAAGAAACAGAACCTTCATTTGTGCATATTAGCGCTGATAGAATACCTAGTTGGAAAATAAATGAGGTAGATGTGAAACTTATTGCCGGCGAAGCCTTCGGAAAAAAATCGCCGGTACCGGTTTACAGTAAATTGTATTTTATTGAATTGAAGAGTAAAAAAAATCAAGTTCTAAAATTAGGAGACGATTTGTTTGGAGAAAGCGCTTTATACATTTTAAACGGGGAAATAAAAAGCGAAGGAAACACGTATCAATCTAAACAAATTCTGATTTCAAAAAACAGCAACTTATGCGAATTTGAAATGGCGGAAAATACATGCGTATATATTTTTGGAGGCGAAGCTTTTCCCGAAGAACGCTTTTTAGATTGGAATTTTGTTTCTTCCAGTAAAGAAAGGTTGCAACAAGCTAAAGAAGATTGGATACAACAACGCTTTCCAAAAATAAAAGGCGAAACAGATTTTGTACCTTACCCCTCAGCTAAAAGATAATTGATTATCGTTCTACAATTACCTTCTTTACTCCTACTCCGCTTTCACTTTTATACCTTAGCAAGTAAATTCCTGCATCTATATTTTTTAAAGAAAGTTTGGTGGATGTTTGCGTTACTTCTTCACTCAAAATAAATTTTCCGTTCAAATCAAAAAGTTCAATCCATCCGCTTTCGTTGTTTGGTGTATACACAAACACTTCATTGCTTGAGGGATTTGGATAAACAGAAAATTCAATTTCATTTTTTACTATTTCATTCACACCAACAGATAAATCAAGTGGTAATGAAATGAAAGAAAAATCAACATTATTTAAATGAACCGTATTACTTGCCACCACAGGGTTCACCAGGGTATCGGTACTTGGTCCCGGATACATAGCACCGCCGGTATTCATATTTCTGTTGTATTGCGGGTAGTTTGAAGAAGATACATTCACTCTTATTTTATGTCCCGCTTTAAAAGTGATGCACGTTGCAGGTATATCAACCGTTGCTGTATATATTGTTCCCGGTATCATGTTGGCGGTATCTGCCGGAGCAAAACCATTTCTAAAACGCATACGCATTACACCGGTTTGCACCAACATCGATTTTCCATCGGGATAAACATCGCACAAACGAATTGCAAAATCTGTATCTTTTCTGTTAGAGGAAATTTTTAAAGTAACTTTTGCTTTTCCTTTCATTCTTACATCTTGCGTTAATACATCGGTAGTAAAAACTAAAATATCGTTTCTGTTTTCAACGGCAGTATCTTGTCTAAACGGCCCTTGCACTAAATCTTGTCGTAATGTTGCACCACCAATTGTGGGCGAAGGATTATTGGGGTTGTACGAAAAAGAAAGTGCGCTGCCGGTTAAAGTTGGTGCCGATGTTTTCAAACTGTTATCGGCATGCATGTAATAATTTACGTTACTCATTCCGGAAATGGGCCATGAAGTTGAACTGTTCCAGGTATTATCGCCTAATTGGTAATACGTAACATAAGGTGTTGTGTTGTAACCGTTATTGATATTACGTAAATAAAAATCAAAAAACTTTAAAGCTAAGGTATCATTATCACCTGCGGCATTTGGGTAACTTAATTGCCCTTGTTGCGATGAACCTACATAAGCAGTACCATTACCTCCATGTGCCCAAGGCCCCATTTGCAAACGGTGTTTATCTTTAACTGCTGCAGGAGATAAATTTCTCATACCATTAAAAAATCGCAACATCGGATCAATGGCATGATCGTACCAACCACCAATCATTAATGCAGGTACAAAAATACTATCCGGACGATAAGTTGAATTTTCTGTAAACTGCCAAACTAAATTTCGGGTTGGGTTTTGCAACATAAAAGGCGACATTCCAAAACCCAAACCATCTAACTGTTCTAAATATTCTGTTTTTAAACAGCCACCCGGAAAATATTCTTGATACTCATACTGAGGGGCTGCCACTAAAGGGCAAATACACGTTAAATTAGCAGGATTTTCTTTTGCCGTAGCAAATTGAACTTTTCCTAAAGCTGAGGGTCCCCATGTTCCAACCTTGCCGTCGCTCCAACTTTGTGCTGCAATCCATTGCACCACGTCTTTCCCATCTTTTCCCATACTTGGGTTTCCTGCGTAAGCTGCAGCCGTGTTTGAAAATCTTCCGCGCCAATCCATAATTACAAAAATATAATTGCTGGAATTGATATTGTATTTAACACCCAAGGGCAAGCCTGCCAGCTTAAACCCGTTTTTATTATAAGGTGTTTGAATTAAAATAGTGGGACACTGACCCGTGCAACTTGCAGGCCTGTATACATCTACTTTCAAATACCTATTATCAGTAGTTAAAACCGAATCAATAAAAGTAGGTTGAATAATTTGCCCTTTAGTTGCTAATGCGAACATAAAGCATGTAATAGCTGTGAATAGTTTTTTCATTTGTAATAAGACTACTCTAATTTACAAAAGTTTAAGCGGGTATAAAATAAAATTAATTATAAGCTTAAACCCACTACGCACACATCATCCAATTGCTCTAGGTTACCTTTCCAATCTTCGAAGGTGGTATCTAAAATAGTTTTTTGTTCAGACAGTGGTAAATGCGAAATAGATTGCATTTTTTCTATAAAACGCTTTTGCTTAAACTTTTTACCGCCTTTAGCACGCACCAAAGCATCATTTCCTCCAAACTGATCGGCATACCCATCGGTATATAAATAAAGCACATCGCCTTTTTGGTAATTTAATTTATGGGTGGTAAAACTATTATCGCGTTGCCCCTCGCCTACCGGCATTTTATCTGCTGGTAATCGGGTAATGTTTCCATCAGAGATTAATAAAGGAGAATTGTAAGCAGAAGAATAAGTAATGGTTTGATGCGTTTTATTAAAGCATAGTAAAGTACCATCAAAGCCATCTTTTTGTCCGTCTTTGCTAACTGTTTTAATTAGTTTACCACGCACGTAATTATAAATATAATCAGTATCTACCAATTCCATTTCGTTAATGGCTTCCGTTAAAAAACCAATAACCAATAAGCTCATAAAGGCGCCGGGTACACCATGGCCTGTGCTATCGCAAACAGCTACAAAAATCAATTCTTCTTTTTTTCCATCTATAATTACTTTCTTTTTCAGTGCCCAAATAAAATCACCGCTCACAATATCTTTGGGTTTAAATAACACAAAGCTATTGGGTAATAATTTATGAATTGTTTCTTCGCTGGCTATAATGGCAGATTGTATTCTGCGCGCGTAATGAAAAGAATCTAAAATTTCTTTATTTTTATTTTCTACCAGTGATTTTTGTTCTTCAACTTCTACTTTTTGTTGAGCAATAACATTAAAAGCTTTTTTACGTTGACGAATACTCCAAAAACCATATCCAATAATTATAACAAAACCAATAACCATACCAGTCATCATTTTGCTAAAGGCTTGCTCTTCTTTTAATTCACTGTTTAACTCAATATCGCGCAGTTTTTGTTCTAGTCTAAAATTAGTTTGCTGATGCTGAAATTCCAGTTTTAAATTTTGTTCTTTAATGTTGTTTTGAATGCGTTTGTTTTCTATACTGTCTTTAGCCGAAACGTAATCGCGTAAATAAAGATTTGCTAATTTATAATCCTGAATTTCATTAAAATAATTATAAAGCGCTTCACTAACATTTAATTTTTGGTGATTGTTTTTTCTATAATTATAGTTAGAAGTATCTTTAATAACATCAACATATTTTTTAGCCTCCTCCATTTTATTATCCTTCACCATCCAATTCACCAAATTAGCACCAACAACATACATTCTATCGTGCCATTTTTCTTGAATCCAAAAATCGGCCGCCCTTTTTAAGTAGTAAACAGCAGAGTCGTTCATTTTTAAACCTCTGTATACGCTGCCTGTATAACGATAGCAATCTGCTAAAATATTTTTATCCTTAACCGTACGTGCCACACTTAAAGCGCGCGAATGAAAATTTAATGCTTCATGGTAACGTTTGGCATTTCTTAAAGTATTCCCCATCCAAATTAATAGTTCCACATCAAATGCCGGATTTTCTTTGGCTTTGTTTAATTCATAACTCATTTCTAAATGAAACATAGCAGAATCTAATTTATTATGATTGGCTTCATACCAACCCAACACATATAGTTGATAAGCGTTATCGCCTTTTCTGGCAAGTGCCGCATTATCAGAGGCTTTTTTTAATGCTTCAATGGTTTCTTCTACCATTTCTGCTTTTTCAAAAATTTCTCGTGCTAAAAATGTATAAGTATGAATAAGGTATTCGTAATTTTTAATATGCTCTTGGTGCCAAATACATTTTTTTATGTACTTTAATGCAGTGGCGTAATCTTTTTGCTTATACAACTCGTAATGTGCTGCATGGCGGTATACTTCTCCAATTAAAAAATCATTATTTAAACGATTAGCTAATTTATCGGCTTGCTCTAAATAGCTGTAAGCATCTGTTTTATCATTTGCTGATAACTCGGAAATTAAATAAGATAAAGTTAAAACGCGTAACGAATCGTTTTGTCCGCTACTTAATGCCTTTCTTAACGAATCTATTCTATAGGCAAAAACTGAACTGCAAATAAACAGGGCAAATACTATATGTAAAATCCTGAAGCGCATTAATCAAATTTAATATTTTGAAACCATCTTTCCATTTATTCCACTCATCCAACGCCTACTTTTAGCCAATCGGGGCATTTTTAACGACAAATTGGTGCACAAAAATAAGAAAAGTATTGGGCTTGTTTATTTTGTTGTAAGCATTATTTACATTATTTTAGCCCTAACCAAATTAAATCAAATGAAGAAAATTTACCAATTATTATGCCTGCTTTTTTTATTTAACGCAAGCAAAGCGCAAGTACCAACCTGCTCGTTAGACCCTGTTTTTTTAGCTATGACTAAAAATGGAGTTTGGCCCGATAGTGCTACTAATTTCTTATCAGGAACTGTTGGTGTTCCTTACCTTCAAAACCTTACCGTTAAAGTTCCGTTAGATACCATTCAATCAACTTTAAAGTTTTGTTTTAACAGAGTGGTTGTTTCAACACCAAGTAATGTAACAAATTATAATTTACCTCCGGGATTATTATTAGGAACTTCTACTTCTGCAGTGCAAAACGGCACAATCAATGGCTCTGAATCTTTCAAGTTTCCGGGCAATGCCAATAATTGCGCCAGTATTTATGGTACGCCTACTACAGCCGGTACATATACCTTGTTTTTAAAAACCGATACTTATGCATCTTTACAAGCCATTGGGAATTGTACACCTAATCCAAATGTAAATGGTGGCACAAACTTAAACACAACCATTTTAGATTACTATATCATTACAATTAGTCCTGCTGCAGGTATTAACGAAGAAGTTTTTGCTAAAACCTTTGGCTTAAAAAACCAACCAAATCCTTTTACAGGCAAAACCACCATTAGTTTTAATGTAAAAGACAAATACAAAGCTACTATAAAAGTTTTTGATGTTATGGGTAAAGAAGTTTTTGCAGATAAATTTGAAACTAACTTTGGCGCTAATAATTACGAATTTGATGGAAGCAAATTAAATACAGGAATTTATTTTTACACCATTAGCTATAAAAATTATTCAGAAACCAAACGCATGGTGATAGCCGGAAATTAATGAGTTCTCAAACTTTTGAATTAACCATATTAGGCAGCAGTTCTGCATCTCCTACTTCCGAAAGAAACCAAAGTGCTCAGTTATTAAATATAGCTGAGCGCTTTTTTTTAATTGATTGCGGTGAAGCTACCCAAATTCAATTAAGAAAATTTAAAGCAAAATTTCAAAAAATTGATCACATTTTAATTAGCCATTTACACGGCGACCATTTTTTTGGCTTACCCGGTTTACTAGGAAGCATGCACCTTTTAGGTAGGCAACAAGAATTAAATATTTATTGCCCCAAAGAATTAAAAGTAATTATAGACAGTATTCATAAAATATCCGACACTCGTTTAAACTACCCTATTAAATGGCATTTTACCAATGATGATGGTTTAAATTTACTTTTTGAAGACGATAAATTAGAAGTTTATTCCTTTCCATTAAAGCATCGTATTTATTGTACCGGTTTTCTTTTTAAGGAAAAACCTTATCCTAGAAGGATAGATAAATTTTTAATGGATAAATTTCAGGTTTCAACTGCCTTTGTAAATAATTTGAGAGTGGGAAAAGATGTTTTAAATAACGAAGGAGTACTAATAAAAAACGAGGAAGTTACGTTAGCCCCTCCAAAAGCCAGAAGCTACGGCTATTGCAGCGATACTATTTACGACGAATCGTTAATTCAATACATAAAAAATGTTGATTTATTATACCACGAAAGTACTTTTTTAGAAGATAAAAAAGACAGAGCCAAAGCCACCTACCACTCTACCGCTACACAAGCTGCTGCCATTGCTAAAATGGCTAATGCAAAAAAATTATTATTAGGGCATTACTCTGCACGTTACGGCCATTTAGAACAATTTACAACCGAAGCACAAACAATATTTGAGAAAAGTGTTTTATCGGTTGAAGGTGAAACCATAAAAATTGGACACGCTAAGTAAATAACCCAACAATTTTTATTAAACCTTCATTATAAAATAAATTCACCAATAATTTCGGGCTTGCATTTACCAAGATTCAATTAAAGTTTTTTTTAAAAATGAAAATTATTTTATTTTCAATCAAACGTAATGCTGCGCCCGTGATTGAATGGAAAGCCTCCGTTAGGATTTTGCGTGTATGCGCTTAAGTGAGGAGGCGACCGAAGGAAGCCACCGCAGATTTAGCGAATACGCAAAATACAATGGAGCTTGAAGTGAAAGCGCGAAAAGGCGCCCATCTGATAAAAATAACGTTTAGTGTAATGGCTAAAATTTCTTACTGATTATTTAAAATAAACTTCCGCAATAAATTAATGGCAGCATTTGCAGTCATAATTATGTTTCTTCCTCTATGTTCACCAAACTGAAAACTTTTTGTTTCTGTAATTTTGCCATTGCTAACCGCTACCCAAACAAAACCCACCGGCTTTTCAGGTGTACCACCGCTTGGCCCTGCAACACCACTAATTGCAATGGAGTAATTTGATTTCAATTTTTTTATAACACCTTCAGCTAATGCTATAACACATTGCTCACTTACTGCGCCGTATTCTTTAAAAACATATTCGTTAACTTCTAATAAATTATGTTTGGCTTCGTTTGTGTAAGGAACTATCCCTCCTTTAAAAATCTCTGAACTGCCGGGTATAGCTGTAAATAATGACGATACATAACCACCGGTACAACTCTCGGCAACAGAAACTGTTTTACCATTTAACCTTAATAAATCACTTACTATTTTTTCTAAACTAGGTTGTTCTTGTCCGTATTCTTCATAACCATAAATATATTCTTCTATATATGTTTTTAAATTATTTATTTCTTCTTCCACATTCTTCTTTAAAATAGCTACACTTTCTGTTCCGCTTGCAGACAAACGCAAACGCACAATACCGGGTTGCGGTAAATAGGCCAGTTTAATGTTTTTTAAAACTAAACCATCTTCCCATTTTTCAATTTTCTCTGCCAAAAAACTTTCACCTAACCCATGCGTTAAAACAGTTTTGTGATAAATAAAAGGAAGCTTAAAAAGTTTTTTCAATTCCGGAAAAACAAAATCTTCCATTATAGGCTTCATTTCATATGGCACCCCCGGCATTGATACAAAAACAGTATCTCCTTTCTTTAACCACATTCCGGGTGCGGTTCCGTTTCTATTTCTAATAACCGTGCATCCTTTTGGCACCAATGCCTGATCTTTATTCAATTGCGTTAATGCCCTTCCTCTCTTTGTAAAAAAAGAGGAAACATCACTTAATACATCTTCATCAATCACCAAGGGCACATTAAAATATTTGGCTATGGTTGTTTTGGTAATATCATCGCGGGTTGGCCCTAAACCACCTGTAATTAACACAATATCGGCTCTTTCTTCTGCATCCTTAAAAGCTTTAATAATGGCTTCTTCATTATCACTAATGGTTGCCATATAGTTCACATTTATTCCTATTAAATTAAGCTGTTGCGCCATCCACACCGAATTGGTGTTCAATATCTGTCCTATTAAAATTTCATCGCCAATACTTAATATTTCTGCCTTCATAAGCTAAGTGGGTATAAAAATGTATAATTGAACAATAAAGTTAACTAAAAGCGGTTATTTTTGTATAAAATAAAACACTATGCGTTATTTATTGGCTATTGCCTTGCTTTTTGCACTAACAAATTTACACTCTCAAAGTTTAAAAGATAAACTAAAACAAAAAAAAGATTCTATTGAAAAAGCCGCTAAAGACAAGGCTAATGCTATAATTACACCCACTGTTCCACCGGCATTAACTAACGAGGAAGTAATAAAAGGTTTGAAAGAAGCGCTAACAATAGGCACCAATAGCTCGTCTTCAGTGGCCAGTAAATTAGATGGTTACTATAAAAATCCTAAAATTTTTATTCCATGGCCAGAGGAAGCAATTGACATGAAAACCAGACTCACCAAATTGGGTATGCAAAAAAAAATTACCGAGTTTGAAACCAGTTTAAATCGTGCGGCAGAAGAAGCAGCAAAAAATGCAGCGCCTATTTTTATTGATGCAATTACAAACATGAGTTTAACCGATGGATTTGCAATTTTAAAAGGTGCTGATACTGCCGCAACAAACTATTTAAGAAAAACAACCTACGCACCCTTAAAAGATAAATTTAAACCGGTAGTAATTGAAGCTATTAACAAAGTAAAGGTAACCAGCTACTGGAAACCTTTGGTTACCAAATACAATAAATTACCGGGCGTTAAAAAACAAAATCCCGATTTAGAAGAATACGTTACCATTAAAGCTATTAACGGCTTAATGCTTTTAATTGCCGAAGAAGAAATAAAGATTAGAAAAGACCCTATGGCAAGGGTAACTGATTTATTGAAAAAAGTTTTTGGTAAATAAAATTGAATAACAAAATTTTCTGCTTCTAATCAAACATATATTATTTTATATATTTAAAAATTAAATATTTTACGAATGAATTTTAATATTAAAAATTACATCCCTCACGCAGCCGGAATTGTTTTATTTGCAATTCTTACTTTAGTTTACTTTCGTCCACTTTTAAGTGGTAAAGACCTTAAACAAGGTGATATTGACAGGCACAAAGGAATGAGCAAAGAAATTGCCGATTACAGGCAAACCAAACAAAGTGAACCATTATGGACCAACTCCATGTTTGGCGGAATGCCGGCGTACCAAATTTCAACGTTGTATCCGGGAAATTGGTTAACAAGTTTAGATGCTGCATTTAAACTGTTTTTGCCTCACCCATCCGGCTATATGTTTTTATACTTTTTAGGTTTTTTTATTTTACTCCTTTGCTTAAAAGTAGATCCTTGGCTTTCGGTAATTGGCGCTTTAGCATACGGATTAAGCAGTTATTTTTTAATTATTATTGAAGCCGGACACAATTCAAAAGCAAACGCACTGGGTTATTTACCCGCTTTAATTGGAGGAATTGTTTTATTGTTTAACGGAAGATATTGGTTAGGCTTAGCTTTAACTGCTCTTTTTTCAGCAATGGAATTAAACGCAAATCACGTACAAATTTCTTATTACGGATATATTTTAATTGGTTTTATTATTCTAGGTTATTTTATTTCAGCTGTTAAAGAAAAAAACTTTAAACCATTTGCAATTGCGTTGGGCTTGTTTTTATTTTCTACCGTATTAGGTCTTTTACCTAATGCAGGAAATTTATTATGCACCAACGAGTATGGTAAATTAAGTACACGTGGTAAAACAGAATTAACCATTAATGAAAGTTTACAAAAAAATTCAAATGTTGTTACCTCGGGTTTAGATAAAGATTATGCAACACAATGGAGTTACGGTATTGGCGAAACCTTTACTTTTTTAATTCCTGATTTTAAAGGAGGGCCTAGTAGTTCAATTAAGCGAGCAGACCCAAATGCACTTAAAAAAGTTAGTCCCGATTACAAAGAACAAGTTGCTTCAATGAGTTCTTACTTTGGCGACCAACCTTTTACCAGCGGCCCTGTATACCTTGGAGCCATTGTTATGTTTCTTGCATTCTTAGGTATGTTTATTGTAAAAAACAAACTTAAGTGGCCATTATTTTTTGCTACCGTTTTAACCATTGCCTTAAGTTGGGGAAGTAACTTTAAAGGTTTAACCGATTTTTTTATGGATTACATACCCGGTTACAATAAATTCAGAGCAGTAAGCATGATATTGGTGGTAGCAGAATTAACCATTCCTTTATTAGCAATACTTGCGGTTAACGAATTAATACAAAAGAAAAACTGGAACGAAAAAATTTCAATTAAGTTTTTTGAAAAAGGAATTGAGTTAAAAAAAATATTAATTGTTTCATTTGCAGTAATTGGCGGCTTTTGTTTATTGAGCTATTTGGCTCCATCTATGTTTAACTCGTTTCAGGCGAGTGGCGAAGAAGATATGTTGGTAAGAGAATATGTAAAGGGAGGAAACCCCGAAGCGCAAGTAAGGCCTTTTGTTGTTGAAATGATGCCGGAATTAGAGAAAGCACGTATGGCCATTTTTAAAGCAGATGCCATTCGTTCGTTTATTTTTATTTTATTGGCGGCTGCGTTTATATTTTTATTTTTTACTAATAAAATTAAACGCGAAATTTTATTGGCTGCTTTAGGTATTTTTATTTTAATTGATTTATGGACCGTAGATAACAGATATTTGAATAAAGAATCGTTTATTTCTAAATCACAAAATCAAGAAGAATTAGCTAGAAAAACAGAAGCTGATGATTTTATTTTAAACGACAAAAGTTTAAACAAACGCGTTTTAAATTTAACGGTAAACACTTTTAATGATGCTTCTACTTCATACTACCATCAATCAATTGGTGGATACCATGGTGCAAAATTAAAAAAGTATCAAGAATTAGTTGATTTTCACTTAACAAAAGAGATAAATTACTTTTATTCAAATGCAGGAAAAGCTTTTGGAAATGATAGTTTAATGAATAATTTATTTGATTCATTGGATATAATAAACATGTTAAATACTAAATATTTTATAATTCCGGGCGGTGAAGGCGGAAAAGCTGCCATTCCATTAGAAAATAAAAAAGCAAATGGTAATGCATGGTTTGTAAAGAAAACAAATACAGTAGGAAGTGCTGATGATGAAATTATTTCGCTTTATAAAATAAATTCTAAAACAGAGGCCGTTATGCAAGATAAATTTAAAACAGAAGTTCCTCTGAAAAATGAATACAGCGGAAGCGGAACCATTCAATTAAAATCTTACGAACCCAATTATTTAATTTACGAAAGTGAAACACAAGCCGAAGAATTAGCCGTTTTCTCTGAAATTTATTACCCCTTTGGATGGAATGCATATGTTGACGGGCAATTAAAACCTCATGCGTGTGTAAATTATGTTTTACGCGGTATGCTGGTTCCGGCAGGTAAACACAAAATTGAATTTAAATTTGAACCTAAAACGTATAAAACAGGAAACACCATTGCTATGGTAGGATCATTATTGCTTTTTGTAAGTATAGCCTTAGCTGTATATTTAGATTTTAAAAAGAAAACGAATGTTAATTAATAGTCAAAAAAGCAGGTTGGCTGTCATGTTTGTATGACATAAAGGCCTTAATTTTACATTGGAATAATTATTGAACACAATTAACTAAAAAACAAATAATATTATGGCATTAGAAATTACAGACGCAAACTTTGAAGAATTAGTTTTAAAGAGCGACAAACCCGTATTAGTAGATTTTTGGGCAGAATGGTGTGGCCCTTGCCGCATGGTTGGTCCGGTAGTAGAAGAGTTGGCAAACGAATACCAAGGAAAAGCAGTTATTGGTAAGGTTAATGTAGACCACAACTCAGAAATTAGTGCAAAATTTGGAATTAGAAATATTCCTACATTATTGTACTTTAAAAATGGCCAAGTTGTAGATAAACAAGTAGGTGTAGCGCCAAAAGGTACTTTAGCTGCTAAGCTTGATGCACAAATGTAAAACTCAGAAATAACAAAACAAAAACCACCGGTTAATTAACCGGTGGTTTTTGTTTTTAACTAACAATTATCTGTAATTTATTTAATTTGAAATTTCACTATTCAACAAAATTTATATATTTGCTAAACATTTAAACCGTTTATGATGAACAAAATAGCATATTCATTTTTATTGGCCGGGGGTCTATTAACATCTTGTGGCGGAAGCGATCATTCAGATGATAAATCAATTACAGAAGATGTGCAAATTGTAAAAGACACCACACCTGTAACCGTAGATGATGAAAAGAAATTTAAATTCGATTTTGCTATTGCCAACATCCCTTCTCCGGTTGAAAGTATTAATGAAATTTCTAAATGGGGCGTTAGTTATGATAATGCTTTATTGAACGATACAAAAAATTCTAATCGTTATATCACTGAATTTTCAAAAGCACTAAATCTTGGTATTTACAACATAGATATGTCTTACAGCATTGTTAACGAAAAGGGTCAAGACGTATTAAAATACATGAAAACCGTTTTAATTTCTTCAGATGCTTTAGGTTTAAAAGGTGCGGTTGATCAAATGGTTGGAAAAAGAGCCGAACAAAATATTGGTAGTAAAGATTCGTTGTTGCAAATTTTAGATGAGCTCTTAATGAAGAGTGATAGTTATTTAAGAACAAATGAGCGTGTATATACTGCTGCAACTGTGTTTGCTGGCTCTTGGGTAGAAGGATTATATTTAACGTGTAAAATTGCTGAGGCAACTGCCAGCGGTGAAGCAAAAGAAAAAGCTTATAAACATTTATGGGATCAACGTTTTCACTTAGGCAACTTAATTAATTTGCTTGATGATTATAAAGACAAAAAAGAAGTTACAGAATTAAATGATAATTTTAGAGTGATTCACAAAGAAATTAATGATGTAAAAGACCCTAAAGATTTAAACGAAGCAAAGTTTAAATCCATTAGTTCTAAAATTTACGATTTGCGTAATAAAATTGTAAAGTAAAAATTTACAGAAACTATATAATTAAAACCCTGTACCATTTGTACGGGGTTTTTTATTTAAAAGCGTGAAGTATAAAATTCACTTTTCTTATTAATAGAGCTTCACCATATGAATTTAGCCTCAATGATACAAGTTATAATCATAGCTAATGAGGCATTTAAATAAGTATTAAGAAGGCTAAAGACCTCCATTAAACAAATTCATTATCTATCCATTGATTGATTGCGATACAATGCCATTTATCAAAATTTTCCATTTTAGCAATTCATAAATCAAGATGATATTACTGTTCCACACCAAAGTAAATCCATCGCATTACAAAAAATGGATAAAAAAAAGCCCCGATAAATCGGGGCTTAAAGTATTAATTTCAAATTAGAAATGCCATAAATCGTGCTCCCACCTAAAAATATCACCTTTAATTCGATCGCTTTCCAATAAAGCATCTATACCTTTTGCATATTGCATTATGGTACGATCGTAAACATTTGTTTCTTTTGTAATGGTACTATTAAACTGACGTTTCCAGAAAATATCTTCAAAAGTTCTTCTTTCACTATCATTCTTTGGGTTAAATACTTCATGTTTGGCAAACAATGGTCGGCATGCAGGGAAATACACCCAAAATTGCTCTCTAGGCGCTTCTTTTTCTTCGTCGTATGTAAATACACCAATTCCTAAGATACGAACCTCTAAAACAGATTTTTGCTTATCAAAAAACCAATCTTCTTTTAATTTATAAGTTCTAATTGCTCGGTAAATTGAAGTAGAATCACACTCAAAAATTTTGACTAAAATTTCATTTCCTTCAGCGTCTACGTTACTTTGTTCAATAGAGTCACATTTCTTTATTTTATCACGGATTTGAGATAATTCAAATGGGTTAATAAACTCTTCCGAATCAAAAGCTAAAAGTGTACCATTTAAAATATACTTTGCAAGCACTTGAAATAAAGACATTCTTCCGGTAATATTCTCTATTGGAAAATACATGGGGTGGTTAATTTTCTCGCGCATATCCACATCTCGCCACACACGTTTTTCCCAAGTTACATCACCTTCTCTAAGATGGGTGTAAGGAATATACCTACGATTAATAGCATTCTCTTTATCGTAGATGGCATCTTTATAATCACCAGGATTAAAGATGGTAGGCCCTTGCGAAAATACATTTCCGCAAATAAGAACTGCCAACAATACTATTAAACTTTTCTTTATCATATTATTTTACTTTAATGGTAACGCCAGGAATGTTTCTGATACTTCCATCAGGCCCTTTAGCTTTTACGTTTTCAATAAAAATTTTACTTCCAACTCCTGCTGAAGATAAAATACCGCGAGCAGCACCTGAAAGAGAATTACCTTTACATGGCTCTGATTTTAACGCGCCTTTTACAACCGCGGTTAATTCAAATTCCGTCACAACAAATTTAGCGTCAAAGTCAAATCCGGGTAAATCAGCAACAACACCACCAATAGCTGACAATTCAACTTTTTTCATATCAACGTTACCTGATTTTCCACCCACTTTTGCAACCGGATCTGGAATTTTCTTAACACGAAATTTAAATGAACCTTGAGGTTTTGTACCATCTTTAGTTCTGGCAGAAACGTTAATTGTAGCTTCTCCAGGAGACAAACCTTGAACTTCCCATTTACCGGCACCCTTAGGCGTTAATTTAATACCGCCGGTACCGCTAACTTGCAAATCAGTTGGAGCAACACCACCTGCTGAAACACTTATAGGATTAGGTACACCTATATAAAACACATTCATTTTATCTAACGCTACAGCAGCAGAAGGAGCAGCCACCATATAAGTTGCTTGAAAAGGATAATTATCAAAAGAACCATCTGGTTTTTTAAACTTAATAACCCCTTTATATGTTTGTTCTCCAACACCACCGGTTTTAACAGAGTACTTACCCATACCACCTTCAATATCAATTGGTGTACCACCTTGTCCGGTTGCTGAATCAGCATTCATTAATACTTGCATCATATCAGCTGTCATTGCACTAGAAGATGCCGCTAAAAAGATATCTGCTTTGTACTCTTGACCAGCTTGAATATAAGAAGATGGGGCAATTACTTTTGCAGTTAACCTATCAAACTTAATAGCTAATTTACCACTTGCACCACTTAATACTTGAAGCATTTCTGCTTCTAGGTTTTTTAAATCGGCTTGGAATTTGTTTAAATTAGTATAAACTGCGGCTAATGGTAAGTGATAGAAGTTATCCATTTCCCAATTAAACTCAATTCCATCTTCCTTACGTTTACTATCTGTAGGTTTAATAGATGCTAATTTTTTCTTTAGACCTTGGTAATCGTCTTCAATTAATTTGGTCTTAGAATCTTTTTGCATGTTATCCAACATAGTCATAAGCTTATCACTTAAACCACTTAGTTTCTGACGCATATCATAAGCTGTAAAAGGATCTTTTTTAGGTTCTTTTGGCTCAGAAATACCTAAGATATAACTAGGCATATCATAGTCGTCAATCTTTTCCATTCTACGCAAGTTTAAAGTATCACCAATTTTTTCATCTTGGTTAGAAAGTGGCTCTGTAGCAGCAACAATTTTTGCTCTTACTTGGCCAATATACTTGTAAACCTCATCAATTTGTTTTTGAGCTTCTAAAGCCTTATCGTAATAAGGTTTAGCACCCGGGTTACCATTAATGGTAGCCTCAAATGCTTTAATTACACGAGAGTTATTTTCAATTAAGTTAAGTTTTGATTTGTGAACACTTTCGTTAACTGCTAAATAACCTTGTAAAATTTGTTTTGATACGTTCATGGCAAGAAGTGCGGTAAGTACTAAGTACATCATACCAATCATCTTCTGCCTTGGGGTTTCTTTGCCTCCGCCCATTTTGTAGTTTCTTTATAAGGTTTTTGAATAAATTATTTATATAACATCGGTATTCGTAATTAGATACGAATACCGATTGTTAAATTTTACTTGTTATAGTTCATTGCACTTAACATATTACCGTAAATGGTATTTAACGCAGTTAAGTTGTTAGACAATGTTGACATTTCTTGACGGTACTTACGAGTATCTTCAACTGAATCATGAAGATTTTTCATTAAGTCAGCTAAACCATCATAGAATTTATTAGTAGCATCCAAATGATCTTTGCTTCCTTGTAGTTGTAATTCGTAAGTTGCATTTAATGCAGATAAATTTTTAGAAACCTTATTTAATGACTCACCAATTGAATAACCTGCATCATTAGAGTTTGCAAGATCTTCCATAGATTGAGCCGCTTTTTGATACGTAGATGCTAAAGTAGAAACACTTTGTGAAGCATTTTTTACACTAGTTACATAATCGTTAGTTGCTGTATGAGCATCAGAAATATCAGCAATTTTATTAGAAGCGTCACTTAATGAACGCATTCCAACACCTAAACTTTCAATTAACTCAGGGCCAATTTTTGCTTCTTCTAACATTTTATCTAATTGTTGAGAAACAGGTAAACCTGAATGATCATCCACAACTTCTTCATGCCCCATACCGGCTAATTCAGGATAAGCTAAAGTCCAATCAACTTCCTCATGAGGAATATCGATACCAAATAAAATAAATAATAAAGCCTCAGTACCCAGACCTGCAATAAGCGCAACCGATGCACCCGGCCAGTGCATAATTTTAAATAATGCTCCAACGATTACGATTGATGCGCCAAAACAAGATGCTAAGTGTAGCCACCTTTTAAAACCTGTTACTTTTCCTAATTTGCTCATAGTGATGTGTTTTGTGTTGTTAGTGATTTGTGTTTTGTGTTTGTTTGTGTTTGTTTATTTTTATTAATACTAAATATCGTCACCTTTTGCACGACCTAAATAAGTCAATACATTACGGAAACCTAAATAACACTTAGCAGTATCTTGATATTCATAAGTTCTTGCGCTTGTTTGTAAGTAATAACCTACGTCTTTCCAGCTACCACCACGAATTACCTTACGCTTTAATACGTTGGCATCTTTTTCTTGCGCTTCGTAAACGTAATCAGGGTTTAAATCGTGAGCGAAATCATAAGCTGACTCATCATAAGCGTTGCTTGTCCACTCAGAAACATTTCCGGCCATACAATATAAACCGTAATCGTTAGGGTTGTATGAGTAGATATATACAGAATGGAATCCTCCATCATCTATATAAGAACCACGCATTGGTTTAAAGTTCCCTAAGAAACATCCTTTTGAGTTACGGATATAAGGACCTCCCCAAGGGTATGGAGATTTATCCAGGCCACCACGAGCAGCGTATTCCCACTCAGATTCAGTTGGTAAACGGAAATCGTTGATGATTGATTGGCCGGTACCCATTAAATAATTGTTCAATAATAAAGACCTCCAGATTGAGAAAGCGCGAACTTGTTTCCAAGTAACACCTACTACAGGATAATCATCATAAGCCGGATGCCAAAAATACATGTTTGTTAAAGGCTCGTTAAATGAATAGGTATAATCATGTACCCAAGCTAAAGTATCAGGATAAACAGGGATTACATCTTTAATGATAAATACTGAACGGTCAACACCATTTCTTACACGCTCACGGTAATTACCTGCTCCGATAGATTCTTGGTCTTTTACATTATAAGTACCTAATGTTTTGCTGTCTTTTGCAGGATCACCAACTGCGGTAGAAACTCCACCCGGAGCACCATTTTGTCCATCATTTAAGTGAACACCGTTAATATAATCTGCTTTTTTATAATCATGAGCAGCATCTTGAACGTCAGCAGATTTATTTCCGCGGAAACGATTGGCTTTAGAAGCAGCTAAGCGGATATCAATTCTATAATATTCGTAGTTTAATTTACGAGTATCAATTTCCTTACGGTTATAGAAACGCTCTCCTTCAGGTAAATATAAAGGCTGTAAGTCTGCACGATAATCTTCATCATCACTTTCCCAGTTAATTTTCTTTTCCCAGTTAATATATGGATCTTGAAGGTTGTTATCGCCTTTGTAAACCGGCCAAACAGATAAGAAATCATCTTGAGAAATTTGATAATCTTCAGCCATTCCGTTAGAACCGTAAGCTAATAACTTACGAGCAATAGAGTCACGCACCCAATAAACAAATTGTCGGTACTCGTTGTTAGAAATTTCCGAATCATCAATATAAAACGCCTGAACCGAAACCATTTTAGATTTGGTAGTATGCGCCATAGGTGCCTCCTCATCGTCTGGTCCCATGTGATATGATCCCATAGGGATATATAATGTACCAAACGGATCGGGTTGATACCACTTTTCACGACCTTGTACGCCAACCAACTCTGCACTGTGTTTATTACACCCTACAACTACGGCAACAAATGAAGCTAATATTAGTAGTTTTTTCATAGTTTTCTTTTTTATAACTTCAACTAACACTAAAGGTTACAAATGTAACATTTTTAAAAGTTATTAACAATTAATGTTAGTTGTAAGTGGCTTTAACGATAAAAAAAATAAAAGGTTTCGTTTTTTACTTTAAAAATCTATCATCGCCGTAGCTAGCCATTTTCTTTTGCTTAAGTGTGTAGCACACACCTAAGGTTATTTCATGAGAACCGCTAGAATATCCTTTAATGTTTGATAAGGTTTTATCGAATGAATAAACGCCTTTAATTACGACACCAGTAGGCGTTGCGTGTTGCCAACCTATCATTGGGGCTACAGCATCAGTATGGCGGTATGTAACACCGGCAATAAACTTTTGGTCCCACATATAAGTTACATTTGCATCAATAACTGTTGCGTTAACGTCTGATCGAACCATAATATTAGGAATAATCCAATTTCTAGGATCCGGTTTAATATAATAACCTGCCATTAAATAATAATGGCGAGTCATTTTATACTGAATATCGTTGCCACCCTTTAAAGTTTGAGCAGGTAAGTGAGTAGAAGATAGCCCTACATAAAATTCGTTATGCTTTCTAAAGAAGGCTCCAAAACCAACGTCAAATGTTAATTTATTTAAATCAGGATTATTACCCCAATCTCCTGAGCCCGGAATTCTTGGGTCAACCATACCAACATCCGGTGGTAACCAAGCTTCGTTAATTTGTTTTTGAACCATACCTACATCTAAGCCTATACCTAAAGTTCCGCCTGCAAGACCCATGTTAAAGGCAACCGGAATTCTTAAAAATACGGTTTTCATAGGGCCAATTGCATCTTGCATAAAATTAATTCCTACACCTAATGGCATATCCGGAATGCGCATATCTGCTGTTAATGCGATTGATTGAGGTGAACCAGGGAAACTTGTCCATTGTTTACGGAAATGTAAAACACCGCAAATATTGCCTCTTGTGCCAGCATATCCAGGATTGTACAACAATTTATTGTGCATAAACTGTGTAAATTGAGGATCTTGTTGTGCCATTAAAACACCTGAAAAACCTGCAATTGCAAGGCTGATTTTGGTAATTAATTTTCTCATATGGTTATTTAAATAATTGTAAGCACACTTTTACTCAATGTACTTAGGCTGCTAAATTAGTTAAACAAATTTAAAAAACAAATAATCAGGTAGTTATTTTGTTAAAATTTTAACATTTTAAAGAGGTCTTTTCGCCAAAACAGAGGTTTAAATCTTTAAAACCATTTGATGTGTATTTCGGCTTCTTTGTTCCAATAAAATGGTTTTATTTTCAGAAAGTTTAGAAACCGTTTCGTTATCGTAATTTCTGATAGTCATTAACTGAACTTCGCGGTTATACAAAATTTTAAATTGATTTTGTAGTTCTTCAATTAAACCCTCCATTTTTAAAGGTTCATCATCTATACAAATACTAAAACTTATTGCAGAATTTTGCATCAAATTTACCTTTACTCCATGCTTAGATAAAATGCTAAAAATTAAGCTCAAATTTTCTTCTGCAATAAAACTAAAATCTTTGGGTTGAATGGAAATTAAAATTTGATTTGTTTTAAAAATATAACCCGGAATAGCCAATCGCGAATCTGAATCTTTAATAACAGTGCCTGATTCAGCCGGGTTTAAAAAAGATTTTACATAAAGCGGAATTAATTTATTTTGTAAAGGCTTAATAGTTTTAGGATGAATAACAGATGCACCGTAATAGGTTAATTCAATCGCATCGTGATAGGTTAATTCATCTATTTTTTTTGTGTTTTTAAAATATTTTGGGTCGGCATTTAAAACACCGGCAACATCTTTCCATATAACTACTTTTTCGGCATTTAAAAAATAAGCGAGTAAGGAAGCCGTATAATCACTCCCCTCTCTACCCAATGTTGTTGTATAATTTTCTGATGTGCCTCCTACAAATCCTTGTGTTATAACTAAACCATTTTGTTTAAGCGCCGGTAAAAGTTGTGTGTTTACCAATGCATCGGTTAAGGTATAATCTACTTTTCCTTCGCGATAAGTATTATCTGTTTGAATAATTCCGCGTGCATCTGCCCAAATGTTTTGAACACCAATGTCATTCAAATACGCAGAAATTATTTTAGTGGAAAAAAGTTCGCCCATCGATACAATTTGATCGTAATGATAATTGTAAGAATAAGATGGTTCTTCTTCTACAGCCCACTGCAGTTCTACAAATGCGTTTTCCAAATCGGTATAAATTGTTTTGTTTTTATCAGGAATTAGCTCTTCCAATATTAAAAAATGAAACGATTTTAATTCATTTAAAATTGTTGTTAAATCTCCATTTTTATAAAAAAAAGCATTTACTAATTCTTCCAATTTATTGGTAGTTTTAGCCATAGCAGATATTACAACAACGGTAGGTTTTTCGAGAAATTTTTTTATAATAACACCAACATTTTCAACTGCTGCTGCGTCTTTTACTGATGCTCCTCCAAATTTAAATACTTGCATAAAGTTTAGGTTGATTGTAATTGAAAGCTAAAGTTCAAATATAAAAAAAGCTGCCCGAAAGCAGCTTTTAAAAAATATTTTTTTGATAATTAATGTCCTTCTCCGGGAGCGTGGTTATGACCTTCATGCCCTGGTTCTGCAGCGGGTTGTTGAGCAGGTTGCTGTTGCGCAGGCATTGCTTGTTGCTGCGCCGGTTGTTGTTGAGGTAATCCAACTGCACTTTGTGTACGTTCCTTTAATTTAGAACCTGCACCCTCTTCTGTTGCTACTTCACCCGTTTTTGGCGCCAATAAAATGCTTAAAAAGAATAAGCCTAAAGCCAAGCCCCAGGTTAATTTTTCAATCATTTCGGTACCGCGTTTTACACCCATAATTTGAGTTGCGGCACCAAACTGGCTTTGAATACCACCACCTTTAGAGTTTTGTATTAACACCACAAGTATTAAAAGAACACACACTATTACTAATAAAATTGAGAAAATCATGATTTTATATTTTTAATTACCTTTTCTTAAATTTTCAATTTGGGATGCAAAGTAAGCACTTTTATTTGGATATTTCAAACTTAAAATCTGATAAGCCCTTATTGCCTTTGAATTGTTCCCTTGCAATGCATATATTTTGGCAAGTGTTTCAGTTACAAGGTCTTCGTTTTCTAACAAACTCTCTTTCGCTTTATTATCTGCAGCAAAAAACTTAGTTTCCTTATTTAATTTTATGGAGCCGGGGTTTAAGTCAATTATTTTATCAATAATTTGCCGTTTGTGATCCTTTTTAGGCTCTTCATTAATTGGTTTTATTTTTGGTTCTTCTAATTCCGTTTTGCTTAATTTGTTATTTGTTAATGAAGTTTCAGATAATGGTACTCCATTATTTTTTTTCATAAACTGAAGCCAATCTGAAAAACTCGCATCTTTTGGAATTTCTATTTCGGGTTTTTTATTTGCTTCGTGTGTTTTTAAAATTTCCTTTTCTACAAACGATTCAACAATTTCTTTTTCAATTTCTTTTTCAACTTGTTCGGTTAAATCAATTGGTTGCTTAATTTGTGTTTTTGTTTCAATTGGAGAAACTAACTCACTCGTATTTTCCGTTTTCTTAAGATTTAATACTGTATTAGGAAAACTGTTTTCAATTTCGTTATGTTTTGTATAAAGCAGATTATACAATTGCGTTCTGCTGGAAGAAACAATAGCTGTTTTTTTAATAGATTGTTGAAAAAGTGAAGCGTCGTTTTTTTTTGCAGCCAAAGAAAGCAAAACGTGTACTGTTTGAAAATACGGAAACTGTTCGGTTAATTTTTTTAACTCCAATAAGTCTCCTTCTTTTATAAGCGAAGGGTTATTTATAAACGAATATAATTGTTCTGTTCTCAGTACTACCAGTTATTAAATGCTTTATTAAAAATATCTTCTGCCAATTGCCGGTTAATTTCTTTTATTAATTCCGATTCTTTATTGCTTAAGTTTTCTGTGCTTGCATAATCAGCAAAGCGTGAAAATGTTTGCTCAAAGTTTTTTGTTTCATCAAATTTATTAAAATATTTAACGTAAACGGCAATTGTTAGTCGGTTAGAACCGGCTCTGTCGTTTGCTTGTATAGCCACCGGCGCTACATTGTAATCGGAGATATATCCTTCAAAAGCTAAGTCTCCGTTTTGTTTCACTAATGCTAATGAAGTTTGTTGCGAAACTACATCGCGTAAATTTTCTGTAAAAACTTGAGCTAAACTTGGCGGTGCTAAGGATGCGTTATTGGTGAAAAAAGCAACTGAAATTGTTTTTGCTTCCTGAGGAATACTTGCTCCGCTTAATGAAACGCGTGCTTTACAAGAAACCAACAAACAAATAATTATAATGATAACGCTATTCCTCATTTTATTCAGTTTCAATTATTACTAAGCTAATATCGTCTGTTTGTCCAAATCCTTGCATATAATCTTTAAGTTTGGCCTCAATTAAATTCAATTGTTCTGCTCTATTTAATTCGCAAGTTTCAATTAACCATGACTTAAATATTTTTGATTTTAATTTTTTTCCATCTTTCCCGCCAAATTGATCTACAATTCCATCGGTGTATAAAATTATCCTGTCTTTTTTCTCTAATTTAAAACTAATTCCCGTAAAAGCTTCATTTTTTTCTGATAATCCCACGGGCTGTTTATTCCCTTTTAACTCAATTAGTTCTTTATTTCTTAAAACAGAAACAGTTTGATTTGCGCCTGAAAATTCTAATTGATGATTATCAAAAACAACAATACCAATATCCATTCCATCTTGTTTATCATTCACTTCGGCGTTTGCATTTAAACTTTGTACAACACCTTCCTTCAATTCTTGCAATATTTTTTCAGGACTAATGAGTTCTCGTTGGTTTACAATGGCGTTTAGCTGATTGATACCAATAATACTCATAAAGGCTCCCGGCACACCGTGTCCTGTGCAATCTGCTAAAGCAAAAACATGTTTGTTTTTTATTTTAGAATACCAATAAAAATCGCCGCTTACCACATCTCTTGGCTTAAATAAAATTGACACGGTTAATAATTGCTTTTTTATATCCAATTCATTTGGAATTAAAGAAGATTGAATGCGATGAGCATAAGCAATACTATCTGTAATATCTTTATGTTTTTCTTCAATTAAATTTTTTTGATCGGAAACTTTTTTATTCAGCTTCTTTAATACCTTATTGTTTCTGAAAAATGAATAAAGAAATGCCGTTAAACCAATTAAGCAAACTAATCCAATTAAAATAATTCCGGATTGTCGTTGTTTTTGACGTTCCGTTTTTTCAAGAACTAAATCTTTCTCTAACAATTGAGAATTTTTTTGTTCCAATTCAATATTTTTTTCTAAATCTTGTATTCTATTTGTTAACTCTTCCTTTTCAAATTCAGCTTTTATTTCATTTCTAATTTTGTTAGAAGCATATGCGTTTTTATAATCGCCTTGGGCTTCGTAAATTTCGGTATAAGAGCCGTATACTTCTTCAATTACCTTTTTAAATCCAAATCGTTTCGCAATAACGAAAGCAGAGTCAGTAAGTAATAATGCGGTTTTAAAATCTTTGCGCTCCTTTTTAAGTAAGGCCAAGTTGTTAATAGAGCCGGCATACCCTATCATATCGTTAGATTTAATGCGATATTCTATTCCTTTATTAAAATATTTTTCAGCAGAATCAAGTTGTTTTTTCATTATAAAAACAATACCAATGTTGTTATAAGCATTACCTAGGTTCGATTCTCGTTTGTATTTTAAATCATCGTACAAACCTCTTTTAAAATATTCTGAAGCTAAATCCCAATCTCCTTTGCTTGCATAGGCAATACCTAAATTATTATAAACACCCGATTCAGCTGCAGGTAATTTGTATTCCTTTATTAGATTTAATTGTTTATTAAAATGTTCTACTCCTTGTAAATAATTATGTTGAGAAATGGCAGTTAAACCTAATGAGCTGTAAACTTCCGACATTAACTTATAATCTTTTCTTTCAATGGAGGCTTTTAACACCAAATTTGCATAGTAAATAGAAGAATCTAACTGACCTAATATCCGATATAAATTAGCCTTCAACATTGAGCGGAAGCCGGGATATGTTTTGCGTTGCGATTTTTGTAAATAAAAAAACGACTTATTTAAATTTACTAAAGCTTGTTTTGGGTTAGAATTAAGTTCGGCTTGTGCTATTAAAAAATAAGAAAAAGAAATTATTGAATCATTATTGCTTGTGTTTATAACATTGCGCAAAGAATCTATAGTTTTAATATTATTGGCAAATGAACTTGCAATAATTAAAAAAGTAACCAATAAAAATATATACCGTTTATTCGGCAATGTTATGTTCATTTATTTTTCTATAAAGTGTTCGCTCACTTATTCCTAATTCTTGCGCGGCATATTTACGCTTTCCTTTATGTTTTCTTAAAGCTTTTTTAATCATGTCTATTTCTTTATCTTGTAAAGAAAGCGTTTCTTCAACGTCTATTGTTTGTGTTGGAGATGTTTGTACAAGAGGCTTATGAATTGTAATTCCGGTAGATCCTTCATCAATAATATCACTTGAACTGTAGGAAGATGTATTTTCTTTTGGTAAAACTTTAATGGTTCCGTTAGAGGAAAGAATAATTTCATGAACCACTTTTTTTAATTCATTTAATTCTTTCTTCAAATCTACTATTACCTTGTAAAGTATATCTCTATCACTTAAATCAGCAGCCGTTCCTCCGCCAATATCAGATAGAGTTCCTTTTATTGCCGGAACATAATTAGAATTGTATTGTGGTAAATACTTTAATAATTGCTCGGCGTTAATTTCTCTGTTTTTATCAATAATGCAAATTTGCTCTGTAATGTTTTTTAACTGACGAATATTTCCCGGCCAAAAATAATTTACCAAAACATTTTCTGCATCTGGAGTTAACTTTACAATCGGCATTTTATATTTTGCCGCGCAATCGTTCGCAAATTTTCTGAACAATAAATGAATGTCGTCTTTGCGTTCACGCAATGGCGGCAAATATATTGGCAAGGTATTTAATCGATAATACAAATCGGTTCTAAATTTCCCGCGTTCTATTGCCTGGTAAAAATTTATATTAGTTGCAGCAACCACACGTACATCTGTTTTTTGAACCTTACTGCTCCCAACTTTCATAAACTCTCCTGCTTCTAAAACGCGTAGTAAACGTGATTGTGTTGCAAGAGGCAACTCCCCAACTTCATCTAAAAAAATTGTTCCGCCATTAGCAACCTCAAAATAACCTTTTCTTGCATCGGTTGCTCCGGTAAATGCTCCTTTTTCGTGACCAAACAATTCACTGTCTATTGTACCTTCAGGAATTGCACCACAATTTACTGCAATATACGGACCATGTTTGCGCGAACTATACTGATGTATAATTTGCGGAAATACTTCTTTTCCCGTTCCGCTTTCACCATTTATCAATACATTTAAATCAGTAGGGGCCGCTTGAATGGCAACTTCAATGGCTCTTTCTAATTGTGCGTTGTGCCCAATTATTCCGTATTTATTTTTTATATCTAAAATGTTCATTCAACCACCTCCCCTATTAAAGTAGAACTTGTGCTTTGGGTTACCAACACATTTACATATTGTCCTTTTTGCAAATTACCCTTAGGAAAAACAACAACATTATTTTGTGTATTTCTACCCATTAACATATCGTTAGATTTTTTTGAAAACCCTTCTATTAAAACCTTGTGAACTTTTCCTACCCCTGTTTTAATTCTGTTGGTACTGCTTTCACGCTGTATGGCTACAATTTCATTTAATCTTCTTTTTTTAACTTCTTCTTCCACATCATCTTTATACTTTCTTTCTGCTAAAGTCTTTGGTCGTTCGCTGTACATAAACATGTATGCAAAATCGTACTCCACTTCTTTCATTAACGATAAAGTATCTTGGTGTTCTTGCTCTGTTTCTGAACAAAAGCCCGAAATAGTATCGGTACTAATTCCGCAATCGGGAATAATGCTTCTTATTTTTGCAATTCTATCTAAATACCACTCGCGCGTATATCCTCTGTTCATCATTTCTAAAATACGAGAATTACCGCTTTGTACGGGCAAGTGAATGTATTTACAAATATTTTCATGCTTAGCCATTACGTATATTACTTCATCCGTCATATCTTTTGGATGTGAGGTTGAAAAACGTACACGCAAATCAGGATGAACCAATGCAACTTTTTCTAGTAACTGAGCAAAATTTACTGAATTCTGTTTTTGTTCGTCGCTTAAAATTTCTTTTTTTAATCCGCCTCCACTCCAAATATAAGAGTCTACATTTTGTCCAAGTAAAGTAACCTCTCTATATCCTGCAGCAAATGCTTCGCGTGCTTCTTTTAAAATACTTTCAGGATCTCTGCTTCTTTCTCTTCCTCTGGTAAAAGGTACCACACAAAAACTGCACATATTATCGCAACCTCGCGTAATACTTATAAATGCATTAACACCATTGCTTCCTAAACGAACCGGATTTATATCGGCATACGTTTCTTCTTTACTTAAAATTACGTTTATTGCTTTTCGCCCGTCTTCGGCTTCTTCAATTAAATTTGGTAAATCTCTATAAGAATCGGGTCCAACAACAATATCAACTAATTTTTCTTCTTCTAAAATTTGAACCTTTAATCGCTCGGCCATACAACCCAATACACCCACCAAAGCCTTTGGATTTTTTTGTTTTACTCTTTTAAAATCGTTTAAGCGATTTCTAACTTTTGATTCTGCATTTTCGCGAATGGCACAAGTGTTTACAAAAATGATATCGGCTTCCTCAAAATTTTGAGTAGTAATAAACCCTTTATCCATTAATATAGAAGCAACAATTTCGCTATCGCTAAAATTCATTTGACAACCGTAACTTTCTAAAAACATTTTTTTAGCGCCGGAAGTGTTTTTTTCAATCATTAAGGCTTCGCCTTGTTTCGACTCGTCAATTATTTTATTTTCTGAACTCATTTTAAAAATTGGAAGGCAAAAATACGAATTTTAATGACAAAATGACAGAATTTAACTCTTTTTAATCGGTTTAAGAGTTGAAAAAGCCACTTTAAACTAATTTTTTGGAAATTGTCTTTTAAATTTTATTCCTTTGCGAAAATTTTTTAGAAGCCTCTTTATATATATGAGTAAAAATTTAGTTATTGTTGAGTCGCCGGCCAAAGCCAAAACTATTGAAGGGTTTTTAGGGAAAGATTTTACTGTTAAATCAAGTTTTGGGCACGTGAGAGACCTAGTGAAGAAAGGATTTGGGATAGATTTAGAAAACAACTTTGAACCAACATATGAGGTACAACCGGAAAAAGAAAAGGTAATTGCCGAGTTAAAAAAATTAAGTAAAAATGCCGACATGGTTTGGTTGGCATCCGATGAAGACCGAGAAGGAGAAGCCATTAGTTGGCATTTATTTGAATCATTAGGCCTAGATAAAAAGAAAACAAAACGTATTGTTTTTCATGAAATAACAAAGCCGGCTATTGATAAAGCCATAAAAAATCCGCGTGAAATTGATATTAATTTAGTGAATGCACAGCAAGCGCGACGTATATTAGACAGATTAGTAGGTTTTGAATTATCTCCTATTTTATGGAGAAAAGTACGTCCAAGTTTATCGGCAGGGCGTGTACAATCGGTTGCGGTAAGATTAATAGTTGAACGCGAAAGAGAGATTCAAAAATTCGTTTCTACATCTGCCTATAAAGTTTCTGCAATTTTTAAAGTTGGCTCGGGAGTATTAAAAGCAGAATTAGACAAACGTTTTAATACCGAAGCCGAAGCTCAGGCATTTTTAGAAAAATGTAAAGCTGCGAACTTTACTATTGAGAGTTTAGAAACAAAACCTGCAAAACGTTCGCCGGCTGCGCCCTTTACTACTTCAACCTTACAACAAGAGGCAGCTAGAAAATTAGGATTTTCTGTTGCGCAAACCATGCAAGTAGCACAGCGTTTATACGAAGCCGGTAAAATAACATACATGAGAACTGATTCGGTAAATTTATCGGATACAGCCATGGATCAGGCAAACAAAGCCATTAACCAAAATTACGGAGCAAAATATTACAACCCTCGTAAATACAAAACAAAAAGTAAAGGTGCACAAGAAGCCCACGAAGCTATTCGTCCTACTTACATAGATAGAACAGTTATTGATGGCGAACGCAACGAACAACGTTTATACGATTTAATTTGGAAACGCACCATTGCTTCGCAAATGAGTGATGCTGAATTAGAGAAAACAACTGCTAAAGTAAAAATTAGCAACACCTCTGAATTATTTGTAGCACAAGGTGAAATTTTAAAATTCGACGGTTTTTTAAAAGTGTATTTAGAAGGCACTGATGATGAAGAATCGGATGATGAAAACACCTCTATGTTACCACCTTTAAAAATTGGTGAAAAATTAGATTCGCAAGAAATTTCGGCGACACAAAGATTTACGCATCACCCACCCCGTTACACAGAAGCAAGTTTGGTTAAAAAATTAGAAGAGCTAGGTATTGGTCGCCCTTCCACTTACGCTCCAACAATTAGTACCGTTCAAAAAAGAAATTACGTTGAAAAGACAGATAAAGAGGGAACTCCAAGACAATATTTGCATTTAGCTTTATCTAAAAACAATATTAAAAAAGAAATAAAAACTGAAAATACCGGTGCCGAAAAAGCAAAATTATTTCCAACCGATATTGGAATGGTGGTAAACGATTTCTTACTAAAATATTTTCCCACTATTCTAGATTTTCATTTTACCGCAAAAGTAGAAGAAGAGTTTGACGAGATTGCAGAAGGCAATTTGAACTGGCAAAAAATGCTGAAAGAATTTTACAAACCTTTTCATAAAACTGTAGAATCTACTATAGAAAACAGTGAGCGCGCAAGTGGTGAACGTGTTTTAGGAAAAGATCCGGCTACAGGAAAACCGGTGAGTGTAAGGGTTGGAAGATTTGGTCCGCTTGCACAAATTGGAGAAACCATTGAGGGTTCAGAAGAAAAACCAAAGTTTGCCAGTTTAAGAAAAACACAAAGCATTGAAACCATAACTTTAGAAGAAGCTTTGGATTTATTTAAGCTTCCGATGAATTTAGGAAACTATGAAGGAAAAGAAGTTGTTGTAAGCGTTGGAAGATTTGGGCCTTATATAAAATTGGGAGATGCGTTTATTTCTATTCCGCGCACAATTGACCCTTTAACGGTTGATATGGAAAAAGCCATAGAAATAATTAAAGAAAAAGAATTAGCAGATGCTCCTGTTGCTAAGTACAAAGGCAAGCCTGTTACAAAAGGGAAAGGAAGATTTGGTCCATTTATTAAATACGAAGGATTATTTATTAATGTTCCACGCGCTTATAATTTTGATAATTTATCGCAAAAAGATATTGATGAATTAATTGAAAAGAAATTAGAAAAAGAAGCAAACAGATACATTCAAAACTGGCCTGAAGAAAAAATATCAATAGAAAACGGACGCTGGGGGCCTTTTATTAAATACGGCAAATTAATGCTTAAGTTAACCAGAGGCGAACAAGGTGGAGGTAAATTTACACCGGAAGAATTAGCGGAGTTAAGCTTAGATCAAGTAAAGGAAATGATAGTTGCGCAGGTTCCGAATGCATTTGCAAAAAAAGGTGCAAAGAAAGCAACCGCAAAAAAAGAAAGCAGTGCATCTAAAAAAGCTCCTGTAAAGAAAGCAACAGTAAAAAAAGTAATAAAGAAAGCTGCAAAGAAAACAGTGGTTAAAAAAGTGGCAGCAAAAAAAGCAGTTAAAAAAACTACAGCTAAAAAGAAAGCAAGAAGATAATAAAAAAGCGAAGAAATTTTTCTTCGCTTTTTTTATTTCATTAGTCTATTTTTTCTAAGGCCTGATTTACCTTACTTTCAATTTCATCTAAATCAAAAACCTGATTTCTTACAAAACTTTTTCCGGTAACCTTTTCAAATAATTCTATATACCGCTCACTAATTTCATTAATCCAGGCTTCGCTCATTTCCGGAATTTTTTGTCCGTCTTTTCCCTGAAAACCATTTTCTATTAACCAGCGGCGTACAAATTCTTTACTTAATTGCTTTTGTTCTTCTCCTTTTTTCTGACGCTCTTCATATCCTTCTAAATAAAAATAACGCGACGAATCGGGTGTATGAATTTCATCCATCAAACAAATTTTTCCGTCGTGCAAACCAAATTCATATTTCGTATCCACCAAAATTAAACCCATTTTATTTGCCATCTCTTGACCACGCGCGTAAAGTGCTTGCGTATATTTTTCCAATTCTTCGTAATTTTCTTTGCTTACAATTCCTTGTTTAATAATTTCTTCTTTGCTAATGTCTTCATCATGTCCTTCGCTTGCCTTAGTAGTAGGTGTAATTATTGGAACCGGTAATTTATCGTTTTCTTTTAATCCATCCGGCAATGCAACACCGCATAAAGTTCTTAAACCGCTATTATAGGTGCGTGCAGCGTGCCCTGCCAAATAACCGCGAATTACCATTTCTACTTTAAAGGGTTGGCACATTTTACCAATACTTACAGAAGGATGCGGTGTAGCCAATAACCAATTAGGTACTATATCTTTTGTTGCGTTTAAAAAATATTCTGCAATTTGATTTAACACTTGTCCTTTATAAGGAATTCCTTTAGGTAATACCACATCAAAGGCACTAATTCTATCGCTGGCTACCATTACCAGGTATTTATTATTGATTGTATACACATCGCGCACTTTCCCTTTGTAAACTGCAGTTTGTCCTTTAAAATTAAAATCTGTTTTTGTAATAACCTTGCTCATATAAATCAGTTAATTGTCCACGTTGTTAAACCTTGCGTTGTAAAATGAAAACTGTGCATTTTTCCGCCAAGCGCCTCAATTGCTTTGGCAACTTTTATTTTAGTGGTGCCGGGGCAATAAAAATACATAAAACCGCCACCACCTGCTCCTGAAATTTTCCCGCCGCTAGCGCCATTATCAATTGCGGTATTATATATTTTATCAATTAAATCATTAGAAATACTGCTGGCCATTTGCTTTTTGTTTTGCCAACCAAAGTGTAATATTTCTCCTATTTTATTTAAATCGCCACGTAATAAACAATCTTTCATTTGATGCGCCTGTTCTTTTAAATTATGCATGGCTTCAACACTTTTCTCGTTTTTTTCGTTAACGTTTTTCACCTGCTCATTAATAATTTTTGCAGATAAACGTTGTGTATCCGTAAAATACAAAAGTAAATTCATTTCCAGTTCACTTAAAATTTCAGGCTTTAAATGCAAAGGATTTACAATTACATTATCGTTAGCTAAAAATTCCATGTAATTAAACCCACCAAAAGTTGCCGCGTACTGATCTTGCTTTCCACCCGACATTTTTAAATCTTCACGTTCTATTTGGTAAGCCAAATGTGCAATATCGTATTGCCCAAGCGGTAATTTAAACCACTCCACAAATGCGCCAAGCATAGACACTACCAATGTTGAGGAAGTACCTAAACCCGAACCCTGCGGTGCTTCAATAAAAGAAGTTAACCGAAAAGATAATGCACCGGTATTAAATTGCTTTACAACTCTATTGTAAACACCTATAAACAATTCAAAATCTTTTACAATTTCCAATTCTTTTTTTGAATCAACTTTGTGCTTTAAATCCGTCCCATCAATTACAAATTCTATTTTACTGTTGTTTAATGGTTCAATAGTTGCATAAGCATACAAATTAACTGTTGCATTTAAAATAGCTCCGCCATATAAATCAGAATACGGACTCACATCTGTGCCCCCTCCTGCTAATCCTAAACGTAATGGTGCCTTACTTCTAATAATCATAATTAATTTGCTATTTCATATTTATAAACTGAAGAGGAATATCGTAATTTCCTTTTCTGCAAAGCGCAATTACCGCTTGCAAATCATTAATGCTTTTACTGGTTACACGAATTATATCATCCATAATTTGTGTAGTAACTTTTAGTTTACTGTCTTTAATATCCTTTAAAACTTTTTTCGAAACTTCTTTATCAATACCTTGTCTAACTTTAATTTCCTTTTTAATCATAGGGCCGCTTGGGTAATGCTCTTTGCTTTCATCTAATCCGCGTGGATCCAATCCTTGTTTTATCATTCGCGAATGAATAGCATCAATAATAGCAGTTAAACGCATATCGTTTTCGGTAGAAATATTGATTAATAAATCTTTTTTATTTAAATCAATTTCACTTTTACTGTCTCTAAAATCCCAACGATTTAAAATATCTTTTCGGGCTACATTAATTGCATTATCAAGCAATTGTGCGTCCAGTTTACTGGCAATATCAAATGAAGGCATGCTAAAATAATTTATCAAAAATAAGCTTATTTTCGGGAAATTTCAGCAATAATTTAACCTTAATTTTAATAATAAACACAAGGCTTTGGGCCTTACTTTATGTTTATTAAAGCATTATAAATTGTTATTAACAAAACATGAATTCGGCTAATGATTTTATTAAATTTAATGGATTATTGAGTTAGAAATATGTTCTTAATTTTTGATACAGAAACAACAGGATTACCACGAAATTACAACGCACCGTTAAGTGATTTTGATAATTGGCCGCGCATGGTTCAGCTTGCGTGGCAATTACATAACGATAAAGGTGAACTCATCAGTCATAATTCCATCATCATTAAACCTGTTGGTTACACCATACCATTTAATGCTATACAAATTCATGGCATATCCAATGAAAGAGCCAATGAAGAAGGATTAGATTTAAATCAATCGTTGGTTCAATTTGCAGAAGCAATTAATCAAACAACTTATTTATGCGGACACAATATTGAATTTGACATTAACATTGTTGGTTCTGAATTTTTACGTTGCGGTTTACCAAATTTTTTTGAAGGCAAGCAAGTAATAGATACTAAAAACGATCAAACGACTGAATATTGCGCCATACCCGGTGGTAAAGGCGGTAAATTTAAATGGCCCACTTTAACCGAATTGTATTCTAAGTTATTTGGTAATAGTTTTTCTGAAGCTCATAATGCCGCATTTGACGTAGCTGCTACCGCAAAAGTTTTCTTTGAAATTATAAAAAGAAAAATAATTCATGTTGCTGAAATTACAGATGATAAACGTTCTACGCTTGAATACGTAGCGCCTGATTTAAGTGAATTATTAAAGCTTGAAAAACTTTGGAAAGAGAAAAAACAAAGCAGTGAAACAAAAAACACAAAGGTAAATGATGACGCAAAATTATCGGATGCCAACATCTCCGGATTTTCTCAACTACACAATCACACACAATATTCTGTTTTACAATCAACCAGCGATATTGCCGATTTAGTTAAAAAAGCAGCAGATTATAATAGCAGAGCCATAGCCATTACCGATCACGGAAACATGTATGGCGCTTTTATTTTTTGGCAATCGGTAGACAAACAAAACAAAGCCATTAAATCGCATAACGAAGCCATAGAAAAAGGCGAGAAAGAAGGATCATTAAAAAATGAATTAAAGTGTATTTTAGGTTGCGAACTTTATGTTTGTAAAAACAGAAAAGATAAATCGAAACAAGATAACGGATATTCAATTCCCGTATTTGCTAAAAATAAAAAAGGGTACGAAAACCTTTCGCGCTTAAGCAGTGAAGGTTTTACCGAAGGTTATTACTACGTTCCAAGAATTGATAAAGAATTTTTATTGCAATACAAATCCGATTTAATTGTAACTACAGGTTCTTTACAAGGAGAAGTTCCCAATTTAATTTTAAATGTTGGAGAAGAAGCCGCCGAGCAAGCATTAATTTGGTACAAAGAAAATTTTGGTGAAGATTTTTATATAGAATTAAACCGACACAATTTACCGGATGAAGATCATGTGAATGAAGTACTGCTTAAGTTCGCAAAAAAACACAACATCAAATATTTTGCTGCCAATAACAATTACTACATCGATAAAAAAGGTGCCGAAGCACACGATATTTTAATTTGTGTAAAAGATGGCGTATTAAAAGAAACGCCTGTTGGAAAAGGAAGAGGATTTAGATTTGGAATGCCCAACCACGAGTTTTATTTTAAATCGCCGCAAGAAATGCAAAGTCTCTTTAAAGATTTACCGGAGGCCCTTGCTTGTACCAACGAAATTGTAGATAAAATTGAAGCGTTTAAATTAGGGCGCGATGTGCTGTTACCTAAGTTTGATATACCCGAAGAGTTTAAAGATCCACGCGATGAAGATCCTAACGATGAAGGAAAAGGAAAACGTGGAGAAAATGCTTACCTGCGTTATTTAACTTACGAAGGTGCTAAAAAAAGATACCCAAATTTAACCGATGAAATAAAAGAACGTTTAGATTTTGAATTGGCAACCATGGAACGCATGGGCTTCCCGGGATACTTTTTAATTGTTTCTGATTTCACTACCAAAGCGCGTGAAATGGGTGTAAGTGTTGGTCCGGGTAGAGGTAGCGCAGCCGGATCTGCAGTTGCTTATTGTTTAGGAATTACCAATGTTGATCCTATTGCTTTTGATTTACTATTTGAGCGTTTCTTAAATCCCGATCGTATCAGCATGCCCGATATAGATATTGATTTTGATGATGAAGGCCGCGATAAAGTTATTCGATATGTAATTGATAAATACGGTAACAATCAAGTTGCGCAAATTATTACTTACGGTACCATGGGCGGTAAATCTGCCATTAGAGATGCTGCACGTGTTTTAAATTTACCTTTACCTGATGCCGATAAATTAGCGAAATCATTTCCCGATAGTTTAGAAGCAGATTTAAAATCCTTATTAGGTCCGGGTGGAATTAGCGAAAAATATTTAGAGAAAATAAAAGACAGACGAGAAATTGTTGATCAATCTTACAATTTCAGAAAACTGTTAGAACAAAATACCTTAGAATCAAGTGTTCTAAAACAAGCCTACGATTTAGAAGGTTGTGTTAGAAATACCGGCGTGCATGCATGTGGAGTAATTATTACTCCCGATGATATGCGCAAGTTTGTGCCGGTTACCAAACCAAAAGACAGCGAAATGCTGCTTACACAGTTTGATAACTCGGTTGCAGAAAACGCAGGTCTTTTAAAAATGGACTTCCTAGGTTTAAGAACGCTAACCATTATTAAAGATGCTTTAGAAACTGTAAAACAACGCCATAAAATAGAATTGGATATTGACGCGATTGATTTTGCAGATGTCAAAACATTAGAATTATTTCAACGTGGAGAAACCAACGGAATATTTCAGTTTGAAAGTTTGGGAATGCAAAAATATTTAAAGGAATTAAAACCCGATGCCTTCTCTGATTTAATTGCCATGAACGCGCTTTATCGTCCGGGTCCATTGGCATACATTCCTAACTACATTAATCGTAAACATGGGCGCGAAGCAATAACATACGACTTGGAAGGAATGGATGAGTTTTTAAAAGAAACGTACGGCATTACTGTTTACCAAGAACAAGTAATGCGTTTGTCTCAAAAACTAGCCAACTTTACCAAGGGAGATGCAGATACATTGCGTAAAGCAATGGGTAAAAAACAAAAAGATGTTCTTGATAAAATGAAGAGCAAATTTTTGGAAGGATGTAAACTTAACGGACACGATACAACGGTTGCAGAAAAAGTTTGGAAAGATTGGGAAGCCTTTGCAAGTTATGCGTTTAATAAATCGCACTCCACCTGCTATGCATACTTGGCATTTCAAACAGCTTATTTAAAAGCGCACTACCCTAGCGAGTTTATGGCTTCGGTGTTAAATCA
>JALHRL010000008.1 GCA_022841465.1 Bacteroidia bacterium | reverse complement strand
GTGATACAGCAGTAATTGCTTCTCAAGTTAGCCCTGCCTCTAATATTGGTTTTGAATTATGGAGTAATGATGTTTGGTATGCATACACTTCAACTAGTTCTTGGAATTCAAATAAAAACATGTTAATCATCCCTAAATACTGTTTTGCTGTTTCTGCAGCAGGTATCTCTTCTAACAACGGTATCAGCAATAGTATTGATGTGTATCCAAACCCATCAAACGGAAAAGTAAAAATTTCTACAACATTTGTAACTCCTGAAAATCTTTCAATTTCTGTTACAAACGCTTTAGGAAAAGTTGTTTACGCTGCAAATTCAAGTGCAATGGTTGATGTATTAGATTTAGATTTAACGAATCAAGCAAATGGTATTTATTTTGTAAACATTTCTAACGGCACCGATAAAATGGTAGCTCGTATTGTTTTAAATAAATAATTTTTTAACATCAATTATAAGGAGCCCCCGAATTTTCGGGGGTTTTTTATTTGATATTTTTATACCTTTAGCAACTTGAAAAAAATAGTTTTCTATACTTTATTAATTTCCATATTTATCACATCTTGTGATAGCTTTAATAAATTATTAAAGAGCAGCGATTACGATTTGAAATTTCAAAAGGCCAAAGAATATTATGATAAAGCCAACTGGACAAAAGCATCTCAATTATTTGAAGAGTTAATTCCGGTAGTTAAAGGAACAGAAAGGGCTGAAGAAGTTTATTTTCATTATTCCTACTGCAATTATTATATGGGCGATTATTTGTTATCGCAATACCATTTCAAAAATTTTTCACGTCAGTTTCCTGCCAGTAAACACGCCGAAGAATGTTATTTTATGAATGCACTTTGTTATTATTATACATCACCTGCTTATCATCTCGATCAAACCAGCACCCATAATGCCATAAAAGAATTTCAATCGTTTGTAGACACCTATCCGGAGAGTAAGCTAATTGATTCGTGCAATCAGTATATTGATAAACTTAGAATGAAAATTGAGAAAAAAGATTACGATATTGTAAAACATTATTACAAATTAGAAGATTATAAGGCAAGTATTGTATCTAGTAAGTCTTTTATAATAGACTATCCGTCAAGCACATACAATGAGGAAATGTATTTTATGATTATTAATTCTTATTATTTACTTGCAATAAACAGTATACCAAGCAAGCAAAATGAGCGATTACAAAATGCCATGGAAAATTACGTTAAATTTGTTGATATATACCCCAATAGTTCGTACCTTAGCCGCGCAGAAACGGTTTACAATAACTGCAAAAAAATAAAGGATAAATTAAATTAAGATGGATTTTAAGAAAACAAACGCTAGCCAATCAATTATAACGCGCGATATTCGCAGATTTGACGGTCAAACCGGTAATTTGTACGAGGCAATTTCTATAATTAGCAAAAGAGCGAATCAAATAAGTACAGAATTAAAAGAAGAGTTAACTTCTAAACTTCAGGAATTTGGTTCAAACAACGATAATCTAGAAGAAATTTTTGAAAACAGAGAACAAATTGAAGTTTCTAAATTTTATGAGAAGCTACCTAAACCATCTTTAATTGCAGTTCAAGAATTTTTAGATGAAAAAATCTATTACAAAAATCCGGCTAAAACAGCTGAATAATTTGAATAACATTATAATTAATAAACATTAGGCAGTATTATTACTGCCTTTTTGCTTTATGTTGCAAAACAAAAATATACTTATTGGAATTACAGGCGGTATTGCAGCTTATAAAATACCTCATTTGGTTCGCTTATTAATTAAAAACGGCGCCAATGTTAAGGTGATAATGAGTAATTACGCACGCGAATTTGTTACTCCACAAACTTTGTCGGTTTTAAGTAAAAATGAAGTTGTTACTGATTTTTTTGATTCTAATAGCAATTGGAACAACCATGTAAAACTTGCGGCGTGGGCTGATTTAATTGTAATTGCCCCACTAACGGCAAACACCCTGGCAAAAATGGCAAATGGTTTGTGCGATAATTTATTAATGGCCACATACCTTTCTGCTAATTGTAAAGTAATGGTGGCTCCTGCAATGGATTTAGAGATGTATAAGCACCAAACTACCTTATCTAATCTTAAAAAAATAGAATCGTTCGGAAACATTATTATTCCTGCTGAAAGCGGTGAGCTGGCCAGTGGTTTAAGTGGAGAAGGGAGAATGGCCGAGCCTGAAAATATTACTTCAACAATAATAAAATATTTTGAAACAAACTTAACTTTTAGCGGTAAAAAAATATTGATAAATGCCGGCCCAACATACGAGGCAATAGACCCCGTTAGATTTATAGGTAATCGAAGCAGTGGAAAAATGGGAATTGCCATTGCCGATGAATTTGCATCTTTAGGTGCTGCAGTAAATTTAGTACTTGGTCCAACGCAGCACCTTCCTAAAAACAAAAACATAAATATTATTAAAGTAGAAAGTGCTTCAGAAATGCACGAGCAATGTTTGATGTTTTCAGATAGCGATATTATTGTTTGTGCTGCTGCAGTAGCCGATTATAAACCTGAAAGCATTGCCGATTCTAAAATTAAAAAGGAGAACGAAGTTTTAAATATTAAGCTAGAAAAAACAGTTGACATATTAAGTGAACTCGGAAAAAACAAAAAACAGGAACAAATACTTGTTGGTTTTGCCTTAGAAACAGAGAACTTATTAGAGTACGCCAAGAAAAAAATAGCAAACAAAAACCTTGATTTTGTTGTAGCAAATTTAGCTAATAACCAAGCGGGTGGAGTGTTTGGCTCAGATATGAACGAAATAAGTATTGTTAATAAAGACAATAAAATAACTAAATTTGAGTTAATGACGAAGGAGTTGGCCGCTAAAAAAATTGTAAATTACGTGGTAGAATATACTTCCTCTAAAAAATAAAAAATGAAGTACTTATTATCTTATTTATTAATTTTTACCTGTATTAAATCAAATGCACAGGAATTAAATTGCCAGGTAACAGTTAATGCAAATCAAATTCAGGGAACCGACATAAAGCAAATTACCGATCAAATGCAAAAGGTAATTTTTGATTTTATGAATAACACGCGCTGGACAAAAGATAATTTTACCCAGCAAGAAAAAGTAGATTGTTCTATTTTCATAACCTTAGATTCAAGGCCAAGTACTGATATTTTTACCGGCGCTATTCAAGTGCAAAGTCGCAGACCAACCTTTAAGAGTGCGCATTATTCAACCGTTTTTAATTGGGATGATAAGGATTTTCAAATACAGTTTCAACAATTTACCCAGTTAGATTTTAATATTAATAATTTTCAGAACAACTTAACCTCCATACTTGCCTATTATGCACATGTAATTCTTGCAATTGATTACGATACTTTTTCTCCCTTAGGAGGAACAGAGTATTGGCAAAAAGCGCAGTTAATTGTTCAAAATGCGCAAAATGCAGCCGAGCCAGGCTGGAGAAGTAACGAAAAAACAACCCGAAATAGATATTGGTTAGTAGAAAACACCTTGCAGCCGGTGTTTCAGGGAATAAGAGATTGCATGTATGCCTACCACAGAACAGGCTTAGATATAATGCATGAAAAAGTAGATGAAGGGCGAGCCAATATTGTAAAAGCTTTAAACTTATTAAAACCGGTTTATCAAGCGCGTCCTGCCTCATTTAATATGCAATTATTTTTTAATGCTAAAAACGACGAACTTATTAATATTTTTAAAGGAGGTTTTCCAGATGAAAAATCATCTATAGTTGAAACGTTAACCACCTTAGACCCCTCCAATACTACCAAATACATGAGAATAACGGGTGGTTAAATTGATTTGAATTGCTAATTTGTTATTTTTAAGGAAGCGAACTAAAATTGAGGGAGATAATTAAAAAGCAATTGTTTATTTCCTTATTGCCAATTTTATTATTTCACAAATTATTTTTATAATATTACATAAAATTCATTACCATGAGACTATTTCTTGCAACCCTATTAATTAGTTTTTGTGCAACTATTTCTGCGCAAACACCTAACTACGATGATTTAGTTTTTGACGAGGATGAAATTGCCGGACCATTTAAACCGGCAAGTAAAACATTTGCAACCATTAAATCAAAAAAAGGAGCAGGAGGTATGCAAAAAGTACCGGAAGTAGATGCAATTAAAACTGCAGAAATTTCTGAAATTGTACTGGTATTTACTGAAACCACAGAAGATGCGTACGATAAGCGTGAAGATAACAACCGCGAACGCTGGGAAAATTTAATGGCTGTTTATCCTGAATTATTTCAATTTAGTACTAGTTATAAAAATGTTTGCCAATGTGTTATGGGTGGCGATGCTGAACCATTAAAGTCTTCGCAGGGTTTTTATATTTATTACAAAGTAGCTGCACCAAAAGTTGCTGCTGCTACTACACCGGTAAAGGAAGAAGTAAAAGAAGTTGCTAATACAAATAATTCAGCAAGTAATAAGGAAGCAAAGGAAAGTAAAAAAGAAGAAATTAAAAAAGAAGAAACAGTTAAAGCAGTTAAGGAAGAAAAGAAGGAGGAGAAAAAAGAAATTAAAGAAGAAAAGAAAACAGTTGTTAAGGCAAAGGAAGAAGAGAAGGAAGAAGATTTATCAAACGAAACCACTGATGCACCAAAGGTAACAAGTACCATAGAAGTTGCGGCAAAAAAGAAACCCGGGTTTACAAAACCAAAAAAATCAAAAGACCCTAAAGCTTGTCGCCCGCCATTTTATGGCACAGGCGATGAAGATTTACATAATTTCTTTTTAACCAACATTACGCTTTCAAAAAAGCAACGCCGTCAAATAAAGGGAGATATTTCTATTTTAAAACTTTCTTTAAATTTTGATGGCTCTATTAAAAAAGCAATGGTAAATGGCGCTAATCCGGCTTTAAACGAAATGGTTACAGTTGCAGTAAAAAGTATGGACTCGTGGAATCCGGCAGTAAAAGCAGGAACAACAGTGAAATCGGAAGTTAAAATTAGTTTAAAGTACGATAAGGCAGCTAAAGGAATTAAACCGCTTGAAATAGCAATTACACCACGCCCTAATCCTAAATGCACCAAGTGTTTAAGCGATGCTGAAATATTTGGAGATTAATTGGTTTTAAACCAATCAAAAGTGCCTCCTTCCAAGAAGTAAACTTCGTTAATAGAATTTTCGCGCAAATATTTGGCTGCTCTTTTAGATCGGCCGGCACCTTTACCGCAAATAGTAATAATTATTTTATTTGGTTCAGGAGTAAAGTTACCTGCTTCAATTATTTCAATTGGAATATTTCCTGCAAAGGGAATGTGCTTTTCTTTATACTCTTCTTTGTTTCGTACATCCAACATCATTAATTGATTTTTATTATTAAGCAGAAGGATCAGTTCTGCAAGGGATATGCTTGTTTTCATTTTTGTGGCTATTTAAAATCCAATTGAATAGTTTTGGTGAATTTGTATTGCAACGCATTCTTTTTTGAATAATAATTGCAGATAGGGTAGTTAAAACAGCAATTACAATTATTGATGTATTTATTCCAAAAAAATCGGCAATTACTCCGGTAAGAATTGCGCCAATAGCATAACCTAAATCGCGCCACAAACGAAATACCCCAATACTTTTTGGTCTGTCAGCCGGATTAGTGTTTTCGGCAATGCTTACCAAAAAAGTAGGATAAACCATTGCTGTTCCCCAACCCAAAATAGCAGCTAAAATTAAATAATGTGTTATGCTGTTCGCAAAAACAAAAAGTAATAGGGCAACACCTTGTAGAAGCATTCCCCAAAACAAAATACTTTTCTTGCAAAAGTAATCGGCCATTTTCCCTGTAAATAATTGTCCTATTCCCCATACAGCAGGGTAAACAGCTGTTATTATGGCTATTTGTGAAATGCTGAAGTTTTTTTGTGCTAATAGAATAGGAAATATACCCCAAGCCATTCCGTCGTTTAAATTATTTATTAAACCGGCTTGTGTAACGGAACTTAAATTTTTGTGAAAAATGCTTGTATCCCAAAAAACATTTTTTAATAAAGGAACATTACTGCTTATTACTTCCTGAGCAACATGTTGTGCCGTATCTTTAATGAATAGCCACGAGGTTAACAACCCCGCAAAAGATAATGCTATACCAATGTAAAAGGGGAAAGGTCTTAAACCATATTCGCTTGCTATCCATCCGGTAGCAAACGCAACAAGAGCAACTGCTAAATACCCTGCAAATTCATTTAAACCCATTGCAAGGCCACGATTTTTTTCTCCAACCAAATCAATTTTCATAACAACAGTACTGCTCCAGGTTAAACCTTGATTAATGCCTAAAAGCACATTTGCAAAAATTATCCAATTCCAATTGCTGGTATTCATTAAAATAAAAGGTACGGGTAAGGCAAATAACCAACCAATGGTAAGTAAGTTTTTTCTTCCTATTCTATTGGCTAAGGCACCGGTAAAATAATTGGTTATGGCTTTTACAATTCCAAACACAATTATAAAAGATAACACTGCTGTTTTTGCAGCCATGTTAAACTCAGCTTCGGCTATTTTAGGAAGTATACTGCGCTCTAAACCAACCATACCGCCTACAAAGGCGTTCACTATAATTAAGAGTATAAATTGTTTCAGGTTTTCCTTTAAACCCAACTTAACATTTTGCATAGCTGTAAATTGCTTCTACAAAATTAGTAAGGCTTTTAGCCAAAGTACTTTACATAAGATAAGTAATTACTTTTGCGCTCTAATTCTGCTTAAACTTACAGGTGTAATACCCAGGTAAGAGGCAATAAACTTTAAGGGAACTCTTTTTAAAATGCTTGGGTGGTCTTTAATTAAGTTGGCGTAACGTTCTTCGGCGGTAAAAAACTGAATGCTTTCTAATCTGTTTACCGTATTTACGTATGCTATTTCAATAATTTTTCTGAACACACGTTCTAAATCCTGATGTGTATCAAATAGTTTAAAAAGTTGTCCGGCATCAATAGCTATTAAGGTAGTTTCCTCAATGGTTTGAATAGCTTTTTTAGAAGGTTTTCCGCTAAATAAACTTTCGGCACGGGCAACAAAGCTGTTTTCTAATTCAAAACTTTCTGTAATGTCTATTCCATCTTTGTAATAATAAATACGCACCGAACCGCTTTTTACAAAATAAATTGTTTTACAGGTGTGGCCAATTGCTTGCACATCTTGTTCTTTTTTAAATGAAACTTCTTTGCATATAGAAATTAAACTGTTTCTCGCTTCTTTAGAAAGAGGGTAAATATTTTGTATTTGCTTTAATAAAAAATCCATTAATTTTTGATAAACTTTTTTATAATATAAAAGAAGTAAAGTTTTACGTTATTCTCTTTTTTGCTTAATAAAGATATGATTTTTTATATGAAATTGTGGTTGATTAAATTTAGGTTTGTTTTTATCATTATTGGAATTAATTTAACAAGCACGTTTATAATAATTGAATAAAAAACTAAAAGCTTGTTCGTTCAAATTTTAAACGCAAATAACGCTTAAAGCCTTGTTTTAGTCGATTAAGAATTAATTACATGTTAAATTAGCACAATTCAGTTTTAAAGGGTACTTTAGACCGTAACTTTGTAAAAAATTAAAACACAATCACTAATCAATCCCGGCATAATTAATACCATTCTATTTACTCCTTGTTCATTTAATCTACAATTGCTCCGGTTTTTAAGAAAGTCTTGTAATTTATTTTACAAGCAGTACTCGTATGAAAACACTAAAATTTGTCAATAACGACAAAGGGCAATTTACAGCTACTTTAAGAAAAAATGTAAATAATTACTTTAGAGAAAACGGAATATCTACTAAAGGTAATTGGAAATTATTTTTCAAATCAATTGTAATGATTTCTGTTTATTTTATTCCTTTTATTTTAATATTAATTCTACCTCCGGTTAGCGGTTGGTTAATTTTCCCTTTATCAATTATTATGGGGGTAGGTATGGCCGGCATAGGAATGGGGGTAATGCACGATGCTGTACATGGTTCTTTTTCAAAAAAAGGCTGGGTAAATAAATTGTTTAGTGCTTCTATGTACATTATAGGCGGCAATACTTTTAGCTGGAAAGTGCAACACAATTTAATGCATCATACTTATACCAATATTGATGGTTTTGATGGAGATATTGAACCTAAGGGCTCAATGCGTTTTTCTAAAAACCGACCATTAAAAAAAATTCATCGCTTTCAACACATCTATGCGTTTTTATTATATCCGCTAATGTCGTTTTCAAAAATATTTTCTGAAATAGGTCAACTAAGAAGATTTAATAAAGCCGGAATAACAGAGCACATGGGAGCTAAACCCAATATCGAGTTTATAAAAATAATTCTTTTTAAAGCTACCTATTTAGCCATTTTTGTTGGTTTAGCTCTTGTTTTTTCAAACTTTAGTTGGTGGTTAATATTGCTTGGTTTTTTAACAATGCATTTTGTTGCCGGTTTGTTTATGAGTACCGTTTTTCAAATGGCTCATGTTGTAGAGGAGGTAGAACAACCTTTACCAACAGAAGAGGGAATAATGGAATGTGAATGGACAATCCATGAAATGAAAACCACGGCTAATTTTTCACGCAAAAGCAAAATATTTGCTTATATAATAGGTGGATTAAATTATCAAATAGAGCATCATTTGTTTCCGAATATTAGCCATGTTCACTATCGTGCAATTTCACCAATAGTAGAACAAACGGCTAAAGAGTTTGGGGTTCCTTACCATGAAAATAGAACCTTTATTAGTGCATTGGGTTCGCATGTAAGAATGTTGAAGGCCTTAGGTAGATAATATAAACTAATTAAGAATTAAAGGCTCTTTTGTATTAACAAAAGGGCTTTTTAATTGTTGGGCTTTTTTATTGAAAATAATTAAAAGTTTAATAGAGACTTTCTTTTTCACTTCGAAAAACTTAACTATTTTCAATATCTTGTTCATCTATTATGAATTCAATGAAAAAACACATCTTCTGCTTTTTAACTGTATTGTTTTCTTCTAATTTATTTGGTCAAGTTTCCAAATCACTTAGCTCATCAGAAATTTTACAACAACTTAAAAAATTAAGCACAATTGGTTCTGTTCTTTATATTGCGGCACACCCTGATGATGAGAATACCAGATTGCTGGCATATTTAGCAAACGAAAAAAAATATAAAACGGCATACCTTTCTATAACACGTGGCGATGGAGGGCAAAATTTAATAGGTAAAGAACAAGGAGATTTACTTGGATTAATTAGAACTCAAGAGCTTTTAGCTGCCCGAAAAACTGACGGTGCAGAACAACTTTTTACTCGTGCCAACGATTTTGGCTACTCAAAAAATCCGGAAGAAACTTTTAATTTTTGGAACAAAGAAAGTATTTTAAAAGATGTTGTATTAGCCATACGTAAATTTAAACCCGATGTTATTATTTGTCGTTTTCCAACCACCGGAGAAGGTGGGCATGGTCATCATACCGCTTCAGCAATTATAGCCCTTGAAGCATTTGATGCAGCAGCAGATCCTACAATTTTTCCGGAGCAACTTGCGTATACAGAAGTATGGAAAACAAAGCGTATTTTTTGGAACACGTTTAATTTTGGCAGTACAAATACAACTGCTCCTAATCAATTGCAAATAGATGTTGGAGGTTACAATCCACTGTTAGGTAAAAGTTATGGCGAAATAGCTGCGGCTAGCCGTTCTTGCCATAAAAGTCAAGGTTTTGGTTCTGCAAATCAGCGCGGAACTAATATTGAATATTTTAAACTATTAAAAGGCGATAGTGTAAAGTCAGATTTATTTGAAGGGATTTCTACCAATTGGGGAAAATTTAAGGGTACAGAAAAAATTCAAAAACAAATAGAAGTGTGTATTGAAAATTTTAACACACAAAACCCAAAAAACTCCATAATGGAATTAGTAGATATTTACAAGAGTATTCAAGGGCTGGATGAAAAAAATGCTGAACTAAAAAATTGGAAAATTCAGAAATTGAAGGAAACAGAAAGTTTATTACTGGCGTGCGCCGGTTTATGGATGGAGTGTTCTGTTGCAGATTATTATGCCGTTCCGGGACAAGAAATTTTATTGAACACCCAAATTATTTGCCGCAATGATGCAAATGTAATATTGAACAAGGTTTCGTTTTTAAATCAAACCGATACATTAACCAATTTGCCCTTAAAACATAATCAGTTTTATTCATTTAAACGGAAAGAAAAATTAAAAGAAAATTTAGCTTATTCAAATCCGTATTGGCTAAATAACAAACACAACACGGGTATGTTTATTGTAGAGGATGTAAGTTTGGTTGGAAAACCCGAAAATGAATCGGATACAAAAGTTATTTTTGACATTTCATTTCCTAATTTAAGTTTAAAGGTAGAGCGTGCTTTGGTTTATAAATCTACCGACCCTGTGAAGGGCGAAGTGTACCGTCCGTTTGAAATTTTACCTCCGGTAACGATTAATTTATCTGAAAATGTTTTTGTTTTTAGTAACGGAATACCTAAATCAATTTCCATTACTATTAAAGCCAATAAATCAAACATAAAAGGCATACTTATTGTTAAAGGATCTGAAGGTTGGAATGTTCAAATTAAAAACACAGAAATTAATTTACAAAACAAAGGTGATGAACAAATAATAGAGGCAATAGTTACCCCTAATAAATCGTCTAATTTTGGTAAGTTAGAATCTGTATTTCAAATTGAAGGAAAGGGTTATACTAAAGGAATAAAACGAATTGAATACGATCATATTCCATATCAGTTTGTATTAATTGATGCGGAGGCAGGCTTAGTAAACTGCGATGTAAAAAAAACCGGAACGCTTATTGGATATATTCCCGGAGCCGGTGATGATGTGCCGCTTTGTTTAAAGCAAATTGGATATGATGTTGTTGTAATTTCAGATGAACTTTTAATGAACGATGATTTAAGTAAGTATCAGGCAATTGTTACTGGCGTAAGAGCATATAACACAAACGAACGTTTACAAGTGCATTATAAAAAATTAATGAATTATATTAATTCCGGAGGTAATTTAATTGTACAATATAATACTAATAATCGTATTGGTCCGGTAAAAGCCAATATTGGACCTTATCCATTTACCATTTCACGCGAAAGAGTAACAGACGAGAACGCTAAAGTAGCTTTTATAAACCCAAAGCATACTGTTTTTAATTTCCCTAATATCATTACAGAAAAAGATTTTGAAGGATGGATACAAGAACGCGGTATTTATTTTGCAACGGAAACCGATAAAGCTTATGAAAGTGTTTTAAGTATGGCTGATTTTAATGAAAGTATTGGAAACGGAAGTTTAATAATTGCTAAACACGGAAAGGGAAACTTTGTATACACAGGTTTATCTTTTTTTAGAGAACTGCCGGCAGGTGTTCCTGGCGCTTATCGTTTATTTGCTAATTTATTAAGCTTGCCAAAAAATAAGTAACATGAATATTCCGGCAAATAAAAAAACACCCTTTTTTAAATCTTGGACTAATGTTTACTTATTTGTAATAGCTTTTTTATTACTTGTAATATTGTTTTTGTTTTTATTTACTCAATATTATAAATGAGCGGTGTAGACTGGATAGTTTTATGTTGTACGCTTCTGTTTATTATTTTATATGGTATATGGAAGAGTAGGGGAACTAAAAACATAGAAGGGTATTTGTTGGCCGATAGGCAATTGCCTTGGTATCACGTAGGTTTATCGGTTATGGCTACACAAGCAAGTGCTATTACATTTTTATCAGCCCCCGGCCAAGGTTATTCAGATGGCTTGCGTTTTGTACAGTTTTATTTTGGATTACCTCTAGCAATGGTTGTGTTGTGTATTACTTTTATTCCCATTTTTAATAAATTAAACGTTTATACCGCCTACGAATTTTTAGAAAAACGTTTTGATAATAAAACACGCAGCTTAACGGCTTTTTTATTTTTGTTACAACGAGGTTTATCTACCGGTATTACCATTTATGCTCCGGCAATTATTTTATCTACCATTTTAGAAATTGATATTTTTTATACGGTTATAGCCAATGGTGTATTGGTTATAATTTATACTGTTTATGGTGGAACCAAAGCGGTTTCGTACACTCAAATGTTGCAAATGAGTATAATTTTTGGCGGCTTGTTTTTAGCGGCATTTATGGTAATTCATTTATTACCGGAAAATGTAAGTTTATCAGATGCATTGCATATTGCCGGTAAAATGAATAAATTAAATGCAATAGAAACAAGTTTTGATTTAAACAACCGATATAATATTTGGTCGGGAATAATTGGCGGCTTTTTTTTACAACTATCTTATTTTGGCACCGATCAATCGCAAGTAGGACGATATTTAACAGGGAAATCTGTTCGCCAAAGCAGATTGGGTTTAGTGATGAATGGTTTAATTAAAATTCCCATGCAGTTTTTTATTTTATTAATTGGAGTACTTGTTTTTTCATTTTATCAGTTCCATCAACCTCCTATATTTTTTAATAAAGTAGAAACGCAACGATTGGAATCAAGTATTTACAAGGAAGAGTTTAAATTACTGGAGAATTCTTACAAAGTAGCACATGTGCAAAAACAAGAAGAGGTAAATAAACTTGTAAATGCCTTGCATACTAAAAATGAGAATGACATAAGTGCCGCTCGGTTAAATGTTCAAAAAGCAGATGCCAAAAGCAACGCTATTAAAAAAGAAGTAGCGCAGTTAATGGAAAAAAATAACAGTAAAGCAGATACAAACGATACCAATTATATATTCTTAACTTTTGTTACTGAGCAATTGCCTATTGGCGTAGTGGGTATTTTAATTGCAATTATTTTTTTAGCATCAATGGGTTCTACTGCCAGCGGGTTAAATTCTTTAGCATCTACAACAGTTGTTGATTTTTACAAACGTATTTTTAATAAAACCGGAGATGAAAAAAAATACTTAAATGCCTCGCGTTGGGCAACTTTAATTTGGGGAGTGTTTTGTATTGTTGTTGCCCTATACGCGAGTAAATTGGGTAATTTAATAGAAGCAGTTAATATTTTGGGCTCTTTATTTTATGGGACCATTTTAGGGGTATTTTTAGTTGCTTTTTATATGAAAAAAATTAACGGCACCGCTGTTTTTATTGCTGCATTAATAGCAGAAATGTTTGTTGTGTATTCGTGGTTAAACAACTTAACAGCCTTTTTATGGTTAAATGTAATAGGTTGTATATTGGTAATGGTGTTTTCGTTTTTTATACAAAGTATTTACAATAAAATGAAAGTTGTTAAATAAAAAATCCTGCGCAAAGGCAGGATTTTTTTATGGTAATTAAATTTAAATGATTTTACTTTTTGCAATCAGTAATAATTTTTTCAGCCATTTTTACATAAGCATCATCTTGGTCTGCTAAAGCCAAAGCTTTTGCTTGTTCTGCGGTAGCGCTTGCTCCTTTTGCATCTTTTGCTTTAAACTGAATTTTTGCTTTTAATAACACAACCCAATATGCTTTCGGGTTATTGGCAATGGCCTTGTCAATCCATTCTCCTGCTTGTTTTAAATCTTTGTCGTTTTCATAATAATAAGATGCTGCTTGAAAATACGGACGATTATCTTTCACTACAGTAGATTCAATGGCTTTCATTATTTTTGCATCTATTTCGGCCACTACTTTAAATGCAACGCGGGTTTTTTCCCAAACTAATTCAATGTTTGCAGAATTAGAAGTAATATCTGCTACATTTATTTCAAACGTTTCTACTTTTTCTGTTAAAGAACTTGGCTTAACATTAAAACGTAATAATTCATTTTCCTTTTTATAATCTGCAACATTACCACCTAAAGTCAAATCTTTATAAAGCATTAGTGTCCAGCTATCTTTTCCGGGAATAGAATACAATGCGTAAGTTCCTGCTTTTACATCGGTACCTTCAATTTTTACATCTTCACCAAATGTAATTTTGGTAGCACCATTTGCGCCGGTTCTCCATACTTTATCAAAAGGAACCACATCGCCATAAACGGTTCTTCCTTTTGCGCTTGGTCTTGAATATTCAACAGTAATTTCTGATAAAGCAAAAGCTTGTTTAACTGTTTGTAATGGACTGGCAGCCGGAACTTTTAATTGTTGTGCTGAAATTGTTTGCGTAATTAAAGTAGCTGCAAAAATAAATGCGCTTAGTTTTTTTAATATCATAATTTTAATTTTTAGTTCTTCAAATTTAACTGAATAAACAAGTTACAACAAATAAAGTTTAATTTAAATGTTAATATTCAAGGTTAATACAAAATGTATTTAACTAAAATTAAAATGAGGATATTAAACTTTAGGTTTTAGTACTTTCCAGGCTAATACAGCAGTTGCGGCTCCTATTATAGGTGCTGAAATGTATACCCATAAATGTTCAACATGTCCGGATACAATTGCAGGACTTATTGAGCGTATTGGATTCATAGAAGCGCCACAAATTGGGCCTGCAAACATTGCTTCTAATAACACAACTGAGCCTATAGCAATACCTGCAAACATACCCTGTTCCTTACTTCCTTTTGCCACATGAATAATGGTAAACATTAAAAGAAAAGTAAGAATTATTTCTAAAACAAACGATTGCATATCTGAACCAGCAGGTAATGATGCGCCTAGTGTTTCGTTATCGGGAAATAGAAATTTTAAAGTAATGCTTGCTGAAAATGCTCCAATAGCTTGACTTGTGATATATGGTATAATTTCTTTGGCAGGAAAAGTATTTGCAATCCAAAATGAAATGGTAACTGCAGGGTTTAAATGTGCCCCTGAAATATCTCCAACGGTATAAATCATAGCGGCAACAATTAAACCCCATGTTGCGGCAACACCTGCATGGCTAATAGCTCCACCAGTTTCCTGATTTATTATCATAGCACCTGTTCCGCAAAATATAAGTGCAAATGTTCCAATTATTTCAGCTAAATATTTCCTCATTTTTCAATTATTTTTTCTAAAGTCAATGTAACTTAACCAAGTTAGTTGAAAGTAGTATTGGTTAAACCAACTTTTTATTCCTGTATTCCAAGTAATATATAAAGCACCCGCTTCTATTTTGTTATTAGGGTTTAGTTTTTTTCCAAGTGCCACATAAGCCCAGTTTTCACCATAAATGGAATTTGTATTTTTAAAGGTATTAAAAAATGCTTCTTCATAGGCAGTTAGGTAAAGCTTTTCGTTAATAGGTGTATCAAATCCAATTAAATAACGAAGCCTATGCGTAAAAGGAGTTTCATTGGTATATCGGTTGTGTATAAATCGGCCATCAAAACGAAAACGATGTACTAAATTTGTCTTCTTTATAGAGTGTTTGTATTTAGTTTGAACATAAAACCTGTTTTCATTTACATAATTATTATAAACAACATTTTCTCTTTGAAAAACATAACTGGCTGTTATGGAAAATTTAGAGCTAATATTATAACTTAATGCTTGTTCTGAATAAAAAAGTAAAAAGTGTGAATTATTTTTTATGTTAGGTTTATTTAAATTAAAAAGAGGAAAAGCGGCAAAGTAATACAAACTGTAATCTAGTTTGTTACTTATTGTTCCGGAATGGTCAATTGTTGGAAACACTCCACCAACATGAAAGTTTTGTGCATTTATTTTGGGTATAAATAATAACGAGATAAAAATAAAAACAATGCAATGCTTAATTAAGTTCATAAATTAGAGTTTAGAAAAAACATACAGTGTTTCTAATGCTATTTGTTTGCAACGTTCATCGTACATTTTGTCTTGTTCGGGTGTGTTATCAAATGCTTTTGGGTCATCATAAGTAGTTCCTATTCGCAATTCAACTCCCGGAATAAACGGACAATTTTCTTCGGCATCACTGCAAGTCATTATAGCTGCAAATTCCTTTTGAGGGTTTTTAGCATCATCGTAGGTTTTAGAAAAGCAAATACTTGGTGTTTCATTTTCATCATGAAACACATGGTAGGTAGTGTTTTTCTCCGTGTTTATTGGATTAATAGTGAAGCCCACTCTTTTTAGTGCATTAATGGCATTTATATTAAATGCAGTTGCTTCTGTGCCACCAGAATAAGTGTTTACATTTTTGATGCCATAATAGTAAGCGGCAACGTGCGCCCAAATTTGACCAAAATGACTTCTTCTGGAATTATGCGTACATATATAAACCAAATTAATTGGTTTTCCATCGCTAATTTTTTTTGAAATATAACTAGTTATGCTTTCTAAAATTTCTTTTCGGTTATTTGGGATTGAATTAAATTCTTTTGTTAATTCTTCCACATACGTTTTAATAGCAGTATACATAATTTATTATTTACAACAATTCTTTTTTAAAGTATATGATTCAAATAAAATTCCTAAATATTCTTTCGCTTCTTGCCATGCCATTTCATCAATGCAATAACAAACAGATTTCCCTTCTATATCACCTTTAATTAAGCCAACATCTTTTAATTCTTTTAAATGTTGCGAAACAGTACTTTGTGATAAAGGCAATTCATCTACAATGTCGCCACACACGCAGGCTTCTTTTTTTACCAATAATCGTAAAATTGCGATTCGAGCAGGATGCCCCAAAGCTTTTGCATACTTTGCAACTTTATTATCTTTTACAGTAAATTCTTCGGTTTTTGTTGTACCCATGTTAATATTTATACATCGCAATAATACGATATTAATTTAACTTCACAAATAGTGCAGCTCTTTTTTTTCTAAACATAAAATGATTAATGAAAAACATGCGAATAATGTAACAATCCTAATTTTAGTATAACACTTTTTTAATCGATACTCTTTACTTTTACATGGAAACAGAGACGTACCTGTAACCTAAAAAAATAAATTTATGAAAACAAAAAAGGTATTATTTTCCTTGTTTATTGGCGGATTAGTTTGTTGTAGTTCAGTATTTGGACAAGAAAAAAACGATTCGTTAAAAAAGGAAATTGAGAAACAACAAAAAGAACTTAAGGAGAATGAAAAGGAACTTGAAAAATCAGAAAAAAGAACGAAGGAGTTAAAAAAAACACAAGAAACAGCTGATGATAAATCAAATGAGGTATTAAAAGCGCAAGATAAAGCAGATAAAAAAGCTGCAGAACTAAGTAAAGCTGAGGATAAAACGGCAGAAAAGGCAGAAGAATTAAGGAAGGCAGAAAGAAAAGTGGAAAAGAAAGCGGAAGCCAAAAAAGAAGCGGATAAAAAAGTGGCTAAAAAAGAGAAAGAAATAAGTAAAGCCGAACTAAAAAAACAGGAAGAGGCAGAAGAAAAAAAGAAAGAGGAGTTAAAAGAAGCAGAGAAAGAAAAATAGAAACATTATTCTATATTTAATAAAGAAAAGTGCAGTTGTAATGGCTGCACTTTTTTTGTTTTTATAGTAACTATAATTGTAAATGAATTTTATGAATGGTAAATTCTACTTTTAAATGCAAACTTGTATTGTATTTTCTTTCAGTTATATTTAGTTAGAAAAAATTACGTGAAACATGTAACGTTTGAACAATGTTCTGTAATGTTTCTTCATTTATTGAAGTCAACTTTGTTGGGTGAAATATAACTCACATTAAAATCAAATAACATGAAAAGAAAATTACTATTTATACTGGCAAGTGCCGGTATATTATCATTCCCGGAAACCATTTTCGGACAAGCACCCATGTTGGGAACTTCAGCAAAATATGTTTTATTTACATCCTCTGGTGCAGTTGGAAACACCGGAATATCTCATGTTACTGGAAATTTAGGTACAAATGTTGGTGCAATAACAGGATTTGGTAATATAGATGGTGTTGTAAATTCTGCCAATGCAGCTACTACTTTATGTGCAGCAGATTTATTAATTGCTTATAACCAATTAAATGTAAGCATTGCTACTGCAGGTCATGCCGCTGTTCTTGGAAATGCCGAGGTTCTTACGGCAGGCGTTTATTCAATTGCTGCTGCAGGTTCTGCAGCTGGAACACTTTCGTTAGATGCGCAGGGTAATCCTAATGCTGTTTTTATTTTTAAAATTGGAGGTGCATTTACTTCAGCTGCAGCAACTGAGGTTCATTTAATGAATGGCGCATTAGCCTGTAATGTTTTTTGGAAAGTGGAAGGTGCCATTGGCTTAGCAGCAGGAACAAAAATGAAAGGTACATTAATTGCTAATAATGCAGCAGCTTCTATGGCTGCTGGTTGTGAGTTAGAGGGAAGATTATTTTCTACGTTTGGTGCAGTTGCAATAGATGGCTCATTGGTTTATTTACCATTAGGTTGTTCAACACCTGCGCTTACAGGGCCAACTTCTCCTAGTATAGCTACAGCATCATGCTACGCTTTGTTTTCGTCAAATGGTGCGGTAACAAATACAGCCTTAACTACAGTAACCGGCGATGTTGGTACAAACGTTGGTTTAACAAGTGGTTTTACGGCGTCTAATGTTATTGGTAATATTCATGCTATGCCTGATGCTTCAACAGGAACTTGTGCCAATGATTTATTTATAGCCTATAATTATCTAAATGCTTTACCATCAGATATAGAATTATTGTTTCCGGCTCAGTTGGGTAACAAACTTGTTCTTACACCTCACACTTATACTTTAAATACAGCCACAATAGTTATAGATACATTATTCTTAAATGCACAAAATAATGCAAATGCCATATTTGTAATATCAGTGAATAATTCACTTACAGTAAATACAAATGCAAAAGTAGTTTTACTTAACGGTGCCTTATCAAAAAATGTATATTGGTTAGTAAAAGGTAATGTAATTATTAACAATAATTCAAAATTTATTGGAACAATAATATCTAATAATGGAATTGATATAATGCCGGGTGTTATAATAGATGGTAGAGCCCTTACAATAAATGGAGCGGTAACTACAAATTCAATTATGGCAACTATACCGTCAAGTTGCACAGCAACTGCTACAACAACTGGTGTTTACGCTATTAATTCAAATAATTTAAATAAATCGGTTTTAATTTATCCCAATCCTTTTTGCGCAACACTAAATATTGATTTAAAGGATGTATCTAATTTAAATAATACTGAACTGAATATTTACAATGTAGTTGGAGAATTAATAATGACAAAATTGCTTACCAATAAATTAAATACCATAGAAACGTCAAATTTAACGGCGGGATTTTATTTTTATAAAGTAATGAATGAAGGTAAAACCCTTAGTTCAGGCAGATTAATTTCTGAGTAATAAAAAATTGTTTTTCTTAAAAGCCTCCTTGAAAAAGGAGGCTTTTTTATTAACCAATAAAATTTGTTTGTGCATTCTGCGCTCTCACGCCAATCAATTAGCGTGGTTTTCTACATAATTTATTTATATAATGCGTTAATAGCATTGTCTCTTATCCCTGCTCGCATACCAAAAACATAAATTTGGGCATTCTTTATATTCTTAAGTTAGTTAATTATACGAAGCGATTCAATAAGCTTTCGCATAACTTAATCAGAAAGCGCGCTCATTTCACTTCTGTACCATGAAGCGAAAAAGTCCTTCCGAAATTAACCGAAAGGACTTCATCCCTTCAGTACCATGAAGCGAAAAGCGGCACCCAAATAAATGAGAAGCCGCTTTTCTGCTTTATGGTACTCAGGAGGAGATTCGAACTCCCACGCCTTGCGGCATACGCACCTCAAGCGTACGTGTATACCATTCCACCACCTGAGCATACTTCGGCAAGCTTAGTATGTGCTCTTTAAGGTTTAAGCCTTAAAAAGGAGGTTTTTGTACTACCCCGCAACAGCGGGGCCAAACGCCAGAGTTTAAGGGGCAAATTTGGCGATTTTTAGTTAAAAAAACACCCTTTTTTTGTCAAATATCAATATTTATCTATATTTGCACTCCGCTTTTCAGCCGCTGTTTACACAAAGTAAAGTATGCTGGCAGGCTTAACAAAAAACAAAAAATTATGAGTTTAATTTTAGACTACGTAAAACAACAATTGGTTCCGGCAAACAACCACCCAAGTTTTAAAGCCGGTGATACTGTTACAGTATCTTACAAAATTAAAGAGGGTGATAAAGAACGTATTCAGCAATACAGCGGTGTTGTTATTCAACGCAAAAACGAAAGAGCTACTGCAACTTTTACCGTTCGTAAAATGAGTAATGGAATTGGTGTAGAAAGAATCTTCCCTTTATCATCTCCATTTATTGATAAAATTGAAGTAAATAAAGTGGGTGTGGTTCGTCGCGCTAAATTATTTTACTTACGCGAAAGAACAGGTAAATCTGCACGTATTCGCGAGAAACTTGCAATTTCAGGAAAATAAAATTTATTTTATATATAATAAAAAACCACCGATTTATCGGTGGTTTTTTTTTGATTTGTTTTTAAAAAGTGAGAATTATTTATTTGTGAATGCAAGCAAAATAAATTACATTTAATTATTATAAATTATTTATGAGAAAATTATTTATTCCATTATCAATTGTATTGCCAATTGCAGCAATACTCGCTTTTAGCGCTTTAAAATTTAACTGGTTTAATTCCGAAAAAAAGGAAGGTAATCCCGCAAAACCGTATGATTATTTTAGTCAGGTTCGCTCTTATCCCGATAAACAAATGGATGTAAAAGCTTTTGAAGAGGCGCTTTACGCAGCTACTGCACAAAATAAAAATGCATCAGCACTTACATTTGGTAATTGGCAATTAGAAGGCCCAACGAATATTGGCGGACGTATTACCTGTATGGCTGTTAGTCCAACTAATTCTAACGTGATTTTTATTGGAACTCCCGGTTCAGGAATTTACAAAACTACTAATGGAGGTAGCACGTGGACTGCGGTATTTGACGATAAACCTTTTCTTTACATTGGGCATATTGCTATAGATCCTAACAATCCAAACACTATTTACGCAGGCACCGGCGATCCCGATGTGCCGTTTACCGTTTTTGTTGGCGATGGTGTTTATAAAAGTACAGATGGTGGTACCACCTGGGCAAATATTGGCTTAACAAATACTAAAATTATAAGTAAAATAATTGTTAGTCCAAACAACTCCCAAGAAGTATACGTGGCTGCTTTAGGTAACCCAATTGTTGCCGATAATAACCGAGGCATTTATAAAAGTACAAATGGTGGATCAACTTGGAGTCAGGTTTTATTTATCAATAACCAAACCGGTGTAAGCGATATGGTTATGAACCCAATTACTAATACCGAAGTGTATGCTACCTCTTATACTTGTATTAGAAACGCTACAGTAAACATTCGTGTTTCAAATGATGCGCGTGTTTATAAAACAACAGATGCCGGATCAAATTGGAATATATTATTAAACGGATTACCAAATTATAAAGTAAATAAATATGGAATTTGCATGAGTAATCAAAACCCAAATAAACTTTACGTTGCAGTAAGCGATAGTTTGTATGGTATGGGAGGTGTTTATGTAACCAATGATGGCGGTGCTAATTTTATAAACATGGGCAACAATGGAATCTCCGGAAATTATGGTGGTTTTGGTTGGTATTTTGGTGAAATTGCCTGTGCAACAAATAATGATATGGAGGTTTATATTGCAGGGGTAGAATTATTTAAATCAAATGATGGCGGTGCCAATTGGACAATTAATCAACCACCTTGGTGGCAATATGCTGTGCATGCAGATATACATTGTATTAACCCCATTGCGCAAGGCGTTTACTATTTAGGAACAGATGGCGGTTGTTATTTAACATCGGATGATGGTACTAATTATTCAGATGTGGATGAAATTCCAAATACTCAATTTTATCGTGTAGCAAAAAACCCACACAATCCCGCTGATTTTTGGGGAGGCACACAAGATAACGGCACAATTTACGGTAATGCATCGCAATTAAATAACTGGATTAGAGATTTTGGAGGCGATGGATTTCAACCAATGTTTGATCCGTCTGACCCCAACACTTATTATGCAGAAACACAAAATGGTGGTTTGTGGGCAACAATTGATGGGGGTGTTAACTGGACAAATAACAATGGTACTATTGATGGTAACGATAGAAGAAATTGGGACATGCCAATTGTAAAAAACAATTTAAATGCCAATATTCAATACACAGGTACCTATAGAGTTTATAAAAATAATGCAGGCCCTAATGATAATTGGACCGCAATTAGTAACGATTTAACCGACGGATTAATTTTTGAAGAGCGTTTTCATAATATTTCTGCAATTGATAATTCAGAAATTAATGCCCAATTAATTTATGTTGGAACGTCAGATGCAAATGTTTGGGTAAGTACTAACGATGGTGGTAACTGGACAAATATTACCGGAACTTTACCTAACAGATATGTTACTTCCGTTCATGCATCGCCAAACAACACAACTAATGTATATGTTACACATACAGGATATAAATACAATTCGTATACACCACATGTACATAAATCAATAAATAATGGTTCAACATGGGTTGATATTAGCGGTAATTTACCTCAAGCAGGAGTTAATGATATTGCCATTGTACCCGGAAATGAAAACATGTTGTTTGTTGCTACAGATATTGGTGTTTATGTTACAATGAATGGTGGAACTAATTGGGTTAGGGTTGGTCAAAACATGCCGGTAGTTTCGGTTTGGGATATTGAATACGATGTTGCAAGCCAACGCATTTATGCCGGCACTTACGGAAAATCATTACTTAGCTACGATGTAAATCAGGTAACAGTTGGATTAATGTCGCAATTATTTAAACCAACACCTATGAAACTTTACCCAAGTATTGTAACCGATGAGTTTACAATTGAAAACAATATTTCTGAAGATATTGGAGAAATAAAAATTTATGATACCAATGGTAAATTAATGAAAAGGGTTCAGGCAAATCAAGCTAAGGCAATTGTAAACATAAATGAATTTAAATCAGGAATGTATTTGGTTGAACTTGGAAATAGAAACAACAACGAAGTAAAACGAATAATTAAAAATTAATAAGGTTAATATTTCTTGAAAAGTAAATACACATTTAAAGGTGTGAATACTTGAATAGTGTTATTTTTGCCGCTAAACTTTTAAAAAATGAAATTCTTTATTGATACAGCAAACCTTGCACAAATTAAAGAAGCACAAGATTTAGGTGTGCTGGATGGTGTTACCACAAATCCTTCGCTAATGGCAAAAGAAGGAATTAAAGGGCAAGAAAATATTTTGAAACATTACGTTGATATATGTAATATTGTTACCGGTGATGTAAGTGCCGAAGTAATTGCAACTGATTTTGATGGAATGGTGAAAGAAGGTGAAGCACTTGCAAAATTACATCCTCGTATTGTAGTAAAAATACCTATGATTAAAGAAGGTGTAAAAGCAATAAAATATTTTACCGAAAAAGGAATTAAAACCAATTGTACACTTGTGTTTTCTGCCGGACAAGCTTTATTGGCTGCAAAAGCCGGAGCAACGTACGTATCGCCATTTATTGGTAGATTAGATGATGTAAGTACCGATGGTTTAAGTTTAATTGAAGATATCCGTGTTATTTACGATAATTTTGGATACGAAACTCAAATTTTAGCAGCAAGCGTTCGCCATCCAATGCACATTATAGAGTGCGCAAAAATAGGTGCCGATGTAGCTACTTGTCCGTTAAGCGCTATTACTGCTTTATTAAAGCATCCTTTAACCGATAGCGGTTTGGCTCAGTTTTTGGCCGACGCAAAAAAGTAAGTTTATTTTATAAAATGAAAGCCTGAAGTATATTTTTATTTCAGGCTTTTTTGCATAAATAAGTTTCAAGTTTTCTGCAAACCATTCTCCTAGTTAGAATTTGATGAAAGGGGAGAACGAAAACCTATCACAAATTGAGAAAAGCTTTAAATATAAGGAAGATGTTTTTATTTTAAATTTAACGGTAATGTTGCGCCCGTGATTGAACGGAAAGCCTCCGCAAGGATTTTGCGTAAATGCGCTTAATAGAGGAGGCGACCAAAGGAAGCCACCACAGATTTAGCGCATAAGCAAAAGACTGCGGAGCTTGGAGTGAAAGCGCGATAAGGCGCCCAAATAATAATAATCACTTTTTTGAGGACCAACTATCTTTCCACCTTATTTCTTCATTAATCTTAAAACCGCTTCAATATCTTCGGGTGTATCAATGCAATGGCTATCATAACTGGTTTCAATGCATTTAATTTTAAAGTTGTTTTCTAGCCAGCGCAATTGTTCTAACGATTCAGCTTTTTCTAGGGCAGAGACGCTTAGTTTAGAAATTTTCTCTAAAACATCTGCTCTATAAACATACATACCTACATGTCGGTAATACGTGTGTTTTAAATGCCAATTTTCTGGAGCTTCGTTTTTTAAGAAAGGAATAACACTACGGCTAAAATACAATGCCTCATTGTTTTGGTTTAAAACAATTTTAACTTCGCCGTTGTTAAACAATGTTTCTTGGCTGGTGCATTTTATCATTTGGGTGATTAATTCATTTTTACCGTCGCAAGCGGCAATTAAAGAAGAAATTTGATCGGGGTGCAAAAAAGGCTCATCGCCTTGTATGTTTATAATGTAATCTGCCTTTGATTTTGATAAAACATAAGCTTCAAAACACCTATCGGTGCCACTTTGATGCTCTGCCGAAGTCATAACCGCGTTTACCTTTATTTCTTCGCAATGCTTTAAAATGCGTTCATCATCCGTTGCTACTAAAATGTGGTCAAGGCCTTTTGCAAGTTTCACCTGTTCAACAACCCTTTGTAACATGGTTTTTCCTTCAATAAACGCTAAAGGTTTGCCCGGAAATCGGGTGGAGGCATAACGCGCGGGAATAATTCCAATAACTGACATAAATCTTAAATAAAATCAAAGGTAAATAAAAACTTAAATTTATCTTTGTTGTTGTAATATTGTGAAGAAAAAAGTACTGGTAATATTTATTCTTGCTAGCATAATGCTGGGTTTTAGATACAGCATTAAGCAGGAAACCCACAATCCCATTGTTATTTTACAACAAATGTACGATTCAATTAAAGCTGTAAAAACACTTAAATTGCATATTAACGCATTAGAACGCATTGATAAAACTTTTTTTTCTGAAAAATCAGAAATTAAGTTAAATGTAAATCCAAGACGATTGTATTTTATAAACAGAAAAAAGAAACTTGAGATTTTATACAATCAAAATGAAAACAATGGTAAAGCAATTATAAAATCAAATATTTTACCTTTGTTTAATTTAGATCCAACCGGAAATATAATGCGGAAAAACCAACATTATACCATTCATGAATTGGGTTACGATTTTATTGGAAAATCTATTGCGTTAACCATTGCTAAAGATAAAGATGGAATAAAAAACTTTACTTACATAGGGAAACATAAAAAATTTAATTACAACTGTTATGTTATACAATACGAAAACAAAAATTATAATTTTGTTGATTATGTAGTTGGTGAAAAAGAAACGGTGAGCATGATAGCAGCAAAATTAGTTGTTAACGATTATTTATTACGCTACAATAATAATTTATTAAACGAGTTTGGGTATTTAAAAAAAGGAAGCAGAATAATTGTTCCAACCTTGTATTGCAAAAAAGCAGTGTTGTTTATTCATGAAAAATGGATGGTTCCGGTTGCAGTTAGTATTTATGACGGAATGGGTTTGTTTGAAAGTTACGAGTATCCGCACATAGAAATAAACCCCAATATAAGCCCTGCTGAATTTAATAAAAACCATGCTGGATACGGCTTTTAGCAGATATTTTACTGTTTAAACCTTTTTAAAACAAAACCATTTTTTTTATCGAAAAAAATTAATACATTGAAAAAAATTAGTGTACTTGTTTAACCCTATTTACACCTTTCAATGAATTAAATTTTATGCGTTATATTTTAATTTTAATAGTTATTTGTTCAGCAAATGTTTTTGCTCAAAAAAATAAAACTACAGTTAGCGATGAGAATTTTAAAATTGATTCATTACCCAAGATTCTGCTTCGGGAATTAAATCGTTTTCGTGCTGAAAAAGGTTTAGATAGGTTAGAGTTTGTTACCATGTTAAATGATGCTGCTTACACAAGCGCAGATAAAATGGCATCAAAGGGTAAAGATAAAGTTGATCCTGCTGAAACAAAGAAAAATTTAAAGAAGGAAGGAGCAACTAAAAGAGGCGAAGAAATTACCATGAAAGCACCTATTAGCAAAGGGCGAGAGAATTATAAAACAGACGAAGTAGCAAAGGTAATTTATAACAGGTGGGAAAGCAATCAGAAAAATTTGTTAGTGCTTACCAATCCTAAATTCACCTTAATTGGTATGAGTTGTGTAATGGATGATGATGGCAAAAAAGTTTTTGTTAGTGCTGTTTTTGGCGGTTACGATATTACCAACGAAGGTGCTGAACATAAAAAGGAATTAAAAACAAGATACAATTCAAAATCAAAAAAATTAAAAGATCCGGAAGCACGTAAATGTAAGAACTGCGATAAATGGCGCAATTACGATGTGCTTCACAATGGTTTAAGCGTAAGCGATGGTAAAGTTTATTTAGAGTATAAAAATGCAAAGGAGTTACGCCGCCTTATAAAAAAATCAAAAGACGGAATTGCTTATGATATTGTTCAGAGAGATCAGTATACAAAGGCAGATTATAACATTGTAGATAACAACCTTTATAACAAGGGGGTAATGAGTAAGGTAATTTATAAGGACAAACTCTTTAAAAATAATTTACTGGTAAAGAATGTTAGCAGAAACAAGAAAACTAAAATTAAAGGATTAAAAGTAGAACTAGGTAAATTCAATAAAAAAATTACGGGTGATTACGAATTAAATTTAATTATTGTTCAAGATGGAAGGTATTGTAAAACGGTTACACGCGGTTATACAGAATCGGGAAACATTGATAGTAACACACCTATTGGCATAATGCCCGTTAAAGGAAGCACAGGTTTAAAACCTCCTTTTGAACCTAAATCTGAAAGCTCTTTATTAACTTTTAATATACCTTTTGAGAAAAATAAATTTGAATTTAAGAATGAAGATATTCAACCTTTTATTAAGGCATTAAACGAACCTGATTTTATAATTGACGGTTTATATATTTATGCCTATTCCAGCATTGAAGGAGATTCTGTTGCAAACGCAAAATTACAACGTAAACGTGCCGAAAGCGTTACAAAGGTATTACAGGAAATGCAGAAAACAGAAATAAAACCAACAATTGAAACACGTGATAGTTGGGGTTTGTTTATGCTGGAAAACGAAGATGGAAAGTACGCCAATTTGGTGAATATGGGTAAGCGTAAAGCAATAAACACCATTAATGCCGATAAAAAACTTCAAGACGAATTGGAACCTATTTTGGCTAAAGAAAGGTTTGCGCAAATTGTATTAGATGTTACCTACGATGTAAGCGGCGCAAAAGAACAAAAGTTTAGCGTTGTTCAATTTAATAGGGCAGTGAAGGCAAATAAAATGGATCAGGCGTTTAAAATATTAGAATTAATTGGTAAAAGAGTAGCAGCCGGAAAATATCCTGAAAGCGTTTTTGATAGTTTAAAAATTGATGATACACCAGCAAATGCTCCATTAATAAATAATGTGGTTTATTATCGTTATCAAAAAAACAATTCTGTTGATGAAGACGATGATGCAACTTTTGCAAAATTAACTAAAGTTGATGTGAATAGTCCGGTTTATCAATACAACAAAATATTTTGCGAGTTAAAATTAGATAGTAATGCAGGAAACGCAGATCACCAGGCAAAAGTACAACAAAGGATTGATGGTTTGTACGGAAAATTGGATAGCGCTTTTGTAAATGGGTTGAATATAGAATGGCAATTCAGAATTATGGAAAGCTTAGATACTTTAGAAAATGCAGATGCACAAATAGATGCTTGTATTGCCAGAATAAAAGGTTTTTTTAATATAAGAGATGCCAGTTGGCAAAATGCACTTAAGCTTTCTTATATATTTAGTAAAAGTAAAGATTACAGATATTCTGCTACTTTATTGGAACCTTACTTAAGAGAAAAAGATGTTCAAGAAAATTTAATATTTATGTACATAAGTTCTGCCAGCAGAATCCCTGAAAAATATTACTCTCGCACCTTTGCATTTGCTCTTGAATTAGCTAAGCAAAAAAACCTGGCGCGCTATTGTAAATTGTTTGGCACACCCTACATGACTTTCCAGGTGCTTGAAAATCCAGAGGTTAAGCGTACTTACTATGGTAGTTGTGGAAGCAATAAGTAAATTCATTTAAAATAACTTGCTTTTTTCTTTTTTTTCATTAACTTTAGTTATATGAAAAAAGTCTTTATTGCTTCGTTCGTTTTATTATTTACAGCGACCTTTGCACAAAATGTAAAATTAGGTACCCCGGAATTTAATACCGGAAAAAATGTTGTAAACCCAATTCCTGAAAGTGTAAATAAAATTAGTAATGGAAACGGTTTTATTGCTACTTCTTATACGCAAACAGCCTGCGGCTTAAATTTTACCTATGCAAGTAATCCATTGTATAAAAGACCCTTTAGTTTTCAGGTTGGATTAACGCAACCAGCTGCATTTAATATAACCGGAATACCTTCATGTAATGTAATTGAAAAAGCGTTTTTATATGTTGGAACTTCAGGTAGTGGAATTGCAATAACAGCTACCATAACAAATCCAAATACTGTTACCGGTTCTTTTCCAATGACAATAATTGGGCAAGATGCCGATAAATGCTGGGGATATCAGGGTTCTTATGCTTACAGGGCAGACGTTACTTCTATTATTTCAGGAAATGGCAATTATATAATTTCAGGTTTACCTACTAATCCTCCTATTGCACAAAACGATGCGGACGGTGCTGTATTATTTATCATCTATTCCGATCCAACACAAAATTACACAGGTAGTATTGTTATTGCCGATGGTTGCGAAACACAGCCTCCCGGACCTGTTAGCAGCACCATTACAGGTTTTAACGTGTGTGGTAATACACAAAGCACCACCAATTTTTTATTAGTTAGTGATTTTCAAAAAATATCAAATCAGAATATAGCATTAAACAGCGCAACCAATAATTACGTGTTAACTACAACAGCACAACAGGTTTGGAATTTTATTGTTGACCCGGGTGCGCCTGCAGTAATCAATCAAAATTCGGCAATATATTCGGTGCCGGGTGTTGGCGATTGTTATAGTATGATTATGGCAGGAATGTATTACCAAACAACTTGTTTAAGTTGTTCTCCTGCTTCTGCTACAAATTGTATATTGTCGCCTTCAAGTACAAATACTTCTATTTGCTTAGGTTCTTCTGCAAATGTTTCTATCTCCAACCCAAATAATTTAAGTAACCCTTCATATTCAATACAACCGGGAGGGCAGGTTCAGAGTAATCCTAACTTTAATGTGTCGCCCACCACTACAACCACCTATACATTATTTATTACCGGCACAACATCTTTAAGTACAGTAATTACACAAACAAGTATTGCAACTGTATCAGTATTTGCTGTTCCTGTAATATCTCCTGTAGTTACAAATCCAACATGTAGCAATCCAATAACCAACAGTGTAAATTTAAATGTAACGTTTAACCCAAGCAGTAGCCCAAATTATACAGTAGCATGGAGTCCGTTACCGGGCACAGTTACTCCTGTAAACAGCAGTACAGCCGCAGGCTTAGTTCCGGGTGTAAATAACGTAACGGTAACTACCGCTAATGGTTGTACTGCCACTGCACAATTTACGGTAGCTGCAAATCCATTACCTGCAAATTTCATAGTTTATAATCCAAGTAATAATTATACGGTAACCTGTAACAACCCCAATGTATTATTAACAACCAGTGTAACCAATGGAGTTCCGTTAACTTATACATGGTTTCCAAATTGTTCATCTACTTTAACGGGTAACAGTTATAATTTCACTACCTCTTGCACAGGGCAAGTTGTTGGCAGTAGTTCAACGGGATGTACTTTTACACAAACCTATACCGTATATCAAGATTTTTCATCTCCAACCATTGCCATTACACCAACCCTTCAAAGTATTACCTGTAATGTAACGGCAGGATGTATGACCTTAACGAGCAATATGGGGCCTAACGTTACAACAAATTGGTTTCAAGTAAATGGAACCAACACTGTTTATGTAGGAGTGCCTCAGGGAACCATAAATGTTTTTTGTCCTAATGCAGCCGGAATTTATTGGGGAGAATCTATTAATAATTTAACGGGCTGTAGAACCACACAATCAGTTCAAGTAACTGCTTCGGTAGGTGTTCCTGTATTTACGGTAACCAGTCCTAGTAATTTTACGGTAGGATGTTCTACAACCAGTATAACAAGTATGCAGGTAACCAGTGTAATTACTTCACCTGTGCTAAACACGCCGGTTAGTTATACCTTCTTGCCACCCGGCTCAACGGTTGTAATTACCCCAACTACAACATTAGGTAACAATCCAAATCAAAACAATATTACTACGCCTGGAATATGGGTGGTATACGTAAAAGATTTAACGAATAATTGTTTAACATCTATGTCAATTAGTATTATACAAAATACCATTGCCCCAAATATTGATTTTATACAACCGCTTTCTATTTTGTCTTGTAAAGACCCAAGCATGGTATTAAACGGAATCAGCAGCAATCCAAATGTAAACATAACATGGACAGTTCCTGCAATACCATCTAACTCTGTTAATCCAACCGCTAATACAACCGTTACTATTAAGCCATCGGTTACAGGGTCTACTGCAAACATTACTGTTGTGGGAGTTTATACGGTTGGAGCAGTTGATAACAATAATTTGTGTAGGGCAGTAAAAACAACAACCATAATTCAAGATATAAGGTTGCCCGCCTTTACAATAAGTGCCTTAACTAATTCTGTTATCAATTGTAAAAATAAAGATGTAGTAATAGTACCAGTAACTCAGCCAACACTAGCTGTAGCCTTGGTTCCAACGTATGTGTGGTATCCGCCAATAGGTAGCCCTGTTCCGGGTACACAGTTTAATACCACTGCCTGCGGTAGCCATTCAGCAATATGCACATCGGTAATAAATGGTTGTACCACATCAGCAACGTATGTTGTAGCTTGTGATTTTAATGTGCCGCCGCTTCAAACAACTTCTGCATTTACATTAGATTGTAACACAAATCCAACTGTTGCTATCACACCAAGTATTACCGGAAGTACAACAGGTTTTACGTATTCATGGACAGTACCTGCAGGTGCACTCACATCTAACTTAACATCGTCGGTACTTGCAAGTAATATGACGGGTTTGTATTTTGTAACTGTAACAAACACCATAAACGGATGTGTAAACATGACGGCGTATGAAGTAATAGGAGGAGGTATAGAAGCCTCGTTTATAGCCGATCCGGATTTTGGATTTTCGCCATTACCGGTTACGTTTATAAATACCAGCGCAGCAAGCACAAATTCAAGTAATATTATTTCTGTTTGGGGTTATGGCGATGGAGTAGTAACACCTACCATGATGAACTCTTCTGTAACCGGGCATACTTATCAAGCAGCCGGTACGTATACGGTTTATTTAAAAGTACAAAAAGGAAGTTGTATAGATACTGCCATGAGAATTGTTAGAGTAGAGTTACCATCAAAATTAGAAATACCCAATGTATTTACACCAAATGGCGATAAATCAAACGATATATTTAGATTACGCGCAACTAACCTTGCTAAAATTTATATTATAATTTACGATCGTTGGGGAAACAAAGTATATGAAGTAACCAGCGAAACCGGAAACTTTGCTTGGGATGGAACAAATTTTCAAGGGAAAGAATGTAGCGACGGAACGTATTTTTATATTTTAAAAGCCGAAGGAAAAGACGGAACAGAATTTGAACACAAAGGAAATGTAAGTTTGTTCAGGTAAGTTTCAAAGCACATTAGATTTTTTTCTCATTAATAAAGGTTTCTTAATCGAAACCTTTATTTTTTTTGTGGGTATAACCTAATAAATAAGTATGGTTAAATTTTACTTTATAAACATACTTAAACAAATTGCCTATTGTGGCATTGCGCTTGCAAAAGCGCCAATTAACAGAAAAGGAATTTTGTTTATTAACCGAATGAGTATAGTAAACACTTTTTCTATGTTTGCTTTTTCTGTTGGGGTAATTTTACTTGATTTAAAAGATGTTTTAGTTTTTACCGTTCCTTTTGCCTTTTTATTTGCATTGCCACCTTACTTTAATTTTAAAGGATGGTTTTATTTTTGCAGGTATTATTTTTCGGCAATTCCCTTATTGTTTTTATTAATGGTTTGTGTGCACAATGGTGAAGTAATGGGCGATAAATATTTAATTCTAACCTCAGCTACCATTCCTCTTATTTTATTTAAAAACAAAAAAGATATTTTAATGCTTTTCTTTTTAAATGTTGCGGTTTTCTTTTTTATTCTTTGGTATCAATCTAACTTTAGGCCCTTGGTAGAAGTGCCTAAGTATGTGCAACAACTTTATTTTGTTCTGTCTCACATTACTTTATTTATGGCAATATTTTTTGTAATACTTCACTTTAGAAATGTTTCAGAGATTTATGAAGCAGAGTTAGAAGAAAAAAACAGAATTATAAGTTTAAAAAATTCGGAGATTATTGATAGTATAGTTTATGCAAAGCGTTTGCAAGAAGCCATTATGCCACCTGCATCTGAAATTCAGAATTTAGTACCTGAAAGTTTTGTTTTGTATAAACCAAAAGACATTGTGGCCGGCGATTTTTATTTTGCAGAACAAAAAGGAGAGTATTTTTTTGTAGCTGCTGCCGATTGTACCGGACATGGAGTGCCGGGTGCTTTGGTTAGTGTGGTTTGCAGCAATGCTTTAAACCGCGCTGTAATAGAATTTAATTTAGTGAAACCCGGAGAAATATTAGATAAAGTTACCGAATTGGTGGTAGATACTTTTAAAAGAAGTAACCACGATATTAAAGATGGAATGGATATTTCTTTATGTGTGGTAAATACCAAATCACGCGAAATTGCATGGGCAGGTGCCAATAACCCATTGTGGTATATCTCTAATAATGAGCTAAACGAAATTAAAGCCACCAAACAACCCGTTGGAAAAAGTGATAGTTACAAAGAGTTTACTACACATATTTTACAATTAGCAAAAGGAAGTTTGGTTTATTTGTTTACCGATGGTTTTGCCGATCAGTTTGGCGGACCACAAGGAAAAAAATTTAAATACAAACAATTAGCAGATATTATTTTAATGAATAAAGATTTAAAAATGAACGAGCAAAAAGAAAAACTAGAAGAAGCTTTTATTTCATGGAAAGGCCAAATAGAGCAGGTAGATGACGTTTGTATTATAGGCTTGCGTCTATGATTTTCAAAAGTAGAAAAACACGAACAGAATCTAAGTTGTAGCAACTGAAACAACGTTTTGCGTTCGTCTCTAATAAAAGATGTTTGTAAAATAGGCTTGCGCTTTTTAATTACAATCAAAACAATTAGAGTTGCTGTAGTTGTTAACTTTTCAAATAATCTAACTTACCGAACGAAGTATTTACCACTTCCAGGTTTTTACTAAAATTTAAGATGTTGTTGATGATGGAAACAGAAGGCTCTTCTGTTTTTTCATTTTCAAATAGATTTTTTAGCTTTTTTTCTTCGGCTTTAAAATCTGTTATGAAGTTTTGGAGAGTAGAAGTTTTTTGCATAGGCAAATGTGTGTGTTTTAGTTAGTTTAATTATATAAACGCTATTTATTTTAAATTATTGTTCTAAAAACAGAAAAGGCCGTTAGTAATTAGCTAACGGCCTTTTAATAACAATTATTAAATATTTAGTTCTTAATAAATTTACCCTTCTCAATTACACTTCCATGAGCAATGGTAACAAAGTATACACCGCTATTTATATCAGAGATGTTTAATGTTAAGGTGTTAGCACCTGCATTTACAGTTTCTGAATAATTTTGTATTATTTTACCTTGTGCATCATAAATTGTTACCACCATTAATTCATTTGAACTTGAATTAACTGTAATATTCAATTGGTTTTCAGCCGGATTTGGGAAGCTTTTTAAATCAACTGTATTTAAATTTAGTTCATTAATAGAAGTTGCATTTAAACTTGGTAATTGAACTAAATTTCCACCGGTAGGTAAAGCAGCCCATAAACCAAATGCGGGTCCGCTACTATTATTTGCCGGGTTTAAAAATCCTGAAGCCAACACTGTTAAGCCGTTACCGGTAGTTCCTAATGTGTTTAATGGAGCAATATAACTTGCAACTGTTGTTGTACCTGCTACATCGGTTACATGTAAAGTATAATTACCGGCTGCAGTATTAGAAGGTAATTGTAAATATCCACCTGAATTAAAAGTATTATAAGCCATATTTGCTACAACAGTTGCAGCAGACGATGTTACAACATTCACTGCAGGTGCATCTGTGCTTCCATGATAAACCAATACATCTGTATCTGTGGTGATGTTTGTAGATTTTTCTTTTGCATTTGCGTAAACAGCAAAATTAAAGGGAGCAGTCATAGAACTTGGTGTGTAACCCATTGGACTTACAAGACCGTTTGCAATTAAAATATATTTATTTGATGCAGAAAGATTGTAAGTGAAATTGGCAATTGCCTGAGCAACGCTAGTACTTGTTGCCGGAGCAACTGAAATGGTAACATTTTGAGCAGTTGGTACATCAATAAAAGGAGATGCAGATCTGAATGCAAAATTATCTAACAACAATACTGCTGCCGTTCCTGTAGTAGCTGATTGAAAATAAACATCAACAGTTGATGCAATAGCATCCGGACAATTATGAATTGCTTGTAAACGTGTTGAAGAAATAGTTGAAGTTGGTAAAGGTATTAACGAACCACCGGCAACTGTAGAAACATAAAGTCCAAACGCCGGACCGCTACTGTTGTTTGCTGGATTTAAAAATCCGCTGGCAATTACCGATAATGCAGCTCCACCTAATCCTAAAGTACTTAATGGGGCACTATATTCTGCTACAACATTACTGTTGTACTGATCTCTCACTTGAATTTTATAATTAGCTGTTGGTAAGTTTAAATAACCGGCAAATGCTCCGTAAGGCGCATTATTTACCAAAATATTTGGTATAACAGGATTAGTTCCCGTAAAAGGCGCAACAATATCTACAGTTGGAGCATCGGTGCTACCATGGTGTACTAATAAACTAGTGGTTGTTCCATTAGGAGCAGCAATTAACCCACTTGTAAAAGTGTTTAATGTAAATGGAGCCATCATGTTGCTTGGAGAATAACCGCTTGGGCTTACAATTCCATCAGCTACAACTATGTTAGTGCTGTTTGCTGCAAAGTTTACCGTAAATGTTGCAATTGATTGACTGGATGAAGTACTTGTTGGAGGTGCAATTCCTACAACAATGTTGGTGTTAGCCGGAATGTTTGTAAATGTTTGTGATGCATACCTAAATTGTAAGTTATCAATTAATAGGGTAGTGCCTGCATAAACATCTACAGTAGTAGCGGCTGCATCAGCGCAATTGTGAATAACCTGCATTGAAGCAGTTTGTGCATTAGAATTGGTTGCAATACCTGCAAAAGCCAATGTAATAAGTGTAATTAATTTTTTCATATTTTTAAGTTTATATGTGTTACAACATACACAAACCTTTATTGTTTAACAAATATGAAAAAACATTAAACAAAAAATGTTAAATATTTAGAATTCAAGTTGTTAAATAATATAAAAACCAAAACCCCGCATTAGCGGGGTTCTGGCCTCAAAAAACTAAAAACCTTGGCGAGGTTTTTAGTAGCCCTTTTACTAACTCGTAGTATGGGGAGTGTGATTTTGGATGGTTAAACTAACGAAACAAGTTCGTTAGCATAAAACATTTGTAACATTCTCAATCGTTCTTCGAACGGTTAAAATGAACAACTGTTTTATTTCCCGTCCATTTTATTTTTAAGATCGCTTAACGCAGAGATATCACCTAAAGTGGTTTTCTCAACATTATCCTTCATCTTTTTTACTGCTTTTTTGGTATCGTCAGAATCTGCTTTTTTAGTTGCTTTTTCAACTTTTCTTGCTTCTTCTTTTACTTCTTCGTGTAAGCGAGCGTGAGAAACAACAATGCGCTTAGCATCTTTGCTAAACTCAATTACTTTAAAGTCTGCCACTTCTTCTGCTTTTAAACTTCCACCTTCAGCTTTTGCTAGATGGCGAGCAGGACAGAAACCTTCAACACCATAAGTTAAACCAATGGTAGCACCTTTATCGTTTACATTCATTACAGTTCCACTGTGAATAGAATCAATTGTAAATACTGTTTCAAATACATCCCATGGGTTTTCTTCCATTTGTTTGTGGCCTAAACTTAAACGACGATTTTCACCATCAATTTCTAAAACCACTACTTCCATTTTTTCACCTACTTTACAGAACTCGCTTGGGTGCTTAATTTTTTTGCTCCAAGATAAATCTGAAATGTGTACTAATCCATCAACACCTTCTTCTAACTCAACAAATACACCAAAGTTTGTAAAGTTTCTTACAGTACCTGTATGTTTAGAACCTTTAGAATATTTCTCCATAATCATATTCCAAGGATCAGGAGTTAATTGTTTCATTCCTAAACTCATTTTGCGTTCTTCTCTGTCTAAAGTTAAAATAATAGCTTCAACTTCTTGACCGATTTTCACAAACTCTGGAGCACTTCTTAAATGCTGGCTCCAGCTCATTTCACTTACGTGAATTAAACCTTCAACTCCGGTTGCAATTTCAATAAATGCTCCGTAATCGTTTATTACAACTACCTTACCTTTTACTTTATCGCCAACTTTTAATTCAGCATTTAAACCTTCCCAAGGGTGAGGAGTTAATTGTTTTAATCCTAAAGCAATACGTTTTTTGTCGTCATCAAACTCAAGAATTACAACTTGAATTTGCTCATCTAACTTAACAATTTCTTCAGGGTGATTAATTCTGCCCCATGATAAATCTGTAATATGAATTAAACCATCAACTCCACCTAAGTCAACAAACACACCATAAGAAGTTATGTTTTTAACTGTACCTTCTAAAACCTGACCTTTTTCTAATTTAGAAATAATATCACGTTTTTGGTTTTCAATTTCAGCTTCAATTAAAGCTTTGTGAGAAACTACAACATTTTTGTATTCGTTATTAATTTTAACCACTTTAAATTCCATGGTTTTTCCAACGTAAATATCGTAATCGCGAATTGGTTTTACATCAATTTGTGAACCCGGTAAAAATGCTTCAATTCCAAATACATCCACAATTAAACCACCTTTAGTTCTACACTTAACAAAACCTTTAATGATTTCATCTGTGTTAAGTGCTTCATTAACACGATCCCAACTTTTGTTAGCACGTGCTTTTTTGTGCGATAAAACTAATTGTCCGTTTGCATCTTCTGCTTTCTCAACAAACACTTCAATTTTATCACCAATTTTTAAATCTGGATTGTAACGGAATTCCGATAAAGGAACAACGCCATCTGATTTATAATTAATATTTACAACAACTTCACGGTTGTTTTTTGATACTACAACACCTTCTAAAATTTGTAAATCAGCAATAGTACTTAACGATTTACCGTAAAGCTCATCTAATTTTGCTTTTTCATCTTCTGCGTAAGTGTTTTGTTTTTTTCCAATCGAATTCCAATCGAAATCCGGATTACCAACTAAGGCTTTTTCTGCCATTTTTTATTTAAATTGTATCAAACTCTATAAGGGAGAATTTGAGTGGTTTTACAAATTGTTAATTTCCGCTTTATCCCTTATTTAAAACGGGCTACAAATATAGGTTATTATTGCCATTAATCATGTTAATTTTAGATGAATAAATTGTATTTTTAATTATTGATAATCAGTTAGTTAAATATTTTGGAAGTTTGGGTTTTCTAACCTAGCTTTGCAGTTAAATGGTTAAAGTTTCTACAAATAATATTGAAATCTCGGTAAATGTTTCATATTTATCTGAACACAGCGTACCCAAAGAAAACCATTACTTTTTTATTTATTTCATAAAAATTAAAAATACCGGAAAGTTTAGCGTACAATTATTAAGAAGACACTGGGATATTTTTGACAGTAATGGAGAAAAAAGAGTTGTAGAAGGGGAGGGAGTTATTGGAGAAACACCGGTAATAGAGCCTGGAGAAACATACGAATACAATAGTGGTTGTAATTTACTTTCAGAGATCGGATACATGAAGGGTTATTACACCATGTTAGAACTAAATAGTAACATGGAATTTAACGCTTCTATTCCTAAATTTGAATTAATAGTTCCTGCGAAATTGAATTGACATTTATGAAATTTAGAAATAAAAAAATCCGGCTGGGTAAGCCGGATTTTTTTGTGGAATTGAATGTCAAATATTGTTGTAATCTATATTTGAATGTGTAATTAGTATTAAGCTAATTTTACATTTACTGCATTTATTCCTTTTTTGCCTTCTTGCGTTTCAAAAACAACTTCGTCGTTTTCTTTGATTTTGTCAATTAGACCTGTTGCGTGAACAAAAATTTCTTGTCCACCATCTTCTTTAATAAATCCGAAACCTTTTGTTTCATTAAAGAATTTTACTGTACCTTTTTTCATTGTAATTTAATTAGAATTTACACAAAGGTATAATTTAATTAAATTAAAAGCAAATAAAGTCCTCAAATAAAGAGGGTTGAGCAAAATTTAGGAGTTAATATACATTACCTCTTTTACCGCCTTAACAGTTTTAGCCACATTTGGTAAACTGGCCTCAATTAAAGTAGGTGCATAAGGTAAAGGGGTGTCTGCTGTTGTTACACGTAAAACCGGCGCATCTAAATAATCAAACGCTTCTTTTTGAATTTTAAATGCCAATTCACTGGAAATACTGGCTAATGGCCAAGCTTCTTCTACAACAACCATTCTGTTTGTTTTCTTAACAGATTCTATAATTGTATGATAATCAATTGGACGAACAGTTCTTAAATCTATAACTTCTGCGTTTATTCCTTCTTTTTCTAATTCTAATGCAGCTGCCATGGCAACCTTAAATATTTTACCGAAGGATACAATGGTAACATCCGTTCCTTGTTTTTTTACTTCAGCAACTCCTAAAGGAATGATGTATTCTTCTTCCGGAACTTCACCTTTATCGCCATACATTTGTTCACTTTCCATAAAAATAACAGGGTCGTTATCTCTAATAGAACTTTTTAATAAACCTTTTGCATCGTAGGGGTTGCTGGGTACTACTACTTTTAATCCCGGACAATTGGCAAACCAATTTTCAAAAGCTTGTGAGTGTTGCGAGCTAAGCATGCCTGCACTTGCGGTTGGTCCACGAAAAACAATGGGTACATTGTATTGTCCGCCACTCATGCTGTACATTTTAGCAGCAGCGTTTATTATTTGATCAATAGCAACCAAGCTAAAGTTAAAAGTCATAAATTCAATAATAGGGCGCAAGCCGTTCATTGCTGCACCCACACCAATTCCGGCAAAGCCAAGCTCAGCAATAGGAGTATCAATTACACGTTTTTCGCCAAATTCAGCCAACATACCTTTACTTACTTTGTAGGCGCCATTGTATTCGGCAACTTCTTCACCCATTAAGAAAATTTTATCATCACGGCGCATTTCTTCGCTCATTGCTTCTCTTAATGCTTCTCTAAATTCAATAACTCTCATAATATTATTTTTATTGAAAAATTGGGTTTTAACAGGCTGCAAATTACATAAAAAATTAAAAGCTAACAATATTTAAAGTTACGTACCTTTTTTAAATAATAATTGCTTGTACAAAGTGTCCATATCCTTTACCAAACGCTGGTAGCTAAATTTTTGATTAGCAAATAAGGGGCCTTGCTGAGCTTTGATATTTATTTCGCTTAAATTGTTTACCGCTTCTAGTAAAAACGCATTAAACTCAATGGCATCATTCGCAATAAATCCACAATTGGGGTGAACAATATCTTTAATGCCACCAACATTTGTGCTTACAATAAACTTTCCTGAAGCTTGTGCCTCAATTAAACTTACCGGAGTGCCTTCGTTTTTTGAGGTTAAGCAAACAATATCTAAACCGGGCAAAACAGCATCTACTTGTTCTATCCATCCGGTGAAAACAAAATAATTTTTAAAAGCAACAGCGTTTATCTCTTCTTTTTGTAAAATGTAATTTTCTAATTGTTTTCTGGTTTCGCCTTCACCAATAATAAATGCTTTAAAAGATAATTGCGTTTGATTGGCTAAAGAATAAATCGCGTTAATAAATAATTCGTGATTTTTTATTGGAGCTAATCTGCCTATAATTCCAATGGCTATGGTTTCGTTATTTATGTTGTGTTTATTTCTAAATAAATTTCTTTTTTCGTTTGTATTTTCTTGAAACCTTTTTAAATCAAAACCCAAGGGTATTACGTGTGTTTTTTGGGCATCACAAATTTTAAATTCCTCGGTTAATTCTTGTTTTTGTTTAGTACTAATGGCTACAATTGCGTTACTTCTTTTAGCTAAATAACGTTCAATTATTTTATAAAAAAGTGTTTTTGCTTTACCAAAATAGCTATGAAAAACATGTCCGTGAAAAGTATGAACAATAACAGGTACCTTGCATGAAATTGCAGCCAATCGGCCAACAGCGCCCGCTTTACTGGCGTGTGTATGAACAATATCGGGTTTAAAATCAAGAATAATATTTTTTATTTCTTTGTAGGCTTTGTAATCGTTGAAAAGATTAATTTCGCGGTTTAATTTTTTTAAAATCAAGGGCTTTAATCCTAATGAATGTGGAATAAACAAGGAGGAAGCTTCTCCTTCTTCTTCGGGGCCGCCTATTAAAAGTGTTTCATATTCTTCGGGTAAATATTTTGCTAAATAACTAACGTTATATGTTGGTCCGCCTAAATTAAACCTGTTTATTATTCTTAAAACTTTTGGCATTTAGGTTTAAATAAATATAAATAAAGTGAGTTAGTAAAAATAATGTACTTTGTAAAAATAAACTCTTTATCATTAATTAAAAAATTGTAATTTTAAATGTTTAAACCTTGAAATCTGTTTTTCGCATACTTTATGTTCTTGCCACTTTTTTAAGTAGTAGCTTAATTGCACAAAACTTTGTGTTTAGGCATATTACCAGCGATGAGGGCTTATCTACCAATTTAGTTAACTGTATTTATCAGGACAGTAAAGGGTTTATGTGGTTTGGAACTCAGGAAGGCTTAAACCGTTACGACGGCTATCACATTAAAATTTATAAAAACGAACCCAATAATAAAAATTCACTTTCTTATTCTGATATAAATTGTGTTTTAGAGACTAAGAACAATATTTTATTGGTAGGCACGCCTTATGGTTTAAATGTTTTAAATCTGGAGAACGATAGTATTTTGCGATTATTTGTAAACAATAAAGATTTAAACTCGAAAGAAAACAACATCAATGTTATTCAACAAATTAACGAGAATGAAATTGTTGTAGGCACTAACAATGGTTTTGCGCTTTATAATTTAAGTACCAGAAAGTTTAAACATTTTAAATTTAATATTGAAGAAGGCGTAGCGATTACTGATATTTTGGTATTTAATGATAACCTTTTTTTAGCGACTTCAAAAAAAGGGTTGTGGGTTTTCCAGCAAAAAAACGAAAAAATATCGCGAGTAACTTTTACAGATGAAGATAGAGTTTCTGAAGGGTTAATTGGATTAGAATCAATCAATAAAATTGAAATGTATGCCGGTAAAATTTATTTAGCTACTAATGGTTTTGGTATTTATAGAGTAGATCCATTGAGTTTTGAAATTGAGAAACAAAAGAAGTTCAAAGTAAACAATAATGATAGAAATTATATAAAAGATATAAGAATCAGGAATAATAATATGTACTGTGGTACAGAAAGCGGGTTTATAGTTTATAATATATTAAATGAAGACACTGCGGTATATATAAAAAACAGTGAAAATGTTAATTCATTAAGCGATGATAAAATTAGATGCATAACCTTTGATAAAAATCAAAATGTGTGGCTAGGTTCTTACAGGGGCGGTGTAAACGTTTCTTTTAAAAGCTCACTTAAATTTAATAGTAGTGCTAAGTACAGAACAAATAAATTTAAAAATCTTTATTTAACTTTTGAGGACAAACAAAAAAATGTATGGCTATCAGGTGATCGTCAACTTCTAATGATTCCTTACAAAGGCAATCAGGCTGTAAATTACAATAAAATAATAGGAAATTTTGATGCGTTAAGTGTTTACCAGGAAAATGCAAACATATATTGGTTTGGTACTTATGGTAATGGATTAAAACGATATGACGCCTCTACAGGAAAAACAACTTCTTTTCTTTCCAATGAAAATGGCGGAACCATTTTATCTATTGTAAAAAACAATGATTATATATTAATAGCTGCTTTTGGTGACGGTTTATTTAAGTTGAATTTAAAAGACAATTCCATTTTACAATATAAAGAGGCAGAGGGCTTAGAAAGTTTAAACTTAACCAACTTGTTTGTTGATAAAGATCGAAGTGTTTGGATTCTTACAGATGGTGGTGGTATTTACCATATTGAGGATTTAAAGAAAACCGATAATAAACTAAAAATAGTAAAGCATTATTCAAGCTCTTTAACTGAGCCTAGCATAAGCTCTGATGTAGTTTACGCCATGAATCAGGATAATAATGGGTTTTATTGGTTCGGAACCAATAATGGTTTAACTTTTTATGACGGTAAGAATTTTAAAAGTTTTTACGAAACAGATGGTTTAGCAAACGCTTTTATTTATTCAATTTTAAAAGATAGTATAGGCAATATGTGGATGAGTACCAATAAAGGAATAACCTCGTTTAATCCAGTACAATCTACCAAACCAAATTTTAAAAATTACAGTATTAAAGATGGTTTGCTTAATATGGAGCACAATATTGGTGCTGCAAGTGCTTCTGAGCATGGAAACATGTTGTTTGGAGGTGCCAATGGATATAATATTTTCAGGCCCAGTCAAATTAAAGACAACTTAAATGTACCCCCTGTATATATAACAGCCATGTTACGTTCGGGTAAAGATGTTCTGTTAGACACCAATATTATTTATAAAAGAAAATTAAATTTAACCTGGAGAGAAAATTATTTTCAGTTAGAAGTGGCCGCTTTAGATTTTATAGATCCTGAGAAAAATAAGTACAGTTTTAAGTTAGAAGGGTATGATGAAGATTGGTCAGAACCAAGCAATATCCGATTTATTTCCTATACAGAATTACCAGGTAAAGAATATATTTTAAAAGTAAAAGCAAGCAATAGCGATGGTGTTTGGAACGAAGTACCTTACGAATTACATATTACTATTGTACCACCGTTTTGGAAAACAACTTGGTTTTATGTATTAGTTTTTATTTTCGGAACAACGGCTGTAATTCTTTTTACGCAATGGCGAACCAGGCAAATTAAAAACGAAAACAAAATATTAGAAAACAAAGTGGCAGAAAGAACGAAAGAGCTGGCAGAAAAAAATAGAGATATAACAAGTAGTATAGAATATGCTAAACGTATTCAGGAAGCAATTTTACCATCAAAAGACAATATTTTTAATCGTTTGCCAAAATCGTTTATTCTTTACAAACCTAAAGATATTGTAAGTGGAGATTTTTATTGGTTTGGTGAGAAAAATGGCTGGAAAATTTTTGCTGTTGTTGATTGTACCGGACATGGTGTACCAGGCGCATTTATGAGTATGATTGGTCATAATTTAATGCACCAAATAATTTTAGAAAAAGGTATTACAAACCCTGCAGATATTTTAAATAATTTGCATAAAGGCGTACAAGAATCTCTTAGGCAGGGGAACAATGAGGTGAATACAAACGATGGAATGGATGTTTCTATTATTGCTATTAATGATACTACAAAAGAATATTTATGGGCAGGAGCCAACAGGCCAATTGTTATTATTAGCAATGATGGGGAGTTTGAAAAAGTAGATGGTAATAAATACCCAATTGGTGGTGCTCAATTAGAAATTAAACGTGAATTTACATTTAAAACCCTTAAAATTAACAAACCATGTATGGTTTATATGTCTTCCGATGGTTATGCCGATCAGTTTGGGGGAGGTAATGGTAAAAAGTTTATGGTTAGAAGGTATCATGATTTATTAACCGAAATACATCTAAAAGACCCTCATGAACAGCGCGAATTGTTAAATAAGAACTTTGAAGATTGGAGAAATGAACATGAACAAATTGATGATGTTTTAGTGGTAGGTATTGCATTATAAAAAAAAAGGTATATTTTTGTGTATATTTGAAATTAGAAGTTATAACGTTAATTACTCTAAACAAAATAAATATGAAAACATTTAAATTAATATTACCCTTGGTAGCAGTTGTTTTAATTACTGCTACATCTTGTCGTAAAAAAGAAACCGTAGAAGTAGATAACGAAACTCAATCTGTTATTGATAATGCTGTTGCTGAACAAGAATTTATGGGAGTTGTTCCTGTTGTAAATTCACATGCAATTAAAACAAAAGGTACAGGGGCAGATGCTAATAAAACTGCTGCTCTTCCTTGTGATACACTAGTCTTAGTTTCAGGGAGTACTTTATATTTTGATGACCCTGTTAATAATCCAGTTCCCCCAACTTATACAATGGCAATGAGCAATCCTACATGTAATCCGGTACCAGATGGCAAAATGCGACAAGGTCATTTGCAAATTACAATGTTTGGCCGCCCTAAAAGTGTTGGAAGTAAAATGCGGATTCGAATGCTGAACTGCAAAGCAGCTAATGTTGATCCTAATAAAATGATTACCTATGAATGTGATAGTATTGTAGTGAAAACAGAAATAAACGATACCGTTAATGATGTGAGACAATTTAACTTTAGAATTTACAAAGGAAAATGTGTTGGATCAGGTGGAAGCTGGACTACCTATTACGAAACAAACAGAACTATTCGCCATGAATACAGTGTTGCAAATAATCTAATTAAAGTTTGGGGCCAATCAAACGGTACAAACCGTCAGGGTCGTAAATTTAACGTAAATGTGGATGCTGCTACTCCTTTAGTTAAAAGAGACAATTGCCAGTTTATATCATTTGGTAAAATGGAATTAACCCCTGAAGGATTTAAAACAAGAACAGTTGATTTTACAAGCGGTACAGGCGTTGATGCTTGTGACGATGACGCAACTTTTTCTGTAAATGGAAACACCGTACCGTTTAAATTAAAATAAATTAAGCCCATAGGCTAACGGATGAAAGAAGTATTTGAAATATATGAAAAAATGGAGCGAAATAATATTTTGCTTTCATTTAAAGGTGAAGTAACCTCTGATTTACTTACATCAATACTTCAAATTATGGAGAACAAAATGGATGATTTCCAAGAAGAGCCTAAAATGAAGAAAAAGGTATACAACGTTTTAGTGGAGTGTCTTCAAAATTTGTATCACCACATGGACGAAGTTCCGGAGGCCAGAAGAGACAAACTGAAATCTGCCATTTTTATGATTGGTAAACTGGAAAGTTTGTATACAATTTTTACAGGAAATTACATTTTAAATGAGAACATAAGCGGGTTAAAAAATCGTTTAGATAAGGTTAACTCCATGAATAAAGAAGAACTAAAAGTTTATTACAAAGAGGTTCTAAATAATGGTGAAATGTCGCTTAAAGGTGGCGGTGGATTAGGGATGATAGATATTGCCAGAAAAACAGGTGAAAAAATAGATTATAATTTTTTGGAAATTAATGATAAAATATCTTTCTTTACACTCAATATTAAAGTATCACAACAAAACTAAATTTATATTATGGATAATTACAAAATAGAAGGATCGCCAAAAACCCCGTCAATTACTTTTGATTTACAAGGTGGTGTATTAGAAATTAAAGGGCGTTCTATTCCTGAAAATTCTATTGAATTTTATAAGCCATTGGTAGATGCTTTAGATAAATATTCTACTGCATCTAAGCCTGCAACCACTGTTAATGTACAGTTGGAGTATTTCAACACATCTTCTTCTAAATGTATATTAGATGTTTTCAAGAAATTAGAAAGCATACACAAAGGAGGAAGTGCAGTTACTATTAACTGGCATTACGAAGAAGATGATGAAGATATGTTAGAAGCAGGTGAAGATTACCAAGCAATCATTAATGTACCTTTTAAAATGGTTATGGTTAACGAATAATACCAACCAAATTAAACAATAATTTACCCTCTAAAACACAAGTTTTATGAGGGTTTTTTATTATATTTGTACCCGCAAAAAAGTAAAGAAAACATGTCTAAAACAAAAGAAATTTTAGGTGCCAAAGCCGAAGGTTTATTAAATCATACGTGTAAAACTATTTCAAAGGATTCTATTCATTTACCGGGTTCAGATTTTGTAGAAAGAATTTTTATTGGTTCAAACAGAAATCCGCAAGTGTTAAGAAGTTTAAGTCAGTTGTATAACCACGGCCGCTTGTCAAACACCGGATACATGAGCATTTTACCGGTAGATCAAGGAATTGAACACAGTGCAGGAGCTTCTTTTGCACCAAATCCAATTTATTTTGATAGTGAAAACATAGTTAAGTTAGCAATTGAGGGTGGTTGTAATGCTGTTGCTTCAACTTATGGCGTTCTTGCTTCTGTTTCCAGAAAATATGCACACAAAATTCCATTTATTGTAAAAATCAACCATAATGAATTTTTAAGCTATCCAAACAAGTTCGATCAAATTATGTTTGGTACTGTAAAGGAAGCTTGGAATATGGGCGCCGTTGCTGTTGGTGCTACTATATATTTTGGTTCACCGGAATCATCTCGTCAAATTGTTGAGGTAGCCAAAGCATTTGAAATGGCCCATGAACTGGGTATGGCAACTATTTTGTGGTGCTATACGCGTAATAATGCATTTAAAAAAGATGGTGTTGATTACCATACCGCTGCTGATTTATCTTCGCAAGCAAATCATTTAGGAGTTACTATTCAAGCAGATATTATAAAACAAAAATTATCAGATAAAAATGGCGGTTATACTGCCTTAAATTTTGGTAAAACTCACGCAAAAGTTTATTCAGAACTTTCTTCCGAACATCCAATCGATTTGTGTCGTTATCAGGTAGCAAATTGTTATATGGGCCGTATGGGGTTAATTAACAGTGGTGGAGAAAGTAAAGGTGCCAGTGATTTAGCTGAAGCAATTGAAACTGCCGTAATTAACAAACGTGCGGGTGGGCAAGGTTTAATAAGCGGTCGTAAAGCTTTTCAAAAACCAATGAATGAAGGGGTTGCTTTATTAAATGCAATTCAAGATGTTTATTTAGACAAAACAATTACAATAGCTTAAAAATGTTTACAATTACGAGTGTTTATTCAGCATTCATAGTTCATAATTTATATTTAAAAACATGGGTTGGTTTAAAAGATTAAAAGAAGGGATTACCACAAGTACAACAGAAAAAAAGGAAACGCCGGAAGGGCTTTGGTATAAATGCCCTGCTTGTAAAAAAATACATACTGCACAAGATCATACAGGAAACAAATATGTATGTTTAGATTGTGGACATCATGAACGCATTGGAAGTAGAGAATATTTCGAAATTATTTTTGATAATAACCAATTTACCGAGTTACATGAAAATCTTGTTAGCGGAGACCCCCTTGAATTTACCGATACTAAAAAGTACACCTCACGACTAACTGAAACTGTTAATAAAACCGGCTTAAAGGATGCTTTACGCAGTGCTTACGGAAAAGTAAATGGCCATGATTTGGTGGTGTGCTGCATGGATTTTAATTTTATTGGAGGAAGTATGGGCAGTGTGGTTGGAGAAAAAATAGCACGTTCAATTGATTTTTGTCTTAAAACAAAATCTCCTTTATTAATAATATCAAAAAGTGGTGGGGCACGAATGATGGAAGCTGCTTTTTCTTTAATGCAAATGGCTAAAACCTCTGCCAAGTTAAGTCAGTTAGCGCAAAACAATATACCATATATTTCTTTATTAACCGATCCTACTACCGGTGGGGTTACAGCCAGTTACGCAATGCTTGGAGATTTAAATATTGCAGAACCTAATAGTTTAATTGGATTTGCAGGACCAAGGGTAGTTAAGGAAACAATAGGAAAAGATTTACCTAAAGGATTTCAAACAGCTGAATTTGTATTAGAACACGGTTTTTTAGATAAAATAGTGCCTCGTACTGAATTAAAAGAAAAATTAGCTACTCTATTACGTTTCTTTAAAAACTAAGAACTTACTTCCAATATTTATGATTTTTATCAAAATCGCCCATTTTTATCAATAATTGATGTTTTTAACACATTAAATTTAAAAACTTAACGATGAATCGCTTTTTACTTTTTGCAGTCTGCTTTAGGATTCCTATATTTGCCGAACGAAAAATTAACTTAACAAATAATTGATTTTTCTAAATAGATTTAACTAAACCAAAATAAATAAAAATGAAGAAAAAAGTTCTAATTGCAGCAACATTGTTTTCAACAATGTTGACTTACGCTCAGGATAAAAATTCCAGCGGCGATCAATGCACGGAGTTTCCGTGTCCGGACAAGGTTTTAAACAGAAAAGGCCATGAAATATTACCTAAAAAAGGTGATATTGCTCTTGGGTTTAATGCAATTCCAATGTTAGATCTTGTATTTAACTCATTGCGCTACGTAAGCATTATGGGCAACAGTGCGCCAAATGCTGTTAACGTTGCTGCTCCAACTAACCAGTTTGTGCAAGCATCAAACAACCAAATTGTAGGAAAGTATTTTTTAGATGCTAAAACAGCTATTAGAGCTCGTGTTGGTATTAATACTTTGTCAGGTTCTATGACTAATCGTGTACAAAATGCCGAAGTTATGTATCAAGCATCTTTAGGAACTACTGAAGATATGCAGGCTGCATCATTAATTCGTGTAGAAGATAAATTAAAGTATAACAAAAGCAATATTACTATTTCTGCCGGTTACGAAATGAGAAGAGGATATCGCCGTTTACAAGGATTTTACGGTGGCGAAGTAGGTTTTGGTATTACACATTCAAAACAAAATGTTACTTATGGTAACGCTTTTTCTGATGTGTATAACGTAGAGTACACTACTAACTTTAACGCATTTTCAACTGCAATTCAAGGGCCTACAAATGCAAGAACAGTAAGAAATCTTGATACAAAAGAAAGAGGAACTTTCCGTTTTGGATTAAGAGGATTTATAGGAATTGAATATTTTGTTTTCTCGAAAATTTCAGTTGCAGCTGAATATGGTTGGGGATGGTCAATTGCAACCAGAAGAGGATTTAAATCAACTCAAGAAGTGTTTGTAAATGGTCAAAATGGTCCTACCGTATTAATTGAAGAAGTAAACCAAGATAACTCTGAAAAAACTAAAGGTTTTTCTGTAGATAACAACAGCGGTAGTATTTTCTCAATGAATAACACCTTAGGTGGAAACACTGCTTTAAGTGGTGGTGCAGGTGCAATTACAGTTTTATTCCACTTTTAATTAATTAACCCATAAATAAATAAAATAAATAACAATTAAATATAAAAAACATGAAAAAGTCGTTATTAGCTCTATCTCTTACTGGTTTATTGTTTACCGCATGTAAGAAAGAAAAAACAGTTGATTTTGAAGCAACTGATGTTACAGGTTCAACCATTTTAAGAGGTACTTGTACAAAAAATATTATTACTCCAAATACAACTGGTGGATGGATTAACACTAACCGTATTCCTGCTGCAGGTGTAAATGTTACTGTAAAAGTTAACAAAAGTCAATTATATCCTAATTCAATTGCTCAAGGTGCAGATGTTTACTCAGCTGTTACTGATGCAAATGGTAACTATTCAATTAACGTAAAAACGAATGCTACTGGTGTAACTGCTAACGTTACCATTGATGGATTTACCGGTACATTAGATACTTTAATTAATAATGTTACAAAAACTGGTTTATACGCAAATTATTTTGGTAATTCTACAAACATTACCTTAACAATGGGTCAAACTAGAACTTTTGATCGTGATTTTACTGCATCTAATTTAAGCTCTAACCCTAACAATATTATTGTTGGTTCTGCTGTAATTACTGGTTCAGTTGGTTACGAATTACCTTTAAAGGTTACTACCGGTACTGTTATTACAATTGGTGGATTTACAAACGTAGCTGTGCCAGCTGGTCAAACAGTATACATGAGCTTTGATAAAGATCCTACAACATTGGCTCCAAAAACGTATACTGCTGCAACTGATGCAAGTGGTAAATACACATTCACAGGTATCCCTACAGTAAACAGTGGTACTCCTGGATTTGGTCAAACTGCTTCTTTATGGGTTGCTGATTTTAACACAAACCGTGATACTTTCCAGGTTATTAATTCAACTAATGGTGCTTTAATTAGCGGACCAAGCGGTGTGTTTAACCAAGAAACCAATACCCAATTCAGTATTTTTAGTAATGAAGTTAGAAATGCTGTAAACATGTTCTATAATAACTGGACTGCAAACTAATTATCTAGTTAAATTAATTTTAAAGCCCCGCAAAATTTGCGGGGCTTTTTTGTTATAATGCCCTTAAGAAAATAAGTTTTGTTCAAATAAATAATTATGAGCATTAAAAACGTTTTTTAAACTATCCTAAAAGACCACTAAAAAAACTAATTCAACTCTTTTAAATTATTGGAAATAAAAAAACCTGTTTCATTTGAAACAGGTTTTTAATTGTACATAATAATTAAGCCTTTTTTGCTGCCTCTTGAGCTGCTTTAATTTTTGCTTTTATATTTTCTGTGGTTACAGAACCCGGCCTTTCTATAGGAGAACCGGTTGCTCTGTCCCAAATTAAACTTGCTAATACACCAAGTGCGCGACTAACTCCGAATAAAACAGTGTAGAAATCATATTCATGCATTCCGTAGTGAACTAATAAAGCTCCTGAATGTGCATCAACATTTGGCCATGGGTTTTTAATTTTACCTGTTCCTTCTAAAATAGGGGGCGCAACTTCGTAAACCATTTGCACTATTTCGCAAATATCATCGTGTTTAATGTATGTTTTATAAAAATCTTGTTGTGCAGTAAAACGAGGGTCTGTTTTACGTAAAACTGCGTGTCCGTAACCCGGCACAACCTTACCTTCTGTTAAGGTTTTTTTAATGTATTCAGCAATTTGTTCTTTTGTTGGTAAACCACCGCCTAAGCTTTCTTTTAATTCCATTATCCAGCCTAAAACTTCTTGATTTGCTAAGCCATGCAACGGACCTGCAAGCCCATTCATTCCTGCTGCAAAAGCCAAGTAAGGATCGCTTAAAGCAGAGCCTACTAAATGGGTAGTGTGCGCAGAAACGTTTCCACCTTCGTGGTCAACATGTATGGTTAAATACAAACGCATTAATCGTTTCATATCAAAGGCTTCGTAGCCCAACATGTGCGCAAAGTTTGCGGCCCAATCTAATTTATGATCCGGTTCAATATGTACGCCTCCTTTGTATTTACGGCGATAGATATACGCTGCAATACGAGGTAAGCGTGCAATTAAATTCATTGAATCTTCGTACACATAATCCCAATATTCTTTTTTATTAATCCCTTTTGCGTATGCTTTAGCAAATACACTTTCTGTTTGCATGGCCATAACGCCAATTACAAACTGAGTCATAGGGTGTGTATCAGGAGGGAGTTTTTCTATAACATCAAAAACATGTTTAGGAACATTGTTACGTTTTGTCCACTCTGTTGTAATAAATGTAACGTCATCTTGCGTTGGCAATTCGCCAACCAACATCAAATAAAAAATTCCTTCAGGTAATGGTTCTGTACCTCCCGGCGCTTTTGGTAGTTGTTTACGCAACTCAGGAATTGTGTATCCACGAAAAACGAATCCCTTCTTCCGGGTCTAGGCGAGATGTTTCGGTTACCATTCCTACCATTCCGCGCATACCTTGGTACACCTGGGCTACAGTAATCTCACCAAGTTTTAAATCGCCATGGTTTTTAATTATATCTTTTATTTCAGCTGATAAAACTTCAGCTTTTCCTTTAAATTTTTCTTTCAATTTGTCCATATCAAAACAATTAATGTCTTCGTAAATTTAATGAGTGTCTTTAAAATAAACTAATTCTAAAGCTTATTTTATTTTAAAAATTTAAAACTATTTCCAATAAAACGGGCAGTTGGACCTAGTTGTTCCTCAATTCGTATTAATTGGTTGTATTTGGCAATTCTATCAGTTCTACTGGCTGAGCCGGTTTTAATTTGCCCGCAATTCAACGCCACCGCTAAATCTGCAATGGTTGTATCTTCTGTTTCACCGCTTCTATGACTCATTACAGAGGTATAACTGTTAGAATGTGCTAACTGAACCGCATTTACAGTTTCGGTAAGGGTTCCAATTTGGTTAACCTTCACTAAAATTGAATTAGCAACTCCTTTTTCAATTCCTTTTGATAAAAACTCTACATTGGTAACAAATAAATCGTCGCCAACTAATTGTGTATTATCGCCAATTTTATCGGTTAAAAGTTTCCATCCATCCCAATCATCTTCAGCAAAGCCGTCTTCAATGGAAATAATTGGGTATTTTTTACGCCATTGCGCCCAATAATCTACCATTTCTTTAGGACTTAGTTTATCGCCGGTAGATTTTTTAAAGTGATACACGTTTTCCTTTGGTAAGTAAAATTCTGAGGCAGCGGCATCCATAGCAATATAAATATCTTCGCCGGGTTTGTACCCTGCTTTTTCAATAGCTTGAATAACTGCTTTTATGGCATCTTCATTGTTTTTAAAATCAGGGGCAAAGCCTCCTTCATCACCAACATTGGTGGCTAATTTTTTAGATTTTAAAACAGCCTTTAAATGGTGAAAAACTTCTGTTCCCATGCGCAAAGCTTCACTAAAGGATTCAGCACCTAAAGGCATAATCATAAATTCCTGAAAATCTATTCCATTATCGGCATGAGCGCCACCATTTAAAATGTTCATCATAGGAATAGGCAAGGTATTTCCATTAATTCCCCCTACATATTTATAAAGTGGCATTCTGCTTTCTTCAGCAGCGGCTTTTGCAACCGCTAACGATACGCCTAAAATAGCATTTGCGCCTAAATTAGCTTTGTTTTTTGTACCGTCTAATTGGATTAATAATCCATCAATACCCGTTTGATCCAGTATATGAGCACCTTTCAGGTTTTCATTAATGGTTGTGTTTACATTGTTTACTGCTTTTAAAACACCTTTACCAAGGTAAGTGCTTTTATCATTGTCTCTTAATTCTACTGCTTCATGCGATCCGGTTGAAGCGCCTGAAGGAACAGCGGCTCTTCCCATAACTCCATTATCGGTTATTACATCTACTTCAATTGTTGGGTTTCCTCTTGAGTCTAAAATCTGGCGGGCTGTAATGCTATTTATAAATGACATATTTAAATAATTTTGAATTGCCAAATTAATGTTTTTATACCTATTGTTAAACTTTAATTTTAAAATTTCTTGCACTTTTAGTTAGCTGTTAAAACATTAAAATCATTGAGTTTAAAGGCTTAACGGCGTTATTAAAGTTTTACTGTTAAAAAACAATTTTATAAGCTAAAACTATGCGCCCACTTAAAATTTATCTTCGTTAAATGCATCAACCCTGGAAGTCGCTCGCCTTCTTAGTTTCTTTATTCGCCGTACTTGCTCTTATGGCTTTTGCTTTCCCAAAGGAGGGTATTGTTATAAACGATAATTTAGCACTTCACTTCCCGCAGCTAGATGAATTATTAAAACCAAAAGAAGCCAAAACAGATATTTCTAAAATATTGGAAATGGCTGACAATATTGAGTTAGGTGATTCTGTTGCATTAGAAAAAATGGATTCTTTAAGCAAAGCTGCTGAGGTAAAAGATTCTCTTCCTAAATTAATTTCAACAATTCAATATAGAAACGTTTCTGCTATTAGCGCTTTTTTTAATGCATTAGATGAGATTAAAACAAGCTCAAAAAGTATTCGTGTTTTGCATTATGGCGATTCGCAAATAGAAGGTGATAGAATAACAGATTATTTACGAATGAAACTTCAATCTCAATTTGGCGGCCATGGTCCGGGTTTAATTTCATTAATGCCTATTGCGCAAAGTGTAGCAAATAAGGTGGTTTCCGGTTATGGTTGGGACAGATACCAAACTTTTTTAGGAAAAGATAAACGCGTTAAACATTCTAATTACGGACCTACCGCATGCTTTACTCGTTTTTGTAATTACAAAGATATTTCAGATACTTCTGTTGTTATATCAACCAATGTTACCATAACGTCTAATAAATTTGCAGGGAGTAATAATGTAGGCTACACCAAATTTAAATTGTTTTATGGCGGTGCACAGTTAAAAACCTGGTGCGAGTTTTATGATGGCCCTGCTTTAGCTGCTGCAGATAGTTTAGAGGCCGGAGGTAATTTTAGAGTAAAAGAATTTTCAGTAGCACCGGGCTCTACCCAACACGAATTAAAGTTTAAAGGCAAAGATAGTCCTGATTTTTATGGAGTATCCTTAGAAAGCGATAAAGGAATTTATGTAGATAATATTGCACAACGCGGAAGTTCCGGAACTTTTTTTCAGCGAATAAATTCAGCACAATTAAGCAGTTTTTACAACTATTTAAATGTAAAACTTATTATACTTCAGTTTGGCGGAAACACTTTACCATCTTTAAAAAACAAAGAAATGGTTACCAATTTTGCGAATTATTATAAAGGACAAATTTCAATTCTTAAAAAAATTGCACCGGGCGCAAGCATAATGTTTATTGGCCCAGCCGATATGAGTGTGAAAGAAGGAGCAGATTATGTTACTCACCCTTTGTTAGAAGATTTACGTGATGCCTTAAAGAAAGTAGCTTTTGAAAGTGATTGCGCTTATTTTGATATGTATGATTGCATGGGTGGAAAAAACAGTATGGTAAGTTGGGTTGATCAAAAATTAGCCGCAACAGATTATATACATTTTAGTCCGCAAGGGGCGCGTAAAATTGCAACCTTACTTTACGCTTCATTATTAAATAATTATAACAACTATAAAAAAAATAAAAAATAATTTGAAAAGATCTACAACCATATTTTATTTTTTATTTGCTTTAATAAATTTAAACGGACAAGAGCCAAAGAAGAAAAAAGACTCTTTGGCCTACACCTTAGATAATTTGGTTATATCGTCTGCACCAACCTACACGTTTATTAATTATAATGAAAATAAAATTTATTACGGTAAGGATAGTTCGGTGTTTATGAATCTCTACAGGAAAATGGAGAACTTACAAAAAACCAAAAACAATCAAATAAAAATTGTACACATTGGCGGTTCTCATGTTCAAGGCGGCACTTGGAGTAATACATTTTTACAAAACTTCACAGACAGGTTTAATGCAAAAGGATCGGGGTATTTTGTTTTCCCTTATAAATTGGCAAAAACAAACGGCCAACCCTATGCAAATAGTTTTTCGCATGGTAAATGGACTAAATGCAGAAACGTAACCAAAGGATTTTGTTTACCTCTTGGAATGAACGGGTGGAGTGTAAGCACTAACGATAGTGCCGATTATTTTGGTATAGTGCTTACAAAATACGCAGTTAACAACGGTTTTAATGTAATTAAGGTGTATCATAATTTTAATCCCAGTTTTGAAATTCAAAGTTTGGCAAAATCAAATAAAACAGATTTTAAAGAGTTGGGATTTACCGAATTTAAATTTGATACCATAAGAGATTCTGTTGCATTTACGGTTAATAAAATAGATACACTTCAAAGAGATTTTACTTTGTATGGCTTTTCATTAGAAGATTTTTCTACTCCCGGATATTATTTGGCAGGCCTTGGTGCAAATGGTGCTTCTACCAACTCGTTTTTGCGATGCAACTATTTTGTACCTCAATTGGCAACTTTAAAACCTGATTTGGTTGTACTTTCTCTTGGAGTAAACGATGTTCAGGCAAAAAACTTTACCAAAAAATCCTTTAAAGCAAGTTACGATTCCTTAATTTATTTAATTAAAAATGCTGCACCGGAATGTGCAATTATTTTAACCACCACCACCGATAATTACATTAGAAGAAGGTACGCCAATAAACGTACTGAAATTGCACGCGAAGCTGCTTTTGAAATAATGGAAAGCAATAAAGATGTTGCCGTATGGGATATGTTTAAATTAATGGGTGGATACAAATCTATTGTGAAATGGAATAAAAAAGGGTTAGCAGCAAAAGATAAAGTACATTTTAGCCCTAAAGGTTACCGTTTACTGGGAGAGTTAATGTTTGAAGCCATTTACAAGAGCTATTTATATAACACAAATACTACCATCAAATAGATTGGTTTAAACAAATATTTCAGTATAACCCTGAACAACCTTTGTTGTTTACTCAACTTTATTTTTGGGGGTTTTTTTCTATTGTTCTTTTGGGGTATTCTTTTATTTTTAAACAAAATAAAGCCCGCTCAATTTATTTATTATTATTTAGTTTTTTCTTTTATTACAAAACCAACGGTGTATTTATTACGCTTTTGTTTTTTACAATTGTAAGTGATTTTATTTGGGGAGCGCAAATTTTTAAAGCACAAAGTCAATCAAAAAAGAAATTATTTTTAAGCATAAGCGTAATTTTAAATCTTTCATTATTGTGTTATTTTAAGTACGCTTACTTTTTTGTGGGTAGTTGTAATCAACTATTAGGTACTGAAATTAATTATGTAAATAACTTTGCGCATTTTTCTAATACTTTTTTTGGAACTGAATTTAGGTTAGATAAGTTATTGGTTCCAATTGGTGTTTCGTTTTTTACTTTCCAATCCTTATCTTATACAATTGATGTTTACCGTGGTAAAGTAGAGCCGGTGAAAAGCATTTTTGATTACGGTTTTTTTGTTTGTTTTTTTCCGCATTTGGTTGCCGGCCCCATAGTAAAAGCTAATGAGTTTCTTTATCAAATTTATAAACCTTATAGCTTAACGCGTATTGAATTTGGAATGGCTGTGTTTTGGATAATGAATGGTTTTTCTAAGAAAATTGTTGCCGATTATATAGCCGTAAATTTTATTGACAGAGTTTTTACAAGCCCCAATTTATATACAGGACTAGAGGCTACTTTTGCCATTTTTGCTTACTCTTTGCAAGTATATATGGATTTTAGCGGGTATACTGATATTGCTATTGGTGTTGCATTGCTTTTAGGTTATCGATTAAAAACTAATTTTAAATCGCCCTATAAGGCATTAAGCACCAGCGAATTTTGGAAACGTTGGCATATATCATTATCCAGTTGGTTGCAAGAGTATTTGTATATTCCGTTAGGAGGAAACAGAAGCGGTACAATTGGTTCTTACATATGTATTGTAATTATTTCCTTATTTATGGTTTTATTAAGCGGCAAGCTTTGGTTGTTGTTTTTTATTATCGGTTTTTTCTTGATGCTTATTTTTCTGGCTTTTGCTTTCCCTAAAATTAAACAACACATTAATACCAATATTAATTTAATGGTTACAATGTTACTAGGTGGGCTTTGGCACGGTAGTAGTTGGTTGTTTTTAATATGGGGAGGTTTAAATGGTTTAGGTTTGGTAATTCATAAGTTTTGGCAAAAAATTTCGCCATTTAAAAACAGCACCAATGTTTTTGTGAAAGCGGTATTGCTTTTTATTACTTTAACTTTTATAAGTTTTACGCGAATTTATTTTCGTAGTCCAACAATGGAAACGGCTAACGAGATTTTAGATAGAATTGGTAATCATTTTTCTTTTGAATTGTTTTCAGAAATTATATGGGGTTATTTAACTGTTTTATTGGTTGTATTAGGGGGCTATTTAATTCATTGGATACCTGAATCGTTTAAAGAAAAATACAGAAACACCTTTGCCTCCTTGCCTTTACCGGTAATGATTTTGTGTTGCGTACTTGTGGTATTTAGTCTTTATCAGATTATGAGCAGCGAAATGCAGCCTTTTATTTATTTTCAGTTTTAGTAACTATCTTTTAACCTTTTTAGTATCTTTAGCCTTACTTTTGATTTTGAAAAACCAAGTTAAAATAGTGTATGTTTTAATTCTCTTAATAGGGTTTTTATTTTCACAAACCGGACCAATTAATAAAGAAAACAAACCTTTTATAATTAAGGGTAATATTGGTATTCCAAAAACAATTACCAGCAACCAGTTTAGAAGTTCGTTTAATGGTTTATACGAAGGTTCGATTTCCGTTAATTTTAAACTTTTTAATAATACATATTTTGGTGTTGGTTATCAAAGTGTTTATTTTCAGAACAATAAATTTTTAAAATTCAAGGTATTTGAGGCAAGTATACCTTATAACACACGTTTAATTGGCAACAGCCCTTTTATTCATTTGGGTTTTGAAAAGTTTTATAAATCAAACTTTTATATTCATTATGGGATAAATTACGGAATTATGTTAGGAAAGTATACAAATGTAAATGAAGATACAAGCGTGTACAACAAACCATTTGTTAGCAAAAACATTACAGCACAATTTGTACAACCCGAAATTAGCGCCAATTTTATTGTGGAAGAAAATTTAGCGTTTTATGTGTTTTTATCATATAATACTTTGTTTTATAAATACGATGCAAAGGCGCCACGCTTTAATCAGTTTCAAGAAGAGGTGAGAGAGAAATCAAACAACTATTATATGAGTTGGCTAACCTTTGGATTTGGATTTAATGTGTTACTCGGAAAAAATAAATAATACCTCATGTTAATTACTGCTGAAACTCCTATTAAGTACAATAGAAAAAAATTAAAGGATGATACTTTAATTGAATTGTATAAAAATATTTTGAAGCCTAGAATGATAGAAGAAAAAATGTTACTTCTTTTACGTCAAGGAAAAATTGCAAAATGGTTTAGCGGAATAGGGCAAGAAGCAATTAGCGTTGGTGTTGCATCTGCATTAAACACCGATGAATATATTTTACCTATGCATCGTAACCTTGGTGTTTTTACAACCCGACAAATTCCATTAAATCGTTTATTCTCTCAATTTCAAGGTAAGCCGGGTGGTTTTACCCAGGGACGCGATCGTTCTTTTCACTTCGGAACACAAGAGTATAAAATTGTTGGAATGATTTCGCATCTTGGTCCGCAGTTGGGTGTTGCAGATGGTATTGCCTTGGCAAATGTTTTAAGAAAAGATAAAAAAGTGACGGCGGTTTTTTCGGGTGATGGTGGTGCAAGCGAAGGCGATTTTCATGAAAGTATTAATACCGCAGCTGTTTGGAATTTACCGGTAATTTTTATTGTAGAAAACAATGGCTATGGTTTAAGTACGCCCAGCAACGAACAATTTAAATGTGCTTCATTTGCCGATAAAGCTATTGGTTATGGTATAGAAGGGATAAGCATTGACGGTAACAATATTTTAAAAGTGTATGAAACTATTAAAACACTGGCAGAAGATTTAAGAGAAAATCCGCGCCCGGTTTTGTTGGAGTGTGTTACTTTTCGTATGCGTGGACACGAAGAGGCAAGCGGCACTAAGTATGTGCCAAAAGAGTTGTTTGAAATTTGGGGAAGAAAAGACCCTGTTACTACTTTTGAAAATTATTTAATTAGTGAAGGTGTTTTAACTGAGAATATTGTTGAAGAATTTAGAACCGAAGTAAAAAAGCAAATTGATGACGGTTTGGAAATTGCTTTTGCAGAACAAAATCCTAAACCCAATACCGAAAAAGAGTTACGCGAAGTATATAAAGCCTTTGATGTTAGAGATACAACACCTCATTCAGGCAGTAAAACCAACATGCGTTTTATTGATGCTATTAGTAATGGCTTAAAACTGGCCATGCGCAAGCACGATAACCTTGTTTTAATGGGGCAAGATATTGCCGATTACGGAGGCGTATTTAAAATTACCGAAGGTTTTGTAGAAGAGTTTGGCAAAGGAAGAGTTAGAAATACACCCCTTTGTGAAAGCGCAATTTTAGGAGCAGGTTTTGGTTTAAGTATTAATGGCCATAAAGCAATGGTTGAAATGCAATTTGCTGATTTTGTAAGTGAGGGCATCACGCAAATTGTAAATAATTTAGCAAAAAGTCATTACCGCTGGGGACAAAACGCCGATGTGGTTGTTAGAATGCCAACCGGTGCTGCAGTTGCTGCCGGGCCTTTTCATTCGCAAAGCAATGAGGCCTGGTTTTTTAAAACACCTGGTTTAAAAATTGCGTATCCTGCTTTTCCATCTGATGCAAAAGGGTTGTTGTTAAGTGCATTTGATGACCCAAATCCGGTAATGTTTTTTGAACACAAAGCATTGTATAGAAGCATTAGTGAAGATGTGCCTGATGATTATTATAATATACCATTTGGCAAAGCACGTTTGGTGAAAGAAGGAAGTGATTTAACTATTGTTACTTACGGTTTAGGCGTGCATTGGGCTTTAGAAGCATTACAGGAAAACGACGATTTACAGGCTGATTTAATTGATTTAAGAACCTTAGCGCCATTAGACGTTGAAACCATTTATACTTCGGTAAAGAAAACAGGAAAAGTTTTTGTGTTGCACGAAGATACTTTAACCGGCGGAATAGGAGGGGAACTGGCGGCTTTAATTACCGAAAATTGCTTTGAGTATTTGGATGCACCTGTTATGCGAGAAGGTAGCTTAGATACACCCGTGCCCATGAATGTAGATTTGGAAAATAATTTTTTACCCAAAGAAAGATTTAAAGAGAAGTTGATGAAATTGTGGATGTATTAGAAGGGAAGAAGTAAACAGTAAACAGTAAACAGTAAACAGTAAACAGTAGGCAGTAACACTAGACTAAAAAACTAAAAATAGTAAACATTATGATAACCGTAAATCAAACCTACACGCACGAGTTTCAATTTTCACAAGATGAAGTAACTCGTTTTGCTGAAGTAACCGGCGATAAAAATCCTGTGCATTTAGATGCAGCCTATGCAGCAACTACCATGTTTAAAAAACCAATTATGCACGGTATGCTAAGTGCTTCCTTGTTCAGTAAAGTTTTTGGCACTCTTTTTCCGGGCGAGGGAACTATTTATTTAAAGCAATCGCTTTCGTTTTTACGCCCCATGTATGTTGATACTGTTTATGAAGCTGTTTTTACCGTAAAAGAAATTATGGCTGAAAAAAACAGAGCAGTTGTTGAAACAGTAATAAAAGATAAAACAACAGGCGCTGTTTGTACCAGTGGTGAAGCTACCGTAATGAATGTAAATGCAATTAAATAATTTCAATCAACTTATTGATAATCAGAAACATTTGTTTTGTTAATTTAAAAACTTATTTTTACCCACTTAACTAGAAACTATGGAACAAAATCAAGTACAAAAAGGACATCCAAAGGCACTCTATCTTTTATTCTTTACCGAAATGTGGGAACGTTTCAGTTATTATGGAATGCGAGGTATATTAATATTATATCTTACCAAATCATGGTTAGAAGGCGGTTTAGCAATTGATCCTCAAGAAGCATCTCTTATTTATGGTTTCTTTACCGGTTTTGTTTATTTCACCCCATTAATAGGAGGTTGGTTAGCCGATAAATACATTGGGCAAAGAAAAGCAATTACAATTGGTGGTATTACCATGATGTTAGGTCAGTTTGTACTTTTTGGTATTAACACACATGCTGGTTTATATTTAGGATTGTTTTTATTAATTATTGGAAACGGTTTTTTTAAACCAAATATTTCTACACTGGTAGGAAGATTATACGATGATAAAGACCCACGAAGAGATTCAGCATTTTCTATCTTTTATATGGGAATTAATTTAGGAGCTTTTTTAGCGCCTTTGGTAATAGGATATTTTAGTGATGGTGTTTTTGCCGTGAAAGATGAAACCGGAAAAATTATCACTTATGGTTATAAATATGGTTTCTTAATAGCAGGTATAGGTATGTTGTTAGGGCAGGTTTTATTTAACATGCTTGCTCAAAAACATTTAAATGATATTGGCAGATATCCTGCAACAGGAAACAAAAATTCAACAGAAAAGCAAGAGGATTTATTGCCGGTTACAAAGGAAGACAAGCAAAAAATGACTGTTATTTTTATTTTAACGGCGTTTGTAGTATTCTTTTGGGCAGGGTTTGAGCAAGCAGGTTCATCTCTTTCATTATATACCGATAAGTACATTAACCGTGAAGTTTTTGGTTTTTTAATTCCTACTTCTTGGTTTCAATCTGTTAACCCATTGTTTATTGTTGCATTTGCACCTTTGTTTGCAATATTCTGGACATCTAGTTTAGGTAAACGATTATCTACCCCAATTAAAATGGGATTAGGAATGGTTTTATTAGGTGTAGGATTCTTTTTTATGATTGGTGCTGTAGCACAACGTGGAGGAGATGTTCAAGATGAAAACGTTAAAGCCTCTTTAATGTGGTTAGTGTTAACTTATTTATTACATACTATTGGTGAATTGTGTTTATCACCTGTAGGTTTATCAGTTGTAACTAAATTATCGCATCCAAAATTTGCATCTTTAATGATGGGCGTTTGGTTGTTATCTTCTTTCCTTGCAAATATAATTGGAGGCTTTGTTGCTTCTGTTGTTGAATCAATGGGCGCAGGTTCAATTTTCACCATAATTGCCGCATTTGTTATAGTACTTGGTTTGGTTTTAATTTTACTAAACAAACCAATTCTAAAGATGATGCACGGTGTGCGATAATCAATTTTATTTTTTTAAAGCCTCGATTTTATCGGGGCTTTTTTATTTCCTAAACTTTTATGCCGACTGTTTGTTTCTACTTTATGAAAACTACTTTAATTGTTGGTGCCAGTTCCGGAATTGGAAAGGCTTTAGCTTTAATTTTAACTTCAAACAACGAGAATGTAATTTCTATTTCAAGAACAAATCCTAATATTAATGGTGTTGAGCATTTTAATTACGATGTTTTAGGTAATGATGATTTCCCAAAAATTACGAATGCCATTGATGGAATTGTATATTGCCCCGGCTCTATTAATTTAAAACCTTTCCGAGCTTTAAAGAAACAAGATTTTTTAAATGATTTAGAGCTAAATGTTTTGGGTGCAATAAAATGTATTCAAGCTTTTACGCCAAATTTAGCTTTATCTAATTTAGCTAGTATTGTTTTGTTTAGCACTGTTGCAGTGCAAACAGGAATGAATTTTCACTCAACCGTAGCAGTAAGTAAGGGCGCTATTGAAGGTTTAACAAAAGCTTTAGCAGCGGAATTTTCTCCAAAAATAAGAGTGAACTGCATTGCTCCTTCACTCACACAAACGGCATTGGCAGATAAATTAATTAATACCGCTGAAAAAATAGAGGCGAGCAGTAATCGTCATCCTTTAAAACGAATTGGCAATGCAGATGATATTGCAAATGCAGCACAATTTTTATTATCAGATAAAAGCAGTTGGGTAACCGGACAGGTAATACATGTTGATGGTGGTATGAGCACTTTAAAAGTTTAAATTTGTAATACATGTTGTTTTTAACTTTTGTAAATAATATTGAGAAAAGGTAAGTTGATATCTGTTTTAATGGCCGTATATAATACAGATTTTGTATTTATAAAACGCGCTATTGATTCAGTTTTAAATCAAACGTATCCTAATTTTGAATTAATTATTATAGATGATGGAAGTGATAATGATACTCAGTTACAACTTTTAAACTATTCTATTTTACATCAAGAAAAAATTTCTTATTTGCGCCACTCTAACAGAGGTCAATCTTTTTCCATTAACTACGGCGTAAAAATAAGTGATGGGTATTATGTAACTATTATTGATGCCGATGATGAATATATGCCCAATCATCTATTAAATTGTTTGAATGAAATAGAAAATTTTGATTTAATTGCTTCTACCTCTCTTACCATTGTAAATACTGAGGCTGATTATTATGTGCCGGATAAAAACAATCACAATAAATTAATTCATGTAGATGATTGCATTTTATTTGCAACATTGTTTGGAAAGAAAAATGTATTTGAGCAAATCCCATTTCAATCAAAATATGCCGCTGATGCTGACTTTTACGCTTTAGCGAACAAAAATTATTCAGTTAAAAAAGTTAACTTAAGAAGTTATATTTATTATAGAAATAATCCCAATAGTATTGTTGCTCAATTAAAAAAAAATAATTTATCGTAGATTATGCAAAAACACATATCGTTTGATGAAATAGCTCGAATGGAACAACTTTACCGCTCAACTTTTGTAAATAGTTTAAGCGGCTTTAAAAGCATTTGCTTAATAGGAACAAAAAGTAAAAGCGGAAAAAGCAATTTGGCGATATTTAATTCATTAATACATATTGGCGCAAATCCTCCCTACATTGGTTTTGTTTCACGTCCTAATTCAGAGGAAAGACATACGGTTTCAAATATACTTGACACCGGTTATTACACCATTAATCATATTCATCAGGATATTTATGAAAAAGCACATCAAACTTCTGCCAGGTATAATGCTGATGAATCGGAATTTAAGGAAACAGGTTTAAAAGAAGAGTATTTAAATAACTTTTACGCTCCTTTTGTAAACGAAAGTAAAATAAAATTAGGAGTTAAGTTTAAGGAAGCTATCCCCATAAAAGTAAACAACACAACTTTAATTATAGGCGAAATAACCGATGTTTTTTTTCCAAATAATTGTTTTTGTGATGATGGTTTTTTAGATATAGAGAAAGCCGGAACCATCACCGGAAGTGGATTAGATAGTTACCATACAACCCGGCGTTTAAACAGGTTAAGTTACGCTAAGCCATTAAAATTAACCGAATCAATACCTCTTAACTACATTCAAAATTTAAGTAATGAGTAAATTATACCGTATAGAATTTAAACAAAACATTCCATCAGATATTAATACTGTTTGGGATTTTATTTCTTCTCCAAAAAATTTAAAATTGATTACTCCGCCACACATGGGTTTTACTATTTTAAACAACCTTGATTCAGATAAAATGTATTCAGGGCAAATAATTTCTTATAAGGTGAGCCCTGTTGCCGGTGTTAAAATGAATTGGGTAACCGAAATAACACATGTAAAGGAAAAAGAATATTTTGTAGACGAACAACGTTTTGGTCCTTATAGTTTATGGCACCACAAACATTTTATAAAGCCAATTGAGGGTGGGGTAGAAATGACAGATATTATCGATTACAAAATACCATTTGGTTTTTTAGGAGATATTGCCAACGCTTTACTTGTAAAAAAGCAATTGCAGAATATTTTTGATTACCGTTTTAAAAAGGTAGAAGAAATTTATGGAGCCTATAGAAAATAATAAACTGCCAATAGAATCAAATCAGGCAAATGAAATAAAAGAGTGTGAGTGGTGCGAGTATTCAGGCATGCCATCGCCTTTGTTTTACGAGAAGGAAGAACAAATTACAGATAAAAAAAATGCCGAAGAAAATTCTCCGGCAAATGGTTTTGAAGCTGAAAATTAAATTATCCTAATAATACTTTTTTAAATTTATTAAGCCTTGCGCATTTATGCCCAGGTAAAGATGGGGCTGTTGTTTATAAAGCAAGAGCTTTAAGGGCCTATATAAACGTTGCTGTATTTTATTACCCCAATGATTGTAGTGAAATGTTTGCTTCGCGCGATGCTTCAAGCAATATAGGAGGCGAGTTTATACCAAACAAATGGAATGTGGGTGTTTACCCAAACCCTAACGCCGGTAATTTTTCTATAGTTAGTAAAGAAGAGAAAGAGAATTTGCAGGTACAAATTTATGATGTTAACGGTAAACTACTGCTAAACACCAAAATTGTGACTGAGAATTTTGTATATTTGATAAACACAAACCTTAATAATGGCGTTTACTTTGTTAGTGTTAAGAACCAGCAGGGTGAAACCATTACTAAAAAACTTGTTGTAAGTAAATAATTGGTTCATTTTTTAAATAATAATTTAAAAGTTAGGTGGAGTTTTTTACTCTGCCTAACTTTTTTTTATTTAAAAAGTCAAAGCTTTCAAAATTTAGTTCCGAACGGAAGTTTTGAAAGTTTTACCAATTGCCCAATTACTAGTGGACAAATTTTTTATGCATCTCCATGGACCGCTCCTCTTTGCAATAGTTCTGATTATTTTAACGCTTGCTCAAACCAAATGAATGTGCCTCAATATGCCGGAGTTTCAAGTTCATATCCAGCTTATTTAAATGCAGTCGAAGGTCAAGCTTATGCTGGTATTGCACTTTTTCAGCAGTCAGAATATAGAGAATATATTCAGGTTAATTTAACCTCAACACTAACTACAAACACATGTTATTATGCTGAGTTTTACGCAGCAAATATTCAATATAATAAATATTGCTCAAATAATTTGGCACTCGCATTTAGTCCCTCTCAAAACACCGCGCAAAGTTCATTAAGTTGTACCTTAATAAATCTAAGTATTGGTATTAATAAATATGGAAATCCAATCCTTAAGGATACTGTTAAATGGCATAAAATCTGTGGAATTTATAACGCTTTAGGAAATGAATCCTATTTAACTATTGGTAATTTTTTACCAGATAACCAAATAGACACATTGAATTTATACCCCCCTGGCACAACTCCTTATTATTCAATACCAAATTCTTATATGATGATTGACGCCGTGTCAGTATTCAGTATAAACCCAAGTGGTATATTACCCTGGACATATAATGATACAACAGTAATTTTAGGAGATAGTGTTTATATTGGTAATACTATGGGTGGCGATTTTAACCCACAATGGTTTACCATTGGCGGTAGTTATATTACTACCAATGCCGGTATTTATGTTAAACCTGTTGCCACTACCAGTTATGTAGTAAATTATACGGTTTGTGGAACACCAAGGGCAGATACCATAAAAGTTACGGTAATAGATGATTCTTCAGTTACCGAAAATGAATTAAGAAAAATGCAGTTTAAAGCATTTCCAAACCCAACTAAAGATGAGTTGATAATTGAGTTTGAAATGGATTTTATAAAACCCAGAGAGATAAAAATGCTGGATGTGTTGGGCAGAGAAGTAAAAACAGTTTACATACAAAACAAAAAACAGAAAATTAATTTACAGGAATTAAACAACGGTGTTTACTATTTACAATTACAATCGAGTAACGGGTTGAAGATTACAAAGAAGTTGGTGAAGGAGTAGTTTTTCGTTTTACTTTTTCCTTGATGAAAATATATCGTCTTCTTTTCTCTTGAAAGAAAAGAAGCAACCTGCCTGCCTGCCGGCAGGAAGTTCAAGGCTTCATATAATTTTGCTAAAATCTATCGTTCATCAGGCCAACCATTTGAAAAACCACCATTACTGCAAAACAAATGGTTTACGCACAAAGCCGGCGCTTCTGATTTCACGAAGATTTTTACGCAAAATTCTATAATGCCGATAGGGCATCCTACCAAGAATAAATTTCGAAATTTCTAAACATCGTAATGTAAAATGCGCCTTATAAAATTTTTCGATGAAAATCGAATTTTTGTTTTTCGCGTGGGTTTGTGCGAAGCTACGGGTGAAGCAGGTTGGCGTTATAGCAGGTATTGATTTTCACGCCAACCGCTGCGACTTCCGTGGCGTGAAAAAACAAAATTCAGATTTTCCGGAAAATTTTATGTAGCGCGCTTTTTTTGGTACTTTTTTTCTAAAAAAAAGGACATACATAATTTTTTAATTTTACTTATATCGTCTTCTTTTCCCTTGAAAGAAAAGAAACAATCCGCTTATCAACTAGGCAGAGATTCGCGCATTAACAATGGTAGCAATAGGCATGCCATCGCCTTTGTTTTACGAGAAGGAAGAACAAACAGATGAAAACGAAAATAATTCTCACACCAACTTATCATAAAACCGCTAATCCTATTCATATTACCGTTCATTCATTATGCTTTTGTGTTGGTATCTGATATAGGTAAATTTACCTTACATGAAAGCAGTAGTTTATACCAAATACGGTCCTCCGGAAGTTGCACAACTCACCGAAATTCCAAAACCTGTACCGGGTGATAATGAAATTTTAATAAAAGTATACGCCTCAACAGTTAACCGAACAGATGCAGGTTTCAGAAGTGCTGAGTATTTTATCTCACGTTTTTGGACAGGTTTGTTTAGGCCAAAGAATCAGGTTTTGGGATGTGAATTTGCCGGAGTGGTGGAAGCAATTGGTAAACAAGTAAGCTTATTTAAAATTGGCGATTGTGTATTTGGATTCAATGATAAAACTTGTGGAGGCCATGGCGAATACTTAACCATTTCAGAATCGGATGCTGTAACAACTATTCCAACAGGTATGAGTTTTTATGAAGCAGCTCCTTTAACAGAAGGTTCGCATTACGCGTTAGTTGATATAAGGGCTTCAAAAATTAAAAGTGGAGATTATGCCCTGGTATATGGTGCAACCGGCGCAATTGGTTCAGCTGCCGTGCAGTTATTAAAATATTTTGGTGTTCATGTAACTGCGGTGAGTAATACTAAAAATGTGAACTTAGTAAAATCCTTAGGTGCTGATGTGGTGATTGATTATCAAACAGAAGATTATACAAAGATTAATACCAAGTTTGATTTGTTTTTTGATGCTGTAGGTAAAAGCTCATTTGCTAAAAGCAAACCCTTATTAAAATCAAAGGGAATTTATATTTCAACCGAATTAGGTAAAAATGCGGAGAATGTTTGGTTAGCTATGATAACACCTTACTTGGGCGGAAAGAAAGTGTTGTTTCCTTTACCCACCATTACTAAAAGCGATGTGGAGTTTTTAAGAGAGCTGGCTGCAAACGGAAAATTTAAACCGGTAATTGACAGATATTACAATTTAGAGCAAATAGTAGATGCTTATAAATACGTTGAAACAGCCCAAAAAACAGGAAATGTAGTTATAAAGATAGTGGAGTAAGATTTATTTTATCCTAACAAAACTTTTTTAGATTCTTCTAAAATATCAAAAGCAATTTCTTTGGTAGCTCCTTCGGCATACAAACGCAACACCGGTTCTGTGCCGCTGGCTCTTATCATTAACCAGGTGTTTTCATCAAAAAAGTATTTATAACCATCCAAATCATCAATGCGCGATACTTTGTATTTTCCAAATTGTTGAAAGCTTCCTTTTTTACAACCGTCTAATACTTTTTGTTTGGTGGCTTCGTCTATATATAAATCATTTCTTTCAAACCAAAAAGTTCCGGTAATATCGTATACTTCCTGAATTAATTCTTGTAAACTTTTACCGGTTTTAGCCATAAATTCCCAAATGGTTAAGCCCATCCAAATACCATCGCGCTCGGGTATATGGCCTTTAATAGCAATACCACCACTTTCTTCGCCACCCACCAAAACATCTTCTTTTACCATTATACCGCAAATGTATTTAAAGCCAATTTTTACAACATCCAAAGGCAAATTATAATGCTCGCACATATTTTTAATTTTTACCGAGGTGCTGAAGGCAGTAGCAACTTTTCCTTTCATTCCTTTGTATTTTACCAGATAATGTATAAGTAGTAAAATAATATGATGCGAATCAACAAAGTTTCCTTTAGCATCGTATAAGCCAATTCTATCAGCATCTCCATCGGTAGCTAAACCACAGGAAATATTTTTTCTTTCTTTTATAAAATTACTAAACTCTAATAAATTTTTGTGAATTGGTTCCGGTGCTTGCCCATGAAAACCCGGGTTATGATCGTTATGTAAGTGATAAATATCCGGAAACAAGCGAGTCATTACTCTTTGTCCCGCACCGTACATGCTATCATACGCCAAAACCATTTTAGAATTTTTAATGGCTGCTAAATCAAAATTCTTTTCAACGTGTTTTATGTAATCTTCCTCCAGGTTTACATATTCCAGCAAGCCTTTTTTCTCGGCCTCCTTTAAATTAATTACATCTAAATCGTAAATAGTATCAGGCGGAATAATGTCTTCTATTTCTTGTACTAACTCAGGTGCTAGTGGCCCTCCGTAATGTGCTTTTATTTTATATCCGTTGTAAGAAGGTGGGTTATGGCTGGCAGTAATAATAATTCCCAAATGCGTTTTGTATTTTACGGCACCCAATGAAATCATGGGAGTACTAATAAAACCTTTTGCTAAATAAACTTTAATATTATTGGCTACAAAAACTTTTGCTGCGGTTTCTGCAAACAATTCGCCTGCAAAGCGGCAATCATTTCCTAAAACAACACAAGGTTTTGGGTTGGTTTTTATTAAATATTTTGATACAGCTTCTGTAACACGCGCTACATTTTCTACTGTAAAATCTTTTGCTATAATGGCTCTCCAGCCATCGGTTCCGAATTTTATTTTTGTCATACTATTTTGTTGAACTTATTTCAAATATATATAAAAAGAAAGCGTTGTTTTTATTCGTTGAGTAAGCCTATGTTATTTTTTAGTAAACGAATTTTTAAGTGCTAGCATTTTAATGGCAGTTGCTGCTGCTTCTTCACCTTTATTTCCATGTTTACCACCGGCTCTTTCCTGCGCTTGCTTCATAGTGTTTGGCGTAAGTACTCCAAATATTACAGGTAAACTAAAATCAATATTTAATTGTGTTATGCCATGGGCAACTGCATCGCAAATAAAATCAAAATGGCGGGTTTCTCCTTGTATAACACAACCCAAGCAAATTACGGCATCTACTTTGGTATGTTCAATCATCCATTGTGCGCCAAGCGTAAGCTCAAAGCTTCCCGGAACTGATTTTACCTCAATATGTTCTTTTTTGCATCCGTGTTTTTGTAAAAATTCAATAGCACCTTGTTTTAAGGCCCCAGTTATTTCATAATTCCATTCGGAGTATACAATACCAATACGCATTCCTTTCGCGCTTGGTACTTTGCTGCCTTCTTGAACTGATAAATTTTTCTTTTTCTTTGCCATATAAATAAAAAAGCCCCGATGTATAAATCGGGGCCTTAGTTTAAAAAGTTGTTATAATCCGGCCAATGCAGTTAATCTTGCAATTTCTTTTGGAGCATTTTTTCCAATATCTGTTTTACCGTATTCTTTATCTAAGCGATTTTGAATTTCAATAGCTTCTTGGTATTTTGCTTTTAATTCGTAAGCAAAGGCTGCTTTCTTTAAAAAGTAAGGCGTGGTAAAATCGTTATTGTTTTTATCGGCTGCTTTTAAATAGTATTTAATAGCTTCGTCAACATTGTTTAACTCTAAATTAGCATCACCAATAGCACCATTGGCTAAAGGAGCAATTATTTCGTCGTTAATACTGTAGTTTTTAAGTTTAGCAATTGCTTCTTCAAATTTACCGGTGCGTAAGTAACAAATACCCGCATAATAGTTAGCAAGGTTTCCAATTTTAGTCATGCTGTACTCATCACTAATTTGTTCAAAACCCATCACCATTTTCTGACCATCGGCAGTATATACATTAACACCGCCATTTAAAGCCACTTTAAAACTATCAATATCAAAAAACTTTTGAGCCCACATTGCCTCGTTAGAAGCTTCGTTTTCTTTCTCAGGAAGGTAAATAAAATTCCAGTATACAAGGCCTGCAATAAGCAATACCAAAGCACCGCCACCATAAGTAATTGCCTTTTTATTTTTCTCGAAAAAAAGTTGAATTCCTGTTAAATTAGGATCAATTACCCTTTCTTCGGTTTCTTCAATTGTTTCTTCTGCAGTTTCTTGTTCGTTTAACTCCGTGTTATCAACCGTTGTTTCGTCTTTAGTCTCAGCCATTTGTTAAAATTAATAGGGTGCAAAAATAGGTTTTTTTACTCAAATTCAGAAATTTTTTTAAACACTGGTAATTGGCTTTAAAAGGAAGCGTATTTTTGTGTATTGGCCATGTTTTTGAAGCAGTTATCATTAGTAAATTTTAAAAATTATACGGAGTTTTCGGCAACGTTTTCTCCTAAAATTAACTGTTTTGCGGGCAATAATGGCTCGGGCAAAACTAATCTTTTAGATGCCATTCATTACTTATCCTTATGCAAAAGTTATTTTAACGCTATTGATAGTCAGAATATAAGAAACACCGAAGGTTTTTTTTTAATTCAGGGAGAGTTTAATAAATATGATGAAAATGAAGCTGTTTATTGTGGAATTAAACGAAATCAAAAAAAGGTTTTTAAGCGTAACGGACGCGAATATCAAAAATTGAGTGAGCACATTGGTTTGTTTCCTTTGGTAATGATTAGCCCTAACGACAATGAATTAATTTGGGGAGTTAGCGAAGTGCGAAGAAAGTTTATTGACAGTATTATTTCTCAATACGATAAAGCTTACCTCGATAATTTAATTGCTTACAATGCAGCAGTAAAACAACGTAATTCTTTACTAAAACAATTTGCACGCAGTCATGCGCTTGATTCTGCTTTGCTGGATATTTGGGATGAGCAATTAGTTATTTATGGTAACACCATTATTGAAAAGCGCAAAGAGTTTTTGAATGCATTTATTCCCATGTTTAATACTTTTTATAATACTATAAGCGGAAGCAATGAAACGGTAAGTTTGGTTTATGAAAACTCTTTAGAAAATAGAGATTTTAAAACTGCTTTAATGGCTTGCTTGCAAAGAGACAGGGTGTTGGAATACACTACCATTGGTCCTCATAAAGATGATTTGGAGTTTAAAATAAACGATTTTTCTTTAAAAAAGTTTGCATCTCAAGGGCAGCAAAAATCGTATTTACTGGCATTAAAATTAGCGCAGTTTCAATACATCAAAGAAAAGAAAAACGTAAAGCCTTTGTTGTTGTTAGATGATGTATATGATAAGTTGGATGAAATACGTTTTGGTAAATTAGTGGAAATGGTAAAGAGTAACGATTTTGGCCAGGTTTTTATTACCGATACACATGCCGATAGAATGCAGGCTTTGTTTGGTTTTGCGAGTGAAGAAAGTAAATTGTTTGTTGTAAATAATGCAGTAGCAGAGGAAAGGTTATGAGAAAAAACAATAATCTTATTAAATTAGGAGATGCTATTGATAAACTTTTTAAACAAGAGAAGTTAGATGTAAAGATGAGTAGGTTTGCCGTTAAAAATGCATGGAGCGAAATTGCAGGTGATATGGTAGCAAAACACACCACACAAATTTATTTCGACGATAAAAAAAATGTTTTTGTTCAATTAGATTCTTCGGTTCTTAAAAATGAAATTTCGTATCAACGTCAACTTTTAATTGAGAAAATTAATAAATTTTGCGGGTACGAATTGGTAAACAACTTAATTGTTAAGTAAAATTGAATTTAGCCGATTTGCTTTATAAAAATGGAATGTTGACTCAGCAAGAAACGGAGGCAATTGATACGTTTGAAAAAAACAAAACCATTTCTGTGCATTGGGAACTAAGAACAATTTTATATTTAGGAATATTACTTTTTATTTCAGGCATAAGTGTTTTGGTGTATCAAAATATTGATACAATAGGACATCAGGCTATTTTAGCTATAATTTTAATTGCATGTGCCGGTGGTTTTTATTATTCTGTAAAAATGCGAAAGCCTTATTCGCATCAAGAAGTAAAGAACGTTTCCCCTTTTCCTGATTACGCAATTTTAACCGCTTGTTTGTTGTTAGGAGTTTTTATAAGCTATCTTCAGGCAATATACGATGTGTTTGGGTATAGCTATGGTTTAGCAACCTTTATTCCGGCAATGGTATATTTATCGTGTGCCTATTTGTTTGATCATAAAGGAGTATTGTCGTTAGGAATTACGGGTGTATCAGCCTGGGCAGGATTATCGGTAACGCCAATGGAGCTGTTGAAGAAGAACGATTTTTCAAGTGATAGTATTATTTTCACCGGAATAATTATTGGGGCAGTATTTGCCGCAGCAGGATATGTTTCCGTAAAAAAAGAAATAAAACCTCACTTTGCTTTTAGTTATAATAATTTCGCATTAAATATTTTATTTGTAGCAACCTTATCGGCCTTGTTTAGTTTGTCCTTAAAACCTTTATGGTTTATCTTGTTAGCAGGAATCACTTATTATTACTTAGTTTATGCCATCAAAAATCAATCGTTTTTATTTTTATTATTAAGTGTGGTTTATGGCTACATTGGTTTAACATATTCTTTATTTAATTTGTTTTCATTTATAAATTCAGATTTTGGAGCCATGTTGGCTATGATGTATGTAATAACTTCCTGCGTTGGAGTAATATTATTTTTTGTTTTTTATAAACGAATTTTAAAAATAAAGTAATGGTTGCCTACGACAAAACTTTGCTGCTAAATATTGCCATTGTAAAAAAGGCTAAATATTGGTATGCAAATAAGTTAATTGGTAATCAACAATTGGCAGCAATACTCAACACTTATAAAACCGAGCATTATAAACCTAATTTATTTGTAAAAATAGGTTTGTTTTTGTTCTGCATTTTTATTGTTTTGGCCACATTAGGACTTATCACTTTAGTTTTTTCTCCATTTTTTCAGTATTCTAATTCAGATCTTATTCCGGTTGTTATTTGTGTTCTAATGTTTGCGGGATGTATTGGTGCAGCTGAGTTATTAATTAAAGCCAAGAGTCTATATAAAACAGGTATTACAGAGGCTTTAATTTATAGTGCTGTTTGTTTTTTGTTTTCCATTCTTGGTTTTAGTTTAAATTCTGAAAACGAAGAGCGGTTTTTTTTAAATATATTTTTAGTAATGTTTCCTGTTTTATTATTTGGTATTGCGCGTTATGCCGATAAGATTTTAACATTAGTATTTGTGTTTTGCTTTTTTGCAATTTGTTTTTTATTCCTGTTAAGGCTTGGTGAAATTGCCAAATTAATAATGCCTTTTGCTTTAATGGCACTATCTGCAGGTTTGTATTTTTTTACTAAAATAGAATACAAAAAACAATCGATGTTCTACTACAAATCATGTATTAAAACAGCACAGTTTTTATCATTACTTGTTTTCTATGTTTCCGGAAATTATTTTGTAATTAGAGAAAGCAGTATAGAAATGTTCAATCTAAATTTACAAGCGGGTGAAGACATTCCTTTGGCTTTTTTCTTTTATTTGTTTACAGCATTGGTACCACTTATTTATTTGTTTTATGGATTGCGTATAAAAGACAAGCTTCATATTTGGACAGCCTTATTGCTGATAGCTGTATCTGCCTTAACGTTTAAGTATTATTTTAGTTTGGGTCACCCCGAGGTTTCATTAACTGTTGCAGGTTTGGTGTTAACCATTTTAGCATATTTATCTATTAGTTATTTAAAAATAGATAAACACGGAATAACTTTTAAAGAAGAACAAGATGAAGATAATTTCTTAAAAACAAATGCCGAAGCTTTAGCTATTGCACAAGGTTTTGTATCGCAACAACAAGTTCAACAACAACAAACCAATTTTGGTGGTGGTGATTTTGGTGGCGCAGGTTCCGGATCTAAATATTAAATTTACAACATGAAAAAAATTCTACTCGCATCATTCACCTTTGTTTTATCATTTCATTTTTTTGCTCAGGATAACGATACCGTTATACTCAGAAAAATATACGACTATTATTTAACGCAAAGTAAAACCTATTCTAATTTAGAGTTTTTGGCAACCAAAATTGGCGGGCGTTTAAGCGGGAGTCCTGAGGCTGAAAAAGCGGTGCAGTGGGCAAAAAAAGTATTGTACGAAGCAGGTGCTGATACAGTTTATCTTCAACCTTGTATGGTTCCGCATTGGGTGAGAGGTAAAGTGGAAGATTGTAAATTAATTTCTCCAAAATTAAATTTAAATAAAAAGTTAGCCATTGTTACTTTAGGAAGCAGCGTGGCTACACCGGTTAATGGATTAACAGCAAATGTAATTTCTGTAAATTCTTTTGATGAATTAGAAAAATTGGGAACAGAAAAAATAAAAGGGAAAATAGTTTTTTACAATGTTTATTTTGATGATAAAAAAATACGCCAGGGTGCTGCTTATGGTGAAGCTGTGGTTTATCGTGCTTACGGAGCATCTAGAGCAGCAAAGTATGGTGCTATTGGTATGTTGGTAAGAAGCATGACCAGTAACCGAAATAATTCGCCACACACCGGTAACATGAAGTATGACACTACTGTTTCTAAAACAAAAATTCCTGCTTTTGCTTTAAGTTATTTAGCAGCCAACGAATTATCGGATGCCTTACAAAAAGACCCGAACCTAAAGGTTTATTTAAAAAACGAATCTAAGAATTTACCCGATGCTCCATCATTTAATGTAATTGGAGAAATTAAAGGTTCTGAAAAACCAAATGAATATATTATCGCAGGTGGTCATTTAGATAGTTGGGATAATGGACAAGGTGCACACGACGATGGAGCAGGAATTGTGCAAACGATTGAGATGATTGCAATGTTTAAAAAATTAAACTTAAAACCCAAACACACCATACGTTGCGTTTGTTTTATGAACGAAGAAAATGGATTAGGTGGAGCCTATGCTTATGCCAAAGAAGCAGAAGTAAAAAAGCTAAAACACATAACTGCTCTAGAAACGGATGCAGGAGGCTATACGCCCCGAGGTTTTGGAGTTGATACTTTAAATGGCATGCATAAACTTGTTAGTAAATTTGAAGGTTTATTAAAACCCTACTTTATAGAAAGTATTAAGCCTGGTGGCGGTGGTGCAGATATTGGTCCGCTTGGGAAACTTGGCGTGCCTTTAATTGGTTTTGAGCCCGATACGCAACGTTATTTTGATATACACCATACGGCAGATGATACTTTTGATAAAATTCACAAGCGTGAATTAGAATTAGGCGCAGCGGGTATTGGCAGTTTAATTTATTTAATTGATAAGTATTACAAGTAAATTTTGCATTTACTTATTTCTTTTTAAACTATTTTTGTGCTTCTTGTGAATTTTAGAGGCCTATATACTTTTCTATTAGTTTTTTATTTACAATTTGTAAATGCACAAAACTTCTCTATTAGCGGAAGTGTTTACGATGCTTCCAACGGCGAATCTTTAATTGGAGCCACTGTTTATTTAAAAGAAATTAGAGTAGGAGTTGCTACTAATCAATACGGCTTCTTTTCATTAAATGCACCAAAAGGTAAATACACACTGGTGTGCCAATTAACCGGTTATATTACCTACACCCAAAGTATTCAGCTAAACTCCAGTCAATCATTAACCATAAAAATTGCTTTTGATGAAAAGCAATTAGAGGAAGTGGAAGTAACTACAAAAGCATTGGATGAAAACGTAAAGAGTTCGCAAATGAGTTCGGTTAATTTAGATATGGTTGAAATAAAAAAAATTCCCGCATTTATGGGCGAGGTTGATATTTTAAAAACCATTCAGTTATTACCCGGAGTAAAAAATGCAGGTGATGGCAACACAGGGTTTTACGTGCGTGGTGGCGGCCCCGATCAGAATTTAATTTTATTGGATGAAGCCAATGTTTACAACGCGTCTCATTTAATGGGTTTCTTTTCTGTATTTAATGGTGATGCCATTAAAAACGTAAACTTAATTAAAGGCGGCATGCCCGCACAATATGGTGGTAGGTTATCTGCGGTGTTAGATATTAATATGAAAGAAGGTAATAATCAAAACTTTCAGGTAGATGGTGGAATAGGTATTATTGCTTCGCGATTAACTATTCAAGGACCAATAATTAAAAACAAAGCATCTTTTATTGTTAGTGCTCGCAGAACCTATGTAGATATTTTGGCTAAACCCTGGTTAGATAAATCAGATTTTAAAGGAACATCGTATTATTTTTATGATTTTAATGCAAAGTTCAATTACATTTTTAATGAGAAAAACAGGTTATTCTTTAGCACCTATCACGGAAAAGATATTTTTGATTTTACTGATGGTGAATCTGATTTCAGAACCCGCATACCATGGGGAAATACAACTGCTAGTTTAAGATGGAATCATATTTTTAATCCAAAGTTATTTTCGAATGCAACGGCTGTGTTCTCTAATTACAATTTTAATTTTGAAGCTTTTCAAGATGATTTTGAGTTTAAAATTATGAGTGGTATACGCGATTTTAATTTTAAGTACGATTTAAATTATTTCCCTAATTCACGCCACAATATTAAAGCCGGTGTAAATTACATTTACCATATTTTTACTCCAACCAATGTAAGTGCTAAACAAGGTGAAACTACTTTTGATTTAGGTAAAGTAATTAGGTTGTACTCACACGATGCTGCAATTTATATAAGCGATGATTGGGATTTAACACAAAACTTAAAAATGAATATGGGTTTGCGTTATGGAAATTTTACGCAAATTGGTCCGTTTACACGGTATAAAAAAGATATGTTTGGAAATATCAACGATACCGTATTTTATAAAGCAAATGAAAAAGTAGTGAATTACGATGGCTTGGAGCCTCGTTTGGCCTTACGTTATAGCATTAACCCTCGCGCTTCTATTAAAGCATCATATACCCGAAATTTTCAATACATTCATTTAGCAACTATCTCTTCTTTAAGTTTACCTACAGATGTGTGGATGCCTTGCACCGAAGAAATTAAACCACAAATTGGGAATCAGTATGCTTTAGGGTACTTCCAAAATTTTGGAGACAATATATTTGAAACAAGTGTTGAAGTGTATTACAAAACAATGGATAATCAAATTGAATATAAAGAAGGGGCTGAACCAAGTGCGAATGTGTACGATAATCCCGATAATGCTTTTACTTACGGAAGAGGTTGGGCTTATGGCGCAGAATTTTTTGTGAAAAAAAGTAAAGGAAAATTTACAGGGTGGATTGGTTATACTTTATCTTGGGCTTGGCGTCAGTTTAAAGAAATTAATTACGGAAGAGATTTTTTGGCGAAGTATGATAGAAGACACGATGCATCGTTAGTATTAACCTACGATATGAATAAGCAATGGAATTTTGGTGCGGTTTGGGTTTACGCAACAGGTAATCGGGGTACTTTGCCAAACGGATTCTTTTTATACGAAGGTAGTTTGAGTCATGATTATGGTTTACGAAATTCTTATCAATTTGTTCCTTATCATAGAATGGATTTAAATGCTACGTTTACTCCAAACAGAGAGAAAAAATTAGAGAGAAGAAAACAAAAATTAATTGAACAATATAAGTTAGAGGGGAAGGATACAACAAACATACAGGTTGCAAAAAAGTGGGCAAAAAAATTCAGCAACAGTTTTACATTAAGTGTTTTTAATGTTTACAATCGTTACAATCCGTATTTTATTTATTTTACACGAGAAGGTGATTTTTTAAATGGTACATTAAAAGTGGGAGCAAAGCAAGTATCGTTGTTTCCGATACTACCAAGCTTTACATGGAACTTTAAATTTTAAATGAAATATTTTAATTACATAGTATTGATTTTTGTTTGTGTTTTATTTTCATGCCGAAAAGATGTGAATGTGAAATTGCCAGAGTACCAGGTAAAATTAGTTGTTGAAGGAAGTATAGAAACAGGGTCTCCGGCTGTAGTTTTACTTTCTTATTCAATTCCATATTTCGGCGAGTTTGATTTTACAACGCCTGAAAAATCGTTTGTAAAAGAAGCTTTTGTTACCGTTAGCGATGGTGTTATGGTAGATACTTTAAAGGCATTAGACCCAAGCGTTGGTTATATATTTATTGGAAGCAAAATAAACGGCGTTGAAGGAAGGATGTATACTTTAAAAGTTAAAGTTAATAACGAGGAAGTTTCTGTTCAATCAACCATACTTCCAAAAATTGCTTTAGATAGTTTGTATTTTAAATGGGAACAAGATTCTTTAGGATTTATTTGGCAACATTTTAAAGAGCCTTCAGGTTTAGGAAACAATTACAGATGGTTTTCTAAACGCTTAAATACAAAATATACCGATGCGTTTTTTGCGGCTCCGTTGTTTTCTGTATTTGATGATAAATTTGTTGACGGAAAGAATTTTGATTTCTCTTATGACAGAGGTCCGCAACCCAACGATGTTCAGAAATGGCGCGATGACCCCAACAGAAGTTATTACAGAGTGGGAGATACAGTAGCCGTTAAGTTTTGCCACATTGGAAAAGCGGAGTATGATTTTTGGTATACCTACTACCAAAACAAAGCCAGTAATTCAAATCCTTTTTCGGCGCCAACTAATATTAAAAGCATGTTTGTAAACAATGAGAAAGTGTTTGGTGCTTTTGTAGCTTACTCACCATATTTTGATACGATTGTAATTAAGCCGAAGCCTTAGTTGCAGTAAAAAGTAGAAAAGTATTTATGCGTTTTGTTCAGCGTATTTTTTCATAAACTCCATAGCTTTTTCAACCATTTCGGCACTGCCTAAAAACAAGGGCGTGCGTTGATGAAGTTCATTTATTTCTAATTCCATAATACGCTTATTGCCATCTGTTGCTTTACCTCCGGCTTGTTCAATTAAAAATGCCAAAGGATTGCATTCGTATAACAAGCGTAATTTTCCTTTTGGCGATTTGGTGGTGGTTGGATAAATATAAATTCCACCTTTAATTAAATTGCGATGAATATCAGCAACGCCGGATCCTATATAACGAGAAGAATAGGGGCGAGAAGTAGCTTTGTCTTCTTCCTGACAATATTTTATGTATTTTTTTACTCCGTCAGGAAAATGCAAATAGTTCCCTTCGTTTACAGAGTAAATATTTCCGTCTTTTTTAGTTTTTAAGTTTGGATGCGATAAACAAAACTCACCAATACTGGGGTCTAATGTAAATCCGTTAACACCTTTACCTGTTGTATATACCAACATACAACTGCTTCCGTAAATAACATAACCTGCGGCAACTTGCTCGGTACCGCGTTGCATAAAATCTTCCAAAGTACCGGGGCCGCTTAATGATTTACGGCGGTATATTGAAAAAATAGTACCAACCGAAACGTTAACATCAATGTTAGAAGAGCCATCTAAGGGATCCATTGCAATAACATATTTCGCACTTTTAGAAATTTCAGAATCAATAGGAATTATTTCGTCGTTTTCTTCACTGGCAATGGCACAAACTTCGCCACCTGCTTTAAAAGCAGCAATAAATTGTTCGTTGGCAAAAACATCAAGTTTTTTAACTATTTCTCCTTGTATGTTTGTTTCGCCGGTTTCTCCTAATATATCGGCAATACCGGCTTTGTTTACTTCTCGGTTAACAATTTTAGAGGCTATTCCAATATCGCGCAGTAATCTGGATAGTTCTCCTTTTGCGTATGGAAAATCGGTTTGTTTTTCAATAATAAACTGGCCAAGTGTTTTAACGTTCATGTTGCTATAAAAATAAGGTAACCAAATGTAACCCTTAAATAGCAAAAAAAGAAAATAAATTTATAAACGAATTGTTATTGGTGATATTCCTCTTTTAAAAACTCTTTCCAATCGCCAAGGTTGGCAATTACCTGAATTTTGCGGTATGTTTCATGAAAAGCTTCTTCGTTTGATTGAGAATTTAATACTTTAATTCGGTATTTATCAAAATTAGAAAGCGCAAATCTCTCGTCAGAACTCAACTTTTGTCCGCTGAATTCTTTGTCACGTAAATCGTTAATGCTGGTTGTTAACGATTTTGTGGTTTTGCTAAACAATTTACTTAAGAAGTCTTTAGTACTTTCCATTACTGCAAAATTAACTGAATAGGCGCGTGAAAGGCTTAACTTGGCTTTATGTTTCTAACAAGTAATTGTTAATTCGTTATATTTGAATACAATTTTAAAGATGAACTTAAAAACTGTTATTGCTTTATTTACTTTGCTGTTTTATACTTTTAAAACACTATCACAAACAAAAGTTTCACGTTACGAATATGCCTGGGCTTTTGCGCATCCTTTTGCAGCCTGTAAGGTTAAAAAGATTCATAAAAAATTAAAGCCTTTTTATAACGAAGCCGAATTAATAAGCAGTTTAGACTCTTATTCACAGGGGGGGAAATTAGATGCTTACCGACATGTTTTTTATATGGCTGCTTTTGCACAAAAAGTGAAAGCAAAAAAGGTTTTGAAGTTGGGGAAGGCTCACGAAAAAACAAATTATCGCCAGTTTAAAAAAGGAAAAGGTAAGAATATTGAATTGCCAGATAGTTTAAGTAGTGTTATGGATTTATGGAATAATGAAATTGGTGTAAAATTAGCAAGAGAAAATAAAGATTTAAGTTATGAAGAGCTAAAACAAAAAGTAATTAAACTAATTAATGAAAACAAAGCCTATTATTTTTTACGAGATGTAAACGGTAATTTTTTAGAATGCGACGGTAAAACAATAATTGATTTAAAGAAGTATAAAGATAAATGGTTTGTGCCAAAATGCATGCTAGGTTTAAGTTCAATACAGGAGAATGAAATGAAACAGCAGAATTAGTTTTAATTCGATACAATCACATCAATATATCCTTTTATTTTTTCTACATCTTCCGGTAAAAATTCTACAAAATCATCTTGGTTTCTAAACCAGGTTAATTGTCGCTTGGCATAATTGCGGGTGTGTTGTTTTATTTTATCTATGGCTTGGTTTAAAGTACATTTACCTTCCAGATGTTCAAACAATTCTTTATACCCAACTGTTTTTAGGGCATTGTTGTTTTTAAACGGCAATAAACTTTTTACTTCCTCTAATAAACCTGCTTTCATCATTTCATCAACGCGCTTATTAATTTGACTGTACAGTATATCCCTATTGGTGTTTATTAAAATTTTAATTGGAGTAAAATTACGTGGTGTTTTATTTTTATTTAAAAAACCGGAGTAAGGTTTGTTTGTAAAGCGGCAAACTTCTAAAGCCCTTATTATTCTTTGACTGTTATTAATATCAACAGTATTGTAATAGGTTGGGTCGCATTCTTTTAATTCCTTTTGCAAAAATTCAATCCCTTTTTTTTCCAACTCATCATTTAATTGATTGCGGTAAGATACAGGTACTTCTTCAAAATCATCAACACCATGCAATAAGGCATTAATGTATAAACCCGAACCTCCTACTAAAAATACAATCTGGTTTTCTTTAAATAATTCATCCAACAAGTCAATTGCTTCCTTTTCAAAATGTCCGGCACCAAAAAGCTCGTTAATGTTTTTATTGTTAATGAAGTAATGTTTTACAGTAGCTAATTCGCTTTCGCTTGGTTTTGCGGTTCCAATATTCATTTCTCTGTAAAATTGCCTGGAGTCGGCAGAAATGACTACGCTATTATAAAATTTGGCAAGCGCTATACTTAATTTTGTTTTTCCAACTGCCGTAGGGCCGGCTATTACAACAAGGTATTTATGTGCGCTTGCCAATTAAGAATTAAAATTTACTAATTATTTTTTCCCTTTTCCTTTACCATTCCCTTTTCCTTTTTCAGAAGGGCCACCGCCTTGCTCAGCACCGCCTTTTTTTGATCCGCCACCTTTGCCTTTTTTGTTTTTTGCTTTTCCTTTTAGTGCGTGAAACTCTGCAGATCCGGGTTTAATGCCCATTTCTTTTGCAATTTCTCCCCAGCCTTTATTTTTATTAGCAGTAAATACTTTAAGCACTTCATCATCCGGTTTTTTTGTAATTTTTGCAGTTTCTAAAGTCATGTATACATCTGCCGGCGACATATTTAAACTAACAAGCATATTATCTAATTTAGAATCGGAAACTCCGAATTCTAATTTTAAATCGTTTTTAAATAATGGAACATCTGCTTGTGCTTTTACATTTATTTCGTTTAAACTGGCGTCTAATTCGGTATCACCTGATTTAGCGCTTAACTGAAAGTTTTTTTGCGCACTAGCACCAATGGTTAACATTAATGCTGCAATTATAATTAGTGTTTTTTTCATGATTTTAGTTTTAGTATATTAAACTTAAGAAATTTATTTTATAAAACATTATTGGTTTGTTCTTTTATTTTCTCTAATTCGTCTTTCATTTGCACTACCAATTTTTGAATATCGGCATCGTTCGCTTTAGAACCAATAGTATTGATTTCGCGACCAATTTCTTGTGTAATAAAATTTAATTTTCTACCGGTAGAAGCTTCTTTTATTGTTTGATTAAAAAACTCAAGGTGCTGTTTTAATCGCACTTTTTCTTCATTAATATCTAATTTCTCTATGTAATAAATTAGTTCTTGTTCAAAACGGTTTTCATCTATTTTACCATTACCAATAACTTCTTTTAAATTCCCTTTTATTCTGTCTTTTATTTTTTGAATTCGATTGTTATCTAAGGCAATTACCTCAGTTAAACACCTATCAATATTGCCCAGGCGTTGGTTAAAATCGGCTACAATTGATTCCCCTTCTTTTTCTCTGAATTTATTTAATTGTTTAATAGCTTCGTTAATACATTCCAAAATTTCTTTCCAGGTGTTTTCATCCGGTTCTTTGCGTTCGTTTTTTAAAACATCGGGCATTTTTAAAACTTCACGCATCAACTCATCGTCATCTTCTTCTAATGCCTTCGCTAATTCTTTTAATTTACCGTGGTATGCTTTGGCTAAATCTATATTAATTTCAATGGGTGTTTCGGCTGTTTTACTTTCTACATAAACACTTAAATCTATTTTACCTCTTTCTAGTTGTTTGGTAAGTTCATTACGTAAATCTAATTCAAATGCACGGTACGTTGATGAAAGACGCAAACTAATATCTGCGTTTTTACTATTAAGTGAGCGTATTTCTACGTTAATGGTTTTGTCGCCAAATTCTTTGGAAAATTTACCAAAGCCGGTCATAGATTTAATCATTTTGTACTTTTTTTGTTTTAATGTTTACCAAATATAAGCCTAATATAATAAACATTCCGGCTATAATTTTTGTAAGGTTTAAATTATCTTTTCCCAATATAATTGCAAATAACGAAGCTAAAAAGGGTTGCAGGTAAATATACATGCTAACCACATGCGGACTTAACTGTTGTAAACCATAAATATTTAATAGATACGCTAAAAAAGTGGTAGCAACTATTACAAAAAGGGTAGCATATATTGCATCTGTTGTAAACGATTGCCAGTTGGTTTGAGCTACATCGTATCCACCAATTGGTAAAATTATAATACTTCCAAATAAAAAAATCCATTTCATTACTGTAACGGGGCTATACTTATTATAAAGCGGCTTACTCATTACAACAAAAACGGCCCACGATGCAGAGTTAATTAAAGTCATTAAATCACCTAATATAGTATTACTGCCAAATTCTAAATTCCCTTTAAATAAAAGTATAATTAACGAACCTATTATGGCTAGAGCTAATCCGCCTAGGTTGTAAACGTTTACCTTGGTTTTTAAAACCAAAATGGCAAACACAAAAACCATAATAGGGTTGGAGATCATTATTATGGCAGAGTTAATAGGCTTGGTTAAACTTAAGCCCCAAATAAAAAAAACCTGATTAATAATTACCCCAACAAATGATAGGAAAAATATTTTTTTTAGATCGGCCTTTTCAACTTTTTCGTTTTTAACGAATAATGAAAGAATCCAAAATAATATTCCGGCACCCAACACACGCAACAATACAAGTGCATGTGGACCTAAAAAATCAGGCATTAAATCTTTGGCTATTGAATAATTCATTGCGTAAATAACTTGCGCAACTAATAAAGCTATATGTCCGGCATTAGAATTTTTCAAACCGCTGCAAATATGATAAATAATCGGGTATTTTAAATACTTTTATGGATGGATTTATGGAGTATTTAGACCAAATAAACAATAAGCTGGTTATAGCTGCAACACCTACACGAATTATTTCATTGGTTCCTTCGCAAAGTGAGTATTTGTGGGATATTGGTTTGCAAAATGAACTTGTAGGAATAACAAAGTTTTGTATTCATCCTAAAGCAATGTTTGATAAGGTAATTAGAGTAGGAGGTACCAAACAAATAGATATAGAAAAAATTAAGAAACTAAATCCTGATTTAATTATTGGTAATAAAGAAGAAAACACCAAAGAGCAAATAGAAGAATTAAAAAAATATTTTCCGGTTTGGATGAGCGATGTAAATAATTTAGATGATGCCTTTAACATGATGCTGCAATTAGGTGAAATTTGTAACAGAAAAAAGGAATCGGAAATTTTAGTAAACGCAATTAAAGAAAAAATGGAAACTGTTTCCGGAATTTTTAAAAATAAAACCTGTGCTTATTTAATTTGGAATAAACCGTATATGGTAGCAGCTTCTAACACCTTTATTCATGAGGTATTAAAGTACTCAGGCTTTGTAAATGTTTTTGAAAACAAAAACAGATATCCTGAAATAAATATAGAAGAATTGGAAAAGCGCAAACCTGATTTTTGCTTTTTATCTACCGAACCATTTCCGTTTAACGAATCACATGTTCAGGAATTTCAAATGAAATTAACAAGTTCAAAAGTTGTGCTGGTAGACGGCGAAATGTTTAGTTGGTATGGAAGTCGTTTATTAACTTTGCCAAATTATTTACAAGAACTAAAATTAGAAATCAAATGATTCATGCACTAATACTTGTTGTTTTTATTCTTACCTATTTAGGCATAGTGTTTGAGCATCCATTAAAGATAAATAAAGCTGCCTTTGCTTTATTTTCAGGAGTGGTGTTATGGTTACTATTAGGTGTTCAAATAATAGATACGCACGATTTTAACCATCATTTAGAAGAATCATTTTCCGAAATTGCTGGTATTCTTTTCTTTCTTTTAGGGGCCATGACAACTGTTGAGATTATTGACGGGCACAAAGGATTTGATGTGATTACCAATAAAATTAATAAGCTTGGTTTAAGACAATTGTTTTGGATAATTGGAATATTAGCGTTTTTATTATCGGCCATTTTAGATAATCTTACTACCACCATTTTAATGGTTTCTTTGGTTAAAAAAATAATTGAAAACCCAAAGTTACGTTGGTATTTTGCCGGTTTAATAGTTATATCATCCAACGCAGGCGGTGCTTTTAGTCCTATTGGCGATGTTACCACCACCATGCTGTGGATTGGCGGACAAATAACTACAGTACCACTTATTACTAATTTAATTTTACCAAGCATAGTTTGTTTTATTGTTCCGTCTATCGTTTTGTACTTTATTCTTGCAAAAACACGTCTGTTAGATGAAAAGCCACTTCCTGTAACAGATGAAAAACCAGAAAAAAGCGCAACTGTAATATTATTTTTAGGAATCCTTTCACTTATTTCTGTCCCTATTGTAAAAAGTATATTTCATGTACCACCTTTTATGGGTATGTTACTTGGCCTAAGTGTTTTATGGATAATTACTGAAATAATTGCACGAAGAAGAAACGATATAGAAACAACTTTTACCGTTTCTCATGCATTACGCAATATTGATACCCCAAGCATTTTATTTTTTCTTGGAATTTTATTAAGTGTAGGTGCTTTGCAAACCGCCGGAATTTTAACTGAATTATCGCATTTCTTGTCTGAACACATAAGTAGTAACAGTGTATTGTTGTTGGTAACCGGAGCTTTTTCTGCTATTATAGATAATGTGCCTTTAGTAGCTGCATTCCAAGGAATGTATTCATTAAACGATTTGCCGGTTGACAGCCCGTTTTGGCATTTATTATGCTATGCTACAGGTACCGGTGGAAGCCTTTTAATTATTGGTTCTGCTGCTGGAGTAGTGGCTATGGGTATAGAAAATATTAGCTTTGGTTGGTACTTTAAACGAATAGCTATTTTGGCTGCTTTAGGCTTTATTAGCGGCTATTTGGTATTATTAACCATTGTATAAAATATCCACAATTTACTTACTTTTCAACATCGTATTTTAAAGCATTTCAATATTGTTAACTTTGTTAACTATGCTTACGCTTAATCCAAAAGAACTTTCTATTCCCGTACTTCAAAAGTACCTTCAAAACGCTGTAGCACCTCGCCCTATTTGTTTTGCCAGTACAATTAGTAAAGATGGTAAGCCAAACTTAGCACCCTTTAGTTTTTTTAATGTTTTTTCCAGCAATCCGCCTATTTTGGTTTTTTCACCGGCACGCAGCGGACGAACCGGGGCAACAAAAGATACATTGGATAATGTTTTAGAAGTTCCGGAAGTGGTAATAAACATGGTGAATTATAACATGGTGCACCAAATGAGTTTAGCCAGCAGCCCTTTCCCAAAAGGAGTAAATGAATTTGAAAAGGCAGGCTTTACCCCCATTAAATCTGAATTAGTAAAACCTTTTCGTGTAAAAGAATCTCCGGTACAAATTGAATGCATCGTTAATGAAGTAAAATCTTTAGGTACCCAAGGCGGGGCAGGTAATTTGGTAATATGCGAAGTAGTAAAAATTCATGTAGATGAAGCTGTTTTAAACGCAGAAAAAAATATTGATACCAAAAAAATTGATTTGGTTTCGCGTATGGGCGATAACTGGTATTGCCGCGCCTCAGGGAATAGTTTGTTTGAAGTAGAAAAACCCATAACAACCATTGGAATTGGTTTTGATGCCATTCCAGATTCTATAAAACATAGCAAGGTTTTAAGCGGAAATAACTTAGGTTTGTTGGGTAGTGTTGAAGCATTGCCAAGTAAAGAAGAAATTGAAAGTTTTAAAAAATCAATGGCTTTTTATAAAAGTGATGAAGAAAGACATAAAGCTGCTAAAGAATTATTAGAAAATAACAAAGTAAAAGATGCCTGGTTGTTGTTGTTGAGCGGAGCAGAAGCAACGGCATAATTAAAAAGTAAATAATAAAAACAAATATAAAATGGAAGTAACAGGAACCCTAAAAGTAAAATTCGATACTCAAAAGGTGAGTGATCGTTTTCAAAAACGTGAGTTTGTATTAACAACCGAAGCAAGCACACCGTACCCTCAACATGTAAGTTTTCAAATTACACAAGACAAATGTTCTATTCTTGATCAGTACAATGTGGGTGATGAATTAAAAGTTCAATTTAATTTACGTGGTCGCGAATGGAACGGACCTCAAGGAATTAAGTATTTTAATACCCTTGAAGCTTGGCGTATAGAAAAATTTAATAACGCCGCTAATCCGGTGGCGCAAACACAAAATACTCAACAATCAAACACACAATCAGGCAGTTTTGATGCAGGAAGTGCCGTGTTTACAACAAGTGTTGACGATAACGAAGATTTACCATTTTAATTAATTTAATTCCGGTTTAACTGATGTTGCTATACAAAAGTTAAACCGGTTTTTTTTATGAAACAAAAAAGGCCAAAAGTACTTTTAATTTATACAGGCGGAACCATTGGAATGATAAACGATCCCAATACCGGTTCTTTAAAGCCTTTTGATTTTAAATCACTATCTCTTCAAATTCCGGAACTTAAAAACTTTAATGTTGAATTAAGTTCTGTGTCTTTTAAAAACCCAATAGATTCATCTGATATGAAGCCCGAAATTTGGGTGGAGTTAGCAGAATTAATTGGCTTGCACTATAATTCATTTGATGGTTTTGTTGTATTGCACGGTTCAGATACCATGAGTTTTACAGCAAGCGCATTAAGTTTTATGTTAGAGAATTTGGCTAAGCCGGTAATTTTAACGGGTTCGCAATTACCAATAGGAACCATTAGAACTGATGGTAAAGAAAATTTAATTACTGCTATTGAAATTGCTGCCGCACAAGAAAAAGGAAAGCCAATAATAACAGAAGTTTGTATTTATTTTGAATACAAATTGTACCGCGGTAACCGAACATTTAAATACAACAGCGAACATTTTGATGCATTTAAATCTCCTAACTATCCGCATTTAGCAGAGGCCGGTGTAGAAATAATGTATAACAAACCTGCTATTGCAAAAGCATCAAAAGGAAAATTAAAACTACACACTTCATTAAATAATGATATTGCTGTGTTGCACTTGTTTCCGGGAATAAGCAAAAAAATTACAACTACTATTTTACAAAGTAAAGGTTTAAAAGCAGTTGTTATACTCACCTTTGGTGCCGGTAATGCTACCACAAAAGATTGGTTTATTGATGAATTAAAAACAGCCATAAAAAAAGGAATTATAATTTACAATGTTACACAATGCCAACAGGGTAGGGTAGTGCAAGGGATGTATCAAACAAGTAGTAAATTAAAACAAATTGGTGTAATTGGCGGAAGTGATATTACTTTTGAAAGTGCCATTACCAAGCTCATGTTTTTGTTAGGCTCAAAAAGCGCAACAACACAAATTAAAAAAGCGCTCGCCGGCAATTTACGTGGTGAACTATCAAATTAAAATTATAAAAATGAAAGTTTGTAAAAATATATTGGAAACAATTGGTAATACACCAATGGTTAAATTAAATAAAATTGTAAAAGATTTACCTTGCGAAGTATACGCAAAAGTAGAAACTTTTAATCCCGGAAATTCTATTAAAGACCGTATGGCGCTTAAAATGATTGAAGATGCCGAAAAATCAGGTGTTTTAAAACCGGGCGGAACCATTATTGAAGGAACCAGCGGAAACACAGGTATGGGCCTTGCTATTGCCGCAGTAATTAAAGGTTACAAATGTATTTTTACCACTACCGATAAACAAAGCAAAGAAAAGGTAGATGCTTTACGTGCATTTGGTGCCGAAGTAATTGTTTGCCCTACAGATGTTGATCCGGAAGATCCACGTTCTTATTACTCTGTTTCATCGCGTTTAGTAAACGAAATTCCAAATTCTTGGAAACCTAACCAATACGATAACTTAAGCAACTCATTAGCGCATTACGAACAAACAGGTCCTGAAATTTGGGATCAAACAGAAGGGAAAATCACTCACCTTGTTGTTGGTGTTGGAACCGGCGGAACCATTTGCGGAACCGGAAAATATTTAAAAGAAAAAAATCCGAACATTAAAATATTAGGTATTGATACCTATGGCTCGGTATTTAAAAAATATAAAGAAACAGGTGTTTTTGATAAAAATGAAATTTACCCATACATCACCGAAGGTATTGGAGAAGATTTTTTACCACAAAATGTTGATTTTTCTATCATCGATCATTTTGAAAAAGTAACCGATAAAGAGGCAGCAATTATGACGCGTCGTATTCCTAAAGAAGAAGGAATATTTGTTGGAAATAGCGCAGGCTCTGCTATGGCGGGATTAATGCAAATGAAACACATGTACAAAAAGGGCGATGTAGTGGTTGTTATTTTTCATGATCATGGTACACGTTACATGGGTAAAATGTTTAACGACGATTGGATGCGCGACCGTAACTTTTTAGAAGTTTTAAAACCTAAGGCAGCTGATTTAATTGCAAGCCACAAAAATCAAAAATTGTTAACGGTTAACAGTAATGCAAAGGTTAATGAGGCATTAGATGTAATGAATAAATTCAACATTTCGCAAATACCTGTTTTAGAAAACGGAGAATACATTGGCTCTTTAAACGATAATTACTTGTTTAATAAACTTATTGAAAGCTCAGATGTTAAGAATAAAACGGTGAAAGATTTAATGCAAAAACCATTTCCAATTGTGGGTGAGCAAGCAACCATTGAAGAAGTAAGTAAATTAATAAATAAAGATAATAATGCAGTACTTATGCGCGATTTAGGCGGTAACGTACACATTATTACTAAGCACGATATAATTCAAGCGGTAGCAAAAATGACGGTATAAATGTTTGTTAATATATACAAACGGTATTTTGCAATGTTGAATTTATCTTTAAATTAGATTAAATAATAAATTATATGAAGAGAATTATTCTGTCCATTTCCGCGCTTTTATTAGGCGGTTTTATGTTGGCTCAAACTCCGGCAAAGCGTCCGGATAATTGGTTTAACCTCGATCCAACTACCGATAAGGTAAATGGCGTAAGTACCGAGCGTACTTATAAAGAGCTGTTGAAAGACAGAAAACCGGTTCCTGTAGTAGTTGCTGTTTTAGACAGTGGTGTAGATTATTATCACGAAGATTTAAAAGATGTAATGTGGGTTAATCCAGGAGAAATTCCAGGGAATGGAATAGACGATGATAAAAATGGATACATTGATGATATACATGGTTGGAGTTTTTTAGGCGGTAAAGACGGTAAAAATGTGGATGCGGAGAATTTAGAAATGACACGTTTGTACAGAAAATACAAACCTAAATACGAAGGTAAAACCAAAGCTGATTTTAAATCAAAACAAGAAAAAGAAGAATTGGCAATTTACGAAGCCGTTAAAAAAGATATGGAAGCAACGAAGGCGAAGTACGAGCCGGGTTATAACCAGCTGAAGTTTATTAGAGAAGGAATGGTGAAAATGGAAGAGGCAATTAAGGCTCAACAAAGTACCACCGTTATTACAAAGGAAACCTTAGAAAAATACAGCCCTGAAGATAAGGAAGCAAAGCAAATTAAAGCAATTGTTTCTATGTCATTAAAATCGGGTAAAACCACTTACGATGAATTTAAAGAAAGTGTTGAAGAAGGTTGGGGACAAATGTCAACCATGATTGAAGTGGGTTTAAATCCCGATGTTAACCCTAGAGAAATAGTGGGAGATGATTATAATAATTTATACGAAAAAAATTATGGTAATGCAGATTGCAAAGGCCCGCATAGTTTTCATGGAACACACGTTGCAGGTATTATTGCTGCAAAAAGAAACAATGGAGTAGGTATGGATGGGGTTGCTGCAGATGTAAAAATTATGTCGGTTAGATGTGTACCAAATGGCGATGAGCACGATAAAGATATAGCCAATGCAATTTTATATGCAGTTGATAACGGCGCTCAAATAATAAATATGAGTTTTGGTAAAAAATATTCGTGGAATAAAAAAGTGGTAGATGATGCTGTGAAATATGCACAAAAGAAAGGGGTATTGTTAATGCACGCCGCGGGTAACGATCATTTAAATATTGATAAAATTACACATTACCCAACAGCAAAATATGAGGATAAAGGTTATGCAAGCAATATGATAACCATTGGCGCTTTAAGTTGGAAGCCCGATAGTTTAATTGCAGCGCCATTTACAAACTACGGAAAAAAATCTATTGATTTGTTTGCACCTGGAGTAGATATTTACTCAACCGCACCGGAAGGTAAGTATCAAGATGCAAGTGGTACTAGTATGGCAACACCTGTAGCTGCCGGTGTTGCAGCGGTTTTAAAATCGTACTACCCAAAACTTACACCTGAACAAATTAAAACTATTCTAATAAAGAGCAGTTTAAAAACCTACAAAGGAAAAAAGGTAATTAAACCCGGTAGCAAAAAAGGTGAAAAAGACCGTTACATAAAATTTGAAGAACTAGGTAAAAATGCCGGTTTAATTAATTTGTATGAGGCTATTAAATTGGCTGATAAAGTTTATTCTATTCGAGTTCCTTTTTAATATTAAAAGTTCTTTCCAACTAAAAAGCTCCGAAATTTTCGGAGCTTTTTTATTTATGCTAATGCTTGTTTTAATTTTTGGAATTAGATTGTGAAAAAAATAAATAATTGCCACCACGCGAAGGGATTCGCGCGGTAGCGTAGGGTAAAGTTTGAAGAATTAGGTAAAAACGCCGGTTTAATTAATTTGTATGAGGCTATTAAATTGGCTGATAAAATGAATAAGTTTAAAAGCTAAGAAAGAAATAAAGGTTTAAAAAATCCCCGAATATTTTCGGGGATTTTTTATTTATGCTAAAGCTTGTTTTAAATCTTCTATCAAATCTTCTACATCTTCTACGCCCACACTTAAACGCAACAGGTTATCAACCACTCCTGCCTTTTCGCGCTCTGCTTTAGGAATAGAAGCATGCGTCATAGTTGCCGGATGGTTAATTAACGATTCAACACCACCTAAACTTTCTGCCAATGAAAACACTTTAAATGAGGATGCAATTTTAAATGTATCCTCAATACTTGCACCTTTTAATACAATGGAAATCATTCCTCCAAAATCGCGCATTTGTTTTTTGGCAATTTGGTGGTTAGGATGGTCGGTAAAACCAGGCCAGTATATTTTTTCAATTTTCGGATGTGTTTTTAAAAACTCGGCAATTTTTTTTCCGTTAAAACAATGGCGCTCCATACGTAAATGCAAGGTTTTAATACCGCGCATTACTAAAAAGCAATCCATAGGCCCCGGGTTGGCGCCGCAGCTGTTTAGAATAAAATAAATTTGCTCGTGCAATTTATCATCGTTCATTACCAAGGCTCCCATAACTACGTCACTATGTCCGCCCAGGTATTTAGTTACCGAATGCATTACAATATCTGCCCCCAGGGCCAATGGGTTTTGTAAATAAGGGGAAGCAAACGTATTATCAACCGCTAAAATTAAATTATTGGCTTTTGCAATTTTAGAACAAGCTTCAATGTCTATGATTTGCATCGTTGGGTTGGTAGGTGTTTCTGCCCAAATTAGCTTAGTGTTTTTATTGATGTACTTTTTAATATTTTCGACATCGGTTAAATTAATGAAGTGAAATTTAATGCCGTAGTTTTCGTAAATTTTGGTAAACATTCGGTAAGAGCCTCCGTATAAATCATCGCCTGTAATTACTTCATCACCGGGGCGTAACATGCGCATTACTGCATCTGTGGCACCCATACCCGAACTAAAGCATACGCAATGTTTACCGTTTTCAAGCGCTGCAATATTTTTTTGTAATGCTTCGCGTGTAGGGTTTTTTCCGCGCGCATAACCATAACCTTTGTTAACACCCGGCGATTGTTGCACGTAGGTTGATGTTTGAAATATGGGAGTCATAATTGCTCCGGTTGATGGATCTGGATCAGCACCGGCATGAATAGCCTTGGTGCCAAATTTGTGTTTAGAAAAATCGCTCATATAAATTATTTAAGTTTAAAATGAAATTATTTATTATCAGTAACAACAAAACCTTTTAACCAATTAATAGCTTCTTCTTCGGTATTAAAAAATTTGGTTGGTTTTGAAGGTTTCATAAATTTAATAAAAAAGTTAGCCAATAATTTTTCTCCTGCAGCTTTAGATAAAAAGGCAATGGCACTGCAATGCCTCATTACATCTTCGCTACCGCTAAATTTGCGAGCTTCTTTTTCTTGATTGGTAAAGGTGCCTCCGGTTATATAAATGGGTGCAATATCCCAAGGAGAGTTTTCTCGAGTAACGAAAAAAACATTTTTTACAGTTTCCAAATCTAATAATTCATCATCGTAATGAACATGAATTATTCCATCCGGTCTGAAATGTATTTGCGCTCCTTTGGTTGAAATTTTTTTCATTTACCCTTGTAATAGTACGAAGGTATCGATAAATGTCTAAACAAAAAAGTCCCGAAGAAATTCGGGACTTTACCAGTATTAAGTGTTAATTAATTTCTCTTTATGCTTTTTGACTTGTGTTTTTAGTGCTTCGCAGGCTAGGTCGGTTGCTTCCTCAAAGCTTGCACATTGTTTTTTTGCAAAAAATTCTTGGCCTTTACCAAGCATTTTTATTTCGGCAATTTTATTTTCTGCACTGCTGCTTTTATCTAATCTTAAAATAACTTCACTGTTTATTAAACCACTATGAAAGGTTTTTAATTTGCTAACTTTTTCGTTTATAAAACCAATTAATTTTTGATCGGCATTAAAATGCACTGATTGAATGTTGATTGTCATGTTGTGTTTCCTCCTTTTAATTGTTAGTTATTAAATTTTAGTTACCTGAACGTGGATGCGCTTGTTTATATGTTTGTTTCAACTTCTCTATGTTGTTGTGTGTGTAAATTTGCGTTGCTGCAAGGCTAGAGTGACCTAACAACTCTTTTACCGCATTAATATCTGCACCATTGTTTAATAAATGGGTGGCAAATGTGTGACGTAAAATGTGCGGACTTTTTTTATGAAGTGATGTAACAAGGCTTAAGTGTTTCTTTACAATGTTGTAAATTTGGTTAGCAGTTAAGGGCTTATTTTGTGAAGAAACAAACATATATTCGCAGCTCAAATCCTTTTCTTTTTTTACGTTAAACCAGGTTTCAAGGTTACGTTTAAGCTCTAAACTTATTGGAATAATTCTTTCTTTATTTCGCTTTCCTAAAACCTTAATTTCGTTGTTAAACAAATCAACGTCATTGTTGTTTAAACCTGTTAATTCTGAGCGTCTTATGCCGGTTAAATAAAGTAAACTTAAAACCAATTTATCTCTTATTCCATTAAATGAATCTTCAAAAACAACCTTATCTAAAAGGGTGTTAATATTTTCTTCCTCAACAAAAACCGGAAGTTTTTTTGGTGTTTTTGGTCCTTGCACCTTAGCAATGGTGTTGTGTTTTATTTCACCTTCTTTTAATAAGAATTTAAAATAAGACTTAACGCTTGAAATTTTTCTGTTAACCGATTTGGCTTGTATACCTTCATCCATTAACTTAGCCACAAAGCCTCTTAAATCTTGGTGATTGACATCTTTAATAGTGTTTCGGCCAACTTCGTTTAAAAGATATTCTTGAAACTGGAGGAGGTCGTTTTTATAGGAAACAAGGGTATGCGGACTTAGTTTTTTTATCTTTTTAAGATATTCAATATATATATCAACCAAACTTCCGTCCATAAAAAAATCCTAAACCGAATTTAGCAAATTCAATTTAGGATTTCAAGTAAATAACGTTAAATCTTATTTTTCGATAAGACCGTTTTGAAGCTTTTGCTTGTAAACCGCCTTAATTATTTCTTCTCTGCGACGAACAGAAGGTTTAGTAAACTTTTGACGAGCACGTAATTGTTTAACTACGCCTGTTTTTTCAAATTTCTTTTTGTATTTTTTTAAGGCTTTCTCAATAGTATCGCCTTCTTTTATTTGTACAACTAACATTTTGTTTCCTCTGTTTTAGTAATTTAAGGCTGCAAATATAGTGAAAAAAAACAATTCGCAAACAATTTTATCTCTTTTTTAAGCAGTTTCTTTAACGGCAAATAGCTCTTTAAGCTTATCTACCACAAAGTCTATTTCTTCTTTTTTATTGTATTTGCTAAAGCTGAAACGAACAGAAGCTCTATCCATATTAGCGCCAATACCTCGCAAAACGTGACTTCCTTGATTGCTTCCGCTGGTACAGGCACTTCCGCCACTAGCTGAAATACCGGCAATATCTAAATTAAATAATAACATTTCGGCATTTGGATGTTGGGGAAAACAGCAATTTAAAACCGTGTATAAAGCCTTATCGGGAGCGGTTTCGCCATTAAATTCAATTCCCGGAATGGTAGTTTTTAACTTCTCCATCATGTATTGTTTAAGGCCGCTTACATGTTTAATATGTTCATCCATTTCAGCGTAAGCAATTTCTAGCGCTTTTGCCAAGCCTACAATTCCGTATACGTTTTCGGTTCCGCCACGCATGTTTCTTTCTTGCGAGCCACCATTAATAAAGGGCGTAATTTTTAATGCATGGTTTATATACAAAAACCCTACACCCTTAGGGCCATGAAACTTATGGGCTGCGCAGGTAATAAAATGAACTTTAATTTCTTTTAAATTAATGGGGTAGTGGCCTACTGTTTGAACGGTGTCGCTATGGAAAATGGCATTGTATTTTTCGCACAATTCGCCCACTTCTTTTATTGGCAATAAGGTTCCTATTTCGTTATTGGCGTGCATTAATGAAACTAAGCTGCGCGGATTGTTTTTAAGTAATTCTTCTAAGTGATTTAAATCTACATTACCCTTGCTATCTAACTTTACCCACGATGCCTTTATTTTTCCTAATTTCTCTAAATTACAAATGGTGTGTTCTACCGCATGATGCTCAATTTTACTTGAGATAACGTGTGTAATATTATGACTTTCAATTGTTTGACATATAGCCATATTATCAGCTTCTGTACCGCCTGAAGTAAAGAAAATTTCTGCAGGAGTAACGTTCATTAGCTTTGCCACTGTTTTTCGTGCGTTCTCTATTAAGCTTCTTACTTTTCTGCCGGTTGCATGAATAGAAGAAGGGTTGCCAAACTCATCACGCATTATCGGAATCATGGCTTCTAAAACCTTTTCGTCTAACGGAGTTGTGGCAGCATTATCAAAATATACTTTCATGTGTTATGCTTTGTTATTGCAAGGAGCAACAAATTTAAGCTTTAATTTTTGATGATTTCTTTAATATCGGCTATAATTTTCTTAGCTAAACTATCGGCGGTTGATTGGCTTTCGCTTTCGCTATAAATTCGAATGATGGGCTCTGTGTTGCTTTTTCGTAGGTGAACCCATTCTTTATCAAATTCAATTTTAACACCATCTACATCATTCACCGGGTTTTTACTATACTTTAATTTAATGCTTTCCAGTACTTTATCTACATTAATTTGAGGTGTTAGTTCAATTTTATTTTTACTAATATGGTAATTAGGATAGCTTCTTCTTAAGACAGAAACGGGTTTACCAAACTTTGCTAAATGCGTTAGAAAAATGGCGATTCCAACTAAAGCATCTCTTCCGTAATGCAGCTCAGGTAAAATTACACCGCCATTACCTTCGCCTCCAATTACGGCTTGGGTTTCTTTCATCATGTTTACCACATTAACTTCACCAACGGCACTGGCAGCATATTTTCCTCCGTTTTTTTCAGTGATATCTCTTAAAGCTCGTGTGCTTGATAAATTGCTTACAGTATTACCATTTTTGTGATGTTGTAATACGTAATCGGCAACGGCAACTAAGGTATATTCTTCGCCAAACATTTCACCGTCTTCGCAAACCAAGGCCAGGCGGTCAACATCGGGGTCAACACTTATTCCCAAATTTGCATTTTTCTTAACAATTACACTGCTTAATTCAGTTAAGTGTTCGGGTAAAGGCTCGGGGTTATGCGCAAAATGTCCGTTTACTTGTTCGTTTATTACCGTAATATTTGTAACACCCAATGCTTTTAGTAACTCCGGAACAGCAAAAGCGCCCGTAGAATTTACAGGATCAACAACAATGGAGAAATTTTTAGCTTGAATGGCTTTTACATCCACATAAGGTAATTTTAAAATTTTTTGAATGTGAATATCTAGTAAATCGGTATTTAAAGAATACGTACCTAGTGTATCCACTTCGGCATAATTAAAATCTTCGGTTTCTGCTAGTTTCAAAATTAATTTTCCATCTTCATCACTAATAAACTCACCTTTTTCATTTAAAAGTTTAAGAGCGTTCCATTGTTTAGGATTATGGCTGGCTGTAAGAATAATTCCGCCGTTTGCATTTAATTCTGTAACGCCCACTTCCACTGTAGGGGTGGTGCTTAATCCTACATCAATTACATCAATACCCATGCCAATTAAAGTTCCGCCCACTAATTGGTTTACCATTTCCCCGCTTATGCGTGCATCTCTTCCAATGATTACTTTAATTTTTTTTGCTTTAGGATTTTTTTTAATTAACCAGATTGCATAAGCAGAACTAAATTTAACAATATCTAAAGGGCTTAATCCATCACCGGGTTTACCGCCAATGGTTCCTCTAATTCCTGAAATACTTTTTATAAGAGTCACTTTATTTTTTTTTAACAAACAAATATAAAGAAGGATTATATGCTTGTTACATTTAAACCTTTATTTATTCAAATTTTTACAAACAAGATGATTATTCTTATCTCTAATAAATTGCATTTAGCCTTGTTTTTTTGTAACTTTAAGGTTTAAAGAAAATTGCTATGAAAAATATTGTCTTTATTATTGTATCCATGTTAATTTTTGTGGCGTGCAAAAAAGATACTGTTACTGAGCCAACTCCGCCCGTTAACAACACGCCTGCAGCCACTGGTGGAACCTTAAAAATAAGTTTTGCCAATATGGTAGATTCGCTTCCCTTGGTTTACGGCACATTTTATAAAAATGCCAATGGAGATACATTTAACGTAAATAAATTTATGTATTATGTTAGTAATATTACACTTACAAAAACAGATGAAAGTGTTTATAAAGTGCCTAATAGTTACCATTTAATTAATAGGGGTAATGACTTAGCTAATCATATTGTAAACCTTTCAGGAATTCCGGAAGGAACATACAAAAAAATCACTTATTTAATTGGTGTAGATAGCGCACGAAATGTTTCGGGAGTGCAAGATGGAGATTTGGCGCCTGAAAAAAATATGTTTTGGGATTGGAATACTGGGTATATTATGTTAAAGTTGGAGGGTTATTCGCCGGTATCAGGAACAGTAGATAAATCTATTCAATTTCACACTGGGGGCTTTAAAGGCGCAAATAATGTTTTAAGATGGGTGAGTATTAATTTCCCTACAAATCTTACGATTTCTGCAACAAAAAATCCGGAATTGAAACTTTCTACTAATGTAAATGAACTTTTTAAGAATCCAAATGTTTATGATTTTACACAAGATTATTTTATAATGTCGGAAGGATTAAGAGCAAATACCTTTGCAAATAATTACCAAGACATGACAAGCTTTAAAGAAATAGTGCAGTAAAATTGACGACTTTTAAAAAATATTTTTTATTTTTTTCTTCATTATTGGTTTTTTTTTCGTGTAAAGTTGACCCGAAAATTAATCCCATTTTACCCAGCGATGATTTAAAAGAAATTATTCCACCGGGTTGGCCGGAACCTGTTTACCGCTTTAATAACAACCCTATAAAAGAACAAGTTTTTGTTTTAGGAAGAGCCTTGTTTTATGATCCTATTCTTTCAAAAGACAATACAGTTTCATGTGGTTCGTGCCATCAACAATTTGCAGCTTTTGCACACGCCGATCATGGTTTTAGTCATGGTGTAGATGACAAACTTGGAACACGAAATGCGCCCGGAATGTTTAATTTAAACTGGCATCCTGCGTTTATGCACGATGGGGGTGTTAATCACATAGAGGTGATGCCCGTTGCACCTATTCAAAATCCGGTAGAGATGGATTTAGCATTTAATGATGCGTTGGAAAAATTAAAAAACAGTAACAGATACAAAAAACTTTTTGCTGCTGCATATGGTGATGAAAATGTAACTTCATCGCGTATGTTAAAGGCAATGGCGCAGTTTATGGGTTTAATGTATTCTTACAACAGTAGGTATGATATGTTTAAGCGGGGAGAAAATGGGGTGACTTTTACAGAGCAAGAGCAAAGAGGTTATCAGTTGTTTTTAGCGAATTGTAATTCGTGCCATAAAGAACCATTATTTACTGATTTTAGTTACAGAAACAATGGTTTAACTGTAAATGCATTGATTAACGATTCCGGTAGAGCACACATTACCCAATTGCCAGAAGATAAGTTTAAATTTAAAGTGCCGAGTTTAAGAAATATTGCATTATCGGCTCCATATATGCACGATGGTAGATACGCCACGCTTCAACAGTGTTTAGACCATTATACCAATAATGTAGTGAACATGGTTAATCTTGATCCTTTGTTGTTGCCTAACGGGATACCCATGAATGCGCAGCAAAAATCTGATATTATTGAGTTTTTAAAAACCTTAAATGATTATAAGTTTATTGGCGATAAACGATTTGCTGACCCAGGTATAAATTAATTGTATGAAGAAATTATTGAGTTTTATTATTGTTTTGGTTTTATTTTTTAGTTGCAAGAAAAACAAACTTGGAGGTGATGCAGTTATTGAAGGGAACATGAAACATCATAGCAAAGCTATTTCAAGGGGTTCTGTTTTTATTAAATTTAATGCTAAGGAATTTCCGGGAAGCGATACCACTATTTATGATGCAAAAGTACGCCCTGATTCTTTAGGTTATTATAAGTTTGAAGTGTATAAAGGAAATTACTACATCTATGGTTTTGGATATGATTTTGCAATACCCTCACCCTATGAAGTAGCAGGTGGTGTTCCAGTTAAAGTAAGAACAAACGAGAAAGTAGTAGCCGATTTACCGGTTACTGAGAAGCACTAATTAAAGTTTCGCAATTTCCGTTTTTAAGGTATCAATTAATTCTTGTTCGGTTTTGTTAATTCCTTTGTAGGCAGCAGCAACTTTTTCTACAGATTTTACAATGGCTTCTTTGCGAACAGCATCAATTTGCGCAGCATGATCTTTTAAATATTGATGAAAATTTAAAAACACTAACTGTGGCGGTGTTTTTTTTTCGGCAAGTTCTTCAAATTCAAATTGGGTATAAAATGCGTGGTTCATACCGGAAGAATCGTGACTGAATTCAATTGGTAGTAAATCTTTTAAAATAAATTCACGTAATGCTTCTACTTCCTGTTTTCTTACTGTACCATCTGCATATGCAACTGAGTACAATAACTGACCTAATTCTTTATAAAAGTTTTTTAAGTTTAATCCGCTTTCGCTAAATGAATTTTTTGTCATGGTGTTTTATTTTAAATTATTATTTCGTTTTTCTAAAAATTAAAAGGGGTGTATGTGTAGCAAAACTCATTTCGGTACTATTGCTCCCTAAAAACAAACGGCTAAACCAGTTTCTGTTTTGCTTGGTAAATAATGCTACAATTGAAGGTTTTGTCTTTTTCACATCTTTTTCAAGATAATGTGTTAAAGAGTAATCTAAGCCTAACTTATGAAACACAAAACTAATTGTTTTATTTTTTAATTTTTTTGCAGCAGCTTCCAACATGTTTTTGGTTGCAGGGTCGGATAACAAGTAATTGTAATGATGCACGTCAATATTTGCCTTTAATGATTTTGCAACCGGTTCTATGTGACTAATTTCCTTGGCAACATTTTCAAAATCGGATGAGTACCAAATGTTTTTTATGGTAGAGGTTTTATAAGATTTTGGAATGGCAAAAACAGGAATTGGAGAGTGGTTTATTAAATTAGAGGCATGTGTACCAAAAAGTTTTTTTACACCGCTTGCGCCGCGTGTTCCTAAACAGATAAAGTTTGCTTTCGTTTTTTTTGCGTATGCAATTGTTAATTCAGAAACGTTAACACCAATTTCTGTAATGTATGTGTTTTTTCCGGGAGCAACTTTCATGGTTTTATAAACTCCTTTAACAAACAACTCTAGTTTTTTTGTAGCTCTTTCGTTTTCTATTTTAGCAAACGCATGATATTTTTCGGGACTCCACGATGTAGGTTGCAAAATTTCAATATTGTGATAAAAAACAAGTTCGCATTTGCTTTGTTTTGCTAATTGAATGGCAAACTTAATTCCAGCTTTAGAATTAGAAGAAAAATCTGTAGTTACAAGTACTTTTTTCATGTTTATATTATTTCTTAAATCTATAACTATTCTTTTATTATAAAATTGATTTCTGTCATGTTAATGTAGAACAAAAATCAACGAATTCAAAATTTACTTTTCTGCAACACTTGGGTTACTTTGTTTTACCACCTTTATCCATTGGCCTTTTGTGCGAGCAAATACGCTGTTGTCGTACATGGCTTCTACATTTATGGAAGGTAAATAGTAATTTCCTTCGTAGCTTGCATTCAGCATAATGTTAAACGTTTTACTTTCGTTGTTATACAAATCAAAATACGTTAGCACCTTATCGTCTTTTATATCCTGATACGTATAGCTGGCATTTTTTAATGCTTCTTCGTTATCATCCATTCTTGCATTGTGAATTTCCCAGCCCGAAGGAATGTAATTCATTAACGCTAAATTTTTCAATTCGCCCATTAAGCCTAAGTTTTTAACCGTTACCGATAACATAAAATTACTGCTTTGTGCTAATTCATCAACACTAATAATATTGCCGTTCATGTCTTTATAAATAGCCGATACACTTATGTTTTCATTTGCTTCTACTTCGCTGCCAATAGGTGGTTTACCGCGGTTTATAATTCTTACATAAAGTGCGCCCTTGCCGTTATTTTCTAATTTAAAACTATTTGTTTTACCGGCTTTATAATCTAAAGGTATTTGCATAATGGCAGCATTTCCTTTTAAACTTATTTCTTTTCCGTTTAGTGTTAGCTCAGCTTGCATTGCAGAAGAACCACCAAATTTTTTAATGAAATTGCTTACCGAAACCAATCCAAAAGCTGTAGTTTGAGTGCTTAGCCAAGATTTTGAAGACAAGAATGCCGAAACTTTTTTAAGTTGCGCCATGGCTTGTGATTTTTTATTCATTTGACACAGCACATCTAAAATTACCGCTAAATCTCTTTCCGATGAACCATAGGTGTAATAATTTACTCTGTATGATTCGATAGAAGTAGTCGCTTTAGCAATTAATTTTTCTGATTCGCCAACCTGTCCAATTAATGCATATGAACCTGCCAAAAACCAGCGAGCTTGTATGGATAGGTTTGGATATTCTCTTAACCTGTTCATGGCACTTAAAGCGGGTGCATTGGCAAGCGCTAAAACATAAAGGCGGTAGGCTTGCAAAACATCGTTACTGTAATAAGTGTTTTTATTAATCTCAAAATTTTGGGCCTGATTTAATTGATAACTTAACCAGTTTTTCTTAAGTCCCGGAGGTAAGGTATACCCTTTCTTTTCGGCACTAATTAAAAAGTGGCCCGCATAACTTGTGCCCCAATCGTTTGCCTCTGTTAATCCTTGCCAATAAGCAAAACCACCGTTGCCAACCTGAAACTTTCTAATTTCATTTATTCCTCCTTTAATGTTTGATTCTATTGCAGTTTTTCTTTCTGCATTTAAATCCATTATATCGGTTAAATACAATTGAGCAAAAGTTTGGGAGGTAGTTTGTTCAATACAACCGTGCGGATAACTGATTAAGTAATGTAATCTATCTTCTAAATTTATAGGTGGAATAGTAGAAAGTTCTATAACTCCAGAATTAGTTCCAACTAATCCAACCGAATTTACATTTTCATTTAAAGTTTTTCCGGCATCAACCCATAAATCTTTTACAACTGTTTGATATGGGTTCGGATTTCTAACATCCAATTCCATTTCATAATTGCTGGTATGACCTCCGCCGGTTGCTGTTATTTTTACCTTAGCAATACCTGTTTTGTTTTTTACTTTTAAGTTAAACGTTACCAGTTTTTCATCGTCTTTACTAATGTTTACAGTTTTGTTGTTACCTCCAACAACTTGTACAAAATCGTTTGTTTCAATTTTTACAGTTGTTTTACCTATGTTTTTACTTCCGCCAAAAACAGATACCGGTAATTTTACTTCTTCGGTAACGCTTAATACACGTGGTAAAGTGCCTAACACCATTAGTGGTGCTTTAACCGGAGTTGTTTTTTCGGCAATACCGTATGCGCCTTTGTAACCTGCAATTAGCATGGTTCTTACCGAACCAACATAAACAGGCATTTTAAAATTAATGGTTTTCTTTTCTCCTTTTTTTACGTGTATTGGTCCGAAATATTTTACCATTGGTTTAAACCTATTCGCCTTTGCGCCATCGTCGCCAATTTCATTACCATCACCACCAATGCTTAGTATTCTTTCTAATTCTGCACCAAAAGCACCAATAACGTTATCGTAAACATCCCACGATTTTACGCCTAAAGCTTCTTTGGCGTAAAAAGTATTCCAAGGATTTGGTGTTTTAAATCGTGTAATATCCAGTAAACCTTCGTCAACTATAGCAAGCGTAAATGCCATTTCTTTTCCTTGCTCTTCGCTTACAGTAATACTTACATTTTGTTCCGGCATTAATTCATTTGGCATAGAAATAACCGGTTTTAAATGCGTTCCGGGGTCATCAACATTTATTGGAATTACACCGTACATACGAATTGGTAAATCGTTGGCACGTTTGTGTGGTTGCATTAAAGAGGCGTGTAAATAGACATTGGGCGCCATTTCGGGCTTAATTTTAAATTTAAAAACAGTATTTCCTTTTTCGGTGTCTAACCAATGTGCCTCTAATACTTTACTTCCATTTTCAATGGTAATTAATGCTCTTCCTTTTTCAGGAGAAGGGATTGTAACCGTAACTTCTTCGCCGGTTTTGTATGCAGTTTTATCAGTGGTAAACTGAAGCATGTTAGAAATAATTTTATTATCAGAACCTCCTTCTCTGTCCATCCAGTTTGGCCAATCGAAATAAGCGATTTGAGTAGAAGAGTGTCCGCTTTCCATATCGGTTACTCTAATTAAATATCGCCCCCAATTGCTTTCGCTTACATTTACTCTAACGGAAGCCTTTCCATTGCTGGAAGAAACAATTTCTGTTTGCACAGGTTTGTGGTATTCGTCTGATGCGTAGTTTGCTAATTCGTATTCGTATTGATCCCACCACCAACGCCATTCCATTTTATATAAATCAAATTTTAATTTGCGTCTAGATGCAGGATTTCCTTTGTAATCAACCGTTGCAATTTGAATCATGTGATCTTTTCCGGTATGCAGTATTCCGGTATTTTTTTCTCCTTTCGGAACTTTAACTCCTGCGTAAAATTGGTAAGGTGAGTAGGGTACAGAAAATCTATCTACACTAAATGCTCCACCTTGTTCGTATACACGCGTTGTAAAACTCGCCTTTAAAAATCCGGGAGCATTGTTTTCTAAATTTATATTTAATGGAAATGCAGCATCGCCGTTATCGTCCAGTTTTTCATCAAATATGCTTATGTTTTGTGCTTCAAAACGAATACTTCCGTCATCAAAACTATAATCTTTATATTTTTCAAAACTTGTTTCCGTAGAACTAAGCGCTACTGAAATATTTGCAGGAAGATTATGCACTTTAGCACCGGTTAACCACGCTGCATGCAAACTCACCATTGTTTTTCCGTCGCTCGTTATCATTTTATTATCGCCAACGTTTACTTCTAATTTTAAGCGATTGGGCATAATACTTTCAATACGAATGCTTTTGTTGAATTTAACGGAACCAACTCTTACTTCTGCATTCCATAAACCGGTTGGTGCATTTTTATCGGTAGCTGTAAAAAAGTCGTAAAAGCCATCAACGCTTTTGTTTTTAAAAATACGTTTATACAATTGTCCCTGAGGATTTGTTAATTCAAAAACAACAGGATGATTTTCCGGAATGTTTTCGTTTTTGTCTTCTAAAATAAAACTCAGGTATAAGGAATCGCCCGGACGCCAAACGCCGCGTTCACCATAAATAAAGCCTTTAATTCCTTTTTTAACAGCTTCACCTGAAACATCGTACATGCTTAATGAAAGACTGCTTCCGTCGTCCAGTCTTAAGTATGCGCGTTGATTCTCTTTTTTTGCAACTATAAAATAGGGCTTTTGTTTTACGGTTATAAATACTTGTCCGTCTTTATTTGTTTTTTCGGTTTGAATAATTTGTTTTTGATAATCGTATAATTCAATACTTACATCTGATAGCGGGCTTGTGTTTACAATATCATTTACTACAACAAATAAATTACCATCGTTTCCTTTTTTAACGGTAAGACCTATATCTGAGGCTAAAATATTTCTGGATACAGTTCTTTCGTATTGGCGGTAGTAAGCCGATTTACATGGGTTGTCGCGGTCTTTCCAGCTATAGTCATCGTCGTATTCATAATCGTAACTATTGCCGTAATAATCATCGTAATCGTATCCGTAATAAGAGTATTCTTCTTCTTTTACCTCTTTAATTTCTTCCATTTCAAATTTATCATCATCGCCATTACCTAAGCAAGGGTAGGTAGAATATGTTTTTTTAAAAGATAAAAACACTCTATAAATGGCGCCGGGTTCGGCTTTAATTAAGGTAGAAAGATCAAGAGTGAAATTTTTCCAAACACCAAAATCAGCAGGGTTTGAAATACCTAAATTGATTCTTTTTTCAATTACTTTTTTACCTACTTGTGCCAGGTTGCTTCCGCCGTTAAAATCATTACTTTGTAAAAATTGCAAAACATTGTTTTCGTAAATCTTAATAATTTTTACATCTATTGCTTTTAAGTTAACTGTTTCAAAAGGTAGGTTAAGATTGTTGCTGGATGGCAGTATGTTTCCGTTTCCTGAAAACTTAACAGCAGGTTTAACTTCATTAAATACTATGCTATGTTCCGCTGTTTCGTTTATAACATTTCCTTTGGTATCTGTAATTCCTCCCTGTATAATTAATTTATAGGAGCCCGACTTTAAATTATTGGGATAAATTAAAACTTGGTTATTACTTATTATAAATTTTAAATCATTAAAATTTCCAAGTTCAATTAAACCTTCAATACTTTTATTTTGGTCTATAGGATTAGAAAAAGTTAATTGAACATATTGTTCGTTATCACTTATTAGAGAAGTATTTAATAATTTAAAACTGTCTTTTGCAGGTATTTTAACTGTTTTATTTTCTTTAAAATCTATATCCAATTCATTTGCATTAAAACTTAAATTAAGTTCTGAATTACCGGTATTCGGTCTTTTAATACTATCAATTAAAAAAGAGTGTAATGTTCCTTTATCGTTATGTTGCCATTTAACGTTAATGTTATTTGAACCCAGTTTACTTTGCAACAGTTTTTCAATGGTATTATTATCTGAAAAATCGGCGGTAGAAACGTTACCTGTTAAATGGTACAAATCAAAATCGTTAGAATGATACGTTTTTAAATCGCCTACATTAAATTGAACAGATTGTTTAATGGCGTAAAAACTAAAATCAAAATTTTCTAATTCTTTTTTAACTTCTACAAGTTTATCAAGGTGAAATGTTGCTTTGTATTTTTGCCCGGGCTTTAATCGTTCTTTGGGTTTAAATTCCAGTGTTTGGGCATCTTTCCACACGGTTTCGCCATCTATACCGGGTTCAAACGAAAAATAATTTTCATCTATAGGTGTATTTAATTGTGTGTTACTGCCAAATTCGTTACTTAATCTTATTTTAATGGTAGAACCGGTGGAAATGTGACCGGTTGTAAAGGCGCTTACATAGCTTGCAAACTCGGGGTTTATATTATTTAAGCTTGTGGTGTTGTAATTACTGCCGCTTAAGTTTTTAAAAACATCCCAATTGTTGTATACCCATACGGTTGATATGGTTGTAACCACACCAATTGCCATCCACTTTAATTTTGTTACTATCATTTTAATTTTAATTAGTAATCTAAATTAAGGTTTTATATGAAACTGCAAGGCTTTAATTAAATAGGAATTGTTACCTTTTTTTAACGGATAAAAACAACAAAATCATTCAAATTTTAGTCTATAAAATGCCTTTTAGTCGCAAAAAATTAACTAATTTAGCCTAATTGTATATGGGCGATTTATTAAAATTTATTAAGTCAAAACAGTTTCTGTTACATTTTGGTATTGCTCTGGGTACTTTATTAATTATACTTTTTGTTTTAATTAAGTTTTTATCGTCCTATACCGGACATAATGAGTTTGTAGAAGTGCCTGATTTTTCTGATAAAACGGTTTTTGAGTTAAAAGCTTTTATTGAGGGTAAAGAGGTAAATTACATAATTGTAGATAGTGTTTACGACCCCTCAAAGAAACCGGGAGTAGTTTTAAAACAAGACCCCCTTGCAAAAACGAAGGTTAAACACAATAGAAACATCTATTTATACGTTACCAGTATTGTTCCGCCTCAGGTTATAATGCCAAAATTGCAAGACAGGAGTGAAAGACAGGCGAAACTGATAATTAACAGCTATGGCCTTAAAGTAGGAAAAGTAATTACAAAAAGTGCAGATTGCAATGGCTGTGTGATGGAACAATTGTATAAAGGTAAAACAATTGAACCGGGAACCGGAATTAAAAAAGGAAGTGTAATTGATTTGGTGGTTGGGATAAAAGAGTATTATTATAACGCCAGTAACGATACTACTGCAACAAAAGATGAAGGATTTAAAGATGAAGAATAAAATAAGCCTAATATTATTTTTTGCCTTTTTTTCTTTGGTAAAGGGGCAAGAGGGTACACGGCCGCTTAGTTCTAACCTTAATTACTTTTATGGGGATTTAACACCTAAATCAAATATAAATCAAAGCCCTGCTTCGCAAAAAACCTCCTCGTTAGGTTTAGAAATTCCTTTTTTTGATGATTTTTATTATGCCTGTAAATCTGCCTATCCCAGTCAAATTTATTGGTCAGATTCTAGCGTTTATGTGAATACAGGTATGGCAAAAGCACCGCTAAGTATAGGTGTAGCCACTTTTGATGGTTTAAATAAATTTGGTTTTCCATACACACCTAATGCAAATTTTACTTCTACACAGGCTAATTATGCAGATACCTTAACCTCGCAAGCTATTAATTTATATACCGCAGGCTCTTTAACATTACAACCATCAGATAGTATTGCATTAATTTTTTATTATCAGTTAACCGGTAACGGAGATTCGCCGGAAATACAAGATTCGTTAATGGTAGATTTTTATAAACCATTAGAAGATACATGGAATAAAAGAGTATGGGCACTGCGCGGTAACGTTAACCCTAATAATGTTGATACAATTATGAAACGCGCTTTTATTTGGGTTACAGATACTGCCTATTTTCATGATGGTTTTAAATTCAGATTCAGAAATAAAGCAGGAACCAATGGTAATTACGATAATTGGAATATAGATTATGTTTATTTAGATAGAAATAGGAGCATTATTAACGATACTTTATGGAACGATTTATCTATTGGCTACGTTCCTACGCCTTTTTTAAAGAACTACAGCGCAATGCCATGGAACCAGTATCAAGATTTTGAAATGGGAAACAATTATTCTAATTACATACGTTTTAATGGCACAACTACAGTTAACACAACTTACGATTATAAAATATATGATAGTAATAACAATTTATTAAACGGCGTATCTTATGGAGCTGCTAATCTTCCGCCATTTTATTCGGGTGGGTGGCAACACAACTTAGCACATGCTTTCCCTTCTATTAATTACACGTTTGCACCTTTAACAGATAGTGCAGATTTTACCATAAAACATTACATGTTAAACTTAGCCGGAGATTTAAGCATAAATAACGATACTGTTTTTCAATTTCAGAAATTCAGAAATTATTTTGCTTACGATGATGGAAGTGCAGAAACAGGTTATTACGTAATGGGCACCGCCGCAAAAATGGCTTACCGATACAAACTAAATGTTACCGATACTTTACAGGCATTAAGAATTTATTTCGATCCGGCCGGTTCAATTTCACTTAGCGAAACATATAATTTTAGAATTAATGTTTTTCAAAATGGTTCGTTTGGACCCGGAACCTTAATTTTAAAAGATTCTATCATGAATCCAAAATACTCTAAAAGCGGGCACAATGGTTTTGCTGAGTATAAATTAACATCGCCTTTGGTGTTAAACCCGGGTATTTATTTTATAGGTTTTCAGCAATTTGTGGCCAACGGTATTACAGTTGGAATTGATAGAAATTATAACTTTAACAGCAATTTGTTTTTTGATTCGGGAAGTGGCTGGACGCCTTCATCTGTTAAAGGAGCCGTGTTAATTCGCCCGGTTTTTGGTAAAAAAATTGAATCGCCCGTAGGTTTAAACGAATCTAGTTTTAGTAATAACAATTTTAAACTTTATCCAAACCCTTCCGATAAATTATTTTATTTAGAAAACAATTCTAAAAACCAGAAGGTCGTTTATCAAATAGTTTCTATTGAAGGAAAAGAAGTTTTAAGTGGAAATTTAATAGAGGAACACAACCTTATTCACACAGAATCTTTAAACAATGGAATGTATTTTGTTTTTGTGAAAAACCCTGAAGGTACATTACTTTACCAATCAAAAATTTTGATTCAACATTAGTATGCTTGAATTAGATGATGAATTAGAAGAAGAGTTTGACGGCGAAGAAGAATCCAAACTTTACGAACACCACAATATAAAAGTGGAGAAGGGGCAGGTAATGATGCGATTAGATAAATTTATGTCTATTCGCATTTCCAATAGTACTCGTACAAAAATTCAACATGCCTGCGAATCGGGCAATGTATTTGTTAATGGTAAAATTGCAAAAGCCAATTACAGAATTAAACCCGGCGATGAAATTTCAGTTCAATTATCTGTTCCGCCTCGTAATGTAGAAATTGTTCCTGAAAACATTCCTTTAAACATTGTTTTTGAAGACGATTATTTAGCTTTAATAAATAAACCTCCCGGAATGGTTGTACATCCCGGTTTTGGAAATTACAGCGGCACTTTATTAAATGCACTGGCTTTTCATTTTAAAAACCTTCCATCCAGAACAAATACATTTGGCGACGAAATAAGTTTTGAAAGAATAGGATTGGTGCATCGAATAGATAAAAACACAAGCGGAATTATTTTAATTGCCAAAACAGAAAAAGCAATGGCAATTTTGTCTAAAAAGTTTTTCGATAGAGATATTGATAGAAAATACATTGCTATTGTTTGGGGAAATTTAAAAGAGGATGCCGGAACTATTGTAGGAAATGTTGGTCGCGATTTGAAAAACAGAAAAGTGATGAATGTTTTTCCGGAAGGAAGCGAACATGGCAAGCACGCTGTAACGCATTACAAAGTTTTAAAACGTTACGGTTACATTACTTTAATAGAATGTAAGTTAGAAACAGGAAGAACGCATCAAATAAGGGTACATTTTAAGCACATTGGTCACCCTTTATTTAACGATAACGAATACGGTGGCGATAAAGTTTTAAAGGGTGTAAATACTGCTAAATACAAGCAATTTATTCAGAATTGTTTTGATATTTTACCACGCCAAGCCTTACACGCCAAAACACTTGGTTTCAAGCACCCCATAACAGAAAAAGACTTGTTTTTTGACAGTGAATTACCAGATGATATGAAGCAAGTGCTTGATAAATGGGATATTTTTAGTCAAACTATTAATTCTAACTAAAAATTAGCTTCTTTTCTTACAGAAATAAAATCGCTATATTTGGTAGAAGCATTTTAAATGAAATTCAAAAGAATTTTAATATTTAGTACACTTTTGATAATGTTGGTATTTATAAGCGGACATTATTTTGTTTTTAAAACCGTACAAAATCAATACAAGAAAAACTTTAAAGAGTATTTAAAAACTTTACCCGAAGAAAAATGGGAAAGTGTGGAGATTGCCTCTAACCAACTTTATAAAAACGGTTCAAAAATCACTTGGCTTGATGATAATAAAGAAATTGAAATGAACGGCCAGTTATACGATGTAGTTAAAATAAAACACTTGGGTAATAAGGTTAAAATTTATTTGGTTAACGATACCAATGAAAAAGCCTTAAAGAAGAACTATAATCAAATTGCTAATAGCTTAAATGAAAACAATAGTAAAAAAGCATCCGGTAATCCATTAAAAGAATTGTTTTCTATAAAAGTAATAATTGATAATCCACTGGGGGTTTGTAAACCAATTAACGATACTTCCGTTTGTTTTGCATCTGAAAGCAAAACTAATACCAATATTGGTTATACCACTGTTAGTACACCTCCTCCCATATCACCCGGTAATTCTATTAACGGATAATTTCCTCCCTGATTTTAATTAAGTAATTTTTAAACAATATTGTATTGCAATATTGAAGTTTTTAATTCATGTAATTATGAAAAAATATTTATTGTGGTTAATACTGTGCATTACTATGCAGTATTATTCGCAAACCATCACGGTAATTGATAAATCTACACGTGAAGCAATACCCGGTGTTGTTATTAAGAATAAAGAGAATGCTGTTTTAACCAACGCAAAAGGGAAAGCAAATTTAAGTTCGTTTAACTTAAACGACAGTATTCAAGCTAAATGTATTGGTTATCAGTTAAAGTGGTTTGTAATTAAGGAAAAGGATGTAAATTTTAGAATAGAATTAACTGAGTCTAATATTGATTTGGAAGAAGTAATTGTTTCTGCAAGTAGATGGGAAGAAGAAGAAAAAGAAAATGCGGTAAGAGTTGAAAAATTAAACATGAAAGATATGGCTTTGCAAAACCCGCAAACAACGGCAGATTTGTTAGGCGCAGGGAGCGGTGTTTACATACAAAAAAGTCAGCAGGGTGGTGGATCGCCCATGTTGCGAGGGTTTGCAACCAATAGAGTAATGTTAGTTGTTGACGGTGTAAGAATGAATAATGCTATTTTTAGATCGGGAAACGTGCAAAATGTTATTTCAATAGATGCAAATTCGTTGGAAAGTGCAGAGGTTTTGTTTGGTCCGGGTGCAGTTATGTATGGTAGTGATGCTATTGGGGGAGTAATGGATTTTCATACTAGAAAAGCAACTTTATCGGATAGCAGTAAACCAATAATTAAGTTAAACGCATTGGCGAGGTATGCAACAGCCAATAATGAAAACACGAGTCATTTTGATATAAATATTGGGTTTAAAAAAATTGCTTTTTTATCTTCAATAACATATTCAAAATACAATGATTTAATGGCGGGTACGATTGGAGGTGATTCGGCTTATTGGAGGTCGGTATATCAAAAGATTCTTGATAAAAAAGATACGCAAATAGTTAACCATAAACCTTCTTTACAACTAAACTCAGGCTTTAGTCAGTTAAACTTTATGCAGAAAATAGTTTTTGCGCCTTCAAAGAATTTGATATTTGATTATGCCTATCATTATTCTGCAACAAGTAATGTACCTCGTTACGATCGTTTAATAGCAGATGCAAATAAAGATGGCGTGTTAGATTTTTCGGAATGGTATTACGGACCTCAAATTTGGCAAATGCATCGTCTTGGTTTGAGTTATAATAACAAAACAAAAATGTTCGATCATTTTAAATTTATTGCGGCATATCAACAATTTGAGGAAAGTAGACATGATAGAAGATTAAATGCGTCGGGAAGCACTACAAGCGGAAATGCGCGTTTAAGGAATCAATTTGAGAAATTGGATGCCTATTCTTTTAATTTAGACTTAGATAAAAAATTAGGCGAGAAAACAGTTTTATACTATGGTGCAGAATACATTTTTAATAAAATAAATTCTAATGCACAACGCGTTAATGTTTTTACAAATGTTGAACAAAAGGTAAACCCAAGATATCCAAACGGTTCTACTTGGCAGTTAGGCGGACTCTATTTAAGTCTTAAACACAAATTTAATGAAAAATTGATTTTTAATTCTGGACTGCGTTATTCTTATTATTCCATTTATGCAAAATTTGATACAACCTTATTTGTTTATCCGGTAACGGAAAGTAAATTAAATAACGATGCTTTAAATGGCAGTATGGGTATTGTGTTTACTCCGGTAAAAAACATTAGTTTATACGCAAATGCTTCAACCGGTTTTAGAGCCCCAAATATTGATGATATTGGTAAAGTATTTGATTCGCAACCAGGCGCTGTTGTTGTGCCAAACCCTAATTTAAAAGGTGAATATGCTTATAACGGTGAAGTAGGGCTGGCAACAATTTTTGGAAACAGGTTAAAATTAGACGCTGCACTGTTTTATACGTATTTAAAAAATGCTTTAGTAAGAAGACCTTTTAATTATAATGGAAAGGATAGTATTGAGTATAATGGTGAAATGAGTAAAGTTTTTGCCTTACAAAATGCAACGCATGCTTATGTTTATGGTTTGCAAAGTAATCTAGAAATTTATTTTGGTTATGGTTTTTCCTTAAGAAACAGTATTACCATGCAATCAGGTAAAGAGTATAATTCTGATAGCACCAATTACTTTCCCTTATCTCATGCTGTTCCGCTTTATGGCAGTATACACGCTTTATACGCCGCCAAAAGAGTAAAGGCCGATTTTTATTTTAACTACAACGGCAGGGTTGATTATACCGATTTGCCTTTGTCTGAAAGATTAGAAGCTTATTTGTATGCAAAAGATAAAAACGGAAATCCTTACGTTCCGTTTTGGTATACTTTAAATTTTAAAGTTTCTTACTTCGTAAGTTATGGCTTTTCATTAACAGCAGGTGTAGAAAACATAACCGATCAATTGTACCGTCCGTTTGCCTCCGGCATTAGTGCGCCCGGAAGAAATTTTATAGCAAGTTTGCGTTACAAGTTTTAATAAATAAAAAAGCCCCAGCAAGTATTGTTGGGGCTTTTGATTTTATAAATTATTTTTTTAAACGGTAGCTTCTACTTTAGGTGCTGCAGATAAAATTTCATCATTCGCTGCAGACGCATATTGAGCAAAGTTTTTTACGAATTGCCCGGCTAAGTTTTGCGCCGTATTTCTAAACGAATCCTTATCTTTCCAAGCATTCATTGGTTCTAAAATTTCTGTTGGAACATTTGGACAAGCCTTTGGGAAATGCAAACCAAAATAAGGTGTTTTACCATATTCTACATTATCCAGTTCTCCATTTAAAGCAGCTGTAATTAAAGCACGGGTGTATGTTAATTTAATTCTACTGCCAACACCATAGCTTCCGCCAACCCATCCGGTATTTAATAACCAAACGTTTACTTTGTGTTTCTTCAATTTTTCTCCTAATAACTCAGCGTATTTTGTTGGATGCAATGGTAAAAATGCTTTACCAAAACAAGCAGAGAAGGTAGTAGTTGGTTCTGTAATTCCCATTTCAGTACCTGCAACCTTAGCAGTATAACCACTAATAAAGTGGTACATTGCTTGTGCATTGGTTAATTTACTAATAGGAGGTAAAACGCCAAATGCATCGCAGGTTAAAAAGAAAATGTTTTTTGGAATATCGCCAATTGCAGGTGTAACTGCGTTATCAATATAATTAGCAGGGTAACTTACACGTGTGTTTTCTGTTTTTGAAATATTCGCATAATCTACAGTTGTGCTTCCTTCATGAAAATTAATGTTCTCTAACAACGAACCAAATTTAATGGCGCTAAAAATTTGTGGTTCTTTTTCTGCGGTTAAGTCAACACATTTAGCGTAACATCCACCTTCAAAGTTAAACACACCTGTATCGCTCCAGCCGTGCTCGTCATCGCCAATTAATTTACGGTTAGGGTCGGCCGATAGCGTTGTTTTTCCTGTACCCGATAACCCAAAGAAAATAGCAGTATCGCCGGCTTTGCCAATATTGGCAGAGCAGTGCATACTTAATACTTTTTTCTCGTGTGGTAAAATATAGTTTAATACAGCAAAAATAGATTTTTTAATTTCTCCGGTATATCCGGTGCCACCAATTAAAATAATTTTTTTGGTAAAATTAATGATGGCAAAATTATGCTGACGAGTTCCGTCAATTTTTGGGTCGGCTTTAAAGCCCGGTGCGTTTAAAATTAACCAATCGTGTTTAAAGTTTTTAATTTGCTCGTTGGTTGGACGTAAAAATAAATTATAAGAAAATAAATTACTCCAAGGAAATTCGTTTACCACACGAATGTTAATGCGGTGTGCAGGATCGGCGCAAGCATAAGCATCACGCACCCAAACCTCTTTACCGCCAAGGTAGGCAAGCATTCGGTTGTGCAATAAATCAAATTTATCCGATTCAAAACGGTTGTTTACATCTCCCCACCAAACGCTATCTTTTGTGTTTTCATCGTAAACTACAAATTTATCTTTTGGCGATCGTCCTGTAAATTCACCGGTATCAATTGCTAAGGCTCCAACATCGGTTAAAACGCCTTCTCCGCGTATAATTGTTTCTTCTACAAGTTCACTTGGATGCATGTTCCAGTAAGCCATTTCAACGTTTCCTATACCTAGGTCGGCAATAGAAACATTGCTTGCTTTTAAGCCCAATTCGTTCATTACAATTTTTTTTAAGATTAGTGCTGCAAAATTAGCAAAAATAAGGCAGCTAAAATGTGATATTTTTCACATTCAGAACCGTTGGTTAAATAAGTTTAATTAATTGATAATGAGATAAATGATTCCTTATCTTCAAATTTTTTCAACCGCTCAATAAAGTCGTTCTTTTCCTTATCCTTTAATTCAGATAAAGGCAAGCAAATTTCTTTTTCTCCTTCGCGGCCTGCCGATTTTTCACTGTATTTTATTTTTTCCTTTTTTAAAAGTTCAATTAGCTCATTGTATTTGGCTTCGTTAATTCCATCACCTCTGCTTCCAAAATTAATTTGCACTTTGCAGGAACTTGTATTTACATTACCGGTTACTTCAGCCTTTGCTTTTGATTTACAGGAAAGCAATAAAATACCACCTAATAAAAACAGACAAATTATTGTAATTAAATTTTTCATAAAACGAATTTAGGAATTTGATTTTGATTTAACTGCTGCAATTACCAACAACAACCATGCGGCAATAAACAATAAGCCGCCAATTGGGGTAATGGGGCCAAGAAATTTTAAACCTTCCATACCCAAAACATAACGGGTAGTTAAAAAGTACAATGAACCCGAGAATAAAATGATTCCACCTAAAAACAGATTAAATGAAAAACGAAGTAGTTTGTTGTTATTGTCTTTATTTAAAAGCAAAACCAAAAACATGGCCAGTGTATGATACATTTGATATTTAACACCGGTATCAAAACCATTTAATAAATCGGGAGTCATTAATCCGCTTTCTAAATAGCTTTTTAATCCATGGGCGCCATAGGCTCCAATGGCTACTGCGGTAGCTCCTAAAATTCCAATAATTGCGTATTTACGTGAAATCATTTTGTTAATCGGGTTGTTTTAAAAAATCTAAATATTTATTGTAGGTTTCGTTAAACGAAAATACATCGTTATAACTTTCTAGGTTTTCTTTATCTACAATATTGTGATAATAAAGTTTACATACTTCCAGTTTTTCTCTGTCGTGCAAAAAAGTATTCAGTAAATTTTTTAATTGAATGCTTGTATAACAATTGTTTTTATCAATGCTTTTTAAATAAATAACCCTGTCAAAATCGTTATTATACAACTTTAAATTATCATAAAGTAATTTGACAACACTATCCGGTACTGCTACCGCACAAACTTTGGTGTTTTTTAGTTGGTTTTGAGACTTAATAACTAAAGATTCTCTAATTTCTTTTTTTCCTGATTCAAAGGTTACACTTTCTTCTAATAATTTTTTGTTTTCAGGATCGGTAATGTTTTTAAAAGCTTCTTTAATTACTTTAATTCTATCTAATTCAAAATCTAAGGTTTGGCAAAGCAATGCTACTTGCGCACAGGTAACACAGTTATTGTTTATTGTTTCTAATGAAAATTTAACCCGATCTGTTTTTACATTTGTTTTTTTATTTAAGTTTAGTACATGTGATACGTTTTTGTCGGATGTTGGTGTTAAACATTTTTTGCTTTTGGGTAAATTATTAAAGAAAAGAGGTTTTCCGTCTTTTAATTCAAAAATATCACCGTATAATTTATTCAACATTTTGTAAGAAGTATCAATGTAAGGAACATCCGGAACTAATGGATTTGGTAATTTAGGACTATCTTGAATGCCTAAAAAGCGCAAATTAAATTTAGATTTAACTGTATCTGTTTCTAAAGCGTAAATAAAAGTTTTGTTCGTTGTTTTTGCGCCTTTATTTAATAAGTATACAGTACTGTTTAATTTAATTTTTTTATTTTTTGAAATTAGGGTAAGATCAATTGTATCAATTAATAAATTAGGAAAGCTATATTCTGCGGCAGTTGTTTCATTAACCGCTATATTTTTAGAAGATAAATGAAAAGCTTTGCCGTTACTGCTATAAATAATAAGGTTATTTTGCGCCTGCAAAAAAGTGCCGAATAAAATTAATACCAATAACCTAAAAAACATGCTTAAAGTTAGAGATTAATATCTATCAATTGAAATAAATTTGGCATCTTTAAATTTTGATTTGTATGACAAAAATTTTAGTTATAGGTGCTGGTCGTTCTACTTCTAGTTTAATTTCTTATCTGTTAAACAATGCAGCTTCAAATAATTGGTTTGTTACCGTTGCCGATATGGATGTTAATTTGGCGAAAACCAAAACAAATGGTTTTTCTAATTGTGAAGCAACATCTTTTAATGTAACAGATGAAAATTTAAGAAGCGGATTAATTCAAAAAAACGATGTTGTTGTTTCTATGTTACCTGCGTTTATGCACGGTGATGTTGCCCGCGATTGTGTGAAGTTTGGGAAGCATTTGTTTACCGCCAGTTATGTGAGTGATGAAATGAAACAATTGGATGCGGAAGCAAAAAGCAAAGGAGTTTTATTGATGAATGAAATTGGTCTTGATCCGGGAATTGACCATGCCTCTGCAATGAAAATAATTGACGAATTGCACGCGAAAGGCGCTACCATTACCTCTTTTAAGTCTTTTTGTGGCGGACTTGTAGCACCTGAGTTTAATAATAATCCATGGGGATACAAATTTAGTTGGAACCCCAGAAATGTGGTATTAGCAGGACAAAGTACCGCTCAATATATAGAAAACGGAAAATTAAAATTTATTCCATACAATAGGTTGTTTACCCAAACTGAAATAATTGATATGGGTAAACATGGTAAGTTTGAAGCATACGCAAACCGTGATAGTATTTCGTACAAAGAACCATATAAGTTGAACCAGGTAAAAACATTATTAAGAGGAACTTTACGAATGCCGGGTTATTGCGAAGCCTGGAATGTATTTGTGAAACTGGGATTAACCGATGATACTTATAAAATTAATAATGCCGATAAATTAACCTGGGCAGATTTATTAGATTCGTTTTTACCAAAGGGAACGGGAGATTTGAAAGCGAGAATGAAGGATTTTATGGGTGTAAATTACAATGCTTCCATCGAAGAAAAACTAGATTATTTGGAAGTGTTTGGAAACAAAAAAATAAATTTAAAAGAAGCTTCTCCTGCACAAATTTTACAAGCATTACTAGAGGAAAAATGGAAGTTGGCACCTGGCGATAAGGATATGATTGTTATGCAACACATTTTTGAGTTTGAGTTAAATGGGAAAGCGTCAATAATTACTTCATCTTTAATGGTAAAGGGTGATGATGAAGAACATACCGCAATGGCCAAAACTGTGGGTTTACCATTGGCTATTACTTTAAAAAATTTCTTAAGTAAAAAGTTTAGTTTAACAGGAGTTCAAATTCCTATAAGTAAAGAAATATATCTTCCTTTGCTTCAAGAACTTAACTCATTGGGAATTACTTTTGAAGAAAAGGAAATTTAAGTATCTTTACTCAACTTATGAAGCAAGGCATAGCATTAACGTATTTAATTTTAATTAGCAGTTTATGCTTTGCTCAAACAGATTCACTTTCGGTTAAAGCAACGTTAAGACCGGATACAAGTTTAATAATTCATACAGCAATTATAGATAGCATTGCACCGGCTGACACCTCAAAAAAAGTAACTAAAAAAGATTTTATTTCAATTGAGTTTCATTTTGGTTTATCTAAACCTATAGGAAATTATAACAACGATTATTTTGCAAATCCATTAGCAGGTTATGCGCGTGAGGGCCTTTCTATTGGATTAAATTTTTCCATTAGAGTAAAAGAGAATATTGATTTTTTAGTTTCCTACTCGCGTCAAACAAACGATTTTAAAGAAGCAGAGTTTTCTAAAAATGCCTTAGCGAAAAAAAATAATTATGTGCTAAAGGTGAACGAAAACTGGCGTAATAACTTTATTTTGCTTGGTGGTTCATATGAATTTAAGTTAGGAGAAGATAATTATTTTACTCCTCGTTTTTTAGTTGGTTTATGTGTTAGCAAAACTCCCGAGTATGTTTTTGAACCCAGTTCAGCAAAAGCAACATCAGTAAGCGAAACCATTGCCAGTAATTCTGAAACCAGGTTTGCATTTAAATTAGGCTTTGGATTAAAGAAAAATTTAAATGATAAGTTTACACTTTCATTAAATCCTGATTTCTTTTATTCTTCTACCGGGCGCAACATCAATAAGCCTTATTTTGATAACTTAAACACTGCTCAAAGTATTTCAACTATTAGTTTTTGTTTTGGAATTGGGTATAGAATTGGGAGGTAATTCTGTACTTTATTACTATTATAAAATTTAGGTAGAAGGAGATTCAAAACATAAATAATTTAAAATCGTAACCTTTTTTTAAAGCAATTTAATCGCTAGAATATTGATTTTATCTATTGAGATAATATTTCTTAAAATTTAGTATCTTTGAAATAGCAATGAATTTAATTTCTTTAAATATCGAATCAATCAAAGCTCTTTGTGATAAATATCATGTTAAGTCTTTATTTGCATTTGGCTCAGTGGCTAGAAACGAACTTAAACCTACAAGTGATATAGATTTAATTGTTGACATTGAAAGTAATGATCCCATTACATATTCTGATAATTATTTTGGCCTTAAATTTAATTTGGAAAAAGTGCTCAAAAGAAATGTAGACTTACTTGAACTAAGAGCCATTAAAAATCAATATTTAATTCAAAATATTGAAAATTCTAAAGTACTGGTTTATGGAAAAGGAAATTAAGGTTTGGCTTTCAGATATTAAACAAGCAATTTCTGAAATAAATCAATTTATCCCTGACAAAAAATTATTTAAAGAATTTCAAAAAGACCTTAAAACAAAAAGAGCCATTGAACGAAATCTCGAAATTATTGGAGAGGCTGTCAATAGAATTTTAAGTCAAAATCCCAATATTGAAATATCAAACTCTCGAAAAATTGTTGATACCCGAAACAGAATTTCGCATGGTTACGATTCCGTTTCAGACGATATTATTTGGGCAATAATTATTCGCGACCTTCCTAAGCTTGAAGTTGAAATCGAAAGTTTATTGGAAAGGTAATTCTTCGTCTAATTATCCAAAACTTTTTTGTGCTTTTTCATACTTATTTATGGATTCGCTCGGTAGAGGATCAAAGTATTTCAACTATTAGTTTTTGTTTTGGAATAGGGTATAGAATTGGGAAGTAATTTAAGCCACTACTTTAATCAAATTCTTAATCATTTTGGCCTTTTGTTTGGCTTTAGTAATGTCATCATCAACCACCGTAATGTGGCCCATTTTGCGAAAAGGTTTAGTTTGAAGTTTGCCGTATAAATGAACGTAAACACCACTAAATTTTAAAATATCTTCTAGGCCCTCGTAACGGGCTAAACCTTCGTGGCCAAAATCACCCAATAAGTTAATCATAACACCGGGTTTTACCAAAGCAGTATCGCCCAATGGTAAATTTAAAATGGCTCGCCACTGTTGTTCAAATTGCGATGTAATGTTAGACTCTATGGTTTGGTGCCCGCTATTATGTACGCGCGGCGCAATTTCATTTACAAGAACTTTACCGTCTTTTGTTAAAAATAATTCTACCGCTAAAAGCCCCACCATTTCTAATTTTTCTATAATTTTTGTGGCAATGGCAATGGCTTCTTTTTCGGTTTGTTTTTTAATATTAGCAGGGCAAAACAAAAACTCAACCAAATTAGCTTGTGGATTAAATTCGCATTCAACCACCGGAAAACATTTTACTTCCCCATTTTTATTTCTGGAAACAATAACAGAAAGTTCTTTATCAAAATCTACTAAACGTTCTAATACACTTGGTTCTTCAAATGCTTTTTCTAAATGATGCGGAGAAACTAATTTTACAACTCCGCGGCCATCATACCCACCTTTACGAAGCTTTTGAAAGAATGGAAAAAAATCGGCATATTTTGCAATTTGCGCTTTGCTTTCGGTTAAAAAGAAATCAGGACTTGGAATGTTATTGCGTTGGTAAAACATTTTTTGCAAGCCTTTATCCTGAATCATTTCAATAATATGTGGTTGCGGATATACTTCAACACCTTCTTTTTCTAATTTTTTTAATGCTTCAATGTTTACATTTTCAATTTCAATGGTAACCAAATCCTTGTCTTTACCAAACTTGTAAACGGTATCAAAATCGGTTAAACTGCCCACCACAAATTTTCCAACCAAATTTTTACAGGGCGCATTTTTATCTGGGTCTAAAATGGAAATGTTTAAATTATAGTTCATTCCGCTTTGGATAAGCATTTTACCCAATTGGCCACCGCCTAAAATGCCTATAGACAGCTCTTGTATGGTTTTTTGAAACATAAAATTATGGGTACAAAGTAAAGAAAAATAAAACAATTTAATACCTTTAAAGAGTGAGAACTAAAAAGAAATTATTTGCAATTACAGCATCTTTATTACTTGTTGTAATTAATGCTCAAAACCAGCCTGGCTGTGGTTTTAATTATGCTCAAGAAATTATTAAAACACAGGTAAGTGATTATTCGCTAAAACTAAAAGCTTTTGAGCAGTTTCAAAGCAACGCTTCTTTTAAAAGGGCAGCCCTTACCCTTACTATTCCTGTTGTAGTACATATATTACACTTGGGTGGTTCAGAAAATATTTCAGATGCACAGGTACAAGATGCCATAAATATTTTAACCAGAGATTTTAGAAAACAAAATGCCGATACTACTGATATAGTAAATGAATTTAAAACTATTGCAAGCGATTGTAATATTGAATTTAAACTTGCTTCTATTGACCCGGATGGAAAGTGTACCAACGGCATTACCCGCCATTACGATTCTAAGGCAAATTGGATAATTGATTTAGCGTATTATACCTACACTTGGCCGCCCGATAAATATTTAAATATATATGTGGTTAAAGGATTACCGGCCGGCACTGCCGGTTATACTTTTTTACCCGGTACCATTCCGGTGTACGCCGATGCAATTGTAATTCTGCATAATTATTTTGGAAGTATTGGTACAGGAAGCCCTTTTGGTTCGCGCTCTTTAACACACGAGGTAGGGCATTGGCTCGGTTTAAGTCATGTTTGGGGAAACACCAATAATGTTAACGTTACTTGTGGCGATGATGGTGTAAGCGATACACCTATTACCGAAGGACATAATTGGTGTAATTTAAGCAACGCCATAGAGTGTACTCCGGGCATTGTAGAAAATATTCAAAATTACATGGAGTATGCCTTTTGTTCGCGTATGTTTACATTGGGGCAGTCTAACTTAATGAATGGCGTATTAGCAAGCAGCATTGCCGATAGAGATAAATTGGTAAGTTCGGCCAATATGGTGGCTACAGGAATATTGAACCCTAATTATAATTGCCCGCCAAAACCTGAATTTGGAAGTTTAAATTTAGTAAATTGTCAAAACGTTACGCATCCATTTATTGATTATAGTTACAACGGAAATATTACTGCTTGGGAATGGAATTCGCCTGCTGCAATAAATACATCTACCATTCAAAACGGACAATTAATTTTTGGAAATTCCGGCTTATTGCCTGTTAAGCTAAAGGTTAGTAATAGTTTTGGAAGTGACTCTGTTACAAAAAACCAATACATTACTATCTTATCTAACAATGGATCTACTGTAAACGTAGTTCAAAGTTTTGAAGATGGTATTTATCCAAATAATCAATGGATTGCTTCTATACCCCAATATGGCTCAGGGTTTGTGCAAAAAAATAATGCGGGGAGTACCGGTACAAAGTGTATGTTTATTAATAATTATACCGATAATCCCAGCGAACCTGCAATACTTTATACACCTAAGTTTAATTTAAGCAATGTAAGTAATGCCAAGCTACGTTTTAAATACGCCTACGCTCAACAAAACAACAATAACGATTTATTGAGAATATACGCAAGTAAAGATTGTGGACAAACTTGGAATGCCATATACAATGTTGGAGGAAGCAACTTGGCAACACGCGCAAATATTAATAATATGTCATACCAAATTCCTACAGCAAGCGAATGGAAAGAACAATTGGTAGATCCAACGGGTTTTCAAAATGAAAACAATGTGTTTTTTAAATTTGAATTTACTCCCGATGAAAACGGACCGGGAAACAATTTTTTTATGGATGATATTAATTTAATTGGTACTGTTGGTTTATTTGAAAACAATCTTTCTTCGCAAATTGAAATTTACCCAAATCCTTTTCAAAATAAATTAGAGATAAATAGTTTAGGTGAAAATATTGATAAAGTAATCATATCCGATATTACCGGCAAAGAGTTGTTGAAGCGGGAAAACATAAACCAAAAGCATTTTATATTTTCAAACATTGATTTAAGTAAAGGTGTTTACTTGTTAAAAGTCAATACATTAAACGGTTCTTTTGTAAAGAAAATTGTTCTTAATTAAAAGGCACTCCATTTCTCATAAAACTTCCGAATTAGTTAAAATTTGCTGAAATTAGGAGACAAAAATTTATCAAAAATCTAGAAAAAGAAGTGAAAATTCGGTAGATGTTTTCATTGAGAATTTAACGTAATGCTGCGCCCGTGATAGAACGGAAAGCCCCGGCAGATTTAGCGCATAAGCAAAATACTACGGAGCTTGAAGAGAAAGCACGAAAAGGCGCCCACATAATAAAAAATAACTTTTTGAGTGACAACTAATTTAAACGTATTAAATTATTTTATTGTGGCTTATTGGTTATCTTTACTGTTTGTTATTTTACTGAATTTTAAAAAATGAAAATTTCCTATAATTGGTTAAAAACCTTAATTAACGTTGATATAAGTGCAGAAGAAGCTGCAAAATTACTTACAGCTTGTGGCTTAGAAGTAGAAGGTGTTGAGAATTTTGAAAGCGTAAAAGGTGGTTTAAAAGGTGTGGTTATTGGCCAAGTTATTACTTGTGAAAAACACCCCGATGCCGATAAATTAAAAGTTACAACTGTTGATATTGGTACCGGTGAAAAATTAAACATTGTTTGTGGTGCGCCAAATGTAGCAGCCGGGCAAAAAGTAATTGTTGCTACCATTGGTTCAGTTCTTCACACGTCTTCGGGTGAAACCTTAGAAATAAAAAAATCTAAAATTAGAGGAGTTGCCAGCGAAGGAATGTTATGTGCTGAAGATGAAATTGGTTTAGGCGCCAGCCATGCAGGAATAATGGTGTTGCCTGATGATACTAAGATTGGTTTACCCGCTGCAGATTATTTTAAAATTGAAAATGATACTGTATTAGAAATTGGTTTAACACCCAACAGAAGCGATGCGGCCTCGCATTTTGGTGTTGCCAGGGATTTAGCAGCTATTTTAAATTCTCAGCAAAGTGAAAAAGTATATAAAGTATACTTACCCGGATTAAATGAATTGCCCGAAGCTACGGGTTTAAATAAAGCAAGCATTGAAATTAAAAATGCCGATGCTTGCAAGCGTTATACCGGTTGTGTAATAAGTGGAGTAGAGGTGAAGGAAAGTCCGGATTGGTTAAAAAACAAATTATTAGCCATAGGTTTAAGGCCCATTAACAACATAGTAGATATTACCAATTTTGTTTTACACGAAACAGGCCAACCATTACACGCTTTTGATTATGAAAAAATTACCGGAAAAAAGGTAATTGTTGATTTAGCAAAAGAAGGTCAGAAATTTAAAACATTAGATGGAGTTGAAAGAACTTTAGCTGCAAGCGATTTAATGATTTGTAACGAGAAGGATCCCATGTGTATTGCTGGAGTTTTTGGTGGTGAAGAAAGTGGAGTTACTGAAAAAACTACTAGTATATTTTTAGAAAGTGCCTATTTTGAGCCAAGTTTTATTCGTAAATCTTCAAAAAAACATTCTTTAAAAACCGATGCTTCTTTTAGATTTGAGAGAGGTACTGATCCGGAAATGACGGTTACTGCTTTGGTTCGTGCTGCTAATTTAATTTTTGAAATAGCGGGAGGCAGATTAAGCATGGAGCCTACGGATGTTTATCCTGAAAAATTAGAACCCTACAAAGTAGCTTTCTCGTATAATTATTGCAACAATTTAATTGGCAAAAATATTGATAAAGCAAAAGTAAAAACCATTATTCAGGCTTTAGGAATTGTTATTGAAACTGAAGGTGCAGATGGTTTATTACTGCAGGTTCCAAGATATAAAACTGATGTAACTCGCCCAGCCGATGTTGTAGAAGAGGTAATGCGCATTTACGGTTACAATAACGTGGAAGTTTCTAAGAGCATTTCGTTTACTGCGTTTAACGAAGAAAAAAATTACGATAGAGTATTAGAAGAGAAAATTTCCAATGCCTTGGTGTCAAACGGATTTTCGGAAATAATGTGTTTATCTTTAAGTAAAGATGCATATTACGAAAAGAAAGAAAATTTGGTTCATGTTGTAAATCCTTTAAGCAATGATTTAAATGTAATGCGTGCAGATTTGTTGTTTGGCGGATTAGAAGCAGTTGCCTACAATTTAAACAGGAAACAAAGTAATTTAAAGTTTTATGAAATAGGTAAAACGTATACCAAAAATGTAGAAAACGGTTTAAAGTATAATGAAAGCAAGCGTCTATCATTATTGCTTAGCGGCAAAGCATTTGAAGAGAATAAGTACGGGTTAAACAACGATGTTGATTTTTATTTTTTAAAAGCAACAGTGGAACATGTATTAAAAAGTATTGGTAAAAACGATTATACCATGGAAGTAAGTGCTTGCCCTAATTTAGAATACGGTATAAAATATCTTGATGGTAAAAATGTTCTGGTTGAATTTGGTAGTGTAACCAAAAAGAATTTAAATACATTTGATATTAAAACAAAAGTGTACTACGCAGATTTTTCGTGGGATGCCTTACTAAAAGCAACTAAAAAGATAAAAATTCAATTCACTGAGCTTCCTTTGTATCCAAGTGTAAGAAGAGATTTAGCCATGTTATTGGATAAATCTGTTAAGTACGATGATTTAAAGAAACTTGCTTTTAATACAGAACGCAAATTATTAAAAGAGGTAAATTTATTTGACGTTTATGAAGGGGAAAAATTGGGCGGAAAAAAATCGTATGCACTTAGTTTTATTTTACAAAGTGAAGAGGCAACACTTAATGATAAACAAATTGATAAAGTAATGGAGAAACTAATTTCTTCTTACAAAGAAAAATTTGGCGCTGAATTGAGGTAGGATTTTATTGAATTACGTAACCTCCCCCTTAGTCCCCCTCTAAGAGGGGGATAGTGGTTCAGGAAATTTTGAATTTATTTAATACTAATTTTTTAACTTACTTCATTCCAATTTGCTTTCTTCTTCTTCTTATCCATTTAATAAAGTAAATGATAGCAATAGCAAGTATTACAAACGGCCATAAATGCGCTATACCTACCAAAAACATTAACAGTAATTCCCAACCGTTGCCGCCGGCACTTTTTAATTTTTGCCAGAAGCCAAATTCGCTCCCTCCAATTTTTTCTTTGTAAAATTCTACTGTTAATGTGCTAAATGCTACTTGGTCTTTTAAATAACGCAATCGTCCTTCAATAGATTCAATTTCACTGCGTAAATTACCGAGTTCGCGCTCAATATTTAATACATCGTTAACTGATTTAGCTTGGGCAAGTAATTCTCTGTATCGGTTTTCAACTTCTTTTTTGGTTTTTAAACGGGCTTCTACATCTATGTATTCCTCTGTTACATCCTTTACGTCTATATTTTTACGTTCAATTCTTTCTGCGTTTAAAGAAACCGTTTCCATCAGTTTATCAAAATTATTTGCAGGTAAACGAATTTCTATGGTTACCCCGGTTCTGTTAGAATAACTGTAAACGTTATCCTTAGAGATGTAACCCTTTAAATCAAGAACAGCTTTGCTAATTTCTTGCCTTGTTTTTTCAATATCATTTGTTTGAAAAGCAATATCTCCGGTTTTAATTAATTTACGGTCAATTGCCGGGGCATCATTTTTTTCTTCCAGTTCTTTACCACCTGCATCCCCAACCGCGCCTGCTTCGCTTTTAAAATTTCCGGGTGAAGAAGAAAAATTGGCCTCTTTTTTGTCGCCGCATGAAACAAGAGCAACAATAAAAAAGGTAAGTACAAGTTGATGGATTTTTTTCATGTTAAATGGGTTTATATTGTTAATTCTTTAGTTGGGATGTAAGTAACCCATCTTTTCCATAAAACATTCTTAAATTATATTAATTTCCCCTCCATTAACATTTTATCAATATAATTATTCCAGGTAAAATCCTTTACTTTTTCATGAGCAGCTTTTGCCAATTGTACTTGTTCGTTTTCGTTTTTCTGTAATATTCTTTCTATGCATGTGTTTAGATTATTACTTTCATTCACGTAAAAACCAAAATCAATGTCTTTACCAAATGTTTCTGTAAACTCAGGGTAAGCGCGGGTAATAACAGGCGTATAAAAATACATGGCTTCAATGGTGGCCGAAAATCCTCCCCAGTCTTTAGTTGTATTAACTATCACTCGTGCCTGTGACAAGAGTTCGTAATAAAGTTTATTTTCTAAGAGATTACTTTTGTTTAAATAGCCATAACAGAAAATTTCAGCATCGTTCACCTTAAGGTCTTCTTTTGTTAAGCCAATAAAATGCAATTCTATATTTGTGAATTTTGATTTTAAATTTTTGAAAGCAGTAATTAACTCTAGGGCGCCAGCTAAATACTTTCTGTTTCCAATAAAAAGTATTTTTTTACTATCGATTTTTGTTCTTACAATTTCGTTGTTTAACTCATAATTGCAGTTTATTACATTTCCCAGGTAATGAACATTTTTGCTATTGTAATTCTGTTTAATAAATGCGCTCGACAAAGGAAACAAGCCTATTACCGAATTTGCACTTTCAATATGTCTTTTTTCCCTTCGTAAAGCATCTTTTTCAAACCAATAAGGGGAGTGTTTATTAAACTCTTGTATGTAGTAAAGGTAGGTCCAGTCGCCAAACAATACAACTTTCTGTTTGAAAGAGGGGGGCGCTGTAAAACTGAAGGTCATAAATATGGCTATATCGGTATCAGGATTTTCCTTTAAAGCCTTTGCAATTTTTTTTTTGGTAAGGTGGTAATTTAGTTTCGATCTAAAATAGGTATGATAGGAATTTCTGTATACTAATTTCAAGAAAGTAAATACGGTGTACTTATATATATTGAAAAGGAGTTTATTTTCTTCAATGTTAATTCTTTTTACGCGGAAGCCTTTTTGCTCTAGCGTTTTTGTAAAAAAGTAAGGAACGTTTGACCAGGTACTCAAATCATTTGCATCGCCAACCGAAAAAACTGTTATTTCCTTTATTGTGCTCAATTAAATAAACGGCGTTTCAAAATTCTAAGGTTTAACATAAAGGTGAGTTTAGAGAAAAGTTTTCTTCCGTATTGTTTGCTAATAATTTTTTGCTCTTTTAAAAACCTAAAATCTTTACTACCCGATTTGCTGGCGTTATAATAACGAAAATAAGCAACGTTATTATCTATTTTTAAAACAAGCGCACTGTTTTTAAGGCAACGCAAAATGTATTCATAATCAAAAGCAAATTGGTAAGCTGCTAATGGACCAATTTTATTGGTAAACGAAGTTTTAAAAAACGATCCGGGCTGACTGATAGAGGCGTCTGTATTTACCAAGCTATTTAAACTAAAATTTCCGCTGGTATAGCTTTTGTAAAATTTAGAGTTTTCATCAATATAGCCTACATTACCATAAATATAATCAACTTCGGGTTTTAAGCTAAGTGTTTCTGCAATTTTAAAAAAGCCTTCTTTGTCAATTAAATCGTCGGTGTTTACCCAGGTCCAGTAATCTCCTGCCACCACGTTAATACCTTTGTTAATGGCATCGTATTGGCCTTTATCTTTTTCAATAAAAAGGTTATCTATTTCATCTTTAAAATCATCAATAATGGTAATTGTTTTTTGGTCGGAGCAGTTATCCGCTAAAATTAACTGAACAGGGATATTACGTTTTGCAGCCTCTTTCTTTAAATCCGTTAAATTTTGAAGCGTTTCCTGAATATATTTATCCTGATTAAAAGATGGGATTATGAATGAAAATGACGGCATTTAACACAAATATAAGGCTTAGTTTTTTTAAAAAATAAATGTTTAAAACAATTCGTGTAATAAACGCACATTTGTGCTTATTCTTCTATATTTGAACTGAATGCGTGTTTTGTTATTAGCAGATATTGCTTCCGGCCATACCGAAAAGTGGGCAAGAGGCTTAGCTCAGATGGGCTTAGAGGTTGGAATATTTTCTTTCAATAAGGCCACTTTTGAATGGTATAAAGAAATTGATAACATAAAAATAGTTTATCAACCCAATGATGCGCAAGTAAAACACAAATACAGCAATAAATTAAGGTATTTAAATTGCTTTAAAATTATTAAAAAGAAAATTAAAGAGTTTAAGCCTGATATAGTACATGCTCATTATGCAAGCAGTTACGGTTATTTGGGTGCTTACAGTAAATTTCATCCATTTGTTGTTTCTGCCTGGGGAACAGATGTAATGAAGTTTCCCTATGAAGGAAAAATAAAGAACAAGTTAATTAAATTTAGCTTAAACAAGGCCGATGCAATTTGCGCCACTTCTAATACGCTTGATTTTTACATAAAGAAATTAGTAAATAAGCCGGTACATGTTATTCCGTTTGGAATTGACATGAATTTGTTTTCTGCAAATATGGAGTTTAAAAGCAAAAATAAATTTGTATTTGGTGCTGTAAAATCGTTAGAAAAAATTTACAATATAGATGTGTTGATTAAGGCTTTTGCCAAATTGCATGCTAAACATTTGCAAACAGAATTATTGTTGGTGGGTGACGGAACCGAAAGTAGTAATTTAAAGACTTTAGTTAAACAATTAAATATTGAATCTGCCGTTACCTTTGCCGGGAGAGTACCTTCAGCAAAAACGCCTGAGTGTTTTAATAAATTAAATTGTTTGGTAAATGTTTCGCAATATGAAAGCTTTGGTGTAAGTGTAATTGAAGCCATGGCTTGTAAGGTTCCGGTAATTGTTAGCGCAACAGGGGGTTTAATGGAAATTGTTACCAATGAAGAGAATGGATTGTATGTAAACGAAGTAAATGAAAACACAACAGCGGCAGCCATGGAGCGAATTTTAACGGATAAAGTACTTACTGAAAAGTTAATACTTAATGGCTACAAACAGGTAAACGAAAATTATAATTGGCAAAATAATTTAAAGGCACAAATTGAGGTTTACAATAAATTATTGATGAAGTAATTTGAAACGGTTTTTAAAAAAAATAATTCCTGATTTTCTTATTAAAATTTATAAGAATTTTAAAAGCAGTAAAAAGGCTCAAGCAAGAGAACGTTTGGTAAAATCAGGCATTATTGTGAAGGAAAAAGATATCATGTACGCTTTAACGGATTTAGGAATTAAAAGTGGCGATTCGGTTATGGTACATTCATCGTTAAGTAAAATAGGTTATTTAGAAGGTGGAGCTGAAGCTTTAATTTCTGCTTTGCAAAAGGTGGTAGAATCTGATGGAAACATATTAATGCCGGCATTTCCTGCAATTGGTTTTAATTATGATTATTTAAAAAGCAATTCTGTGTTTGATGTAAAGAATACCCCTTCAAAAATGGGAATTGTAACCGAAGTTTTTAGAAAACTGCCCGGTGTTAAGCGTAGTTTACATCCAACGGATTCGGTTTGCGTTATGGGAAAAGAAGCGGATTATTTTGTAAATGAACATTTCGGGCAGTTAACTCCATACAATAAACACAGCCCGTTTATGAAATTGATAGAACGGAAAGGAAAAATTTTATTAATTGGTGTTAAGCTTGAAAGCGTTACTAATTTTCATACGCCGGAAGATGCTATTTTAAATTTTAAGTATCCCGTGTATCATAAAAATGAATTTACAGTTCGTGTAAAAGATGAAAATGGAAATGAAATAACCATGGTAACAAAAGCGCATAATCCTGAAATGTCGAAGAAAAGAAGATGCAATGATTTTGAAGATGTGTTTTTAAAGAATGGAATTATGGTGAATTTTAAAATTGGAATGGCAGATTGTAAGTTAATTCACGCGGTAAAAATGCACAATTGGTTTATGGAGAATTACAAAAACGGAATAACCATGTATACCCCTGATGGTAAAGAATTAAATTAGTATGAAAATACATTTGAGTTTTGATTATGAATTGTTTTTTGGTGCACATAGCGGCACCCTTGAAAAGTGCATATTAGAACCCACGAATAAATTAAGAGAATTAGCGAAAAAACATAAAACACCATTTATTTTTTTTATTGATGCCGGTTATATTTATCAACTTAAAAAAAACATAGAAAATAAATTTTGTTTAAAGTGGTATCAGCAAATTTCTGCTCAAATTAAGCAGTTGCACGATGAAGGGCATGAAATAGCATTGCATGTTCATCCACATTGGGAAGATTGTACGATTGAAAATGACAACTGGAAAATGATTACAAGCAGGTACAAGCTAGCAGATTATACAAAACAGGAGACAAAAGAAATAATTACCAAATATCATTCGGTATTAACAGAAATTACCGGAGTTAAATGTAAGTCGTATAGGGCAGGAGGCTGGTGCATACAGCCTTTTGAACATATTAAAGAAGGATTAATAAACAACGAGTTGCTTATTGATTCAAGTGTTTATTTTAATGGTTTTCATGAATCGCCTGCACATTCGTATGATTTTAGAAATTGTCCCGATAAAACAGAATGGAAATTTGATAACGATTGTTGTGTAGAAAATGCAAATGGAAAATTTAAAGAAATAGCTATAACAGGCGATTTAATTTTACCAACTTTTTACATGAATCTTTATCTGAAAATGAAGTCAAATCCTGAATATTATAGGCCCGTTGGTGATGGATCTTGGTTAAAGGATAAATTTAAAATTTACAAACAGTTTTATTCATCTACTAATCATTTTGCGTGCGCCGATGGTTATTTTGCTTCGCGCTTAAAACAAATATTAATTAAACAAGCGAAATCAAATAAAAATAGAATGATGGTGTTAAGTCACCCCAAGTCATTAGCGCAATGCTCTTTTGATTTGTTAGATGAGTTTATAAATTTTGCGAAAGAAAAAGGCCACCATTTTACAGTTTTAAAAAATGAAGCTTAAACTAGTACCTCATATAGATATTGACTCAAAAAAATGGGATGAATGCATATTATCTTCTAAAAACCCCGTTGTTTTTGCTCAAACCTATTATTTAAATGCAACGTGTGAAAACTGGCAAGGTTTAGTTTTTAATGATTACGAAGCAGTAATGCCATTAACCTTTGGTAATAAACAATATTTAAAGTATTTAATTCAACCTCCATTTACTCCGCAATTAGGTGTTTTTGGTAAGGTAAACGATTCGGTATTAAAATTTTTTTTGAATTTTATAGTAGAAAATTTTAAATACATAAATATTGAATTAAACACACTAAATTACAATAAACAGGTTGCTTTAAAAGAAAAACAAACGTTTTGTATAAATTACAAAGAAGGGTTTTCTTTTAATGAAAACACGAACAGAAACATTAAAAAGGCACAAAAGGGTGGTGTAAAAATAGAGGAGATGGATAACTTTAAAATGATTCTGAAAGTAACCAATAATTTATTAATTCCCTGGTTGGTGCAAGAAATTGGAATTCCTAAACTGCATGGTTTATATTTTAGAGAGTTGATTAAGAATAGTTTTTCAAAAGGACAATTAACCGTGTTTAAAGCATATACAGATAAGGAAGAGTTAATTTCTGTTGGATTTTTTATTTGCAACGGAAAACACGCCGTTTATTTAAAAGGAGTTTCAATTCATAAAAAAGATACTACCGGCAGTATGCATACGTTATTAGCTCATGCAATTGAATTTTATAAAGACAAAGCCCTTTGGTTTGATTTTGGAGGCGGTGGTATTCCCGGATTAGCTAAGTTTTATAAAGGATTGGGTGGCGAGCCATTAACATACTACATTTTAAAAGTTAATAATTTACCTTGGCCTTTAAGTAAACTAAAAAAATAAATTGCTTACTTTAAAAAGTAAATAATTTAAGTTGAAGCTACTTATACTCACACAATATTTTCCTCCGGAGGTTGGCGCACCCCAAAACCGTCTTTTTGAATTAGCCTTACGCTTAAAAAGCTTGGGTATAGATGTAACCGTTTTAACCGCCATGCCCAATTATCCTCAAATGAAAATTTATAATGGATATGTGGGTTATTTGTGTGTGTTCG
>JALHRL010000007.1:28457-137790 GCA_022841465.1 Bacteroidia bacterium | reverse complement strand
CACCATGCGAAATAGCATCAATTAAATTGGTATGTTCTTTTTTTACTTCTAAAGTAACTTTACCCATTGTTTTAGAAGTTTCTGTTTCAGGAAAAATAATTTTAGAAATTACAATTGCCGCCGGCGCTGCCATTAAACTAGCGGTAATTAAATACTCTGCCTTCGCGCCCATGTTTACGTAAACAATTAATATACCTCCTGCAATACATGCCATACTCCCTGCCATAGATGAAAGCAGTTCGCTTTTCGTCATAGTTGCTAAATAAGGGCGAATCATAACTTGTGCCTCCACCTGACCAACAAAGGCACTTGCAACATTGCTTAATGCCTCTGCTCCACTTGCACGCATAACAAAATTCATTACCCTGGCTATAACAGCCACCAAACGTTGCATAATACCTAAATGATAAAACATGGCTACTAATACACAAACAAAAATAATAGTGGCGGTAACCGAAAAAGCAAACACAAAAGTATGAGGCGCACCAAAACTTTTACTGGCTCCATCATGTGTATCTATCATTATATTTCCGTAAACAAAAGAAGCTCCTTGCGTTGCAAAGTTTTCTATTTTACCCATAATGCGTCCTAAAAAAGCAAAGAAGCTGGTAATGAATGGTACTTTTAAAACTAAAATGGCAATTAAAATTTGTAAGGCAAAACCGCTAATTACCAAACGATAATTAATTGCCTTGCGGTTGTTTGACATTAAAAATGCAACACCAAAAATTAAAATAATCCCAAAAATTCCGGTAAATCTTTCCATGATATATTATTTGCCAATTTAATACTTATTTGGAGTTTGTGTAAATCAAGTTTTAAAAAAATAGAAAAAATACTGTATCCAATTGAAGTATTATGCATTTTACTTTAAAAGGAGGCGCATTATGAAAATACTTATTTTAACATGCATTGCTGTTTTACTTACAGCTTTTGCAGATTACACCGAAACATACACGCTACAAGAAGCACTAAACCGTAATTTAATTAACGTAAAAATAAACAGTTTAGGCGTTTACCAAGGTCAATCAGCTATGGTTGAAATAAAAAATAAAACTTCTAAAAATTTTCTTATTAAAATTGAAGCCGGTAGAAAACTAAAGGCCGGAGAAGATAAGTTTCAGGATTTATTGGTGGTAAAACAAGAAGAACTACTGGTAAAATCAAATGCAAAAGCATCAACAAAAGTGGTGGGTTTTTGTTGCGAAAGCAGCGATGCCGGACCTAAAAACAATTTAAAATATTTACCACATCAAATGGCAGATAGCAACTTAGTAAAACTGGCAAAATACATTAACACCAATTACACGCAACTTAATACAAATGCTGTACAACAAGCTATTTGGGCTATTAGCAACAATCATGGCTCAGCCGCAATTACTGTTTTAAATGAAAAAGAAATGACTTTAAAACATTTAGTTTGCAACATAAAAAATGAACCAATTCCTTGGTATGTTATTAAACAACGTATTTATCAAACCAATAACGGACGAATACATTTATGCAATGATACGTTACAAGGAAAAATAAATTACACAAACAGTACATGGACATATTCTAAACTAAATGTATACGATAAGGAAAAAAATGCAGTGCTAATTAGTATTGGCGGTTGGCTAAAACCGGGTAGTAATTCTGTATACGAAGTAAACCTACCCATTAAAACACTAGCCAAAGGAAAATACACCTTAAGCCTTGAAAATGAGCAACAGGTATTCACACAAAGAGATGTGGAGATATAATCTTATCAACACAAAATCTTAAACAATTGATTAACAATAAGTTAATATTTAATGTATATTCCAATATTCCTTACTTTTTTTTCCTTAATCCAAAAAAAATTTTTTCTTTTGCAGAAAATAATTCAAGAGTAAAATATGTATTGGACATTAGAATTAGCGAGTTGGTTGGAAGATGCTCCTTGGCCGGCAACAAAGGATGAATTGATTGATTTTGCCATGAGAACAGGTGCACCTATGGAAGTTATTGAAAACTTACAGGAAATGGAAGACGAAGGTGATAGTTATGAAACCATAGAAGACATTTGGCCCGACTACCCAACCAAAGATGATTTCTTTTTTAATGAAGACGAGTTTTAAACTCACATACTAATCCCGCTAAATGCGGGATTTTTTATTTAGGTTTTATTAATCAATAGATTTTTTATTGAATAAAATATAGCCGAAGTGAAAGAAAACAGAAAAAGGATTAATGTTTTTATCGTAATAATTTACTCCAACAGCCAAAGGCCCAAGCGGTGTATTATAAACAGCTGTAGCCATTCCAATAAAATGGCGGTACAAAAAGGGCGAACTGTATTTAGCGTTACCACTCTCGTCTTTTATAATAGAATTAAATGGCTGCATTACGTATCCTTCAAATCTAATATCCAAATTTTTTAATGGAGTAGTAATAAACTTAACACCAGCCGATAAATAATTGTGTGCTCTGTATTCTTCAATAAAAAAAGTTTGGCTTTCAGGCGTAGGATTAAAAGCAGGAGCAGATAAAATAGAACTTTGATAGTTACTGAAAAAACTTTGCGATGAACTTACTAACTCGCCAAACAAACCAACTCTAAAACCTTTAAACGTTCTTAAATACCCATCAAATGTAAATTTAAACTGTACCCAAGGATTGGTATACTTATTTCTAAAAACAAGTGTATCTAAACTAGTATTACCCGGTATATAACTTTCATTTCCTTGCAAATAGCGCGCTCTGGCATTAAACATTAAGCCTTGCGTTGCATACATTTTTCTGTTTAAAGTATTTATACTGTAATTTACCTGGCCATATAAATAATCAAAAAAAGTTTTATCGGTGGTATCTAATTTGGTAAAATCATCTCGCTGGTAATAGGAGTTAGCCCACTCTACCAATCCACCCGAAATTTCTAACATCGATAAATTCCATAAAGGCATTCCTACCTTTAACTCGGTAAACATATCTTCTTGTATTAAGTAAGCAGGTTTTAATAAATCGTAAAACAATACACTGCTATTAAAATAATCCCATTTAGAATAAGTACCATTGGCTTCCACAAAAAATGGCACTTTGCCAGGGAAATCAAACCTGAATTTTACATGACTACTAGTGTTTAATTTACCCAAATAACCATTAGCGTAAGCCGAAAAACCAATACGCCCAATGTGATTGTATTGAATACCAATAAAAGCTTCACTAATTGGGCGATTAGAAATAATGGCACCTGCATCAATAAACCAAGGCTTTTCTATCTTCGAATCAATGTTTAATACATACTTTTTTGATAAACTATCAAATTTTAATTCAGGATAAATACTTTTTAATCTTTCATCAGCGGCTAATCTAAAATACCTTCTTTTTAACTGACTTAAACTAAATTCCTTTTCCTTAAAAAACAAATTTTTGCGCACATATTTATTTTGCTTTTCGTTTAGTCCGCTTATTACAACCTTTTCAATTATTATTTCTTTATCACGATATTTAGAATGGTGCTTAGCTCTATGTAATTTAATTTCATTCTCAGAAACACTTCTGTTAATTTTTTGTTTAATCTCCGGTATTTGTCGCATGGTTGCAGCATATCCGCTATCTATTAATCTTTTGGCTTTCTCAAAATTAAACATCCCAACATCGCACCATGGTTCAATAATTACACCTTTGTTTTCATCAATAACAAAGTTCGTTTCGTTCATCATTATGTTTCGCAATTGTAAGTACAAATCATCGTCTTGCGGATCACCGTTTTTATCGGCAACGTTTGATCCAATTATATAATCCGGTTTAAACTCATTCATCATCACGTCTGTTGGAAAATTATTATACAATCCTCCATCAAACAACAAATTCCCGTTTACTTTTAACGGCCTTAAATAAAAAGGATAACTCATACTTGCACGCACGGCGTTTGATAAATTACCATCCTTAAATACAATACTTTTTTTATTCTTTACATCGGAAGCCAAACAACGATATGGAATAAACAAACTGTCAAAGTTTCCGTTTGAAAAAGCTGAAGCAGATGAAAAACTTTCCATTAAAAAGTAATCAATAGGAATAGAATTAATAACGTTGGTTGGTAAATTTTTTAAAACCTGCTCTTTCGGGTCAAATCTAAATGTTAACCAAGAACCATAAGTGTTGCGTTGTTTAAAATAATATCCATACTGGTAATTTAAATCCCCCCTTGCAGAACTTTGAAAAAACGAACTTTTTACAATTTCCTCAATTTCAGCAGGAGAATAGCCAATTGCATAGTAAGCCCCAATTAAGCTGCCAATAGATGTACCTGTTACAAAATCAATAGGAATATTATTTTCCTCTAAGGCTTTTAAAACGCCAATGTGTGCCAAACCTCCGGAACCACCGCCACTTAGCACCAAACCAACATTTTGCGCCCTACTTAAATGTGTTACCAAAAAAATTAGTACTAAAGAGTATTTTAGATATGAATTCAAAGAATTTAACTACTTATACCTACAAAAGTAAACTTTATCTAAAAACTGTTATTAAACCTGCGTATATTTATTTATATTCGCTTGCTCATTAAGGACCAAAAGTGTTAAAATTTGTTTTTAAAAAAATAGTTTACGGCGTTGTTGTACTTCTTGGAGTAATTACCGCCATCTTTTTCCTTTTTAATGTACTTCCGGGTGATCCTGCTACGGTTATGTTGGGGCAACGAGCAAATAAAGAAGCAGTTGAAGCCATTCATCGAGATTTAGGCACCGATAAACCCATTACCATTCAATACATTCATTATTTAAATGATTTATCGCCCATTTCTGTTCACAATCATAAAAACGATAACAGTTTGTGGTACCTGAACCCGGAGAAATACGACTGGACACCCCTTTTTACAGTTGGAGAAAACAAAGCAGTTGTTTTAAAAATTCCATACCTCAGAAGAAGTTATATTACCAAGCGAGATGTGTCTGAAATTATTTTGGATACCTTGCCGGAAACCGCAGTACTGGCTTTCTCTGCTATATTTATTGCATCATGCATTGGTATATTTTTTGGAATTATTGCCGCTATAAAAAAGAACAGTTACTTTGATAGAATTACCTTTGTTTTAGCCACAGTATTTGGTATGAGCGCCCCATCTTACTTGGTTGGATTAATTATGGCCTGGTTGTTTGGTTACGTATTAGCCGATTATACGGGGCTTTCTGCTGTAGGTAGCTTATATGATTACGATGAATGGGACGGACAAAAGCTGCAATTAAAAAACTTAATATTACCTGCTATAACATTAGGTGTTAGACCACTTAGTATTGTTATTCAATTAACCAGAAGTTCTTTATTAGATGTTTTATCGCAAGATTACATCAGAACCGCCAAAGCAAAAGGTTTAACCTTGTACAGTATTATTGTGAAACACGCCCTTAAAAACGCATTAAATCCTGTTGTTACTGCCATTTCAGGATGGTTTGCAGGCTTAATGGCCGGTGCTGTTTTTGTAGAAAAAGTATTTAATTGGAAAGGTATTGGCTTTGAAGTAGTGGAAGCTTTAAGCAAAAACGATTTACCGGTGGTAATGGGAGCTACACTAATTTTTGCTACCATTTTCGTTATCATTAATATTTTTGTGGATATTGCTTACGGTATCCTTGACCCTCGCGTAAGAGTTAGATAAAATGGGTTTCAGAAGAAAAATTGTTGCAGGAAACTGGAAAATGAATAACACACTTAGTGAAGCGCTAAGTTTGGTAGATGGCATTTTAACGAACCTTGACGCAAGCACAACTACAGAAGTTATTTTATGTCCTGCAGCGCCATTATTATCTGCGCTTGATTCGCATACCAAAAATTTACCAAAAATTAAATTAGGTGCTCAAAATTGCAGCGAACATGTTTCTGGTGCTTACACAGGTGAAGTTTCTGCTGCCATGGTAAAATCTGTTGGTTGCGATTATGTAATTATTGGTCATAGCGAACGCCGCATGTGTTTTAATGAAAACAACAAACAACTTGCCGAGAAAATTAAACGAGCTTTAGAAAATAATCTTTCACCTATTTTTTGCATTGGCGAAAAAAAAGAAGAACGTGAAAAAAACATTCATTTCAATTTAGTTAAAACACAAATTACCGAAGTGCTTCAAAATTTTTCTGCTAAAGAATTGGATAAATTAATACTTGCCTACGAACCTGTATGGGCCATTGGTACGGGTTTAACTGCCACAACGCAACAAGCGCAAGAAATGCATGCTTTTATTAGAAAAGTACTGGAAGAAACTTTCGGTAAATTATTTGCAGATAAAACTCCTATTTTATACGGAGGAAGTTGCAACGCCCAAAATGCCAAAGATTTATTTGCCTGCGATGACGTGGATGGTGGCTTAATAGGTGGAGCAAGTTTAAAGGCCTCAGATTTCTGTAGCATTATTAACTCATTTTAATGCCTGTTTATTACGAATATTCTTTTAAAGTTAACCCGCCACAACCCGGTACCGATATTTTAATTTCTGACTTAGGTGATTTGGGTTTTGAAACATTTTCCGAAGATGAACATGGGTTTAAAGCTTACATTCAAGAAGAAATCGACTCCTCTATAAATTTTCAAGAATTAAATTACAACGATTTTACTTTTACATTTAAAAAACAACGAATAGAACAAACTAATTGGAATGCCGAATGGGAAAAAAATTTTGAACCTGTTTTGGTAGAAAATTTATTACTTATTCGTGCTCCATTTCACAATCCGGTTGAAAATGTACAACACGAAATTGTGATTATGCCCAAAATGAGTTTTGGAACCGGACATCATGATACTACCTGGTTAATGTGTAAACAACTGTTTCAACTCAATTTAAATAAAAAAACAGTTTTAGATATGGGTTGCGGTACGGGTGTGTTAGCCATATTAGCTAAAAAATTGGGAGCCGAAAAAGTAGTAGGCATTGATATTGATGAGTGGAGTGTAGAAAACAGCATTGAAAATTGTATGAATAACAATTGCTCCGATATAGAAATTAAACTGGGTGGTAAAAAAGCACTTAATACTTATAAAAGCTTTGATGTAATTTTAGCAAACATCAACAAAAATGTTTTAAAAGATCAAATGGCTGTATATGCTAATTTACTTGCCAACGGCGGCAATTTGTTGTTAAGCGGATTTTTTAATACCGACATTGCCGAACTTGAAAAAGTTGCCGAAAACAATTCTTTAAAACTTACTGATTCTTTTATAAAAAATAATTGGGCTGTTATGAAGTTGGTGAAAGATTAATTTTTAATCATCTTCAAATAATTTACCACTTCGTTTAAATAATCAATCACAGTTTGATTTTCTTTTCTTATAATAATTAAATCTAAATTATTATTAATCTGATTGCAGCCGCAAACGCAGGGTGTGTTTATATTTGCAGCAAGCACAGTCGCAAACTCTTCCTTATCATCAGCTGCCACCATTACCAAATCGGCCGTTTTATTTTTTATTTTATTTAAACTTTTTGTTTTTGGTAATCCCAAGACCGATTTATCTGCAGAAACAAAAGTGGTATAATCTTTTATTGCACTTTGCTTGTTTTTAATGTCAATTAAAATTACTTCAACTAATTTACCGGAATCAATAATAAATTTATCTAAGGCGCTTTTATTGAGCTGTTCGTTACTAATTATTAACGAAATGTTTTTAATTTTTTCCCAAGAAGCAAATTGTTTTTTTCTTTTTAAAGAACGCTTTATATGAGAACGTATGATAAAGTTTTTAAACATTTTATTTTAACCTGAGTGCTACAAATTTTTCTACTGTTTCCTGTAAACTTAAATGGCTTTTACCACCTGCTGCATTTATATGTCCACCGCCACTAAAATGTTCTCTGGCAAATTTATTCACGTCAATTTTTCCTTTGCTTCTAAATGAAATTTTGATATATCCATCCCACTCTGCAAAAAACGCGCAAAACACAATTCCGTTTACACTAAAAGGATAGTTTACCATTCCTTCCGTATCGCCTTTTTGATAATTGTATTTCTCTAACACATCCTTTGATAAAGCAATGTATGCCGTTTTATTATCGGGTAAAATGTGCATGGTGTTTAAAGCATGACCCAACAACTTCATTCTATCGCGACTATAAGTATCGTAAACCGCGCCATGAATATCGCTTGGCACCATTCCTGTTTTTAATAATTCGGCAACAATACTGTGTGTTTTATATGTTACACTTGGGAATCTAAAAGAACCGGTGTCTGTCATTAAACCGGTATACAAACAGGCCGCTATTTTTTTGTCTAACAATTTCTTTTGCCCTAATTCTACCATAAAATCGTAAATCAATTCGCAGGTACTACAAGCTTTTGCATCGTAATAAAAATATTTAGCAAACTTATCGGGTTGTTGATGATGATCAATTAAAAACTTAGGCATGGAAGTGCCATCTATAAACTCCCCTAGTTCATCAATACGTTTAAGGGTATTAAAATCTAAAACAAATAATAAATCACTTTGCGCAATAAATTTCTTTGCCTTTTTCTCGTCTTTTTGAAAATTAATTACCGATTTGCTTTCCGGTAACCAAGCTAAAAACTCCGGAAAAGCATTAGGCACAATAACTTTAACCTTCTTTTTTAACTTTTTAAGCAGTAAGTAAAGTGCCAAACTGCTCCCCATTGCATCGCCGTCGGGGTTAGTATGTGTTACTATAGTTACTGTTTTACATTTCTTTACAGCGGCCGATATTACTTTTTTATTGTCTCTTCTCATATTCGCCTCAAAGTTAGGATTAAAATATTGCTCACCCAAAAGGCTTTATTATTTGCATAAACAAACCTTTATCAATACCTTTGCGCCCTATTTTAAAGAAAATGTCAGGAAAAATAACCTTTACAATGATTAAGCCCGATGCTGTTGAAGCTAACAACATTGGACCCATTTTGGCAATGATTAATAAAGCCGGTTTTAGAATTTTAGGCATGAAATACATGCGCTTAACTAAACAACAAGCAGGATTGTTTTATGAAGTTCATAAAGAACGTCCTTTTTACGGCGAATTAACCGAATACATGAGCAGCGGACCAATTGTTGCGGCAGTATTAACCAAAGATAATGCAGTTGCCGATTATAGAAAATTAATTGGCGCTACCGATCCAACAAAAGCAGAAGACGGAACCATTAGAAAACTTTTTGCGAAGTCGATTGCCGCAAACGCGGTTCACGGAAGTGATAGCGATGAAAACGCAGCAATAGAATCTAATTTCTTCTTCTCGCAATTAGAAAGATTTTAACTGAAACCCGCCACTGTGCGGGTTTTTTTATGGCTAAAGGAGTTATTCACAAATAACAAGAGTTTATTAAAAGTAAACCCTTAAAACTGAACGATTTTTTAATTTTGTGCAACCAAAAAACACATCTCACATCTATGGAATCTCTGGAAAAAGTAAACACTAATTACCAATCTCAATTAAACGACTGGATTAAAAACGAAAAAGCGGCAATTGACCTTATTAGTTTTGTTGGCAAATTATGGTTCGAAAAATCTATTGAACTTATTTTATTTAGAAATCAATTACACGACAGAAGCGCCAGCGAAATAATGAACTTGCATTTATACGCAAAAAACATTGTAAAAAAACCAATAACTGTTAACGATACAGTAATGTTAGCCAGCGAAATTTACAAGGCAGATGTGGGACCCGGAAGAGTAGATATTGGGAAATTAGCTTTTGAATATTTAAACGAAAAAGCGAATTACAAAACTGCCGGAGATTTTATTGTAGATAAATTAAAAGATTTAATAGGTAAAAAATCAAATATTACTCCTAAAGATGTTGTTTTATACGGATTCGGGCGCATAGGCCGTTTGGCCGCACGTGAGTTAATTGCACAGGCAGGGAAAGGCGAGCAATTGCGCTTAAGAGCCATTGTAACGCGTGGCAGCAGTAACGAAGAAATTGTAAAACGCGCCGATTTACTTCGTACTGATTCTGTTCACGGTCCTTTTCCCGGAACTGTTATTGAAGATTTAGAAAATAAAGCTTTAATCATCAATGGCCACACCGTACACATGATTGATGCAAAAAATCCGGAAGATATTGATTACACTAAATACGGAATTAATAATGCCTTAATTATTGATAATACCGGAGTATTTAGAGATGATGTTGAATTAAGTCGCCACCTAAAAGCAAAAGGTGCCGATAAAGTTTTATTAACCGCACCCGCAAAAGGCAATGTGCCTAATGTAGTTCACGGTGTTAACCATGAAACAGTAGATGTAAAAACACAAAAAATATTTTCAGCAGCCAGTTGTACCACCAATGCCATTATGCCTATTTTGCAAATTGTAGATAAAGAATACGGTATACAAAAAGGACACATTGAAACAGTACACTCTTATACCAACGACCAAAATTTATTAGATAACTATCATAAAAAATACCGTCGTGGAAGAAGTGCAGCCCTAAACATGGTAATTACCGAAACAGGTGCTGAAAGTGCTTTAAAAAAGGTATTACCACATTTAGCAGGTAAATTTACCGCTAACTCAGTGCGTGTACCTACCCCTAATGTTTCTTTAGCTATTTTAAACTTAACCATAAATAAAGAAGTAACGAAAGATGAAGTAAACGAAATGGTGAAGAAGTATGCCTTAGAAGGAAAGTTGGTTGAACAAATTCAATATGCATTTAGCAATGAATTAGTAAGTACCGATGTAATTGGAAACCCTTGTCCTAGTGTATTTGATAGCCAAGCAACTATTATTTCGCCCGATAAAAAAAGCATAGTACTTTATGTGTGGTACGATAACGAATACGGTTACACCCGCCAAGTTATCCGCTTCAGCAAACACATTAGCGAAGTTAGAAGATCGGTTTATTACTAATTATTAAATAAATAAAACTAAATACCCTGAAATTTCAGGGTATTTTTTATTTTTATACTTTACTTAAACATGTCGCAATTCCCCGAAACAGAATTAATTTTAACTCCGGAAGGAAGAGTTTATCATATTAACTTATTGGCCGATGATATTGCCGATGATGTTATTGTTGTGGGCGATCAAGGAAGAGTTGCGCAAATTTCAAAACTGTTTACTAAAATAGATTTTAAAACCGAACACCGCGAATTTATTACACATACGGGTTGGTTTAACGGTAAACGCATTACCGTTTTAAGTACCGGAATTGGTACAGATAATGTAGATATTGTTATTAATGAGTTGGACGCCGCAGTAAACATAAACCCAAAAACACGAACACAAAATGCAACACTGCGCTCATTAAATATTATTCGTTTAGGAACCAGTGGCGCTTTGCAAGCAGAAATACCGGTTAACGGATTAGTGGCAAGCACACACGGCTTGGGTTTTGATGGATTATTAAATTTTTACGACGATTTTAAAAAACACAATCAAGATACAATTAGTGATGCGTTTATAAAACACTCCCGCTGGACCAACAACCTACCCTACCCTTATTGTATTAAAGCATCAGATAAATTAATTGCAAAATTTACTGATGGTTTTTACAAAGGTATTACTGCAACCGCACCGGGGTTTTATGGTCCGCAAGGCCGTCAATTGCGCCTTAAAGCAGCAATGCCCAATTTAAATGAATTGCTTACTTCGTTTAATTTTGAAGGAAATAAAATTACCAATTTTGAAATGGAAACATCTGCACTTTATGGTTTAGGAACAATGCTTGGTCATAATTGCCTTACCATTTGCGTTATTATTGCCAATAGAGTAAGAAAAGAATTTACAAAAGATTACAGTAAAAGTGTTGACACCCTAATTGAAAACTGTTTAAATAAAATTTCAGAATGACAAAAAAAGAATTGATAGAACAAATAAAAACAAAAAAAAGTTTTTTGTGTGTTGGCTTAGATCCTGATTTAAACAAAATACCTCAGCATATAAAAAATAATTTTGAGGATGTGATTTTTGAATTTAATAAACAGATTATTGATGCTACCGCAGCTTATTGCGTTTCGTATAAACCCAACCACGCATTTTACGAAGCTTATGGTTTAAAAGGATACAACAGTTTAGAAAAAACCATAAAATACATTAAAGAAAAATACCCAAAACATTTTGTTATATCGGATGCAAAACGCGGTGATATTGGTAACACCAGTACCATGTATGCCAAGGCAGCTTTTGAAGATTTAAATGCCGATGCAATAACCATTGCTCCTTACATGGGGAAAGATTCAGTAGAACCCTTTTTACAATTTAAAGGAAAATGGGGAATTGTTTTAGCGCTTACTTCTAATCCGGGAGCTTTTGATTTTCAAACATTAAAAATAAACGATGCCGAATTGTACAAGCATGTTTTAAAAACAACCTCCACCTGGGGCAATGATGAAAACATGATGTATGTTGTTGGCGCTACCAAAGCAGAAATGCTTACTGATATTAGAAAAATTATTCCAAACCATTTTCTGTTAGTTCCGGGGGTTGGCGCACAAGGCGGCTCTTTAGAAGAAGTTTGTAAATACGGTTTAAATAACGATATTGGATTATTAATTAACAGCAGCCGCGCAATTTTGTATGCTGATGCTTCTGAAAATTTTGCCAAAGCTGCAGAAGCAGAAGCAAAAAAAGTACAACAAGAAATGAGTAATTATATAAAATAACGGATATGGAAGAAAATAACAACCAACAACAAATTGACATTGAATTAAACGAAGAAATTGCAGAAGGAATTTATTCTAACCTTGCAATAATTACACACTCGCACTCTGAGTTTGTAGTTGATTTTATAAAAATGATGCCCGGAATACCCAAGGCTAAAGTAAAATCTAGAATTGTTTTAACTCCACAACATGCAAAACGTTTTGCAAAAGCTTTAATTGATAACATTCAAAAATTTGAAGCCGTACACGGAAAAATTAAAGATGTAGATAATCCTTTTCCAATTAATTTTGGAACGCCAACTGCACAAGCATAATGCAATATTTATTTAATTATTGCGTTTTGAAATTATGAAGAAAATTATACTATTAATATTGGTAGGCTTTAGTTTATTCACAGCTTGCCGTAAAGGAAAAAAAGCCAGAGGAATTGACAAAGACTTATACAACATGGCCAAAGAAACAACAGGTTTTGTTTGGTTTAAATATTCATCTGCTTTATTACCCAAAAGTGCCGGCAGCGGACACAATTTCGCTTTTTTACGAACCCGTTTTAATTCAATTGCCGCTGCAAAACTAGATACTGCTGGTAAAGTAATAAACGGCACTACTTTTCCGGAAGGCTCCTTAATTGTAAAAGAGCTTTATCAAAACGAAAGTACTTTTTCGCGTTACGCAATTATGTACAAACAAGGCAGCAGCAAGTATGCCGATAAATTTGGCTGGGTTTGGGGTTATATGAGTTCAGACGGAAAAGTGGTAGAGCCTGCGAAAAACGATGGAAAAGAATGCACAGGCTGCCATACACAAGGAGGAAATATTGATTTAACCTTAATGAACGCGTTTTTCAACTAATCAACATCTAAAGCGTAACGGTTGCGGGTTTTTCTAAAAATGGTTCTGTAAAAATGGCGAGGTGTAGAGGCTTTCATATCATACCTTAATCCTAAACCGTAACACACATCCATAATATTTACCTTGGCATTTACATCAGATGTACCTACGCGCATTTTGTAAGATAAAACTGCCTTAAACGGACCAATGGCTTGTTCATACCCTAAACCAAAATTGGTACCAAACCAATTTGATTTTATATAGGTGTTAGAAGAATACTTCTCTCTTAAATTCTGAAAATCTTCTTTTCCGGTAAATAATCCGTTAAACTGATTTAAACTGAAACCTGTAATTGGATAGATAATTGATTTAATGTTTTTAAAACGAGCAATAAACTGAATATTTACTTCGTATGTTTTTGCTTTTATATCTAACCAAGTAGGCTCTATATTTAAAGAACTAAATTGTGAATAATCAAAAGCAAAACGAACCAATTTGTGTCCGCCATAAATCATGTTAAAGGTCCAACCGGTTGCATCATTAAACTCCTTAATGTTTCTGCTTAAAAAGACTACGCTTCGTGCAACACCAAAACCAACTCCAAAATTTGTTTTATTTACTGCTTTCTTTTCAGCAGGAGGCAATTTGTTTTTTTGGCTAAAACATAACGAAAAACTAAAAACAATTATAAGTGTTAAATACCTCATTCTCTATCTTCAAATTTAATTAAAAATAAGCATAGCACAATAAATATCAATTCCTTAACTAATAATTGTTAAGGTAAACTGTATAAGTGGCAATTTTGTGCAATATTTGATATCTTTACAAGGCATTTATCACTCCCATTTATGTTAAAAAAACAAGCCTTCACTATCTTTTTGTTTCTAATTGTTGCATTCTCTTTTGCACAAAAACCAAAAGAAACTAAAAAAGAATATTACATACAGTTTTCAGGTGTAGTATTAGATCAGGATAGTATGACCTCCATCCCTTTTGTTTCTATTTTAGTAAACGATAAAGGCCGCACCGTAAGTGATTATTACGGATTTTTTACCGTTATTGCTTCACCGGGTGATGAAGTTAAATTTTTAGCCCTAACCCACAAAACACGTTCTTATAAAATTTCTGACACAACCACCTCTAAATACATTTCAGTTATACAAGTGTTAACAAGAGATACCATAGAACTTCAAACGGTTGATGTTTATCCTTGGCCAACGAAAGAAGAATTTAAAAAAGCTTTTTTAGCACTTGACTTAAACGAAACGGATTACGACAGAGCAGATAAAAACTTAAACAAACAAGCTTTAAGCTATATTGAAAGAAACATGACGGTTAGCGGTTCTGAAACTTACAAAAATGTACAACAAAATTATTACACCAAAGTATACACGGCAGGGCAACAACCACAAATACAATTATTAAACCCGGTTGCATGGGCACAGTTTATTGATAGCTGGCGCAAGAAAAATAATTCATCAAACAAAACCAAGGTAATAAACCGTTTAAAGGAAGATTAAAATTTTTTGCGTTTTAATTTCTCACATTTCCAATTGATCCTTTCGTAGAATAAATATTTTAGGATTTCTTATTACGTAGCCAAACATGCTAAATAAAACAATGCTTATTTGTTTATTTGACAAATAGCGGGAACGGCAAGCTATATAAAATGAAAGTAAAAAGCTGGTAATAATATTAATTATTCCTATTAATAAAACTCCTCCTAATACGGTTAAAACAAAACCTAAAGGGAAATTATATCCTTGTCCAATAGAAATTGCAAAATTACCTGATGAAATAGTTACGTGTCTAATATCAAAAGGAAGTCCTATAAATTCCCCTATATTTCCTGCTGTTCCTAAAAACATACCCAAAGCCAAATTACCAACCACTGCACCTAAATTATTTCGTATAAATTCTGTTAGTTTGGTTAAAGCAGATTTAGAAACTACACGTTTTAAAAAAGGATGTTTACTAATACGTTCCGGTATTTTAGAAAAAACCACTTTATTATCGTAATAACCGGTTATTAAACCGGCCACCATTAAAAAAACACCGGTAAATGCTGCGAAAATTAATGAGCCACTATAAAACGGATGATTGGAAACTAAATGACCTGTTGCTTGTTTTTGAGTGAAAAATTGAAAATCTAAATACTTCCAAAAAAACCAAGTAACGAAATAACACAACGGTAGTACAATAATTAAATTACCAATTAAAGAAATAAACTGACTTCGCATAATTTGCGCTAAAATAATTGAAATACTTTTTCTGGAATTTTTATGAATACCTTTTTCTTCAATTACTGCTGCAATATAAGAGGCAGTAAGAGCGGGTTGCTTGGTTGCTAATGTAAAATGTAATAAATGCATTGCTACAAAACCAATACCATAATTTAATCCAAACAAAACACCTTCGGGTAATAATGGCAAATTTAATTCATGAATAAAGTGCTTTATATAAACCAAAATTACCACTATAAATCCACCGCCCATTGCAGAACGTAATAGTTTCCGATTATCACTTTTAGTAAAACCAATATAATTTTCACCTTTACTGGAAGTTTGGTTAGCAATTCTGTTAGCCACCATATCGGTATTTTCTGCTAAAAAGCTTCTAATACTAGAATTAAACAATTCTGCTTTAATTAATAAAATAATTAATTTCTTAATTAACTCTTTACATGAATCCTTATTCTTTGTTTCGTGAATTTTTAATAACAGTTCTAGGCGTTGAATATGTTGTTCTGCCCTCCTTAATAAAAAAGTAAAATGCAAACTTACTCCTATTGCTTCGCGTTTTTCTTTTAAAAAAACAAACACTTCTTTACATTTTGAAAGCTGTAAGTAAACCTCTTCAATACTTCCTATGCCTTTTAAATAATTATTTACAGAAATATTAAATCGAAAAAAAGGTGAATCGCTATCATCTGTATAAACAAGTTTCTTAACTAAATAAGGATCAATACCAATATTTACAAATCGATGCGCCAAAATAATTAAAGCATTTTCAAGTTGAGCATTTAAAGTAAGGCGGATTGTTTCTTCACCCTCAAATAAATTAAATAAGTGATTCCAATTTTCAGACGAAATGTTTTCAAAAATTTTATAATCGTTTCTTTTACCAAAAGTTTCTGTTATAAAATGAGAGAAATGATTCTCTTGATTTAAAGGCGGTAATATTCTGTTTTTTATACGTTGCTTTAATTCCGGGAAAAAACCCATATTGGAGTTAATACCTGCATTGGTTAAACTATCTGTAAAAAAAATACTTTTAACCAAATGAACTAAAGCCTCTTTTAATTTTTGTTCAGATTCCTTGCTATTAAACTGAATGTTTAAATATTCATTCAATTTACGATTAAAATCTACCTCGTTTTTGTTTTTAATAGAAAACAAAAACTTAATAAACTTTTTTGATTCATTATTTTCAATTAAATCAAGACTCATATAAGCAGAAGGCAAAGATATAGTAATAAAAGAAGGAATTAGTTAGATTACTGAGTTGAGACGTTAAAAATTACAAACAAAAAAAGTCAAACCTAAAACTAGATTTGACTTTTAAACGAAGTGGTGTAAAATAAAATTAAGAAATAATAATTAACAGCATTTACTGTTTGGTCCGCAACAAGCTTCAGTGTTAGTACTTAAATCTGCTAAACTTATTTTTAGTTTTTCTTGTGGAATACCGCATTTATCGGAAGCTAAGCAGTTGGTTTGTTTAGAAGTTAAAACAAAATCTTTTCCGTTAAATTCTAAACCAAATTTTCCAATTGTTTCTGCCTGATACTCTACTTCAATTTCTTCATCTTGTAAGTTCAATTGTTTTTCCGATAAAGCAATAATATCCTTTAACTTTTGTGGAGCTAAACGGTGATCAAAATCATTTGCTTCCCACAGTTGAAAATTTACCGTTTTTTCATCGCGCACGGTTCCTCCGCAATCAATAAAATGTTTATTTACCTGCCCCACTTCGGTTACATGAAAATGTGATGGTACAACTTTTCCGTTTGTTTGAATAAAGTTTAAGCTGGTAACGCTTTCTAAATGTTTTTTAAATTCTGATAATTTCATGGCTTTAATTTTTAAGTTTAACAACAATTGGTTTTACATGATTGGTACTCTGCAAATAATGAATGGAGGAGTTTACCGTATTTGCTCCAGTTTTTTTCATCAATACAATAACAAACGGCGGCACCTTCAACACTTCCTTTAATTAATCCGGCATTTCTTAATTCTTTTAAGTGTTGCGAAACGGTAGGTTGTGCCAAGGGTAATTCATCTACAATTTCGCCACACACACAAGCGCTTTTTTTAAGCAAATACTCTATAATTGCAATGCGTGCCGGATGCCCCAGTGCTTTAAAAACGGTTGAAAGTTCGTTTTGTTTATTGGTAAAAAAATCGGTTTTGGTAGCTCCCATAATTCATTTATATATTGCAATATTACGATAAATAATTGAAATAAAAAAATTAAATTTGAAACAATCAAAACAAAGAAGAAATTAACCTCATTTTTAACCATTTAAATAAATGTTAAACCACTTACATAAAATTAAAGATGCCTAAAAGGTTTTATACTCGCTTAAAGTAATTACTCACTCATTTGGAAGTTTATTCCGCTATAGAAGTTGTATATTTTGAGTCTGAAAAATGTGCAAAAAATTCAAAAAATGAAATTAAACTTCTCTCATCTACACTTTTCTACAATTTGTCGCATTATTTTACCACTTTCAATTGTTTTAATCTCCTTTTCGTCATGTAAGAAAAAAGATCCGAAAATTGAACTGATTAACGATAATGATGCGCCACATTACGATAAAGTTCCGCGTGTAAAAGTAGAAAACTACGTAAACCGTTTGTTTATTGATATTATTGGCAGAGAACCGTTTGATACGGAAATGCAACAAGAAACCGATAATTTAATTGCAAACAATTTGGCAATTTCTACACGCGAAGCATTAATTCTTAAATTACAAAAAGACCAAACACATCGCCCGGGTGATTCGTCATATGCAATTGCAGCTAATACTCGTATTTACGATTTACTTACCGTACGCTTATGCGAAGGTTTTGGTACCGCTGATTTTATGTTTTATAAAAGCTTATCTGATTTTGCTGCTTTATCAGATTCTTTACTTGGTAACTGGGCTGCTTTTTACGCTGCAAAAAAGAATTCGTATGAATTAGGCAGAGCGGCAAAAGCTAATTGGTTATACTTACACGATAGTATAGAAATTGAAGATTATTGCGCAATCCTTATCAACAACTCCCTTACTTTTGAAAAAACTGATTCTTACATGGGTAATGAAGACAATACGATAAAATACACTTTTAACGATTTACTTTTTAGAAATTACACTTTAAACGAATTTGCCATTGCACGTGATATGATTTTAAATGGAAAATCGGGTATTTTGTTTGGTAAAACCGGACATAGTAAAGGCGATTACTTTAATTTACTTACACACAGCAACGAGTTTTATGAAGGAACCGTTAAATGGTTGTACAAAACATTTTTAGCACGCTTTCCTAATACCGAAGAAACTTTAATTGGAATGTCTAGTTTACCAAACGATAAAGATATTTTTAAAATACAACGTATAATTTTAAAATCAGATGAATATGCAAATTTCTTTTAATAATAAACTGGGCTTAGCTTTATGCTTGGCCTTTATTTTCTCATTAAGTTCTTGTAAAAAACAAGAAACAAAATACAATTACGGTGTAAATAACGAAGATATTTTACCGGCTAATGTTACTAAAACAAGATTAAAAACTACCGATCAGTATGTTTCTATTTTATATGCTAACCTTTTTCAAAAAGCTTTATCGTCAAATAATTTGTTTGCTATTTCGCAGGCATTTGATTCGGTTGGCGATCAAATTTTAGCGCGTCAGGTTTTTATTGCCAACTTAATGAAAAAACCGGGAGTAATTCTTCCAACGGTTAATGATATGAATGCAGATTTAGATGCGTTTATTAATGAAACTTACGTGCGCTTTTACGTTCGTTATCCAAGTGAGGCAGAAAAAGAATATTTAAAACAAAGTATTACTGCCGACCCAAATTTAACGCCCGAGCTTATTTACATGGCTTTTGCGCTGTCTGACGAATACATGTATTATTAATATTTAATCATTTCAACCTTTATATAATGAAAAGAAGAGATTTTTTAAAGAAAGCCAGTTTAGCAGCAGCAGGTAGTATTGTTGCTCCATACATTCTTCCTTCGGGCAGATTGTTTGCAAGAACCAATGTTCAAACTGCGCAGCACGTAGTTTTAGTTATGTTTGCTGGTGGTGTTCGTCACCAAGAATCGGCATTGCAAGGTTATTTACAATTAGGGCAAAGTATTAAAATACCTTCTTTTAATAGTCCTGATCATGCAGGAAATATTATGCCCAATATTTTTAACGGTCCTGCACCCGACCCAATGAAAACACCAATTGTTTATGGAACCGGTACAACAGGAGCCAACCCAATTGCGCCAATATTAAGTCCTGCTAATTCCATTCAATCAATGGGTACTTCGTTTAAAGAAGTACGTTGTATTACAGCAGGACACTATGATGGTTGGACAGCTTTATTACAAGGAAACAGAATTGCATCACAAGGTTTAAAACAAAAACCGGTTTACCCTACTATTTTTGAATATGTGCGACGTGAAATGGGTTTACCCGCAACCAAAGTTTGGTTTTGCGGTAACGGTATTGGTGCTTCTATTCCATTATTAAACTATAGCGAGCATCCAAACTACGGAGCAAAATACGGAGCTAACTTTTTTGCACCTAATGTAACTTTTGGTCCGCAAGGAAAAGCTTGGTTTGAGGATGCAAAATCATACCATCCGGATGATGAGTTAGCACCAATGTACAAGATGAAATATTTTTTAGATAATAATTTTTCAAATATTGGAAAACCATTACCCGATTTAAAAAATACGGAAGCCGAAAAATACGATATACACAACTTTATGAAGTTGATGTTTAATAAAACCAATACCAATTCGGTTGCAATGCCTCCGGGTTCTAGCAACGGCGATGCAAGAACAATAGGTTATACTGCAGAGTTAATGAAATATTTTAAACCAACATTAACCGTAGTGAATTTAGGTGCAGTTGATTCTTGTCACCAAAGTTACACTTCGTATTTACAAGCTTTACATCAAGCCGATCATTCGGTTGGTTTCTTATGGAATTATATTCAAACACAAATTCCGGAAATGGCAAACAATACTATTATGATGATTGCTCCGGAGTGTGGACGCGATTTAAACCCAAATCCTATTCGTGATTTTAATAACTATTACGCATACGATCATTCAGATGCAAACTCATTAAGATCATTTACATCTTTAATTGGCGGAGATATCCCTCAAGGTTTAGTAAAAGGAGATGCAAATAACCCTGTTGGATTAAACACCAATGTTGTTCCAACCATTGCAGAAATATTGGGTATAAAGCAAAATGTAATTAATGCGGGCTTCCTATACAATGGTGGCCTTGGTCAAACAAAATCGTTCTACGAATTAATGTCATAACAATGAAAAAAAGTCAATCAATAATTATATTATTTATTTACATGGGATTAATTGTATTAATTTCTTGTAAAAAAGATGAAAAGGTTCCTGAAAACCCTTTTGATGATCCGAGCTTACAGGCACCTGCTCCAACACCTTCGGGTTTTAATCCAAGTCCAACTTCGTTTGAATACATTTACCAAAATGTATTAAATGTAACCTGCGATAATTCTAATTGCCATGATGGTAATTTTGAACCTGATTTCAGAAATATTAGTAGCGCATACAATTCAATGGTGTATGCACCTGCAGAAAAAACTCCTGACACAATTAACATGCGTTACCGTGTTTTCCCCGGGGATGCAAACAAATCTGTATTATTATATCGTTTAACACAAATCCCGGGAATTACTTTAGGAAGCGTACTAACTTTTGGCCAAGGCCGTATGCCATGGAATGATACTTTGTGGAATGCTAATCCAACACACGCAACGTATATACAAAATATAAAAGATTGGATTAACAACGGAGCAAAAGATGTATTTGGTAATTCACCTGTTCAAGGAAATAAAAATCCGAACACATTAGGTTTACAAATTACAAATACCGGAAATGCTAGTGCATTTGTTCGTCCTAAATACATCAACATTTCAAAAACAAATGGACCTGTTGATATTTGGGTGTATGTAAACGATTTTGAAACTGCAGCTGAAAACATGAGCAGTGCAGAAATTAAATTCTCAACCAATAGATATGATTTTTCAAGTGCAGTAACGCAAACCTTAACTTATGTTGCTAATGGAAATATGTATCAAGACATGTCTTTATCTGATAACGTAAAATACAATTACAAGTTAACCAACTTTAGCTTAAATTCTATTATACCGGATACAGGTTATATTTTTATTAGAACCTATATTAAAGATCCTGACCACACAACACCGGCAGAAACACCAAACAATGGTTCTAAATATTATACTGATTATTTTGTAATTAAAGTAACTCCATAACATGCGCTATAACTTATTATACATTGCACTATTTTTAACAGGAAGTATTTTACTTTCTTCTTGCAAAAAAAAGAAAGAAGAACCGGAGCCCGATCCAAAACCGGTAATTGAATTTGTTTCAGTATCACCAACAACCATGGTGCAATTTCAAGATTCAATTGTGTTAAAAATAAAATACAAAGATGCCAATGGAGATTTAGGTGATATGGATCCCGATGTTCGTTCGCTTTACGTAAAAGATGCGCGTTTATCTAAAGCAGATTACTTTCACGTAAAACCATTAGCGCCTGTAAGCAGTGAAAACATTCCCATTGAAGGTGAGTTAACCATTAAATTAAACACTTTATTTTTATTGGGTACCGGCAACTCTGAACTAACCACTTTAACTATAAAGTTAACAGATAGAGCCGGCAACACCAGCAACGAAATAACTTCATCACAAATTACCATTAACAAACAATAAGTAGTGTAAATGAAAAAACGTTTTTTCAAATACATTATTTCCTTTTTGTTTGCTATTGTTTTTACAAAAAATTCATCTGCACAAATTCAGCATTTTAACATGTCTGATATGACCACCTATGAATGCCGTGGTTTTTTTCATGATGATGGATATCCTTTAACACAGTATTTATCCGTTCCTTCAACAACTGTAACAAAGGTTTTTTCAATCCATGGTACTCCGGGAGTACCAATTACAATGACCTTTAGTCCGGCATTTTGTCAAATTCAAGCGCAAGACAACATAACTTTTTTTAATGGTCCAACTATTGCATTTCCTGTAATTGTTGGGCCTATTACTTCTACCAACTCCTTACCAACGGTTGTAGCACCTTCGGGTAGTTTAACCATTCGTTGGGTAGAAAACGGAAATACTGTTGGTTTTGGCTGGGATGGTGGTTGGTTTTCTTCCTCGGTGCCTCCACTTCCCCCTACTGCAACCATTACACCTGCACCAAGTTGTTTTGCCAATCAAATAACATTAACCACCAATCATGGTGTTATTTGCGATTCATTAAAACCAAATTATTTTATAATTAACGGACCCATGACTCCCGGTGTTGCAACAGTTACACCTATGCCCTGTAATAACGGTACAACTACCACCATTCAAATTACACTTCAAAACCCTATCAATCAAAATTGTAATTACACCATTAATTCTACCTTATTCAGATATGATAATTGCGATAGCGCTTATAAATTTCAAAATATCATTAATACTTTTTCCATTGCTAGTTGTCCCATTCAAGCAAGTTTAAACGTAAGCCCAATTAATACCGTATGTATAAACAGTTGTAGTGCCAACGTAGCCATTGCAAATCCGGCAACGGTTTGCTTAACTTATAATTATAATTGGAACCCTCCTTTGCCGCCAACTCCGGGCCCACACGCAGTATGCCCAACTGTAACTACCGTTTACACTTGTACTTTAACAGAAGTAACAACTTCTGCTCAAACAATTGTAACAAACACCATTTATGTGTTAGATCCGCAAATTAATCCGATAGCAAACCCAACAGTATGTCAGGGATCTAATTTTAATTTTACTGCCTCACCACCAGGTGGCTTTTGGCTAGGGCCGGGCATTACCAATTCTGTTACAGGATTCTTTTGTTCAGGATGTACTACAGCCGGAGTTAAAACAGTTACCTATCAAATAGGGAATTGCATTGCAACAATAACGGTGCAAGTAGATCCTATGAATCCTGGAAGTACTGATGCTGCTTGTGTTGGAAACCCTACGTTTCAGGTAAGCGGAGGAACGCCATTTGGCGGCACATGGTATGGCGACCCTCATATTACACCTTCCGGTATTTTTACACCAACTGCTGCAGGGGCATATACCGTTTATTACACAGTAAATACCTGTACTTCTCTTGCAAAAATTATTAATGTTACCAATTCTGTTACGGTACCAATTGTTCCCATTGATATTTGTAAATCGCAATGGTGGACAAGATTTTCAAATGGATACGGCATTCAACCTTTTGGCGGTAGATATTCTAAAATCGGACCCGGTATAACCAATAATGTTTTGGGCACATTTAGTCCTTCTATTGCCGGCCCCGGACCACACGTTATAACCTATTCTTTAGCCGGAGGATGCTCAGCTACCTTTGCTGTAAATGTTTTAGATATTGATGTTTCACCAACTACTGCTACAACTTGTCCTTCACATATTCCTTTTATTCCAACTGCAACCGCTATACCTGCGGGTGGAAGCTGGAGTTGTTCTATTGCAGGTGCCATACAAAATACAGCAACAGGTTTATATAATCCATCTGCAGGTGGTGTAAATAGCCATACAGATATTTTAGTTTACAAAGCAACAAATGGTTGTCCGGATACCTTGGTAATGCGAGCCATAAGAACAAACATGAACAGAGATACTGTTTTCTTTTGCGCCAATAGTGCAAACCTGCAGCTAAGTAATAATCTTGTTAATTTCAGTTATACACCAACAGGCGGGGTTTATAGTGGCACCGGTGTAAGTTTGGCTGGTCCGAATTATTTTTTCAATCCAAGTGTTGCCGGCCCTGGAATTCACACAGTGTATTACGATGCCTACACTTGCAGAGATTCCGTAAAAATGGTGGTTTACCCAACTGCATTAACAGTAACAGATAAAACAATTTGTTCAACCCATCCACCGTTTATTGTAGAGCAATTACCAATTGGTGTAACATGGAGCGGAAATGGAATTACCAATCCTTCTACAGGCTTATTTAATCCTGCATCTGTTGCACCCGGAACCTACACAGTAGGTTTTACTTCTAAAGCTCCGCTTACGTGTAACGATAATATAAGTATAACCGTATATCAATTTGTTGCATCAGATATTGCTAACTTAAATACCATTTATTGTTTTAATAACACCAATATTCCATTTACAACAGTGCCACCAAACGGAACCTTAACAGCCCCTGCAACAGTTACCAATAATATTTTTAATCCGGCAGCAGTTGGAAGTGGAACATACATGTTGCTTTATACATTTGGAGAAGGCGCTTGTCATACCAGAGATTCAATAACCATTCGCATATACCCGCAATTAACTACAACTACCAGCATTACTAAAGATTCGGTGTGTTTAGGTGAGGCTTCTAAACTTACCGTTAATGCTTCCGGTGGTTTACCAACTGTAACCAATTACACACATACCTGGAGCAACGGATTAATACCTATGTTTTCGCATAATGTTATTCCAACTACAACAACTTTATATACAGTGGTAACAACAGATGGTTGTTCTGATCCTGTAATTGATTCGTTTTTGGTGGTTGTATCGCCACAATATTATCCTGCATTTGCAACTACCTCCATACAATGTTATGGCGAAAATGGAACTGCCACAATAAACATTACTCCAAGCGGTGGAAATTATTCATACAGTTGGAATACTAATCCTGTGCAAACAACAAGTGTATTAACAGGTAAAGCAGGTAAAAGTTATATTGTAAGAATTGTAAATACCGAAACCGGTTGCGTAAAAGATACTTCTATAAAAATTCCGGGATACAACGCCATCAAATCACTCTTCTCTCCTAACCCTAATTTATCGTGCATTCCATTTAATGATAATTTAGTTTCGTTTATAGATTTATCTAATGGAGCCATTAACGGTACTTGGAGTTTTGGCGGTGTTACAAAACCATACACACCGGGTCAAACCATTCAACATGAATTTACACAAGCCGGAACATACAATGTTATACTTACTGTTAGCAACGAAGGAAATTGCACCGATCAATACACCATTCCTATCTGTATTTTAGAATCAACCGAAATATTTTTACCGGATATTTTTTCTCCTAATAAAGATGGGGCGAATGACGAATTGTTTGTACGCGGTGGAGGAATAAAAGAAATAAGTTTTGTGTTATACGATAGGTGGGGAACAAAAGTATTTGAAACAAACGACGTTAAACAGGGATGGGACGGAACATTTAAAGGAAAAGATGCAGAGCCGGGTATTTACGCCTACTTCTTAAACGTAACCATGTTGGATGATAAAAAAATTATTCAAAAAGGAGAAATAACTTTAGTAAGATAGTGTTTAAACAAAACCTAAAATACTGCTTAATAGTCTCAGCATTTTTGATAAGTACAAAATCAAAAGCGCAGGATATTCATTTCTCGCAATTTTACGAATCGCCCTTATTACTTAACCCTGCCGCTGCCGGTGCTATAAATTCTGATTTTAGATTTGTAGTGAATTATAAAAACCAATGGAAAAGCGTAATCAATCCTTTTAAAACAATTGCACTTGCTTTTGATACCAAAATTTATTTAAACAAAAAGAAAAAAGGAAACTACTTTGGTTTGGGTGCATCTGTGTTTAATGATAAAGTAGGTGTTGCAAAATTTACAACCAATCAATTAAACATAGATCTTGCTTATCATTTATTAATTAACCGACACAACAGCATTTCTGCAGGTGTTAAAACCGGGTTTTTTGAAAGACATATAGACCCAACAGGATTGAAATGGGATAGCCAATATAACGGTAAAGGATACGATGCTTCCTTACCAACCAGAGAAAACATGGTATTGCAAAGCTACGGTAAGTTTGATTTGGGCGTTGGTTTATTATATTTTTATTCTAATAGTGCAAATGGTGTAAAAATGCAATTAGGTGGCTCTATGGCACATTTAACTAAGCCGAAAAATTCTTTTTATTTATTAAAAGATCCTGTGTTAAATTATAAATATACAGGTCATTTTAATTTGCATTACAAAATACCTGATCAAAACTTTGTATTAAACCCGGCAGTAATTTATGTAAAACAAGGCGGCCATAATGAAATTGTTGCCGGAAGTAATTTTAAATTTTTATTAGGACAGGAAACGCGTGAAAAAGTTATTTTAAATACATTTTCTTTAATTTCTTCATCTATACAATTTGGAGCTTTTTATCGTGTAAAAGATGCCATTATTTTTACTTCAGCCATTGAATGGAAGAAAAACATGTCGTTTGGCGTGAGTTACGATTTAAATGTTTCTAAATTAAATGTTGCTTCTAAATACCGAGGTGGTTTAGAATTCTCTTTTGTTTGCACGGGTTTATCTAACTCCAGCATTAAAGGAAACAGAAACGATAGATAAAAAAAGAACTACCAATTGCTTAGTAGTTCCGTTTTAAATTAATGTTTAATCTTTTTACTGAACCAAAACATTGTCTAAATAAATATTAGAATCAAACGAACCTGCTGTTCCGGTATATTTAAATCCAACAAAGAAATTTCCGCTGTACCCGCTTAATATTCCTATTGAATTTAAGGTAATGGTTCCTGAATTGGTTGAACCGTTAGGATAAAAATTACCCGTACCATTCGCGTAGCTTGCCGGAACTGCTGTCCAGTTAGCTGTGTTTAAATTTGTACCATCGTAGTTAGTAGAAACATAAGCCATAATTGCATTCGGATGGCCAGAATCCCAAAAACCAAAAGCTGTTGTGAAAGAAAGTGTCATGGTGTTGGTGTAAATTACCGGAGGTGTTATTAACCACATAGAGGTACTGGCATCTCCACTTCCAAAGGCTGTAGCTTTAAGGGTTTTTGTAGCTCCGTTTATATCTGTTTTCCAAACTGCGTTTCCATCTTGAGCAATGTTTAACCAGCCGGTATTAGCATACACCTGATTTGTAACAGCAATACTATTAAAATCTTCGTTAATAGAACTTACCGGTGTTCCAATTTGATAGGTAGGAGTTGGACAACCACTTCCATTCATTTGAACCTCGTTGTAATTACGAATGGTTAACTGCATAGTGCTGTTGTATTGTGTTACAATGGCAATCATGCTTCCGTTTCCGGTTGGGGTTAACTTGCTGGCAAAGTTGGCATAACCACTAGTACGAACCGTTAAGGTTGATGAACCGCTTCCACAAGCCGTTATTAAACGATTTAATGAAGCTTTACCAATAGCATCAGCATAAGGAACACCTTTGTATAAAGATGAAAACTCAACATCATTTAATTGAATTAATTGCGATTGTAAACTGTTTGACGAAGTTGGTGAGGTACCTAACAAAACCTGACTTAAAGTAACAACTTTTGGAGCTACTGCATTGCCGGTTGAAATTTTTACCACACTTTTTTCTACATCTACCGAATCAATGTAAATCATGTTGTTTGCATTTACTAGGTATTTATTGTTCAGGTTTATTCTAATTTTATCACCCACATACAAACCTCCACTGTTCACCAGGTTAATTTGTATGGCAGCACCGGTAGCATCTTTAACAAAAATCTGCTTGTAAATATTTCCGCTTAATTCGTCAGCTATTACTGTTGCATACAAATTTGTATCTCCGCCGGCCATTTTATAACTGCTTGGGCTATTGGGTACTCTTAGCTTTAATTGTTGTACAAACAATTGCGCCCCATCATTCACTTGTTTTAAAGGAGGATTATCGTATTCTTTCTTACATGAATTAAACGTTAACAGCCCTATTACTAAAACGGATAAAAATAAAATTGATTTTTTCATTATATTGATTTCTTAAAATTAAAAACTAAAACTTACTGATGCCATAAATGTAGTACCCATCATATAATAATATTTATTTGGAAATTTATTTAACACTGCCATATCCCAACGTAATTGCTCAAAGCCTCCTGAAATAATATTTTTATTATTTAATACATTGTTTACACTTGCATTAAAACGTAAAAAATATTTTTTAGCAATTCTAAATGACTTTCCTGCATTCATGTTAACTAAATAATAACTTGGCAACTGCTCTTGACCAATTATTTCTTGAGCTTGTTCTAACTCATTTTCCTGAAACTTACCGCCCGATTCTTGTGTTCTTCTATCCGGATTTGGTTCTAAATAAATTTTATCGAAGTAATTAAAGTACACACCTGCATACCAGAATTTTTTACCGTTATACGTGTAACCTAATCCAGCTGTCATTTGCGGACCATTACCCATTCTATAATTTACCAAATAAACCGGTCTGTTGTTAAATAATTTTACGCTGTTATTATCTTGATATGCTTGGGCAATTGGCCTGTTGCTGTATACAAACTGACCATAACCAAAGGCACCTTGAATGGTGTGCGATACAAATAAAACTTTTTCAATACCAATTTCAATTCCTGAATGCGTTTGGTCAACATCCGTCATAATATAATTCACCATGTTATTAAATTCATCGTGCCAGTAAGAACGTAACCAAGTTTGATCACTTATTTTAGTATAATAAGTTGTTACTCTTAATTTAAACGCAGGGAATTTAGCCATGTAATTTAAATCGCCAGACAATACTTTTTCGTTTGTTACACCGGCCACTGCATCGTTTCTAACACGAGGTGAAATAAACACGTTGTTTGCTTCAGGGGTTCTGGTTAAATAACTTCCATTAGCAGTAATAAAGTTTCTTCCATTTATTTTATACGTAGCGCCACCTTTTAATCCGTAATTTAAAAAATTAAGCACTTCACTTTTTCCTTTGCTAGATGTAGGGAATTTACCATTGGCCACAAAGCCTTCGCGCCAAATTTGACTGCTGTTAAGTGTAAGTCCGCCATAAACATCTAGTTTACTAAAAGAGTATTCTGCTTGTCCCCATATTTCTGCTCTATTAATATTAATAGAATAATCGTAACCAAACCTATCTCCTTGGTAAATTTTTTTATTAGGGTTATCTAAATCATTTTGCTGAAAAGATTCTTCCACACCCAAATTTTCTGCAAATTGATCTACATCAATCCAAAAAGTTGCACCTAATAAATCTTCTAATTCTTTATACTTTCTGTTTTTATAAATATTTGCATTAAAGCCGGCGCTAATAAATAATTTATCAATACGCTTATTATAAACAGAGTTTAAACCTAAACTCATTAAATTTTCTATTCTGTTTTCTAAAATATATCGTGCTCTTGTTTCTGTAGTATTAATTGTTTGCCCTACCATGCTTGGGTCGGTATATAAATTTGCTTGGTTCATGGAAATTAATCTATCCCAATCAATTTGCGCTGTTGTATTGGGATTATTTTGCCAATTGTTTTTAAAAGTATCTCCCATTGCGGTATCACCTGATAAATAAAACCAACTGGGCAGATAACGATAATAATCGGGACGTGGATTTGGCGCATCGTTCCAGTTTAATCCGGTATATCCCGATTTCCCGAAATTAGAAAAAAACGTAGTTGTTAAATGTTCACTTGCCCCAATATTATATTGATGGGTAAGCATTAACATAGGGCGCGTGGTTCTGCTGATGGCAGCGTTTCTTACTTTACCTGATTGATAACCCCACAAAGGATTGTAATAATTGTTATCGGTTAATTCAAAAGTTTCTAATTGTGCGGCGCCAGCTCTACCTTGCTCAACGGGCGCAACAAATCCTGTAAAACTTAATAAATGTTTATCGTGTAATCTTTTATCTACTGAAATATAAAAAGCACTGGCGTTAAAATGAGTACCCGGTATATAAACTTGATTTCCGTTTCTGCTTGACGCCGATAATGTAAATGCCCAACCGTTTTCCATCATACCGGTTGAAGTGGTTGCCATAATTCTGTTTCTAAAAATTCTATTTGCAAGGGCATAAGAAACGGTAGATCCTTTTCTAAAAGAAGAAGCCTTTGAATCAATATTAGTATATCCTCCCGGGCCTGAAAAACCTAATCTGTTAGCTACATTTCCAATGCGTGTTTCTACAAAACGAGTTACGTTATTTAATCCTCCCCAATTACTCCAAGCACTAAAACCTGTTTCTAAATTATTTACGTTAACTCCGTTAATCATTACCTGCTGGTTTTCGGCCATGTAACCGCGCATTCTATATCGCGCAGCACCCCATTGAAAACTTGCAAACTGTGTAAATACATCACGGCTCGACATTAATAAAGAAGAAACATCTTGTTGATCTAAATCACCATCTACCTCTCCACCTGAAGTACTAAAAATTGGAATGTTAAATTTTCGGGCTGTTGTATCATAATCGCTCCCATTAACTAAGGATGAATCGGTTTGTCCTTGCACAATTATCACCATTATCATCAGCAATAATGAACAACCTGTTTTCTTTACTATCATTTAAATACGCTTATTTAGATTTTTAATCGTGTAAACTTAAAGCGGCTTCGGTTTTATAAATAGAGAACCCAATATAAACCTCAAGGGTGATCACTTTTAGCTTTTAACGAGCCAAATATAGAAAGATTTAAATCAAGCAGTATTAACGAATTATTAACATTACTTTACAATTTCTGAATAGCATTGGGCATGTTGTTTGAGGCTTTATATTTGCTAAATGGCTTTAACTGAAATTTTTTAACAGAAAATAGCGTGTAAGAAATATTATTACTTTTGAAACCGAAAACGATGAATACAAAATTAAAATACCTAAGCTTTCTTTTGGTTTTTACTTGCATTTTAAATGCACAAAAATTAGATAAAAAGAAAAATTACTTTATTTCCGCAATTGGATTTTACAATGTAGAAAACCTTTACGATACATTAAATGACGTTTGGAAAAATGATGAAGAATTTACACCCAGCGGTAAAAATGCATGGAATGGTGAAAGATATTGGACTAAAATTGACCGACTTGCGGAAGTGATAAGTAAAATGGCAACCGATGCAACCCCCGATGGTGTAGCAATTTTAGGACTTTGCGAAGTAGAAAACAAAAGTGTTGTTGAAGATTTAGTAAAAAACGAACGAATTAAAAAAAGAAATTATAAAGTAATTCATTTAGAAGGTCCGGATATTCGCGGCGTTGACCCCTCCTTTATTTATAACCCCAGTTATTTTAAACCAACCAAATCTGTTTCTTACAAAGTTACTTTAGTAACCGATTCTGCCTATAAAACACGCGATATTTTAGTAGTTAGTGGAATTTTTGATGGTGAACCCATGAGTGTATTAGTTAACCATTGGCCAAGCAGACGTGGAGGAGAATTGGCCAGCAGACCCAATAGAAATGAAGCTGCCAGAGTAGCACGGCATATTGCTGATAGCATTGTTGCACAAAATCCGAAAACAAAAATTTTAATAATGGGTGATTTAAATGATGATCCTGTGAACGAATGCGTAAAAAAATATATTAAAACATACAATGATATTAGTTTAAACAAACCCACCGAATATTTTAACCCCATGGAAAAATTATATGAGGAAGGAACAGGTAGTTTAGCATGGAGAGACAGTTGGAATTTATTTGATCAAATTATGCTGAATCACCCACTTATACCGGGCGATTATGAAACCTGGCAATATTACTCTGTTAGAATTTACAATAAGCCCTTTCTAAAATCAGATTTTGGAAACTTTAAAGGCTATCCTTTTAGAACCTATGGTGGCGCACAATACCAGGGCGGTTATAGCGATCACTTTCCGGTGTTTGTAATTCTTGCTAAAGAAAAAAAGTAAAGTTTAATTAAACATTTTTCAAGCTATTTCATTGTTTTTAATCGCTTTTAAATAAGCAAGTAAATTACTATATTTGTTAGTAATGTTTACTTTAAGAAATGTTTATTTAATTCTGGCTTTAACACTCGTAACACTTGTGAAGGCCCAGGATATTCACTTTTCTCAATTTAACGGCTCGCTTCTTAACCTTAACCCTGCTTTTACCGGGTTTTTTAATGGAGATTATCGCGTAGGAGCAATTTACAGAAGCCAGTGGCAAAGCGTTCCTGTACCTTATTCTACCATTAGCATGAATGGTGAATCAAGGTTTCGCCCAAGCAGCCAAACCAGAGATGCTGCAGGAGTTGGGATTTTATTTAATAGCGATGTAGCCGGTGATGCAAGATATGGAACCACACAAATTTATTTAAGCGGTAGTTATATTTATAACGCTAAAGAAGATAGTTCTCTGCAAATATCAATGGGCTTAAATTTAGGATACTGTTCTGTTGGTTTTGATTACAACCGCATGACATTTGATAATCAATTTGACGGTTTAAATTATTATAAAAACGCAGGTACCGGTGAAAATTTTCAATGGACTAGATTTAATTTTGGTGATTTTAATTTAGGTGTTGCCGCACAATATATTATTAATAACAAACACAGAGTAATTTATGGAATAAGCGCTAACCACCTTACCTCTCCTACCATTACTTACCAAGGAAATGATGTAAGCCGGTTAGATTTTAAATTAAGTAATTATGTGTCTTACATTACCCCCATTACCTTTAAAGATGATATAGTTGCTGAATTACTTTACAACCGCCAAGGTAAATACAACGAATTAATACCTCATGTATCCGTTAAACATTATTTAAACAAAGATGCTAATCAGGCCATTTTAGGTGGCTTAAGTTTTAGAGCAAAAGACGCCATTATTTTAAGAGGAGGTTATACTTTTAAAAATTTACAAATCGGAATTGCTTACGACATTAACATTAGCAAGTTTACAGCCGCAACCAACCGCCGTGGCGCATTTGAAATATTTGTAAATTATATCATGTTCAAAAAATACCAAACGGTAATTAAAACAAAACCTTGCCCGGTATTTATGTAATTATGCGCATTCACTTTCTTTCAAAATACTATTTATTATTTTTTTGCTATATTTCTATTGCAGCATTTTCTCAGTCTAATAAAACATTAAAAATTCAGGCAGAGGCAGCCATGAATAATAAAGATTGGTACAGCGCTGCCGTTTTATATGGTAAGTTGGTTGCCAGAGATAGCTCAAATGTTACGGTAAATTACAGTTATGCAGAAGCCAGTAGATTAAATTTTGATATTGACGTTGCTAACCACTGGTACGGTAAAGTTATTGCGGTGGATAACGGAAAAAAATATCCGCTTTGCTTTTTTTATCGCGCGCAAATATTGCAATACAAAGGTCAATATAAAGAAGCGAAAAAGTGGTACGTAAAATTCAGCAAGTCCAGTAAAGTAAAAAATGCTAAGTATAAATACTTCGTTGCTAAAAGTTTAGTACAGGCAGATGCTTGTGACTTAGCCCAAATATTAAAAAGCAATCCCGTTAATGTAAACATAACACATTTAGACACCAGCGTAAATAGTAAAGTAAGTGAATATGCTGCTTTTGAAAAAGACAGCACACTTTACTTTTCATCGTTAAGAACAAAAATAAAAAGACAGGAAGACGAACCTGAATCGCGAAACAAAATTTACAGTTCTGAAATTGTAAATGGTATACGTCAAAAAGTAAAAGCATTAGATACAAACATTAATGCCACCTACTTACATAACGCCAATATTTGCTTTAGCGATGATTACACGCAAATGATTATTTCACGATGCAACAACAAAAATGCTACTGAATATGTTTGCGAATTATACGAAAGTAAATTGGTTGGCAACAAATGGAAACCTATGGAAAAAATGACTGAGCCTATTAATGTTAAAGGTTTTAGTACTTCACAACCTTGTTACGGTAAAATAAACGATAGCACTTTTTTATTTTTTGCAAGTAACAGACCCGGCGGACAAGGCAATTACGATATCTGGTACGCTTATAAAAAAAGTGATGGAACTTATGATAAACCAATAAACTCCGGAACACTTGTAAATACTCCGGACGATGATATTACCCCTTGGTTTAACAACGATCAAAAAACATTATACTTCAGCAGCACTTATCACAAAGGAATGGGAGGCTTTGATATTTTTAGAAGTACATTTAATAACACCGGTTTTTCTGCACCCATTAACATGGGCTATCCTATAAACAGCAGTTACAACGATATTTATCATTCTATTAACAAAGATGGGAGTTTTGCGTATTTATCAAGCAATAGAATTGGTTCTTACTTTGAACATAAATTAAACTGCTGTAACGATATTTACCGTTATGAACTAGAACCTCGCCAAAAACAACCTGAACCAGTTGATACCATGAAAATGCTAACCGGACAAATGAAAGTATTGGTTCCATTAACCTTGTATTTTCATAACGATGAACCCGACCCTAAAACAAAAGCTATTAGCACTAAAAAAAATTATCAAAAAACATATGATGATTATAAAGTATTAAAACCAGATTACTTAAGAGAATACAGTTCAGGACTAGAAAAAGATGATAAAGAACGTGCACAGGAAAAAATTGAAGATTTTTTTGCTGATAGTGTTGATGTAGGCATGAATGAATTAACAAAGTTTGCTTCACTATTAGAGCAAGTATTGGCGAAAAACGAGAAGGTTACCATTACCATGAAAGGTTATTGTAGCCCGCTTGCGAGTACCGATTACAATGTTAATTTGGCAAAACGACGTATAAGCAGCTTGCGAAATTACTTTACAGAATATAAAAGCGGAATGTTTTTAAAATACATAGATAACCCCAATTCAGCTGAAGGAAAAATCACTTTTGAAGATGTTGAAATTGGTGAATTACCTATGAGTAAAGTAAGTGATGATTTAAAGGATAAGAAAAATTCAGTTTACAGCCCTTTTGCGGCAAGAGAACGAAAAATTCAAATTATTGCGGTAAGTTTTGGTGAATAGGAATTGATGTAGATTCAAATAAAAACTTTTATTTTCATGTTTAAATTTATAAAAACTTATTTCCTTTTTTCAATCTTATTTATTTCAATAACAGCCTGTAAAAAACATGGATTCGGTAATGTAGAAGGAAAGGTGTATGAAAATGGTACCATTACACCTATTGCCAATGCTAAAGTTAAATTGTACTGGAAAGATGGAGATAAAGATTGGGAATCAAATACGGTAACCGATGCAGACGGATTTTATCATTTAAAATACAGAAAGATTGTTGGTATTAAATATAATATTGTTGCTAGTTCTTCCAATTATTATTCAATGGCGCAAGAGTTTAATTACAATATTGAGTACAGAAAAAGTACAGTTAATATCTATTTAAATCCTGCTGCAAAAATTCAATTTCGGATTATTAATTCAACGCCTTCAAGTTTCTTAATAAACATCAACCATCAATACAATTACACCGCGATACCAAATAAAGATACCATTTTACCTTATTTATTGAATGCAAACGGCTACGGGAAAACTGCCATTTCTTATACTGTTAATGGAAGTCAGTTTTATTACGATATTTATATTCACCAAAAAAACGCGGTTTATACACATACCATTACAATTAATTAATTTTAAAAGCGTTTCGTCAATCTTTCTTCTTCTCCTCGTTTTCTTTTTTACCTAAAAACTTGTATTGTATACCAAAACTAAAACCCCAGGCAGCTGATCCTTTTAATCGATTATAAGTAAAATTTTTATTAAACTCTTCGTTATTGGTGCTTAGGTTTTTGTATGAAAAATAAGGAGAGAATAATCGGAAATTAATTCCAAAATTACCAAAGTAAATGCGCGGGTTTAAATACCATGACATGTACATTCCCTTTCCTTTTACAATTAAGTTTGCACTGTCGTTGCTGTTTAATTTAAACGCAGAGTATCCAATATCTGCTCCTATCACCAAATCAAATTTTTTGGTAGTTACCGGATGAAAATTTATTAAGGCAAAAATATCCGTTGAATTTGTTTTGTCTTTTGTTCCGGTAACAGAATCTTTTTCAGATAAAAAATTATGCCGGTTAAACCCTAAGCCTACTCCAACATACTTATGCAATCCATATTCTCCGCTTAGGCCAAAATGAAAATCAGCCGCTTTATCGGTTTGAATTGTGTCTATTTTACTATTGTTGGTATTAAAAGTAATTTTTGCTTCAGTATTATAAACCTCTATACCTGCTCTGGCATCGGTAATTAAAGCGCCTTTATGGAAAGATTGCGCGTTTATTTTTGAACACAAAAAAGCATACGCAAATACAAGTACAAATTTCTTCATAAACACTCGTTTTTTTTGTTTGACTTAAAAAAAGGGCTAAGGTTTAATTTTATTTTGAAATAACTTTAAACTCCGTTCTTCTATTTTTGGCCTTATTTTCAGGGGAATCGTTCGGAACTTTTGGTCGAGTTTCGGCATATCCTTTAAACGACATTCTATTAGCAGGAATTTTCCCATTCACTATCACATAATCGTAAACTGATTTTGCACGATTGGCAGATAATGTTTGGTTAAATTTTTTATCGCCGCTATTATCGGTATGTCCACCTAACTCAATTTTTAGAGTTGGATTTTTTGTTAAGAAATCTATTAACTTATTTAACTCTGCTTTACTTTCCGGTTTTAAATCCCATTTATTTACATCAAAGAAAATATTTTTCAATTCAACCGTGCTTCCTGTATCAATAGATTGAAGCGGAATATCAATTACAAACGGTTTATTAAAATCTGCCTCTATTCCTTTCAAAGAAAAATTATCGCTGTAAAATAAAAAGCCGGGGCGGTTAACGTTTACCATGTAATTTTTATTTGCAGTAAGGGTAACAAAAAACTGTCCGTCAATTCCACTAAATGATTGCGTAACAGTTTCTGAATTACTTAAATCAATTAATTCAAAATTTGCTTCTAAAGGCTCTTTGGTTTTAGCGTTATAAATTTTTCCTTTGGTATATGTAATTTTTTCGGGTCTAACATCCTCCGGCATTTCAAATTGATAAATATCTAAGCCCCCATAACCTCCTTCGCGGTTACTGGCTAAATAAGCAATATTACCTTCAGGCCCAACCAACAAACTGTTTTCATCTTGAACAGTATTTAGCGGATAACCTAAGTTAATGGCCGGCCCCCAACTTCCATCAGCTTGGCGCTTACTCATAAAAATATCTAGGGAGCCAAAACCAGGATGACCTTCACTGCTAAAATACAGTGTTTGATTATCGGGATGAATAAAAACAGACTCTTCACGATATGGAGTATTGATATTATCACCTAATTTAACGGGAACGGAAAACTTTCCATCAGCTCCTATGGTACTCATGTAAATATCTTGTTCTTTAATATTTCCGCGTGAAATAATCCCTCTTACAAAATACAAAGTTTTCCCATCGCTGCTAAAACTTGGTTGAGTTTCCCAATGAGAGGTGTTAATAGTTGAACCGGCATTGCGCGGCCTACTCCATTTACCGTTTACTTTTTGAGCATAAAATATATCGCAACTCCCATACCCTTTTCTGTCTTGTGCGCCATAATCTCCAAACTCATCACTACACGAAGCAAAAAACATAATGTTTCCATCGGCAGATAAAGAAGGAGCTCCTTCATTTCCCAAACTATTTATATTTAAAATAGGATAAGCCGTTTGCCAATCGTTTTCTACCTTTTTACTGGTGAAAAAATCTTCATTAAACATTCCTTTTGCTTCTTCTATTGGCACAGCACGTGTAAACAAAAATTGTTTTCCATCGCCTGTTATTGCCGGAAAATACTCGTTGTTTTCAGAATTAATTCCCTTACCGGCATTAATTAATTTAAAAGGTTTTGGTTTTTTAATGGCTTCTGCTGCAAACGTTGCATGTTTTAAATAAAATAAAGCTTCTTCTTTTGTAGCAGGACTAATGCGTTCAAACTTTAAATACGTTTCAAAATTAGCTTTTGCATCAGCGTATTTTGCTTGCATAAACAACACCAAGGCATAATCAAAAAACATTCTGGAATAAAATTTAGGATTTACATCTATTGCTTTTTTGTAATGAAATTCTGCAAGATCTAATTTTCCTTTTCCTGCTTGAATTTGAGCATAAGCCATGTGTGCTTCAATAAACTTATCATCTTCTTTCAGTGCTTTTTCTAATTCTTTCTCAGCTTCCGCATCGCGTTTTACTTGAAAATACTTTTCACCTTGCTCATAAAATTTAATTGCCTTTTTATTGGTAGAACTGTACTGACCCGGAGGTAAGGGTTTTTGCGATTTAACATACGTAAACGCAAATACAAATAACAAAGAAATTATATACCTAGTAAACATTTTATTTATTTTAAATTATAATCTAACCAACCTTTAAACACAGCTTTTTCTTGTTCACTTAAATTCGGTTTAACAGTAACAATATTACGTTCTTTTAAATCTACCATTTTAGCTTTAGCACTTAGTTCAACTTTTTTGTATTTGCCCTTTTTTCTTTTTGGGCGCATTACTACCACTTTTACTAAATCGCCCTCTTTTACTGTATCAAAATGCTTGCCAAAAACTTGTTTAATTGATTCAATTGTTATTTCCTGGCTATTAAGACTATAAATCTCATCCCCTTCTTTGTATTTCATAGCCTTACCAAATTCATCCATAGAACGGGTATCGGCAATTACTAAACGCATGGTGCTTTCATTAAAACCAACGTCAAATCCACCTAATGAAAAATTTCTAAAAACTTTTTCCTTTTCATAAATTAAACCGGCTTTATCAAAAACATCTTCCAGGGGCAAAGGTTTTTTACCACCAACATAGGTTCTTAAAAAATTACCTATTTCGGGATATGTTAGTGCCTCAATATCGTTAAACAAATCTTCATCGTTAAACGATTTATCTTTTCCGTACTTTTTAGCTAAGTCGCGCATTAAATCCTGAGTTCCGTATTTTCCATTACTGTAATGGCGTAAATAAACATCTAAACATAAACCTATTAAAGCTCCCTTTTCATACACATTGTTATATTGTTTATGAATTTTTTCGTCTAAAACATTTTTACTCATAAAGGTAAAACTCATTGTGTCGTTGTAATAATCAACACTGGTTTCAAATTTACCTATCATGGTTTTTAAAAAGGCATCTATATCAATTAAACCGGCTTTTACTTGCGCATGATGTGCTGCATATTCAGTCATACCTTCATATAACCACAAATGTTCGCTCATTTTAGGATTTATAAAATCAAAATCACCAATTTCTTTTGCATGAATATTTAATGGTGTTACAATATGAAAAAACTCGTGAGCGGCAATATCGCGTATTTGTTGAACCAACTCAACACTATCCATTTCGGGCATTACATAAAACGAAGAATACGAATGCTCTAGTGCACCATGAGAACCGGAAAGTGTAGGCTTATCAGTAAAATAAAGAAGAAAAGCGTACTTTTCTACAGGAAGATTACCGCCTAAATAATCGCGTTGAGCAAATAATAATTCTTCAAGTGTGGCGGCAATAAATTTAGAACTAACCTTTTTGTTTGGAGAATATGTTGAAACCAAAACTTTAGTATTTGCAACCATAACGGTAGCAGTATCGGGCATTGTGTACATTATTGGCGAGTCAACCAAATCGTGATAATTGAATACAGAAATTACATCTTTATCATTTCCAACTTTAACATCACTTAATCCTGTAGAAGGATAAAAGCCGGCCGGTTTATCAAACTCTAAAACAAAATTTTTGTTTAGCATTCCATCAAAAAAACCAAAAAAACCATGTGTATTTATACAAAAAGCTTTTCCTTCTTCAATGTTTGTTCCTCCGGGCTCAAAAACCACTTTTTCTTTAATGTTTGTATCCCAAGTATCTTCTACTTCATAAGAAATTTTCTCTATTTGATTAGCGGGTTTTAATTTATAAATGTTACTACCACTTTTTTCTACGCTTATTTTTACGCCATTTTTACCGGTAGCCTTTAAATTAGAAATAAATCTTCCGAAATTATACACTTCATAAGTTCCGGGAACCATTGCCGGAAAACAAAAACTTACTTCCTCTTGAGTAATAAGCGGCGGAATTAATTCAACAACAACCTTATCGTTAACAGGTTTTTTTAAATTTATTAAATATTTATAATCGTTTTGGGCAAACAATAGATTTAGCGCAAATGCAACCAAATAGAGTGGTATTTTTTTCATTTAAGAGATAAATTATTTTATTAATAACGAGAAATTCTTCCAACGATACTTAAGCCAGAAGATAATAAAAACAGCTATTATGGCACAAAAGGCCAACACTAATTCTGCACGTGCATCTTCGGTATCTGCAAAAAATATAGCATCGGTTTTTAAAACTGAATGTTTAGAAGTTAACAAAAGCGCAGAAACTAAATTATTGGCCAAATGAATACCGTATGCTAATTCTAAACCTTCACTTAACAAAGTAATTGCACCCATAAAAAGAGCAAACATTATGTAATATCCCAGCATTAAACCCTTGCCATAAGCACCAATTTCTGGATTTGACAAATGAGCGAAAGCAAACAAAACAGAAGTAATAATTAGTGGAACAATGCCGTTTTTAAACACCTGCGATAATCCTTGTAATAAATATCCTCTAAAAAAAACCTCTTCTACCAAAGTTTGTATTGGCATAAAAACAAGACATAATAAAAACAAAACAATAAACTTTGAAAAATCAAACTGCAGAATCAATCCCTCTGGATTTGCCAAATACGTAATTACCATTGCCGTAATTAAAATAAAAGCCCATAAGCCAAATGCAAACATGAAATATTTAAACCTAAACTTTTCAAATGCCGTAACAACCGATAAAAACGTTTTTTTGTGAATAAACTTAATAGCCGCATATAATCCTAAAAGTGTACAAACAAAAAAACCAAACTGCAAGGCTAAAATTAAATTTTTGTTTACCTGAATGCGTTCTGAATCAAAAATAATATAATTGTTTTCGCTAATTTCTTTTATACTTACCCCTGCAGCCATTGCCTTTTGAATTAATGGTAAGGTTAAAATACTACCGCCAAATAAATAAGCAAGTATGGTAATTAAAACTCCTACAACATACATCCATGGTTTGTTTAAACCATCAACAAGCCCGGCGTTTAAAAACAAATTGTTAAAAGGAAGCTTTTTCGGCTCATTTTCTATTGTTTTGGCTGAAGAATTTTCCATAAATTTGAGAACTTAAATATATCTAATTTTAACCGAAAAAACGTGCCATTTATGAAATTGATTTTACCGTTTAGCATTATTTTAATTTTTTTAGCTTCTTGTGGCGCCGGTAAGCTAAATTTAGCAGGAACAGAAGAACAATTAGGCGAAAAATTGTTTTTCGACCCATTACTTTCAAGAGATTCTAGCATTAGCTGTGCCAGCTGCCATAAACCTGAATTTGCTTTTGCAGATAATTCACCTACAAGCCAAGGCGTATTTAAACGCATGGGAGATAGAAATACTCCTTCGTGTATGAACATGACCGATAGAAACTTTTATTTTTGGGATGGAAGAGCTGAAACTTTAGAACAACAAGCATTAGGGCCTATTGAAAATCCGGTAGAAATGGATTTACCTTTAAGTATTGCTGTAAGAAGGTTAATGCAAAATGCATATTATTACCAATCGTTTATAAACGTTTACGGTAAAAAACCAAGCAGAGAATTATTAGCACAAGCACTGGCTAATTTTCAACGTACATTAGAAACTACCAATACTGCGTTTGATAAATACATGCAAGGAAGAGATACCAATGCAATGTCGGCAAGCGCTATTAGAGGGTTAGAACTTTTTAATGGAAAAGCAAAATGTTTTGATTGCCATTTTGGTGTAGATTTTACAGGTAACGACCAATTTAAAAACATTGGAATTTATAACGGAAAAGAGTTGAACGACAAAGGAAGATATAATGTAACAAAAAAAGAATCGGATATTGGAAAGTATAAAGTACCGGGCTTAAGAAACATTGCAATGACGGCGCCTTATATGCACAATGGTATGCATAAAACTTTAAAAGAAGTAATTGATTATTACAATGAGCCGGATAAGTTTATTAGCAATAGCATTAACCGCGATACTTTACTTAGCAAACCTTTAGGTTTAACAGAAGAAGAAAAGAAAGATTTAGAAAATTTTATGTTGAGTTTAACTGACGACCGATTTATTAAAAAAACGGAAGTAAAAGAAAAACATTAGTTAAAGTCTAAATACCGTATCCTTTAGAAGCCGCTAAATCAGCGGCTTTTTTATTTAATCTACCAAGCCGCAAATCATTTCTGCTACTTTTTTATCTATGGGCATTGTAAAAACATCTTTCGTTAACATAGAAATATTTAACCAGCGAAAAGATTGCTTTATTTCTGAACTTTCGTAATCATGCGGCTTTTCACTTATATTCACTTTAATGCTTTCTAAAGGGCTCACCAAATAATAGATACTAATAATTTGATCATCGGAAGAAAACGCAGATGGAACAAAATAATCGGTAGTATAAAAATGTGATAAAACGTTTACCTGCAGATTTAATTCTTCCATAAATTCTCGTTTTATACATTCTACTGTTCCTTCGCCAAACTCTAAACCTCCTCCCGGAAACTTAGTAATGGCAAGTCCTTTAATTAATTCATCGCTCACCAACACTTTGCCGTTTTCAATTAAAATTCCGTAAACTCTAACATTAAATTTTTTCATTTAATTTAATTCGTTTTTTCTTTTAATTTCTTTCCTTTTCCGTAAATAAGAAACAACAACACCGGCAATAAAAAAATATCTGCTACAACTGCAACCACCACCGTAATACAAATTAGGAAACCAAAATAAAAAGTACTTTTAAAATCACTGGTCATTAAACTCATAAAACCTCCTAATAAAATAAACGTAGTTAATATTATTGGTCGCCCGGTTTCAAAATAGGTTCGCTTAAAGGCATATAAAGTGCTTTTACCGTAACTCAATTCAATTTTTAAACGCGATATGAAATGAATGGTATCATCGGTAGCAATACCAAAAGCAATACTAAACACTAAAGATGTTGCGGCTTTTAATTCAATACCCAAATACCCCATTAAGCCGGCAATTATTATTAAAGGTATTAAGTTGGGCAAAACAAAAACCAACACCATGCGCCAACTTCTGTGTAAAAAAAACGTAAGAATTGCAATGATAATAACAGAAAAGGCAAAACCCTGAATCATATTTTCTACCATGTATTCATTATTTCTGTCCACCAAGTGCGCAGCACCGGTTATTTCAAAAGAAAGTAAATTAGTATTAACATTGTTTGTTATAAATTCATTTAAACGCGCTGTATGTTCTTTAATTTTTAAACTGCCAATATCTCTAATTTTCGCACCTATTTTAGTTTGCATTCCATCGGAAGTAACAACTTTTTGAATTTCTTTATTTTTTCTATTATCAATAATAGCCTGCTTAAGTGCCACATAATCTTGCTCGTTTGGTATGGTAAACGAATCGGCGCCGGAAGATTTATTTAAACTTTTTATTAATTGTGGAACCGAAAGCATAAATCCGGCATCAAATTCTTTTTGAATAAATTCTTCTACCTTATTTATTTCACAAACCACATCGTAATCCCAAATAAATTTGTTTTTGTTTTTAAGAGTTACCACTAATTCAAATGGACGCACACCACTGTAATGTTCATCAAAAAAATTAAAATCTTGCTTAATTTTTACACGCTCCGATAAATCTTCTAACAAAATATTGTTAACCCTAATCTTGGTAATTCCATACATTGATAAAACCAACAAACCTGCAGTAATTAATAAAATTAATTTTTGATTTCTAAAAATCCAAAACAAACCACCTCGCATAACACGATGAATTTTACTATCGTTTACTTTTAATTTTACCAATTTTTTAGGTGTAAAGAAATATAATAAAGCAGGCAGCAAGGTATAACTTAAAACAAATGCAATGGTAATTCCTACAGAGGTATAAATTCCAAAATCACGTATGGGTTGTATGCTTGAAAACAAAAGCGATAGAAATCCTACTATGGTTGTTATTAATGTTAAGAAGGTAGGAAAGCCTACTTCTTTTAAAATTAAAGGATATATTTTTTTTTGTTCGGTGCCTTTAGCAACTTCTTCAAAATACTTAGAAAAAAAGTGTACCACATCACTCACTCCGGTAATAAAAATCATGGTGGGCAACATCACCGTCATTAAATCTATTGGCTTGTTCATTATTTTCATAATTCCCAACGTCCATAAAATAGAAATTAAAACAACAATTACAGGAACAATAACACCATATACACTTTTAAATGAAAACCATAAAAAAATCACAACAACTAGAAAAGCTAAAGCCAAAAAAATTAAAAATTCTGCTTGCAAATTTTCCAAATAAACTTGCTGAGCAAAAATTCTGCCTACATAATGTACATCCTCAAATTTAAATTGGCTTATGGTTTCTTCTATTTTATTGGCCAATGCATCGCTTTCTTTTTTTGTGAGTACGTCTTTTGTTTTTACATAAATACTAATAGATTTTGCGTCTTTCGGGAAAAAAGAACCAACCAAGTTCGGGTTGTTGTATATAGCAATACTATCCTCTTTATAAAGCTCTTGATTTTCAAAATGTAAGATTCGTTTTTGAACAGGAATTAAATCGCTTAAGGAAAGACTTTTCATTCCGGTTGGGGAAGTAACTCTGGTAATATTTTCTATTTTGCCCAAAAGTTTTGATAAGCTATCTACTTTCGTTAAAAAATCTTTCTTAAAAATTCCGGTTTTGTTTTCAATTCCTACCAGCACAAATTCGTTATCGTGACCAAAGGTTTTGCGATAATTGTTATAAAGTTCTAATTCCTTATCTTCATTTGGGAAAAAAGCCTCAAAGTTGTAATCAAATTTAATGTCCTTTAAATTAATAAAACTAAATAGCGATAAGAGTATCACTAAGGCAATCACAGAAGAATAATATATACGAGGCCGATCGATGCGCAAAATTAATCATAAAAGCTTATTAATTCTAAAAGAGCATCACTAAATTACACGATCCCCAGCCATGCGCCAAACCTCCCTTAAACTCAGGTGTTATAAATGTGTTTGAATAAGTTAAACTTACTCTTTTTACAGAAAATGTAATGCCTGCGTTTAGCTTATAAACAAATCTTTCTAACTTATCTGCCTGTAAAACGTGCACACTTTTAACCATTGGCACTCCTTGCAGAGCAGCGTTGTAATAAATGTACGTAGCTGTTCCGTTTACAATTCCGTAAAGTTCCCAATTCTGTTGTTTTCTTTTAGTGCTTCCAAAATAAGAGCGCTTTTTTCCAATGCGGGTTAATACACCTAGCAATCCATTTGTATTTAATACACCTGCTTTTAATCCTCCTTGTGCTATTACTTCTATCCAAGGCATTAATAAAATTCCATGTTCGTAAAGCAAATTATAATTAACCAAAAAACTATTGGCTATTTGATTTTCCCAACCAATTGGTTCGTCATTACGCGTATGTTTGTGTATAAATTTTTGTTGTTCTTCACCAAGTGCAGCGGGGCCAATAACACCAATATCTAAACTAGTGCTTAGTTTGTTATACATTCCGGTTGAAACCAGCGTTTGAGAAAAAAACATTGTTCCTGCATAAGGCCTATCTGTGCTGTCTAAAGTTTTATTTAAAATGGTTTTTGGCGTGTACACATCTTGACGAAATTTAAGACCATAACTATTGCTTTTGTACTGATTAATTTTTATTAATATTCTTGAAAAAGGTGATTTTTGAAAAACAGGATGCCTCAATTCTAAAAAAGAACCTTGAGTATAATAACGATCAGTTGAAGTAAATACATCGTTTTCGTAGGTGTAATGAAAACTTCGAGTGTAATTCTCAAACCGCTTTATTGTATCGTTTTGTTGTGCATTTACAGTAATTGAAACGATAACGAAAAACAAACTAAATATCTTTGTAATCCCTTTCAATTCAGTAATTTGTAGAATGATTATTAATTTACACTTTTACTTGTAGTTTATCTCAATTACAAGTAAATTTGATACTCATTTAAAATTACATAATAACAATCAATATGCCTAAAGGAATTTATAAAGTACCGGTTGCCGTAAACGAACCCATTAAGTCATATGCTGCAGGGTCGGCAGAAAGAAAAGAACTTCAAGCCATGTTAAAAGAGCTAAGAAGCAAAGAAATTGAAATACCCATGTATATTGGCGGTAAAGAAGTAACCAGTGGTAATAAATCGCGCCTTGCTCCGCCACACGATCACAAACACACTTTAGGTTTTTTTCATAAAAGTGATAAAACACATGTAACACAAGCCATAGATGCTGCATTGGCTGCAAAACCAAAATGGCAAGCTTTAAGTTGGGAACACCGCGCCTCTATATTTTTAAAGGCTGCTGATTTAATTGCCGGCCCTTACCGCGCAAAACTAAACGCTGCAACCATGTTAGGCCAAAGTAAAAACGCTTTTCAGGCAGAAATTGATAGCGCTTGCGAAATAATAGATTTTTTAAGGTTTAATGTGCAATACATGACCGAAATTTATGCCGAACAACCTATTTCTTCTCCCGGTGTTTGGAATAGATTAGAATGGCGACCATTAGAAGGTTTTGTGTACGCTTTAACTCCGTTTAATTTTACTGCCATTGCAGGCAATTTGCCATCAAGCTGTGCGTTAATGGGAAATGTAGTAGTTTGGAAACCTAGTAATACTCAGGTTTACAGCGCCAATGTGTTAATGGAAGTATTTAAAAAAGCCGGCGTACCCGATGGTGTAATTAATTTAATTTATCCAAGCGGACCGGATGCAGCAGAAGTAATTTTTAATCACAGAGATTTTGCAGGTATACATTTTACCGGAAGTACAGAAGTGTTTCAAAACATTTGGCAAACTATTGGCAACAACATTCACAAATACAAATCATACCCGCGCATTGTTGGCGAAACCGGAGGAAAAGATTTTATTATGGCACATCCAAGCGCAGATACAAAAGCGCTTTCGGTGGCTATTTCAAGAGGTGCGTTTGAATACCAAGGGCAAAAATGTTCTGCAGCTTCACGCGCTTACGTTCCTTCTAATATTTGGGAAGAAACAAAAGGTTACATTTTAGCCGATTTAAAAACCATGAAAATGGGTGGCACCGAAGATTTTACCAATTTTATTAATGCGGTAATTGACGAGAAAAGTTTTGATAAGTTAGCAAAATATATTGATGAAGCTAAGAAAGATAAAAACGTTGAAATTATTGCCGGTGGAAACTACGATAAAAGCAAAGGATATTTTATTGAGCCAACAATAATTGTAGCGAAAGATCCGAAATATGTAACCATGTGCGAAGAATTATTTGGCCCGGTACTTACTTTATTTGTATACGACGAAAATAAATTTGAAGAAACATTAGAGTTAGTGGATACCACCTCTATTTATGCTTTAACCGGTGCTATTATTTGCCAAGACAGATATGCAATAGAATTAGCAACAAAAAAATTAAGTAACGCAGCCGGAAACTTTTATATAAACGATAAATGTACCGGAGCCGTGGTTGGTCAGCAACCCTTTGGTGGCGCTAGAGGAAGCGGAACCAATGATAAAGCAGGGGCAAAAATTAATTTACTGCGGTGGGTAAGCCCACGTACCATTAAAGAAACTTTTGTTCCGCCGGTTGATTATAAATATCCATTTTTACAGGCAGATTAATTTGAGAAAAATTTGTTTATACTTTTTATTGGTGATTTTTAGTTTAGCCGGTTATTCGCAAGTTAAACTAGATAGCATTTTTAATATAATTGATACATTACCTTCATTAAATCGCAAATTAGGTAAATTAGAAAATGTTTCAAGTAAATTAAAACTAAGTAATAAAGAAATTAACCTTGTATTAAATAAAATACGATCGTTTGAAAAAGAGAGCTCCGATTTTGATACTCAGTTTAAAATTCAAAAATCAATAGGCAACATCTACTTTTATCAAAACAAAGGAAATGATGCGCTAACGCAGTATTTCAGCCTTTTAAAGATTTCCGAAAAACTGAATAATGCTTTTTATATTGGAACAGCGCATGATAACATTGCAGAAACCTACCAGTTGCTTAAAAACAAAGCCTTTGCTCAAAAACATTTATATTATGCAAAAAACTATCTTGAAAAAACAGATAGCACAAAGCAAATAGGTGAAGTTTATAATTTACTCGGTACAAATTTTAAAAATCTTGGCCAACTAGACTCTGCTTTAAAATACCATCACCTAGCACTCGAAATAAGGTTAAAAAGCAATCATAAAATGGGAGTTGCGCATACTTACAATAACTTGGCATTAGTTTATTCTAAATTAAAAGATTATACAAAAGCTGAAGAATTTTTAAAAAAATCGTTGGAAATTAAAATTGCATTAAAAGACAAAAAAGGAACAGCGGGCTCTACTATAAATTTGGGTGATGTATATGCAAATACCAATAGAATAAAGGAAGCAAAAGAAAATTATGAGAAAGGTCGTTTATTAGCCCTAGAAGCAAAAGCCGGTAATTTTTTTAAAATTGGCACTCAAAATTTAGCAGAACTCCATTTTGAAACTGGTGATTATAAAAATTCTGCAATACTTTATGTAAGAAGCAAACAAATTGCTGACTCATTAAATGAAGAAGAAACAAACAAGGCAATTGCCGAGTTAACTTCGCAGTACGAAACCGAAAAAAAAGATTCAGAAATAGCCATTCAACAAGAACAATTAAAATCGCAACTGGCAGAAAACACCAAACAAAAAATAATGATTATTGCATCAGGCATTGCTTTGTTTATGATGTTAATTGCAGTTTTCTTTATTTATCGCAGTTACAAGCAAAATAAAAGAAATGCACACAAACTTGCTTTAATTAATCAGGTTATAGAAGAAAAAAATCGTGAAATTACCGATAGTATTAATTACGCCAAATTAATTCAGGAAAGTTTATTGGCATCTAAAGATATGCTGGATAAAAACTTAGACAGTTATTTTATTTTATATAAACCTAAAGATATTGTAAGCGGTGATTTTTATTGGGCCTCTGAAACCAAAAACGGTTTTTTAATTGCCTGTGTTGATTGCACCGGACATGGTGTACCCGGCGCATTTATGAGTTTAATTGGCAAAGAAAATTTAGATAAAGCGGTTGCAAAAACCAGCAACCCAGGAGAAATTTTAAGCGAACTAAACCGTGGAGTAAAACGCTCTTTAAACCAAAATGAAAACACTAAGAGCAGAGACGGAATGGATGCCGCTATTTTGCGAATAGAAAAAGAAGCAAATGGTAATGCAAAGGTTAATTTTGCCGGAGCAAACCGCCCATTATACCTCTTAAAGAAAGATTTAGCAGGAATTGAAGAAATAAAAGCCACCAAAAATGCAGTGGGTGGATTTACAGATACCAATCAGGTTTTTATTGAACATAAAATTAATGTTTCTAAAGGTGATACACTTATAATTACTACCGATGGTTACGCCGATCAATTTGGAAGTGATAATAACAAAAAACTTACTACCAAACGCTTTAAAGATTTACTAAACTCGTTAAAAGAAGATAGTACCAAAGAACAAAAAAACAAACTGGAAGATTTTTTTGTAAAATGGAAAGGTAAACAAGAACAGTTAGATGATTTATTGGTAATTGGAATTAGAATTTAATGCTTCCTCTCAAAAACCTATAATTGTTTTACCTGCAGCTATTTAAGTTCAATAAACGTTGTCATTTTTACTATACTGAACTTTTTTATTATTCAAGTGTATAAACCTATAACAAGGTTATTGTTTGCCAAATTTCCTTAAATAGTAATTACAATTAAACAAATTTGTATCTTCATTAAACAAGTATGAATCAACTTTTTAAAATAAATAGTAAAGGTGCTTCTCTTTTAGTTGTTGTGTCCATTTTATTAATTAGTTCTTGTAATAAAAGTTCTTTGGATACTGAAAATAGATTAGAACCTAAATATAAAAGCAGTATAACTTTTGTAAACGATAAATATAAAATAGATACAAATGTAATTGTCGATAACCTAAACAAACAAAAACTTTTGAAAGGTATTGCAGCAGAAAAATTTTCAGAAAAGAAAACAACGGTAGAAATCCCCGGTTTTATTTTAGATTTTTTAAATAAAACCAACAGTAACGGCACTTTTAAAATGGCAGGCGTAAACGAGGCTTGGAACAATAATAATAACAGCCTGGGGCAATTGGCGCCTACAAAAGTTTTTGATGAATTTGCACAAGATTCAGTAGTTGTTTTAGTTAAAGTAAACGCAAATTTACCCGATAAACAATTAATTTATTTTGGTTTTGGAAAAAAATACGCCATGCTCTCTTATTACACATCAGACCGCGGAAATTCTCAACAGGTGGCCATGTTTGAGCATTGTAATAATAAAATTACCGATTTTTGGTTTACTAGAAATCTCAAATTTGCCAAAACTAAAATTGGCTTAATAAACAACATTAAAAATGCTTCTGTAAATATAGGTGGATGTTAAGCTTACAAATCACTCACCTTTAATTCTTCCTTTTTCTTTACTCCTCTTTCTGTTGCTTCTAAACTAATACACTCCACACTGTTATCGTGTTCAAAAAACAACAGCCAATTGTTTTTAGCGGCATCATTTAAAATACTCGTTTTTTCTTTCATGGTTTCAAGCGGACGAACATCGTAACTCATTACATAAGGCAAAGGTAAATGCGCTGCACTTGGAATTAAATCGGCCATAAACAACAGGGTGTTTTCGTTGTAATTTAGTTTTGGTAACATCATAGCTTCTGTATGTCCGTTTACCTCAACAAAACTTAAACTTTCAATTATTTTAGAACTTTCTGTAATATAATTTAACTGCCCGCTTTCTTTAATGGGTAAAATATTTTCTTTTAAAAAACTGGCTTTTTCTCTGGCATTAGGGTTTATAGCCCAGTTCCAATGCTTTTCGTTTACATGATAGGTAGCGTTTTTAAAAGCCGGAATTAATTTTGTTTTATCATCGTTAAATTGAATGCTTCCGCCGCAATGGTCGAAATGTAAATGAGTAAGTACCACATCGGTAACATCGTCAAAACTAAAACCGTGTTTGGCCAGCGATTTTTGTAAACTATCATCACCGTTTAAAAAATAATAGCCAAAAAATTTAGCATCTTGCTTATCCCCCATTCCATTATCTACTAAAATTAATTTGTTTCCATCTTCAATTAACCAACAACGCATGGCCCAGTTACACATGTTGTTTTCATCTGCAGGGTTTAATTTGTTCCACATACTTTTAGGTACAACACCAAACATAGCGCCGCCATCTAACTTAAAATAACCTGAGTTTACGGAGTAGAGTTTCATAGTTTTATTATTAATTTATATTCTCACTTTAACCAATAAAAAAAGCTGTCCTTTCGAACAGCTTTTAAATTTTATATTTTTCTTTTAAGCAACTTTTTCTCCTTTTAAAACCTTTGCCATTGTTTTACCAATTTCTGCAGGGCTTTCGCAAACAGTAATTCCGCATTCGCGCATGATTTTCATTTTTGCTTGTGCGGTATCATCAGCTCCACCAACAATTGCTCCGGCGTGCCCCATGGTACGTCCTTTTGGAGCTGTTTGCCCTGCAATAAAACCAACCACCGGTTTTTTATTTCCGTTTGCTTTTATCCAACGCGCAGCATCAGCTTCATAACTTCCGCCAATTTCACCAATCATTACTATTGCTTCTGTTTCCGGGTCGTTCATTAATAATTCAACCGCTTCTTTTGTTGGAGTGCCAATAATGGGGTCGCCACCAATACCAATAGCTGTGCTAACACCTAATCCTGCTTTAGCAATTTGATCTGCTGCTTCATAGGTTAAAGTTCCGCTTTTTGATACAATTCCAATTTTTCCTTTCTTAAAAACAAAACCCGGCATAATACCTACTTTTGCTTCACCGGCGCTAATAACACCAGGGCAATTAGGACCAATTAATCTGCAATTCTTTGCTTTAATATATTCTTTTGCCTGAATCATATCCTTTACAGGAATACCTTCTGTAATACAAACAATTACTTTTATTCCTGCATCGGCAGCTTCCATAATTGCATCAGCTGCAAAAGCAGCCGGTACAAAAATAATAGACACATCGGCACCTGCTTGTTTCACCGCATCGGCAACTGTGTTATAAACCGGACGCTCTAAATGTGTTGTACCGCCTTTACCAGGGGTTACACCACCCACCACGTTGGTTCCGAATTCTATCATTTGGGTAGCGTGAAAAGTACCTTCACCACCTGTAAATCCTTGTACTATTACTTTAGAATTTTTATTTACTAATACTGCCATATCTTTCTATTTTTAACTTTACGAATATAATCACTTTAAAACACAAAAAAAATCAATTAGTTACCATTTTTAGTGTTTAGTTCTGAACTAAAAACTTAACACTATCAACTAATAACTAATTATTATCTCCACCAAAATACGTTTCTTCAATAATATCTGCATTATAAGCTACATCATAAATGGCTTCATTTAATATGTCCTCATTTGTTAATGCAACCGGTTGAACCGATTGAACAATAATGCTTTCACATGGGCTTCCATCTGCACGTTTATCAGTTGTAATGGTAACCTGCGCATAAGTTCCGTATCCACTTTCTTTTAATAATTTATAATGATTAAGATTTGCATTGTATTCACCACAACGGCTGTTCATATAAACCACATCTTTTCCAAAATGTCGGCCGGCAATTATCCATACCCACACAAACTGATAACGAAAATTACCGTCTTTCATTTTAATGGCAACATCAATTCTATATACTCCCGGATTTACTTCGTCTAATTTATACTTCCAACGATTTGCAATATTGGTTACTGCTGTTTTTAAATCAAATGACATAATAAAAGTTTTAAAAATTTAGCTAAATATAATAGATTTTCGCTACTAACAATTCAATTTTAATTAAAATAATTATTAAGAAGCATTTAACGGGTATTTTAACTATCTTTAGTGCTTATATGGAAGGCATGGAATACAATACACAGCTGGAAAAAATGATAATTCCGGAGTATGGCAGAAATATTCAAAATATGATTGAATATTGTAAAACCATTAAAGAACGTGAAGAAAGAAATATTTGCGCAAAAGCCATTATTCAGGTAATGGGGCAACTAAATCCGCACTTACGCGATGTAGCTGATTACAATCACAAGTTATGGGATCATTTGTTTATCATTTCAAAGTTTGATCTAGATGTAGATAGCCCCTACCCTAAGCCAAACGCAGAGTCTTTTAAAGATAAACCCGAAACTTTAAAATACCCTTCAGGAAAAATTAAATACAAACATTACGGTAAAACCATTGAAGAAATTATTAAAAAAGCAAAAGAATTACCGGAGGGACCTGAACGCGCCGAACTTACCCGCCAAATAGCAAATCACTTAAAAAAATCGTACCTCAATTGGAACAAAGATTCTATTACAGATGATGTAGTATTAAAAAATTTAAAAGAATTATCGGATGGTGCTTTGGTAATGGATGAAAACACCGTATTAAGTTCGCACCAAGAATTGCGCGGTACTAAAAAACATTTTCACAAACACAAAGGTAAAGGACACCAACATCACAAACATAAAAACAATAATAACAGAAAATTCTAACCACAATTTATGGCATTATTTGAAGTACATGGCGGACACAAATTAAAAGGCGATATTATACCACAAGGTGCAAAAAACGAAGCCTTACAAATATTATGTGCCGTTTTGCTTACCAAAGAAAAAGTTACAATAAGCAATGTTCCCAACATTGTAGATATTAATAAACTTATTGATTTACTTAAAGATTTAGGCGTTAAAATAGAAAAAACCGGTCATGAAGAATACACTTTCCAGGCTGATGATGTAAATATTGAATACCTCGTTTCTCCTGAGTTTAAAAAGAAAGGCGGAAGTTTACGCGGAAGCATGATGATTGTTGGCCCAATGCTTACTCGTTTTGGGAAAGCTTATATGCCAAAACCCGGAGGAGATAAAATAGGAAGAAGAAGAGTTGATACTCACTTTTTAGGATTTGAAGCTTTAGGTGCCAAATTTAATTATGATACCGATAGTGAATTATTTGCCGTTGAGGGAAAAAATCTGAAAGGAACTTACATGTTACTTGACGAAGCCTCTGTTACCGGAACTGCAAACATTGTAATGGCTGCTGTTTTAGCAGAAGGTACAACCACCATCTACAACGCTGCTTGCGAGCCCTATTTACAACAATTGTGTAAAATGCTTAACCGCATGGGCGCTAAAATTTCAGGGGTTGGTTCTAACTTACTTACTATTGAAGGTGTAAAAGAATTAAAAGGAACAACACATCGTTTACTTCCTGACATGATTGAAATTGGTTCCTTTATTGGAATGGCCGCCATTACTCAATCAGAAATTACTATTAAAAATGTAAGCTACGATAACTTAGGAATTATACCTACAATTTTTGGTAGGTTGGGAATTCAAATGGAACGCAGAGGTGATGATATTTTTATTCCTGAACAAGAACATTACGAATTGGATACTTTTATTGATGGTTCTATTTTAACCATTAGCGATGCCATTTGGCCGGGCTTTACTCCCGATTTAATAAGTATAGCATTGGTTACTGCCATTCAAGCGCGCGGTAACGTGTTAATTCATCAAAAAATGTTTGAAAGCCGGTTGTTTTTTGTAGACAAACTAATTGATATGGGTGCTAAAATTATTTTATGCGACCCGCACCGAGCAACAGTAATGGGCTTAGATAGAAAAGTACAATTACGCGGAATACAAATGGCTAGTCCTGATATTAGAGCCGGTGTGGCGTTATTAATTGCAGCCATGAGTGCTAAAGGAAAAAGCGTAATCTTTAATATTAATCAAATAGACAGGGGTTATCAAAACATTGATACTCGCTTAAATGCAATTGGGGCACAAATTATAAGAAAAGAAAGTTGAGACTAAATATTTTTATTTATATACTACTTTGCTTTGGTTTAACTTTTTGTAAATCAAAAGAAAAAAACACTACTGAAATTACTCTGCCTAAAAAAGAAGAAGTAAAAGCAATTGTTTTAGAAGAACCTGTTGGTTTAAACCTTGGCAATAAAGCTCCTGAACTAATTGGAAATAATCCAAGCGATTCACTTATTAAACTTAGTAGTTTAAATGGTAAATTGGTGTTAATAGATTTTTGGGCAAGTTGGTGTGTGCCATGTAGACACGAAAATCCCAATGTTGTAAAAAATTACGATGCATTTAAAGACAAAAAATTTAAAAACGGAAATGGTTTTACAATATTTGGCGTTTCATTAGATGAAAATAAAACTTCATGGAAAAACGCTATAAAAAAGGATAATTTAACATGGCCTTATCATATTAGCGATTTAAAAGGTTGGAACAGCGCCCACGGATTAAAATACAACATTTCCGGAATTCCCAATAATTACTTAATTAACGGAGATGGCATAATAATTGCTAAAAATTTAAGAAGCGAAGATTTAACAAAGGCTTTAGAAAAATATTTAGCTGAATGAAAAAGTTTTTTACTTACATAATAATAGTTCTAAACCTTTACAGCTTTTCTCAAACCACCATTAAACCCGGAGATTTAGCGCAAAACTTTATTCTTACTTTGCCACAAAACGGAACGCAAGGTGTTTCCATGCCTTTTATGAAACGTATTGTATTACTTCACTTCTGGAGCACTTCCGTTTCAAAATCAAACCAATACAATCCCGCAATAAACCGCCTAACCAAACGATATAAAAATTCCTTTTATAAAACTGCAGATGGTTTTGAAACTATTGCCATTGCCGTGCAAAGTGATAAAAATGCCTGGATGGAAGCCATAAAAAAAGATAGCTTAAATGAATTTATAAATGCTATTGCTATAAGAGGATATAACGAAGATGTGTGTAAAAAATACGGCGTTACTAGTTTGCCTACCGATATTTTAATTGATGAAAACGGTGTAGTAATAGCTGTTAATCCAAAATATACTTTGGTAGAAGAATTACTTGATGAAAAGAAAAACTATCAACCCGAAATAAATGATTTAAGCGGCACCATTGCACTTAGTTCTAATAGTACAGATTTGTATTCGTTTGCAAAAATTCAACTTTCTAATGCTTATGGCGATTCCTTGGGTTCATCCATAACAGATGCAAAGGGTAAATTTACATTTAATGATGTAAGAATGAATCAAGATTTTGTAATTACAATTGACAATAAAACAAATATTGAAGTTTCAGATCCATTGGCTTTGTTTAATATAAAGGGCGATAGAATTTTAGAATCAAAAACTATTAATGATCATTTTGTATTTTATGTACCCGCTCAATACACAAAAAAGTTTAAAGTAGAAATGGAAGAACCAGATAGTAAGATAGATCAACTAAACGTTAACAAATATATTTCTTATAAATCCATCGGTTCAGAACTTGCTGTTAGCAACGAAGATGAAATAAAGGGAATTGTAGATTTATTAAAGAAAAATCAAAACTTTAATTTAGAATACACTTGCCATGCTTCTACCAAACTAGAACCCAAAGCAGGAGAAACCTTAACACAAAAACATGTGTTGGCCATTAAAAATTTCTTCCAAAAAAAAGGTATTCCTGCCGGACAAATTAAAGGAATCTCAAAAGGAAACACAACACCACTAAATAAATGTAAAAGCGGAAGTGGCGCATCAGCCTGTAATGACGGTCAGCATTTTTTAAACCAGCGCACACAATTTAGAATCTACAAAAACTGACAATTTAGCCTACTCCTTTAATTGGCAAAGTAATTGCTTTGTTAGGCTGAAATAAAAGCGGAAACTATGGAAAACACTGATAAAAATGACTTTAACCCTGAGGTTAATGAAGATTCAGGTATGGAGCAAACTGACAATTTGAGCCAAAACAATAATAAAACTGACGAAAGTGCAGAAAGCGTTAATACATCGCAAAACACAGAAAACCAAGCGAATACCGAAGATTTAAATAGTAAATACAACGAACTTAATGATAAGTATTTAAGACTTTATTCTGAGTTTGATAATTTTAGAAAACGTACCATTAAAGAAAAAAGTGATTTTTTAAAAACAGCCAATGAAGATGTATTAAAAGCCATTTTACCAGTTATTGATGATTTTGAAAGAGCCATTAAAGCAAACGAAAATGTAAGCGATGTTGAAGCAATAAAAGAAGGTGTTCAACTTATTTATAATAAATTAAAAAGCACTACACAACAAAAAGGTTTAGTAGCATTTGAAACAAAAGGAGAAGCTTTTAACGACGATTTAATGGAAGCCATTACACATATTCCTGCACCTGCTGAAGAAGAAAAAGGTAAAGTAATTGATGAGTTAGAAAAAGGTTATAAGCTGGGTGATAAGGTTATACGTTTTGCTAAAGTTGTTGTAGGAAGTTAAAACACGTAACAAATTATTATGTCGAAAAGAGACTATTACGAAATATTAGGTGTAGCCAAAAGCGCAAGCGATGATGAAATAAAAAAAGCATATCGCAAACTTGCCATTAAATACCACCCAGATAAAAACCCAAACGATAAATCGGCCGAAGATAAATTTAAAGAAGCTGCAGAAGCTTATGAAGTTTTAAGTAATGCCGAAAAACGTCAACGCTACAACCAATTTGGCCATGCCGGAGTTGGTGGCGCAGCAGGTGGCGGACAAGGCGGCTTTAGTGGAGGAGGAATGAACATGGAGGATATCTTCAGTCAGTTTGGAGATATTTTTGGTAGCGGATTTGGTTTTGGCGGTGGTGGTGGTTCGCGCGGAGGACGCAGAGTAAATAAAGGAAGTAATTTAAGAGTTAAAGTAAAACTTAATCTTGCTGAAATTGCAAATGGAGTTGAGAAAAAAATTAAGGTGAACAAACAAATTGCCTGTAAAACTTGTGATGGTAGCGGTGCAAAAGGAAACAGCTTTGATACCTGCCGAATTTGCAACGGCTCGGGAGTAATTACCAGAGTGCAACAAACTATGTTAGGAGCCATGCAAACGCAAACTACTTGTAGTTCATGTCATGGCGAAGGCAAAATTATTAAAGATAAATGCAACACGTGCCACGGCGAAGGAGTTACAAGAGGGGAAGAAACAATTTCCATAAAAATACCTGCAGGTGTTGCAGAAGGAATGCAGTTAAATGTAAGCGGTAAAGGAAATGCTGCTGTAAGAGGTGGAATTAACGGAGATTTGTTGGTTTTAATAGAAGAAGAAGAACATCCGGATTTAAAACGTGAAGGACAACATTTGGTATACAACCTACACATTAGTATGCCCGATGCTATTTTAGGAACCAGTGTTGATGTGCCTTTAGTAGAAGGTAAAGCCAAAATAAAAATTGAACCCGGAACACAAAGTGGAAAAGTATTGCGTTTAAAAGGAAAAGGTTTACCTGATGTAAACTCTTATTACAAAGGCGATTTAATGGTGGAAGTAAGCGTTTATACACCTAATACTTTAAGCGCTGAAGAAAAGAAAATGATGGAGCAGTTACGCGATTCGAAAAATTTTAAACCTAATCCGGGAAAAACACAAAAAAGCTTTTTCGAAAGAATGAAGGATTACTTTGAATAGAAAATTGATATTTAGCAGTAAAAGAGGCAAATTAACAGTTTGCCTCTTTTTTTTTACACTGATATATATCAAGTTCATTGTAGGATTTAATCATTCCTTTAGTTACCTTAATTCAATAACTATGCATTAGCCTTTTATGACAAATAAATATATTTTAAATTTTACCGAAGTTGGTAAAAAAGATGTGGCACTTGTTGGTGGTAAAAACTCATCGCTTGGTGAAATGTACCAACATTTGCAACCGTTGGGTATTAATATTCCTGAAGGTTTTGCCACCACCGCAGAAGCTTTCCGGATTTTTTTGAATGAAAACAAATTGGATGAAAAATTAAACAATTTATTAAAATCGTTAAACACCACTGATTATTCTAATCTCCATCAAATTTCTAACGATGCAAAAACATTAATAAAAAACGCATCGTTTTCAGAAGAATTTAAAAAAGAAATTACAGACCACTACAATCAACTTTGTAAAAAACACAACCGTGAAGTTGATGTTGCCGTTAGAAGCAGCGCCACAGCCGAAGACTTACCAACGGCAAGTTTTGCAGGACAACATGAATCGTTTTTAAATGTAAGAGGAAATGAAAATGTTTTAATTGCCGTTAAAAATTGTTTTGCATCGCTTTACAACGCACGAGCCATTAAATACAGAATTGATCAGGGATTCGAACACAATAAAGTGGCCTTATCAGCAGGTATACAACTTATGGTGCGTTCTGATATTTCCAGTTCAGGCGTTGTTTTTACCATTGAACCCGATTCGGGTTTTAATAATGTAATCGTTATTACAGGTTGCTGGGGCTTGGGCGAAAATATTGTACAAGGCACTGTAACCCCCGATGAGTTTCATGTTTTTAAAACTACACTTGGAAAATCAGAAAATCCAATTATTTCAAAAAAAATTGGTTCTAAATTAAAAACCCTGATTTATAATAAAGAAGGTTCAGGAACAATAAATATTGATACCAACATTGAAAAACAAAAACAATACACCTTAAGTGAAAACGAAATTTTAAAGATTGCACTATGGGCACAACAAATTGAAAAGCATTACCAAATGCCCATGGATATTGAATGGGCAAAAGATGGGAATAGCAATGAACTTTTTATTGTACAAGCCAGACCAGAAACCGTTCATTCATCAAAAAATCCATTGGTTATTAAAGAATTTCAATTAATTAAAAAAGGAAACGTTTTGGTTTCAGGAAATGCTGTTGGAACCGGAATTACTTCGGGTATTGCCCGTGTTTTAAATTCTACTGCAGATGCAGATTTATTAAAACAGGGTGAGGTTTTGGTTACCGATCAAACAAACCCCGATTGGGACCCAATTATGAAAAAAGCAGCGGCTATAATTACCAACAAAGGTGGGCGTACCAGTCATGCCGCAATTGTTGCCCGAGAATTAGGAGCCATTGCCATAGTTGGTGCGGCAGGTGCTACCGAAAAAATAAAAACAGGTGATTTAATTACCATCGATAATTCGCAAGGAAAAGTTGGAATGGTTTATAGCGGCAAATTGGAATGGAAAGAAACAGAACACAATTTTAAAAATTTAAAAATGCCACAAACCCAAGCCATGATGATTTTGGCTGACCCTGATAAAGCATACAAATATTCTTTTTATCCTAACCATGGTGTAGGTTTAATGCGTTTAGAATTTGTAATCAATAATAGTATTCGAATTCATCCAATGGCTCTACTTAAATTTAATGAGTTAAAAGATGCGGCAGTTAAAAATGAAATTGAAGAACTAACTTACCTCTACCCCAACAAAAAAGATTACTTTATTGATAAATTATCACAAGCCGTTGGAACCATAGCTGCAGCCTTCTACCCAAAAGATGTTATAGTACGAATGAGTGATTTTAAAACGAATGAATATGCCAATTTATTGGGAGGACAACAATTTGAACCAATTGAGGAGAATCCGATGATAGGTTTTAGAGGTGCATCGCGTTATTATCACGAAAAATACAAAGAAGGATTTGAATTGGAATGCGAAGCCATGAAAATCGTTCGTAACAAAATGGGCTTAACCAATGTAAAGCTAATGATACCATTTTGCAGAACAGTTGAAGAAGGTAAAAAGGTAATTTCGTTAATGCAGAGTTATGGCTTAAAACAAGGAGATAATGGTTTAGAAATTTATGTAATGGCAGAAATACCAAGCAATGTAATTTTAGCTGAAGATTTTGCAAAAGTATTTGATGGATTTTCAATTGGCTCTAACGATTTAACACAACTTACTTTAGGGATTGACAGAGACTCTGAAATAATAAGTGATTTATTTGATGAAAATAACAAAGCCGTAAAACATACCATTGCGCAGGTTATAATTGCTGCTAAATTGTGTGAAGCAAAAATTGGTTTGTGTGGACAGGCCCCAAGCGATTATCCTGAATTTGCTGAGTTTTTGGTTAGTCATGGTATTGATAGCATTTCATTTAACCCGGATGCACTAATAAAAGGAATTGAGAACATCAACAGAGCAGAAAATCTTTAACCCTCTCCATTATCTTTAAATAAAGTTAAATACCTGTTAAATGTAAACGCGTTTAACAATTTAAAAAATTAACTTTCTTTGAATTAACTACCTTTAATTAAAACAAAATTTTATGAAAAAAATTATCGCTTTGCTTTTAGCATTAATTACAGGCAATATTATTTCTCAAAACATAAATTACGAATTGCGTGGAAATTACAAAAATGCAATTCACAAAGAAAAAATTGATAAAGCCAAAACAATGGCTGATTTAATTTCAGGCTATCCATCTGGTTGGATTTTAGGATATGTTTCGGTAGAATTAACTGTTACAAACAATGGTAAAAAAAACATTGTTAAAAGCAAAAACGATGTGCTTACGGAGGAACAATTAAGTCTTTTGCGCAACGCCTGTTTATATAACGAATTAGCCATTAATATTCAATACAAATCAAAAAACTCTGTAACCAATGAAGTTGAAATAAACAACATGAAATATACTGCCACGCTTATACCGGAAGTTGAAGCAGAATTTTATGACGGAAAAGTAGAAATGTCTAATTACATTAAAACCAATTTAATTAATAAAATACCTGAATTAAAAAATAAATCTGCTAAAGTTTATTTTACAGTTAACGAAAGCGGAGAAATTATTAATACCAAAATAACTCAAACAACCGGAAACACCAAACTAGACAATTTAATTATAGAGGCCATTAACAATATGCCAAAATGGAAACCTGCAATTAATGCTAAAGGTTTAAAAGTGAAACAAGAATTTGTTTTTAACGTAGGGAATTTTGGAGCTTGTTAACACCCAAATAAAATTCATAAATAAAGCACTGTTAAACAACAGTGCTTTTTAGTTTGCTTAAGTGTATTTATTAACCAATTAAAGAATCAATCGCTTTAGTTAGGTGATGAAAGGAATGTTTAATTTCATCGGTAAAATGTTCTAATTTGGTTTCAGCATCATTTGCCTTGCTTTTAATTTTATCAGAAACACTATTAAACTTAGCTTTTGCCGAATTCATTTCATCTTTAAACTCTTTTGTTAACTCCGTTTTTTTGGAATCAATGTCCATGCTTAAAAGCGCCATTTGTAAACGCATGCGCTCAGAAACCGAAGTAAAATAGTTTTCAACTTTTAATACAGAAGGATTGTTTTTAATAGATACCTTCACTTTCTCAATTCCTTCAGAAATATTTTGTTTTTGCTCTTCGTAAATTTTCTTCGATTCTGCTTTGCCTTTTTCTAACAAACCTTCTAAATCAGCAATTTTATCCATTATTTCTTCGGCAATCTTCAAATCGTGTTTAAACTCCGACTTTAAAAATTCTTTGTAATCGTGTAAGTTAGCTTTAAAGTCTTTTTTGTATTCTTCAAACTTATCAGATGCTTCCGCCTTACCTAATGAAATTTGTAAAGCTAACTCATCTAAGGCTTTTTGACCTTTAACTAATTCATCGGCAATTTTTACTAAAATTGGAGTTTGTGTATTTAAGTTTGCTTCCATGCTATAAGATTAATGTTATTTATTAAGTCAAAGTTAGCGGTTCCTATCTTCAATAAACCTAACATAAATCAGTTCTTGAACTGATTTAACAACCTTTTACATACTTTAGCATAAACACTTGGGAAATAAAGGAACAATCGTATCAGAAATTACAAAATTCTAAAACTCTTGCTTTTCAATTTTATCGGCAATTATGCCATACGCTTCTCTAAACGACAAACCTTGCATTACCAATTCATTTACCTTATTTACACTGTACATGTATTTATACTTTTCATCTTCAGCGCAATTGCTATTGACCTCCATTTTAGGTAGAACATGAATCAATACCTCAATACATTCTTTTAATTCTTTAATTGCAGGAAATAAAAGTTCTTTAGTTAGTTGCATATCCCTATGATAGCCGCTTGGTAAATTATTGGTAAGTAAGGTAAGCTGATTCGGTAAGCCCTGTAAAACATTACATTTAGCTCTAATTAATTCAAAAACATCGGGGTTTTTTTTATGTGGCATAATACTGCTTCCTGTAGTTAAACTATCAGGGAACGATATAAAACCAAAATTCTGACACAAATACAAACACACATCGTATGAAAACTTTGAAAGTGTATGAGCCAAAGACGAAATAGCAATTGCAGCCACCTTCTCCGTTTTACCTCTGGTCATTTGCGCATAAACCGGACTAACATTATAACTATCAAATCCTAACTCGGTTGTTGTAAATTCTCTGTCAATTTTAAAATTAGTGCCATAACCGGCTGCGCTTCCTAAAGGGTTTTTATTTGCAATATTAAATGCAGCATTTAATAATTCTAAATCGTCATCTAAACTTTCTGCAAACGCATTTAACCAATTATCAAACGAAGAGGGCATTGCAATTTGAAAATGGGTATAACCGGGTAAAGTAATGCCTTTATGTTTTTCAGCTGTTTGATTAAATAAAGCTTTTAACAACAAACTCTTTTCCTTTATACCAACCAATTCATGTTTAATAAATAGCTTAATGGCAGTAAGAACCTGATCGTTTCTACTTCTTGCAGTGTGAATTTTTTTACCTGTTTCTCCGTATTTTTTGGTTAAATGAAATTCTATTTGAGAGTGAATATCTTCAATCCCTTCTTCAATTATAAATTCACCGTTATTCACCAAAAGTTTTAATTCATTCAAACCTTCCAGTAATTGTTGCAATTCTAAATTACTTATTAAACCCACTTTTTGAAGCATTTTAGCATGAACCATAGAAGCTTCAATATCAAATGGAGCAATTAATAAGTCAAGCTCTTTATCATTACCAATGGTAAACTTTTCAATAACATTATCGGTTAAAGTATCTTTTTCCCACAATTTTGTTTTCATTTCATTTAAATTTTAATTGTTTAATAAAACATTCTCTAGTAATTTCAAATAAATACTTATCCCCTCTTTAATTTCTTGCAAATAAATAAATTCATCAGCAGTATGACTTCTGGCACTATCTCCGGGTCCCATTTTTAAGGTTGGGAAATTCATTAAAGCTTTATCGCTGGTTGTTGGTGAACCGTAGTATGTTCTACCAATACTTAAACCACTTTTTATTATGGGATGATTAAGCGAGATACTACTAGATTTCATTCTTAAACTTCTGGGTTTTACTTCGCTCTTAACATGTTCAGTAATTATTGATAAAACATCATCAAACGTATAAAGCTCATTTACTCTTATATCAACAACAAATTTGCATGACGATGGAATCACATTATGCGCTTTGTTTTCTGTTTCAATAACAGTAACGTTCATTTTAACCGGACCTAATAATTCCGATACCTTATCAAACTTATAACTATTAAACCAGTTAATATCTTCCCATGTTTTTGCAATTGCATTTTCACCCTCTTCTCTTGCAGCATGTCCAGCTTTACCAATACTCCTGCAATCTAACACCAACAAACCTTTTTCTACCACAGCCATTTGCATTTGTGTTGGCTCTCCCACAATACCAAATTCTATATCGCCTAATAATGTCAACAAGGCTTCAATACCATTGTTGCCCGAAATTTCTTCTTCTGCACTGGCTGCAAAAATTAAATTGTATTTCAAATTTTCACAATCATAATAATATAAAAAGGTTACTAATAAACTTACAAGTGCTCCACCTGCATCATTACTTCCTAAGCCAAATAATTTCCCGCCATTTAATATAGGCTCAAATGGTTTAAAAGTGTACTGTTTATTTGGCTTAACAGTGTCGTGATGAGAATTAAGCAAAATGGTAGGTTTAGAATCATCAAAATATTTATTTCTTGCCCATACATTATTTAAATATTTGTTTACCTCTACTCCCTTTTCTTTTAAAAACAACTCTATAATAAGCGCTGTTTTATCCTCTTCCTTGCTATAACTTGGGGTCCTAATTAACTCACTTAATAAGTCAACTGCATTGTTATACAACAACTCTGAGCTTTTATTTGATGATACTTGTACCTGCATTTTTACTTATTATGTTATTTAATTGATTTGCGTTACCAATTACTACCTCCTTAACTCCATTTTCAATTGTGGAAAATGCATTATCTAATTTTGGTATCATACCATCTTTAATAATTCCTTTTTCTTTTAATTCATTATAACTTCCAAATCCTAATTGTTTAATTACTTTTCCACCATTTAAAACACCATTCTTTTCAAAGCAATAAATTAATTTAACCTTGTATAGATTTGATAATGCGCTTGCCAAAGAAGCAGCAATGGTATCGGCATTTGTATTCAGTAACTGTCCGTTTTTATCACTTGTAATTGGCGCTATTACCAGAGTTAATTTAGAATCCAACAACGCTTTTACTAATTTGATGTTAATCTTTTCTTTTATAACATCTCCTACAAAGCCATAATCAATTTTACCAAGTTTTCTTTTTTTAGCAGGAATTATAAATGCATCTGCTCCAGATAAACCTATTGCCTTGCAATTATTTGAATTTAAAAGAGCACTTATACTTTTATTTATCCAACCGGCATAAACCATGGTTGTAACTTTTAAAGTTTCTTTATTTGTAATTCTTCTTCCTTCTATAAGTTCCGTTTCAATTCCAAGCTTTTCAGACAATCGCGTAGCTAATTTACCACCACCATGTATCAATATTTTATCTCCCTTTATTTTAGAAAACAGAATTAGAAACTTTTTTAAGGCAATCTCATCATCAATTACATTTCCACCAATTTTTACAATAATTAATTTTTTCATGCCTCTTCTAAACTGTATTTCTCTGATAAATTTTTCTTCATATATCCTCCCTGCAAAATGTTTTTTAAAACCGTTTGTGCGGCATATACTCTGTTTGCCGCTTGCTGTTGAATTAAACTGTTTGTATGATCAATTAGCTTGCTGCTTAATTCCACATCTCTTCTTACCGGCAAACAATGCATAATTCCTGCTTCATTCGTAAGTTTATACTTTTCCAAATCCATCATCCAGTTGCTATTTACCTCCGGTGTTTTTCCATAATTATGGTAACACGACCAATTTTTTACATATACAAAATCTGCTTCATTCAATGCCTCCTCTTGATTGTAAGTAATTTTAGCGCCTGATGTATAATCATCACATAATTCATAACCTTCGGGTTGTGCTATAGTAAAATCAATATCCAACTTACACATCCATTCAGCAAAAGAATTAGGCACAGCCTGAGGCAATGCTTTAATATGCGGTGCCCAGGTTAATACTACTTTAGGTTTGTAAGGTTCTTTCCAATTTTCTTTAATTGTAATTGCATCTGCTAAACTTTGTAATGGATGTAATGTTGCCGACTCAAGGCTAATAACCGGTACATTGCAATACTTCATTAATTGCAGTAATATTTTCTCACTGTAATCTAATTTCTTATCTGTTAATGAAGGGAAACATCTTATACCAATTATATCGCAGTAAGAACCTAAAACAGTAGCTGCATCCTTTATGTGTTCAACATTATTACTATTCATTATTACATCATCATTCCATTCTATGGCCCAACTCTCTTTATCAAGATTCATAACCATAACTTCCATTCCCAGTATTTTAGCGGCTTTTTGAGTACTTAAACGCGTTCTTAAGCTTGGATTTAAAAAAACAAGTCCTAATGTTTTAAATTTACCCAATTCACTAAATTGATAGGGATTTGATTTTAATTGTATAGCCTCCTCTATTAATAATTCAGGATTAGCTATATCATTTACTGTGGTAAAATGTTTCATTGTAATTATTATTTTAATTAATTAACCTTTAAGTTTTAAACTATGAAGTTCTTTCTGCAAAGCTTCATTAAAAGATTTTATTTCGGATTCGGTAATGGTTAAAGCCGGTAATAATCGTATTACCTTTTTATTGGAAGCGGTACCCACCAAAATATGGTGTTTGTTTGTTAACGCGATTTTAATTTCTGCAATTGGAAAATCAAATTCTAAACCAATCATTAAACCTTTGCCTCTTACCTCCTTTACACCGTCTATTTGCTTCAATTGTTCTATCCATCTTTCACCAAGTTTGGCTGCATTTTCAATTAGCTTCTCATTTTCTAAAACATCTAATACAGCAATTGCAGCAGCACAAGCCAAATGATTTCCTCCAAATGTTGTCCCTAACATACCGTATTTGGCTTCAAAATCCTGAGAAATTAAAACTCCGCCAATTGGAAAACCATTACCCATACCTTTTGCAACAGTAATTAAATCCGGTTTTATATTTGCAGACTGATGCGCAAAAAACTTACCGCTTCTACCATAACCCGATTGAACTTCATCTAAAATCAATACAGCGCCAAATTCATCGCACTTTTTTCTTAATAATTGTAAAAAAGAAGTACTAGGCAACTCAATACCGGCAACACCTTGTATTCCTTCAATTATTACAGCACAAACGTTTTCATGCATAGAATTTACAAACGCTGCTTCATCATTTAAAGGCAAAAACTCAATTTCATGATTTAAATTAACCATTGCTTGAATTGAGTTATCGTTAGTAGCTGCTACTGCCAAAGAAGTTCTTCCGTGAAAACTTCCTGTAAAAGCAATTACTTTTTTTCTTTTATTTTTAAACGATGCCAGCTTTAATGCATTCTCATTTGCTTCCGCTCCTGAGTTACACAAAAACAAACTATAATCACCATAACCACTGGCTTTTCCTAATTTATACGCTAACTCTTCTTGCAAAGGATTTAGCACCGAATTAGAATAAAATCCAATAGTATTTAACTGATCTGATATTTTTTTTATATAATGTGGATGGCTATGCCCAATTGAAATTACAGCATGCCCTCCATACAAATCTAAATACTTAACGTTGTTCTCATCCCATAAGCACAAGCCTTTCGCTTTTACCGGAGTAATGGGTGTTAGAGGATATACATTGAATGTTTTCATTTTTTATTTTTATTATAAATTGATTTTTACTAATACTATTTAAAAAACAGATGCTTTTAATTTCAACCCAGAAGTTTCGCTTAAGCCAAACATTAAGTTCATGTTTTGTATGGCTTGACCCGCTGCGCCTTTTAATAAATTATCTATCACGGAAGTAATTATTAAACTGTTTTTTTGAATCTGTAAATGCACATAACAATTATTGGTATTAACTACCTGCTTCACATCCGGTTCAAAGGGAACTAACTTTGTAAATGGATGATTGTAATAATAGCTTTTATACAACTCTTCCAGTTCTTTCAAGTTAAAATCACCCTTAATACTAGCATTCATATAAATTCCTCTTGTAAAGGCGCCACGCTGCGGATTAAAATACAAGTCGCCAATGTTAGATTTCTGTAAGGAAGACAAACTTTCTAAAATTTCAACTTCGTGTTGATGTTGGAAAGTTTTATAAGCACTATGATTATTATTTCTCCACGAAAAATGGTTGGTTGGCGATAAACTTTGTCCCGCTCCGGTAGAACCCGTTACGGCATTAATATGAATATCACTACAAAGCAATTGCTTGGTTGCAAGAGGTAGTAAACCCAGTTGAATAGCGGTTGCAAAACAACCCGGGTTAGCAACACTATTGGAGCTTTCAATAAATGCTTTGTTTAATTCCGGTAAACCATATATAAATTTTCTTTCTTTAAACACAGATTTTGATTGATGTCTGAAATCCTGACTTAAATCAATAACCTTGGTTTTATTAGAAATATTATTATTTTCTAATACTTTTATTGATTCACCATGACCCTTACATAAAAAGAACACATCTGCATTTTCAATTTCTTTTTGAAAATTTAAATCAGTGGCACCAAAGCAATCTAAATGCGTTAAATACACCTTTTCACCACTTTTACTTTCACTTTGAACAAAAGCAATTTCTACATTAGGATGATTTAGCAATAATCTAAGCACTTCACCTCCGGTATAGCCCGCTCCACCAATTATTCCTGCTTTAATCATTTTCTTCAAACATTAATTGGTTTTTCAATTCATTTACTTTGTAATAAATGGCTGTTTGATTTCCAAATATTTTTGTAAAGCCTTTTACATCGTCGCCGGTAAAGGATTTATTCATTTCTCCGTAAGTACCAAAACTGTTATTCATTAAATCGTGTGGAGAAGTAATTCCATCAATAACAAAACGATATGGTTTAAGAGAAATAAACACCTTTCCACTTACCTGTTGTTGGGTACTTTCAAAAAAAGATTCCATATCTCGCATAACAGGATCAAGATACTGCCCTTCATGTAACCAATTGCCATACCATAATGCCATTTGATCTTTCCAATATAATTGCCATTTTGTAAGCACGTGTTTTTCTAAAGCATGATGTGCTTTTATTATAATTAATGGAGCTGCTGCTTCAAAACCAACTCTTCCTTTAATACCAATAATAGTATCTCCTACATGAATATCTCTGCCTATACCATAGGGCGAAGTAATTTCTGATAATCTTTCAATAGCCTCTACCTTACTATTAAAAACTTCATTATTTATACCAATTAATTCTCCATTTTTAAAATCCAATTCTATTTTCTCATTTCCATTTTTATAAACCTGTGTTGGCCAAGCATCATCTGGTAATGGCAGGTGTGATGTAAGTGTTTCTTTACCACCAACCGAATTGCCCCATATTCCTTTGTTTACGCTATAAACTGCTTTCTCAAAATTCATTTCAATTTGGTGCTTTTTCAAATAGTCAATTTCTTCTTGCCTTGAAAGCTTTAAATCTCTAATAGGTGTAATAATTTTTAAGTCTGGTGCTAAAATTTGAAAAGCCATATCAAAACGAACCTGGTCGTTTCCGGCGCCTGTGCTTCCATGTGCAATTGCATCAACATTTAAAATTTTGGCATAATCGGCAATTGCCAATGCCTGAATAATTCTTTCTGCACTTACTGAAAGTGGATAAGTGTTGTTTTTTAAAATGTTTCCAAATATCAAATATTTAATTATTTTATTGTAGTAATTATTTTTTACATCAATTATTTTAAAACTGGCAACACCTAATTGCGTAGCATGTATTTCAAGTTTTGATTTTTCAATATCACTAAATCCGCCTGTATCAATACATACAGCGTGAACATTGTAACTCAATTCATTTTTCAGATAAATGGCGCAAAAAGTAGTATCTAAGCCGCCGCTAAATGCTAATAGTATATTCTTTTTCATTTTTTAAATTGTTATCGTTTCTTTTTTAGTAATTCTTAATTTTTTTAGAAAAATAGTTTGCTTCATTCGCAATAATCTTTCCATCACTTTTTGTTGACCTAAATCAAACCATCGTCGTGGTTTATTCTTTTCTGCAGGATTAAAAAGCATGGCAGTACAAAGGCAATTTTTTCGTTCTTTGCTTTTTAAAATTTCAAAGTTTACACAGCTCTGACAACCTTTCCAAAAAGCTTCATCTTGCGTTAATTCAGAATAGGTAACAGGCTCGTAACCCAATTCCGAATTAATTTTCATAACAGCAAGACCGGTAGTTAATCCAAATATTTTTGCTTCCGGAAATTTATTCCTTGAAAGCTGAAATATTTTTTGTTTTATTAAAGTTGCTAGTCCACTTTTTCTATATTCAGGAGAAACAATTAAACCGGAATTAGCCACGTACTTACCATGGCTCCAGGTTTCGATATAGCAAAACCCTGCCCAATTGCCATTTTTATGAAGAGCAATTACCGCTTTACCTTCCAGCATTTTTTGCCGGATATAATCTGGAGTTCTTTTGGCTATACCAGTTCCTCTGGCTTTAGCCGATAACTCCATTTCATTGCAGATAATTTCTGCAAAATGCAGGTGTTGCAAATTAGCAACCTGCACAACAAAATGTTGCATTCAATTAAAATTAAAAGTGAAAAAATTAAAGAAGACCTATTTTACAGACCTGCAAAATAAGTTTTAAGAAGATTAGGCTCTAATCAACGTCGGATACAAAAAACGGGGCGTACGGGTAAAACAAACAACATATTTGCTGTTGAAAAAAACACACTCTTGCTCAAGGAGCTTATTTTACTGCCGAATGCGGCTGAGCAGAGAATGAAATTAAGTGTTTTCATTTTTGATTTTTGCTCTTGTGTTTTTGTTTTTAAAAATTGATTTTGCAAATATTGAAAAATAAAAATGAATAATGCAAAATTATTTTTGATTTCGGGATAATTATTTTTCTTGAACTGTAAATCTGAAGCGTTTTAATTATCCGGAATATTTACTTTTTCTCCTATAAACAGGCTTGTGTAGCGAGTTTGCACTTTCTAGTTTTTAAAAAGCACAAATGCTCCCCAATAGTAAGGATGTTTGTAAACTTTTTTTACTTCATTTTGAGCTAACCTAAATGCAGAAGCAATGTTTTGGTTACTACTGTCTAAAGCCCAAGCCTCATAAAATTTAGTCATTAATAGCTGCGTTGCATTATCATCAACAGGCCACAAACTCATAATTAAATTTTTAGCTCCCGCATTGCTAAGTGCTTGTTGCAAACCAATTACACCTTGATTTCCAAAATCGAAACCCAAGCCGGTTTGACAAGCGGAAAGCACCACCAAATCGGTATTGCTTAAATTCAGCTGTGAAGCTTCACGGGCTGTAAATATCCCATCTTTTTCTGCGCTTACAAAAACACTATCGTTTGTATTAACAGCAGCCCCTGCCATAATTAAACCTGATTTTAAATCTGCTAGCTGACTAAAAGCTTCGCTGTTAAAACCCAAAAACTTTTTATCTTCCGTTTCAATATCTTTTATAAAATAACCGTGCGTTGCAATGTGTAATAACTTTGGCGACTGCACCTTTCTCAAATTCTCTTCATTGGCATCTTTCTTTTTGTAAATACTATATTTCCAGTTTTTCAACTCCAAGGTTTTACTTACACCGTTAATTTCGGTTTCAGTTCCGGGCAATTCATCAATTTGAGTTAAGCCATAACGCTTGGCAAGCAATTGTGTTTTTTCTTTATTTTTGGAAGCCTTATTGTTTCTAAAATCATAAGCAAAATCAGGATTACCAAAAAGCTCAGCACTTAACTGACTGTTACCGCTTAATGTAAAATTCTTAATTGCGCTTAAACTTGCTAAATAAGTAATTTCATACTCTTCTATTAAGTACTTATTAGTTTGAGTATTATAGAGTGAGTTTAAGTTTACTTTATTATAAACTCCTTGAGCCGAAATGTAAATTTTTCGCTCAATTCTGTTTTTGTTTAATAACTTTTCAGAGAAAACACCATAAGATAAGGAATCTAATTTTTCATCTTCCATTAAAGAATTATAATATTCAAGTGCTCTTGTTTCATTAAACTCACTATTATTTAACAAAATACAACTTGGTTTTGTGTCTTTAGAATTAGAACAAATGGCAACATACTTAACAATAGAAGTTGTATCGTTCACCAAGCAATTATAACTTAAAATTTCTACTGCCAATTCACCGGTTTTTAAACTCTTCTTTAACTCCGAAAAACTTAAAGGTTTTTCACTTTCAACATTTACTTGCTTTTTTATTGTTGTTTCCAGCGAATTAATATCTTCAATTAACCTGTCTTGTTCTTCTAACGTAAAATCCATTTTATACAAATCGTTTAAGGCATTGCGCAACTTTAACCATTTGTTATAATCTTCTTTTAAGGCATCATTGTTTGATTGCACCAGCGTTTTTTGCCATTGAGTTGTGCTTTTGTTTAACAACGATTTTACAAGTAATTGATAATTCAGCATTTTTTCTATATATACACTCAAATCAACTTTAGGATTCTCTTCCATATAATTAAACAGAGTAGTAGAAAAATAAAATAAATTAATTTGAGATTCTTCTAAAAAACTCATTTGGTTTACCTTATTCATGGTAAAAAAATAAGTATTGATGTTTTGTAGTTGAATATCCAAAACATGAGTATATAAATCAACGGCTTCTTTGTAATTCTTTTGCCAGGTATTTATAACTGCCAAATTAAAATTGGCTCTTAAATACAAATAATGCGATTTGCCGAATTTTTTTAACGCTAACTCTTTTGCTTCCTTTAATAAAGCAGCGCCTTTATCATATTCCTTTTTTTGCACGTATATTTCCCATGCACTTATTAAAAAAGAAATATAACGAAAATGATTTTTACCAAGTGTTTCTTCAATAATTTTAATAGCTTCTGTTTTATACTTTTCCGCATCTTGCAACTTTCCTAAATCTAAATAACAGGCAGAAAGGTTGTTTAAACTATTAGCATAGCTTTGATGTTTTTTAGAAACTGTTCCTTCGTAAATTTTAGTTGCTTCTTCAAAATATGATAATGCTTCTTTTGTGTTCCCGTCCTCAAATAAAATTAAGCCGTAATTACTTAATGCATTGGCGTAGTTTTCAGAATCAGTTCCATATTTAGATTTTCTTATTCTTAAGGCTTCTGTTAATAATTTCAGACCATCTTCTCTTCTGCTTAGCACTCGCATCAAATCAGCCTTGTTACTTAAAGCGCTACAATATTCTTCCGACTCATCAAAATTATTTTTCTTGTAAATGAAAATAGCGTTATCAAATGCTTCCTCAGAGGCCTTATAGTTTCCAATTGATTTATAAATTAAACCTAAATTGTTTTCAATACTTGCACTTTGCGCCGGATTATTAACACGATACTGTTGCATCATTCGTTTAGCATTTTGTTGGTATTTAATTGCCATATCGTACTCGCCCATTTCTCGATAAGATTCAGCAATATTGGTAGTTAACACCACGTGCTCTAATGTATCTCCTGCCTTAATTAATTTTTCTCCTTCTAAAACATATTCGTATTTGGCAATTGCATCGTTGTATAATCCTTGCTCGTTATAAACATAACCTTGGTTGCCTATTACCATTAAATACATGGGGTGGTTTTCCATATTTAATGTTTTAAAATACGTTTCTAAAGAAGATAATAAAGGTAGTGCTTCACTATATCGTTCCATATTAATTAACACCCGAATATATTCCATAAAAACGGCAGTATAATCTAAACTAGATTGACCATAGATAACTGCAAGACCGGGTAATGCATACCTGTAATAATCATCTGCTTTTTGATAATTACCCATGTTATTACTAATGCGAGCGTAAGTAAGAATAATTAAATATTTTAACGTAGTGTCCTTTGCTTTTAAAGAATAATTGTAAGCATTTTTGTAATTTAAAATGGCATCGTCTGTTTTTTCATTTAAATAAAGGCTGTTACCCAAATAAAAATAAACTTGAGTTGCCTCATCCGGAAAATTTAAAAACTCCTTTTCGTATTTTTGAATTAGATTTTCGTATTCTAAAGGCTCTACAGAAGCGCCATTCTCCACTTTAGATTGAATTTTTTCTAAATCTTTTTGAAAGCTTTGAGAAAAAATAAATTGTACGGTGAGTAATAAAGAGAGTAATATTATCTTTTTAAACATACGTTTATAAAGATAAGAAAACATTATTAAGAAGATTTGTTAAATGAGTGTTTGAAATTACACTTCAACAAGCGTACCTACTTTATCGCCTTTTACAAGATTAAGTAAGTTGCCTTTCTTATTCATGTCAAAAACAATAATTGGTAAGTTATTTTCTTTGCAAAGTGTAAAGGCGGTCATGTCCATCACCTCTAAATTTTTTTCGTACACCTCTTCAAACTTAATAACGTCGTATTTTTTTGCTGTTTTATCTTTTTCGGGATCGGCTGTGTAAATTCCATCTACACGTGTCCCTTTTAAAATAACATTTGCTTCAATTTCAATTGCACGCAGCGTTGCCGCTGTATCGGTTGTAAAATAAGGGTTTCCGGTACCTGCGCCAAAAATAACTACTCGGTTTTTTTCTAAATGACGAACCGCTTTTCTTCTTATAAAAGGTTCACAAATTTGTTCCATCTTTATAGCGCTTTGCAATCGCGTTTGCACACCCAAGCGTTCCAAAGCACTTTGAATAGCCATACTATTTATAACAGTTGCTAGCATTCCCATATAATCTCCATGCACACGATCCATACCGCCTTTTTCGGCCTGAATGCCTCTAAAAATATTTCCACCGCCTATAACAATTGCAACTTCACAACCGGCCTCGTGCACTGATTTAATTTCCTGGGCATATTCATTTAATCGTTCTTGGTCAATCCCAAATCCTTTATTTCCCATTAATGCTTCTCCGCTCAGTTTTAAAAGTATGCGTTTGTATTTCATAAGGCGTTTAGGGTGTTAATTTTTTAAAAGTAAAACAATATAAGTAAAATAATTTCAAAATATGTCAAAAAAAATCCCCCAATATCATTTGGGGGATTTTAATAATTATGAAAGTGAGTAACGCTTAAAGGCTGTGATGGTAAGGTCTTTGTCAACACTTTGTAAAAACTGACGCACCGAAACTTTATTATCAATAAAATATTCTTGGTTTAATAAAGTGCTTTCTTTGTAAAACTTATTCAATTTACCTTGAGCAATTTTTTCAACCATATCTTCCGGTTTACCTTCTGCACGAATTTGTTCGCGTGCAATTTCTAATTCTCTTTCAATGGTACCAGAATCAACATCATCTTTGTCAATTGCTACCGGAGCCATTGCAGCTGCTTGCATTGCAATATTTTTTGCTACTTCAGCGCTAACAGGCTTATTAAAACCAACAGCAACCGCTAAGCGATTTCCGGGGTGAATATAAGATGCAACAAAATCTGCCGCTGCAATTTGGTAGTAAGCGATGTCAATTTTTTCACCAATTTTACCAACTTGCTCCATAAATTTATCTCCAACTGTTACATTATTATCAAAAGGTAATGCTTTTAAAGCATCTATGTTTGCTGGATTTTTTTCTAAGGCAATTTTTGCAATTTGCTCTGCAAAAGAAATGAAGTCTGCATTTTTTGCTACAAAGTCTGTTTCGCAATTTACGCTAACAACAACTGCATTTTTATTATCTGAAGAAGTTTTAGAAAGCACAACACCTTCTTTAGCATCTCTATCTTGGCGGTTAGCTGCTACTTTAGCTCCTTTTTTACGTAAATAATCAATTGCTGCTTCAAAATCTCCATTGGTTTCTTCCAATGCTTTTTTACAATCCATCATTCCTGCGCCTGTTTGCTGGCGTAATTTGTTTACATCTGCTGCTGTGATAGCCATTTTGTTTTATTTTTAGATTTAGTTAAAAAAAACGGTCAAACTGTTACCAGAATGACCGCAATTATATATAATTTATAAAATTACTTTTTTGCGCTCACTCTTTTACGAGGTTTTTTAGCTCCAGATTTTTCTTCTTCCGGCTCTAATTCTACGCCTTTAATTCTAGCACTTTTAGTAAGCTCTTCGGCTTCCATTGCGCTTAATTCTTTTGTGTCTTTTTCTTCAGCAATTGCTTCTTTATCAGCCTTACGATCTGATAAACCTTCTCTTACTGCATCACACATTAGACCAATAATAAATGATATTGATGTTGAAGCATCATCATTTGCAGGAATTGCGTAATCAACAAAATTTGGATTTGAATTAGTATCAACAATTGCAAATGTTGGAATATTTAAACGTTTTGCTTCAGCAACTGCAATATGTTCTTTTGTAATATCAACAATAAATAATGCAGCAGGTAAACGTGATAAATCAGCAATTGAACCAAATTGAATTTCTAGTTTTGCTCTTTCACGTGCAAATTGTAAACGTTCACGTTTTGATATGTTACCAAAAGTTCCATCGGTAGTCATTTTATCAATTTGCGACATACGACGCACTGATTTACGAATGGTGCTGAAATTGGTTAACATACCACCCGGCCAACGCTCGGTTACATAAGGCATGTTTACCTCTTTTACTTTGTTTGCAACGATATCTTTTGCTTGCTTTTTAGTAGCAACGAATAATATTTTCTTCCCAGAACGTGCAATTTGTTTTAAAGCATTTGCAGCTTCATCAATTTTAACAACCGTTTTGTTTAAATCAATAATATGAATTCCGTTTTTTTCAGCAAAAATATAAGGAGCCATTGCCGGATTCCATTTACGTTTTAAATGGCCGAAATGTGCGCCTGTTTCTAATAATGCATTAAAGTTTGTTCTTGTTGACATATCTTTTTCTTCTCTTGATTTAAAATTAACGTTTGCTGAATTGGAAACGAGCACGAGCTTTTCTCTGACCAAATTTCTTTCTCTCTACCATACGAGGGTCACGAGTTACTAAGCCTTCTGCACGTAAATCTTTTTTGTATTCCGGATTTACTTCTACAAGTGCCTTAGAAATTGCTAAACGAATAGCTTGCGCTTGACCGGTAATTCCACCTCCTGCTACATTTGCTTTCACATCGTATTCACCTAAGGCCTTAGCTATGTTTAAAGATTGTGTTACATAATATTGTAACGTTGGAGTTGTAAAATATGATTTATAATCTCTTCCGTTCACTTCAATATTACCTGTACCTTTTTTCATGTAGATACGGGCTACTGATGTTTTTCTACGTCCTGATGTATTGATAATTTCCATTCTTATTTAATTTTGCTTAAATCAATTTTTTTAGGTTGTTGAGCTTCCATTCCATGCTCTGTTCCGGCAAATACACGAAGGTTTGTGTTTAATTCACGACCTAATCTGCCTTTTGGTAACATTCCATGCACAGCATGACTCAATATTTCTCCCGGTTTGTTAATTAACAAGGTTTTTGGAGTAGCGCTTCTTTGCCCTCCCGGATAACCTGTATAACGTAAGTATTCCTTATCGGTAAATTTTTTACCGGTAAATCTTACCTTTTCAGCGTTGATAACAATTACGTTATCTCCACCATCCATATGCGGTGTGTAATTAGCTTTATGTTTACCACGTAAAATCATGGCAATTTTTGTAGCTAAACGACCTACAACTTCATTTTCTGCGTCTATCAATACCCACTCTTTCTTAACAGTAGATTTGGTTTGATACTTCGATTTATAACTTAATGCGTCCACTTTTATTCAATTTTAAGCGTTTGTTCCCAAAAATAAGGGCTGCAAATGTAAGAAGTTTTTTTTATCCGAACAAACTTTATTCAATAAAATGGGCTTAATTTCAAACATTTATTAACCAAAAAATAAAAGACTCTTCCTATTTCCGGAAGAGTCCTTTAAATTTATATTATAAGGGTATGATTATCAATTAATTACATTCCCATCCAAGTCAATTTCAATCACTTCATAACCCAAAGCCTTTAGTTTACTTAAATTACTTTGCTTATCTCCCAAAATAAAAATCATCATATTATCTATTGGTAAATTCTTTTTAGCAATTTGATTGATTTCTTCTTTGGTAATGGAATTTAAAATTTCAACTTGTTTACTTACGTAATCTTTGCTTAAGTTATAATCCATAATGCGTTTAATAAAGTACAGTTTTTGGTCGGGCGATTCGTACTTTAAAGCATCTGACTGCGACATGGCATTTTTGGTGAAACTTAATTCTTCGTCGGTTATACCCCCTTCTCTAAAGCCTTTAACGGCTTTTACAATTTCTACGATGGTACTATCTGTTGTGTTTGCTTTAAAACCACCTGAAATTGTGTAAGCACCGCTATATTTTCCACCACTAAATCCTCCACGTGTACCATAGGTCCAGCCTTTTACCTCTCTTAAAAAATAATTTATACGGCTGTTAAATGCGCCTGCTAAGCTAAAATTCATAATCTGACTTTTATAAAACTCTCCGGTAACGTCGAAAGGCATTGCCATATACCCTACTCTAATTTCGCTTTGTGCTGCGCCTTTTTTATCGGTAAAGTAAATTTTAGTTTTATCTATTGTTGGATATTTTGGTTCTGTATAATTTAAATCGGCGCCGGCTTTAATTGTGTTTAAAAAAGATAAACTCTTTAAAGCCTCTTCTTTGTTGATACTTCCTGAAACAGAAACGGTAATTAACTTGCTGTTTAAACAAGATTGGTAATGCGCCTTTACATCCTCTAAAGTAATTCCGTTTACTGTGTTTTTTGTTCCGCTTGTTTTTAAACCCATTACATTATCCTTACCGTACAATAATAAACGATATTGATCTTGTGCTAAGGAAGCGGCAGACATTTGCGATTGCATAATTCCATCCAACTGTCCTTTTTTCTCAATTTCAAATTCACCGGCATCAAATTTTGGTTCAAAAAACGATTCTTTTAATATATCAATTGTGGCATTTAAATTTTCTTTCATACACTCTACGCTACAATAAATTTCATCATCTCCGGCACTTACTCTAATTGAGCTTCCTAACCTATTTAGTTTATTTTCTATTTCATCTACACTGGTTTTCACGGTGCTTTGCCCCCACATTGCAGCAGTTAAAGAAGCCAATCCGGCTTTGTTTAAGGGCTCGTAACGATGCCCATTTTTTATACTAATTAATATATTCACTTTAGGAATTTCATTATCTGTAACACCAATAAATTCAATTCCGTTGGTTAGTTTATCCTTAAAGAAATCAGGCACCGGAACCGGTTTTGCTGCAGGTGCTACTGGCATTTTACTTCTGTCAAAATTATCTTTTGGTTCGGTGTAACTTAAATTTTTATACTCTGCACTTTCATTTTCAACAGTGCGTTCGTACATTTTCCAGGTATCTTTTTGAGCAATTAATTCAGGTTTTCCTTTAGGAACGCAACTTAAAATAACTGCTTTTTTACCTTTAACATATTTAGCGTAAACGGCCATTACGTCTGCCTTTGTAATAGCCTTAACCATGGCTAATTCTTTTTTAATATAATTTGCATCTCCGGTAAAAGTAAAATAAGCGGCTAATGTTGCGCCTTTACCCTGCACAGTTGCTAAACGGTTGTATAAATTACTGGTATAAGTTGCCTTGTACTTTGCAATATCATCATCGGTAACACCTTTCTTTTCCCACTCCTCTAATACTTTATAAACTTCCTTTTCAATATCAGATAAAGGAGAATTTGGGTTAGCGCGAATCATAATTTCTAACTGTCCGGCCAATTCGCGAGAATATTGAAACATATTTGCTCCAACAGCCTTTTTAGATTCTATAAATGCTTTGTAAAATGGCGAACCTTGAGAACCGGCTAAAATGTTGGTTAAAAAATCTAAAGCAACATCTTCCTTTGTATTCATTTTTACTGTTGGATAAACCATACGTAACATCGGCAGCTTCACGTTATCTTCATAAGATAGATATCTGTTTTCTGTTAAGGCAACCGGCGCAATGTTTTGAGGTTTAACTTCCGGACCGCGTGGTATACTTCCAAAATATTTCTGAATTAAGCTTAAAGCATTTTCGGTATTTACATCACCTGATATGGTAATAACAGCGTTATTTGGGCCGTACCAACGCATATAAAAGCGTTTTAAATCATTTACATCCACTCTGTTTAAATCATCTATATAACCAATTGTTGTCCAACTATAAGGATGTCCCTTTGGATACAATGCCTCTCCAATTTTCTCACTCACTAAACCATAGGGAGCGTTATCATATCTTTGCCCGCGTTCATTTTTAACAGTGGCACGTTGTACCTCGAATTTTTGTTGAGTAACAGAATCCAGTAAAAACCCCATTCTATCCGATTCTAACCAAAGCATTTTTTCGAACTGATTGCTTGGAACTACTTCAAAATAATTCGTTCTATCGGTATTAGTAGTTCCGTTTAAAGTCCCACCTGCTTCGGTAATAATTTTAAAATGCTGCTCGTCTGCAACATTTTTTGAACCTTGAAACATCATGTGTTCAAAAAAATGAGCAAAGCCACTTCTACCTTGTTGTTCGCGAGCACTTCCTACGTGGTAGGTAACATCAACATAAACAATAGGATCGCTATGATCTTCGTGAATTAAAATTTGCAAACCATTAGCTAATTTGTATCGTTTAAAAGGAATTACAATTTCGTTTCCTGTTTTCTTTACTTCATCCACATAAGCCGGTGTAGTAAAAGTTGTGTTTGCGGGTTTTGTTGCCGGCATGGGCTTTTGAGCATTAACTGTTAATACTGAAAGCAATAATGCAGCAGGTAAAAATTGATTTAATTTCATATGCATAAATAGTTTATTTTTTAATTCTCATATGGTGTAACCGTGTTTAGTGTTTGTGCAAGTTGCAACACGATTATTTCATATAATTAAATTTTGGTAAATATAGTTATTCGTTAAAATTAATGTTGGTAATATTTGTTGTACGGTAATAATTGCTGATAAATTAACAAAGCTTTTAGAAAATCTTAAGAACGTGTAAGGGTTTAATGTATAAATTTGTACAAAAATTAAACATATGTATCCAGAAGCAATAGTAATACCAATGAAAGCCGAATTAACGAGTTCGGGATTTGAAGATTTAACAAGTTCAAGCGCTGTTGAAAACGCAATTAAACAACAAGGAACTGTATTAATGGTTGTAAATTCTGTTTGCGGATGCGCAGCAGGTGCATGCCGTCCGGGTGTAAAACTAAGTTTAAGTAATTCAAAAACTCCTTCAAAATTAACCACTGTTTTTGCAGGATTTGATACAGATGCGGTTGCCACTGCTCGCCAGCATTTTGCACCGTACCCGCCAAGCAGCCCTTGTATAGCCTTATTTAAAAACGGTGAACTTGTGCATATGGTTGAGCGCCATAACATTGAAGGAAGAACTGCGGCCATGATTGCTGAACACTTAAAGATGGTTTACGACGAGTTTTGCTAAACATTAAGTAAATAGATTTACTATTTTGTTTCTTTTTTGTTAAACAAACTTGGGTTACATTTAATACATTTAAATATTAATCAATAAACTACATTCATGAAAAAATTATTAATTATTGCTGCTGTTGCATTATTTTCATCAGCTACTTTGTTTCTTAGCTCTTGCGGAAACGGCGAAAAAGAAGCAAATCCTTTAGCAGACAGCTTAAAAACCGTAAACAATTCTTTAAATGGTGAGTTAAACGTAAAAGAACTTGCATTGCAAGAGTTTGTAAATGCCTTTAACGAAATTCAGGATAATTTAAATACCATTAAAGAAAAAGAAAAAATTGTTACCTCAAGTAGCACAACCGGAGATGTGAAAAACAAAGAAGATCAAATTAAGGAAGATATTCAGGCCATTTACGATTTAATGGGTAAAAACAAAAACCGCATTAATACCTTATCTAGAAAGTTAAAACAAAGCAATGTAAAAATGGAAGGTTTGGAAACCATGATTGCCAATTTGCAAAATTCTTTAAACCTAAAAGATGAAGAAATTGCTGAATTAAAACTAAGAATTGAAAGTTTAAACATAGAATTAAGCAGTATACAAACCGATTACAAAGATTTACAAGGTGAAAACGAAGTAAAAACACAAGTAATTAAAACAGCTTTTTATGCTTTTGGAACAAGCAAAGAGCTAAAAGAAAAAAATATTATTACCAAAGAAGGTGGTTTTATTGGTTTAGGAAAGTCTACCAAAGTTAAGGATGACTTTAACAAAGATTACTTTACAAAAATTGATATTGACCAAGTAAATTCTATTAACATAGGAGCTAAAAAAGCTAAAATTATTACAACTCATCCAAGTGGCTCTTACAAAATTATTGGCGCTAAATCAGTAGAGAAAATTGAAATAATTAACCCTGAAGAATTCTGGAGTGCATCTAAGTACTTAGTTATAATTATTGAATAATTAAACATTTAACCAACAAATTAAACAAGCAAGTTGAAAAACTTGCTTGTTTTGTTTTAGGTAGAATTGATTATTTTTATTTTCTTTACGCAAACAAAAATAAAATGGAATTATACTTAGATTCAGCCAACCTTAAAGAAATCGAAGAAGGCTTTAAACTTGGCTTTTTAAACGGCTTAACCACCACCCCAACTTTTATGCAAAAGGAAGGGATTACTGATATAGACGGAACCATTGTAAAATTAAGCAAAATGGTACCAGTGTTGCAAATAGAAGCCTTAGGAAATAGTGCCGAAGAAATTCTTGCTGAAGCAGAACGTCAATTAGCATTAGGTTTAGATAAAACAAAAACCGTTTTTAAAATACCTGTTTCATTAGAAGGAGTTAGAGCTTGCAAATTGTTGCGCGATAAAGATTTATTGGTAAACGTTCATTTGGTGTACACCTTACAACAAGCTTATATGGCCATGCACGCCGGTGCAACCTATGTTTGTCCTTTGGTTGGCCGTTTACAAGATCAAGGACACGATGCATTAGCCTTGGTTGAACAATGCGTAAACGCCGTTGATTTATACGGATACGATACAAAAATAATGTTCTCTTCGGTTCGCCATACAGAACATGTTAGAAACGCAATTAATGTTGGTGTGCATACCATTACCGTTCCATTAAAAGTTTTAAAACAACTTACTGAAAACAACTTCACCACTGTTGGTACCGATCAATTTATTATGGATACCCGTTTAATGATGGTGAAAGTTAAGGAAGTTATAAAAGGAATTAATCCCTTAGTTGCTGAAAGCACTTCTATTACAGAAGCTATTGTAAAAATGACAGAATTTGGCTTTGGGGCTATTACCGTTACAAAAGCAGACGGCAGCATTAAAGGCGTGTTTACTGATGGTTCATTACGCAAATTAATTATGGATGAAGGACGCGATGTATTAGGGAAAAAATTATCTGACTTACAATACCGCGAACCAATTACTATTGAAGGAAATGTTTTATTAAACGAAGCAAATGTGTTATTTAAGAAAACCAATGTAGATACCATAGTTGTTACCGATAACGGCAAACCAGTTGGAATGCTGGATATACAAGATTTAAAATCTTAAAACTTTAAGTAAAAAATCTGAAAGCAAATTCTTTCAGATTTTTTTATTTTACAGAAAATGGAAAACAAAAATAGCTTTATCGGTTCATTTATTACTCCTGAAAAAATATTGCTTGAAAAATTAAGTAAAGCCAAAGCTTATATTTTTGATTGGGACGGTGTGTTTAACAACAGTTTTAAGCAAGGGCAATTTGGTAGCGGCTTTAGCGAAATAGATAGTATGGGGACAAACCTATTGCGTTTCTCTCACTTTCTTAATAACAATGAATTTCCTTTAACCGCTATAATAAGCGGAGAAAAAAATGAAAGCGCTCAGTTTTTTGCCAACCGCGAGCATTTTGATTTTGCCTTTTATAAAATAGCCAATAAAATTGATGCGCTTAATTTTATCTGCAAACAAAAAAACATAAAACCAAACGAAGTAGTTTATTTTTTTGATGATGTACTGGATTTATCCATTGCTAAAATTTGCGGCGTAAGAATTTTAGTTAATAAACCCGCCATTCAGCTATTTACAAACTACTGTATTAAAAACAACTTGGCAGATTACGTTACAGCATGCGATGGCGGTAACCACGGCATTAGAGAGTCGTGTGAAATGTTGATGGAACTAAGAGGTAATTTTGATAATGTTTTAAAAATTAGAACAGATTTTGGCGCTGAATACAAAAATTACCTAGCCAAAAGAAACGAGGTTAACACTGAATATTTCACAAAAGACGAAACCGGTGCAATAACAGAAGGTTAAATTAAATTAATTTAAGCCTAAATCCCTTTCTTACTTTTCATTTGTACATTTTGTATCTTTAAAAAAGCAATTAATAATGTTTGCCATTATAGATATAGAAACCTGTGCGGGTAAATACGAATTTAAAAAAGGTAGAATTACCGAAATTTGTATTTTACTGCACGATGGCTTACAGGTAACTGAAAAGTATACCACACTCATAAATCCGGAGTGTAACATTACACCCTTTTTTGCAAGCTTAACAGGTATTACCAATGAAATGGTAGCCCATGCACCAAAATTTCATGAGGTGGCCCAAAAAATATGGGAAATGACAGAAGGTAGAATTTTTGTTGCGCACAATGTTGGTTTCGATTATAATTTTATAAGAGATGAGTTTGCTTCTTTAGGAGCCAAATTTAAACGAGAAACCCTTTGCACCGTTCGCTTAAGCAGAAAATTAATACCGGGTAAACTTTCATACAGTTTAGGAACCTTATGCGAATCAATAGGAATAGAAAATGAAGCGCGTCACCGTGCAGAAGGCGATGCCGTAGCAACAGCAAAGTTGTTTGATTTTTTAATTCAAATGAAAGGTATGCATCCTCAATATAAAAATCAGGGGGTAGAGGATTTAATGACCAGAAGAATTGATAAAATGAAACAATACATTTTAGATAAACTTCCGGAGGAATGTGGCGTTTACTATTTTTTAAATAAAAGAGAAGAAATAATTTATATTGGCAAAAGCACCAACGCATATAGCCGAGCTCTTTCACATTTTAACAACAAAGAATATAAAAGCAAAAAAATGCTGAATGACTTATATGGTGCCGATTTTGTATCTACCGGAAGCGAATTAATTGCTCTTTTATTAGAAGCGGAAGAAATAAAAAAACATAAACCCATTTACAACAGAATGCGTAAAGCCGAATTGTTTACGCATAGTATAGATTGGTTTATAAATGATGATGGTATTATAAATTTTAAAATAGTAGAGCAAGAAAATTCAGAAAATGCTTTGTGTTCGTTTAATAATTACTCTTCTGCACGAGAAAAACTTGAACAATGGATAGAAGATTTTTCATTATGCATGAGCCATACAGGCTTAGCAAGTGCAGATGCCGTTTGCTTTAATCATCAACTAAAAAAATGCAACGGAATTTGTGCCGGTACCGAAGAAATTGATGAATACAACAAAAGAGCGCAAAACATACTGAACGATTTCATTTATAAAAAAACAAACTTTGCTCTTATTGAAAAAGGAAGAACGGATGAAGAACGATCGGTTATACTAATTGAAAATGGAAAATATACCGGTTATGGATACATAACAGAAAACGATAGCTTTGGCAGTTTAGAAGAATTAAAAGGCTTAATAAAAAAGGCACCCTATTACCCCGATGCCGACCTTCTTATTAAAGCTTGGCTAAAGAAAAACAAAGTAAAAACCATTGCTTTTCCGGAAACGATAAAAAAAAATATTTATTAGTATAACATTTTAAACTTTTTTAGAATTGATATCTTTCAAAACTAAAGTTTACCCTAATGCTGCGCCCGTGATTGAGCGAAAAGCCCGGTAAAAAATTTTGCTTAGTGTTATTGAGGCGAGGAGGCGACCCAAAGAAGCCACCGGAGCCCAATAAACACTGCAAAATTTAAGCCGGCTTGAAGTGAAAGCGCGATAAGGCGCCCAAAAAAATATTATAAAATTACTTTTGGTATAAAAGCAATTAAACTTTTAATTAAATTTTTTGTTTTAACTTTAAAATACAATTTAAAACAATGAGCGAAAAATTACCAAGAAGAAACTTTATAGAAAGAGTTTCAATAGCTTTTGCCTCTACTTTGGCAATGCCCTTTACCGGTTTTTCAAAATCATTTAAAGAAGCTTACGAACAAACAGCCATAAATATGAATCCAATTATAAAAATTAAACCCTTGGGATTTCAATGGGAAACCGCAGATCCTTTTTTGTTTTGTGTACACCATGAAGATGCATTCCCAAAAGGAAACGAAGCAATGGGTCCTGAACAATCGTATTTAAAAGGCAGGCACATGGGCGATGATTTTATTATTAAAGATGGCTTTAGAATGTACCACGGCCAAACAGTACCGGGCTTTCCGGGCCACCCGCACCGTGGTTTTGAAACCATTACAGTAGTGCGCCAGGGAATTGTTGATCATGCAGACTCTATGGGAGCAGCCGGACGCTATGGCAATGGTGATGTACAATGGATGACTGCCGGAAAAGGCGTTCAACATTCAGAAATGTTTCCTTTAATTTATAAGGATAAACCCAACCCAATGGAATTATTTCAGATATGGTTAAACTTACCAAAGAAAAATAAAATGGTTCAACCACATTTTAAAATGATGTGGAAAGAAGCTATACCCACTTACAAACAAAGTGATACAAACAAAAAAGAAACCAGAGTTGAAATAATTGCAGGTAAAATTAACAACACCAAAGCTTCTACTCCTCCGCCCGATTCGTGGGCTAACGATGAAAAAAATGAAGTGGCAGTTTGGAACATCATGATGGATGCCGGAGCAGAATGGGTTTTACCAAAAGCAAGTAAAGGCATTAACCGCACCATTTATTTTTACGAAGGAAGTGCACTGGATATTTCAGGCAAAGCTATTCCAAAATACAATGCGGTTGAATTACACCCCGATATTGAAACGGTTTTAAAAGCGGGTGCTAATGAAACAAGCATTTTACTATTACAAGGTAAACCTATTGGTGAGCCTGTAATTCAATACGGACCTTTTGTAATGAATACGAAAGAAGAAATAAATCAAGCCTTTGAAGATTATCACAAAACAAAATTTGGAGGCTGGCCTTGGCCAAAGTACGATCAGGTGCATCCACGCGAAAAAAGCAGATTTGCCAAGCATGCCGATGGCAAAGAGGAAATAAAGATTGGCTAAAAATCTATTTCTTATGTTTATTTTTGAATTGTAATGTTTAAAGCATGGCAATTCATAAAAGCATTTATTCTTCGCAATAAAATAAAATTTTTTGTTACTGCTGCCATACTGCTTTTGTATTGGTGGTGGCTCCCTTCTACCCTTTTTAATAAACCTTACAGTACAATTCTAGTAGATAACAACAATCAGTTATTGGCTGCTAAAATTGCAAACGATGGGCAGTGGCGATTTCCGGAAATGGAAAAAGTACCTGTGAAATTTGAGAAATGCATTCTATATTTTGAAGACGAATATTTTTACAAGCATCCCGGTTTTAATCCGGTTTCTATTTTTAATTCTATTAAAAGAAATATAAGTTCCGGAAAAATAAAAAGTGGTGGAAGTACTTTAACCATGCAAGTTGCGAGAATGATGCGCGGTAATAAAAGCAGAAACTATTACCAGAAAATAATTGAATTACTATTGGCAGTAAGAATTGAATTATCTTATAAAAAATCAAGTGTTTTAAAAATTTATTGCAGTCATGCTCCCTTTGGAAGTAATGTAGTTGGTTTAAATGCTGCATCGTGGCGGTATTTTGGCAGAGGCCCCGAACAATTAAGCTGGGCCGAAAGTGCGGTATTGGCAGTATTACCCAACGCCCCTTCTTTAATTTACCCCGGTAAAAACCACGATGCCTTAATTAATAAACGAAACAGATTGCTGAAAAAATTATACGACAACAAGGTAATAGATGAATCTACCTTCCATTTATCGGTACAAGAAGGTTTACCGCAAAAACCTTTTCCCTTACCGCAAATTGCACCGCACCTATTAAGTAAATGCGTTATAGATAATGGAGAATCGAAAATTAACCACACCACCATTAATAAAAACATACAAGAACAAGCAAGTGATATTTTAAATAAACATGTTGCCGGTTTATCGGTAAATGAAATTCATAATGCCTGTGCATTAATTGCAGAAACCGAAACCGGAAAAGTTTTGGCATATGTTGGAAACAGTTTCTCGGAAAAAAATTTACACGACAATTACGTTGACATTATTCAGGCGCCCAGAAGTACAGGAAGTATTCTAAAACCGTTTTTGTATGCATTTATGCTTAACGAAAATAAAATTTTACCGGCAAGTTTAATAGAAGATGTGCCTACACAAATTGGTTCTTATGGCCCTAAAAATTTTCATTTAACTTACGATGGTTTGGTACCGGCTAACCAAGCCATTGCGCGCTCGTTAAATGTGCCTGCCGTAAAAATGTTACAAACCTACGGAACGGTTCCTTTTCATCATCGCTTAAAACAATTGGGCTTTAGCACTTTTACCAAACCAACCAACCATTACGGTTTATCGTTAATACTGGGTGGTGGCGAAGCAACGTTGTGGGACATTGCTTCGGCCTATGCATCTATGGGTCGTTCATTAAAAAAATATGATAATACAACAAAAAAATACGCCGGTAATACTTATCATCCGCTTTCTTATAAAACAAGCGAAGAAAATGAAATTTCGATAAATGAAAAAGCTAGTTTATTAAATGCTTCCTCTATTTGGTTTACTTTAAATGCTATGACGGAATTAATAAGGCCACAAGATTTTGTTGGATGGATGCAGTTTATAAATAAAAATAAAATTGCCTGGAAAACCGGCACCAGCTTTGGTTTTAGAGATGCCTGGGCAGTGGGTATAGACGAAAAATATACTGTTGCCGTTTGGGTGGGCAATGCCGATGGTGAAGGTAGACCGGAACTTACCGGAACTTCTGCCGCTGCTCCACTAATGTTTCAGTTATTTAATTTTCTACCCAATAAAAAATGGTTTAAAGCGCCCGAAAGTAATTTGGTAAAACTAAAGGTGTGCAAACAAAGTGGCTTTAAAGCTTCTGATATTTGCCCGGATACAGAATTGCAAAAATGCCCACAGAGTGCAGAAAAAACAAACCAATGTACTTTTCATAAACTAATTTACCTTGATGAAACAAAAACCTACCGTGTAAACAGTAACTGTTATCCTGTAAGTAAAATGCAGGCAGTACCTTGGTTTATTGCAACACCGGTACAAGAGTATTTTTTTAAACAACACAATGTATTTTACCGAAGTTTACCAACCTATTTAGCAGGATGTGAAAACGAATTGAATATAAGAAACATTGACATTGTTTATCCGCGAGAAGGTTTTAAAGTATATGTGCCGGTAGACCAAAGCGGGCAAAAAAGCAAATGTGTATTTAAAGTAACACATAAAAACGAAAATGCAACTGTATTTTGGCACCTTGATGGAAATTTTATTGCAAGCACCACTAAGTTTCATCAAGTATCACTATTACCCTCGGTAGGTAAACATTTGTTAATGGTTACTGATGAAAACGGTGAAAAAAAGGAATGTAAATTTGAAGTGATAGATAAGTGATTACTTTATTTCTGCTCTTAAAAACCTAACATTTCCCGATAAATCGTTAATTAATTTAATTTCAGAAAACATATTTTTGTTTTGTGCATAAGCCTTTACTTCCTCTGCTGTTAATGGATTTAATTCAAAATACAATTTACCGCCGGGTTTTAAATTGGTTTGAGTGAAATCAATAATTTTTTTATAGAAAATTATAGAATCGTTTCCGTCAACAAACAAAGCTATATTCGGTTCGTTATTTTTTACATTTTCATGAATAGAAGCAGATTCGCTATGTAAAATATACGGAGGATTACTTACAATTAAATCAAACTGAGTTGCTGTTGGTTTCAAATTTAAAATATCCGATTCAAAAATATTCAGTTCTACCTTGTTTAATTTTTTATTTTCCTCAGCAACAGCTAAAGCTTCTTTGCTTAAATCACATGCGTAAACAGTTGCATTTGGCATGGCCGTTTTTAAAGCAATGGCAATACAACCGCTGCCGGTAGCAAAATCAATAATGTTTGGTTTAGGAATTTCACTATCGTTCACAATTAACTCAACCAATTCTTCGGTTTCGGGACGTGGTATTAATACGTGTTTATTAACTTTAAACCAGTTTTTATAAAAATAGGTGGTTCCCAAAACATATTGCAGCGGCTCTGAAGTTGCTAATCGTTTTGCGGCATCGTAAATATGAATTAAATCGCTTTGGTTTAGGTTTTCATTTACTTTTAATTTAAAATCATTTCTGGTAAAATGTAAATAATGTTCAAACACGCGAAAACACAATTCATTAATTTCTTCCGAAGAATAAAGTGAAGATAATTCGGCATTAAAAAAAGAAATTAAATCAGAAACCTTGTTACCTGCAACACGCATAAATTATTGTGCAATAACTTTTACAGAATATACACTAGTTTCATCAATAAAATGAATCATTAGTAGTCCGCTATAATTAGTTAATTGAGATTTGTTTAAAGTGTATGTTTCGTTATTCACTTGCTCAGTTAAAATTTGTTTTCCTGAAACATCGTATACATTTACTGTTCCTTTAAAATTATCAGGCAAGGTAAATTGTATTTTATCCTGAAACGGGTTTGGGTAAGCTTTAATTCCATTTTCAATTTTAACAGTATTTATTCCTGTAAAAATAGCACACAACATGGCAGCCTTACCATCTAACTTACCATAACCGTAAACATTATTGGGTAAAGAACCTGTAAAACCATCGCTATAGGTACAGTTTTTAATGGCATCTCGCACTTGTTGATTGGTAGCGTTTGGATAGGCTTCTAAATAAAGTGCCGCCAGTCCTGCAACCACAGGCGATGAAGCCGATGTACCGCCACCTTGTACATGCATACTTCCCGGTGCTACTGCCGATGGGGCATTAGCCACTAAATTAGCTTGCATTCCTAAAGCCATGGCAGCAAAAACATTAGCACCGGTTGCTACAACCTCAGGTTTAACTCTGTTATCGCGGGTTGGTCCTCCACTACTCGTTTCTTTAATTTTACCCTGAACTTCGCCTGAATTTTGCAAAGTATTGTTTACATCGTACCAGGTGTTTTTGTTAATATAATTTCCAACGGTTATAACTTCATCGCTGCACTGAAAACCGGAAACAATGGTAGAAATTGTATCGGGCATTATATAATTTACAATGTTAGAATATTGTGAAACAGAAGGTAAATTAGTGCTTACAAAATCAAAATTCCAAGAATCGTATAAACCGTTGCCGGTTGCTTCAACCCGCCAATAGTAATTATTTGAATCTGGAATAATTTGAAAGAAACGTTCATACACTCCAAATGAATTAATACTTGAAGTTGTTTTAATTATTCCAATTCTGTTTCCGTTATTTTTTAAGGTATCTGTTTTAATACCTGAAATTCCATAGGTATAGGTTTGCAAAGGAATTCTACCCAAATCTTCAAAATTAGGACGATTAGCAGCAATACTCATTTTAATGTTTTTAAACTGAGCCGTATCAGCATACACAAAATGATAAATAGGGGAGCCATTTTTTCTTAACCAAGTAAAAGTTGTATCGGTGGTATTAATAGTAGTTTTTGTATGCATTTTTAAATTACCCGCATTTCCTGCCGCAGCCACTAAAACTCTCCCTGAATTTGCATTCAACATATTATTAATTAATTGCGTTTGCAAATCGGTACCATCATGACTTCCATAATAATTCCCCACACTTGCATTAATTACACAAGGTTTTCCTAAGGCCGTTGCTTTTGAAAAAATATAATTTACGGCATCTGAATAAATATTATTAATAGAATTAAATTTCATGGAAACAACAACCAAATCTGCCTGAGAGGCAATTCCTTCGTGGGTTCCGGTTGCTAAACCGTTTCCGGCAGCAATTCCGGAAACATGCGTGCCATGGCCGTAACTTGCCATATCACTGTGTGTACACAAACTGGCGTTAATTTGTGCGGCGGTCCATTCAATACCGTAATTATAAGGTGCAGGAACGGTTGAGCCTGAAGTTTGATTTTGATCCCAAATAAATTGAATACGGGTATCGCCATTACTTAATTTAAAATCAGGATGATTAAAATCTATACCACTATCCATTATTCCAACAACAACACCTGTTCCGTTATATGCTTGCGCTAGAGGAGATGCCCCGGTTTTCACATCTTTAATTCTATTTTTAACCAACATGGTATCACTAAACGTTTCTGTTTTAGTGTAATTGTATTCCACAAATGAAACATATTTGGAAGCAAGTAAAATTGCCAAGGAATTAACAGAAGTTCTAACAGAAGCCACATCGCCAGCATAATAATTTACTGAAATCCCTAAGGAAGAAGCGTTGGATATTAAATAATCAACATTTCCTTTAACAAGCACATCAAATGAAGATGGTAAACTTCCTTCCGAAAAAGAAGCCTTTAAAAAAGCATTGCAATTTTCTTGTGAAAAAACTGAAAATTGTATACTTAACAAATAAAAAAATAATAGTTTGCGCATAATTTATCTTTAAATTTACAAAAAACTTTTACTGCTTTGCTACGCATTATTGTTAAAATATTTTTTATTCTTTTTACAAGCAATTGTTTACTTGCCCAAGGCGATAGCAGCATTATTAACGAACTAAATTATTTTAAAGACGGCTTATATTTAACGCATTCAGATTTTAGAAAAAATAGCCCGGTTACCAAAGAAAACATTAACACCGATATTAATAAAGAACAATTAGATTTTTATTTCAAAACAACTACACGCGAAAAAATTAATTATTCTTTAAACGGCGCTAACTATTCAATAGAATCGAAAACAATTTGGGGCTTTGTACAAAACAAAACTTTGTTTGTAAATTTTAATGGGGCCTTTTACAGAGTACCCGTATTTGGTTCTATTTGTTATTTTGCCGGGGTGGTAGAAGTAATTGGATATTACAATGGTATTTACGACCCTGTATTTGGACCGGGAGGTGCACGCGCAACCAAAACACAAGAAGTGAGGGAGTTTTTAATGAATTATTACGACGGTATTGTTGTAAGCTTTTCAATGAGTGAGGCAGAAAAATTAATTAAGCGAGATGAAGAAGTGTATGCTCAATTTAAAAAATTAAGCAAAAGAAATAGAAAAAAACAAGTGTCGCGTTACATAAGAATGTATAACGAAAAACATCCTATATACACTTTAAACTAAATTTCTTTATTTGCACCAAGTCCGAACAAAGCAAAATCGTATTTAATGGGATCTTTTGCATCAAACTTTTTTAATACGGATGTAATTTCCTCTACTGAAATCCAATCGTTTTGATTTCTCTTTAATAATTTTAATGTTCTGCTAACATTACCCGTATGTACATCTAATGGCAAACACAATTGCGAAGGTTTAATAGATTTCCAAATACCAAAATCTACTCCTCTACCATCGTTTCTAACCATCCAACGTAAATACATGCACAAACGTTTAGCACTTGAATTTTTTAATGGATTCGAAAGATGTTTTTCACTTCTGGACAAATGTTTGGTTTGCAAAAACACTTCTCTAAAATTAATAATTGCATTTTTTATATTATTGTCATTCTTATTTAATCCTAAAGCAAATACATTTTCTAAGCCACCGTTCTTTTTATAAATATTTTTTAAAGCACGAATAAAAAATGTACAATCGGTACCGTTAAATGTGCGATGAACAAATTTATCAAAGCGTTTTAAATCCTTTTCGTTGCAATTAGATATAAAATCAAAAGGTGCATCTTCAATTAAATGCATTAATTTTTGTGCATTATTAATAATTGATTTACGATTTCCCCAAGCAATGGTTGCGCTTAAAAACCCTGCAATTTCAATATCTTCTTTTAATTTAAATTGGTGTGGAATTAATATAGGATCGTTCTCAATAAATTCGGGCGAATTGTATTTTAAAACCTTTTCATCTAGAAGCGCTTTAATATCTTGTTTCATTTAAACATCGGTTAAATCTAACTTCTTTAACTTAGGATTAGCTTTGTTAATACCAAGAACAACAGCAATTGTCATAGCTCCACCAAATACAATAGAAGGAACTAAGCCCAAAAACCTTGCGGCTAAACCACTTTCAAAAGCACCAATTTCGTTACTGGAACCAATAAAAATGCTATTCACTGCACTAACCCTACCGCGCATGTTATCGGGTGTCATTAATTGAATAATGGTATGCCTTACCACCACACTTATATTATCAAAGGCCCCGGTTAAAAACAACATAAAAAATGCCATCCAGTAATTGGTACTTAATGCAAATAAAATAGTAAACACACCAAAAGCCGCAACCGAAACTAAAAGAGCAACACCTGCATTTTTTCCAGGTGGTTTAATTGCCAATATTAATGCCATTACCACCGCGCCAATGGCAGGCGATGTTCTTAATAAACCGTAGGCTTCGGGGCCCAAGCCTAAAACTTTATCGGTAAATGCAGGGATTAATGCCACTGCTCCGCCAAATAAAACTGCAAATAAATCTAAAGAAAGTGCACTTAAAATCATTTTATTAGAAAACACAAAATTTAAGCCCACTTTCATGCTGTCTACCAAACGCTCTTTCTTTTCATTTACAATAGTTTCAGTATACTTCACCATAAAAATGTAAAACAATGCAATGGAGTAAAAAACAATATTTAAAGCGTAACACCAATCTGCATTCATGGCATTATTATAACCATAAACTAAACCTGAAATTACAGGGCCTAATATTGCGCCAATGTGCCAGGCAGTGCTATTCCATGTTGCCGATTGTGTATATAAATTTCTGGGAATTAATGAAGCCATTAACGGTTGAATGCTGGCAGATAAAAAGGAGCGTATAATCCCAAAAATAAAAACAATTACAAACAAGGCGGTTAAACCAAAAGATTTTAAAAAGTTAACAAAGGGTAAACTGTTAATGTAAAGCAACACTGCACCCAATAATAAAAATGAAATAGCTGTTATTACAATTTTTTTTCTGTTTAAAACATCGGCATAGTGTCCGCTAAAAAAGGAAGTAATTATAAAAGGAACTGCTTCTGCCAAACCAATCATTCCTAAAATAAACTCTTCTTTTGTAAACTGATAGTACACCTGTAAATTAATGGTACTCATTTGCAATTGAATACCCATTACCAAAAAAAACCGAGCATAAATAAAATAGCGATAATTTTTTATGGTGAAAATTTCGGGAATCCGATTATTAAAAAAGCTCATAAAATTGTGTACAAATTTATGCATATATTGTATATATTAGCTTTGTTGGAAAACATAAATAAACATATTCCGTTAAAAGCTTTAGCAGAAGATGATAGGCCTAGAGAAAAACTAATTCAATTGGGCCGGCAACACGTTAGTGATGCAGAGTTATTGGCTATTATTTTAGGCTCCGGAAACACCCAAGAAACGGCATTACAACTTGCGCAACGCATTTTACACGAAAACAATAACAATATTAATAATTTAGCCCGGTTAACCACTACCGAATTAATGAAGTTTAAAGGCGTTGGTCCGGCTAAAGCAGTAAACATTGCCGCAGCTTTTGAACTGGGAAAAAGAAGAACCGATAAAAACGCCGACGAACTTTACCACATTGGCTCCAGTAAAGATGCTTATGCTTTAATAGCGCCAAAAATTATGGATTTGCATTATGAAGAGTTTTGGATAATACTATTAAACCGAGCTAATAAAGTAATTAAAATGGAGAAGTTGAGTAAGGGAGGTATTAGCGGTACAGTAGTAGATGTAAGATTAATTGCTAAAAGCGCCATTGAAAATAATTCAAGCGGCGTTATTCTTGCACATAACCACCCCAGCGGCAACAACAAACCAAGTGAGCAAGATATTGAGATTACAAAAAAAACAAAGCAAGGTTTAAAATTATTTGATATTAGTTTGTTTGATCATATTATTGTGGCCAATCAGGCATATTATAGTTTTACCGACGAAGGAATACTTTAAGCATAACTTTATGAGTGTTATTCAAAAAAACGACCCAAAAATAATTAAAGCATGGACCTTTTACGATTGGGCAAACTCTGTTTTTCCTCTGGTAATTACATCGGCAATATTTCCTAATTATTACGAATACCAAACCAGTCATATAAACGGACAAGATGTTGGAGATATGGTTACCTTGTTTGGTATGCAGTTTAAAAACCAAGATATATACTCTTATGTATACTCATTTGCTTTACTTATTGTGGTTTTTTTAGCGCCAATACTATCAGGTATTGCAGATTATTACGGAAACAAAAAAAGGTATTTACAATTTTTCTGTTACCTGGGTTCTATTTCATGCATGTGCTTATACTTTTTTGACAGAGAAATGTTAGGCCTTAGTTTTATTCCTTTTGTTACCGCTACCATTGGTTTTTGGGGAAGCTTGGTTTTTTACAACTCTTATTTACCCGAAATTGCTACGGAAGATAATCAAGATAGAGTAAGTGCTCGCGGCTTTGCCCTTGGGTATTTTGGCAGTTCCTTACTATTAATAGTATGTTTGATAGGAATTATAGTTTTTAAAAAAGACCCTGCAAGCGGAAAAGGATTTTATGAGGTGAAAGATTCGTTTTTGTTAACGGGTTTGTGGTGGATTGGATTTGCGCAACTTACCTTTAAAAAATTACCCGGTAAAACTCGCAAAGCAAAAGGTTCCGAAAAAAATTTACTTTCTAAAGGTTTTAACGAGCTAAAAAAAGTTTGGATAGATATTAAAAACCGACCTGAAATAAAAAAATTCCTTTCATCTTACTTTTTTTACAACATGGGCGTACAAACCATAATGGTAATGGCAGTGCTATTTGCCAGAAAAGAAGTAGTTTGGCCCGATGAAAAAACAAAAACAAACTCATTAATAGTAAGCATACTTTTGATACAATTTTTAGGAGTTGCAGGCTCTTTTTTCTTTTCATTTATTTCTAAAAAAATTGGAAACATAAAAGGTTTAACCCTTGCCATCATTATTTGGATTTGTGTTTGCATATACACCTATGCCATTCTTCGTTTACCTTTTCATTTTTATATTGTTGCTGCTTCTGTAGGTTTTGTAATGGGTGGTATACAAGCATTATCCCGCTCTACTTACTCTAAACTATTACCTGAAAGAGATGATCATACGGCCTATTTTAGCTTTTACGATGTAATGGAAAAAATGGGAATGATTTTGGGAACTATTTCTTTTGGAGTTATAAGCCAAATTAGTGGAGGAATGAGAAACTCAGTATTAATTTTGATTTTATTTTTTGTAATTGGATTAGGATTACTGCTTAGGCTTAAACAAGAAGAAGTAGATGCTTAATCTTTTAATAAAATATAATTCCTGTTTTCTCCAATTCGCCAACCAAAAGTATTTTCAATAAAGAATAATATTCGGTGTTTTAAACTCACTTTAATTTTTGACTTATTGTAAACAAAATTCCAGTTGGCATTTGCAATACGTGTGGTGTAAACTGCGGGATGACTTCCTTTATATTCTGCTAAAAAATCAATATTACTGTAATCAAATTCTTTTACTATTTTAATATTTTCATTCATCCAATTATCGTCGTGCCACATTTTATGAAAACTTTCTTGTTTAGCTTGTTGTGCTTTAGGAGGCTTTACCCAACCGTAATGATAAATAAAGGCATTCGCTTTTTTTACTTTTAATTTTTCTCCGTTAACTGTTCTAAATCCCTGTGCATCTTTATAAGACCGTATCGATTTACTGTTTCTAACAATTCTTATTTCATTGCTGTACCACCTGCGCCCTATTCCAATATAATTGTAACTTCCATAAAAATGTTTGTATCCAAATAACAAACCTTGTACTTCTTTATTGTTTTTATGCATTTCCATTGCATCACGAATAATTTTTAAATCCTGTTCGTGTACACATTCATCTGATTGAATATAAAAACACCAATCGGTATCAGCCGCTATTGAATCTAATACCTTATTTGTTTCATCCGACAATACTAAACCACCAACACGTTTAGAATCATCCCAAATCGTTTGCATAATTTTAATTTTATTGGATGGTATGGATTTTATAAGTGCTAAGGTTTCATCATCACTATTCCCCACAGAAACAATAAATTCGTCACATATTGGCAAAATACTTTGTATTGCCTCAATAACAGGATAATCGTACTTTACTGCGTTTCTAATAATGGTAAAACCCGTTACTTTCATTGCGGCTAAATTAAGGGTTTATTAGAAATCAAATGTATTATTTCAGTAATTTAAATCGTTTATAATTTCCGTTATAATCAGTAACCAGTAATATATAAATACCGTTTGATTCGTTCGTTAAATCAATCTGATAATATTGATTATTTAAGGTATTAGAATGAATTACTCTCCCTGATATATCCATTATTTGAACCTCCTTTAGCAACATATCGCTTTGCACTGTGTATTTAGCATTTGAATTGTTTATTAATATCGTTGCCGCATCAAACACATTATTTATTATACCTGTTGCCGTTAAACAATTTGTGGTATAGGTAACCGATCCATTAATAATTGTTGGTGTAGTGGTTCCAAGTGTTCCGGTATAAGCAGAAAGTGAATAAGTTAAAATACTTGATGCTACTGCAAATGTAGATGGAGAAATGGTTTCGGTAACAGCGCAGCTCATATTTCCGTTTAAATTTGTTTTAAGTAAAGAAAACGGGCCACCGGTTGAACCATAATCGTAAGTAATGTATAAATTAGTTCCCGTGCCTGCAAAATAAGCGCTACTGAAATAATTATTTCCGGGAACATTGTAGGTATAAGTAAACATAGATGTTTGCATATTTCCGGTAGTATCAATAATTGCTAGTCTTTTTGAAGGATCAACAACGTATAGCCTCCCTAAAAAATAATAGCTTTTAGATCCGAAGCTATGAGAAACCCAATCAGTCATTGCCGGGGTAGTATTTAATGCAGAATCAACTTTTAGCATTAGGCCTCCGGTATGAAACAACAATCTGTTTGAATTTAGTTTTGTTACATGATCTATTTGCGCATTAAACGATTTGGAAAATACAACTAAAGGTGTGGCATTGTTTGTGATTTTTGCTGCAAAATTAGAAGTTACACTATACGTTCCGGTAATAATTAAATGTGCGTTATTAAATTCTTCTACAGATTTAACTGCACAATCTGCAGCGCCATCCATCCATAATAATTGTTGATAAACAAGTGCGCCGGTATTTGCATTAAATCTTGCAAAATACCCTCTGCAACAAATACTGCTTTGCATAAATGCACTACCGCCAATAAAAACATCTCCATTACTTAGTACCTTAGAACAATTAATACTTGCGCTGTAATAATTTGGAATTGATTGTTCGCTTAAATAATTAATACTTCCATTAGACGTATCAATGCTTGCAATAAACACATGCGCAATGGATGAAGTGCCTGTACCAATAGTAGTTTGTCCGATTAAAAGTATTTTATCATTGTAAATTTGCATTTGTTGAACATCCCCTAAGCCGGTATAAACTTTCTTCCACACCGGAGTTCCGTCTAAATTATTTTTTTGTAAGCATGGACCGGTTTGCGGAGAAACGCTATTATCTATATAAGCATAAAACAAACTATTTCCAAAAACTACAGGATGAATTTTTTCATAGCCATTTAAAAAGCCGCTTGGGTAACTATACAATTTATGAAATGTTGATTGAGATATTACTTTACACCCGATGAATACAATAAAGAAAGTAAATAAAAGTTTTTTCATGTTTATATTATTTTAGGTAAAAATAAAAAAGTTTATGAGAATTAAATCATTAAAAAACTAACAAAACCGTTAGAACGGATATCCAATACCAAAATTAATTACCATTTTATTCCAGGGCTGTTTATCAAACATAAACCTATCGCCTTCTTTGTATTTAGGGTCTTTAAGCGGCACTGCTAAATCTAAACGTAAAATAATAAAATCTAAATCCCATCTTATTCCGTATCCTCCTCCTATTGCAATTTGTTTATAAAATTCACTTGGTTTAAATTCTCCATCAGGTTTATCGGCTGATTTTTCTAAGCGCCAAATATTTCCGGCATCTGCAAACAATGCACCATAAAACTTTTTAATAATATGAAAACGATATTCAACATTTCCTTCTAACAGTAAATCTCCAATTTTATCAAATCGGGTAGAACTGAGTGTTGCATCGTATCCACCCGGGCCCAAAGTACGTGCTCTCCATGCTCTAATACTGTTTGGGCCGCCACTAAAAAAACTTTGCTCATAAGGTAAAACATTTAAATTGGCCAATGTTTTACCAATTCCTCCTGAAATTCTGTATACTATTTTGCTTTTTTGTGTTAAAGGAATGTAAAGACGATACTCAATTTCAGTTTTTAAAAAATGAGCAAAAGGTATGTTAAAAATATTATATCTGTCTAAGCTATCAGGTTTTGCCCCGGTAGCCTTAAAATATGCCCTTAATATACTTCCGGAAGACATGATGTTCCATTTTACATAATGCCGCGGGGCATATGGCTTTCTTTCTTTTTCTTTTGAAGTATATGCAACACCAAATCTAGATAATGTTGTAATATGATCTAAAAATGAGTTGAGTAAAAAAGCATCGTTTAACTTCTTTAAATCGTTTTCAAAATTCCCAAATAATTTTGCATTTACCACATACGCTTCAAAAGGAATTATTTCGTAATTAAACAAGCGGTTTCTGGATCTGAAATTAAATCCATAATCTATACTGGCAATTTCTCTTACAAACTCTGCGCGTGCCTGATAATTGGATGCTATTTTAACAAAAGTTTGAGGAGCCATTTCATTTTTAAAAGGCAACAATGAAAAAGGAAAAAATGCGCGGGGCACCGAAAATTTTAACTCTGGTCCAAATTGAAAAGTATTAAAAATTTGCTGAATTCTGGTTAACGAGGTAACATCAGACACTCCTACTTGTCCATCTGCATTAAATTGTCGTTGAGCAGTAAGAGCGCCTTGCAATTTTAACTCCAATAGTTCACCTCCTTTAAAAATGTTTCTGTTTTTATAAATTAAACTTCCATCAATACCTAAATTACCAAATGTGTTTATACCTTCAGTTTCTGCGGTAATAGATTGCTTAATTAAGGGAGTGCAAACAATATAACAATCAAGTTTTCCGGAAGCTACATTACTTTTAAAAAATTGAATGGTAACGCCTTTAAAAATCCCAATTGCGGTTAAACTCTTAAATGTTGCCTCTGCTGTATCTCTATTAAACCATGCATTTTTTTGAATTTTAATAAATTCTGCTAACATTGATGGTTTGTATTTCATAGGTGCGTTATGCAAAAATTTAAAATCATAATTCTTAGCATAAGAAGTATCGGTAAAATTTAAATCTTTTAAATTACCTACAACTTGCTCTGTTATTATAAATATTTCGTTTATCCGATATTTAGAATGGCTAACATAAACGATTGAATCATTGTTACTGCTGTAATTACGAGCAAACTTTTTTAGTTTGTATTCAATAGAAACAAAGTTTCCTACTAAATTACTATCTACAGAATAGTTAATAAATGCACTTTCAAAAAAGTAATATCCTTTATTAAGTAAAAATCTGGTAATACGCTCTCTTTCAAGTTGCAAAATTTCTACATCATAATTATTGCCACGTTTTATTAAACAATTTATGGTATCAGAATAAAATAAATCTTTTAGTTTTTCATCCTCTACCAGGTAATTTAGGTTTTGAATTTTATAGGAAACAGAAGGCTCTATAATGTAATTTAAAAAAAGCTTTTTTTGTTTAACCTTACCAAACACATTTTTCTTATTTACATTTGTTTCATACTTCACCTTATTATTAAAAAAACCTTTACTAAACAAATACTTACTCATTTGTAAAGAAGTTTGCTGAGCTAGAGCTGAATCAAAAACAACCGGCGCTTCCCCAATATCTCTCAAGTTTTCTCTGAAACTTTTCTCGTCTTTATTTAATAGCTTATACTCTAATGGTTTTTTACCTTTTTTAATTCTATCTTCATTCTTCTTGTTTGTTTTCTGAATACGTTTCAGGTTTTTTTCATCGTATTTTAAATTTCGCTTTTCCTTTTTCAGTGCAATAACCGAATCATTAAACATATTATGCCAGGCAACAAAAAATGGTACTACTTTTAAAAATTTTCTATTTGGTTTTTGTTTTAAAAAAGATTCGAAGTCTTCTTTCGGAATTTGGGTTTGTTTTATTCCTTTAATTTCAAGCGATTCTAATAAATATTGGTTAGGTTTTAGTTTTCTGGTAGTATTACATGAAAACAACATCAAAAGCAAAATACTTGCCAAAAAAACTGCCGAATTAATGCTTATAAATATTTTACGAAAACCAAACAATAATCTACCTTTACAATGTAGCGAATTTAGCTTTAAATTATGATTAGTAAAAACCAAATAAAGTTTATTAAGTCCCTTCATAATAAAAAGAACAGAGAAGAAGAAAAACTTTTTATAGTGGAGGGGATTAAAAGTGTATGCGATTTGCTTATAACTAAACCAAACATTATTAAGTATTTGTATGCTACAGAAAATTTTATAATTGAAAACGCAGATAAATTAAAGAATGTTGAAATAACGGCCGAAGTTGTAAAAAAGAGTGAATTAGAACATATTAGTGGGCTAAGTAGTGCCAATGAAACCCTTGCCGTTTGCAAATATTTTGAAGATAATTCTGTTACCGTTAATTTTAAATCACAAATAAGTTTTTATTTAGATAACATTAGAGACCCCGGAAATTTAGGAACCATTATGCGTATTTGCAGTTGGTTTGGAATTCCTGATTTATTTTGCTCTCCCGGCACAGTTGAATTATATAATTCTAAATGCATTCAAGCAAGCATGGGTGCTTTTTTAAGAGTAAACGTGCATTACCTCCCAATTACTGAATTAATTACAACTAATAAGATAGATTTAGTTTACGCTACCCTTTTAAAAGGAGACAGTATTTATAAAGAAAAAATTACAGGCGGATTAATTGTTATTGGCAATGAAGCAAATGGTATTTCTGAAGAAGTAATTAAAGTTTGTAATAAGCAAATTACCATACCATCAGCCGATTTATCAACTGAATCTTTAAATGCTGCTATTGCCTCCTCTATTATAGCTTCTGAGTACTTTAGAAATAAATTTTAATTGCTTTTTCGTTTTACAAAACCCTTAAATCGCAATTTTGTCTCGCCGGTTTTATTATTACTAAAAACCTTCACAATTCTATCTTGACGGTCGTAAACTGTTTTAGTATCAAACTTTACATTTATAACGGTATTTTGTCCGGGTAAAACAGGTTTTTCATCAAAGGTAACCGACGTGCACGAACACGTTACTTCCGTTTTTTGAATTATCAAAGGCTCAGTTCCAATATTTGTAATGGTAAAATTCATATCAATCACTTCACCCTTGTTTACAATTCCAAAGTTTTTTTTAGCATCATCTATCTTTATAATAGCTTGTGCTTTATAATTGCTTGATGCAAAAACAAGTAATATAAAAAACACCTGCGTTAAATTAAAAATCCCGCAAATTGCGGGATTTTTAAATATTTTTAATTCACTAACCTTCTCCATCAGCACCCGGTTTAGGTTTAACTTCGCCTTTCAGTTTTAACTTTTTAGAGGCAAATTTGGCATTAGAACTAATTGTAATATTTTTCTCAAAACGACCAACACGTTTTGTATCATATTTAATTTTTATAACACCACTTTTCCCAGGTAAAATAGGCTCTGTAGGCCACCCCGGTTTACCATCAATTGTAGTGGTAGTACAGCCGCATTCTGCACTAACACCGGTAATAGTTAAAGGCGATTTACCTACATTGGTAAATTTAAATTCTCTTATTCCATTTGCATCATAATCTACAGACCCAAAATCAATCACTTCACTGTCAAATTTCATATCAGGAGCATTGGGATCTGGATTAGGCGTAACAGATTCTTGAGCTAAAATAATACCGGATAAACCCAGTGCCATTAGTAAAGTATATAGAACTTTCTTCATATGTGTTTTTTAAAAATTAAATTAACCTTTCTTCTCTACAGGAGCACCTTGTGATGTTTTATTTTGAGGGAAAGTTTCTTCAACTGGTTTTTGTTCAACATTACCTTTTATTGTTAAAACAACGTTTCCGCTTTTTGCGTTAGAAGTAACAGTAACAGTTTTATATATTCCACCAACTCTATTGGTATCATACTTTACTTTAATTAAACCACTTTTTCCAGGTAAAATTGGTTCCTTAGGACATTGTGGAACAGTACAACCGCAACTTCCTTGACAGTTTGTAATTACTAAAGGTTCTTTACCATTATTCACAAATTTAAATTCACATTCACCGTTACCACCTTGCATAATATTTCCATAATCGTGAGTAGTTTTATCCATTTTAATATCGGCTAAACTAACCGGAGTTGTAGTTTGTGGAACTGCAGCCGCACCGTGGTTGTGACCATCATTTGCACTATGTCCTTCTTGGGCAAAACCTAATGTTGCCATACTAATAAATAAACCTAGAGTTAAAGCAATTTTTTTCATGTTGTTGGTTTTTTGGGTTAAATTTTATAAAGTAAAGATACTAAAAATCGTGCCGAAAGTTATTACGATACTTCAATACTTTGTGTAATTTTACGAAATTTAACAAAATATGTTACTTCATGGAAATCAGTAAAACATACAACCCAAAAGAAGCAGAATTAAAATGGTATCCCTATTGGATGAATAAAGGTTTTTTTGCGTCGAAGCCTAACTCAAATAAAAAACCTTATACCATTGTTATACCTCCACCAAATGTTACCGGAGTGCTGCATATGGGACATATGTTGAACAATACGATACAAGACGTTTTAATAAGAAGAGCGCGAATGTTAGGCTACAACGCTTGCTGGGTACCCGGAACCGACCATGCAAGTATTGCTACCGAAGCTAAAGTAGTTGCACTTTTAAAAGAAAAAGGAATAAAAAAAACAGATATCTCGCGTGAAGATTTTTTAAAGCATGCTTGGGAGTGGAAAGAAAAATACGGTGGTATAATTTTAGAACAATTAAAAAAATTAGGTGCTTCGTGCGATTGGGACAGAACAAAATTTACCATGCAACCTGAATTGAGTGAAGCTGTAATTGATGTTTTTATTGACCTTTACAATAAAGGAAATATTTACAGAGGCGTTAGAATGGTGAATTGGGATCCTGTTGGATTAACTGCTGTGAGTGACGAGGAAGTTATCTATAAAGAAAAAGATAGTCAGCTTATATACATTAATTACAAAATAAAAGATAGCGATGACTTTATAACTATTGCAACCACGCGCCCTGAAACAATAATGGCTGATACCGCAGTTTGTGTACATCCGGAAGACGAACGTTATGCTCATTTAAAAGGAAAATTTGCAATTATTCCTTTAATCAATAAAGAAGTACCTATTATTTATGATGATTACATAGATAAGGAGTTTGGAACGGGTGCTTTAAAAGTTACGCCTGCGCACGATATTAATGATTACAATTTAGGACTAAAACATCAACTTCCGGTAATAGATGGACTAACGGCAGATGGCAAGATTAGTGAAGCCGCACAAATTTATGTGGGCATAGATAGATTTGCTTGCAGAAAACAAATAGTAAAGGATTTACAAGAACAAGGTTTTGTATTAAAAATTGATACCATTAAAAATAAAGTAGGGCATAGTGAAAGAACAGACGCTGTTATTGAACCTAAACTTTCAATGCAATGGTTTTTAAAGATGGAAAAAATTTCTAAACCAGCTTTAGATGTTGTATTAAACGGTGAAGTAAAACTTATTCCTGAAAAATTTATTAATACCTACAGGCATTGGATGGAAAATGTACACGATTGGTGTATTAGCAGACAACTTTGGTGGGGTCAAAGAATTCCGGCATGGTATGATAACAAAGGAAATACAGTGGTTTGCAAAACAAAAGAAGATGCCTTTGAAAAATTACTAAGTAAAAATTCTGAATTAAGTATAGAAAACATTCATCAAGATGAAGACGTGCTGGATACATGGTTTTCATCCTGGCTTTGGCCACTAACAGTATTTGATTCTAATGTAATTAAAAACGGATGGGATAAGGCAAATGAAGATTTAAAATATTATTACCCAACAAACGATTTAGTAACAGCTCCGGAAATTTTGTTTTTTTGGGTTGCGCGAATGATTATTGCCGGAAAAGAATACACCGGTAGAGTTCCGTTTAATAATGTTTACCTAACCGGAATTGTGCGTGACAAACAAGGAAGAAAAATGAGTAAGAGTTTAGGTAATAGCCCTGATCCTCTTGATTTAATTGAAAAATACGGAGCCGATGGTGTACGTGTTGGTATGTTGTTAAGTTCACCGGCAGGAAATGATTTATTATTTGATGAAAGTTATTGTGAACAAGGAAGAAATTTTGCAAACAAAGTTTGGAATGCATTTAGGTTAATAAAGGGCTTTGAAGTTGGTGCTATTAAACAAACAGAGGCGCAAATTTCTGCTATTAATTGGTTTGATCATAAATTAAATGAGCAATTAAACCTTATTAACGATTATTATGCTAAGTACAGAATGAGCGATGCGTTAATGGCTACCTATAAATTGGTTTGGGACGATTTTTGTGCTTGGTATTTAGAAGCCATTAAGCCTGATTTTATTGACGGAAAGGCCCAACCAATTGATAAAGTATCTTACGAAGCAACTTTGAATTTTCTGGAAAAACTTTTAGTTATTATGCATCCTTGGATGCCATTTATTACAGAAGAAATTTGGCACCTAATAGCAGAACGTGCAGAAAAAGATTGTTGCATGCTCGCTTCTTGGCCTGCATTAAAGAAAACAGATGAAGCTTTATTAAATAATTTTGAAGTTATTAAAGAAGTTGTTGCAACATTAAGAAATTTGAGGGCACAAAAACAAATATCGCCAAAAGAAAAACTACAACTTTTTGAAAATTCTAATAATGAAAGAATATCGCTAAATCCAGTTGTAAGCAAATTGGCAAATCTTTCTTCCTTTGAAAACACACAACAAAAAACAGATGGCGCGTTTAGTTTTATGATTTCAAATGCTGAATTTTATGTTCCATTAGTAAATAATATTAATACAGTTGAGGAAAAGGCAAGAATATTAAAGGAATTAGATTACAGCAAAGGATTTTTAAAAAGCGTACAAGCAAAATTGACAAATGAAAAATTTGTAAATAATGCAAAACCTGAATTAATTGAATTAGAAAAAAAGAAAGAAAACGATACTATTCAAAAAATTCAAACCTTAGAAAATCAACTGAAATCCATTACATAAAAATAAAATATTGAAACAATTCTTCGTTTTAACATTTCTAAAACGGTTTTAGTCTTATTATATTATAATTTCGACGATAAACTTTAGGTATTTATCACTAAATTCGCGATACAAATTAATAGAAATGAAAAAATTAGCCAGTATTGCATTTGTTTACCTGTTAACAATTAATTTATGTTCAGGTCAAACACAACACAAAACAATTGGAACAAAACGAGCTATTTTAGCAGAAAACGTTACACCGGTAGCTACAACTTCAAGTCCGGCAGAGAACAGCAGTTACTTCGGTTATGATAATCAAATAAAGCAAATTTGCGTTAATGATGCAATACCTGCTGCCTTGCCCACAAAAGAAGGCTACTCATCAAAACAGGCTTACAAAACAGCCATTAATAAATGGTTAAAAGACAACTCCTCTTTTGTTAAGCCTGAAAACATTAATAAAGTAATTAACGACTAATCATCTAATATCACCCAATGAAAAAATTATTATTTTTAGTTGCCTTATCACTTTTAGTTGGTACAAATAAATCCTTTGCGCAAACATTAGGTTGTTTAACGCCAACTTTAGTTTTAACCGACCCAACTGTATCCGGTAATCCAACAATTCCAAGTGTAATTGATTGTAGTTACAATGGTTATATTATGGTTAGATCAAACCCTGTATTTAACGGTGCTTTAACGCAGGGAAATACTCCTTGCTTACGATTTGCAACCAGTTTAACCAACATGAATTCTGCAACTAATAATTCAATGGCTTTGCAACAAGGAACACAAGCCCCACAATTTGTGTGTAGTACCTGCGCGGTAAGTGTCCCAAACAATTCATTATTCACACTATACTGGCCTGGCTTAACACCTTCTTTACCTCATTCTTATAGCCTTTGTAATATAGCAACAGCAGGTAATATTACCTATACTGTTTTCTCATGTTATGACAATATACCAATAACCTCCGGTACTTGGAATATGGCTACACCTAACAATTGTCAAAGTTTCACAGTACCTGCAAATACTGCAATAGGAGCTGCTTCTTTTGCAATTAGCCCAGCAGTTCCCCCTGCTGCTATCGTTCAAAATAATGGTAATGGCTCTATTATTTATGATCCTTGGGAGATGGCCGCCGGTACTTATACTGTTTCTTATACTTTTGCAACTCCTGGTTGTACAACCACCGCCACTAGAACTTTACAAATTGTAAATCCATTTGTTGGTGCCGGATCAACTTTTTCAGTTGCAACAAATTTATGTCCTAATGGCCCTTGTATAAACTTAAATAACCAGTTAGCTCCAACAGCATATGGCCCAGGTACATGGAGCGGAACAGGTGTGTCATCCAATTCATTTTGTCCTTCCGTTCTCCGCTAGCGCGGAGACGGGGCCGTCCATAGTATGAACTTACTCGCCAGTATCAATCTCAAGAACATCTATGTTACCTGAGGATCGCTTATTGC
>JALHRL010000007.1:0-28447 GCA_022841465.1 Bacteroidia bacterium | reverse complement strand
ACATGCAAACCTATACGGTTTCTGTTCAGCCAACTGCAAACGCCGGAACAACAAGATCTATTACCTGTGCAAATAACCCAACAGTAATAGCAGGTTCAGGTGGTGGAACTTATTCTTGGTCGCATAGCGGTGCATTGGGAAATAATTTTTCTACCGCGCAAAATCCAACGGTAGGCTTAACGGGTACTTACTCTTTAGTTGTGAATAATGGAACGTGTTCATCATCTCCTTCAACTGTTTCAGTTGTAAACAACTTTGCTCAACCAAATATTCCAAGCACTTCCGTATCATCTACCGTAAACTGTATAAATACAACAGTAACTATTACCACTTCCGGTAATACAGCCGGTGCAACTTATACATGGAGTGGTCCTGGAATAGTAGGTTCACCTAATCAAACCAGTGTTGTTGTTAATAATGGCGGTATATACACTTACACCATCATGCACCCGGCAACAGGATGTACTGTTACTTCCAGTCAAGCTGTGTCAATTAATACTACTGTTCCATTAAGTATTATAAATGGTGCCGCAATAAATTGCACCAATAATGCAACATCATTAAGTGGAAATCAAGCCTCTTACAATTACACTTGGACTGCTCCGGCAACTGGTTTAATTAACTCTGGTCAGTCTACTCCTACTATAAATATTACAGGTACCGGGGTTTATACTGTTACTGTTTTAAATCCTGTTAACGGTTGTACTATGTCATATACACATTTACCAACAACAAATACAACAGTAATTACACCTAATATTACAACAAGCGGGCCAGCAGCTATAAGTTGTAATGTTCCAACAATAAACTTAAATGGATCACCAGGCGCCGGAGTAACTTATACTTGGGCAACAAGTAATGGAAATATTATTGGTGGTTTAAACACACAAAACACTTCAATTAGTTCCGGTGGAATTTATACTTTGTCTGTAACTAATTCAGCAAATGGTTGTATTGGTTCACAAACCATTAGTATTACTTCAAATACTTTAGCTCCTACAGCAGTTATTGTAAATCCTAATAATGTTGTATTAGCTTGTCCGGCGCAAACTGCAATTATTACCGGTACAGCAACGGGAGCAACGTCATATAGCTGGATTGCTCCGGCAGGAGGTTCCATTTTATCAGGTCAAGGAACAGCTACTGCGCAAGTTACCAGTTCTAGTATTGGTGTATTTACCCTAGTTGCAGTTGCTGCTAACGGTTGTTCTGCAATACAAGAAGCTACGGTTTCTCCAAATACAAACGCGCCAACATTTACTGTAAGTAATACTTCACCAAGTATTACGTGTTTATCAGCCTCACCATCGGTAACCGTTAATATTACCTCTACTGTTGGTATTAGCACCATTGCATGGACACCAACACTTGGTATTTCTGGCCCAACTAACACAAACAATGTTACATTTACTACTTCTGGAACTTATTCAGTTATTATAACAGCTACAAATGGTTGTATATCAACCGGGGTTGTTTCTGTAGGAACAGCTACTACTCCGCCTAATATTGCGGCCGGAACAGCAACTGCACAACCATTATCTTGTACTAATTCTGTTGTAGTTATCGACCCTCAATATACTCCTTCTACTTCTAACTTAACTTATTCTTGGTCGGGACCGGGAATAGTTGGAAGTGCAAATAACAGTAGTGTAATGGTAAATCAAAATGGAAACTACAGCTTAACAGTTACAAATACTTTAACGGGATGTAGCACAACTTCTATTGTTGCCAACGTAACTGGAAGTAATATTACACCTAATTTAAATATCTCTTCAAGTTCAACAGTAGGTATTGGATGTTTACCTACAAACAGCATGGTTACATTAACTGCCTCTTCTACTTTAGCAGTTAATTACAACTGGAGTACCGGATCAACCGTTGCAGTTATTACTACAACGACTCCCGGAATTTATACAGTAACAATTACAGAACCTACTACTAACTGTTCAACTACCGGAACAATAGAAGTTTTAAATAATTCTTCTGCTCCCGGATATTCTGCAGCTGCTCTTGGAAATTTACCTTGTACAGGAATTGGAACTCTTGCATTAGGAGCAGCATCCACTAATTCAAATATAACTTATACTTGGGCAGGAACAGGAATAATTAGTGGTTCAAATACTGCTAGCCCAATAATAAACGCACCAGGTGTTTATACTGTTGTTGGAACAGACGCGGTTACAGGTTGTTCAGGTACTAATACCATAGCAGTAGCCAATGCCAGTGTAGCTGCTAACTTCTCTGCAAGTGCAACTAGCGGCCAAAGTGGAACTCCAATAACCTTTACAAATAATAGTTTAGGAGCAACTTCTTATACCTGGTCTTATGGCAATCCTCCTACAACTTTTACGTCAACTAACGTAGATATCAACTTCCCTAATTCGGGTATATATACAGTAACTTTAGTGGCCGATAACGGAATTTGTTCAGATACTTATACAATGGAAATAATTATTGGCGGCTTAGGTATTATTCCGGAATTAATTACGCCTAATGGTGATGGTAAAAATGATTTGTTTGAGATAAAAGGACTTAACTTCTATCCTAAAAATAAATTACAAATTTATAATCGTTGGGGTAATATGGTATACAGTGCCGAGCCTTATAACAACGATTGGGATGGAACGCCAAATAAAGCTTTAATTGGAAGTGGAAAATTACCGGTAGGAACCTATTTTGTAATACTTGATTTTGGAGACGACAAAACAGAAGTATACAAAGGTTATGTTCAGCTTCAATATTAATTTTTAATAACAGAAACTTAAAATGAAAAAAATATCGAAATATAGTTTAATTGCAGTTTTATTTATTAGTGCGTTAAACACCAAGGCTCAACAGGAAACACAAAACTCTTTTTACATGTTTAATGCTTCTTTAATTAATCCTGCTTATGCGGGAAGTAGAGATGCTTTAAGTATAATTGCAGATGCACGTATGCAGTGGGTAAATTGGGATGGAGCTCCTAAAACTAATTGCTTTACATTGCATACACCTTTAATGATTGAAAGTGTAGGCTTAGGCTTAAATGTTTTAAATGATCAATTAGGTTCAATTAGCAGAAATGCTGTTTTTGCAGATTTTTCTTATAGAATTAAATTAAATAAGGATAACGATCGTTTAGCGTTTGGTTTAAGAGCCGGTGCAGACATCGTAAATAATAATTTTAAAAGTTTGGAAGTAAATGATAATACAGATCCGGTTATTGATCAAAATTCTTTTACAAAAGTTTTATTTAACACAGGCGCCGGTGTTTATTTGTATGGTAAACGTTATTACTTTGGTTTAACTGCACCAAAAGTAATTCCAAATCAGGTGAGTGCAGTTGCAAATACAAAATCATTAGAAGCGCTTCACTTGTACGCAATAGGTGGATATGTTTTTAAATTAAATAGTTTATGGGATTTAAAACCAAGTACTACCATTCGATTCACGGCGAACGCTCCTATTTCTGCTGATATTAATCTTTCTGCATTCTTCAATCAAAAAATTTGGTTTGGCTTAATGTACCGCCACGGTTCAGCAGCAGGCGCTAATATAATCTATCACTTCACCCCAAATATTCGTTTAGGTTATGCCTACGATTATTCTTTAACAAACATGAACAGATACAACTCGGGTACGCATGAAGTTATTATTGGATTTGATTTAGTAAAAAAACAAGAACCGGTTAAATCACCACGTTATTTTTAATTAATTAGTTATTTAAATAAAATGAAATTGAACGCATTTAAAATTGTTGGAATTACATTATTTGTTACCTCTGTTTGCTTTGGCCAGGGATTAAAAGAAAAAATTGCAGATAAAAAATTTACAAACCTGGAATTTGCTGCCGCTTCTGAAATATATGAAGAACTTGCCGGAAGCAAGCAACCCAAAATGAAATATTATGTTAGAGCCGGAGAAAGTAACTTAAAAACCGGTAACTACAAAAAGGCTGAAACTTTTTACAATCAAGCTTTTTTAAATCAAGGCATGACTGATAAAGATTATTACAATTATTATCAGGTTTTAAAATATAATGGTAAGTACCAAAAAGCAAATGAAGTTTTCGCTAAAATAAACTCTTCTGAATTTAAAAACATTCGTGAGTCTCTTAAAAACCATAGTGATTACGAAAAAGATTACAAAAAAGATAGTTCAAATGTAAAAATTGGAAGCATTGAAGGGTTAAACACCGAAGAAAGTGAATTTGGACCTTTTATTGCCGGAACAGATATGTATTTTGTATCCTCAAGACGAAATACTGCCGCAAACAGAAAAAGATATGGTTGGGATAATTCATACTACTTAGATATTTACAAAGCTACATTAGAGGGAAATACCGCAAAATCAACATCTCGTCCCGGCGAAAAACTTCAAACAAGCTATCACGAAGGTCCTTTGTTTATTACAAAAGATGGAAATACTGAATATATTACACGCAACAGTTTATTAAATAACAAAAAAGCGCAAAAGGGAAAAGACGAACAAGTAAACTTAAAAATTTATTACAGATCTAAAGTAGGTGATAAATGGGATGCTTGGAAAGAATTTACTCATAATAGTAATGATTATTCATGCGGTCATCCAACTTTAACAGATGATGGTAAAACAATGTATTTTGTTTCTGACATGCCGGGTACTATTGGTCAAACTGATATCTGGGTAACACATTTAGAAAATGGAAATTGGTTGAAACCCGAAAACCTTGGGCAAGCAACCAATTCAGAAGGTCGCGAATTATTCCCTTCTTTATTTGAAAATGAAATTCTATTCTTTTCAAGTGATGGAAAAATTGGATTAGGAGGGTTAGATGTGTTTTACACCGTTCCTTCAACTGATAGTTACTTTGAACCGCAAAACCTTGGTTATCCAATAAACACTTCTTACGATGAAATTGGGTTTACAGCAAAAGATATGAAAAACGGTTACCTTTCTTCAAATCGACCAGGCGGCAAGGGAAAAGATGATATTTATACATTTACTGCTATCAACCCCATTGTTAACTCTGCGGTTAATTTTATTGTTAAGGACAAAGAAACCAAAGCAATTATGGCTAACGCACAAGTGGTAATGTATGATGAAGCAGGTAAAGAAGTTGGTAAGGCAATGACAGATGATAAAGGCGATGTTAAATTTACCTTAACCCCAGGAAGAAATTACAAATCAAAAGTTACGAAAGATGGTTATAAAAACCTGGAGTTAAAAATTGCCGAATCGGAATTAGCAGCTTTAACCAAAGAGAAAAAAGAATTACTTATTGAAAAGAAAATTTTCGGTTTAATAGGATTAGTTACCGATGCTGATTTAAACACTCCTATAGAAGGGGTTAAAGTTACCTTAACAGATGCCTTTAATAAAAACAATGTGTTAAGCTTTACAACCAACAATATAGGTGAATTAAAACATGTTTATGATAAAATTAAAGAAGGAGACGACTTAAGTTATATTGTTAAGGTTGAGAAGAAAGGATACATAACAAAAACACAAGCGGTAGATATTTCTATAATGAAAGATGGTTTTGTTAAACTGCATGAAAGTACAAATATGAAATTATCTAAAATTAAAATTGGAACAGATATTGGTAAATTGGTTGACTTAAAACCTATTTATTTTGATGTTGGAAAGTGGGATATTAAACCGGAAGGTGCTGTTGAATTAGATAAAATTGTTGGCTTAATGAATGAAAATACAGGTATGGTAATTGAATTAGGTTCTCATACCGACTGTAGAGGTTCTGCTAAATCTAACTTAACACTTTCTGATAAACGCGCTAAATCAAGTGCTTCTTATATTATCAGTAAAGGAATTGCAAAAGATCGTATATATGGAAAGGGATACGGTGAAAGTAAATTAATAAACAAGTGTGCTTGCGAAGGAAAAGTTGTTTCGAAGTGTAGCGAAGAAGAACACGGACAAAACAGAAGAACAGAATTTAAAATTGTAAGAATTAAACCTTAATAGAAAGCCGGGATGTTTATCCCGGCTTTTTTATTTATATTTCTTTTGCTTAGATTTATTAATTTAAGTCTCTGCTTAATTTAAAAAATATAATGTTTATTGTTTTTAAATAAAAAGTGTCAAATATTTTATTCCATAATTACTAAAAAAGGAAGGCAACAATATTATAACACACCAACCTTATAATTAAAAATCAGCCTCTGCTAAAGTACGCTAAACCGAAATGTTGCGCCCGCGATAGAACAAAAAGCCCTTGCTAGAATTTTGCTTTGTGGCGCTTAAGTAAGGAGGCGACCAAAGGAAGCCACCACAGCTTTAGCGCCACAGCAAAATGCTGCAAGGTTTGGAGTGATAGCGCGATTAGGCGCCCAAAAAATAAAAAAAATTAGTGCAACCCTTTCGTAATTTAAATCAAACAAATGTTTGGTGTTTGTTAAGAAATAAGATGCGGAGAAATCCAATAATTTTATCAATTTTAGTTGGTGTACTAAAGTTATGGATAAAGAATCTGCAAAAAATAAAATTGAACAATTAAGCAAGTTAATAGAAGAACATAATTATAATTATTATGTTCTAGATCAGCCAACCATAAGCGACTTTGAGTTTGATAAATTACTGGAACAATTAATTTTATTAGAAAAAGAATATCCTGAGTTTTTAAGTCCACTCTCACCCAGCCAAAGGGTTGGAGGGCAAATTACAAAAGTTTTTCAATCGGTTAAACATCAATATCCAATGCTATCGTTAAGCAATTCTTATAACGATGAAGATTTAATTGATTTTGACAGAAAAGTACGTGAAGGTTTAGGTATGAATGAAGCAGATTTGTTTAACGAAGGTATAGAATATGTTTGCGAATTAAAATTCGATGGCTTATCAATTGGTCTCACTTACGAAAACGGAGAACTAAAAAAAGCAGTTACACGGGGAGATGGTGTTCAAGGCGATGATGTTACTACCAATGCCAAAACAATAGGAAGTATTCCTTTAAAACTTAAAGGTAACTTTCCTGCAAATTTTGAAATTAGAGGTGAAATTTTTATGCCTAGAAAGGTGTTTGATGAAATTAATAAAGAACGTGAAGAATTAGGCGAGGCGCCACTTGCCAACCCTAGAAATGCAGCAAGCGGCACCATGAAAATGCAAGACAGTAAAGTTGTTGCCGAAAGAAATTTAGATTGTATCCTTTACTTTTTATTAGGCGAAAAACTTCCTTATAAAAGCCATTACCAAAGCTTAGAAGAAGTTAAAAAATGGGGCTTTAAAGTAGATAAAAATTACAAGCTCTGTTACAACATTAATGATGTTTTTAATTTTATTAATTATTGGGATAAAGAAAGATATAATTTACCTTTTGATATTGATGGTATTGTTATAAAGGTAAACAGTTATAAACAGCAGCAACAATTAGGATACACGGCCAAATCGCCAAGATGGGCAATTGCATACAAGTTTAAAGCAGAACAAGTAAGCACTGTTTTAGATAGCATTAGTTACCAGGTAGGCCGTACAGGTGCAATTACTCCGGTAGCAAATTTAAAACCTGTACAACTGGCAGGAACCGTAGTTAAAAGAGCCAGTTTACATAATGCAGATATAATAGAAAAATTAGACGTTAGAATTGGCGATACCGTTTTTGTAGAAAAAGGCGGAGAAATAATTCCTAAAATTATTGGTGTTGATTTAAACAATAGAAAACCTGAAAGTAAAACTATTGAGTATATTAAAACCTGCCCCGAATGTAATGCCCCATTAATTAGAAAAGAAGGGGAAGCTTTGCATTATTGCCTTAATGAAAATAATTGTCCGCCACAGGTTAAAGGTAAAATAGAACATTTTGTTGGGAGAAAAGCAATGAACATTGATAGTCTTGGTGCTGAAACAATTGATCAGTTTTACAAAGCAGGATTAATAAAAAACATTGCCGATTTATACGAATTAAAAAAAGAACAATTGCTTCCTCTGGAAAGAATGGCCGAGAAAAGTGCTCAAAATATTATTGATGGTATTAACGAAAGTAAAAAGGTTCCTTTTGAGCGTGTTTTGTTTGCAATTGGAATTAGGCACGTGGGCGAAACTACTGCAAAAAAAATTGCCAGAAAGGTAAAGGATATTGATTTATTAATTAAAAATAATAAAGAAGAATTAATTCAAATAGATGAAGTGGGCGAAACAATAGCGGAAAGTATTCTTGCCTTTTTTAACGATGAACAAAATAAAAATCTAATAAATAAATTAAAACAAGCCGGACTTCAATTTAAAGTTAGCGAGGAGCAACTAAGTGCCGCAAGTAATAAATTAGAAGGTAAAACCATTGTTGTTAGTGGTGTTTTTAATAACCATAGTCGCGACCAAATAAAAGAATTAATAGAAATGCATGGCGGAAAAAATTCTAGTTCAATAAGTAAAAAAACCAGCTTTGTTTTGGCAGGTGAAAATATGGGCCCTGAAAAACATAAAAAAGCCGAAAGCTTAGGCGTTAAAATAATTACAGAAGAAGATTTTGAAAAAATGATAAATTAGTACACCCGAATTTTTTTTAGTAATTTAAAGCCCTCAGATGCAATACGGTATAACCTTATTAAGCCTTGTTCCTTGCAGGAAAGAACCAAGTAACGTAAGTGAAATGGTTAGTCAATTACTATTTGGTGAAATCTACTCTATTCTTGAAGAAAATGAAGAATGGATTAAAATAAAAAACGCATCAGATAATTACGAAAGTTGGATTAATAAAAAACAACATTTTCCCTTAAGCGAAACATCCTTTAAAAAAATGTGCGATACAGAAATGTATTGTAATGGTGATTTAGTTCAAGTAATAAAAAACAAAACAACCAACAACAATATAGCTGTTACCATTGGCGCTCATTTACCAATGTTTAAAAACAATGAACTGGTTTTTGACAACTACAATTTTGGATTTGATGGAACTGCAATTAGCATAAAAGAAAAAAAAGAAGCGGACAAAATAATTCAAACAGCCTACATGTTTTTAAACAGCCCTTACTTATGGGGAGGTAAAAGTCCGTTTGGTATTGATTGCAGCGGATTTACCCAATTGGTTTATAAGCTTAACGGGCACTTTTTACCAAGAGACGCTTCACAACAAGTAGAGTTAGGATTTCCTTTAAGTTTTGTAGAGGAATCGGAGGCTGGTGATTTGGCTTTTTTTGATAATGAAGAAGGAAACATTGTACACGTTGGAATACTTATTGATAATCAAACAATCATTCATGCAAGCGGCCAGGTTAGAATTGATAAATTTGATCATTACGGTATTTTTCATACCGAAAGAAAAAAATACTCGCACCATTTACGTGTAATTAAACGAATTTTATAACTTAAAAAAATGATACAACGCATACAAACTTTATTTTTAATAGTAGCAGCAATTTGTTTTACCCTACTGTTGTTTTTACCTGTAAAAGAAATTAATGTTGATGGGCAATTAAAAACCATTAACGCACTTTCAGCCTTTAATAAAGATTTTGGTTATACCATAACTTACTCCATAGTTTCCGGCTTTATTTTATTAGGTATGGCAACTTCCATTGCAAGCATCTTTTCTTACAAACAACGTTATTTACAAATAAGATTATGCACGGTAATTATTGTATTAGCATTAGTAAGTGTTATGCTTTTAAATCTTACCGCTTCGGTTGAATTTTATGGTAGTTTTGAAAATATTCCTTTGGTAGCAAACATTATTTTAGTATTGCCAATTTTGTTCGCATACTTAGCAGTGGTTTTTATAAAAAAGGACATTAAGCTTATAAAAAGCGCCGACCGATTGCGCTAAATTTCCGCCAAAACACCTCATTTTCAGGCTATAAATAACTATAATCACCTTGAAATAATAAAGTTTTTTGTTATTTTCGCTATTCTTGAAGCTTGAGATATATCGTTAAAATAGCTTATTTAATAATTACTTTTTTGGTAAGTAGAATTGCTATTTGCGGAAACGAACCAAACAAATTTAAAAACGATTCACTTACATATTCTACTTACAAACAAATTAGTAAAAATCAATTAGTAAACATGATTGATTCTTTATTGGAAAAAGACATAATTACCCCGGACGAAATTGCTAAAATAAAATATTTTTCAAGTTTACTTAAATACAAAAAAGTTGCCACTTACGAAACTGAATACGATGATTTAAGTAATCTTCATTTTTATTCAGAAAAAGAAGAGAAAATTTTATTTCCACCCTTTCCTTTAGATAGCATGCCGCGTACCTTTAATTTACAACTTGAAAATTTTTCGACAAAAAATTACACCAATCCTTTTAATGGAGTTATAACCTCTTACTACGGCTGGCGCGATAAAAGAATGCATAAAGGAATAGATATTGATTTAAATAAAGGCGAACCTGTAGTAGCTGCATTTGATGGGAAAGTTAGAATAGCACAAAAAAACAAAGGCGGCTTTGGAAACTTGGTGATTATAATGCATGCAAATGGATTAGAAACAGTATATGCTCATTTGTCAAAAATTAAAGTAAAAGAGGGCCAAGTTGTTTTAAGCGGACAAACCATTGGCTTAGGCGGTAACACAGGAAGAAGCAGAGGTTCTCATCTTCATTTTGAAACCCGATACAAAGGCCATGCCATCAATCCACTACACTTTATTTCTTATAACGATAATAAACTTCACTTTCAATTTCTAACACTTCAAGTTAATAAAAAAGGCATCACGGCATTTCCAACAAATGCAGAATTGCACACCGTTAAAAAAGGTGAGAGTTGGAACAAAATTGCATTAAGTTACCAAACCACTGTTAGTAAACTTTTACTTTTAAACGGAAGTGCGAAAAGATATTATTTAAGGCCGGGACAACAACTTCGTGTTAATTAAATGAAAAACATTCTTACAATTTTTCGTAATTTCAAACTTAAATAGATTTATGGCACAAGTTATACCCTTTAAAGCAATAAGGCCCGAGAATGATAAAGTTCACTTAGTTGCTTCCCGCTCGGTTGATGGCTATAATTTTAACGAATTAAAAGAAAAACTAGCCGGTAACCCTTTTACCTTTCTACATGTAATTAACCCTGATTACGGCGATGGCATTAAAACTAAACCCGGCTCTAAAGAACGCTTAATTAAAGTAAAAAATAAATTTAAAGCCTTTGTAAACGAAAAAATATTTTTAAAAGATAACAAACCAACCTATTACTTCTATCGTCAAATTAAAGATGGTAATGTTTACATAGGAATTATTGCCTGTACAAGCATTGATGATTATATGAACGGCGTAATAAAAATTCATGAACAAACCTTAACACAACGCGAAGAGAAATTAAAAGATTACTTAGAAGTATGTGAATTTAATGCAGAACCCGTTTTGTTTTGCTACCCCAATGATTCTGAAATTGATAAAATTACCGATAATACGATTAAAGAAAGACCCGAGTACGATTTTACAACAACAGATAAAGTTAGACACTCACTTTGGACAGTAAACAACGAAACAACTGTAAATAAAATAAAAGAAAGATTCAGTAAGATACCAAATATATACATAGCCGACGGTCACCACCGCTCTGCCTCTTCTACCCTATTAGGGAAAACAAAACGAAGTAATTTAAAAAATTATACGGGCAACGAAGCTTTTAATTTTTATTTAGGCGTTTTCTTTCCAGAAACACAATTAAAAATTTACGATTATAACAGAGTTGTTAAAGATTTAAATAATTTATCGATTAAAGAAATTTTAAATAAATTGGAAAATAATTTTACCGTTACAAAAATTAATGCTAACGATTATAAACCACAGGGAATACATGAAATTAGCATGTATGCAGATAAAACCTGGTATTCTTTAAAAGTAAATAAATCTTTGTATAACGCAAATGATGCAGTTGGCAGTTTAGACGCCGCAATATTAACTGAACATATTTTATCCCCTATTTTAAATATTCACGATTTAAAAACAGATAAACGCATTGGTTTTATACCGGGAATAAAAGGTAGCGTAGAATTAAAAAAACAAGTTGACGAAGGGAAATATGCTATTGCGTTTGGCTTATATCCGGTAACTATGAATCACTTAAAATGGATTGCAGATACCAACAATATTATGCCGCCAAAATCAACCTGGGTAGAGCCAAAAATGCGCAGCGGATTGGTAGTTTACAGTTTTGAAGAAAGCATTTAACTGAGAAACACTTTTTATGTCGGTTAAACAAAATCTAGAACAAATAAAAAATAGTTTACCTCCACATGTTACACTTGTTGCGGTGTCTAAAACAAAACCCGATGAGTTGATAATGGAGGCTTATAATGTAGGTCAAAAAGATTTTGGAGAAAATTATGTGCAAGAATTGATAGACAAACAGCAACGTTTACCAAAGGATATTAACTGGCATTTTATTGGGCATTTACAAAGTAACAAAGCAAAATACATTGCCCCTTTTGTGTATCTAATTCATGGCATTGATAGTTTAAAATTACTGAAAGAAGTAAATAAAGAAGCATTAAAAAACAACAGAATTATTAATTGCTTATTGCAACTTCACATTGCAAGTGAAGAAACAAAGTTTGGTTTAAATGCACAAGAAGCAAATGAAATAATGGAAACATATCTAAATCAGCTCTTGCCAAACATTAAAATAATTGGTTTAATGGGAATGGCATCTAACACTGCTAATGAAAATCAAATAAGAAAAGAATTTAAAGAATTAAAAAGTTTCGTAAACAAATTTCCTCAGTTAAGTGTTTTAAGTTTTGGAATGAGCAGTGATTATAAAATTGCCATAGAGGAAGGTAGTAATATGATTAGAATTGGGAGCACCATTTTTGGAGAAAGAAATTACATCAAATGAGCGGAGAAATAATTGCAATTTTTACCACCATTTTTTGGAGTCTTGGTATTTTTCCTTTTACAGAAGCATCAAAACGAATTGGCGCTGTACCGGTTAACCAATACCGCCTTTTATTTGCCTGGTTGCTAATTTCATTGATACTTGTTTTCTACAACTCCATTTCAATAAGCTCACTATTTACCACTCCTGAATTTTATCAATATATATTTTTGGGATTATCAGGAATAATTGGTTTTACAATTGGTGATTATTGCAGCTTCACTTCTTTTACCATACTGGGGCCAAAATTAGGAAGCTTATACACCACCTTTGCGCCAGGAGCAGCATTAATTGCCGGTTATTTTATTTTGGGAGAGAAAATTAATTTAATTGGTATTATAGGAATAGTGATTACAGTTAGTGGTGTAATTTGGTTAACCTTATCAAAAAAAGATAGAATAGCAGCGCATGAAGCTGGTTTTGCTCGTAATAAAAAAGGAATTATATTGGGAATTATTGGTGCATTTTGTCAAGGTATTGGATTGGTATTATCTAAATACGGCATGGATTATTACGAAACAAAACTGGAAACTATGCACGCAGTTTGGATTCGCTTATTATTTGCTTTTAGTGCGGCTTTTGTTGTTTCAATTATTGCAAACAAACTATTACATAATTCTAAACCGGTTTTAAGGAATACAAAAAATGTAGTTCCGTTTATGTTATTGGGTACAATGTTAGGTCCAATTGCCGGCGTGTATTGTTCTTTACTGGCAATTCAAAAATTAGAGGTAGCGGTAGCGCAAACCATTTTTGCTTTGTTACCCGTTGTGGTAATGCCTGTAAATTATTTTATTTACAAAGAAAAAATAACCATACAATCCATGTTTGCTTGTTTAACTGCTATATTTGGCGTTTATTTATTAATATGGCGAAACAAACTGATGTAATATTAGATAAAGATTTAAACTCTTATCTTACCTTAAAACATGTTGCTGTTTATTTAATGAAGGTAGAAAGTCAGAAACAAATTATAAAGGATGCATTTAAACTATTAAATAAAGAAGACAAAGTTAAATCCATGCGTGCTTCGTGGTTATTGCTTCATATTTCTAATCAATTTCCGAAATTAATAAGCCCAAACATAAAACATTTAGTAACCTTTCTAAATAAAGAAAACACACATACCGGCGCTGTAAGAAACGTGCTAAAAATTTTACACGAAATACAATTACCCGAAAATTACATTTCTGAAATATTTGATATTTGTTTGAAACATATAAAAAATTCCACCTTACCACACGCTGTTAGGGTTTACGCTATTTACGAAGCAGAAATTATTTGCAAAAAATACCCAGAATTAAAACCTGAAGTAATACTTATTTTAAACGAATTAAAATCCTTTCCGCAATCACCCTCTATTACCGTTGCAATTAACAAAACCTTAAAAAAAATGTTAAAGATGTAACACATTTTGATTATTACCGTTAAACCATTATGGGTAAAAAAATTCTAATAGCAATTGGTATAACTTTGCTAATTGTTTTCAGTAGCTTTCAAGTAAACAATACGTTTGGTTTAAAAAAGCAAACCAATCATCATTTAAAAGATGGCGACATTATTTTTATAGTAAATCCATCGGGTCAAGGGAAAGCAATACAATTAGCCACAAAATCTAAATACACACATGTAGGAATTATATTTATTGAAAACGATACTCCATATGTATATCATGCAGTTGAGCCTGTAACTAAAAGTACGTTAAAAGAATTTGTAGAAATGAGTACAGATAATAATTATAGCCTAAGGCGATTAAAAAACCAAAGTTTACTAACCAAAAACATTGTAAATGAAATGAGGGCAGATGCAACAAAAAAACTGGGCACTCATTACGATTTAGCATTTAATTGGGGCAACGACGAGCTTTATTGCTCTGAATACGTATGGAAAATTTACTACAAAGCATTGGCCTTAGAAATTGGAAAATTAAAACCATTAAAATCATTTGATCTCTCACACCCTAAAGTGAAAGAAATTATGGAATTTAGATATGGCGATGAAATACCCTACGACGAAAAAATGATTTCACCCGGAGATATGTACTCTAGTGATTTGTTAGAGGACATTAAATTACAATAAAGTAAAGTAAATTAATGACGTTTAACCAACTTATTGCAATTAAAGAATAATTAATCATATTCATGTTGTGAAAGAATACCAACATGGTAATTAAGGTAACAAATATTCCAAGAAAAATTAACGGTTTCACTCGCCACAATTGATATTCGTTATTAGACGTTATTACCATTCCTTTTATTTCCTTATTCAGAAAAAAATCTTTTCCAACATAAAAAACAGTGTTTGGTTTTGGAATTTGAATATGTTCCCCAATTGAAAACTTATAGTAGTTTCCGTTGGTACTTAATACATTCAGGTAATCAATAGTGTATTTTCCGTTTACAAGCACACCGTACTCTGCAGTTGCCTTTTCGCAAATATAACTTGTGTATTTTGCCGGACCATACATACAAAAAATAACTTCGCAATATACTACAACACATAATATATTAAATACATTAAGAATTTTGTACTTTTTTGTTTTCTTAAACTTTAGTAAAAGGCGCTGTTCTCTTTGCTTTTTAAAAGCAATAATATCTTTTACTTGTTCCGCTGTTAAAGGAGTTCTGCCTTGTTTTTTTGGAGCTTCAAAAGGCATTCTTAATTTAAATTTACTTTTTTGTCCAGCAAATAATTATTTCGAATGGTGCTGTTTCTTAATACCAGTTCGCCAATAAACCCTGCTAAAAACATCATGCTTCCAATTATCATGCAAGTAAGCGAAATATAAAATGATGGGCGCTCGGTAATTAAACGTGCAGGATAATGGGTAAAAACACAATACAACTTATATGCTCCTAAATAAATAGCGAAACCAAAACCTAAAACAAAAAGAAATGTTCCTACTAAACCAAAAAAGTGCATCGGCTTTTTCCCAAACTTAGAAAGGAAGGTAATGGTAAGTAAATCTAAAAATCCATTAATAAACCTGTTCCATCCAAACTTACTGGTGCCATATTTACGTGCGCGATGTTGTACCACTTTTTCACCAATATTTGTAAACCCTGCTGCCTTTGCCAGTACCGGAATAAAGCGATGCATTTCGCCATAAACTTCTATACTCTTTACCACATCGCTTCTATAGGCTTTTAAACCGCAATTCATATCGTTCAATTTAATTCCGCTGAATTTGCGGGTGGTGTAATTAAATAATTTACTGGGTATGTTTTTTGAAATGGCGTTATCGTATCTTTTTTGTTTCCAACCACTCACCAAATCATATTTTTCATTCACAATCATGTTGTACAAGCCGGGTATTTCATCCGGACTATCTTGTAAATCTGCATCCATGGTTATTACCACATCTCCATTTGCGGCTTCAAAACCAACAAATAATGCAGGCGATTTTCCGTAATTTCTTCTGAATTTTAACCCTTTTACATTTTTATTGCGTTGCGCAAGTGATTCAATAATATTCCATGAATTATCTTTACTTCCATCGTCAATAAACAAAATTTCGTAGCTGTACTTATTTTCTTCTACAACCTTCACAATCCAATCATGAAGCTCCGGCAACGATTCTTCTTCGTTAAATAAGGGAATAACAATTGAAATATCCATGTGTTACAAAACTACTAAAATTGGTTAAAACAATGCTTTAAAAACGGAATAAGCACGAAATTATTCAACAAAAATGCAGTGATAAAGTAAAAAAATCTTAATTTTACGCCGGGTAAGTCTTCCACGACCAGCTCCTGCTGAATCCCCCAGGTTGGGAACAAAGCAAGGGTGTGCGGTTGAGCGGTGCGATGGAAGTAGCTTACCCTTTTTTTGTGCCCAAAAATTACTTAGGCAAGTTTAGAAACTTCGGCAAAGTTTCCTTTAATTTTAAACTTCCAGGTATTATCAAAAATTTTGGGTAAGTATCGTTTGTATAAAAGCATTCTGGCGTTTTCTTTTCCGTCATCCTCCCCTTCTCTACCTACAGCATTAAACTCGTAAAAATTAACCTTAGGGTGCTCTTTTATGTAATTTAAAACTATTTCTACAATAGTGTTCATTACCTGAAAAACTTCGCCTCTGTTGGTTGTAACGTATTCTTCTCCTTCAAATTCATCGTTAATAACCCCAAAAACAATATTAGAATGAAGTATATTGTCTTGTAATCGGCCGAATCTTACTTCATAACGCAAACCGCTGGTTGTATTAAAATAATACACGCCCGCGCTTGGAATACTTGGAAATTCTATGTTAAATATTTTTTCTTTACTAGCCAACAACAAGTTCTTTTTTCTTAAATCTCTCTGCTAAAACCAATTCTTTGCTTCCGCCACTATAGTTATAAAAACCCATTCCAGACTTTACACCTAAGTGACCTGCAGTTACCATATTTACCAATAAAGGGCAAGGCGCGTATTTCGGATTTCCAAAACCATCTTGCAATACACGTAAAATATTTAAACAAACATCAAGGCCAATAAAATCTGCCAATTGCAATGGGCCCATTGGGTGAGCCATTCCTAATTTCATAACGGTATCAATTTCTTCAACACCTGCAACACCTTCATACAATGTAATGATGGCTTCGTTAATCATGGGCATTAATATTTTATTTGCCACAAAGCCCGGATAATCATTTACCTCAACAGGTATTTTGCCTAACTTTTTTGATGTTTCCATTACGGTATTACAAACAACATCAGATGTTGAATAACCACGAATAACTTCCACTAATTTCATTACCGGAACCGGATTCATAAAATGCATACCTATAACTTTATCGGCACGCTTGGTTACAGCACCAATTGTTGTTATTGAAATAGAAGATGTATTGCTTGCTAAAATTGTTTCCGGCTTGCAAACCTCATCTAACTGCTTAAATATCTCTAATTTTATTTTTACATTTTCACTTGCTGCTTCAACTACTAAATCAGCATCTTTTACTGCCGCTTTTAAATCGGTATACGTTTTAATATTTGCTAAAGTTTCTGCTTTAGCAGTTTCTGTTAAACTTCCTTTGGCTACTTGTCTGTCTAAATTTTTACCAATTGTTTGTAATGCTTTTTGCAATGCAGCCTCACTTACATCAATTAAATTTACCTTATACCCAAATTGTGCAAATGTATGAGCAATTCCATTGCCCATTGTTCCGCTTCCTATTACTGTAATATTCTTCATTTAACTGTAAATCTACATTTCGTAACAAAAATAAACAAAGTTAGTTTTTAACCAAAAATATTAAAAACTTTTAGTTGCATTATTAAATAATACCAATAGGAAACTTGCAATAAATCAAATGCACTTCGCTTCATTTTTATAAACTCGTGTATTCATTGTTTATAAGTGTAAAAATTAAAAAAAGATGTTTTACCAAGGTAATGATAACGTGGTAAATGATAGGCAATTAAAAATTAAGATGATACTCTTTTGTTAATGCTTTGTATGAGGCAGAATACTCGTTTGTTACTTCGTCTCGTATACTAAATGTTTCTTCAGAGAAACCACTGGGTTTAAATTCAAATTGCATTATTTGCCTTATTTCTTCCTCTTTCCCGGGATTAGATTTAACACGAAACAATTTTGAAAGCTGCAAACCCTTTTGCTCGGCAATACTTCTAAATAAAATAGCTTCCTTTCTGGGTAAAATAACACAAAATCTACCATTTAACGCCAAACATTTTGTAACTCCTTCTACTAAATCAGAAAAGGGTAAAACATCTGCGTGCCTGGCAATAGATCGGTAAGAATCGTTGCTTTTTAAAGAGTCTACAAAATAAGGCGGGTTGGTAACAATTAAATCAAATTTTTCATTGTTATTTTTGCAATATTCCTGAAAAGATTGATTTATTACTTCAATTTGATTTTTAAACAAACTGGCATTTACATTATCCAAAGCTTGTTCGTATGAGTTTTTATCAATTTCTAAGGCGGTAATTGCTGCTTTGGTTCTTTGTGCTAACATCATTGCAATTATCCCTGTTCCGGTGCCAATATCTAAAATTTTGCTGCTCCCCGAAACATCTACCCAAGAACCTATCAATACTGCATCAGTGCCAACCTTCATGGCACACCTATCTTGTTTTATCGAAAATTTTTTAAACTCAAATACAGCATTGGCCATAAAACCTTTACTCCTTTAATTAAAGTTAGAACAAATAATCTACATAACAAATAAAGGCTAGGTTAAATAAAAAAGCCGGATAAAATCCGGCTTTCAAAATTAATAAGATGCTTTGGTGTCGGTTCTGCCAAGGTTTTTACCATATCCGAACGACATGTTGTACCTCAACATAATTTCTAAGCCACCCATAAGTCTTGATGCCGGGGTTAATTGAGAAACGTTAATATCATAAGACGCTCCAATGGCATACGTATCATATTGAAATAAAAATGCCGGTATAATGGCATCTTTGTACCTATAAGATGCGCCAAATGTAAATGCTGACGGTTTTTTAATAGTTGTAAATTTAGATTCTTCCACTAAAACATACTTAAACATTAAACCGGTAACAAATGATTTGTTTTGACCTTGACGTAATAAAATAATGTTAGGAGCAATTGCAATTTTCATATTAGGAATAAAAAACTCGCCATTTGCGTAAAAAATCATTTTGTTCATCAACTTCTCTGAAGAAATTATAAATGAACTTCTTGGTATGGTAAAGTGATAAAATGAAAAACCTGCGTCAAATTTATTTCCGTCTTTTGCGCTAATGTATTTTTCACTTTGAGCATAACTAAAATGACCGCCAACACCTATATCACTTGATAAAACAGAGCTACGTGGTGTTGTTTCTCCGCTATTTGAAATTGAGTTGTATTCGTAATTTTGATATTGAGCACCCCAACGTAAATTACTAATATCAATTGTTCTATAATTTAAACCATACTGAAATCCGGCTCCCGCCTTCATTTTTCTGTTAATTTTTTGGCTATAACTAAAACCTACACTTGGAAGCAGTGAACTAAATTTTGCATCACCGGCAATATCTCTCACCAAATTCAAACCCCAACCAATTCTTCTACCTTTAAGCTTTTTTCCTGTACCACCATCGTAAGTTAAGCCCATTGTTTGATAAGCTTTTCCTGCAACGGTTGACCATTGATTTCTATAATTAGCAATTACTCTGTTATCGTAATTAAACCCTAATAAGGCTGGATTTAAGCTCGTAGGCGTTTCTAAGTATTGAGAAAAATGTAAATCTTGTGCCTGCGAATTTAATCCGGCAGAAACAAAAATTATACACAGTAAACCTTTATATACCTTTTTCATAATTTCTTCTTTTACCTAATAAGTGTAATGTTTCCTTTAAAACTATATCCTTTTCCGTCGTAGCCCTTACCTTCGAGTCGGTAAACATATACACCCGAATTTAAATCTTCACCATTAAATGTTCCATCCCAACCCACTTTTTGATCGTTTGTTTCAAACACTTTTTGACCCCACCTGTTAAAAATTTGGAAAGTTAAAGTTTCTAAGCAGTAACCGTAAACTTTTACAGTTTCATTTTCCGGATGATCTTGACCATTTGGTGAAAACGCATTCGGTACAAACATTTCTCCACAATCTTCTATTACAATAACATTAATGGTATCGCTAGACGCACATCCTGCACTATTATATCCTGTTAAAATATATTGCGTTGTTTTATGCGGACAAACTTTTGCGCTGCTTCCAAACAAGTTACTGATATTGTAATTAGGTCCCCACATGTATGTTGAAGCACCTGAACCTTGTAATTCAACACAACTTCCAAATTGAATAGTAGTATCGCTTAAAGTTTGTCCGGGCGGAATAATGGTAACATTTGGTACATCTACCACCTTAATAAAGTTTAAGGTTCCTGATTGCACCGCAGGCCCGTATGGGTTATCTACAGCCAATATTACATTGTATTTACCAGGTAAATTAAAACAGATGGTTGGCGATTGCATATACGAAACATTTGGTGCCCCACCAGGAACTGTCCAAGTAAATGTTTGTGGCTCACCGGCATCTGTAGTACTTGTAAATGTTACGCACTGCCTTGTACAAATAGTATCGTTTGCCGTTGTAGTTGTAAAGGTTACTAAGGTTACCCGCCTACAATCAACAACCCGAACACTTATAGTATCCTCAGAGAAACAGCCTTGGACTCCATTGAAACTGGTCCGTAAAGTATATGTTTGAATGGAGGGAAGTTTATTTATTGCGGTAATTGAAATAGTTGGCGCACTAGTTGGTGTTAAAATTGAACCGTCGTTATTCAAGCTATTTGTTGGAGTAGAAGAATTATACCATGTATAGGTTGGAACAACTCCTGCTAGCAATGGAGGATTCGTGTTAGAATTAACAGCTGTTAATGCCAACGTATTAGTGGTGGATCCTACAATATCACCTACATAGCAAATAGAATTTGTTGGAACCCCATTAATGGTTGGAATGGCAACTGATGTTATAGGTTGAGGAATTACCGTAGTAGAAACATTCACAGGCTCCGTTACACAATTTCTAAAGTCTTTCATCTCTACTGTATAGGTTGCGTTTACTGTTGGGCAAGCAACAACTGTTGGCGATAAAATATTATCTATACTGGTTGGCACATTGAAAGGAACCGTCCAACTATATGTATACGGTTTTGGTAAGGTAGAATTGGTATTTACAACAGAAAAATTAATACAACTACCTATACACATAATTGGCATTGGAGGTTGAACATTAATGGTCGATTGTGGAATAACTGTAACCGTTACTAAAGCAGTACCAGAACAAACCGATGAGTAACCGGAAACAGTATATTGTGTAGTTGTATGAGGACGAGCTATAACTGAATTACCAATACATATACTTAAATTACCGCCCAAACATGGTGCCCAAACATATGAAGAACCCCCTGTGGCATTTAAAACAACTGGTTTAGAAAATTTAGGCTCGTTATTCGCAATGCAAGTTGTAAAATTGTTTTGTGAAACACTAATGTTTAAAGGTGACATTGTATTTATTTTTATTGCTTGTATTGAAGGGCAAGCAAACATAGTTGATGTTGCCACAACTGTATAATCTCCGGAAGGTGCGGATATAGAGGGTTGATTAATACTTCCCGTGAAGGTAGTTCCTGTCCAAGAATATGCCATACCTCCTGTTGCTGTTAAGGTTGATGTATAACCTGTACAAACTGCATTAGCTGTAGATAATATATTTAAAGGTGGGCCAGGTATTACAGAAACTGTAATTTGAGCATTTCCGGTGCAACCACCCGCCTCTCCAAATACAGTATAAGTAGTAACAATGGTTGGTGTTGCTTCAACACTTGCACCAACACTATTGGTTAAGTTTGCATTTGGCAACCATGTATAATTTGCTGCACCTAAGGCGCTTAAAGTTACGGTTGTACCAGCGCAAAGCGTTTGTGGAGTTGTGGCAAGCGTCATACTTACCGGGATATTTTGTATAAATACACTAGCAGTTCCTGTACCTGAACAGCCTCCACTTGTACCATTAACTGTATAAATATAAACCCCATTCACTAAAGCAGAATCTACCAAAATATCACCAACAGGTGTATTTGTTGGATTACCCGGAATTGACCAAGTATAAGAATTTGCACCTGATGCATTAAGCTGAATGGTATTACCCGGACAAACTGTTACAGATTGAGGTGTTACAGTTAATGTAATACCAACATTTGAATACGTTACATTTGAAATTACAGAATTACTTAAACACATTCCCAATTCACCTTGAACAAAATAAGAAACTACAGAAGGTGTAGGAAACGATACAACTACTGTACTTCCGGTACCAATTGCAGGACCGTTAACACCCTGCGACCATGTATAGGTATTTGCACCACTTGCCGTAATTGTTGCGGTAGCACCCGGACAAACCGTTTGACTGACAGGATTTGCAAACACAGGTAATTGAGGATTTACTGTTACAATTGATACTGCAGTAGCAGTTGCTGCACCACCGGGTAATTCACTTCCTAATAAAATAATAGTGTATGTTGTTGGTACCGCTGTGTTAGTTGGAAATTGAACAGCAGTTGGAACGGCATTTGTTGGTGTAAATGTTACCGTGTTTGGTATAGAGGTCCAAGTATAACCGGTAACACCTACTGCGTTATTTAATACGTTTGCAGTAATTGTTTGTTGTGGACATGGAACAACTGTTTGTAAAGTTAAGGTCATAGCAGATAATTCAATATCATCAATTGCAATTGCAGGATCGGCTCCTGCGGCATTTTGGTTTACCCATCTGAAACCTATACGAATGTTAGGATTGTTATTTGCACTTGCAGGCAAACCAAATGAAGCGAAAGCCCATTCTCCAATAGTTGGGCAATTTGTATTTGTTGGGGGGGGGGCAATTAAGCCAAGGTTAGCCCAGACTAAGCCATCAAAATACCAAAAATCAGCAAAATCTTGTCCCGGTAAACCTTCTAAAATATATTTAAAACTAACTTGGATACCAGAAAAACCGGTACAATTAATATTTGGCGATTCCACTCTTTTGTTAGTGGTATTTGCGGGTATGTAATAAGGGCCAATATCAATATTGGGTGCTTGATTGGCTGAAATGTGCATGGTTCTGTTATTGTTGGTACAATTAAATCCGGCACAATTACCTACGGCGGTTAACCCATCTTCTGTACCACTTATAAACCACTCATTTGCATTGGGTGAATTAACAACCGGCGCTGTTAATAATGAGACAGACCATAAGCCATTAGGACTAGCAACAGCAGGGTTAGTGGCTAACTGACCGGCATCGCAACCTGTTCCAAAATTTTCAGTCCAAAAAACTTGAGATTTAGCTTCAAAAGCCATTAGGCCTGAAAAAACTAATAAAGAGTAGAATATTTTCCTCATATATTTAATTTACCTTAACAAAGCTATAAACCCTGTCTAAAATATTTAATTTATTTCTATTTTATAAAATTAGTCCAAAAAACGTTAAAAACCTTACCGTTTACTAATCCAAACAGGCTTTTTACTAACTGGCAAAGTTAATTAAATAAAGTTTATTAACAAATTGTTAATTAAGTACCTAAGCTAAAAAAATAAATTTAAACGGAAAAAGGTTTAAAAGGTTACGCTTCAATGGTTTTAACTGAAATTCACTAATTTCAAATCATTACTATCAAACACAGCATACTGGCTTTTGCTGATCCATTGGCCCAAATTAATATAACGGGCTTTGCCTTTAATATCCATATTTAAGGCAAGGTGTCTGTGACCAAAAACAAAATAATCTACTTTATTATTTTCAATATAACTTAAACAAAATTGGTATAACCATTCTTTTTCTTCTCCTAAAAATACTTCATCAGCAACACCGGTTGCCAATCTGCTTCTTTTACTTGCTGTAGATGCAATTAAAAAAGAAAAATTGGGGTGAATTCTTGTAAAAAGCCACTGGCATACTTTACTTTTAAAAAAGAATTTTAAAAACTTATATTTTTGGTCGCCCGGCCCTATTCCATCTCCATGTCCAATAAAAAAAACTTTACCATTAAATGTTTTGGTAATAGGTTGATGGTGTACTGCTACATTTAATTCTTTTGTGAAATATTCTTTCATCCACATATCGTGGTTACCGGTAAAGAAATGAATTTTTATTCCTGCATCGCTTAATTCTGCGATTTTACCTAAAAACCTTGTAAAGCCTTTAGGAATGGTGAATTTGTATTCATACCAAAAATCAAAAATATCGCCAACTAAATATATTTCAGAAGCATCTTGTTTTATTTCATCTAACCATTTGCAAATTTTTTTTTCGCGCTCAATACTTTTTTCATGATTAGGAATTCCTAAATGAAAATCGGAAGCAAAATATATTTTTTTTGATTGCACTTTATTAATTAAAATTTTCTCTAATAAATTCTTTTGGCTTTATATACTGCAAATTAAAGGTAAATCTAATTGTATTTGCAAAATTATAATTATTTAGTGTTAAGGTTTGTTTTATATCGTTACTGTATAGTAAGGGAATATAAACCTCCACAATATTATTTACAATTGTAAAGTTAATTCCAGCATCCCACAACAATTTTTCTTTGAGCATTGAATTACTTCCGGCGGTACCTATATCTAAAAACACTTTTAACGGGAATTTCCAAATAGTTGGTGATTTAATATTTGCCGAAAGTAAAAAATCTGCACTTTGTCCTAGTGGAGTCCATATTTTCATGGCTCCATCGTTTTCAAGAAACTGGCTGTTTGCAAAACCGGTATTCATATTTCTGCCAATAAAATTTCCTTCGTATAAATAATCGTGGTGGCCGTTAAACCCGCTTAATCTGAATCGGTAAGGACCTCTTTCCAAGTCTGTACCTGCTAAAAAGAATCCGGCAAAAAAACGAAGGTCAATAAACTTCTTTTTTAATACATTTATTTTTTCTTTAAATAAAAATGAAATTTTAGCCATTTTTCCATCGCTCTGTACATTTGTTTGAAATGAAAACGGATTTATTATTCTGGTGTTTTGAAACAAATAATTTAATTCATGAATTGCCAGGGTGCTTGATTGAATGGTGCTGAAAAAATTTGTGATGCTTCCTGTTACTACAGAATTATAAACAACTGAATTACGCTGAATGAAATGTGATTGAATGTAAAAACTTTGCTGAATGCTTGAATTAGCGTCACTGTTTTTTAATTCAAAGTTTATAAATGGAGTTAGTTTTTTATAATTTAAAAACCTGAAATCGGATTGATTAAATCCATTTGCGAAATTAACTTCATCCTCCTCAAACATTTTATAGGAAGAACCAATGCTAATTACTCTGAAAATATTTTTTGGATAAAAATTATAATTTAACTTGGCAAAACCCGCTACATTTCGGCTATTAAAAGAATACATTGGCGCCAATACATAATCAAACTTTTTATCAAAAATACTATAGTTATGTAAAGTTAAACCCGCCATAAAACCATTGTACATATTATAACCAATAATTGGAAAATAATTAATGTTGTTTACTTTACTTTCATTAACAGAAGTAATAAAATTAAAGCGCACCGGATTGGTTTTTTTAAACAATCCTTTTGTTCTTGAGGAGTTATTTTTTCTGTTAATATCAGGCATGTAATCAAATCCGTCTAACTTAAAATAATCTATATCACTGGGCGGAAAATCTAACACATTTTTCTTTTCAAAACCTTTAAACCATACCATTCCTGCGGGTTTGCCGTTTTTAAAACCATACAAATTTACCGGAACAGCTACTCCCGTTTTGTTTTTTGCTTTTATGGAATAGCTTCCGTCTGAATTTCTTTTAACTCGTTTAATTTTGTAATCTATCTTGTTGTTTGTTTGCAACAATTCTTTTTCAAACCAACTCAAATCATTCCCGCTAAAATACTGTAAGGTTTGTAGTAAATCTTGCGGTTGAGGGTGTTTAAATTTATATTTTTCAAAATAAAATTTCATGGCTTTATCAAAAACATCGTCCGTTAAATAATCACGTAAATAATCAAATAAAATGGCGGCTTTTCCGTAAACAATAGCACCGTAATTAAAGGAAGAAAACTCTTTTGAGTTTGTGATGACAGGTTGATGCATGTTAGCGGCAGCCGACATAAAGTAAGAAATTTCGTGTTCACGCCAATAAGGGATTTTATTTACACCAAAAACATTAATGGCGGTATCAATACCAATGGTTTCTCCTAATTTAACATGCGGGTATTTGGCTCTATTGTATCTTATTTCGTATAACGAATTCATTCCCTCATCCATAAATGGAAAATCTCTTTCGTTACTTCCTAAAATGCCATAAAACCAATTGTGACCAACTTCATGCGCAATGGTTATATCTAATTGAAAGGCATTATCAACCTCCCCTATTACTGTTACATTTGGGTATTCCATTCCGCCTCCGGCCATAATAACACCATCCACTGCAGAAACATTATTGTACGGATAATCGCCAATTAAATACGAATAAAAAATAGTAGATTCATTAACATAATCCAAAGCATCTTTCCACAACTCAAACTGATTGTTGGTGAAATAAACCCAGGTATCAATTGTTTTTTTTGTATTGGGTAACTCTATCTGATCGTGCAAAACATTAAAGCGTTTATCGGCAAACCATGCAAAATCGTGCACCCTGTATTGTTTAAAATTTAATGTTTTTATAAGAGAAGAAGAAGGCGGAAATGCAATGCTGCCTCCATACTTTTTTTGTTCAATTCTTTCTAATGTTTCAACTACTTTGTTGTTTAAAAAATCAATTTCAGCATCATCATCCTCCATATCACCGGTTGCAGCCAGTACATAATTTTTAGGCAAAGAAATAGTAACATCAAAAGAACCAAACTCACTGTAAAACTCGCCTTGATCTAAATACGGCATTGGGTGCCAACCATCTTTATCAAACACCGCGGGTTTGGGATACCATTGTGTAATGTAATAGGCTTGTTGGTTATGCCCTAATCTTGAAAATTTAGCATCGGGTATTTTTACAAAAAACGGAGTAGTAATTTTTAAAGTATCTAATGAACGAAGGGGTTCGTTTAAAATAATTTTACAGATATCGATGTTTTCCGCATCGTATTCTACTTTTACCGATTTACCATCTACTTTAAAATCTAAACTATCTATATAACCTCGCTCTTCTTCCTTTGAGTAAAAAAGACTTAAATTTTTTCGAGAAATTAATTGTTTAGCTAAAGCCGTTGATTGGTTTTTATAAGCATTTGGCCATAAATGAAAATAAATATACTTTATAGAGGTGCTTGAATTATTTATATACTCAATTTCTTCAAAAGCTTTAAGCGTATGATTCTCATCATTTAATTGTACATTTATTTTATAATTAACTTCTTGCTGGAAATACGTTTGCTGCGAAAACAAATTATTACAAATGCAAAAAATCGCTACCAACCAGTGATAGCGATTTAATTTTAAACCTTTTATTTTTGAGTAATTAAAAAACAAACGAATAAACTTACAATTAATTAATTGGCGCTCCTGCTAAAGCCTTCTCTATTGCTTTTTCCAAATCATCTCCTCGTAAATTTTTTGCCAAAATTTTACCTTCTTTATCTATTAAAACAGTAAAGGGGATTCCTTCTACATTATATGCTTTTGCTGCTTCGCAATCCCAAAATTTCAAATCACTTACTTGTGGCCAAGTTATTCCGTCTTTTTGGATTGCTTCTACCCAATTCTCTTTTGTTTTATCTAGCGATACACCGTAAATTTCAAAACCTTTGCTTTTGTACTTTGCATAAGCCTTTACAACCGCCGGCATTTCTTTGCGACATGGTCCGCACCAACTTGCCCAAAAATCAATCAATACAACTTTACCTCTTAAAGAACTTAAAGTTAAAGGATTTCCGTTTACATCGGGTAAGTTAATTTCTGGTGCTTCTGAGCCTTCTTTTAATGCTAAAGCTTTTTCGCGTGAACTTATTGTTCTAAGAACATGTTCATGAAACATTAAAATATTTTGATTTTTTGGAAACTTCTTCATTAAATTTTTGTCCAATTCCTGATATACATCTAAATATTTTTCCGGATCAAGGGCTTGGATAGCCATTATGGTAGAAAACATATTCAGGTTTTCTCTTATTTTTACTGCCATGCGTTCGCTTGCCTGGTTTACAATTTCCATATAAACGCCCTCTAAGGTTTTACTTAAGGAATCGCCACGTTT
>JALHRL010000006.1:70064-153920 GCA_022841465.1 Bacteroidia bacterium | reverse complement strand
TACTTTAACCAAACGTATGGCAGAGGAATTAAGTAAATATTTAACGAAATTAAATGTGCGCTGCCGTTATATACATTCTGATGTAGATACCTTAGACCGAATTGAAATATTACGTCAGTTACGTGTTGGAATGTTTGATGTTTTAATTGGAATTAATTTATTAAGAGAAGGTTTGGATTTGCCGGAAGTTTCGTTAGTAGCAATTTTAGATGCTGATAAAGAAGGTTTTTTAAGAAACGTAAAAAGCTTAGTACAAACAGTTGGCAGAGCAGCTAGAAATGTAAACGGACGAGTAATTATGTATGCCGATAAGGTAACGGACAGCATGCAAATAACAATGGAAGAAACCCAAAGACGTCGTAAAAAGCAAATTGAATATAACTTTAAACACAATATAACACCAAAGCAAGCCGGTAAAAAACAATTAGTGCAGCCAACCATGGGAGGAATTGAAGTATCTGTAGACGGTAAATTGGTAAAAGCTTATACAGGGTTTGAAGACATAAATGTTGCAGCCGACCCGGTTGTGCAATACATGAGTACCGATGAATTAAAAAAACAAATAACAAAAATTAAATCGGCCATGGTTCGCGCAGCAAAAGAAATGGATTTTATGGAAGCTGCCCGACTAAGAGATGAAATGTATAGTTTAGAAAAGATTTTAAAGGAAAAAGAAAAATAACTTATTCTTCCTTTCTTAATACAAGCATAAAACAAAACACTGCACTTACAAAAGTAATTGGCGTAAACAACCAGGCTTCTAACTTTGATTCGGAAAATAAATTTCCTACCGTATTTAAAACAAAAATTAAACCCATTAACCAAATTGAAATTTTCACAAAAGCAGCATTCCAGTTTAAATGTTTGCGTTTTGCCAACATTACTAAAAGCATAAAAGTGTTTATTAAAATAGAAACCGTTTCAAAAGCCAACATTTCACTGTGCGATTTTAACCGTCCGCCCCAAACAATTTCAAAAGGAATTACTCCTAACAACACCAATAAATGAAATAAAATTGTTCCTGAAAAGAAAATAATAAAATAAAGACTTATGTTTTTTGAGTGCAGCACAATTTAATTCTTTTTACACAAGTAAATCATTTCACCTGCGGGTAAACGGTATCTGTCTAACAATTCCGGCTTTATGGTATTTACAAAGTCATCTACAGTTACATTAAACCCGGCAGCAGCTAATTTATCTTTGTAATCTAAACCAAACAATCGTAAGTGATCTTTTTGCCAATAATGTTTTTCTCTCTCTTCTTCTGTTACAATATTTTTATCTTCTAAAGTTGTAGTTCGGGTTGTATCCAATGGCACTTGAAAAATTCCCCAGCCTCCGGGTTTCATAATACGATACAATTCGCGCATGCATTGTTGCGAATCGTTAACATGCTCTAAAACATGGTTACAAAATATAATATCAAAGGTATTGTCTTTAAAAGGGGCATTATGCAAATCAAAATGAATATCGGCTATTGGACTATTGTAATCGCCTGTTGTGTAATCTAAATTTTTTTGAGCTTTAAATAATTTATAAAAACATTGTTCTGGTGCTATGTGTAGCATTTTACTCTGTTTTGTAAAAAAATCTGTTTTTTCTTTTAAATATAACCAAAGCAAACGATGGCGTTCTAACGATAAACTACCCGGACATAAAACATTATTTCGTTTTGCTCTGCCACTATAACCATAAGGTAAAAACTTTCTGTAAGTTTTACCACTAATTGGGTCTTCGTACCTTTTACCGTAATAAATTAAGGGTGCAATTTTTGAAAAAATTAAACTAAGCTTAATTAAAATAGGGCGAGGTATTGTTCTTAATAAAAAATGAAACATATAATTTACAGCTTCAAAGTTAACAAACTTTCCATAAAAAAAGCCCGTAGTTAAAAAACCACGGGCTTTATTATTTTAAGGGCTTATTATTCTACAATTAATTTTTTTGCCATTTTGGTACCATTGTAATCTATATTAACAATGTAAATACCTTTGCTTAATTCATTGCTTTCATTCAATTTAATTTCATGTTCGCCTAAACCTAAGTTGAAAGCTTTTTCTGTACCAACTGATTTACCGGTTACATCAAATATATTTACTTTAACGCTAGCCTCAGTACTTAAGGTAAACTTAATAGTTGCACTACCGTTTGTAGGATTAGGATATAATTGCAATTTTAAATAACGAGTAAGCTCGTTAACACCGTTTGGTGGTTCTGCAAACTTAATACCATCTAAATACAATTTATTACCAAATCCTGCAGGAGCTTCTTGAAAATAGAAACGACCCATTACAGAAGAACTATTAGAGAATGAGAAGAAGTTTGGATGAGAAGAAACATCTTGATATTTCCATTGTGTTGAAGTAGGAACAAAATTTCCTGTACTTACTCCACCCGATCCACTTGCTAATACCGCAGCACTTGGAGCATAAACATCTTTCCAACTAGCACCACAATTATCACTTAACTGTACTTTAAACACATCTGCATGTGTTGAAGTTTGTTGGCGATATGCATAACTAAAGGAAATGCTTGCACCGGGATTGGCTTGAAAATCCATGATTGGCATGTTTAAAATATCAATGTGATTAGCAGGGCTTAATGAACCATTTAATAAGAATGAAGACGAACCATCATTACCTGCATTACTTGTGTAAGCCCAAGTAACAGAGTTAGTATTTCTGTTTTCTACATTCCAATTTGTGGGAGTTCCCGGGTTTGCAAAGGTTTCGTAGAAACCAACGGTTGCAGTTGCAATTCCATTTAATACAGTAACTGTTCTAGATTTTGAAGCAATGCCTTGAGCATTTTGAACACTTAAAGTAATTACTGAAGTTCCAGGATTTGGAAAATAGGCTGAAGTAATTGATCCGTTAGGAGCGGAAAGTGTTGCTCCGTTTGTTGCAGTCCACGTCCAATTTGTTACAGCATCGTAAGAAAAATCTCTAAAACTATTAATAGATTGGCCAGAACAAGCTGTATATCCGGCAACTGAAGTTGACATAAATTCGCATGTTGGCGCACAAGGAGCACCTCCATTAACATCGGTAAATGTTAAATTTCCTGGTGACCAAAGGTTTTGTCTGTTTGCCGTAGCAGATGCTAATGCAGTGCGCATTCTATTGGTTTGTCCGGTTGTAAAATTTCTTGGACAACTTGAATAATTCATAATGTTTTGAACATTGTTTAATCCATTCATAGCAACATTTGTTTGTGTACAAGCAGTAACAGAACTAGAAGGACAACCAGAAGACTCTCCCAAAGTTACAGGTGTGTCTGTAACACCATCATCACCACAAGATACACCGGGTTGATTAGTTCCACCCCAAGTGTGAGGAAGATTAAACCAGTGGCCAATTTCATGACTAACCGATCTAGAGTTCGGTGGATTTCCACCCGATAAAAAATCATAACGGTAAACTATACAATCATTTATTGAACCAGCAGACCATGTGCCCGGCAACCAAGTATATCCTACCACAATTCCACCACCTGTTGGATTTGGTAAAATTTCTTTTACTACAATAATGTTTAAATACCTTGTTGGGTCCCATGTAATTCCTCCATATAATGCACTCCAGTTGCTACCTGAACGATCCCATGATGTACGGTCATCAACGCGACGTGTGATACCAGAGGTACAGTTACCATTAGGATCTTTTTTAGCCAACTTAAAAACAATTTCGGAGTTTATGAAACTCGTTTGAAAAGGCTCTGCTGTTAAACTTGCATCAGCTGCTGTTTTTGCATAATCAGCATTAACTTCGGCTAATGCAGCGTTAATAATTGCATCACTAACATTTTCAGGGCCGCCCTTATGTAAAACGTGAAAAACAACCGGCACGGTATAAACCGGAGGAGCTGTAACTTTTCCGGCAGCCTTTAATGCCTCATATTCTTCATACTGGGTTTGTAATATTTTTTGAATTGCTTCGTATCTGATTTTAGCATCAGGATCTTTAGCAAAAGCTTCATCCATTGCTTCATACGTAGCACATGGAATTATCTTTTTATCGTTTTGAGCAGTTAAGCCTATTGTTGAGAACACGGCTAATGCTAAAACAGAGCGATTAAGTAGATGTTTAATTTTCATGTTTATTCTGTGTTTGATTTATGTTTGATTTTATTACTTTTTTGTTTTTGAATTATTTTCAAGCAAATTCATTGCCATCATATCCTTCATGGTTTTTTGCATTCCTTCCACACTTCCGTCTAAAAATATAACATTCCCTTTCCCTTCTTGAGCAAAATTTCTAACTGCTTCTGTCCACATGCTAAATAAAATTAATGAAGAGTCTAAATTCGCCTCTTCCATTTCTTTTGCAGCACCGGCCATACCTCTTGCAACTTCTTGACGGAATAAAGCAATACCTTCTCCTTTTAATCTTGATGCATCTTTTTCTGCCAATGCACTAATTTTAATTGCATTCCCTTCTGCTTCTGCAGCTTTAGTTTTAGTAATTAATAAAGCCTGACCTTCATTTTCTGCAGCCGCTTTTAAATTATTACTTGCAACTACTTTTGCCATAGAACGCATTACTTCTTCATCAAAATTAATATCGTTTAGCTGCAAATCAATTAAATGATAACCCCATTCTTCTAGAATTTTATCTAACTGTTCTTTTACTGCATCAACAATATCTCTTCTTAATGATAACACTTCAGCTTGCTTTTTTGTTGCAACAAATGCTCTAACAGAACCTTCTACCGAACGAACAAGGGCTTGCATAAAGTTTCTTTCGTCAACAAACTTAAAGGCAACATTTTTTAATGTTTCTTCATCTGAATTAAATACAGAATAAAGCAACATTGCCGTAAAGTTAACATTCGCTTGATCTATTGTAACTGCTTGAAAACCAAGTTCAGAACTTCTATTTTGAATAGATATTCTTTTAAAAACCTTTTCAATGAATGGTATTTTAAAATTTAATCCGGGTCTTAATATTCTATTAAACTTACCAAAAATGGTAGTTACACCTACTGTACCCTGTTGTATAGAAACAAAAGAAAGGAAAAGTGTTAAGGTTCCGAATACTATTAAAATAATGAGTCCAACGTTTGGCATAAATTTAATTTTTTTAAAGTTACAAAAAAAATAACTAACTTAAAAATCAAATTCAGAGATATTGGGTACTCTATTTTATAAGTGGTTTATAATCCTTTTATGTGGTTTATCAAGCCTTTGCAGTTATTCTCAAACAGATTCTTTACCCCAAGAACTAAAAGAAATTACACTTTTTAAGCAAGGTATTAAAGCTATGGATACCCTTAATTACAAAGAGGCCATTACCAGTTTTAAAAAGGCAGTAAAAATTAAAAAAGAGTATTGGGAAGCCTACAATAAAATGGCTTGGTGTAAAATGCAAACCAAAGATTTTAAAGGGGCTGATTTAGACTTGTATAAATCGCAAGAATTTGGACCAAACGATTTTGAAACCATGAAATTAATAGCTATGAACTATTACTTTTTAAAGGATTATAAAATGAGTAAAAAATACATGGATTCAGCTGAGATTTTAATTATTGAAGAAAAAATTGAAGATGCAGAATTTTATTTATACCAAGGTAAATTACGCTTAGCAGGAAAAAGCTATAAACAAGCTTATGAATCGGCCGGGAACGCTCTTTATTATAAAGCCGATTATCATGAAGCTATGATTTTAAAGGCTGAAGTTAGGTTTGCCGCCAAAGAATGGCCCTACGCATTAAGGGATTTAAATGAAATAATTAGAATTTTACCGGAAAATAAAATGGATTATAATTTATACAAAATGAGAGCTATTACAAAATTTGAACTAAAAGATTACAAGGGATCTGTAACCGACTGGAATGTTTATATAGATGCAATGCCAAAAGAAGAAGAAGCACTAATTCAAAGAGCAGCGGCTAAAATAAATTGTAATGATTTTACAAGTGCTATTGTTGATTTAGATGATGCCATAAAAATAAACCCAAAAAACCATATAAGTTATTGTTACAGAGGTTTAGCCAAAGGCAGTAATAAAGCCATAGTAGAAGGATTAAAAGATTTAGATTATTCTATAAAACTTAAATTTGATTATTCTACGGCTTATATTAACAGAGCTGCTTTAAAAATGGCGGCAAAAGATAAACGTGGTGCCTGCGAAGATTTACAAAAAGCAGATAGTTTAGGAAACGAAAGAGCTCCGCAGCTTTTTAATTCGTATTGTAAGTAATTAAAATTTTAATCCCATAGAAACCATTAATGCGCTTGTAACACTATTAATATTACTTTTAATAGGTATTGTGCTAAACATGTAATAGGCTTCTTTTGTATTGGTTCTTACCCAGGTAATATCATAAAAATAATTATTTTTTGTTCTTATACTTATTCCGCAACTAATGGTTTGTCTGTCAAAACTACCGGAATAAAGTCCACCAAAGGGACTACCGTTTATTGCATATCCTGCTCTAAGAATTACCGGTTTCACATTTAACTCACCTCCTAAACGAATATTACTGGCATATTTATACTTATTTTTAATTACTGCATTAACGCCATTAAACACAGCAGGATCATCTGCCTTTAACTTTGCATCTTGGTATTTTATTCCTTCATATTCTAATCCAATAGAAGCAATTTTTCCAATAACAAAGCCGGAGTTAAACCCAAACCTCATGGGAGATGTAATTTTATATCTAAAAATTCCGTCGTTTTCATCAGGGAAGGTTGATACATTTTCTAACAGCGGATTGTAATCAAACGAAGCAGCAACCTTATAATAATAAGTATCGGTTAAACTATAAAAGGTTGGCGAATGAAAATAAGCACCTAATCTTACGTTTTGATTCACTCTAACGTTAGCACCAAGTTTTACATTAACTCCGTATCCTTCGGTTTTAAAAAATTCTGTATAAGAAAGTGAATTAAAGCCTAAAAAATTATTGTAAACAAAAGGAAGATCGGTATTATAAGTAGAAGTAAAACTACTGGAAGAAGTCATACCTATTCGCATGCTGTCATTTCCATCTACTTCGGTATGATTGGTGGTTGATTCAAACTTTATTCTTGGAATTCCAATACTTCCACCAATATAAAAGTTATCGTTTTCTGATTGAGCAAAACTGATATTTATTTCGTTTGCACGGCCTGTTGTTGTTATTAATCGTTTTTGAGATAAATTTCTATTAATGTCAACGAATGAAAAAAACTGACCGCTTACACTATCGTAATCTAATAAATATGCATTATACCCCAATCCTTCGTAAGATTGGTTTAAAGTAAACAAGGAGTTACCGCTGTTTGAGATATTCAACATATCTTTTGCAATGCTGTTTCTGGAAGAAGGATCTGAAATTTGAATTTGATTATTAAAATTTTGCAGTTGTGTATTACTAATACAAAACACATTTCTTCTGGAAGGGTCTTTTTCAGCCTGCCATGCGAATGCTAAGCCAAAGTTTCCGAATACAAAATTTGCGTCTGTTACTGAACTGGATTTTCCGTTTGTTTCTGCTTTATTTGTAGTAAACCTTAAACCACCCGAATAAATAATTTCCCCTTTTCTAAATATGGCTAAACCGGCCGGATTAGTGGTAGCACAACTTACATCACCCCCTAAAGCTCCCATTGCACCGCCCATTGCAATAAAACGCGGACTACCTCCTAAAGCAGTACGAGAATAGCGCAAAGCATCTAAATCATTTTGCGCATTTCCAACAATGCAAATAGAAAAACTAAAGAATAGTAACCAAAACCTGAATATCATAAATTAATTATCTGGGTCTGCTTGTGCCGCCGCCTGAACTTCGTGGTGATGAACTTCCGCCTGAGCTAGATCCACCGGAACTACTTCCGCCACTTTTTATAAAACCACCGTTAGTACTTGAATTTCCGCTGCTGTTAACTTTAACAGGATTATTATTTGAGTTACCTGAAGAGTTTCTAACAGGCTTTGTGGTGTTTTCTTGTTTTATAACTGATGGGTTTTGGCCGGTGCTGGTGCTGTTTTTACCGGAATTATTAATAGTTGTATTGTTTCCTGAATTGCGCCCGTTACCTGAATATGTTTCTGTGTTACCAACTGTTTTTCCGCTTCCGTTGTTTGATGTTGGCTGGTAATTTACATTTGGTTGATTACTAACTTTCCTCTCTAATTGGGTGAATTTTGGCGTAGACTCTTGCGATGTTGCCATTTGATTAATGAAGCGAACCCTTTCATTATCACCATTTGTAACCTTCATTCCTGCATAAGATTCGCGTGTACTATTACTTCCTGAATTTCCGGTACGCGGAGCAAATGTGTAATTACTATTATTATCAAAACTGTTGAAATAACCCCAGTTATTATTATTCCAATATGGGTTATTGTACCCGTAATAATTGTTATACCCATAATAACTGTAAGGATTGTTTCCATAATAATACGGGTTATTCCAGCCTCCGTAGCCCATACCTATACTAGTATTCCAACCATTATTGTATCCATACGGGTTGTTCCATCCGTTATTCCAGCCCACGTTATTCCAACCCCCGTTATTCCAACCATTGTTCCATCCATTCATACCAAATTGTTGAGAGGGCCACCAATTATAAGTGCTGTAAATACTATTTCCACACATATACGGATTTTGATTGTACCAGTAAGAATTAGTATAGTAATCATCGTAATATCCGGTTCCATAAACCGGATTATGAAAGCGCTTTATTCTAGAGGCATACGCATGATCATAATAATCATCAGAACTATAATTTGGCTCTTGATAATAAGGATTAGCATCGTCTTTTGCTTTTTGTGCAGCATATTCTGCCTGCTTGGCCGCCGCTTCTTCCATTTCTTTTTGCTTTAATGCCTCTGCATTGGCCTTGGCAATTCTTTTTTCTTCAATTGGGTCAACATAAACATCATCACTAAATGGAACCAGTTTTGTTGATTTACAAGAAACTAGCAGTATTGAAGCTGAAAAAAGGTATATGATAAATTTTTTCATTATTTTTAGTTTTTAAATGGGTACTAGGGCAAATTTTATACGTAAATTTACGAAATAAATTGCCGAAATGCCCGTTATTTTACCACCATTTAACAAGTGGTACGTTTAAAAAGATTTAGTGGTTGTTTAGCAAGATATTCGGAACAAATTTTTATGAGTAAATCAATTACCCCGCAAGAGCAAGATTACAGTAAATGGTATAATGATATTGTAGTAGAAGCAGATTTAGCAGACCACAGCGCAGTACGTGGCTGTATGGTTATTAAGCCTCACGGCTATGCCATTTGGGAAAAAATGCAACAAACCTTAGATAAAATGTTTAAGGATACAGGACATGTAAACGCTTATTTCCCTCTTTTTATTCCTAAAAGTTTATTTGAAGCTGAAGAAAAAAATGCAGAAGGATTTGCAAAAGAATGCGCGGTTGTTACGCATTATCGATTAAAAACTAATCCTGCAGATAAAACCAAGTTAATAGTTGACCCTGAAGCAAAACTAGAAGAAGAATTGATTGTTCGTCCAACCAGCGAGGCAATAATTTGGAACACTTACAAAGGCTGGATACAAAGCTACCGCGATTTACCAATTTTGGTAAATCAATGGGCAAACGTTGTTCGTTGGGAAATGCGTACACGTTTGTTTTTACGTACTGCCGAATTTTTATGGCAAGAAGGACATACAGCCCATGCTACTAAAGAAGAAGCAATTATTGAAACAGAAAAAATGCTGGACGTTTATGCAGATTTTGTAGAAAACTTTATGGCAGTACCTGTTTTAAAAGGAATAAAAACAGCAAACGAGCGTTTTGCCGGTGCAGATGACACGTATTGTATTGAGGCATTAATGCAAGATGGCAAAGCTTTACAAGCAGGTACATCGCATTTTTTAGGACAAAACTTTGCAAAAGCTTTTGATGTAAAATTTGCAGACAAAACAGGGAAACTGGATTATGTTTGGGCAACCAGTTGGGGTGTTAGTACACGGTTAATGGGGGCCTTAATTATGAGTCATAGCGATAACAACGGATTGGTTATACCTCCTCGTTTAGCTCCTACACAAGTAGTAATTGTTCCTATTTATAAAGGGGATGAAGGTTTAAAAAAGGTTTCTGAATATGCATTAAAAATTAAAGCCGATTTAGAATCAAAAGGTATAACCGTTAAATATGATAACAGAGATACACAGCGTCCAGGATTTAAATTTGCAGAACACGAATTAAAAGGTATTCCGGTGAGAATTGCCATTGGTGAAAGAGATATTGAAAATGGAACAATAGAAGTTGCAAGAAGAGATTTATTAAGTAAAGAAGTTATAAAAATTAATGATGCAGGAAACTACATTCAAGATTTATTGCATGCCATACAAACCAACTTATTTGATAAAGCGTTAGAAAGAAGAACAAAAATGTCTCACCAGGTAAATTCTTACGAAGAGTTTAAAAAGGTGTTAGATGAAAAAGGCGGCTTTATTTATGCCCACTGGGATGGAACAAGTGAGACAGAGGAAAAAATAAAAGAGGAAACAAAAGCTACCATAAGATGTATTCCTTTAAACAACAAAAAAGAAACCGGTGTATGCATATACAGCGGTAAACCAAGCAGTCAACGTGTTGTTTTTGCACGTGCTTATTAAGTTTTAAAATGGAGAATAACACAGATAATCAATCGGAAGCCATCCTTAAATTACTGAAGGAAAAAGCAGTAATGAAACAAACTGTTTATTCAAACACAATAGAATGTTTCGACTTTTTAAAAACAACGTCTAAGAAAATTTCCGACGATTTAATAAAAAAAACAAAGGATATTGATTCGCGTGTTACCTTAAATTTTAAAGAAGTTAATCAACATTCGTTTCAAATTAAAGTTGCAGGTGATATTTTACATTTTGATATGCATACCAATGTTTTTGAAATTGAAAAATCGAATCCTATTTATAAATCGGGCTACGTTAAACAAGCTTCCTTTAATTCCTATTCAGGAATTATTAGCGTTTACAATTTTCTTTCCGATTCATTTAAATACAATCGAATTAACGATGTTGGATTTTTAATTGCAAGAATTTTTATTAATCGCGAAAAAAAGTTTTTTATTGAAACAAAAACAAACCTAAACCATCGTTACAGCAATTTTAGTGATGAACCCATTAATCAGCAATATTTAATAGATATAATAAACGAATTAATTATCTTTTCTATCAATTTTGATTTAACCATACCTCCTTACGAAGCAGTAAAACAAGTGAGCGTTTATGAAATGCAAGAAAAAGCAAATAGCGCGGTTCTTAGAACCGGTAAACGATTAGGTTATTTAGGTTCGTCAGATGAAGGTGGTATTGAGGATGATTTTAAATTGTAAAAATTATGCGCATTCAACCTACTTCGTTAAAACAAATAGCAGAAATAATAAATTCTAAATTTATTGGTAACGAAAATCACTTGGTAACAGGTTTTAATGAAATACACCGCGTTCAAAAAGGTGATTTAGTTTTTGTTGATCATCCAAAATATTACGATAAAGCTTTAAATAGTGCTGCTACAACTGTAATCATTAATCAAGAAGTTAATTGCCCGGATGGGAAAGCACTCATCATTCACAACGAACCCTTTACTGCGTTTAATACCTTAACCAACTATTTTCAACCAAAAACACTTTCAAATAAAAACATAAGCGATTCTGCTAAAATTGGAAAAAACTTTACTGCCTTGCCCGGCTCATATGTAGGAAGCAATGTTGTTATAGGAGATAATTGTGTTTTACATCCTAATGTGGTTATTTATGATAATTGCATAATTGGAAATAATGTTATTATTCATGCCGGCGCTGTAATTGGTTCTGATGCTTTTTATTTTAAAAACAGAACTACATTATTTGAGCCATTAAATTCTTGTGGTAATGTAATTATTCAGGATAACGTAGTAATTGGCGCTAATTGCACCATTGACAGGGGCGTTACAGAAAGTACCATTATTGGAAAAAACACCATTTTAGATAATTTAATACATGTTGGGCATGATGTTCATATTGGCGAAATGTGTTTGTTTGCCGCGCAAGTAGGCATAGCTGGTTGTACCAATATTGGTAACAATGTAAAGGTGTGGGGGCAGGTTGGTATTACCAGTAATGCCAACATACCTGATAATGTTACTGTTTACGCGCAAAGCGGTGTTACCGGCGATTTAGAATCGGGTAAAGTTTATTTTGGTTCGCCTGCAGGTGAAGCAAAAGAAAAAATGAAAGAAATTTTTGCTTTAAAACAATTACCAGATTTAATTAAAAAACTTTATTGATTAATTGTTTTTGTTATTGAATGCCAGAGCAAATCGGCACTTTTATCCCAACTGAATTTAAGTTTTTGGTCTCTTCCATTCGCAATAAGTTGTTGCTTTACTCCTTCATCCTCTACAACTTTTATCATGGCGTTTTTTATTTCTGCAATATTTAAAGGATTCACCAATAAAGCCGCTTCGCCTGCAATTTCTGGCAAACTGGTTACGTTACTGGTTATAATAGGTACTTCTGCAGCCATTGCTTCTACCAACGGGATTCCGAATCCTTCATAATAAGGAATAAAGGTTAATGCCTCTGCCCCACCCAATGCCAATGCTAAATCTTCATCTTTTAAACGATTAGTAAAAAGCACCTCTTCTTCTATTTTTTCTTCTTTTAAAATTTTATAAATATCACTCATTCCCCAGTAATTTGGTCCGGCTAAAACTAATTTATGCGCTGTTTTTTTTTCGCTTTTAAATTGAGAAAACGCCTTTAAAAGTGTTGGGATGTTTTTACGAGGATGAATAGAACCAACATACACAAAGTATGGATTACCATATGAAAATAATTTTCTGGCTTTGTATTTCTCGTCTTCCGTTAAAGGTTTAAAAAATGAATTTATACCATTGTAAACCACATCTATTTTATCACTAGAAATGTTATACTGCAATGCTATATCGTTTTTACTATATTTAGAAACAGTTGCAATTCTTGTGGCTTCTTTAGCAAATTTTGGAAAATAATAATTGTAATACTTTGATGTTAACCATTTAATATCTTTTGGATGGTGTTTAAAATTTATATCGTGTATTACAGGTAATTGCTTACATTTTGCACCCAACGATAAAAAACCATCAGGCGATAAAAATAAATCGGGCTTTAATCTATCTAAAGTTGATTTTACAGAATGTTGAAACCATAAATAATATAAGAAAGGATGACGGGCTTGAGGAGATAAAATTATTGGAGTTATGTTATCAGAAAAGATAAACGATTCATCAAAAGGCCTATCAAATAAGAAAACGAAATGGACATCTTTGTGCGCGGTGGTAATTCGCTTTAAGGTTTGATAAGAAAACCAACCCATACCTTCAAGCCTATTCTTTAACAAAAGCCTTGTATTTACTGCAATTACCACGCCGCAAAACTAGGAAATATATTAGGTAAAACACCAAAAAAGTATATCTTTGTTCGTTTTTTGTGCAAAAGAAGAAGTTCATATTTGACCTAGCTATATTATTGGTTTTAAACCTTTTAATTAAACCATTTTGGACTCTTAAAATTGAACCGAGCGTTCAAATGGAGGTAGGAAACATAAGCTACGGTGAGTACTTTGTTTTATTTAATTTTTCGTTTTTATTGAATATTCTTTTAGATTTTGGTTTAACCAATTTCAACAACAAAAATATTGCACAAAACAGCCAACTATTAAGCAAACATTTTAGTAAAATGCTGGCGCTTAAATTTGCTTTAGGATTGTTTTACGTAATTGTAACATTAACCGTAGGAATGCTTATTGGTTACGATTTACGATATATGAAACTTTTACTGATATTATGCATCAACAACTTTTTCTTAGGTTTTATTTTATTCCTTCGTTCTAATTTATTGGCACTTCATCTATTTAGAATAGATAGCATTGTTTCTGTTCTTGATAGGGTTATTATGATAAGCATTGTATTTGCCATGTTGTTTAATGTATTTGGATTACATGTTGATATAATGAACTTTGTGTATGCGCAAACAGCCGGTTATGTTCTTACTGCATTTATTGCGTTTGTAATTGTGCTTAACAAAACACACACTTTTAAATTAAATTGGCATTGGGCATTTAATTGGATGATTTTAAAGAAAAGTTTTCCGTTTGCTATTTTAGTTTTATTAATGACTTTTTATAATCGCTTAGACAGTGTTATGATTGAAAAATTATTGCCGGGTGATTTTGGTAAAGAACAAAGTGGAATATACGCTAAATCTTTTCGCCTTTTAGACGCGGCAAACATGATTGCTTACTTATTTTCCGTTCAACTACTTCCTGTATTTAGCAGAATGCTAAAACAAAATGAAAACATAGAAAACATTGTAAAGCTTTCCTTTACTCTGCTTTTAACTCCGGCTATAATTGTTTCTGTAAGTTGTTTGTTTTACGCTGATGAATTTTGCAAAATTCTTTACAAAGGCAGTACTGAAGGTTCGGAAATACTGGGCCTATTAATGTGTTGTTTTAGTGCTATTTCCATTACTTATATTTTTGGTACTCTTTTAACTGCCAATGGAAACCTAAAACAACTAAATTTTATGGCCATAAGCGGAATTGCTATTAATTTAATCTTAAATTTTATTTTAATTCCCAAGTTTTTTGCATACGGAAGCGCTTATTCAAGTGTAATAACCCAATTTTTTACAGCATTGGTACAAATATATTTATCCTATAAAATTTTCAAGTTTAAAGTAAATAAAAGGCTAATTTTGTCGTTATTTTTCTTTATTATTGGAGTAATTTTAATTAATTACTTTACTGTAAACTTAACTAAACAATGGCTTCTTAATTTCAGTATCATGTTAGCATCAAGTGGCTTATTTGCTTTTGTTACAGGATTACTTAACCCAAAATCAATAATACGTTTTATTAAATATAAATAATGGATAATCAGAACATCAATTTTATACAAGTGCTGAAAAAAATAATTCAGTGGCGAAAAACCTTGCTTATTTTTTCAGGAACGGCAATTGTACTTTCTGTTGTAATTTCTTTTTTAATTGCGCCACAGTACAAATCAACTTCCATAATTTTTCCCATTAGGCAATTTTCTGTGGCAAAATTATTAATTGAACAAAATGTAGGTAACCAAGAAGATTATATGCAAATTGGCGATGAAGATGATGCTGAAAAAGTAATTCAATTACTTACTTCCGAAAGTTTAAAAATACTTATTGCCGATAAATTTAATTTATGGGAACGCTGGAAAATTACCAAAGATAAATTTGGCCCCCATAACTTAAAGTTAAAATGGGATAATATGGTGAAAATAAAGCGCACCGATTTTAACTCCATAAAAGTAGACGCCTACGATTATACAGCCAATGGCGCAGCAGAAATATGCAATGGTATTGTGCAATACACCGATACCATTAGAAAGCAAATGACAAAAAAAATTGCTTTACAAGCATTAGAAATTGTTAAGCTAGAATACGATAATACAATTAAGCGCATGAATGAACTTGAAGATAGTTTGCAAACTTTGCGTGAATTAGGCGTATTAGATTACAAAGCAGATGTAAGTGCTTACACAAAAAGTTATGCAAAAGCATTGGAAAAAGGTAACTCCTCTAACATTAAGGCATTAGAAGAGAAAATAAATATTCTTAAAAAACACGGCGGTGCCTATTTACACGTTAGTGAAAATTTAAGGAAATATCGTTTCAAATTTCCCGTTATTAAATCAAAATACGATGACGCTATAATTAACTACGAAAAATATTTACCAATTACCTTTGTTCTTGAAAAAGGGGAACCTGATGAGTTTAAAGCAAGGCCTTTTAAAAGTTTAATTGTACTGGTGTCGTTTATCTCCACCTTTCTTTTAACTTTTATAATTCTTGTACTTAAAGAAAATATTCAAAAAATAAAACAAGATTTAAAACCATAAAAAATTTAATACGCAATAAAAATGAAAGAGTTTAACACCACCGATGCTATCTTTAAAGAAATTTGGTCGCACAAATACAAATTGGCAATTATTATGTTTCTAGCAGCCGTTATTTCTTTTGGCTGCAGTTATTTAATCAGACCCTTGTATAAATCTACATCCATTGTTTTTCCGGTAAACTTATATCCAACTTCCGATGAATCTTCTACCGAACAATTGATGCAATATTTTAACAGTAGTGATATTAAAATGGATTTGGCAAAAAAATACCACTTGTTTGAATACTACGGCATTGATACCACCAAGCAAAAAGGCGGAAAAGCTCTGTTTGATTATATGTATAAAGAATTAATAAGTATTTCACCTACATTATATGAATCAATTGAAATTACGGTAAAAGATGTAGACCCATTAAAAGCACAAGAAATTAACGGAGGTATTTTGGCATTAACCAATAATCTTGTTAAAGACAATAAAAAATACATTTTATATCAGTACATAAAAAATATTGACAAAACAATTGCAATGCAAAATCATTCAATAGACTCGTTGTTAGCATTAGCCAAAACAGAAAAATTAGGTGATATAAATATAGATAACAAAGAAGATAAGGAAGATAAAAATGATAAGGGAAGTAAAAAGTTTAAAAAACTAAAGCAAAAAGAATATCAAGAAAAGGTGAAAGGTTTAGCAAAATCATATAGCCGTATTGTATATAAACGCGATAAATTTTACATGGATTTTGCAGGTGACTTAACTTTTTTCTCCATTGTATCTAAACCAAGTTTATCAGACAAGCGCTGTTACCCAATAAGATCAATGATTGTAATAACATCTGTGCTTTCTACTCTACTTTTAGGAATTGTAATTATTTTAATTCGTTACCGCATTAAAAACCAAAATGCTTAAGTTAATTAAAGCAAACATATTGTTTATTTTAATTGCATTATATGTTGTTATCGACATGTATATTCTTGTATACAAACGCGATTACTTTTATATGTACAATGCAATTCCGTTGGTTTTAATAGTTGGTTATTACGCTATTTATAATCTGCCTAAACTTTTATTTTTTTTAGCTTTTATTACACCCATTTCGGTAAGTTTAAAAGAATTAGGTTATTACGGCCCGGTTGATTTAAGTTTACCTGCAGAACCATTAATGGCCGCTTTGATGTTTCTTTATTTTTTAAATAAGCTTTACACCAATCAATATAATAAATCAATTAACACGCACGCCATTACTTTATTAATTGGCATTCAATTGTTTTGGATGTTTGTAACAACTCTTACAAGTGAAGATATTATAATATCCATTAAGTTTTTTATTTCGCGCTGTTGGTTTGTTTTTAGCTGCTACTTTTTGGCAAATTATTTATTTAAAGAGAAGAAAAACATAATACCGTTTTTAACCAGTTATATGGTTGCTCTCGCAATCGTTTGCGCATACACTATCCTAATGCATTCCAAATATGGCTTCGATCACAAATCGGCAGACTGGGTAATGTCGCCTTTTTATAACGACCATACTGCTTACGGAGCAGCCTTAGCAATGTTTATACCTGTTACGATTTCCTTTTTGTTTATTTCAAGCATTGATAAGTTTTTTAAGATTTTTTACTTTTTGCTTTTTTTACTTTTTGCAGCAGCAATTGTATTATCATATGCTCGGGCAGCCTGGTTGGGTTTATTTGTTGCAGCAGGAGTATTTATAACTTTGTTACTTCGTTTTAAATTTAAATTTTTGGTAATTTCTTTTTTCAGCATTTTTATTTTGTTTTTTAGTTTTCAAGATGAAATATTGATTGCTTTAGGTAGAAATAACACCGATGCCGAAGAAGGATTTATGAATAATGTTGAATCTGTTTCCAATATTAAAACAGATGCCTCTAACCTTGAAAGATTAAACAGATGGAGTTGTGCCTTACGCATGTGGAAAGACATGCCGGTTTTTGGTTGGGGACCCGGTACCTACATGTTTAAATATGCGCCCTACCAATTAAGCAGTCAAAAAACTGTTATCAGTACAAATTTTGGAACAAATGGTAATGCTCACAGCGAGTATCTTGGTCCATTAGCCGAAGAAGGATTACCAGGTTTAATAATTGTTTTAGGGTTTTTGTTTTATACTTTTAGTTTTGGTTACCGTTTGTATGAACAGGTTGAAGATAAAAACACGCGCATTTTAGGAACAGGAGTGTTTTTAGGATTGGTAACTTATTTTATTCATGGATTTATAAATAACTTCTTAGATACCGATAAACTTTCGCTTCCATTCTGGAGTTTTTTATCCATAATGGTTTGTATAGATTTATTTCATAAGAAAAAATCAGAAAACAATTAAACTAAAAAATAAGATCGGTTACCTTTAAGGTTAACAAGGCAATATCATCAGTAAATTCATTTTCGCCTTTAAACTTTGTTGCCAATTCTAATATTGAATTATTTATTTCAGAAGGAGATAATTTACTATTATTTTCAATGGCAGCTTTAATTTCTTCAATAGATAAACTTTGTTTGTTTACATCAATGGTGTCTGTTAGCCCATCTGTATAGCAAAACAAAGTTATATCAAGCGCATAATTAAATATATCCACCTCAATATCTCTTAAATTTTCTTGTATACCTAAAAGTGTTGTTCCTTTTGAAAGAGCAATAAACTTCTTATCGTAATAAACTAATGGAGCATTGTGTCCGGCATTTATATACGTTAACTGCTGACTTTTAGTATTTATTTTACCTAAAAAGAAAGAAACAAACTTTTCGTAATTGGTGTTTTTAATAACGCGTTTGTTAAGTTCAATTATTATATCTTTTAAATTATGGGTGTAATTACTTAAACTTTGTAAAGTGGCTTGTAAATTACTCATAAGCAATGCAGCCGACAAACCCTTACCGCTAACATCTGCCATACAAAAAATAAACTCGTGATTATTCAGTTGAATAAAATCGTAATAATCACCTCCAACTTGTTGATGCGGCATATACAATGCGCTAACACTAAACGAATCGGTGTTGGGTAAATCGTGAGGAAACAGCATTTGCTGCATACTTTGCGCTAATTCAAGCTCTTTATTTAATTGTGCCTTCTCAATATTTTCTTTAAATAATTTCTTGTTTTCAATGGCAACAACAATAATATTAGTTAGCGTTTGTACATACGGTAAATGCTTAATGGCATTGCTTATTTCTATTTTATCCGGGTTTACATCTCCCAACAACACAAACGCAAGGGGACTTTTTTTATGATATACCGGAATTACAATTTCAAAACTTTTGCTTAGCTCACCACGATTGTAAGTAATGGTTTCAATTTCGTTTATGTCTAATAAATTTTCTTCAAACTCAGGTTCAGATGCGTAATTGGGTAAACCATAGTTTAGAATACATTCCCATTTATGGGTATAGCTAAATAGCACCAAGCGCCCAACACCTAATCTGTTTTGTAAAATATCTTTGTATAGTTCTAGTAAGTGACTAACGGGGAAATTATTGTTAATCGCTTTGGTTACCTCTAATAAGGCGTTTAATTTAAAATCGCTTTCCGATTTTGTTTGGCTCATTTAATTATATTAAAAATACGGCTTCTTTCCCCCTTGTTTTTAAATCGGCTTCAATACGCTCTTGCAAAGTAGTACTTAATGATAATCCAACATAATCTGCTTTTACAGGGTAGCGAATGTGGCTTCTATCAACTAACACCAACGTACTTAATTTTTTCACAGGCTTATCTAAAAATAATTTAATGGCGTACATAATTGTTTTACCACTGTTTAAAACATCGTCTACCACAATCACACTTTTATTTACAAAATCTTTTTCTGTAAAATCATAAATAGGTTCTGTTTTCCAGGGCTCTTCTTTGTTTACTTTTATTTTACAAAGTTTTGTTTTTATAGGCGAAATTTTATTTAAACGTTTTACAATTTCTTCTGCAACCTTATAACCATTACCATCAATACCAACAATCAGCAAATCTTTTTCACTAAAATTTGTTTCAAATACTTGGTAAGCCATTCTATCCAATTTTTGGCTTATTTGTAAAGCGTTTAATATTTTGGTTTTACTCATTTATAGTTTTTAATTAAATCATTAAGTTTTTGCTTTACACCATCGTTAGGTTCGCACAATGGTAAACGTACAAAAGGTTCTGTTATTTTTAATTTATTTAATGCGTGTTTAATACCGCCCGGATTTCCATCGGCAAAAAGTTGGTCGGTAATATCTACTAATTTATAATGTAACTTTTGTGCTTTATCAAAATCATATTTTAAAGCCGCACGTACCATATCACTGTAATCTTTTGGAAAAGCATTTGCAACAACTGAAATTACGCCTACTCCACCGCATGCAATAACAGGTAGGGTTAAATTATCGTCTCCACTAATTACTTTAAAATCTTTTGGCTTGTTTTTAATAATTTTCATTATTTGCTCAATGTTTCCGCTGGCTTCTTTTGTAGCAACAATGTTTTTAAAATCTTTTGCAATTTTAACCTGTGTTTCCCAATTAACGTTGCTACCGGTGCGCCCCGGTACATTGTATAAAATCACAGGTAGTTTACTTGTTTTTGAAACAGCCTTGTAGTGTTCGTAATATCCTTTTTGGTTAGGTTTGTTGTAATAAGGCGCAACAGATAAAATGGCAGCAAAATCTTTAACGTTTGTGTTTTTTAAGTTATAAACCACTTCTGCAGTGTTATTACCGCCAATTCCTAAAACCAATGGTAGTTTTCCTGCATTCGTTTTAACAACGGTTGATATAATTAATTGTTTTTCTTCTTTTGTTAAGGTTACACTTTCTCCGGTAGTTCCCATAACTACTATATACTCTACTCCTCCCTTAATTAAATGTTTAACCAGTTTTTCTAGTGCTTTAACATCTACATTTCCCTTTTTATTAAAGGGAGTTACTATGGCAACTCCTGTGCCTGTTAAAAAATTATTCATGCTCAAAGTTAAAACAATTTACTACACCATAGCGCCTCTTTTTTAATATTCAATTAATTTTTTTAAACGAATTTGCTTTGTATATTTACCACGCTAAGCAATAAAAATGGATATTGAATTTAATAAAAACGAAGACAAAATAAAGTTGTTGATTTCTCAAATGGAACAACGTTTGTCTAAAATATATTTGGGTGGTGGTAAAGGGCGTATAGACAAGTTACACGAACAAGGTAAAATGACTGCCCGTGAACGCATTGATTTTTTATTGGATAAAAACACCGAACGCATAGAAATAGGAGCTTTTGCAGGCTACGAAATGTATTCTGAACACGGTGGTTGCCCCGGCGGCGGTGTGGTTGTGGTTATTGGTTATGTGAGCGGAAAACAATGCATAGTTGTTGCAAACGATGCTACCGTAAAGGCAGGTGCTTGGTTTCCTATTACCGGAAAAAAGAATTTACGTGCGCAAGAAATTGCCATGGAAAATAAATTGCCAATAATTTATTTGGTAGACAGCGCGGGTGTTTATTTACCTATGCAAGATGAAATTTTTCCGGATAAAGAACATTTTGGTCGTATTTTTAGAAACAATGCCGTAATGAGCAGTATGGGTATCCTACAAATTGCTGCTGTTATGGGAAGCTGTGTTGCCGGCGGCGCTTATTTACCAATTATGAGTGATGAGGCCATGATTGTAGATAAAACCGGTTCTATATTTTTAGCAGGAAGCTATTTGGTTAAAGCAGCAATTGGCGAAAACATAGATAACGAAGCGCTAGGAGGCGCAACAACGCATTGCGAAGTAAGTGGTGTTACCGATTATAAATGCAAAGATGATGCAGATTGCTTAACTCGAATAAGAAATATTATGAGTAAAGTTGGTGATTACGAAAAAGCCGGCTTTAATCGCGAAGTACCTGCCCTTCCTAAAAAAGACCCAAAAGAAATTTACGGAATAATACCTGATGCACGCGATAAACAATACGATATGCATCAAATTATTGAACGTTTAGTAGATAATAGTGAGTTTGAAGAATATAAAGAATTATACGGCCAGTCTATTATTTGTGCATACGCCCGAATTGATGGGTGGGCGGTTGGAATAGTTGCCAACCAACGTAAAGTTGTAAAAAGTAAAAAAGGCGAAATGCAGTTTGGCGGCGTAATTTATAGTGATAGTGCCGATAAAGCAGCCAGATTTATAATGAACTGTAATCAGAAAAAAATTCCATTAGTATTTTTACAAGACGCTACAGGTTTTATGGTTGGTTCTCGCAGCGAGCATGGCGGAATTATTAAAGATGGAGCAAAAATGGTAAACGCCATGAGTAATTCAGTAGTTCCTAAATTCACTATTATTATAGGAAACAGTTACGGAGCAGCCAATTATGCCATGTGCGGAAAAGCATACGATCCCCGTTTAATTGTTGGTTGGCCAACGGCTCAGGTAGCTGTAATGGGTGGAGCTCAAGCTGCAAAAGTTTTAGTTCAAATTGAGGTGGCTTCATTAAAAGCAAAAGGCGAAGAAATTACGCCTGAACGCGAATTAGAATTGTTTAATAAAATAAAAGACCGTTACGATACGCAAACTACTCCGTATTATGCCGCAGCAAGACTTTGGTTAGATGCCATTATTGACCCTTCGGAAACGCGTAAAGTAATTAGTATGGGTATTGAAATGGCGAATCATTCACCTTTAACAAAAGCCTACAATGTAGGTGTACTTCAAACTTAATTTAATTGGAACCGGAACTAAAAATTATAAAAGAGGTAGATGCAACCGAGTTTAATATTAAACTAAAAAGCGACGGAATAGTATATGTTTGGTTTAAAGATAACTGCGTTCTTGATATTGATTTGCAACTCAGAATGCTGAATTGTTACAAAAATATTACCAACTTAAAACTTACACCATTTATTTTTGAAGCAGAAGGTAGCATTAATGTAACCAAAGAGGCGCGCGATAATGCGATTAAAATAGAGGAAGATAGTCCATGTAGTGCAATGGCAATTATTGTTGGAAATATAGCCCAAGCCATGATAGCCAACTTTTATATGAAGTTTAATAAACCTAAACGCCCTTATAGGGTGTTTAATAAAAAAGCTGATGGCATAGAATGGCTTAAACAATATCTTTAATCCCCTAAAGCTTCAATCTTTTCCTTCTAAAATTTCCACAATTCTATTGATTTTGTTGGCTTTTTCAGCATTTTATTCCTAACTTAGAGGCTCCAAAATTTTAATCTAAAACATCTTTTATTATGGCATTTGACATTGAAATGATAAAAAAGGTTTACGCAAATATGCCTGCTCGTATTGAAGCAGCTCGTAAAACCTTAGGTCGCCCTTTAACCTTGGCAGAAAAAATCTTATACGCTCACTTAGATGCTTCCTTTGAAGTGAAAAATTATCAACGCGGAAAAGATTATGTTGATTTTAATCCTGATCGTGTTGCTATGCAAGATGCAACGGCACAAATGGCTTTGCTGCAATTTATGCAAGCTGGTCGCCCTAAAGTGGCTGTGCCCTCTTCTGTTCATTGCGATCACTTAATTCAAGCAAAAGTTGGTGCTAAAGCAGATTTGGAAAGAGCAAAAACAGAAAGTGAAGAAGTATTTAATTTCTTAGCCTCTGTATCTAACAAATACGGAATTGGTTTTTGGAAACCTGGCGCCGGAATTATTCATCAAATTGTTTTAGAAAATTATGCTTTTCCGGGCGGAATGATGATTGGTACCGATTCACATACTGTTAACGCAGGTGGCTTAGGTATGATTGCTATTGGTGTTGGTGGAGCCGATGCTTGCGACGTTATGGCCGGATTACCTTGGGAACTTAAAATGCCAAAATTAATTGGTGTTAAGTTAACCGGAAAATTAAATGGCTGGGCAAGTGCAAAAGATGTTATTTTAAAAGTTGCAGGTATATTAACTGTAAAAGGTGGTACAGATAAAGTAATAGAATATTTTGGTGAAGGTGCAATTAGCTTAAGTTGTACAGGTAAAGGAACCATTTGTAATATGGGTGCAGAAGTTGGTGCAACTACTTCTACCTTTGGTTATGATGATAGCATGAGCCGTTATTTAAAAGCTACAGGCCGTGCAGATGTTGCTGCACTAGCAGATGAAATTAAACAACATTTAACAGGTGATGCTGAAGTTTACGCAGACCCTAAAAAATACTTTGATGAAGTTATTGAAATTAACTTATCTGAATTAGAACCACATGTGAATGGCCCTTTCACTCCGGATTTAGCTACACCTATTTCTAAATTAAAAGAAGAGGCAACTAAAAACGGATGGCCACTAAAAATTGAAGCGGGATTAATTGGTTCGTGTACTAACTCTTCTTATGAAGACATTGCCCGCGCCGTTTCATTAGCAAAACAAGTTTCTGCTAAAAACTTAAAATCTAAGGCAGAGTTTATGATTAATCCGGGATCGGAACAAATACGCTACACCATTGAACGCGATGGGTTTTTAAAAGTATTTGATGAAGTTGGAGCTACCGTATTTACCAACGCATGCGGGCCATGTATTGGTATGTGGGACAGAATGGGTGCCGAAAAACAAGAAAAAAACACCATTATTCATTCCTTTAACAGAAACTTTGCAAAACGTGCAGATGGAAACCCTAACACTTATGCATTTGTTGCTTCACCTGAAATTGTTACAGCCCTTGCTATTGCAGGAAATTTAGGATTTAATCCTTTAACCGATACATTAACCAATGAAAAAGGTGAACAAGTTAAATTAGATGCCCCAACCGGTGACGAATTGCCCACTAAAGGATTTGCGGTAGAAGATGCCGGTTATCAAGCTCCGGCAATTGATGGCAGTAGCGTAAAAGTTTTAGTTGAACCAACATCTAAACGTTTGCAATTATTAGATCCGTTTGCTGCTTGGGAAGGAATTGATTTAAAAGGATTAAAATTATTAATTAAAGCAAAAGGTAAATGTACAACCGATCATATTTCAATGGCCGGGCCGTGGTTAAAATTCCGTGGACATTTAGATAACATTTCTAACAACATGTTAATTGGCGCTGTGAATGCTTTTAATGAAAAAACAGATTCCGTAAAAAATCAATTAACCGGTGCTTACGAAGGAGTGCCAGTTGTACAACGTCAATATAAAGCAAAAGGGATTAACAGTATAGTGGTAGGTGATGAAAATTACGGTGAAGGTTCATCGCGCGAACACGCTGCCATGGAGCCTCGTCATTTAGGAGTACGTGCTGTATTGGTAAAATCATTTGCACGTATTCACGAAACAAACCTAAAAAAACAAGGTATGTTGGCCTTAAATTTTGCTAACGCTGCCGATTATGATAAAATTAAAGAAGATGATGTTATTGATATTACTGGATTAACTTCGTTTACACCCGGCGTTCAATTAACCATTACTTTAAATCATGCAGATGGTTCAAAAGATGAGTTTAAAGTAAACCATAGTTATAACACTCAACAAATTGAGTGGTTTAAGGCAGGTGGTGCTTTAAACATTATTAGAGCAAATGTAAAAGCATAGTATAGCTTAATATTTTAAAACCCACCTAAACGGTGGGTTTTTTTATTTATAAACTAAAATAAATAGCATGTATAAAAAACACAAAAACAGTTTCTTTGAAAAGTTATCGAGCAGTGTTACAAAAATAGTGGGTAGTACATCGGCATTTATTTTTGCAATGGTAATAATTTTAAGCTGGATTGTTACCGGACCATTATTTAATTTTTCTGATACCTGGCAATTGGTAATTAATACAGGCACTACAATTGTTACATTTTTAATGGTGTTTCTAATTCAACGGAGTCAGAACAAAGAATCGCGGGCCATTCAATTAAAATTAAATGAATTAATTGCGTCTAGTAAACACGCTAGCAATCGCTTAATTGATATTGAAAGTTTAAGCGAAGAAGAATTAAACACGCTGTCTACCTATTTTTCAGAATTGGTTAAAAGAAGTAAAACAGATAAAGATATTTATCAATCGCATTCGATAGAAGAAGCAAAAGAACTTCATAAGTTTAAAACAAAACATACTCTGGATAAAGACTTATGATAAAAAATATACGAAAAGAAATTAATTTTTAACTAAGCATAATGTTTAATAAACAAAAAACCCACCTTAATAAGGTGGGTTTAAATATATGCCTGTATTATTTTAAGGTAGCGTAATAGAATAGGTAACGCCATTTATTGTAACAGTAGCATTAAAATCGCAACTTGTTCGTACCCCAAAATCAAAAACGCGTAAAGCTCTGTTTCCGGGTTTATATTCAATTTTACCTTCAACAAACGGACTTCTATACGGAAGTAAAGTTGATGGTTTACAATTAAAATCACGAATTAAATCAATTGCTTTTGCCGTAAAGGTTTCTCCTTTTGTATTGGTTCCGCTTGCAGTGCCATTAACTTTAACAATTGCTTTTGTCCAATCAATAGGAAACAATTGTCCCTTATAACAATTTGGGTCGTTCGTATTCAACAACTCCATTGTTCTTCCTGCTAAATTCCAAGAAATTGTTCCTCCTCCGTTTGGTTTAACAATGCTAATATTTGCCTCACTTAACCAAGTTAAATTAGTACCCGGATTTGTGCCGGTAGGTATACTTGCTGTAGTTGTATTACGAGTCATTTTATTTGTAATAGTTACTTGATTACTATCTACAACGTAATTTAAAGAACTAACATGCAATTCAAATCCCGGGTTTCTAAAAAATACTGCAGTTGTAGGTGTTGATGATGAAATATCAAAAAACAACATTCCTGAACGTTTTCTTCCATCCTGACATAAGGTTGGAGTTGTACCAAAATTAACGGTAATAGTAGATGTACCAAAACCTGTTACTGTAGCGTTAGGCGAAATGGATAAGACATTTGTAATTCCTGAATTACCATTTTGTTTATAGGTGCTTAGGTTTCCGTTCTCTGAAACCTGACTTCCCATAAAATCAATGTCATTGTTTATACTTTCTAAAATTGAATTATCGCGTGCTGTATTTGCTTCTTTATCCGGTTCTTCGGCTTCTTTTTTATCTCTTTTTTTACAAGACACAATGGTTAATGATGCGCTCAACAATAAAACTGCTGAAATCATTTTTAAGTTTACTTTAATCATGGTATAGATAGGTTAATTTTTAAATTAGACTTTAGTTTAGGTAAATGGTTTAATTTAACTTAATAAAAATAGTCAAAAAAACTGATATTTCAAAAGTCAAGTTGCGCAAAAGGTTGTAAATTTGCCCACTTCCATGAAATCACTAAAAAGCTTAAATCATTTTTTTGTTAAATACAAATGGCATTTTTTAGGTGGTTTACTTTTTGTGAGTTTATCTACAATTTTTAGGTCGTATCAAGGGATAATTATTAGAGGAGGCACAAATGAAGCCTTAAGTATTATAGAATCTGATAAGGAGGTAGATTCGTGGTTTTTTATTTTTTTAGGCATTAAAATGATTGCTTTTGCACTTATTAGCGGATTGTTTCTTTTTTTAATGAGGCAAACAATTATTGTAATGAGCAGGCATATTGAGTACGATCAAAAAAACCAAATTTACAATCATTACCAAAGTTTAGATGTTTCGTTTTATAAGCAAAATGCTACGGGCGATTTAATGAACAGAATTAGCGAAGATGTAGGAAAAGTAAGAATGTACACAGGGCCCGCTATTATGTATTTAGCAAATACAATTGTTACCATGGTAACCGTGGTAAGCTTTATGTTTACCGTGCATGCAAAATTAACTTTAATGGTATTTATTCCTTTACCCATACTCGCCTATTTCATTTACAAAATTTCTAACTTAATTAATAAACGCAGTTTACAGGTTCAAGCAAAGTTATCTGATTTAACCTCCCAAGCACAAGAAACCTTTAGTGGAATTAGAACCATTAAAGCTTACGGCAGAGATGGTTTTTATAAAGCTGAAATGGATTTAAAAAGTAAAGATTACAAAAACATTGCATTAAAGTTGGCGCGTACCGAAGCGTTTTTTGGACCAACCATGCTATTAATGGTTGCATTAAGTACACTAATAACAATTTGGTACGGAGGTAAATTAGTTATAGAAAATAAAATTTCAAGTGGAAACATTACCGAGTTTATTTTCTACATCTTTCAATTAACATGGCCTTTTGCTTCTTTAGGTTGGGTAACCTCTCTGATTCAGAGAGCAGCAGCATCTCAGCAAAGAATTAATGAGTTTTTAGAAACAGAATCAAATATAAAAAACAACAATACGCAACACTATACCATAAAAGGTGACATAGAATTTAAAAATGTAGATTTTACATTCCCCGAAAACAATATTACGGCTTTAAAAAATATTAGCTTTAAAATAGAAGCTGGTAAAACCTTGGGAATTACAGGAAGCGTAGGAAGCGGAAAATCTGCTTTGTTAAATTTGATAACCCGCCAATACGACGTTACAAAAGGAGAAATATTAATTGATAATAAGAAAATAATGGAACACAATTTGTTTTTATTGAGAGAAAACATTGGATTTGTTCCTCAGGAGGTAATTTTATTTAGTGATACTATAAAAAACAATATAACTTTTGGAACAAAAAATAAAAAAACAGATATAGCAGAAGTTGAAAAAGTTTCGAATATTGCTGCGATACACGAAAATATTTTGACCTTTCCAGATAAGTATGAAACATTGGTTGGTGAAAGAGGTCTAACCTTATCAGGCGGACAAAAACAACGTATATCCATTGCAAGGGCTTTAATTCATAATCCAAAAATTTTAATATTTGATGATTGTCTATCGGCAGTTGACACCGAAACAGAAAATAAAATTTTAATGGGCTTAAAAAAAATAATGGAAGATAAAACTTCTATAATTGTAAGTCACAGAATTTCAAGTATTAAAGATGCAAATCACATAATTTTCTTAAACAACGGAATAATAACCGAGCAAGGTACTCACCAACAGTTATTGGATAAAAAAGGCGATTATTACAAATTACAACTTTTACAGCAGAATTAATAACCAAATATTTCTTTTAAACTTAACTCTTTTACTGGTCCGTATTTCTCTAGAACCTTATAATCAAGATTCTCTTTCTTACCAATAACAAGCACTGTTGTTTTTTTATCTTTTATGTATTCTGTTTGAAACCTATTTATATCATCAAATTTATAAGTACTTACTTTATCATAAATTTCCTTTCTAATATCGGTTTTTTGATTTAATTGCATAGCATTTAAATAATTAAATAAAATTTCAGATTTATTTATTCTGGCAGAATTAATTTCTTGAATTACATTTTCCTTTGCTGCAGAAAATGAAGTTTCTGATTTAGGTAATGTATTTAATAAATCAGACATCCCTTTCATTGCTTCCGGTAATTTATCTACCTGTGAACCAATGTAAGATTTGTTTAAAAAGGGTTTACTTGGTTTATTAGGAACAATAAATTTTGAATTAACTGAATATGCTAATGCCTTTGATTCTCTTAAATCCTGAAAAACAACACCACTCATTCCATCACCAAAATATGCATTATACAAGGTTATAAGTGGTAACAAACTCTCATTGTACTCACCTCCGTTAGAAAGCATAATAATTTCTGCTTGTTTCATGTCAAAATCCACTACAAGCACTTCGTTATTTAATTCTCTGTAATTAAACTTATGTTGTTCAGGTGTTTTTTTATAACCATCTTTTGGAGCAATATGAACTTGATTTAATAAAGTGGTTATTGTTTCTAATTCCATAGGCCCGTAGTACAAAACAGAATGTTCATAACCTAAAATAGATTTAATACTGTTTACAACTTCATTACCGGATAGTTTATCTAAATCTTCGTTGCTTATTACATAAGTAAAGGGATTATCTGCTCCAAAGCGCGCATAAGAAGCTAAGCCCCAGTTTAAAATAATTTCCTTTTTTTGTTTACTATCTTCGCGCGACTTTTTTATATCTTGTTTTAAATTTGCCAGTGCTTCGTCATCAACTATAGGATTAGCCAATACTTTTTCAAATAGCTTCACGGCTTCTTCAAAATTATCGCTTAATCCTGTTAAACTAATCCAAGTGTCTTCCGTATCACTAAACACATTAAAAGTACATCCTAATTTAAACAGCTCTTGCTTAATTTGAGCAGGCGTCATTCCCTTTGTTCCTACAAATTCTATAAACTTTACCGCAACAGGTAAAAGTTTATCGTTTGTTGAACCCATATTTAACTTATAATACAATTCAAATAATTTATTCTCTTTGTTTTTATTATATAATACAGAAATAGAAGATTTTAAAGTGGTTTTCTGAATGTCGCGTTCAAAATCAATAAACACCGGTTTTATTGCTTCTGTTTTAGCATTATAAATGCTGTTTACAAAAGGAGAAACATTATCCCTATCCACTTCTACAGGTGTTATTTCGGGCTTATCCACTTTCTCTGTACTTTTATCTTCTCCCATTTTTTTGAAAACAACTACATAGTTGTTTTTACTGAAGTTTTTATTTGCAAAATTTACAATGTCGCTTTTGGTTATTTTTGAAATTCTTTCCAATTCATCAACCTGAGTTTGCCATTTTATATCGTTTACAAATGCCTCAGACATTGCTGCTGCTCTTGAATAATTATTTTCCAGTTCGCGTGTTTTATTAAGTTTTAAATCTGTAATAACAGCATTTAATAACCAATCAGGAAAATCTCCTTTTTGCAACAATTCAATTTGAGAAAATAAAATCTCTTCCACGTCCTCTAATTTTTGATTTTGTTTTGGTGAGCCGCCCATAAAAAAAACACCGTAATCTTTCATGGGGTAATACCAACAACTTGGCTCTAAAACCTTTTGCGCTTGATTTAAATTAATATCCATTAAACCCGCCTTATAATTTATCATTAATGCAGATATTAATTCCATAATTTCTGTGTCCTTAGATGATAATCCATTAAATCGCCATACCATGTTTACGCTTTCCGGATCGGGACCTAAAACTTCTTTATAAATACGATTGGTTATAGGCTCTTCCTGAACAGGCACATACTCTACAATAGGTTTAGAAGGAATAACACCAAATTGTTTTTCAATTTGAACAATAACTTTATCAGGGTCAAAATCACCACTCATTATTATAGCCATGTTATTAGGAACATACCAGTTATTATAAAACTTATTTATTTCTTTTAACGAAGGGTTTTTTAAATGTTCTATTGTACCAATTGTTGTTTGCGTACCATATTTGTTTTTAGGAAATAAACCTGCAAATAAGGCTTCAAATGCCTTATCGTTATCACTGTCTAAGGCCCTATTCTTTTCTTCATACACTGCTTCTAATTCTGTATGAAACAATCTTAACACCGGTTTTCTAAATCTTTCTGCCTCAATTTTCAACCAACTTTCTACCTGATTGCTTGGTATATCATTAATATATACTGTTTGATCAAATGAAGTATAAGCATTAGTACCTTGGGCGCCAATGGCCGCAAGCATTTTATCGTATTCATTGGCTATTGCATATTTTGCAGCAATACCGCTAATACTATCTATTTGATGATAAATTTTCTTTCTTTCTTTTTCATCTTTGGTAACCCTATATACTTCGTATAAATTTTCAATTTTTTTAATTTCGGCCAGTTCTTTTGTAGGATTTTTTGTTCCAAACTTATCTGTTCCTTTAAACAGCATGTGCTCTAAGTAATGTGCTAAACCGGTTGCTTCTGAAGGATCGTTTTTGCTACCCGCCTTTACAGATACCATGGTTTGAATTCTTGGAGCATTTTTATAAACCGATAAATACACTTTCAATCCATTCTTTAAAGTATATACCCTTGCATTATATGGGTCGTTTAAAGCATACTCATAATTTAAAGTAGTTTTTACTTTTGCATCAACCGGTGTTTTTTTTACCGTGCTCTTTTTATCTTGCGATGATAAATTAAGTACAAAAAGTAAACTTACAATTAGGCTAATTAATTTTTTCATAATGTTTGTGTGGTTTGTTTTTATGATTTAGTAATCAATTTCTAAATCAAATCTTTTTTTTAATTCAAGAAGTGCCGGATTGGCTTCGCTTAAAACTTTAAATTTTTCAATTGGCTTGTATACTTTTATTACTGCACTGTCATCGTTTTTTATCTGAAACATTAAAGTAACAATATTGTTTTTTAAGTCTTTTCTAATAAAATCAAGCATTTCTTGTTTTACTTCATTAAACTTTTCTAACTGCGAATGATTAAGTAAGGTTACAATAATTCCGTTACTTTCTGTTAAATTTAAATCGCAGCTCTCTAATGAAATAAAAATACTTTTTGAAACCGGCTCTTTAAACTTTGCATAACGCATTACAGCCGCTTTTATTAACTCTACTTTTATTTCTCCATTTACATATTCAACAGGCTTTTCTTCTTTTTCGGGAGCAGCGGTTGATTTGGGGTGACCAACATCTGATAAAGCACTTTTTAAAGAAAATGAAGCGCTTTTTATTTCTTGTAAAGACAGAACAGGTTTTGTTGCTGTTTTTATTTGCGGCTCTTCGCTTTTTGAAACATAAGGCCCTGATGAATTTGCATTAGAAGATTTTGTTTCTACTAAAGGTTCATCGTTTTTTTTTTCAGCCTCAATAGCTCCGGTTAATTGGCAAATAGATAAAAGCATCATTTCCACCAATAAACGCTGGTTTTTAGCGCCTTTATAATTTACATCGGTTTTACTTATAGAATTTAATGCTCTTAATAAAAACTGTGTTTCGCATTTCCCTGCTTGTTCAGCATATTTCTTCTTTAACGAATCACTTACTTCCAATAAAACCAAAGTTTGAGAATCTTTACTTACCAATAAGTTTCTTAAATGCTCCCCTAAGCCTAAAACAAAATTATGACCATCAAAGCCTTTTTTCAGAATTTCATCAAAAATTACCATTACCTGTGGTAGTTTATTGTTTAAAAAGGCTTCTGTTAAAGTAAAATAGTAATCGTAATCAAGTACGTGTAAGTTTTCTACAACTTGCTTATAGGTTAAATTGTTGCCGGTAAAGGCAACCATTTGATCGAAAATAGAACAAGCATCTCTTAATCCTCCATCTGCTTTCTGTGCAATAACGTGTAAGGCTTCCGGTTCAAAACTTACTTTTTCACTTTTGGCTAAAAACTCTAAATGTCCGCTTATGTCTTCTGTTTTAATTCTATTAAAATTAAAAACCTGACATCGCGATAATATGGTGGGAATAATTTTATGTTTTTCTGTTGTAGCTAAAATAAACTTTGCATGTTTTGGCGGCTCTTCTAATGTTTTAAGAAACGCATTAAAAGCTTGCGTGCTTAACATGTGAACCTCGTCAATAATATACACTTTATATTCGCCTAACTGAGGTGCAAACCTTACCTGGTCTACTAAATTTCTAATATCATCAACAGAATTGTTACTGGCTGCATCTAATTCATAAATGTTTAAGGATGCACCTGAATTAAACGACATACAGGATTCGCATTTATCACAAGCCTCGCCGTTTGCAGAAACATTAAAACAATTTATGGTTTTGGCAAAAATACGTGCACAGGTTGTTTTACCCACGCCCCTGGGCCCGCAAAACAAATAAGCTTGCGCTAGCTGCTTTTGTACAATGGCATTTTTTAAGGTAGATGTAATATGGCTTTGCCCAACAACTGTGTTAAAATGTTGAGGGCGATACTTTCGGGCAGAAACAATAAAATTATCCATAATTACAATCCACTAAATTTAACTGAAATCTTAGTCTTATTAAAAAAGATTTGCCATTAAAAAAGGTTAAATTATTAACTATATGTGAATAATTTATTTTAAAAAAAGCTATCTTAACACCATTGAAAATAGGCTTCAAAATATTGGTCTTCACCCTATTCCCTCTCATCTCTATTTCTCAACAAATTATTAAAGGCAGCGTTTACGAAGCAGACAGTGTAAAACCAATGCCTTTTACCTATATCATTAACAAATTAACTGGCTCGGGAACAATGAGCAATGCCGAAGGGAAATTTTCTATCGTTGTTAATAAAAACGACACTTTGGTATGTTCTTATGTTGGTTATGCAAAGCAGTATATTCCGGTTGCTTCACTAAAACCTAATGATAATGGTGAATATGGCATAATCATGAAAAACAGAATGATTCAATTAAACACGGTTACCATTAGCACATTTAAATACAAGCCATACGAAAAAGAGTACATGAATAAAATAATTGATGAAAGTAAAATAAGAACCATAGATGCTTTTCAAAGTCCGATTACAGCCATGTACATGCAATTTAGCAAACGCGGAAGAGAAATTAGAAAACTAGCACAAATTTTTGATGAAATTTTAATTGAAGAACAAGTTAGTAAAAAAATAAATCCGGAAATAGTTAGAAACCTAACCGGTGATCAAAATTTAGATTATGAAAATTTTAAAAAATACTGTTTAGAACTGAGCAACTATTTTATAATTACCCACGAGGGTTATGATTTATATAATAAAGTAATGGATTGTTACAAGCGTTACAAATCAGAGGGACGATAATGAGTAGCCGTAGAAAATTTATTAAAAGCGCCGGGTTATTAAGTATTAGTCCGTTATTACTATCAACAAATAATTTAGATACCAAAACAAAACCACTTCCGGTTAAACTAAAACCGCCTGCTTTAAAAGAAGGGGATACCATAGCCATTACATCTCCGGCAGGAGCAGTATGGGAAGAAACACAAGTTGAAACGTTTTCAACTATTTTAAAAAACTTAGGCTTTAAGGTTGAATTAGGAAAAACAATAAAAGAAAAACATGGTTACTTTGCCGGCAATGATGATTTAAGAGCTAAAGAATTAAATGATTTTTTTGCCGATAAAAATATAAAAGGTGTTTTTTCTATGAAAGGTGGCTGGGGATGTGCAAGAATTTTAGATAAATTGAATTATAAACTTATTCAAAACAATCCTAAAGTAATTATTGGTTTTAGCGACATCACCTCTTTGCTAATTGCAATAACTACAAAAACCGGACTTGTTACCTTTCACGGTCCTGTTGGAAATTCGGGTTGGAACGATTTTACAAAGGGAGTTTTTGTAAATACGGTAATGAAAAATAAATCTTTTACCTATCCCGCCAATCCTTCAACAGAAGAGGCTATTATTACCATTAATTCGGGTAAAGCATCGGGGGAATTAATTGGTGGTAATTTAACGGTTTTAACTTCCATTATTGGTTCGGAATATTTGCCTGATTGGAAAGGAAAAATTTTATTTTTAGAAGATGCGAAAGAAGAACCTTACCGAATTGACCGAATGCTCACACAATTAAAATTAAGCGGAATATTATCTCAATTAAATGGAATAATTTTTGGGAAATGCGCCAAATGCGTTCCTGAAGAACCGCACAAATCTTTTACTTTACAGGAGGTTTTGCAACAACACTTGGTTCCATTAAAAATTCCGACTTTTTACGGTGCCATGACTGGGCATATTGAAAACAAATTAACCTTGCCTATTGGAATTAATGCAAACATGAATGCAGATACCGGTGAAATTAGTTTAAATGAGAGTGGTGTGAAATAAAAAAGGGTAGTTAAAAACTACCCTTTTTACTTTAAATTAAATGAAATTTTACTGAGTATTTCTACCACTTAAGTTACCCGATAAAGATTTTTCTTTTACAACAGTACGTGTTTTTTTAGCAGGAGCCTGATCAAAACGAATTTGTGTTCCATCATACCATAATGGCTGAGGAGCATCTGTTTTATTGTTATCGTTAAACATAACGCCACGCATTTTTGAATCAAAATCATCAGCAGCAACTTCAGCAGGAATTTCCAGATTTTTATTTTGTTTTATTTCAGTAGCCGCAATCCAAGAAACAGTTACATCACTTCTGTTTCCCCCATTATTTTCTACAATTGTAAAACCGTTTGCGTTTACAGAGGCTACGTAAACACCGTTTGTGTTTCCGTTTGGAGTAACAGTAATAACCAATTCATCAGGATTATCAATTAAACTCTTAAATTTTTCATCAAACATAATAGTAGCTGTTCCGTTTACTAATATTGCTTTTCCTTTTGCATAAACATCAGAGGTTGTTGAATTATTTGCATAAACCGCTGTTCTGGTTGTTGCGCCTGCATCAATTAACTGAGCAACCGGTTTATTGGTAAAAGTAACTCCATCTACATAAAGGCCATATCTATTCCCTTTTGCATGAAATCCATATTGTAAACCTCTAACCCAACCTCCCATTACGCCTCCGTAAATACCTAAGCCAATATTTGTATTCGGCTCATTTAAACCAACGCCTGTTTCGTTGTTATTTACCATTTTACCGGTAGTAACACCAGTTGCGTATGCAGAACCAAAACCATAAACACCATAATCAACCAAATTAGCTGCGTAGTAACCTAAAGCTCCCATTGCAATTCCAAAATCATCTCCAAATACTGCACCGCATCTAATTGCTGTTGAAGAAAAATCGCCATATACTCCAAATTTGTATGAACCAACGGTTCCAAAATGAGCTCCTCTAACTCCAATTTGCGGCCCACTTCCTGCAGCAATAAAAAATCCGGTTCCTGCAGAGGCGTTTACTAAATTAGCTCCTACCATTCCGTAAGTATTAAATGCGGTACTTCCGCCGTATTCTCCATAAACACCGGGCATATTTGAACTTGCTTGTGCTAAACCATAAACACCTGCGCCGTTGGCAAAATTAGAAATTCCGCTAATTGCATAAGGATAGGTTGCTGTACTATTAAACAAAGCATTATCGCTTGTAAAAGTTGTTGTTGTTGCACCCCACAATAATCTTCCACCATTTTCTATTCTTCCGCGGGCTACGTTATTGCTTAAAATATCAATATGATTGTTTGATGTGGTTCCAAAAACACCAGTTGCGCTTATTGCATTTCCTGAGTTTAACCAAGATGCTTGCGTACTTGTAACCGGACCGTTTGATCCTGCTGTACCATTTACAATTACCTGACCTGCTGTATTAAACGATGGTGCGGTTAACGACCAGCTTGTACCGGCTGGTCCCGCCGGACCTTGTGGTCCGGTTGGTCCGGTTGGCCCTGTTGGTCCCGTAGGCCCTTGAGGTCCTGCAGCACCATTGGCAGCATACAATGCAAAAGGAACACTTAATAATTGTGAGCTTCCCATGCTAACAAAGCCTGAGCCAAAATTTACTTCTTGCTCCATAAATTTGCTTCCTAAACTCCAGGTAATAGCAGCAAACGTTCCGCTTTGAACGGTACCTTGCCCAACGTTTAAACTATACAAACCAAATGAATTTGTTGTAACAGCATGCGATTCTTGGTAAACAATTGGCCCTGTTGATGTATTATCGTGAATAATAATTCTTACCGTTATGGATGAATTGTTTAAGGCGTTTCCGGATGCATTTCTGGCTACACCTTGGTATTTAAATGCCTGAGGCACCTGAGCAAACAATGCACCAAATGAAATTATCATCAATGCAATTAATAATAGACTTTTTTTCATGATTTATTTTATTTTATTAATTTTTACTGTTTTATTAAAATTGTTGTTACTTGTTATTTTTAAATAATAATTGCCAGCAGCAAATTCAGCTAAATTTAACTTTGACAATTTATTTTGGTTGGTAATTAAAACCGAAGAACTAAATACAAGTTTTCCAATTCCATCATACAGCTCAAATTTGTAATTGCTTTCTTCTAAGCCTTCCAAATTTATTGTAAGTTCATCTATTACCGGATTAGGGTAAACTAAAACTTCGGACAAATTACCTTGCTCTTTAATTAAAGAAGCCACGCCCATAGCCTCCGGCTGATGAAATCCCATTGTGGTAATATTAGCTGAAGATGTATAGGTATCAGATACAACCTCTCCTAAGGTCCATTCAATGGAACCTTGAGTATTCTGACTGTAATCTCCATTTGAAGAAACAACAGTAGGGTTAACGGTTTGTGCCTTCATCATCAAAGATGCCAAACACAAGAAAACAATTGTGAAATTTTTCATAATTATACTTTTTAAAGTTTTATAAAATTAAACTATTCAAACACCGAAACAATACCACCCATAATTGCCAGGCAAACAACCCAATATCCGGCATTAATGGCTATGTATTTAAAACCTTTTCGTTCAAACAATGCATTAATTGAAATAACAGGAGTAACTAATAACAAACCTGCAATTATCCCATGGAAAGAACCATGTTTAAAGGTTCGGTAACTGTGGCCGTATAAATCCATTATTTTTTTATAAAGCTCTGAGGAAACAGAACCCGCTTCTTTAAAATCAGGTTGAAACATGAGAATTGAACCAAAATGCACTTGATGTATTGAAATTACTTGCATAATAAGGGCTAATAAAAACGACATAATAATAGAAACTCCAAAAATTGCACCCATATTAGCACCTTTAATTTTCTCATCGTTCATATCGGCAGCCTTCATCCAGGCATTTCCAAAAACTTTACTATGGTACCATACAAAGCCAATTATTATCGGCACTAGTGTGGAAATTCCAATTGCTATAAAATTCATGTTTAATTGTTTTAGTTAAAATCAAATATAATCTAAAAGCTTCATTTTGCAAATACCAATAAACAAATGATATAATAACTTATCTTTACCCTTGCAATGAGTAATAAAGTACTTCTTACCACCTTAAATGCCAAATACATTCATACCAATTTGGCAATTAGGTTATTGTACTCATTAAATAAACACCATAAAGGTTTAGAATGGAAAGAGTTTTCTATAAAAGAAGATTTAAATGAAATTGCAAACTATTGTAAAGACTTTGAAGTTATTGCCTTTAGTTGTTATATATGGAACATTACGCAAACATTAGAAACTGCCAAACTTATAAAGCAAAAAAATAAAAATGCAAAAATACTTTTAGGCGGGCCGGAAGTGAGTTATGATTGGGAAGATGTGATTTGCAGAGAAGAGGTAGATTATATAATTTATGGAGAAGGTGAAAACCCTTTTTCTGAATTTATTAATTCATACCCAAACGTAAACACCATAAATGGTTTAATTAGAAAAGAAAACGAACAAACCATAGTAAACCCGCCGGGCAAAAACTTTGATATTAAATTGTATGAAGATATAATGCCTTATGCGCATGATAAACCCGAAGAACTGAAAAATAAAGTATTGTACATTGAAACATCGCGCGGATGCCCTTATAAATGTGAATTTTGCCTAGCGAGTTTAGATAATAAAGTAAGATATTTACCAGATAAACATATAAAAAACACCTTACTCTATTTAATAAATAACGGGCGCGTAATTAAGTTTCTAGACAGAACTTTTAATATTAAAAAAGATTTTACGCTAGATATTTTCAAGTTTATTCTTGCCAACAGAAAACCCAATAACATTTTTCAATTTGAAATTACCGCTGATATTTTACATCCGGAAATAATTAAATTTATTAATGAAGAAGCTCCAAAAAATTTATTTCGTTTTGAAATAGGAATTCAAAGTGTAAATCAAAAAGCAAACCTAGAGGTTAGCAGAAAACAAAATTTCGAGAAAACAAAAGATATTATAAAACAAGTTGAAAATAAAGTAGAACTGCACTTAGATTTAATTGTAGGCATGGCTTACGATTACATGAATGACATTAAACATAGTTTTGAAGAAGTATTTAAATTGTTTGCACCCGAACTACAATTGGGGTTTTTAAAGTTTTTAAAAGGCACGCCGGTAAGGCACAAACACCAGGAGCACGGTTTTAAATTTGATGCAGCCCCACCCTACCAAATTATTGAAAGTAACTATTTATCAAAGAAAGAGTTAGAACAAATTGTAAATTTAGAACATGCTTTGGAAATTTACTGGAATGATAAACGCGCTACAAACACTTTAAAATACGTTTGCAACAAGTACGGTATTTTTGATTTTTTAATAGGTTTAGGGAGTTATTTTAAACAAGTAAGTGATTTTCATAAATTCTCCTTATTTGATATTTACCAAATACTTAACGATTATTCGGTTAAACAATTTCCGCAAGATATTGTATTAAAAGAATTAATAGCCGTAGATTATTATTTACACTTTAAAGTAAAACCAAAAGAATTAATTTTAAGTGAAATACCTAAAAACAAAAAATTTGAACTTATTAATAAGCTAGGCCTAAATCATCATAAGTACCGCTTTGTTATGTTGCCGTTATCGTTTAATTTTAAATTAGCACAAAACCAAAATATTATAGAAAAACAAAACCAAACCCTTATCATTCAATATAACGGCAGCTCAAAAGCAGAGCTTTTAACAGAAGTTGTTTAATTAAGAATAATCCATTAAATTTAGTAACAGTAAAATTAAGTTGAAAGAAATAAAAATATCTGAACAAGAAGTAAAAACCGCCTTTTCAAAATCTACTGAAAGGTTTCACGTTATTACTGCATGGGTTGGTATTGCCTTAAATTTAGTTTGGTTTATTAGCGATTTATTTGTTTTACCGGAAAAATGGATAGCTTTTTTCACTTTTAGAGCAGCTGTTTCAGGCATAACCCTTTTGCTTCTTGTCTCTAAAAAATTTCTAAAAATAGACATCTATGCCTGCATGTTTGTTTTAGTTTTAGGAATTTCTATACAAAACGCTTACATGTGGAGCGTAATGGATTTAGAACATTTTCAAAAGCATGCTTTTGCTTATATGGTGTTATTTATAGGTGTGGGTATGTTGGTTTTGTGGGAAATTTGGTATTCCATCATTATATTAGTTGCAACTATAATTAGTAATATTATTTACTACAAATTAAACAGTAATTTGTCTGTTGATGAATTTGTAATTAATGGTGGTTTATTGGTTTTAACAGTTAATATTTTTAGTGTATTTCTCATTAGAACAAGGTATCGTTTAACATTAAATGAAATTAAAAGCAGATTAGAACTAGCCAAATCAAAAGAAATTATTGAAGCAGAAAACATAATCATCTCTAAACAAAGTGAGGAAATTTCAGAACAAAAAAATATTCTAGAAGAAAAAAACAAAGAAATTACCGATAGTATAAATTACGCCAGCCGAATTCAACAATCGTTAATTCCTGCTGAAAATAAGTTTACCGAGGTGTTTAAAGACAGCTTTGTTTTATTTAAACCAAAAGATATTGTAAGTGGTGATTTTTATTGGATGCAAGAAAAAGACGATAAAATTTACTATGCAACAGCCGATTGCACAGGACACGGGGTTCCGGGTGGATTTATGACCATGTTGGGTTTAACTTTTATGGAAGAAATTATTACACAAAAAATTGCTACCAGCCCAAATGAAGTATTAAACTTAACACGCGAAAGAATAATTAACACTTTAAGACAAGGTAGCGGAGCAACAGAAAGTAAAGACGGTATGGATATTGTTTTATGTTGTTTAGATAGAAAAAAACTAAAGTTAAGTTATGCTGCTGCTAACAACGGATTTTATATTGTACGTGAAAACGAAAATAAAACAGCTGAAATTGTAGAGTACAAGGGCGATAAACAACCTTGTGGTTTTTTTCCGGATCCTAAACCTTTTACCTTGCATGAAATTGATTTAAAAACCGGTGATTGTATTTATACTTTATCAGATGGTTACCCCGATCAATTTGGCGGTAAAGATAAAGAAGCCCGTAAAACCGGAGGGAAAAAATTCAGATATAAAACTTTAGAAAATCTATTGCTTCAGAATTACAACAAGCCCTTTAAAGAGCAAAAGGAAATTTTAGACGAAGCGATTGTTAACTGGAAGGGCGAATTAGAACAAGTAGATGATATTTTAATTATTGGTGTAAAAATTTAATACTTCTCTAATTTTTCATCAAAAAACAAATCTCTATTTGCCGAGTGTATTTTAATGTTTATTAAAACATCGCTGCAGTTTTTTAAACTTGTTTCTCTTATTGCTTCAATTAATTGATAAACATTTTCCGGTTTACCCTCAACAACTGTTTCAAAAGGACAAACTTTATACTTTAACCCGCTTTTTTGAATTAAAGAAATGGCATTATCTATTATTTTATATTTTTCTGCATCATTACCAAAAGGTAACAATTGTATAGCGGCGTTTATTTGCATCTTATAATTGTAATTGAGAAAGTTTTGTATTCATAGAATCTACTAAGGATTTTAAAGCGCTTTCTGCCATTTTTAAAATAAAGGGGTTTAATTCTCCACCTAAAACAACTTTACTCGTAGCTGTATTGTTTAAATTCTCCTCAAAATTTACTCTTAAATTAAAATTAAATTTTCCTAAACCATCACTTGTAAAATAAATTTCCTTATACGGAATTTTGTTGCTTAAAACTATTTTCATTGGGGTAATTCCCTTAATGCTAAAAGAACAAGAGTTGTTATCAAATGTAAAACCTTCTACCTTATCTTCCGGTAAAATAGAACCAAAATTTTTAAAATCGGTTAAAAACTCAAACAGTTTCTTGCTTTCTGTTACAGTTTGTAATTCATTACTGGGAATTGAAAAAAGAGCCATTTTACTTTGAAAGAATTTCGTATTTCACAAAATAAGAAGCTTTTATTTTAATTTTTGTAAAAGAAATATCATTATTTCCGTCGCCCACAAACCCGTCATCACCATAAGATGTTACCGTTTGAATTGCATTACTCATTCTGTTATTACGGTAATAATAAGGATTAGTGTTTCCACCACCCGGTTTATTGTATATGGTGTTTTCTACTTCATCAATAACCAAGGGTTTACCGGCTTGCTGACCAACAGCGCTTAGCAAATAATCTACTTTATCTTTTGCTGCTTTTATTGCCTTCATTCTGTTTTCTTTTGCAAATTCTTGCAGCTTAGTATGGTTTAATTTAGATACAAATGCATCTTCTGCATTCTGTTCGTCTAATTTCTTATAAATCTTATCTAAACTAGCAACGTTTAACACTTTTAATAAATAGCTTTTAGTAGCAATTAAATCTTTCTTACTCATTTTTACCTTTCGGTAATCGGCATTTGCATCACTTAAACTTAAATCAGCTAAAGGAATTCCTAAATCAGTTAATGCTTGTTTTAATAAGGCTTCTTGCTTTTCAATTGTAATTTTATCTTTTCCTTCAAATCTTTCTTTTAAAATGATGGTTATGTAAATTTCATCCGGCACAATTTCCGTTTCACTTGAACCGGTAACTTCAATGTAGTTTCTGGTATCAATAGATGAATTATGCATTTGTGCACTTATATTTACGGCCACAAACACCAAAAAAATTAAAATTACTTTTTTCATTTTATTTTGATTTTATTTCAGATTGCTTCCAGGTATCCGGACTAACCCTCCAGTCAGATAATCCGGCAATATCCTTTTCAGAGATATAACCTTTATCTAAAGCAACATTAATAAGGGTATTATAGTTGGTTAAAGTTGCCAATTTACATTTAGCTTTCTTAAAATTGTTTTCTGCCAAATCAAAACCATAAGTAAAAATGGCGGCCATTCCTTTAACAACGCAACCTTTTTCACGCAATGCTTCAACAGCCTTTAAACTGCTGCCTCCGGTACTTATTAAATCTTCAATTACTACTACGCTTTGTCCTTTTTCAACAACTCCCTCAATCATATTCGTTAAGCCATGTTTTTTTGCCTCGCTGCGTACATAAACAAAAGGCAAACCCATTTCCTGGGCCACCAAAGCCCCTTGGGCAATACCTCCAGTGGCAACACCCGCTATAACATCGGGCTTAGCGAACTCCTTATTAATGGCGTTAACAAACTGATGTCGAATGTAGGTTCTGATGCTTGGATAAGACAGTGTTTTCCGATTATCGCAATATATTGGAGATTTCCAGCCACTGGCCCATGTAAAAGGTTCGTCGGGTTGTAACTTTACCGCTTTTATTTGTAATAAATATTCCGCAACTTTATAAGATGCTTCGTCAAAAGATGTCATAACACAAATGTAGTTGAATAGGTATTAATTAAAGGGTGAAATTATGAACAAAACCATATATTATAATGACAAAAAGATTGTTATTTATGAAAAAAGAGATGAAGTAATTACAAATCAGGATTTTTTGATTGATTTAGATAAAATTAATTCCGATTTAAATAAAACTTTAATGGAGTTTTTAACTGGAACCCTTAATAAAAACATTTCCATTATTGATAAAAATCCGGAAATAGTATACAAAGAAATAAAAAAACATTTTAAATATATAGAAGCGGCCGGGGGTTTAATTCAAAACAAAAGTAGTTACTTATTTATAAAACGATTAGGGAAATGGGATTTACCCAAAGGAAAAATAGATGGTGAGGAAACACCCCAAAAAGCTGCAATTAGAGAGTGTGAAGAAGAATGCGGTGTTGGTGGCTTAACCATTGTAAAAAAACTAGAGAACACTTACCATATTTATTTATTAAAAGGAGAATACATACTTAAAAAAACCTATTGGTATTTAATGCATACTAATTATGAAGGTAAGTTAATTCCTCAAACCGAAGAAAATATTGAAGAAGCTGTTTGGTTTAAAGGAGAGGATATTAAAAATGTAGTTTTAAAAAACTCATACCCAACAATTATTGGCTTATTACAAAACAGCTTAATACTGTAATTAAGTTGTTGCTTTTAAAGAAAAAGTAAATTTTGTTCCTTTACCAACTACACTTTCAACATGAATAGATTTTTTATGCGCCTCTAAAATATGTTTTACTATGGCTAAACCCAAGCCGGTTCCGCCCTGCTCTCTGCTTCTGCCTTTATCAATTCTATAAAATCGTTCAAACAAACGGGGCAAATGTTTTTCTTCTATTCCCATACCATTATCAGAAACCTCTATAATAACATCATCATTGTAATTACTAATATTAATGGTTGTTTTTCCGTTTTCTTTCCCGTATTTAATACTATTTGTAATTAAATTCACAAGCACTTGTCTTATTCTAAATTTATCAGCAATCACATAAATTGGTTTGTCGTATTTTTTAGTTAACAATAAAGAAATATTGGTTTTTGCTGCATTTAATTCAAGTTGACTATAAATATCTTTACACAAATTGGTTATGTCAAACTTCTCCATTTCTAAATGCATTTCACCACTTTCCAATTGGGTAATTGTTTCCAAATCATCAATAATATTTATTATTCTGTCAATGCTTTTATCGGCTCGTTTTAAATAATCCATGTTAATTTCAGGATCATTTATTCCTCCATTAATTAATGTATCAATATACCCTTGTACATTAAAAATGGGTGTTTTTAATTCGTGTGAAACGTTTCCTAAATATTCTTTTCTGTAACTATCTAAATTTTCAAACTGCATCCTTTCTTTTTCTCTTATATCAATTAGTTGATTTACTCGTTCATCTAATTGAGCCAAGCCATCTGCTTCCTCCAATAAGTTTTGTTTAAGAGGTATATCTTTACTTAAAAATGTAGTTCTTATTTTTTCTGATAAATCAACAACTCTTTTATTTACTACCTCGTAGTAATAAAAATAAATAACAAAAAAACTACCTAAAAAGGCTATAAACAAACTAAATAAAATAAAATCAATATTTATGGGATAATTTTTGTAATAAGCCAGCAGAAACATAACCAACGCAATTATAACTGCATTAATTAAGCTAAGTATAATAATGGTTACTGAAATATTTCTTTTTTCCATAACTTGATAAAGATACGAAAAACTGTTTGTCTCTATTTTTACTTCAGAAATAAAATAAAAAACTTAATATTAAATAGCGAAAACACATTTTAATCTTAACAGTTACTAAATCAGATAATTATGAGTTTTTGAGAAGATATCACCTGGTTATTTATATTAGAATTGTTTTTGTAATTTCGTTTTCAATTAAATAAAATCATGCACAAAATACTTTCATTAATTATTGTTTGCTTATTTGTTTCCAAGGTTGGCTTGGCCCAAAAAGAATTAAAAAATCTTCAAAATGCTGCACTAGTAAAATTTAAAGCTGAAAACTACGAGGAAGCTTTAGAAGATTATTTGCAATTAGTAAAAGAGGAGCCTAAAAACGAAAATTACAATTACAATTTAGCTGTTTGTTATTTAAACTCAAACATTAATAAATCTAAAGCAATTCCTTATTTAGAAAATGTTGTAAGAATAAATAATGAAAACAATAAAGCTTATTATTTACTCGGAAGAGCATACCAATATGCCAATAGATTTGAAGAGGCAATTTCTAGTTTTGAGAAATACAAAAGCAAATTAAAAAAAGACGATAAAGAGATTTTAGAAACTGAACAACAAATACAACATTGCCTTAACGGCAAAGAGTTAATTAAGTTCCCTTTAAATGTTACGTTTTATAATCTTGGAAAAAATATTAACTCTCAGTTTGCCGATTTTTACCCATTTGTTGCCGAGGACGAATCATTTATTGTGTTTAACAGTAAGCGCTCTTTAAATAAAGATTCTGAAAAATTACCAAACGGTCAATTCATAAACAATATCTATATTTCAAAAGTACAAGAAGGAGAATTTTTAGAAGCAAAACCAATTGAATCCCCTATATCAGAAATTAATTCCGGTGATGAAGTTATTGGAATGAACTCAAAAGGAGATATTCTACTTATTTACAAAACCAATAATAAAGGACAAGGAAGTATTTACATTACGCAACAAAATGCAAAAGGACAATTTTCTAAACCGGAAGCCTTACCACCGCAAATAAACGGAGACGGAGAGGTAATTTCTGCCTGTATTAATAATGATGGAACTATCATTTATTTTGCTAGCAACCGCAAGGGAGGATTTGGCGGAACCGATTTGTATTTATGCCGAAAATTACCAAATGGCAAATGGGGAGAAGCGCAAAACTTAGGAAAAGATGTAAACACGAATAACGATGAAGACTTTCCTAATCTTTCTCCTGACGGCAAAAGCATTTATTTTAGCAGCAAAGGATTAAGCAGTATGGGAGGATATGATATTTTTAAAGCTGAAATTAACCCTGAAACCAATTTGTTTGACAAAATAAAAAACATTGGATATCCCGTAAACACTTCATTTGATGATTTCAACTTTAGAATTTCAAAAAATGGAAGATATGGTTATGTTGCTTCACTGCGTGGAGGTGGTAATGGCGATTATGATATTTATAGAGTAACTTTTAATGAAGTTGAAATTGATTATACTGTAATAATTGGAAACATTTTAGCAAAAGATAAAGTATCACTTATCAAATATCCCGAAACATATATTACAGTACAAAACAATATCAGTAATGAAATTATTGGAAATTACATACCTAATCCTGCATCAGGAAGATTTATTATAATATTAGGCCCAGGTAAATACACTTTAAATTGTTATTCACCCGATTTTGAAGATTACAAACATTACATTGAAATACTCGACAAATCTTCTTACCAAAAAGAAGTGAATATGTATATTGAACTAAAAAAATAAATATGATACATAATTTATCTGAAAATAACTCCATTTTTCAGGAGTTTATTGCTGAAATAAGAGACGTTAATATTCAAAAAGACGGAATGCGTTTCAGAAAAAATTTAGAACGAATGGGCGAAATTTTTGCTTACGAAATCAGTAAAACTTTAGCTTTTACTAATACAGATGTGCAAACACCACTTGGTATTGCGCATTCTAAAAAACTTTCTCAGCAACCCGTAATTGGTACTATTTTAAGAGCCGGTTTACCCCTTCACATGGGAATATTAAATTATTTTGATAAAGCAGAAAATGCTTTTATTGGTGCTTATAGAAAACATCACAAAGATAATTCATTTGAAATTGTCATGAATTACTTGGCTAGTCCGGATTTAGAAGGTAAAACACTCATTCTATGCGACCCAATGCTTGCTTCCGGCTCATCATTGGTTTTAACTTATCAAGCCTTATTAGCAAAAAGCAAACCCACACACACACATTTTGTTTCCGTTATTGCCAGTCAACACGGTGTTGATTATTTAAAGAAAAATTTAAATGCAGCCAACACCACTATTTGGTGTGGTGCAATTGATGAAGAATTAACTGCACAATCATACATTGTTCCCGGCCTTGGCGATGCAGGAGATTTAGCCTTTGGAATTAAGGAATAAAAATGTTTAACGTAGATAAACTATCACTTTCTAAGACAGGTTTGTTTAACAAACTTATAATGGATTACTTGCTTCAAAAAAAGGAAACTGTTTCTCTTTATAACAACTTTCCTGATTTAAACGGATTTCAACAATTTTTACAAGAAGAAAATTTATTTAAAAATATAAATAGAGGTGTTTTAGTAAGTGCACTAGAAAAACAATCTAAGTTAACTGCAAATACATCAGAGCAAAGTTTACTAAATATTCAACAGTTAAAAAACACCAACTGTTATACGGTAACTACAGGACACCAACTATGTTTATTTACCGGCCCACTTTACTTCATTTATAAAATTATTTCAACTATTAATTTGTGTGAATGGTTAAGTGAAAACTTTACCAACAAAAAATTTGTTCCCGTATACTGGATGGCAAGTGAAGATAATGATTTTGAAGAGGTGAATCATGCTTATGTTTTTGGCAAGAAGCTAACCTGGAACACCAATCAAACCGGTGCTGTTGGCGATTTTAATACAAATGAAGTTGCAGCCGTAATTTCTGAGCTAGAAATTATTTTAGGTACTGAAAAAGAAAACAATATTAAAATAGTAAACCTGTTTAAAGAAGCCTATTTAAAACACAATACACTGGCTGATGCTACACGTTTTTTAGTAAATGCTTTGTTTGGTAAGTATGGTATAATAATTATTGATGGTAATGAACACGAATTAAAAAAATTATTTATTAGCTCATTTAAGAAAGATATTTTTGAAAACACCTCCTTTAAAAAAGTAAATGAAATCAAAGCTTATTATGAAAGAAACAATTACCCGATTCAGGTTAATCCACGAGAAATTAATTGTTTTTATATTGATAAAGGAATAAGAAGCCGAATTGAAAAGAATGAAAATGGCTTTTCGGTAGTAAATACTTCCATTCATTTTACCGAAGCACAACTCCATCATTTAATTGAAACCGAACCCGAAAAAATTAGTCCGAATGTGGTATTACGACCACTTTATCAACAACACATATTGCCAAACATTGCTTATGTAGGCGGCCCCGGCGAATTAACGTATTGGCTGCAATACAAAGCATTATTTGATGCTTTCCAAACAACATTACCCATTTTGGTTCCTCGAAAATTTATTGCTTTAATTGATAAAGGAACACAAAACAAAATAAATAAATTAGGTTTTACCGATGAAAATTTATTTGAAACTGAACAAAACCTAATAAATGAATTCTTAAAGAATAAAGGAATAAGTATTGAATTAAACGAAGAAAAAAACGAACTGGAAAACCTCTTTAACAAATTACTAACCAAAGCAAGTACTATTGATAAAAGTTTAGAAGGCGCTATTAAAGCCGAAAACCAGAAAGCAATTAACTCTGTTTCGGCCATTGAGCAAAAAATAAACAAAGCGTTAAAACAAAAATCAGATACCGAGATAGCGCAAATTAAAGGAATTAAAGCTAAGTTATTTCCGGAAGGAATACCGCAAGAGCGTTATGAAAATGTTAGCATGTATTATTCTAAATGGGGTGAAGAATTTATTGAGACACTTAAAAATTTAACTGCAAAAGAAACAGGAAACGCAGATTACTTAATACTTAAAGAAATTTAATTTTTAATGTATTTCTCGTAACAATAATCATACGGGTTTTTTTCATCTTTTTCATGGCACTCTTCCCACACTTTTTTAAACTGAGTAGTTTCTATTTCCGGAAAAAAAACATCCGCATCAAAACTTGATTTTACCAAGGTTCTGTATAATTCATCAATAACCTCTATACTTTCTCTGTAAATTTGAGCGCCTCCAATAATAAATACTTTTTCAGAATCATTACAAGCTTCAATGGCCGAATTTAAATCAGAACAAATTACTGCTCCTTCTATCTTTAAATCTTTATTTCTGGTGATAATTATATTTTTTCTTCCGGGCAATAATCTTCCAATAGATTCGTAGGTTTTTCTGCCCATAATAATTGGACAGCCCATAGTAGTGGTTTTAAAAAATTTTAAATCAGCCGGCAAATGCCATAGCAATTGGTTGTTTTTACCAATGGCATTATTTAAGTCAGTTGCTACAATAGCAGCTATTATCATAAAATAAGAAGAAATTATTTATTTACTTTTAAAATCTGCCCAACACTTAAATTAGAACCCGACATTTTATTTAACTTTTTAATAGTTTCTACATCGGTATGGTATTTTTTAGCAATACTTGACAAAGTTTCTCCACTTTTAACTTTGTGAGTATAAAAATCGGATTTATTGGTAGTTGATTTTTTATACGTGTTTGTGGCCAATTGTTTATTGGAACCTTCTGTAACAACTGTATCCTTTGATTTTTCTGAATTGATGGCAATTTTTGCCACTTCGTTATTTTTTTCGGCTACATAAATTGTAAGTTTTTTACCCGGACGAATCCCTTTTTTACCAATATAATTCCACGATTTTAAATCAGTAACAGTTACACCGTATTTTTTTGCTATGGTGCTTAATTTTTCACCGGATTTAACGGTATGCGTTTTTTTAACTTCAGAATAACTCGGAGGTACATTTCCAATTGTTGATTGTTGTGCTTTAATGGCAGCATAAATATCTTGCTCATTGGTTAAAAATACTCCAATTTTAGATTTAGGTAAACACATGGCGTTACCACCCGAAGGAATTACGTTTTTTCTGTATTGCGGATTAAAATATTGTATTTCATCCATTTCAATTTCCAGCGCTTGCGATAATTGATCAAAAGTCATTTGTTCTTTTATAATAACCGTATCTACTTCAAAATAAGTTTTTCTTGGCACAGCCGGGTAAATATTATGTTCTGCCGCGTAATTCATTACATAATTTGCCGCAATAAAAGCCGGAACATATCCTTGGGTTTCTGTAGGTAAATAGGGTCTAATTTCCCAATATGTTTTTTTGCCGCCACTTCTTCTAATGGCCTTACTAATTGTACCCGGGCCGGCATTGTAGGCCGCCAAAACCATTTGCCAATCGTTAAACATTCCGTATAAACTCTTTAAATATTCTGCTGCTGCTACTGTTGCTTTGTAAGGGTCACAACGTTCATCAATATAAGAAGACACATTTAAGCCAAACATTTTTCCGGTAGGATACATGAATTGCCACAAGCCCATGGCACCTGCTCTTGATTTTGCATAAGGAATTAAAGCACTTTCAATTACTGCCAAATGTTTTAATTCTAAAGGAATGTTGTAACGATCAAAAACTTCCTCAAACATGGGGTAATACAATTGTGCAACCCCCATCATTCTGCTCACGCTCTCGCGTTTTCTAACGGCGTATAATTTTATAAAACCTTTAACGTGTTCGTTATATACCAAATCAAAAGGAGAGTTAACATCTAATTTCGCAATACGAGATTGGTAAGTATAATCATCAAACCACGGAACGCTATCTGCGGCATAATTAAATTTATTTTTATGCACAACAGGTTTAGTAAATGCCTTTTCAAAAACCTTTTGGCTTACTAAACTATCTAACAAAGCTGCAATAGGGTCATCTACATTAACAGTTTGGGCCTTTCCAAAAAAGCTTCCTAAGAGTAAAAGAGCAACAATGCGTATTTTATTAAGTTCCTTCATTATTATTTAAATTATCTCGCTATATTATTAAACGCCTGATTTACAAACAGGTTACATATTTAGCATTAAAAAAGTTATCAAACAAATTAAAAATAGCAAAAATAGCCCAATTACGACTATAGGTCTACCTATTAATTCCTAACTTCGCTTTGTGAAAAAAAACAATGAAATAGAAGTTCCTGAAAGTAATTACGAACGCCATCCACTTGTAATCCTTATTTCTGTAATTGTATCCGGTTTATTGGTGTTTTTTACCTTTTACTTATTCAAGTATCAAGAGTTTGAAGTACATGGATGGGCTTTAATTTTGGTACCACCTGCACTCATTTCAACTTTTCAAACATTGCTTTACATTTTAAATCCCTATGCCAGTTTGTTTAAAAACAGATTGGAATTAAATAAAAGTATGTTCAGTAATAAAGTTTGGTATTTTAACGATATTAAAAGAGTAAGTGAAATAAATAAATTATCTTTTGAAATTACTTACAACGATGGCGATAAAGAAAAATTAAACTTAGCAGGAATTAAACCATCTCATTTACAAAAGTTAAGAGACGCTTTACACAAATGTGTTTACGAAAGTTTAGAAAGAAGAGACGATTAAAAATCGAACTTATACCCTACCCCTTTAACGGTTTTAAAATAATCTTCACCAATTTTTTCACGAAGTTTTCTGATATGAACATCAATTGTTCTATCACCAACCACAACTTCATCTCCCCAAACTTGTTCTAAAATATATTCGCGTGTAAAAACTTTACCCGGTTTACTGCTTAATAGTGAAAATAACTTAAATTCTTTTTTAGGTAAATTTATTTCTTGATTACCCTTAAAAATCATGTGTTTTTCTTTGTCAATTCTTATATCGCCAAAGGCAACACTTGTTTCTACGGCTTGGTTACTATGCAACCTGCGTAATAAAGCTTTAACCCTGCTTATAAAAACGCGGGGCTTAATAGGTTTTGTAATGTAATCATCGGCACCAACTTCAAAGCCTGCAATTTGCGTATAATCTTCACTTCTGGCAGTTAAAAAGGCAATTAATACCTCTTTCAAATCTTTTACATCTCTAATTTCTCTGCAGGTTTCAATACCATCCATATCAGGCATCATCACATCTAAAATAATTAAATGCGGATGTTCTTTTTTTGCAATTTCAATGGCATCTTTTCCATTATTGGCAAAAAAAACGGTGTACCCTTCTTTTTTTAAATTGTAACTTAAAAACTCAACAATATCCGGTTCGTCGTCAACAAGCAATATTTTGTAATTTGTTTCACTCATAGTATCAAAATCGTCGCTAAGTTACCTAATTATTAAAACCGTTTAAGTTAATAAATCATTAAATTAATACTAAAGGTATGTAATTTTAATTAATGTTTTGGTAACATATAATTTAAGTACCTGTAATTTATGTGCGGTTACTTTGCAGCAAAATTATTAAAATGAACCGTAAACTTTTTATTTTACTAAACATCTTGTTTGCACTTAACATTTACGCACAAAACGGTAAAATTTCAGGGACCATTATTGACTCAAAAACTAGCGAAACTTTACCGGGCGCAATGGCGCTTGTAGAAGGAACCGGAAATGGAGCCATGGCAGATTTTGATGGGAAATTTATAATAAACAATGTACCTCCGGGAAAAGTAAACGTTGTAATAAGTTACATTTCTTATAACACCAAAAAAATTACAGATGTAGAAGTTAAAGCAGGTGATGTTACCGATTTAAGTGTTACCATGGATGCAGCTACCTCACAAGATTTACAAGAAGTGGAAGTTGTGGTAACTTTAAATAAAGAAAATAACACCGCTTTAGTTTTACAACAAAAAAATAATGCCAGTGTAAGCGATGGAATAAGCGCAGAAACAATTAAACGCACCCCGGATAGAAGCACCAGCGACGTATTAAAACGCATTAGCGGTGCAAGTATTCAAGAAAATAAATTTGCTATAATTCGCGGAATGAATGATAGGTATAATGCAGCATACATTAACGGTGCACCTTTACCAAGTTCTGAAAGCGATAGAAAAGCATTTGCCTTTGATATTTTTCCGGCTAACATTTTAGATAATTTGGTAATTGTTAAAACAGCAACACCAGAAATGCCGGCTGATTTTGCAGGTGGTATAATTAATATAAATACAAAAAACATTCCTGAAAAAAACTTTCAATCTATTTCAATTGGCAGCACTTATCATACTCTTACTACTTTTAAAAACTTTAAAACTTACAAAGGTGGTAAATTCGATTGGCTAGGTTTTGATGATGGCTCTAGAGCTTTACCGGATGCTATACCGTCTACAAAAGATTACCCTACTTTAAATGCAGAAAAGGCTTTACTTGCTAAACAAATTACACCGTCTTGGAAAATTGATGCAGATAAAAACGCAGGATTACCTGTGAATCTTCAATATTCAATTGGTCAAAATTTTAAACTATTTAAAAATGATTTTGGAATTGTTTTCGCCTACACATATATAAATAACTTTACCAGAACACAAAATATTAGACGTGAATTTGAAGAGTCAGGAACTGGTGTAATTAAAAGATATGAGCTTGTTGATACTGTATATAATAAAACCGTATTAAATAGTTCTTTATTAAATTTTGCATACAAGCTAGGTAGTAATAACCAAATTAGTTTCAAAAATATTTTTAGTATTAATTCAGAAGACAGATTAAGTATTAGAAAAGGGGTAAGAGAATTAGACAACGATCCTCATCAATTTGAAAAATCTTCTAACAGATGGTTTACTCAAAATCGTTTATACTCCGGTCAGTTAGAAGGTACTCACTTTATACCAAAACCTAAATTAAAAGTTAATTGGGTGGGCGGATATAGTGATGTTGCCAGACAAATACCTAACTTAAGAAGAATTGTTTACCAAAAACAAGCTTTAGTTGAAGAAGATACAAATTCTGTTTATGCTGCCGTAGTTCAAAATAATGGAACAATACCTACTGCTGCCGGAAACATGTTTTGGGCCAATACTAAAGAAAATATAAAAAGTTTCAAAGTCTCCATTTCAAAACAACTTGATTTTGAAAAAGTAAAAAATGAAATAAAAATTGGCGGTATGTATCAAATTAGAAACAGGGTGTTTGATGTTAGAAACCTTGGTTTTTCAAGATACCGCATTTCTTCTTCTCAACCATTTGATAGTAATTTACTTACTTTACCCGAAGACTCTATTTTTGATCCAAAGCATTTAGGAGCAATGGATAATGGTAAAGGCGGTTTTAAACTAGATGAAGCAAGTAAAATTAGAGATTCTTACAAAGCTAATTCAGTATTATATGCAGGATTTTTAATGACTGACACTAGAATTTTTGAAAAACTAAGATTTGTTGGTGGAGCTAGATTAGAATCGTATTATCAAAGTATACAATACAGCGAAAAAATTGATGAAATAATTGAGCTTGATACAACTGTAATTGATATATTACCTTCTGCAAATATTATTTACTCTCTTTCTGATAAAATAAACATCAGAGCTTCCTACTACCAAACGGTATCAAGACCTGAATTTAGAGAGTTAGCACCTTTTGCATTTTATAACTTCGTTAACGATAATGTTCTTTCAGGAAGTCCTGATTTAAAAAGAGCTCTTATTCATAATTATGACCTAAGATTTGAATTTTATCCCGGAGCGGGGCAATTACTTAGTGTTACAGGTTTTTATAAAGAATTTTTTAATGCAATAGAATTAATTAACAGGCCCGGCACTTCCGGAGCACCTGAATTATCTTATAAAAATGTTGATTTTGTAAAAAACTACGGTGGTGAATTAGAATACCGATTTAAGTTAAACATGTTTCATAAAAATGACAGTAACGTCTTCCTTAACAATACAACCGTATTCACCAACCTTTCCTTAATTAAATCCTTGGTTGACATGCGTAAGATTGTAGGTGCTAACAAGGAGTTCAGACCACTGCAAGGTCAATCGCCATACATTGTTAATGCGGGTGTTCAATTCATTCATCCAACAAAAAATTGGAGCACAAGTTTATCTTACAATGTAATAGGAAGAAGAATATTTATTGTTGGCAATACGCAAGAGCCGGATGTTTGGGAAAATCACAGACACGTAATTGATTTTCAAATTACAAAATCTATTTTCAAAAATAAACTGGAAATGAAATTAAACATTAGTGATATTCTTGCACAAGATTTACTTTTTTACCAAAATATTTACGCGGTAAACGAAAGTGATAAATATAACAAGGATGTAGACAACAGATGGCAAGAGAATAATTTTGGTCGTAGAATTTCCTTTAGCTTAAACTACAAGTTTTAAATCCAATAACATCTTAACATTAAGGCTTCGTTAATCGAAGCCTTTTTTGTTAACCTTAAGTTAATGCAAGTATAAAATTCATATAAACTTAACTTAATACTTAATGAGAAGTGTTGCTCTAACTTTGTGTCATTATAAATCTTAAACAAGAAAAAATGAAAAAAATTTATTTATCGGCAATTGCACTTGTTGCCAGTTCAATGTTAAGTGCACAAGCTTTTTGGACAGCTACTTCATACAAAGGAGCTTTTCCTGTAACTGACAATACACCGGCAACAGACTGGACAGATGGTTGGGCAAATTGGGATCCTGAAAATACAGTTTATCCTGCTACTACAACAACCGTTTCTTCTGATATTACAACAAACACAACATGGAGTGGTGTAGTTTTATTAAATGCTAAAGTTTTTGTTAAAAACAATGCAGTTTTAACCATTCAACCGGGAACAATTATACGTGGTGATAAAACTAATGAAGGAGCTTTAATTATAACTCGTGGTGCAAAAATTAACGCTGCAGGTACTGCCGCAAACCCAATTGTGTTTACTTCAAATGAACCTGTAGGTAACCGTGCTGAGGGTGATTGGGGAGGAGTAGTAATTTTAGGAAAAGCTATTAATAACCAACCGGGCGGTATTGCTAATATTGAAGGTTTAGTTGCTACACTTGATTCTGAACACGGTGGAAATGACGATAATGATGATTCTGGTGTATTTACTTATTGCCGTATTGAATTTTCAGGTATAGCATTACAACCAAACAAAGAAATTAACGGTTTAACCATGGGTTCTGTTGGTAAAGCTACCACAATTCATCACGTACAAGTTTCATTTAATGGAGATGATTCATTTGAGTGGTTTGGTGGTACTGTTGATGCAAAATATTTGATTTCTTTTCGTTGTTTAGATGATGATTTTGATACTGATTTTGGTTTCCGCGGTCGTATTCAATTTGCAGTTTCTATTCGTGATAAAGATTTATCGGATGCTCCTGGTGATTCAAATTGCTTTGAAACAGATAACGATGCTACAGGTTCAGTTGCTCAACCATTAACCAACGCAAAATTCTCAAACGTAACAATGATTGGTCCAAAAGGAAACGGTACTGTTGTTTTGCCTGTTGGAGAAAAATTTGAAAAAGCATTCCGTATCCGTCGTAATTCTGCAACCTCTTGCTACAATTCTTTAATTACAGGATGGGAAAAAGGTTTATCAATTGAAGGTGCAGCAACTGAAGATAATTTCACAGGTGATACTGCGCGTTTTGAAAGAAACATTTTAGTTGATTTTAACCCTGCAACATATATTGTTACAGCAAGTAATGCATTTTACGCTCCATGGTTAATTCCAACAAGAGCAAATGACACAACAACTACTAAAGCACAAATTGCTTGGGTAAATGCTTTTCCTGCTTTAAATGTAAAACCAGATTTACGTTTATCAGCTTCTTCAACTGCTTCTGCAGGTGCTACTTTTACAGCCCCTGTATTTACTGGTGGTTTTGTTAACTTGGCTAATTTTACAAAAGAACAATTTACTACTGTAACTTTATATCCTAATCCAACAAACAATGCTTCTACCTTGTTTATTAATTCTAGCTCTAACGAGTCATTAAACGTAAATATTTTAGTAATGGATGTTACCGGAAAGGTTGTTTTAACTCCGGCGGTAAACCAATCTGTTAATTTTGGATACAATAATTTTGAAATAAATACTCAAAATCTACAATCAGGTATTTACTTTGTAACAATTAACAATGGTTTAAGTAAAGAAACTGTTAAGTTAGTTGTTAATCACTAAAATTAACTCGCATACTTTAAAAACGTCCGCTATCTTAGCGGACGTTTTTTATTTTGGTACTATGACAGATAAACACACATTAAATTCCATTGACAAGGTTAAAAACCTTATAGAACAAAATAACTTTAGCGAATCTATTGTTCATGGGAAAAAAATTGTAGACCGACTTGTATTAAACACACATCAAACCATTTTTAAAAGAAAGCTAATTCGCAAACCCGCTTACCCCATTAAACAAGCAGAAAGCATCTTAAATTTTGTAGCTTCCAATCCTGAACTTAAAAAAATTGCCGATAAAAAAACCATTAAACAAACCATAAAATGGTACGGTAAATACAAAGATTTTGATTTAAACCCTGAATCTAAACACGCAAAAAAACCGGCCAAGTTTGCTAAAAAAACAATTCACCTCTTAACCTTATTAAACCATAGTGCTATTAAGGTTAAATCGTACTTTAAAAAATAGTTGAAACAATAATATTTAATTAACATTAGGTTAGTGTTAAGTTAAATTCCTTAACGGAAATTCGCCAATTAAACTCAGTAATTGGCTACTATTCCAAATAACACAATTGTATACTACGATACTCAATTATCATTGGTTTATAAAACCATTGATCATCTTAAAAAAGCATTTTCAAATTTAGTAGTTGTAAAAAGTGAAGCCGAATTTTTTGAGTTTATAAAGAATAATAAAGCAGATATTTTAATTGTAAATTTAGATGTAAATCCTTTAGATGGAATTGGCATTACCAGAGAAACGATTAGCATTTACGAAGATAAAAAACCTTACATTATTGTTTATTCCAACAAGCAGGATGATTTTTTACAAGAACTGGCTTATAACAGCGGTGTTGATGCATTTATTAACAGTAATTATGCGCCTGTTTTACTGGAGTTATTAATTAAATCATTATTACGCAGACTAAAAACAACACCTGCTCCAAGAGTAAAATCAAATGAATTAATTGTAGATGAAGAAGAATTTTTGGTAATAAAAAATGGTGTAAAAATAGAATTACCAAAAAAAGAATTTAAAATGCTTTTGTTATTACAAAGAAACGATACAAAGTTTTTTTCGAAATTAGAATTAGCAAAAGAAATTTGGAACGATGAGGAAATAGCAAAGAAAAGAACCATTGATGTTCATATTTACAACATTCGCCAAATATTTGGCAAACACATTATTCAATCACAAAAAGGAAAAGGATACAGAATAAATAAAAAATATTTTGCTTAATGTAAATTAAACAAATTGTTTACGCCAAAAATTCTACTGCAATTAAATCCTTCTGCAAATTCAAATCCTGCTGGTCTTCCATGAACGCGCATTTTAGCTTTTACACTTTCCATAAATTCTATGCCGGAAATTGGTGTTTCCGGTTCGTTTGATTCAGGAGAATAAAATTGAGAACGAAATGCCATTATAGCTTCAGTTTTTTTCTCTATAAATTCTGTAACATCAATTACAAAATCGGGTTGTAAAGCATAATCTTGAATGTAATGATAAACAGCTTTTGGTCGCCAACATTCTTGTTCTATTCCGTCTAAAGCTGTTTTAATTTTACTTAAGCCTGAATAAAAGCAAGCGTCTGCTGTTAGCTTTGCTGCTTTTCCGTGATCAGGATGCCTATCATTTAAAGCATTGCATAAAACAATTTCGGGTTTAAATTTTCTAATTTGCTCTATAATTAAACGCAAACTGTATTCGTTGTTTTCAAAAAAACCATCTTTTAAATCTAAATAAGTTCTGCTTTTTACTCCTAAAATTTTTGCTGCATTTTCCGCCTCTATTACGCGTGTTTTTGCATCTCCTCTTGTACCAAGTTCTCCCTTGGTTAAATCTAGTATGGCTACCGATTTACCTTCTTTAATGTGCTTTAACAATGTGCCGCTGCAAGAAAGTTCTACATCGTCAGGATGTATTCCTACAGCAAGTATATCTACTTTCATAATTCCTGATTCTTTTTAATTAAAGAGGCAATTTGGGAATTTAATTTGGGTAAACTTTTAAATATAACATAACTTCTACGGTATTCACTTATAGGAAATGCAGGTGAACCCATCACAATTTCATTTTCAGTATCAATATTTTGCCCTACCCCACTTTGTGCTGCAATTTTTACACCGTCTGCTATTTTTAAATGACCTGCAATGCCTGCTTGCCCGCCAATCATACAATTCTTTCCAACCTTAGTAGATCCGGCAATAGCTACTTGCCCTGCTATAACCGTATTTTCTCCAATCTCAACATTGTGTGCTATCTGAATTAAATTATCCAACTTAGCTCCCCTTCTAATAATTGTTGAACCAAGTGTAGCTCTGTCAATTGCAGTGTTAGCACCAATTTCAACATTGTCTTCTATAATTACATTACCAATTTGAGGTACTTTTCTGTAATTGTTTTCACTATTAGGTGTAAATCCAAAACCATCGCTTCCAATTACAGCTCCTGCATGTATGGTACATTCTTTTCCAATTTTAGAGCTGGTATAAACTTTTACACCGGCAAAAATGGTGCTGCTATCGCCTACTACAGAATTATCGCCAATTACAACGTTCTGATAAATTTTCACATTATCACCAATTACAACATTGTCTCCTAAATAAGTAAATGCGCCAATATAACATCCTTTACCAACTTTAGCAGAATTAGAAATATAAGATGGTTGTTCAACTCCTACTTTGTTATTTCTAATTTGGTTGTATACTTCTAATAGTTTAGCAAAGCTTTCACGGGCATTATCAACCAAAATTAAAGTACAGGTGTCTTTTACCGGTTTACTTGGCTTTAATGTTTTATCTACAATAACAATTGTAGCATCTGTCTCATACAAATAAGGCACATATTTGCTATTTGCTAAAAACGAAAGCGTTTTAGGTTTACCTTCTTCTATTTTTGATAAATTATTTACTACACTGTTTTCATTGCCAATTATTTGTCCGTTTACCAGAGTAGCTATTTGTCTTGCCGAAAATTCCATATTCAATATTTAACAGTATTCAGTATTTTTTCTAGTGTTTCTTTTTCTCTCTCCCAAGTTAAAACATTTTTTGCAGTTAATAAATTTTTCTTCCAACTATTTCGTTTTTCAGAGTTTAGCATTTCGGTTATTTTGACCGCAATCCCTTTTGGATCATGGCTTTCAATAAAATCTCCAATTTCATACTCTTTTATAATTTTTTCAATTTCAACTAATTTTGATGCTAAAATTGGAACCTCACAATGTATGTAATCAAACAATTTATTAGGCAAACTATATAGGTAATTTAAATTGCTTGGTTTATCAATTGTAATTCCTAAATCTGCATTTTTTGTATAATGAATTAATTCGTTCTTGGGTAATTTATTAATTAAAATTACTTTCCCGGTAATTTCTTTATCAGTAATCATTTTTTCTAATGTGCTCCATACGTCTCCAGAACCAATAATATACAAAACAGCATCATCTATAAATCTCATTGCTTGTACCAACTCCTCGGCGCCGCGCTGAACATTGATACCGGCTCCTTGCAATAAAACCATCTTTTTAGTTTCGTTAATTCCCAATTCTGCTTTTGATTTTAATTTTATGTTTTCATCCGGGGCAGGAGGAATATTTCTAAGTACTAAAAACGCTGTTCCGTATTTATTCTTAAACACTTCTGCAATACTACTACTTACGGTTAAGGCGTAATTAAGGTTGGGTACAATTTTTCTTTCTAATATTAACCAAATTTTCTTTTTAAAAGGTGTTTGTTGCAATTCAGGAACTTCACAAAACAATTCGTGACTATCATAAATTAATGGAATGCGTTTTATTTTAGAAACCAAATAATTTGGAAGCAGCGTATCTAAATCATTCGAAAACAGTAAATCGGCCTTAGTAAACAATAAATTAAAAAACAATCGAACATTAAAAAACAGGTAAAATGCCACCCCCTTTCTAAAGAAAAGATTCATTCTTTTGGTTTTAAATTTCCAATCATTAATGGGTAACGATTGCGGTAACCTTCTGCCTATTAAAAGCACTTGAAAACCTTTATCAGTAAGAAAATTACAGGTTTTTTGAACCCTAATATCGCTTACCAGGTCGTTAATTACACTTACTATAACGAGTTTATTTTGGGTTGTAAACAAATCGAATGTTGATATTGATGTAAATATAGAAAATAAAAGCCTTGCTAATTTTATAATTTTGGTGTTATGCTAAGCATAGAAAATAATAAAAACTTAAAACAGTATAATACGTTTGGACTGGAAGTTTATTGTGCCTTTTTTGTAGAAATTAATTCGCAGGATGATTTTAAAGAATTAATAAAAACGGAAGTTTATAAAAATTCCCAAAAATTAATATTGGGTGGCGGAAGTAATATTTTATTTACCAAAAATTTTGATGGCTTGGTTATAAAAAATTCTATAAAAGGAATAAATATTATACAAGAAACAAAAGATGATGTATTAGTGAAAGCAGGTGCCGGCGAAATTTGGCATGAGTTTGTAATGTATTGCATAAAAAAGAATTATTGTGGTTTAGAAAACCTTTCGCTAATACCCGGTTGCGTTGGTGCCAGCCCAATGCAAAACATTGGCGCCTACGGGGTTGAAATAAAAGATGTGTTTTATTCATTAGAGGCAATAGATATGGTAATGGGCGAATTGAAAGCGTTTAATACAGAAGAATGCGAATTCGGTTACAGAGAAAGTGTGTTTAAAAATAAATACAAAGGCAAATATCTTATTACCTCGGTTACTTTTAAATTAAACAAAACACCTAAACTAAACACAAATTACGGAGCCATTAATGATGAGCTTAAAAATATGGGTATTACTAATGCCGGAATTAAAGAAGTTTCTAATGCGGTTATTGCAATTCGCCAAAGCAAATTACCTAACCCGGCAGAGATGGGCAACGCAGGCAGTTTTTTTAAAAATCCGGAGGTTTCTGCCGACAAATACACAGCACTAAAAAAACAATTTGATAATTTAGTGGCCTACCCCTTAGAAAATGGAAATTACAAATTAGCAGCAGGGTGGTTAATTGAACAAAGCGGATTAAAAGGGCACGAACACAACGGTGCAGCTGTACACACCAAACAAGCTTTGGTTTTAGTTAACAAGAATAACGCAAGCGGCAACAGTGTTTTTGAATTATCAACCTATGTTTTGCAAAAAGTAAATGAGAAATTTGGAGTTCAATTAGAGCGTGAAGTAAATATTGTTTAAGAAGCAGCATGAAATTTTTAGTACTATACGAAGAGCTCGCCACTTATTTTGTAAATTGCCTTAATTATTTTGCAGAAGCAGAAAATTGCGAAATTCTAGTTTTTTCCAAACAAATAAATCAAATTGCGCCATTTGAATTTAAGCAAGTGCACAAAAATATTACTTTACTTGAAAGAGAAAATTTTAGTGAGGAGGAAATAAAAAATAAAATTATTGCATTTAAACCCGATTTTGTTTACCTGTCTGGCTGGATTTTTAAGCCATATCTGAAACTTATTCAGCAATTAAAACTAAAAAATGTAATTATTGGTTTTGATAATCAATACAACGGTTCGCTAAAACAAAAAATGGGCGCTGTATATTTCCGAATAAAACTTAAACCCTATATAAAAGCAGCATTTGTACCCGGTGAAAAACAAGTATTGTTTGCCAAAAAGCTTGGTTTTTCCGATAAATTTATTTCAAAGAATGTTTATTGCTGCCAGAACGAGCTTTATAATGATTATTATGAGAAAGTAAAAAGTAAAAAGCAAGAAATTCCAAAACGATTTTTATTTGTTGGGAGATATGTAGAAGAAAAAGGAATTTCTGAATTATGGAAAGCTTTTATTGAAATGCAAAACGAAAACCCCAACGAGTGGGAATTGTGGTGTGTAGGAAAGGGTCCTTTAGCTTCAATTAATCATCCAAAAATTAAACATTTAGGATTTGTGCAGCCTGAAAATTTTTTATCGATAATAGAAAATACCGGCGTATTTGTGTTGCCCAGTAAATTTGAACCTTGGGGTGTTGTAATTCAAGAATTTGCTTGTGCAGGATTCCCTCTAGTTTCTACAAAAGAAGTGGGCGCCACCGAAATCTTTCTAAAAAATCTAGAAAACGGTTTTTTAATGGATGCAAACAACTATTTACAACTAAAAAATACGTTAAAAAAAATTGTATCTTTAACCGGTTCCGAATTAATTAAAATGGGAGAAAACAGCAAAAAACTTTCCAATCAAATTACCCCTGAAATTTGGCGACAAAGTATTTTAAAACTTGTGAATGCTTAGTACTACAAAAATATTAATCACCGGAGGCGCCGGAAATATAGGTGGGGCTTTAGTAAAAAAGCTTCTTGAAAACAAATCAAATTTTGTGGTGGTGGTTGATGATTTAAGCACAGGCTCGCAAAGTAAATTACCCGCTGCAGGTACAGATAATTTCAAGTTTGTTAAAGCAGATGTAAATAACCTAAACGAAATTTCACAAGTATTTTATTCCTTTAATTTTGATTACGTTTTTCATTTTGCCGCTGTGGTTGGCGTGCAACGCACACAAGAAAACCCAATTAGTGTATTAGAGGATATTGATGGAATTAAAAATATTTTAAATCTTTCTAAAAGCTCCTCTGTAAAACACGTTTATTATTCGTCTTCCTCCGAAGTTTACGGTGAACCGGTAGAATTACCGCAAAACGAATACCGCACACCACTTAACTCACGTGTGCCTTATGCTGTTGTAAAAAACTTAGGCGAGTGCTATTTTAGAAGTTACTTTCAAGAATTTCAACTCCCCTACACTATTTTTAGGTTTTTTAATACTTACGGACCCGGACAAAGCACCGATTTTGTGGTAGCGCGCTTTTTAGCTTCTGCTTTAAAAAACAAAGATATTACCTTGTATGGAGATGGCTCTCAAACCAGAACCTTTACGTACGTTGATGATAATATAAACGTAATTAACAAAGTGTTTGAAGATAATTTAGTTGTAAATGATGTTATAAATTTAGGTAACGATGAACTAACTACTATAAAAGAACTTGCCGAATTGGTAATAAATCTTACCGGTTCAAGTTCAAAAATTGTTCACCTGCCTCCATTAAAAGAAGGCGATATGTCGCGCAGACAGCCTGATAATGCAAAAATGAAACAAATACTAAATAAAAAACTAATTAGTATTGAAGAGGGGATAAAATTAATGATGAATAATAAAGACTTTTTAAATTCAATTGAACTTTAAAAATGTGCGGAATTAACGGCATTATTTCAACCACTTTATCAAGTAAACAAAGCGCTGATGCTGTAAAAAAAATGAATGCGCAATTAGCTCATCGCGGACCTGATAATCAAAATTTAATTCAAGAAAAAAACGTTACACTTGGTCATGCCCGCCTTTCTATTATTGATTTAAGCGAAGCAGGAAATCAACCTTTTTATAGTGCCGATAAAAAACTAGTGGTGGTTTTTAATGGAGAAATTTATAATTACAAGGAACTAAAACTAGAATTGCAAAGGGCAGCACAAGGCAGTAATCAAAAACCTTATTTCTTTCAAACAGGAAGTGATACAGAAGTTCTGTTGGCCGCATACATTCGTTGGGGAACAGAATGCTTAAACTATTTAAACGGAATGTTTGCATTTTGTATTTATGATATAGAAGCAGACAAATGTTTTATGGCACGAGATAGAGTTGGTGTTAAACCCTTCTATTATCACTACAGCGAAGGTTTATTTATTTTTTCTAGTGAAGTGCGCGCAATATTAAATGCCGGAGTAAAAGAATTTAGTTTAAATAAAGATGTTGTCGCCGAATATGTTCAATACCAAACAGTACACGCTCCTAACACAATTATTAAAGGAATAAAGCTATTATTACCCGGCAATTTTTTAGAATTAAAAAGCGGGAAACTAGTAGGAGCAGAATATTGGAATACAAATACATTTATAAATAAAAACAATCCATTATCATATCAAGAAACCTGTAACAAGGTGTCTGATTTATTAAGTCAATCCATACAGCGGCGCCTGGTTTCCGATGTGCCTTTAGGTGCCTTTTTATCAGGTGGAATAGATTCTAGTATTGTTGTTGGCTTAATGGCAAAAGTGTCGTCTGAAAAAATAAACACCTTTAATGTTTCATTTGATGAAAGTGAATTTTCAGAATCGGTTTATGCAAAAAAAATTGCCGAAAAGTTTAACACCAATCATCACGAAATAAAACTTAGTCCTGAGCATTTTTTAAATGAGTTAGAACCTGCATTAAATGCTATGGATCATCCGAGTGGTGATGGCCCAAATACTTACATAGTTTCCAAAGCAACTAAAAACGCCGGAATAACGGTTGCCTTAAGCGGAATTGGTGGCGATGAATTATTTGCAGGCTATGCTAATTTTAAAAGATTACACAGTTTGCAAAATAAATGGTTACTAAAAGCAACTCCAGGTTTTATTTTAAAATCAGGGGGCTTTGTTTTAAAACAAACGAAAAAAACAATTGGAAATTATAAAATTGCAGAAGTTTTAAGTCAAGATAAATTTGATTTAAAAGAAATATACCCTTTAAGCAGAAGCGTGTTTACAAAAAAAGAATTAAAAAAAATTATTAATTCAGGTAAGGCTTCAAATCAAATTAAAGAATTAATAAATGATATTAAATTTAATTCCAACAAAACATTAAGTGCAATTACTTGCATGGAAATAAAATCCTATTTGTTAAATGTATTGTTGCGTGATACCGACCAAATGAGTATGGCTGTTGCCTTAGAAGTTCGTGAACCATTTTTAGATTACAAATTAATTGAATTTGTTTTAGGCGTTAATGATGAATTTAAAATGCCTGTTTCTCCTAAAAAACTTTTAACCGATAGTATTGGTAATTTAATCCCTAAAGATATTATTAACCGACCAAAAATGGGTTTTACTTTACCTTGGCAACACTGGCTTAAAAACGAATTAAAAGATTTTTGCAATAAAAATATAAGTGGCTTAGAAAACAAGAAAATACTTACTCCAGGTGCAGCAACAGATTTGTGGAAAAGATTTTTAAATAACGATTCATTAATTACTTGGTCGAGGGTATGGCATTTAATTGTTTTAAACCACTGGTTAGAAACCAATAAAATAAATTGTAATTGAGTAAAAAACGAATTTGCATATTAAGTGAATGGTATTTACCCGGAACAAAGGCGGGCGGACCGGTTCGCTCTATTTATTCATTAATAAGTATTTTAAAATCCGAATTTGATATTTATTTAATTAGCACCAATTGCGATCTAGGTTCAGACACACCCTACCCATCTGTAAAAGCTAATGAATGGATAACTAAAGAAGGAGTAAATTACTTTTATGTAAGTAAAAGCAATTTGAATAAAAAAACTTTAGAAGAATTATTAATTCAAGTAAATGCAAATGTTGTTTACTTAAACAGTTTTTGGAGTTACTGGTTCTCTATATTTGTTGTACGATTAAAAAAGAAAAAAGAAATTAAAAGCTCGGTAATTTTGGCACCAAGAGGAATGTTGGGCTCTGGCGCCTTAAGTATAAAACCTTACAAAAAGAAAATGTACATTGCTTTATCAAAAGCCCGTAAATTTTACTCTGATATTTTGTTTCATGCTACCAATGAAGAGGAAAAAAGTGATATACAAAAGTATTATCCCGGTTGTGAAGTAATTGTGGCTGAAAACATAAACAATACAGTTGCAGCAAATAATAATAAAGTAAAAAATGTAAATGAATTAAGTCTTTTCTTTTTATCGCGCATTGCCAAGGTTAAAAATCTGCACTTTGCATTAAATGTTTTAAGTAAAATTCCGAAAGAGTACCAAATTAATTATACTATTTACGGCAACATTGAAGATGCAAATTATTGGAAACATTGCGCTGCCATTATTGAAATATTACCAAAAAACATAAAAGTGCACTATAAAGGAGAATTGTCTTTTGAAGAAATTCAGGAGAATATTTTTAAACATCATTTTTTATTTTTACCAACCTTAAACGAAAATTACGGCCATTCAATTGTAGAAAGTTTACTGAGTGGTTGTCCAGCTATTATAAGCAATCAAACGCCATGGAAGGATTTGGAAAAACACAAAGCCGGTTTTTCTTTAGATGTAAAAAACGAAAAAATATTTATTGAAAGTATTATAAATTGCGCAAAATTAAATGAATTAGAGCATAAAACTCTTTCTGATAACGCAATAAAATACATTAGTAAAAAAATTGACTTACCTTTACTTAAAGAAAAATACATTCAATTATTTAATAAAAGTGAGTAAAACAGATTTATCTTCATATAATAACGATTGGTATAATCCAGGAGGCAGCTTTGTGAAAAGAGGCTTGTGGTATTTTATTAATGCACATATTTTAAAATCTGCAATGCCGTTTATGGGGTTTAAAATTGCTTTATTAAAACTATTTGGAGCCAAAATAGGAAAAGGCTTGGTTTTAAAGCCACATGTTTCTATTAAATATCCGTGGAATTTAGAAATAGGAAACCATGTTTGGATTGGTGAAAATGTTTGGATAGATAATTTAGATAAAGTACGAATTGGAAACAATGTTTGCATATCGCAAGGAGCGCTAATACTAAGTGGTAATCACAATTACAAAAAATCTAGTTTCGATTTAATAGTAAAACCAATTGCCATTGATGATGGAGCTTGGATTGGCGCTAAATCTATTGTTACTCAGGGCGTTATAATTGGTAAAGAGGCTGTTTTACAGGTAAATGCTGTGGCCAGCACAGATTTAGATGCTTATGGTGTTTACGGAGGAACACCTGCAATTAAATTAAAGGAAAGAGTTATAGAAAAATAAAAAGAAAGTTTGCTGCTAAACAAAAATCATTAAATTTGCTCTCATCGATAACAGCGGAAAAATAGTTATAACCAAAACAGAAACCACACCTCAGGCAGTGTTTGATTTAAAAAATGCTACCCTTGATTTAGATGGTAAAATTGTTGCTGAAAATCCTATGGATTTTTTTGACAGGTTAAACCGCTGGACAGAAGAGTATAAAGCAAGTAACAACCCTGCCCCACTTACGGTTAGTTTAAAATTAGATTATTTTAATACAGTTGCCTCTAAAATGTTATCTAAATTTTTTATTCGATTAATTGCAATTAACGGTGTTATTAATTGGTATTACGAAAAAGATGACGAAGAAATTAAAGAAGCAGGCGAAGATTACAAAATAATGCTAAACTACGATCAAATTAATATTCTGGAAAAATAAAATCTTACTTGTAGATTTTCTTCATCAATTCCTCATCCTTCCTGTAAATATCAATAAAAAACTTCATGTTCATTACACTATCTGTTTGTACAGTATAATACCTGATGTAAATTGGCAGCCTCTTTTTTAAATTAATTTTTTGTTGCTCCGGGCGCGCTAACCAAGTGTTTAAGGTGTCGTAAGGTATGTTTAGTGTATCGTCTCTTATTAAAAAACGAGCCATTTCATAATACTTATCTAGGCGTATACAACCATGACTTTGATAACGATAAAAAGTTTTAAAGTAACGTTTGCTATTGGTGTCGTGTAAATAAACTCCATACTTATTGTTAAAATTAAATTTACAAATACCTAAACTGTTTTCATTTCCAATTCGCTGCCTGAATCTAATTGGTAAATATTCTTTGTTGTACTTTTTCCAGTTTAATTTTCCTATATCTGTCACCACTTCTCCACGTGCACCAATAACTTCAAAATTCTTTTTTCTTAAATAAGATGTATCTCTTTGAACCATTGGTAAAATTTCTTTCCAGGCAATGGTAAAAGGAACATTCCAGTAAGGGTAAATGATGATGTAATTAATTTTACTTTCTAAAAGTGGTGTTGGTGTTTCGGGTTTACCAACAACAACATTACTGCGTAAAACCAAAGTGTCTATTTTTTTCTTTTTCCACCATTCATAAACGTTCATATTTGCTGAAGGTATATTTACAATAGCGTATTTTTCCGGATATTTTTTAGGCTCCCACCTCCATCTTTCTAAAGCCATTTCCATTTGCCTTATGGTTTGTTCTTTACTCAACTGCAAAGCCTGTTTAGTGTATTTCCCCAGCTTACCATCAGGATCTAAATTCATTCGTTTTTGAAAACTTTTTAAGGCTTTTGCTAATTTTAAACTGTCATTCACTTTTAATGAATCATTATAATCTCCGGTTATCAGCAAACGTTCTTTTAGCAACAACTTTAGCGTTTTAGAAGTATCGCTTAAACTGTATACCGGAACAGAATCCCAATTCAATTGTTCATTTTCTTTCAAGTATTTTCTAAAAGCGTATTTTAAAAACGTGTAGCCTTCATGCTTAGGCTCTAGTGAATCTAAAGCATTTTTAACTTTTTTATTATTTAAACCAAACCTTAATATGCTTAACCAATTAGTATCTAATTTTGCAGGGTGCCACTCCGTTAAAGCGGTATCCGGATTAAACCTGCCTTTATTTATATGCGCACCTAGTTTCAAAAAAGCGTCTGTTATTAATAATTCCGCTTTTGCTGCTAATGCAGGATAATAATCTTCATTAATGGTATCATAAATTTTAGGGATTATCTTTTTCAGTTTGTTAGAGAAATAATCGTTTGGATAAAGCCCATATAACCTTGCGTTATTTATATAAAACAATACCGTATCTCCTAATGGATTTAGTTTACAATTCTCAAAAAACAAAATGGAATTAGAAGATTTTAATGCGCTAAAAAATGGAAAAGAAATGAGTGTATCTGTTTCTAAAACCAACAAAGAATCGTTTTTATTTTGAGACAAAATATCTTTATATGAATCTAATGTAGCTTTATTAAGATCTTCTATTTTTTTAACCGGCTTTACTTCAATTTCAATTTTTTTTGGTTCTTCTTTACACGCAGAAAATAATAAAGTAGTAAAACATGTAAACACAACCGTTTTCTTTAAAAAAAATAAAGCACCCTTAATAGGTGCTTTTTTATAACGAATATGAAACTTCATATTAATTGTTTCATACAAAAATTAAAAATTAATGGCTATGTCCTTCTGCCTCAGGAGCGTGCGTTACAGTAGAGTCTAATGCTGTTTCTCCATGATTTGATTCTTTAGCTTCTTCATGATGAGCATCACCATGCGCTTTTTCTTCACCTTTACTCTCGCATTTTCCGTGAGCATCTTTTACACATGCTTGGGCATTATCGCCTTCGCAGCATTCATTTCTAGAATCGCCAAGATTAACAAGTAATACAATTACAAGAACAATAACACTTGCAAAAATTAAAGGTACAGTAAATGATACCGGTTTCTTTTCAGTTGAATGATCGTTGTGATGATCGTGATGATTTCCCATAGTAATAGTTTTTTACGAAAATAGTGCTTTAAATTAAATTAAGAAAAATTACTGCTTAATAAATTTAAAAATAAATTGTTCATTTCCTTTAAAAATTTTGGCATTGTACAAGCCAATAGGCAGTTTTTCAACGTAAACGCTGTTTTTACTGCTTTTTTCCAGATTTTGAGAAATAAGCAATTGCCCGTTTAGGTTATATATTTCAATTTTTTTCCAATTTTTACTGTTTTCAATTTGTAATTCGTTTTTAACCGGGTTTGGATAAAAATTTAGAGCATTTTCTAACTCGGAACTTTCAACAACCGAATTTAATACTTGATAATTATCTCTATATCTAATTTGCGTTATGGTGAAATTACTTCCAACCAAATTTCCATTAACCTCTAAATAAGGTATTTTAGATGTTGTTGTTAACCACTGATAACTTCTTTGATTATTGGTAAAACCCACAGGAAAAGGAATGATGGTGTTTTTAATACTATCCTGAGAATACTGCGTTGTTACAATTTTTAAGCAAGGCTCTGTACCAAATGGGGTGGTTATTGTTCCCCAACCTTCTGCTTTGGTAACCCTATATCCTGTTTTAGAATAAACAATAGGAAGTAATGTAGTAGTTGGTGTAGAAAATTTAAAAGTGGTACTATCGTAACTAGGATAGGTTAAGGGAAAAACATATAATTCGTCTTTATCGCTGTAATAAGAAGGTACAGGTACACTGCTAAAAGTCATGCCGGCGCCATCAACAACATATGCGTTAATGGGTGAAGTTTGCTTTCTGTAAAAATTGTAATAATTCGTAATTGTTAACGGTCCTGCCCCTAGAGTATCCGCTATTTTTTCTCCGTATTCATTAAATCCTATAAAAAATAAAAAATAAGGCGTTTGCAACGCTAATTTATATTCTCTAACACCTTGGCTAATTGGACTTAAGTTAGAAAAATTCCAATTAAAGTTTGTGCCGGTAGTTGTATAATTTATACTAACGGTGGGTGAAACATTGCTGTATCGCAAAGTATCATTCATTCCCGGAAAATGAGCGTTTGTTAAACTTATAGGTAATTGCGCTTTTGCACTAATTGCTATAAATAAGGCGACTTTTAATAAAAGGTTTTTCATAAATTTAGAAATTAAATGTAATAAATATTACTGATTTCCCGTTAAATCAAAGCCTTATTTTGAACATCTTTTTTAAATATTTATTAGTTGGCTTTTTAGTTTCATTTATTAAAATAAATGGGCAGCAATTTTCATTTAAAATAGTAAATGATGGTGATGCGGTATTTAAAGATATTAAATACGCTCAACTTCATAAAAATAAATCGGGAGCTATAAATGAGTTAAACAATGTAATGAACGAATTACAACAAAAAGGATATTTATTAGCAAAAGCAGATACCCTTTTTTCTGCTAATGAGTTAAAAAGTACCATTGTTACAGGTGATGTATTTAAATGGCTTTATTTAAAACCCGGAAATTTAAATCCTTTACTTGCATCAAAATTAGGTTATTCAAACAAATCTTTCCAAAACAAACCTTTTAATGGTAAACAATTTCTTCAGTTAAAAGAAAAAATAATTGTTTATTACGAAAATAATGGTCACCCTTTCGCTTCGGTTAGCTTAGATAGCCTTGAAATAAACAATAATGAAATTAAAGCGTCGCTTAATATTAAAAAAAATAATTTCTTTAAAATAGATTCTGTTGTAATTATTGGAAATGCAAAAATAAACAGTTCGTTTATTAATCGTTATATTTCTGTTATTCCCGGAAAACCTTATAATGAAGCCAATATAAAAACAATTGGAAACAAAATATTACAACTTCCGTTTTTGGTTCAAACTCAAGCACAACAAGTAAGGCTAACAGAAAAAACAAACAAAGTAGTATTGTTTTTAAATAAAAAAAACGCTTCGCAATTTGATGGTATTGTGGGTGTGCAACCCGATAACATTACAGGCAAAACAGTTATTACCGGAGATATAAAAATTAAAGTAGTGAATGGGATTTTGCACAATGCAGAAACTTTTGACGTTGAGTGGAGAAGATTGCAACAACAAACACAAGATTTTAAAGGCAAATTTATTTATCCTTATATGTTTGGCACTTCTTTTGGCAGCGATTATTCATTAAAAATTTATAAACGCGATACCACATTTATTGATATAAATAACGATTTTGGTTTGCACTATTATTTTTCTGGCCTTAACTACATTAAAGTTCATATTAAACAACGTCAATCTAATCTAATTTCTACCTCAGGATTAGAAAACGCCACCGTGCTTCCCAGTTATGCCGATGTTTCAAGCAACCTAAACGGGTTTGGAGTGTTTTATGAAAAGTTAGATTACCGTTTTAATCCACATAAAGGAATCTCCATTCAAATAAACGCATCGGCCGGAACAAAAAAAATTAGAAAAAACCCTCGTATTAACGAAAACGCTTACACAAATATTGCATTATCTTCTGCACAATATGTTTATGATGCAACAATTAATGGTTACATTCAATTAAAAGGAAACAGCGTATTGCGTTTAGGTTTACAAAGTGCCTCTATTTTTGGTAATGCTCCTGTTTTTAAAAACGAGCTGTTGCGCATAGGTGGTTTAAAAACATTAAGGGGTTTTGATGAAGAAAGTATTTTCACTTCCTTTTATGCTATCCCAACAATAGAATACAGGTTTATTTTTTCTCAAAACTCAAGCTTAATTGCCTTTACAGAAGGAGCTTTTTACGAAAACAATAGTTTTGGTTCCTATATAAAAGACACCCCTTTTAGCTTTGGAGCCGGAATGAATTTAGACACCAAAGCCGGTATTTTATCTATTAATTACGCCTTGGGTAGCCAATTTAAACAGGGTATTGATGCCCGAAACGGAAAAATACATTTTGGTTTAACCGCCCTATTTTAATTGCGGTTTTTTTTTATTAAATTTGTTAAAACCAATACCTAATGTTTAGGAAACTTTTTTTTGTACTTTTTTTGAGCCATTTTTTCTTAAACGCTCAAACATACAACTCTCTTAATATTTCATTACTTAGCCATATAGACCCGCAAACAACCGTAGGCATTGGAACAGATGGCAGAAAATATTCCGGTTGCTGGGGTTGGTATCAAGCAAATAAAAACAAAGAATACGCCATAATAGGCACTAGCGCCAATACTTTTTTTGTAGATGTAACCAATCCAAACGCTCCTGTTGTTTGTGATACCGTGCCCGGAAGAATTGGTTGTACATGGCGAGAAATGAAAACCTACGACCATTACTGCTATATTGTAAGCGACGATAGCAGCCCTAATCGTTTTCAGATTGTTGATATGCAGTATTTACCAGATAGTGTGCATGTTGTTTTAGATGATAATACCAGTTATTTCGATCGTGGACATACCATTTGGATTGATAAAGACCGAATGTATATTGGATCTCAAACCAAATTAGGAGGCGATTACGATAATATGACAGTATATAGCTTGGCAACTCCATCTGTTCCGGTTTTTTTACGTTCACTTAAAACAGATTATTCAAACATAAGTGTAGTACACGATATGTTTGCAAAAAACGATACTGTTTACGCTTCTTGCGGAAATCAAGGCTTGTTTGTTTACCATTTTAAGCCTGATACTACTTTTGAACAAATTGGCTCTTTTGAAAACTATAATTCCGGCCCTGCTTACAATCACAGTAGTTACATAACAACAGACAGCAAATATTTAGTTTTTGCAGATGAAGTACCTACCGCATTACCTTTACGAATTATTGATTTACAAAACATGTCAAATATTGTGCAAACAGCTACTGCAAATATTTATGCTGGCACAACACCACACAATCCTTACGTTATTGGAACACGTTGGGCAATAGTAAGCAGTTATCAAGACGGGTTAATAATTTATGATATCGCAGATAAAACAAATCCAATCGTTTCGGGTTACTTTGATACACACAACCAAGGTGGTTTTGAAAATGGATATCCGGGTAGTCCTTACAGAGGAAATTGGGGCGCTTATCCTTTCTTACCAAGTGGAATTATTATTGCCTGCGATATGCAAAACGGAGTTTTTATTTTAGATCCAAGTGCAACATATGCCCAGCCTATTGGCCTGCAAGAAGGTATTGCTGATAATATATTTTTAGATATTTTTCCAAACCCTGCCACCGAAAAAATTAGACTTATTTGCAATTTAAAAGGCAAAACAGAAATTAATATTACAAATGTTTTAGGCGAAGTTGTTTTAACCGAAAAATTAAATTACTTTAACGCTTGTTTATTGAATATAAGCAACTTAAGTAAAGGCGCTTACTTTGTTACTGTAAGCAATAACAATAAAAAAATTACCAAAAAAATAATAAAAAACTAGGCTCCCATGAAAAAACTTTTACTTGCAATTAGCCTTTTTTGTTTTGCAAAAATACAAGCTCAAACATATGCTGCATCCAATTTTACTTTGTGTAGTGTAATAAGTCCTGAAACTTCGTTAAACGCATACGGCGGAAAATATTCCGGTTGTTGGGGCTGGTATCAGCAAAGTAAAAACAGAGAGTATGCCATTGCCGGTTCATCTAAAGGGACATTTTTTGTTGACGTTACTAACCCCTATTTGCCAGTGGTATGCGATTTTGAAGCAGGAAAACAAACCGACCACGTTTGGAGGGAAATTAAAACTTATCAAAATTACTGTTATGTCGTAAGCGATGATAGCGGACCAAACAGCTTTCAAATTTTTGATATGCAATACCTACCGGATAGCGTACATAAGGTATACGATAGTCAGGCTTTATTCAGAAGAGGACATGCAACGTGGATTGATCAAAACAAGCTTTACGTTTCAGGCGTAACATACAGTACCGGTGCTACGGATATTATGAATGTTTATAGCTTAGCTACCCCCACTGCTCCAACCTTAATCAGACGATTAAAACAAGACGCTAATTTTTTAACAGGAGTACACGACTCGTTTATAATTAACGATACTGTTTTTGTTTCTGCAGGTTACCAAGGCTTATATGTGTTTTTGTTAACCTCGCCAACAAACACCTTCCAACAGTTAGGCTCATTAACAACCTATCCATTTTCAGGATATAACCACAGCAGTGCAATAACACCAAACAGAAAAACCTTGGTGTTTATGGATGAAGTACCTGCCAGTTTGCCCATAAAAATTGCAGACGTTCAAAACTTTAGTAACATTCAGGTGCTTTCCACAATAAACCAACATTCGCTAACTACTCCTCATAACCCTTTTATGGCAAATGATACCTTATGTTTTGTAAGTGCTTACTCTGATGGTATTCAAGTCTTCAATATTAAAAATCCTTCGGCTCCTTTTTTAACAGGTTATTTTGATACTTATCCGCAAGCGGGCGCAAATACCGGAACTTACTCTGGTAATTATAACGGTCAGTGGGGTGCTTATCCATGGTTCCCAAGTAAAAATATTTTTGCACTCGATCAAAACAACGGAATATTTATGTTGAAAACACATTTGTGGAAAAACCCCGATGTTCCTTCAACAGAAGGTGGTATAAGTACCAGCGGAAGCGGAGTTTCTACACATACCGGTAATGTTATAACCACAGGAATTCAAGAAAATGCATACAATAATTCCATTCATTTTTTCCCAAACCCTGCAAGTAATAAAATAAGAATGAACGTACCTGTTGATTTTTTAAATCAACCTTTAACAATTCAAATTCTAGATTTAACCGGAAAAAATGTGCTTACAGAAAATCATCAAAACGAAAAAGATTTAGTAGCGGGTTATTTTAAAGAAATAGATGTATCTGAAATGAAAAACGGCGTTTATTTGGTTCAAGTATATCACAACAAAACAATCATTAAAAAAACAAAATTTGTAATAAATAAATAGTATCGGCATCACTGAAAAAAAATAAAAAAAATAAAATGATAAAAAAATTACTTGTAGTGCTTTGCTTAATTAGCTTTGCCACAATGGAAGCGCAATACGCAGCTTCAAATTTCACACTTTGTAGTGTTATTAACCCCCAAACAACTACCAATTCACACGGTGCCAAATACTCAGGATGTTGGGGTTGGTATCAAGCAAGTAAAAACAGAGAGTACGCCATTGCAGGTTCTGCATCCGGAACTTACTTTGTTGATGTTACAAATCCTTATTTACAGGTAATATGTGATTTTGAACCGGGTAAAATTACCACTACAATTTGGCGCGAAATAAAATCGTATCAAAATTATTGTTATGTGGTAAGTGATGATGGTGGTGCTAACAGTTTTCAAATTTTTGATATGCAATATTTGCCCGATAGTGTACATAAAGTATACGATAGTCAAGCATTATTCAGAAGAACGCATGCAATATGGATAGATGGAAATAAATTGTATTGTTCAAGTGTTACTTACAGCAACAATTCCTACTCTTCTTTAGATATTTATAGTTTAGCAACGCCCACAGCTCCAACTTTAATTAGAAAATTAAATCAAGATGCTCCTTTTATCACTCAGGTGCATGATACGTACGCCAATAACGATACCGTTTTTGTTTCTGCGGCTTATCAAGGCTTATACACTTTTACTTTAACTCCACCTTCTTATTCCTTTACACAAGTAGGTTCTTTAACATCCTATCCATCTTCGGGTTATAATCATGCAAGTGCTATAACTCCCAATAAAAAAACATTGGTAATGATGGATGAGGTTCCGGCTAGCTTACCCATAAAAATTATTGATGTACAAAACTTAAGCAATATGCAGGTTTTATCTACCATTAATCAAACTTCTCTAACTACACCTCACAATCCATTTATGGCAAACGATTCATTATGTTTTGCAAGTAGTTACAACGATGGTATACAGCTTTTTAATATTAAAAATCCTTCTGCTCCATTTTTAGCAGGTTATTTTGATACCTACCCTCAAAACGGAGCCAATACCGGAATTTATACTAGCCATTATGCCGGCCAGTGGGGTGCTTATCCTTGGTTACCCAGCAAAAATATTTTTGCGCTAGACAGACAAAATGGATTATTTATGTTAAGAACTCATTTGTGGAAAAACCCTGATGTTCCTTCAACCGAGGGTGGCACAGGTTCAACCGGAAGTGGAGTATCTACTCATACCGGGAATGTTACAACCGGTATCAACGAAAATTCTTACCAAGCTTCCATTCATTTTTTCCCAAATCCTGCTAGTTCAGTGGTAAGAATGAATGTTCCATTAGAATTTTTAAATCAATCATTAACCATTCAGGTTTTAGATATTAATGGAAAAATAGTATTAACCGAACAGCACACAAGTGAAAAAGATTTGGTTTCTATTTATTACAAAGAAATTAATTTATCGTCATTACAAAACGGTGTTTACTTTTTAAAGGTATATCACCAAAAAAGTTTAATTAAAAACTCAAAACTTGTTCTGAATAAATAAAACTATGTTAGGTACTGAAAGTGTTATTGGAATAATAGGCAGTGGAGCTATGGGCAGCGGAATTGCTCAGGTAGCTGCCACCTCCGGAAACAAGGTTATCATTTACGACACAAATGCAGATGCTTTAAAAAAATCGAAGGAAAACCTAAATGCTTCGTTAACCAAATTGGTTGAGAAAGGAAAAATTTCTGAAACAAAAAAAAATGAAATTATTGCCATAACAACTTATTCTAATTTCCTAAACAATTTTAAAGAGTGTAATTTAATTATAGAAGCAATTGTAGAAAAACTGGAAATTAAAAAACAAGTTTTTAGCGAAGTAGAAAAAATTGTTTCAGACAATTGTATTCTTGCTTCTAACACCTCCTCTCTTTCCATTACCTCTATTGCATCAGCTTGTACAAAACCGGATCGCGTAATTGGAATCCATTTTTTTAACCCGGCAACATTAATGCCCCTGGTTGAAATTATACCCGGCGTAGGAAGCGATTCAAAAATAATTAACGAAGCAAAAAAATTAATAGATAGCTGGGGAAAAGTTACGGTAATTGCAAAAGATACTCCCGGTTTTATTGTAAACCGTGTTGCTCGTCCCTTTTACAGCGAAGCATTGCGAATAGCCGATGAACAAATAGCCGATTATGCAACCATAGATTGGGCTATGAAAGAATTTGGTGGTTTTAAAATGGGTCCCTTTGAACTAATGGATTTAATAGGCCACGATGTTAATTATGTGGTTACGGAAACGGTTTGGACTCAATTTTATTACGACCCACGATTTAAGCCCTCACTATCGCAAAAACGATTATTAGAAGCCGGTTTTTTAGGGAAGAAATCGGGGCGGGGCTTTTATAATTACCAAAATGGTGAAGTATTACCCGAACCTAAAAAAGATGAAAAATTGGGGAAATACATATTAAATCGTGTTTTATGCATGCTTATTAACGAAGCAGCAGATACACTTTACTTGGGGATAGCTTCCAAAGAGGATATTGATTTAGCCATGACAAAGGGGGTAAATTACCCAAAAGGTTTGCTAAAATGGGCTGATGAATGTGGGCTTGCCAACGTTTATAGCAACCTAAAAGAATTGTATGCAAAATACGAAGAAGACAGGTACCGAGCCTGTGTGCTGCTTAAACAATTGGCAGTTGAAAACAAGGCTTTTTATTAGTTCATAAGGCCTGTTCACTCATTTCTATTGTGTATATTTGTTTCATACACCTAATTTCTTTAAATTTGTATTAAGACCGTATATCATGAAAAATTACAAATCAATCGTATTCTCATCGTTAATTGTTGTAGGCTTAGTTTTTTACGCTTGTAAAAAGAAGGATACAAACACTTGTGGTGACGCAAATTCAATAAAACCAAGTTATAAAACAGAGTGTACAGGTACAGGAGGAAATCCTAATGCTGGAAACGCTACGCATACAGGAAGCGTTCCTATTACTAATCCTGCATCCGAAAACTCAAGTTTAATTGCCGGTGGTGGTGGTTGGTTAAACCCATCTTGTACTTCTACAGGTAGTATTACTTTAGAAGGTGTAAATGGTTCTACAAAAGTTACCTTGCAGTTTAGTCAAATACCAACTACAGGAAATTATAATGTAAGTAATATTTCAGGCCCTACTAATGTGGCTGTTACTGTTTTAAATGCTCCTAACCAACCCAGCGGAATTGTTTGGTATGGTAAAACAGGTGTGGTTGCAGTAACTAACAGTACAAATTCAATTAATGCAAATCTTAACGGAGTTCAATGTGTTCAGTCAAATTTCAACTTTCCTGTAGTTACAGTAAGTGGAGTTGTTGGTTGTAACTAATTTTCTCTATTAATTCATTCAAAAGCATGTTTAATCAACATGCTTTTTTTATTTTTATACAGTGTATAAAGTCAAAAAATTACTTGTAAAAATAGCGTGTTGTTATAAATTAGACATTCGGTCGTTGGCTTTAATGCGAATTGCATTAGCGCTAATTATAATAAGTGATTTAGTTATAAGAGCCGGTGATTTGCAAGCGTTTTTTACCGATTCTGGAATTTGGCCAACGCACCTAATAAAAAACTTTGGTTGGCAACCCGGGTATTGGAGCTTTCATGCTCTTAGTGGAAATGAAGGTTTTACGTGGGCCTTGTTTGCCTTACATTTTTTATTTGCAATTAGTTTATTGGTAGGATACAAAACCAGATTAGCTACCATTTTAGTTTGGGTTTTTACTATTTCATTACACAACAGAAATTTATTTATTCTTCAATCAGGAGATGATTTATTAAGACTCACTTTATTCTGGGGCATTTTTCTACCATGGGGAAATGCGCTTTCTTTCGATTCAAAAAAATACGCTACTAAAAAACAAGTAAGTTCATTAGCAAGCATGGGTTATTTGCTGCTAATTTCTTCGGTGTACTTATTTACCGTATTTTTTAAGAATAGCAGCGAGTGGCATAACGAAGGAACTGCCATTTATTATGCATTAAGTTTAGAGCAAATTAGATTACCGGTTGGCGATTGGCTTTACCAACATCCTTCTTTAATGAAAGCACTAACCCATTTGGTTTATATTATTGAAATAATAATTCCGGTTGCTATTTTATTTCCGGATAAAAAAGGAATTTCAAGATTTATTGCTTTTTTACTTTTAGTTATTTTACATATTGGAATTGGATTAACCATGTATGTTGGTTTGTTTTTTTTAATAAGCATGGCTACCGCAATAGGTTTAATTCCGGGTAAATACTTTAATAAATTAAAAATATTAAACTTAAAAAACGAAAACAAAGCAGTAGTAAAAATAAAATATAAATTTAATGTGGTTAAAAGATTTGGTATTGGAATTGTTATATCCTTGTGTTTAATTTTAAACCTAAGTTACATGCAGTGGTTTCCTTACGAATTAAACAATGAAGTAAAATTGGTAATAAACACCTTGCGTTTAAATCAATATTGGGGTATGTTTTCGCCACATATATTAAAAGAGGAGAGTTGGTATGTACACGAAGGCTTTACGGAAGAAGGAAAACACTGGGATTTATATTACAACCAAGGTATTATTGTTATTGATAAACCCGAACATTTAGTGAAACATTATAAAACAGACAGATGGCGCAAACTTGCTGAAAACATACAACGAAACGAATATACTTTTTTAAGACCTCTTTATTGTAAGTACTATTTAGAAAAATGGAACAAAGAACATCCTGAAAATTTAATGAAAAACATGAACTTTATTTTAATGAAAGAAACTTCTTTACCGGATTACAAATCTTCTGTTCCCGAAAAAATTCAGCTTTGTTTTTGTACTACTAATGATTAAGAAAATTATAAAATACATAAAACATTATTTTACTTCCAAAAAAAACGGACATGGTATACACTCCCCTTTTGTATATAATTTGGTTGAAAATGTTTTTTCTAATAAAAATGCATTTTATGATTTTGAAGAATTATTAAAAATTAGAATTGACTTAGAGCACGATAATACAGAAATAATAATTGATGATTTAGGTGCAGGCTCTAAAACATTTCCTTCTAATAAAAGGAAAATTAGAGATATTGCCAGAAGAGGTATTAGCAGTAAAACCCAGTCTGAAACGCTTTTTAAATTAATTAACTACTTAAATTGCAATACTATAATTGAACTTGGCACATCTATAGGTTTAAACACTTTGTATTTAAGTAAATCCGGAAAAGATACCAAAGTATACACCATTGAAGGAAGTGAAGCACTTTATAATTATTCTTCAGCATTCTTTAGCAAACACAAAGCAATTAATGTTTTTCCGGTGTTAGGTAACTTTAATAATAAACTACCTGAATTATTAGAAAAAATACAAACCTTTTCGTTGTTGTATATAGATGGCAATCATACTTATAACGCCACTATTTCTTATTTTAATTTGGCATTAAAACACAAAACAGAATCGTCTATAATTGTTTTTGATGATATTTACTGGAGCGATGAAATGGAAAAAGCCTGGCTGGAAATTCAAAACCATTCTGAAGTATCCATAAGTATCGATTGTTTTTATTTTGGTATTGTTTTTTTTAGAAAAGAGAACAAACAAAAAGAGCATTTCAGAATTTATCTGTAATGCTCTTTAATTAAGCTTATATAAATTTCTTAGAAAATTGAACCAATAACGTGCATCAATTTCTCAACTTGACTTTGCCATAACAACTTAGCAGATTCCTGATCAGCCTTTGATTCAGCAAAATCAGTAACAATTAAAGAAATATCATTGGTTAAATCATCGCGTTGAATTCTGAATTCAAAATAACTTCCATCGGTTTTATCTACCCATTGGTAACGCGCTAATTGATTATCTATGGTTTTAAGTAAACGCGCTTGTTGCATTTGTCCGTCCCAAATAAAAGTATAAATACCATTTCTAATGTTTACATCATCGCAAAACCATTCAGATAAGCCGCTTGATGTAGAAAAGAATTCGTACAACATTTCAGGAGATGAACGAAATCCAAACTCCATTTCAAATTTACCATTCGGCTCTTTTTCTGATTTAACAGAATAGGCACCTTGATTTTTAATAGGGTTTGTAATTGAACTGGCAATTGAAGCAATTTTTGAAGCAGGTAATTCTTGTATTGCTACTTTTGGTATGGTGTTCATTATAGCAAGTACTTCGTTCTTTTTTTCCTCGTCGTTTACCTTACTTAAAGCTTTCTTATCAATTTTTTCAACTTCCTTTTTAGGTAAAACTGGTAAAACTTTTTTCTCAATTTCTTTTTTTACTATTGCCTTGGCAACAGGTTTAGATTTTATTGCCTCAACCTTAATTGCTTTTACCTTAACAGCTTTTATCGGTTGTTTTTTTATTGGTTTTTTAATCTCTTTTTTCTTGGCAATTGGTTTTGCTGCTTTCTTCATGATTTTTTTTGTTGGCGCTTTCTTCACAGCCTTTTTTAAAGGCTTTGCAGCTTTTTTAGATTTTATGGAAATAGGTTTTTTAGCAACTGCCTTTTTTACAGGCTTTTGCTTCTTGTTTTTTAAACTTGCTTTTTTAGCAGGTTTAGCAACCTTCTTTACTTTTTTAGTTGTGCCTTTAGCAGACGAAACTTTCTTTTTCTTCGACATAGCAAGGAAATTTTCAGAAATGTATCAAAAATTTTGATAAGAACAAAATATTCTGTAAAAAAGCCTTGATATTTAGGATAATTGGATAGATAATTTATATATTTGCAGCCCTAAAATGGAGGCGTAATCGCGGTAAACCAACACCCGACGATATTCCGGTAAATAAAAGCACCGAAACATCCATTTTAACAATTTGGCGGGGTAGCTCAGTTGGTTAGAGCGCAGGATTCATAACCCTGAGGTCACGGGTTCAACTCCCGTCTCCGCTACCATGAAGCAGAAAAACCCTTTCGATTTATTTCGGAGGGGTTTTTCGCTTCATGGACTGTAGCGAACGACGGAGGAGTTCTGCTTCAGTTAACTAAATGTGTTTCTTCCTTATTCTCTAGCAGAAAAACCCTTTCGATTAGTTTCGGAGGGGTTTTTCGCTTCATGGACTGTAGCGAACGACGGAGGAGTTCTGCTTCAGTAAACCAAATGTGTTTCTTCCTTATTCTATAGCAGAAAAACCCTTTCGATTTATTTCGGAGGGGTTTTTCGCTTCATGGACTGTAGCGAACGACGAAGGAGTT
>JALHRL010000006.1:0-70054 GCA_022841465.1 Bacteroidia bacterium | reverse complement strand
AGGAGTTCTGCTTCAGTAAACCAAATGTGTTTCTTCCTTATTCTATAGCAGAAAAACCCTTTCGATTTATTTCGGAGGGGTTTTTCGCTTCATGGACTGTAGCGAACGACGAAGGAGTTCTGCTTCAGTAAACCAAATGTGTTTCTTCCTTATTCTATAGCAGAAAAACCCTTTCGATTTATTTCGGAGGGGTTTTTCGCTTCATGGACTGTAGCGAACGACGAAGGAGTTCTGCTTCAGTTAACTAAATGTGTTTCTTCCTTATTCTATAGCAGAAAAACCCTTTCGATTTATTTCGGAGGGGTTTTTTGTTCTCCAATCCTTTTTCTAAGTATTCATAACCTTGAGGTTACGAGCCGAGACGAAGCTTATGAAAACATTTTTTTATTAACTAAAATGAATTCTGGGAAATAATTGTAAAAATTTAAATTATAAATAAATATTATAAACACATAGATTTAAACTACTTACATTTTATAAAAATCTAATTTCTCAGTTAAACTTGAAGTTAACATCAACTTCTGATTCCTGTTAAAATCAAAGTAAACAATCACATCTTCTCCTTCTGCACAAAGCTCATTTGCTTCATTAAAAATTTGGTGTTTAATAATAAAACTGGTGTTTTTAATTTCATGAACTTTTGTTTCTACTTCAATTTTTCCGGGGTAATTCAATGGTTTTTTATAAATAATATTACTTGCAGCAACCATAAAACCAATTTTTTCGCGGGCATAGGTTTCCATAATTCCTAAGGCTTCCATTAAGTTAACACGCGAAGCTTGCATGTATTTGGCAAATGCCACATTATTTACATGGTTAAAAATATCTTGCTCACTCCAATCAATTCTTATACTAAGTTTCATTATTTATTAATTCTGTTAAACATTTTACCTGTTGCGCCTGGTACCTTTTATTTTCATAAGGGTTGTACCAAATACTTTCCCATCCTGCCTTTTTTGCACCTCTAATATCTGTTTCAAAATTATCGCCAATCATTATGCATTCGTTGGCTTTTGCATTACTTAATTTTTCTGCTTCTCTAAATATTTTAACGTCGGGTTTGTTATATCCAATATCTTCGCTAATAATTATGTTCTCAAAAAACGATTCTAAATTGCATTGCTTCAACTTAATGTGTTGTACTTCTTTAAATCCGTTTGTAATAATATGTAATTCAAAATTGTTTTGTAATTTTTTTAATAAATCTATTGCTCCCTTTTTTAATTCGGTACCATAAGGCGATTCCTTTATATATGATTCCGAAATAAAATAACTTAAATCAAAATTAGTGTAACCAAACTGCAAAAAGGTTTCATGAAAACGGCGTTTTCTTAATTCTTCTTTTGTAATTTTTTTATTGTTGTATTGCTGCCACAATTCGGCATTCTTCTTTTTATAAGCAATAAAAAAAGTTTTAAAATCGCTACTTAATAAATTACTTAATTGATGTTGATTAAATAAACGGTTTAGTACATTTTCAGAATTTTTTTCAAAATCCCAAAGTGTATCATCTAAATCAAAAAAAACATGTTTAAGTTTATTTGTATTAATCATTAAAAAACACTCTTCTTAAAGAAATAAAACAAAAAGTAAAGTCCAACCGTCCAAATAGTAATGGATATACTAAAATAAAGAATAATTTTTTGCTTGTTGCTAAAAAAGCGTTCTGCTAAAAACGAACCTACGGCAATTCCCGGAAAAACAGGCATTATGGCGGCAAGACCCGCTAAGCCAAATTTGTTTTTAATGTTTATAATGCGGCGGTTTGTAGTGGTAAAAATTTTTTTTCTATTGCCGCCCTCCCTCTTAATTCTGAAATTACTGTACCATTTAATTAAAGCTGCACTAAAATAGGTAAACACAATGGTACCAAATATTCCGGAGGTTACAGCAACAATAAAAACCTGAAGAAAATTAAATTTAAAGAGAATAATAGCGCTGGGCACGCCTACTTTTGCGAAAAATAAAATACAGGAAATAACTACAGAAAATATTTTTAAAAACTCAGTCACGTTATAGAATCGAAAATTAGCCTTTTATTTCGACAAAACCCGTTTAATTTCGCTAAAAAGCGTTAAGCCTTTTATTTGCAAAATGAATAAAATTGTTACTTTTACATTCTACTAAACAAACACAAAAACACAATATATGTCAACATCTACAGTAAAAGCTGATGCAGGTCATCAAAGTATGTTTGAAGCAGTTTTAGCACGCCTTGATGTGGCGGCAAAAATTATGAACCTAAGTGAAGAAGTAGCTCAGGTTTTAAGAAGCCCAAGTAAAGAAGTAAAGGTAAGCTTACCAATTACAATGGATGATGGTAAGATTAGAGTTTTTGAAGGTTACAGAACTATTCATTCAACCCACTTAGGGCCAAGTAAAGGCGGTATTAGATATGCTATGGATGTTAACTCGGATGAGGTAATGGCTTTAGCTGCCTGGATGAGTTTTAAATGTGCCGTTGCAAATTTACCTTATGGTGGTGCAAAAGGTGGTATTAAATGCGACCCAAGAAGTATGAGTGTTGGTGAGTTGGAAAGACTAACCCGTTCTTACGCAAAATCAATGAAAGATGTATTTGGCGTTAATAAAGATATTCCGGCACCTGATATGGGAACAAGCGGACGAGAAATGGCGTGGATAGTTGATGAGTTTAATAAAATTATAGGTGAAGATAGCCCGGGTGTTATTACCGGTAAACCCGTTTCAATTGGCGGTTCTTTAGGCAGAGATGCAGCAACCGGACGTGGTGTAATGGTAAATACTTTAGCAGCTCTTAAAAAAATGGGCTTAAATAAAAACGAAGTAACTGCCATTGTTCAAGGATTTGGAAATGTTGGCTCACATGCTGCACGTTTACTTTCAGAACAAGGAATTAAAATTGTAGGTATTGGCGATCACACCGCATCGTTTTATAATGAAAAAGGTATTGATATTTCAGCTGCCATAGATTTTGCTGCTAAAAACAACAGGGTATTAAAAGGCTTTAAGGGCGCTACTGAAATTCAGGCCGATCAATTATTAATAAGTAAATGTGATGTATTGGTGCCGGCTGCCTTACAAAATGTAATTAACGAAGAAAACGCCCCTAAAATTCAGGCGAAACTAATTGTAGAAGGTGCAAACGGACCAACCACGCCTGAAGCAGATCCTATTATTAACGAAAAGAAAATTGTTTGTGTTCCTGATATTTTAGCGAATAGCGGCGGTGTAACCGTAAGTTATTTTGAGTGGGTTCAAAACAAAGCGGGTTATTATTGGACTGAAGATGAAGTAAACACCAAACACGATATTAAAATGGATATTGCATTTGAATCGGTTTGGAACAATTCTATACAATTTAAAACCAGCATGAGAATTGCTGCTTATATTACTGCTCTTCAAAAATTAGAGCAAGGAGTTAAGTTAAAAGGCGCATTTTAATCAGAAAATGTTAAAATAAGAGGGTATCTGTTAAAAACTATATACAGATACCTTTTTTCTTGTCTAAAAAATTCTAATTTTGTTCTAATAAATTTAACACTTTAACATTTTGGAAACATTGTTAAATACATTTCTTGTAATTATTGCCTATTTAATGGGTTCAATCCCTAATGCGGTATGGATTGGGAAGTGGTTTTACGGTATAGATGTGCGAGAGTTTGGCAGCGGAAACGCAGGAGCCACTAATACATTTAGGGTTTTGGGCAAAAAAGCCGGAATTCCGGTTTTGGTATTAGATATTTTAAAGGGATGTGCTGCAGTTGCTTTAGTATTTTTTACTATGCTGGAGCCAGGTAGTCAAGATTTTTTTAATTTACAATTAGCCTTAGGAGTTGCCGTTTTATTAGGACATATTTTCCCTGTATTTGCCGGATTTAGAGGAGGTAAAGGTGTTGCCACTTTATTGGGCGTAGTTATTTTTATAATGCCGATTGCTTGTAGTTTATCTTTATTGGTTTTTCTGGCCACTCTGTTATTAACCCGCTATGTTTCATTATCTTCTATGTTTGCCGGAATATCATTTCCTTTTTTCTTGCATTTTGGCTTACATAACACGAATGAAATTTTAACAATCTTCTCTATAACAGTAGCTGTTTTATTGGTGCTTACACATCGTAAAAACATTAAACGTTTACTTAAAAATCAAGAGTCAAAAGTTCCTTTATTTCGTTTTCAGAAATAATCTTAAAACATTTCCGTTATTTTTCTTCTAAGGTTTAATAGCCTTATATTTAAACATGAAACAAATCAAGCTTAAATCTATTTTGGCAATTGCCTTGATTTTAAATTCCTGTTACTCTTTTTCACAAGAGGCAGATGATTATGTAAATGATAATGTAATTAGATACGATGATCACGTTTACAAACCAAACATAAAAACGGTGCAAATACACGGTGCTGAATGGGAATTTTCTCCCCCTTTAATTGAATTTAACGGAGGCGAACAAATTGAGTTGAGTTTTGATGATTTAGACGGCGACCAAAAACAATACACTATCAGTTTTATACATTGTAATGCAGATTGGACACCATCTGAAATAATGACCATGGAATACATGGAAGGGTTTTATGATATTAATATTATAAATTTTACTTTCTCTATGAACACGCTTCAAAAGTACACGCACTACTCTGTAATGTTCCCAAACCAATCTATAAAATTTACCAAAAGTGGAAACTATATTGTATACGTACACCCAATGGGTAATAATAAAGAATACATCATTACCAGAAGATTTATGATTTACGAAAATGTAGTTGATATACCTGCTACAATGCGACAAACTATTGGTGGCGATAACCAATACAATAAACAACAAATAGAATTTTCAGTTAAACACCCAAGTCTAAAAGCTATTAACCCGGCAAAAGATTTTAAAATTACTGTTACGCAAAACAACAGATGGGATAATGCGCAACAAAACCTTGAGCCCACTTTTTATGGCCCAAATGAATTAAGTTACAGCATGAATGAAGCAGCTGTGTTTAATGGCGGAAACGAATTTAGGTTTTTTGATATGAGAAGTTTACGTGTATATTCTGAAAGAATTAAAGACATGTATAAGGATGCTAACAATGTAAATCATGTAGTACTAACCAACGAAGAAAACAGGCAAGTAAAACAATATGTTTTTGCGAACGACATTAATGGTGGTTTTTTAATTAAGAACCGCGACATGAAAGGCAACCAAGATACAGAAGCTGATTATGCCTACGTAGATTTTTTTATGCCTTACCCTACTCCCGAATCGGGTGGGAATTTTTACATTTTAGGTAAGTTAACCGATTGGCGCATGAATAAAACAAATTTAATGACCTACAATTATAAACGAATGGGGTATGAATGTAAATTGTATCTTAAACAAGGATATTACAATTATATAATTGTATTAAGCGAAGATGGAAAAAATGCTGCTGATGAAACAAAAACAGAAGGAAATCATTGGGATACAGAAAACGATTACGCCATTTTTGTTTATTTTAGACAAGTGGGTACCTATTACGACAGACTTGTGGGCGTAAAAAAATTAAATTCCTTAAAACGATAATTACTAGATTATGCATTTTTTAAAATCTAGTTTATTCGTTTTTATATTTTTAAACTTAACTGCCTTTTGCCAAAACTTTGCAGAAGATGCTAAAATTTATTTTTCAGATTTCCGTTCAAAAAACTTAATGGATGAATTAATTATTAAATCGCTACCTACCATTAACGTTGCCAAAAAAATATTTTTTAAGGAAGAAGACGCTAAACAATTTATAGTGTATATGGAAGCTTTAGAAAAGGCATTAAAAGAAAAAGAAAAAATACAAGACGAAAGTTTTGATAATGTAGAAATAAACACCTTTACCAAAAAAGAAATTGAAGAAAACAAAACCAATTATAATTTAGGTTTACTAAAAGTAATTGATAAAATAAAACCAAGTGTTAGGTTTTACACTATAAAGCTAATGAATGATGGTATATTTGCAACCGGATTCTCTTATATTTATTGGGTGTTTATAGATAAGAAATGGTACTTTATTTCGCTACCTCAAAACGCTTTTAAAAAATAAATAAGAGCTAAGTGCCCTAAATTTTACATTTTATTTTGACTTAAAATTTAAAACCACATTCTTATTGAGTAGAACTTTGTCGTGAATTATTATAAATTCATCTATTGCAATGTTTGTTTCATAGATTTGCAACCAACAAAATTATAAATCATGAAAAAAACAATTTTACTTATTTTCTTAAATCTTGGATTAATTAAATTAAATTTTGCGCAACAATCAACCGCCATACACACCGTAGGCACAGTGGCAAATATACCAAGTACCGGAAGTTATTCTTGGAACACTTCTCAATTCGGCAGCTTTGCAAACATTTTAAGTTTTCCAACAGATAGCTTAACCGATGAATTACATTTTTCTAATTTTACTTTTACAGTACCTACTACAGCAAACATATTGGGTGTTGAAGCCATATTAACTTTTTGCGTTATGCCGCAAACTTCCGGAAATGCAATTTTAAAAGATTCAGTAATTAAACTTTTAGTTAACGGAAACACTGCTGGTAACAACCAAGGCGGCGTTCATTCATTTACACCAATTGTTACAAGTTACACTTACGGAAGTTCAGGAAGTACTTGGGGTACAACCTTAACGCCTTCTGATGTAAATTCAAGTAATTTTGGTTTTATGTGTCAGCTAAAAAGTATTGGAACAGCTACTGCGTTTGTTGGCATGGAGAAGCATTGGGCCAATTCGCAAACACCAAAAATGACTATTTACTATGAAGAAAGTACCGTTGGGTTAATTAAAAGCCAAACAGCAGTTGCAAAAAGTTATTATTACGATAGAGCCATTTATATAAATAATAACATTGATGATTCGAAATTTGAAGTTTACAATTTAATAGGAAGAAAAGAATATGAAATTACAATAGAGAAAAACCAATCGAGGGTTAATTTAAACCATTTAAAACCCGGAGTGTATTTTTACAAACTAAGGCAAGGTAAAAATGAAATAACACAAAAGTTTTTGGTTGAATAAAAAACAAACCGCCTGTTTAACGGCGGTTTTTTTATGATACAACTTTTACTTTTTTAAACACTATTAAAAGTAAAACACTAAACCCAACCGATAAGTAACCAAGTATTGGATAATTACCTAAAGTTCCATCGGCATTTTGAAACACAATAAAGCCGCCTATTAATGAAGCAACAGAAGTAGAAAACTGTTGAAAGGAAGAATTAATAATTAAAAAAGCTCCGCGCAATTTTGGTTCAACAGTTGATGTTATTTGGGCAATGGTTACTATCATTCTGGTACCGCTAAAAATAAAAAACATTGCAGTAAAACTTAAAAGCAAATAAGTATTGGTGGTATTTAAATTAGGAATACCAACTAAAGGTATAACTGATAAAATGGATAAAACAAAAAGCACTTTAAACCTGCCTATTTTATCACTTAACTTCCCAATAAAGGGTGATGTAAACGCACTTAAGGTTCCGCCAACAATGTATATTAAGGGCACAGTTGTTTTATAATCAAAACCCAAATTTTTAGTAAAATAATCAGTTAAAAAAGGGATAATTAAAAAATGAGATGGCATAGTAACAATTGTAAGTAACAGTGCGTTTCTTCTATTTGAATCACTTAAAATATTTTTAAGCAATGAAATTAATTTATGTTTTTGAGCGGTTATTAAATGGCCGGTAAAATTAGGCACAATAAAAATAGAACCAACAAAAACCACTAAACAAATACAACCCAAACCTAAAAAAGGAGTATACCAATGGTAGTGCGATGCAAAATACAAACCACCCGGAACACCTAAAATACTTGCTAAAGCAAAGCCCATCATTAAAATACCCATAGCCTGTCCTCTTCTTTCATTGGGTATAGCATCACCAACAATAGATTGTATAACAGAGCCCACAACTCCCCCAAACAAACCGGTAACAAATCTGGCAATTAATAAAACCATATATGAGTTAGCCCAGCCGCAAACAAAGGTGCCAATGGTAAAACCGGCGTAAATAGTAATTAAAACTTTTTTACGATCGTATAAATCAACTTTGTTTACAAAATATAAAGAGGAAATAAAAGCTCCAAAACCGTATGAAAAAACCGCTATACCAAATTGCATTGGGTTTATACCCCATAAATCGGTAAGCAAAGGCTTAAGGGGCATTAAAATCATAAAATCAACTATTACCGTAAATTGAACAAAAGCTAATAATAGCAGTAATAAAATTTCTTTTCTTTTCATACAGGATGCAAAAGTGATAAATTAAACTCGCATTATTAGTATATAAAAAATAATTAATAAAAAAATAGTAACAAATACGGCTTTAGCTTATTAAATAATTTTTATACATTTAATTGATATTAATTTTTATGAGTAATTCATTTAACGAAGCAACTGCCGATACAGCAGACACTATTAAGTGCAGTAATTGTTCAGCTAATTTAAAGTTTAAGCCGGGTACAGAAAGTTTGGTTTGTGAATATTGCAATACCCAAAACACAATTTCCGCCAAAGCAACCGAAGTAATTGAAAACGATTATCATCAGTTTTTAAACGAAAACAGTGCTGCTGTTCCCAAGCAAGATTTATCAGTTTGTAAGTGCAGTAATTGTGGGGCATCAACCACTTTGCCCCAAAACGTAACTTCAAGTGCTTGCCCTTATTGTGATACTCCCTTAATCATTCAAAATGCTTCCACTTGCTCTATTGTAAAACCAAAATATTTGCTGCCTTTTAAAATAGAACGAAACCAGGCAAAAGATAAGTTTGTTGGATGGGTGAAGGGCTTATGGTTTGCGCCAAACAAATTAAAAGATTATGCAGCACATAGCGCAGAAAAACTAAACGGCGTTTATATGCCATTTTGGACATACGATAGCGACACTACCACCAATTATTCGGGAAGCAGAGGCGAATATTATTATGTTACAGAAAGGTATACTGATTCTAACGGTAAAACGCAAACTAGAAGTGTTAGGCATACTCGTTGGTATCCTGCAAGCGGAACAGTAAGAAATAATTTTGACGATGTATTGGTTTGTGCATCAAATTCATTGCCTCAAAAACTAACACACGATTTAGAACCTTGGGATTTAAACGAATTAACAGAATACGATAACAAATTTTTGGCGGGTTTTTTAAGTGAGAGTTACCAAATAAATCTTGAAAGCGGTTTTGAAACCGCAAAAAAAATAATGAACGGAACTATTACCAGTTCTGTTAACTCTGATATTGGTGGAGATGTACAAACCATTAATTCTATGAATACCTCCTATAACGACATTACATTTAAACATATTTTACTTCCGTTATGGATTAGTGCATATAAATACAATAACAAAACCTATAGATTTACTATTAATGCCAGAACAGGCGAAGTGCAAGGCGAAAGGCCTTACAGCGCCTGGAAAATATTCTTCTTAGTGGTGAGTATTATTGCAGCCATTGCGGCAATTATTTACTTTGCAGATGACGGAGGAAATACTTAAAAAATAATTCTTTCTTTAACTTCTACTTTAGAAACTTCAAACCAACCAACACCTTTCACTGTTTGGTCTTTAGGTGTTATAATATTTGTTTTTACATTTTCAGGGGTGGTTGCAAATAAACCTCCATTTTGAATTTGAGCTGCCGCTTGAAGCAAAAAGTTATACGTTTCGCGAGCTACAGAATGTATTTCTACTTTTACTTTATCAAATTTTTTGTATTGTTTAAATCCTAGAAAAGTACTGGGTGGCGTAAAGGTTAAGGAATCTAAATTATTGGCTTCCTCAGGACTAATAGAGCCATTGGTTCCATCAATTGCTAAATTCAACTCGCCAGCTTCACCAAATAAGGTGTCGTTTCTAAATGTTCTTACCCAATAATAATCCGGGGAAAAATCTACTTTATCTTTTGCCCATAAGTATGCTAAATAAAACGGAGTCTGATTACCGAACCCACCGTTACCTTCATTATAGATAGATTGAATACTATCAATAGCTGCAGTTCTTTTTAAAATAGTAGTTGAAGTATATTCAATTCCATTTACTGTTACATGTAATTTATACTGATGATTTAATTTTGCAATGGTATCATTAACTCCAATTGGGTAAATATAATTTCCATTTGCATAAGTAAAAGTATAGGTAACTGCATCGGTTAAATCTTCTAAAAGTACTAAAGCATTTGTAATTGGTGGTGCTTTTTTTCCGCTAAAGTAACTATCGTTTTGAGTTACTCTAATTATCTGATCTTGTCGTAAATCATTTACAAAAGCATCAATAACAACTAATTTTGAACCTTCATCCAATTTTATTTGAATAGGATCTTCGCAAGAAGTAAAAATAAATGCCGCAAAAATTAAAATTAAACTAATTATCTTTTTCATGTTCTTAAAACTTAAAATTGTAAGTAATTGCAGGAATAACGCTGCCTATAATAGAATACCTAATGGCCTGTGTATTTAATGGTTCGCCTTGTTTAGTAGTAAAGTAAATACTAAATGCATTTCGTCTGTTATACACATTGTAAACACTAATTACAATAGTTTGCTTGTATCTTCTTGATTCATTCTTTTTAAAATTATAAGTAGCACCAACATCTAAACGATGGTAAGGTGTAATCCTATAATTATTTCTTACACCATCTGTATTGTAAGGTATGTTCCAATTCTGAATTTCCAGTTTAGTGTTTGGAAAAGTGGCCGGTGTACCGCTTAATAAAACAAAATTGGCAGATAGGTTCCATTGCTTGGTAATATCATAATTTACAACCGTATTTAAAACGTGCGTTCTATCGTATCTGCTGTTAAACCAATTATCGTTGCTTATTCCTCGCATTAAACGTTCAGTTTTACTTAAGGTATAGCTTATCCAACCATTTAATTTACCTCGTGTTTTTTTAACATAAAACTCAACACCGTAAGCTCTTCCTAAACCTTGTAAAAGTTGACTTTCTACTCTTTCATTTAAAAACAAATCGGCATTATCAATATAATCCAATTGATTTTGCAAATATTTGTAATACACTTCAACAGATGTTTCAAACATATTTTCTTTAAAATTTCTAAAATACCCTAAGCTTCCCTGATCGGCAATTAAAGGTTTTAAATTATTCGTTGCTAAAGTGTATACATCTAAAGGGGTACTTGCAGCGGTGTTGCTAATTAATTGTAAGTACTGCGCCATACGGTTATAACTGGCTTTTACTGAACTAAAACTATTGATTACATAATTAGTAGAGAAGCGAGGTTCCGGTGTAAAATAACTTTGAATTACTTCGTTAGCACCAAATTTTTCTGTACTCGCTAAAGGCAATGTTTCGTTGGCAATGGTATCTCTGTAAACGTACTTGGTTCCTTTACCCAAATAATTATACAAACTTCCTCTTATACCATATTCAATTGTTAAACGTGGCAATACTTTGTATTCATGTCCGAAATACGCTGAGTATTCTATTCCATAGCGTTTATCTAACTTCACATTTACACTTGTATTATTAACGGTTGCAATTGCATCTCCCGGTAAAAAATCATAGTACAATGCTTGCGCACCAAACCTAAAAGTACTTTTAGCACTGTAGAAATAAGTAAAATCAGGTTTTAAACTATAATTAATAATATTTGATTTCCAGTTAAAACTTTGGTCGGAACTTTCTTGACTAAATTCTAAGCGGTAATCGTAATTAGAGTAAAATGCAGAAACATTCATAAATAGTTTGCTGTTAAAGATGTGATTCCATCTTAAGGTTGTAGTTGCATTACCCCAATCAAATCCAAAGCCGGCACCAAAAACATCGCGCCCGAAATAACCGCTTAAAAACACCGTGTTTTTATCGTTTATGCGCCAATTAAGTTTTGCAGTTGCATCGTAAAAATAAAATTTAGCGTCTTTAAAAGCCGGTCTGTTTTTTAAAAAAGGTTTTGCTAAAACATCAATATAACTTCTTCTTCCGGCAAGCACAAAACTCATTTTGTCTTTTATAATAGGTGCCTCTATACTCAATCTACTAAAAATAGTACCAATACCCCCGTTTACTTCAAGGTTTTTTGAATTCCCTTCTTTCATGCGGATATCTAGTATAGATGACACTCTACCACCATATTGCGCAGGCACGCCACCTTTAATTAACTTTACATCTTTTACAGCATCAGGATTAAAAACAGAAAAGAAACCAAATAAATGCGATGAATTGTAAACAGGGGCTTCATCCAATAAAATTAAATTCTGGTCGATGTTACCACCACGCACATTAAATCCACTTGCACCCTCACCTACCGTTGTAACTCCGGGCAATAACTGAATAGAGCGCACTATATCAACCTCACCCAATAAAGCAGGGATTTTATTAATTTGCTTAATATCTAACTTAGCTGTACCCATTTCGGTACTTTTTATGTTTTTATCTTCTGCTTCTGCGGTAATTTCTACCTCTTGCAATTGTGTCCCTTCCCCTTTAACCTCTACGTTTTTGGTGGTGTTTTTTTCTAAATCTATTATAAAACTAAAGTTTTCGTAACCTATATATGACACTATAATAGTGTGTGTTCCCTTTGGAAGTGTTAACGAATAAAAACCATATTCGTTTGCTACAGCGCCCGTTGTGGTTCCTGCTTTAACAACCGAAGCGCCAATTAAGGACTCTCCGTTTTTTGCATCTTTAATGTAGCCGCTAAGGGTAAATTTTTCTTGTGCGTTGGCAAATAAAACCAAAGAAATAAAAAGAAATAAGTAGAAATTTTTCATAAAACTATCATTCTTAACAATGTATTCGTCAAATTGTTTCGAATTTCGGAGGCAAAGCTATGGAAACTATTTCTAACTAAAAAGTTTCCGTAACGTTTTTTAACCGATGGTGGAAAATATTGGTTTATATAATTTAACATTAAAATCATTCAAATATTTTAATTAAATAATGGCCAATTTTCATTAAATTTACCTTAGAAGTTGTTTTGAAAAAATTTTTACTACATAGCTTATTATTGAGTTTTGGGATTTTTAATTCTCAAACTGCTTTGGAATATCATTCTGAAAATTTCACCAATTTACTACCACGAAAAGTTTATTCTGTAAACGATGGGATGGTTTACAATATAAAAGAAAATTATGGTCACCCTGATTTTGGAACTTTGCCACATAATTCGCCAATCGGAAAAAATGTTGTTGAGCAACTTCACAAGCGAACCGAAACAGAAAGATTTTATGTTGATTTAAATGACAAAACGTTTTTCTACATACAAAAATCAATTAACCCAATTAATTATTTTAAAAACGGATTTTGGTTAGCGGTAGACCCTACCCTTGAAAAAACCGGAGAAAACTTATACCAGGCCCCAAAACAACCTTATCCAACTAAATTTGATTTTAATTCGGGTTATAATTCTATAAATTATGATGGTAAAATTTTACAATCCGGTAATTACCGTTTATTAACCATCAATAACAATAATTCATTAACAAGTTATAATGCAAACTTAAGTAATTATGCGGTTGGAAATAATGGAGCAGTAATTTATGATATTTTCCCGGGTGTTGATTTAAAACTTGTTGCCTTGCAAGGTGGTATAAAATCAAATTTTATTATTAAAACACACTATTCAAACGTAAAAAAAATAATAATTTGTGATAGTTTAATTTTAAGTAATGGCTTAAGTCTTTCCCAACAGTCGGGCTTTCCCGGGCAGTTATTTATTGATGGTGTTAATGTGAATGATGTTAACTTAAGCACCAATTTTACGATTTCTAAAGCTTACTCTTTCGATGCATCAGGAAATAGAAATAATTTTTATTTTAATGAATATCGATTGAACGGAAATATTTTAGAGATTCACTTAGATTCATCTTACATTAATTCAAGCCAAATTATTTATCCTATAACTGTTGATCCTTTAATTACAGCAGTTGGTCCGGTTGCAGCACCGGCTAACGCAATAGGCTCTTTATTAACCCCTGGTTTTTGTTCTCAGGTTTTAACGGTTACTTATCCCGGAGGTAGCACACCGTGGGATTTTACTTCAACATGGCAAACGGCATCAAACGCTTGTTGCACAACTGGTCCGCCCGGGCCAGCAGTTACTTGTTTTAACAGTGATCCAAGAATTGAAATTTTATCCAATTGTGGCGGAAAATCTCCTGCCGGTGCTGGCTTGTACTGGTCATGTGGTGTGCCGGCATGCAATACACCTGGTACCTGGGGGCCAACTTTACCGTATAGCTCTTCCGGTAATCAAAGTTTGGTGCAATGCTTACCCGCTTCTTGTTCAAATCAAAATATAACTTTTACTTTAAACCTATTACGCGTTTTTTGTAGCGACAATTTAGGTTGTATTTGTAATTATGCAACCAATACGTGCGTTCGATTAAATAGCTGGAACGTTACTTTGCAGGGCAGAACGCTTGAAAATTTAAATGAAACAACAACTGGAAACGGAACTACCACTATTAATGTTGTTTGTTTTAATAGTACCACCTTAAATCCGGCTTCTTTATACGGTGTTAGTCCTTATACCTACCTTTGGTCACCAGGCGGGCAAACAACACCAACAATAAGTTATACCGCCAACATAATTGGCTCCACCACTTACACTGTAACGGTAACAGATGCTTGTGGTACAGTTAAAACCGCCATATTTACCGTTAACAACAACTGTGTTTTACCGGTAACCTTAAAGAAATTTGAAGCAATATACAATGGTACTTCGGTTGATTTAACATGGGAAACAAGTTCTGAATTAAACTCCGATTATTTTTTAATTGAAAAAAGCCTTGATGGTATTGAGTATAGTGCATTAGCTAAAGTAAAAGCTGCCGGAAAAAGCTCAACAAATAAAGTTTATAGAACTCAAGACATAAAACCTAGTGTTGGCGCAATTGCCTATTACCGAATTAAACAATTTGATTTAAATAGAACAGAACATGCCTACCAACACATAATTACCTTAAACATTCAAAACGATTTATTTGAAATGAACATTGTACCCAACCCAACAAATAAACAATTTAATTTATTATTAAATGGTTTGGCTAAAAACGAAAATATTGAAATAAGTATCTTTGATTACACAGGTAAATTGGTTGCAGAAAAAAACATTCAATCTAACAACCAAACCACCAACGAATTATTTTTGATTGATGATTTAAAAAGTGGAATTTATAATGTTACCGTTAAACGAAACAATCAACTGTATCATCAAAAGTTAATAATTAACTAGTTATTTTTTACCGTTTTTCTTCTATTTCTCCTTTATAAAGGCAATCATTTCAACATTATTCTTAAGTTTGCATATCTTAAAGTAAATGAAACCATCCATTCCAAAAGGCACCAGAGATTTTAGCCCCATTGATGTAAACAAACGTCAGTTTTTATTTGATGTTATTAGAAGTAATTTCCGTCTATTCGGTTATCAGGCAATTGAAACACCGGCAATGGAAAATCTAGAAACGCTTACAGGAAAATATGGCGAAGAGGGTGATAAATTGATCTTTAAAATCCGGAGTAACAAGAACGTTTTTAATAGTTACCCAGAAGTCAAGGATAAAATAAAGAATTTGCTGAAAGAGGTTAACGACTACGATTACACCTTTTTAGCCCATAAATCTGAAAATGCCTTGCGCTACGATTTAACCGTACCCTTTGCACGCTTTGTGGTAATGCATCAAAACGATTTAACTTTTCCGTTTAAGCGTTACCAAATTCAACCGGTTTGGCGTGCAGATAAACCTCAAAAAGGAAGATACAGGGAATTTTACCAATGCGATGCCGATGTAATTGGAAGCAACAGTTTGGTAAACGAATTAGAATTAATTTCATTAATTGATAAATGCTTTAAAGAACTAAAAGTACCTGTTACTTTAAAAATTAATAACAGAAAAATTTTAACCGCAATTGCCGATGTTTCTAAACAACCCGATAAACTAATTGACATTACGGTTGCAATAGACAAGCTGGATAAAATTGGTAAAGATGGCGTAATTGCCGAATTAAAATCAAAAGGTGTAAATGATGAAGCAATAGAAACCATAACACCCATAATTGATTTTACAGGAAATAATCAAGAAAAAATAAACAAACTAAACAACATACTTGGTAAAACAGAAGTCGGTAAAAAAGGAATAGAAGAACTTGATTATTTATTAAATGGTGTAGAAAGTTTAAATCTTGTTCACGCAAAATTAGAATTGGATATAACCTTGGCAAGAGGTTTAAATTATTATACCGGAACTATTTTTGAGGTAAAAGCAAATGCCGGAAACTTTACGCCCAGTATTTTAGGTGGTGGACGTTACGATGATTTAACCGGAGTTTTTGGATTAAAAAACATGAGTGGCGTTGGTATTTCATTTGGAATTGATAGAATTTTTGATGTAATGGAAGAGTTAAAATTATTTCCGGAACATTTAAATAAACCAACAAGCACTAAAGTAATGTTTGCTAATTTTGGCACCGAAGAAGAAAAATATTGCCTGCAATTAATTCAAGAATTGCGTGCCAACAACATTGCCAGCGAATTATATCCTGAAGCTAAAAAAATTCAAAAACAATTTGAGTATGCCGATAAAAAAGGCGTACCCTTTGTTTGTGTAATTGGAAGCGATGAAATGAAAAGCGGAATTTTTTCATTAAAAAACATGGAAAGTGGAACGCAAGAAAAATTAGATAAAGCGGCATTAATAAAAAAACTTATTTCATAATTTAATAATGGCAACTTACACCATTCATATATCTAAAAAATTAAGTATAGCAAAACTAAAAGAGTTTTTACTTGACGCTAACGCTAAAGTAGAATTATCGGAGGAAGCAAAAAATGCCATAATAAACGGAAGAAAATTTTTAGAAGAGAAAATTAAAACTCATAAGGCTCCTATTTACGGCATCAACACCGGCTTCGGTTCTTTATGCAATGTTATTATTCCCGAAAACGAATTAGAACAATTACAAGAAAATTTAATAAAAAGCCATGCCTGCGGTTTTGGCAACCTTGTTTCAAATGATATTGTAAAACTTATGTTGTTTTTAAAAGTACAATCGCTTTCTTACGGAAAAAGCGGAGTACAATTAACAACAGTGCAACGCTTATTAGATTTATTAAACAATAAAGTGTTTCCTTTGGTATATAACCAAGGTTCTTTAGGTGCAAGCGGCGATTTATCTCCTTTAGCTCATTTATGCCTCCCTTTAATTGGCCTTGGTAAAGTTGAATATAAGGGAGAAGTAAAAGAAGCTTCAGAAGTTTTAAAAACATTAAACCTTCAACCCATTAAATTAAGTAGTAAAGAAGGATTAGCTTTATTAAACGGAACACAGTTTATGGCTGCCTATGGTGTATATAATATCATAAAGTCAATTCAAATTAATAAAAATGCAGATTTTATTTCTGCTATTTCATTAGAAGCTTTTGATGGAAGAATTGATCCGTTTAAATCATCATTGCATCATATTCGTCCGCATAACGGCCAAATACAAACTGCTGAAGCAATTCAAGAACACTTAAAAGGAAGTGAAATAATTAAAAAAGAAAAAACGCAAGTACAAGACCCCTACTCTTTTCGCTGTATACCACAGGTGCATGGCGCAACAAAAGACACTTTAAATTATGTGCTAAGTGTTTTTGAAACAGAAATAAATTCAGTTACCGATAACCCTACACTTTTTCCGGAAGACAATGAAATTTTAAGCGGTGGTAATTTTCACGGACAACCTTTGGCTTTAGCTTTAGATTTTTTATGTATTGCCATGAGTGAGCTAGGAAGTATTTCTGAACGCAGAACTTATTTATTAATATCCGGTCAAAGAAATTTACCTCCGTTTCTTTTAAAAGATGCCGGCTTAAATTCAGGCTTTATGATACCTCAATATACTGCGGCGTCTATTGTTAGTCAAAACAAACAATTGTGCACCCCGGCAAGTGTTGATAGCATTGTAAGCAGTAACGGACAAGAAGACCATGTGAGTATGGGAGCTAACGCAGCCACAAAGTGTTTAACAGTAATTGAAAATACCGAAAAAGTTTTAGCCATTGAACTTTTAAATGCGGCGCAGGCATTTGAATTTAGAAGGCCCCTAAAATCATCGCAAGTAATTGAAGCGTTTTATTCCAAATTCAGAAATAATGTTCCTTTTCTTACAAAGGATGTTTATATGCATGCGTTAATGGATAATACATTGCAATTTTTAAAAGCTACAGAAATTAATTAATGAAAAAATTAGTAATTATATTGTTCTTTCTTTTAAGTAGTGCTATTTCTGAAGCTTGTCAATGCCCATTAACAAAATTAGGAAAAGCCGAATGTAACAAATACGAAATTATTTTCAGAGGCAAAGTAAAATCAACTGTAACCTGCAATGATAAACCGGGAGAGGCTTTGTTTGAAATTATAGATTTATACAAAGGAAATGCTTACCCGGAGTTTAAAATAATGTTTGATTGTAAAGACCCCTGTTCTGTTGGTTTTAATGTTGGGGAAGAATGGATTATTTACTCGCGCTATAAACAAATAGATAATGCCATGATGGATTGGTGCAGCAGAAGCAGAAAATTTATAGCGCAAGCCAAAGAAGATTATTATGCTGTAACTTATGGTAATTCATACGACGATGAAGTTAAATTTTTAATGGATAGTTTAGGATTGCATCGTACCTTAAATCCCGATAATAAACCCAACGCTAACAACAGAAATGAATTACCTTCCACTAATCAATCTATTATTATTTTAGTTTGTTCATTGGTATCTATTATTGTGTTTTTTTATTTAATAAATAAATATTTAAAATGAGTCGTTTCCCAATATACAAGCCGCATCCTTGGCACGGTATACATATTGGAGAAAAAGCACCCGAACAGGTTATTGCTTATATTGAAATGGTTCCTACCGACACCGTTAAATATGAAATTGATAAAACAACGGGATACAGAAAAGTAGACAGACCCCAAAAATTTTCTAACTACGCCCCTGCTCTTTATGGCTTTATTCCTCAAACTTATTGCGGGAATAATATTGCAGCTTTCGCAAGACAAAAATGCACAGCAGTTATTTCAAAAGGAGATGGCGACCCATTAGATATTTGTGTTATTACAGAAAGAATTATTACATCGGGAGATATTATTTTAGAAGCAATTCCAATTGGTGGATTTAGAATGATAGATAAAGAAGAAGCCGATGATAAAATTATAGCAGTATTAAAACAAGATGAAATTTATGGTAAACTAAAAGATATTTCAGAATGCCCGGCAAGTATTGTAAATAGATTGAAACATTATTTTTTAACCTATAAAAATATACCGGGAGAAGAAACCCTGAATAAAGTTGAAATAGCAAGTATTTATGGGCAAAAGGAAGCATTGGAAGTTATAAAATGTAGTATGCAAGACTATAAAGAATTAATTAAATAATGACACAAAAAACAACAGAATCCGATTCGTACTACAACAACTTAGAAAACATGAGTATTCATGATTTGTTGTTGAATATGAACAAAGAAGATAAAACAGTTCCGCTTGCAATAGAAAAAGCAATTTCACAAATTGAAAGTTTAACTACTGCTGTTTTACATAAAATGCAAAACGGCGGGCGTTTGTTTTATTTAGGTGCCGGCACAAGCGGAAGATTAGGGATTGTAGACGCCAGCGAATGCCCTCCTACATACGGCATTGAACATGGTAGAGTTATTGGCTTAATTGCAGGTGGCGATACTGCAATAAGAAAAGCAGTGGAATTTGCTGAAGATGACATAAACCAAGGCTGGAAAGATTTACAGGAAAATAATATTACCCAAAACGATTTTGTAATTGGAATTGCAGCAAGCGGTTCTACGCCTTATGTTGTAGGTGCTTTAAAAAAATGCAATGAAAATAATATTTTAACCGGCTGCATAACGTGTAATTTAAATAGTGATGTGGCTAAAAACTCAAAGTACCCTATTGAAGTTGTGGTGGGTCCCGAATTTGTTACAGGCTCTACTCGTATGAAAAGTGGTACTGCACAAAAATTGGTTTTAAACATGATTTCTACTTCTGTAATGATAAAACTAGGGCGAGTAAAGGGAAACAAAATGGTTGACATGCAACTAAGCAACAACAAATTGGTTGACAGAGGAACACAAATGCTGATGAAAAACACCGGAATGCAAGATTACGAAGCAGCAAAAAAATTATTGTTAGAAAAAGGCAGCGTTAGAAAAGCTACAGAAGCTTACTTAAAAAATGGAAAATAATTTAATTGAAAAATACATTGCACAAAACCATTTTGGTAAACTTATTGGTATGTGTTTTGAAATAAAAGAACCCGGTATAATACATTATTTTTTAAAAGTAAAAACAGAACATTTAGCTACACCCAATGCTGCGCACGGAGGTTTAGTTTCCTCTTTGGCAGATGCTGCGCTGGGAGTAGCAGGCTTATCTTTAGTGCATACAGAAAACAAAGTGGTGAGTACCATTGAATACAAAATAAATTTTCTTTCTCCTGCTTTACTTAATGATGATTTGATAGCAGAAGCAAAAGTTATACAAAAAGGAAAAAGAATTTTAATAATTGAGTGCGAGATAAAATCAGTAAACAGAAATAACCAACTAATTGCAAAAGCCATTGGTACCTTTAACGCTTACGATGCTTCAAAAGCAGGTTATTAATTAGGAATTCCTGAAAAAATTATTTCTATTATTTGGGCGCCTTTTCGTGCTTTCACTTCAAGCTTACTTGTTCTTTGCTATGTTTGAAGCACTGCGGGGTCTACGCTGAAAAAGCGTAGCCTCCTCGTTGCTCAAACATTACGCAAATTACTTCGCAAGGCTTTCCGCTCAATCCCGGGCGCAGCATTTCGATTAAATCCAATAAGAATTATTGCGATTATTAACTACCCCACCTTGCTCCAATCGGGTCGGTTTTTGTAAATTTCGTGTAGTTGGTTTTTTAGCGGGGCGTGCGTAATTGAATTTAATTCTGGGTCTTCTTCTAATATTTGTTTAGCCGCATTGCGTGCCATTTGTAATATTTGTCCGTCTCTTGCTAAATCTGCCAGCTTTAAATCAACCACACCGCTTTGTTGTGTTCCTTCAATATCACCGGGGCCGCGTAATTTTAAATCAACTTCACTAATTTCAAAGCCATCATTGGTTCTTACCATTGTTTCCATTCTGGTTCTGCTATCCTGCCCTAACTTATAACCGGTCATTAAAATGCAATACGATTGTTCTGCGCCGCGCCCTACTCTTCCTCTTAATTGATGTAATTGCGACAATCCAAATCTTTCGGCACTTTCTATTACCATTACACTTGCATTTGGAATATTTACACCTACTTCAATTACTGTTGTTGCTACCATTATTTGCGTTTCACCTTTAATAAAGCGTTGCATTTCAAATTCTTTTTGTTCGTTTGGAAGTTTACCGTGCACAATACTAATTTGAAACTTTGGAATTGGAAATTCAACTGCTAAATTATCGTAGCCTTCTTGCAAGTTTTGATAATCCATTTTTTCACTTTCCTGAATTAAAGGATAAACCACATACACCTGTCTGCCTAAAGCAATTTGTTCTTTCATAAAACCAAACAAACGTAAACGTTGCGATTCCATAAAATGCATGGTTTTAATTGGTTTTCTTCCGGGCGGTAATTCATCAATAATACTTGTATCTAAATCGCCGTATAAGGTCATGGCTAAAGTACGCGGTATTGGCGTTGCGGTCATAATTAACACATGCGGAGGCTGAGTGTTTTTTCGTGAAAGTTTAGATCGCTGTTCAACACCAAAACGATGTTGTTCATCAATCACAACAAATCCCAGGTTTTTAAAAATAACTTTATCTTCAATTAAGGCATGAGTACCAATTAAAATTTCTATTTCTCCGGAAGCTATACCGGCTAAAATTCTTCTTCGTTCTTTGGTAGTGCTGGAGCCAGTTAGCAGTTCAACATTAATTGGCAACATACCTAATAATTCTTTAAAGGTTTGAAAATGTTGTTGCGCCAATATTTCTGTTGGTGCCATCATACATGCCTGAAAGCCGTTATCAACAGCAAGCAACATGCTCATTAATGCAACCAGGGTTTTTCCGCTGCCAACATCACCTTGCACTAATCTACTCATTTGTTTTCCGCTGCCAACATCTGTTCTTATTTCTTTAATCACTCTTTTTTGTGCGTTGGTTAATTCAAACGGTAGTGCGTGGGTATAAAAATCATTAAACAGTTTACCCACTTTTGAAAACACAAAACCTTTAATGGTGTTGGTTCTAACTAAATTTAATTTCAGTAAACGTAATTGAACATAAAATAATTCCTCAAATTTTAATCTAAACTCTGCCGCTTTAAAATTGGAGGAACTGTCGGGGAAATGTATTTGATGCAATGCTGCAAATTTGTGAATCAACTTAAAATCTGAACGTAAATCTTCTGATAAATTTTCTGTAATATGGTTATGATTAATTTGCGTAAATAAATGTTTCAATAATTTTCTTATTCCGGTGCTATCTAATCCTTTTACCCTTAACTTTTCGGTTGAATGATAAACCGGTTGAAATGCAGAAGGCTGACTTTGTTCGTATTCAAACAAAGAATCAATTTCAGGATGTGCTAAATTAAAGCGATTTTTGAATAAAGTTGGTTTTCCATAAACAATATAAACCTCGCCAATTTTAATTTTTTGTGCCATCCAATTATGGCCCTTAAACCAAACCAACTCAATTATTCCGGTAGCATCTTTAAATTGAGCAACCAATCTTTTGCTTTGGCGCTCCCCGATCATTTGAATACTTTCTATTACACCTTTTAATTGAACGGGGGTAGATTCATCGGCAATTCCTTTAATAGTATGAAATTTGGTACGATCGATATACCGAAATGGGTAATGATGTAACAAATCGCGAAAGGTAAAAACGCCCAACTCTTTTTTAAGTAATTCGGAGCGTAAAGGACCAATTCCTTTTAAATATTCAATAGCTGTATCAAGCACCTTATAAAAACTAAAATTACGACAAGAACCCTGTTGAAACAATTATTATTAAAATTAAGCGTTTATTAGTTATACACGTATTTTTGTTAGGAGTGAAGAAAATATTTTACATAACTATATTTCTTTTTTATTGCAAAAATACCGATGCGCAATTTTTAGATTCTTTAAATCTTATTTTTAAAAGCAAATCGGGAATTGATGCGCGTTTTGAATCGCGGTTTAGTGTATATAAAACCAATTTAATAGAAATTTCAGGTGTGCGATTAGGAATTGCATATAAGCGCAGATTAAGAATGGGTGGTGGAGTAAGTTGGCTAAAAACTAATTTGCAAACTTCAACGCTGGTAAGAAATTTTAATGGTGAAATGGAAGAAAGCATACGTTATTTAAAATTAGCCTATTTGTGTTATTATATAGATTTTGTTTTTCATCGCACCAAGCGTTGGCAATTAAGCGTTCCTATACAAGTGGGCGCAGGAGCATCGTGGTTTCAGAAAGAAACAAAATATGATATAAATAACAAAGACCCTAAACACTTTTTGTTGCTATACGAACCAGGTATTACCATACAATTTAAAATATTTAAATGGCTTGGTGCAGGCGGAGATATTGCGCAGCGATTTGTTTTAAGAAACTACAAGAAAACTTCCGATAAATTATTTTCGCCAACGTTTAGCGTAAAAGCGCTGTTTTGGCCCGACCAACTGTTTTATCAACTGTTTCCGGAACATAAAGTAAGTAAACGATTTGGTCCTGCTGAATGGTAATTAGTTTACGCTTATTGCTTCGTAACATTTAAGTTCACCAGCATCGCCCATATAATTCGCATCAATATCAACCAAACCAATTTTTTTAACTTGCTCTTTGGTTAGTGGTTTATTAAGGTACCAACGATCTTCCAAAAGCTTCAAATCAATGTCTTTATTTGCAATTAATTGGTTTAATTGTTTTTGAGTAAGAAACAAAACACCCTCTTCTTCATCTTCGCTTTCAGCAATTAAAAGTGTTCCAACTAATTGTAACTTAGGTACTTCAGGTTTGTATGTAAACTCAAGCTCTTGTTGAGTGTTTATTTCAATAAAGTTAATTCCCAAAACGTGTAACTCTGCCATTTCTTAAAAAATTTATGCAATAATACTCAAATATGGAGATTTTAGCAATAATTTGTGGTTATAATTATTAAAAAATTGCAGTTTTTTTTCAGCAACTTATTAAAATTATTGAGAAGCATTCAACCCATTACAAGAGCCTTCATCTTTAGAAGCTTCTAAACAATGTTCGTAAAACCTTCGCCATATAAGACCTTCAGTAGTATTTCCCAGTATATCATTATGAAAAACGCTAATTAATTTACCTCCAAAATCTTTATACCATTTAATATGTTTCGTTACAATTTCTTTCATTAAATCTTCATTGTTTTTTGATGCTTTCTTTAAGGCAACATCATTTATGCAGTAGGGATTTAAGGTTAAATTGGTTACTGTTTCTTCACCTATTACATACCATTTATAACTTGAGCAAATACTAGCTCTATATCCTATCACTTGCGAATAACCCAAACTATAATCATTTAAAATTCCGCCGCCAATAAGGCTTTGGTAGGTATTCGGAAACTGAAGCATTCCATAATGTTGACGAGAATTTATTACCTCTTTGTGCGTAATATTTGATAAACGTACAATTTCAATTTTCAATTGTTGTTGTTTAAAATTAGATGCAAAGGAAGGATGGATACCTGTTTGGGCATAATCTGCTAAATGCTTTATTAACTGTTGAAATTTAAGATTACTGGCAGAATGGTTTTTGTCGTTTATGCCATAGTCTCCCAAAAGAAAAAAATAAATTGCACTTTTTTTATACTTTTTATTTATTTCAATTAAATAATGATAGCAATCGTATTCATCTTGCTTACTAAAAAAAACAGTATTAATACGGTTTTTAATTTCCGGAAAATTTCCTTTTAAAATACTATTTATAAAACCCGCCAATGTTCTTACAAAACCCTTGTGTTTATACTTATATACGTTATCTATATCAATAGTTGGTACATATTGAAATGTTTGTTTTTTAAATTCTACTTGAGGAAATTGTTTCTTTATTAGTTTTTGTAATTCTAAAAGCCAAATGTTTACCAAGGGCTTCTCTATAAAATTATTTTGCCAAGCTAAGCTGCTTCTGTAATCAAACATGTTATACTTATTGGCTTTAAAGGGTAAATACTCTTCGTATCTGCTAATTAACCAAAAAGAAGCACCTAACAAATCAAATGGTAAATTCCCTTTGTTGTTTTTAAAAAAATATTTTTCATAAACATCGTTGCTGTGTATTTCTATCAAATAATCTTTTACTCCATAATCAAACAAAATGGTATGAGGTATAATTTGTATACTGTGTTCTATAGCAACATCTGAATAATTTAATTTTGGGCCTGTGTATTGTTTAAACAATTCTATATCATCCTCAACTCTACAATCTATTCCGGAAACATTTTTAAACAATACATCTGTAATGTATTTTAATCTGGAGCTAATTTTAGGTGAATATATAAGCAGTGGCTGAATGCTAGTTAAAAATTTAAACATATTTACGGTATTTAGCACTTAAATACCTTTACTAAACCCTAAACAAATTAACAATGCAGTATTAATATGTTATTGGCTTTTTCAAATTAATCCCTTATGTAATCTTTAATTTTAATGATATATTTTTTTAAAGATGAACGACATCTCTACTTTTTTCAGTCCGGTTGACGAAAATTTATTAAACCAATGCACTAATCCTTTACAACTGGGTAACACCTTTACCATTTTTAAAGAAGGCGAAGATTTTCCTGAACTTGAAAATGTGCACATTGTTATTTTTGGAGTTGAAGAAAGCCGTAATTCAGAAAACAATAAAGGATGCGAGTATGCTGCCAATGCCGTTAGAAAGCATTTGTATCAATTATTTACCGGAGAGTTTAATGCAAAAGTTGCAGATATTGGAAATATTAAACCCGGCCATAGTACAGAAGATACTTATTTTGCCTTAAAAACGTGTATTGATGCCTTGGTAAGAAAAAACATTTTACCGGTAATAATTGGTGGCTCACAAGATTTAACGTACGCGCAGTTTTTAGGATATAAAGATTTAGAGCAAACCATAAACATAGTAAGTATTGATAGTACTTTTGATATTGGTAATCCGGAAGAAGATATTCATAGCCATTCTTACCTTGGAAAAATAATTTTACATCAACCCAATTACTTGTTTAATTACAGCAATATTGGTTATCAAACTTATTTGGTAGACCCCATGAGTTTAAAAATGATGGAACGTTTATTTTTTGATGTATACAGATTAGGCCAAATTCGCGATAAAATTGAAGAATCTGAACCCATCATTAGACAAGCGGATATGATTAGTTTTGATATTTCTTCTATAAAAAATTCGGATGCGCCGGCTAATCCGGATGCTTCACCAAACGGTTTGTATAGTGAAGAAGCTTGCCAAATGATGCGTTACGCCGGAATGAGCGATAAATTATCAAGCATTGGATTGTATGAACTTAACCCCGAGTTTGATGTGAATGGTAAAACTGCCAGCTTAATGGCCCAAATGATTTGGTGTTTGTTAGACGGGTTTTACAGCAGAAAAAATGATTTTCCTAGTCGCACAAACCCTGATTATCTTAGATTTCATGTAGTGTTAGAAGACAAGTACGATATTAATTTTTATAAAAGTAAAAAAAGCGATAGGTGGTGGATGGAAATACCCTACCCTTCGCATAAAGAATTAAAATTTGAAAGGCATACCTTAATCCCTTGCTCAAGTAAGGATTACGATTTAGCCATGAACAACGAAATACCCGACAGGTGGTGGCAGACCTATCAAAAATTAAGCTAAAATATTTTAGTAATTTGCTCTTAATGAATCTTTTATTAACTTTATGTGAAGGAAAAAATGAATTTTAAAAAACTTACACTTATATTATTTACTGTACTTTTTTCTTTTCAGGTAAAAGCTGCAATTTGTACATCCACCACAAGTGGTACGTGGGGAAGCTCATCTACTTGGAATTGTGGCGGCGTTCCACAATGTGGAGATACTATTGTAATTGCAGCGGGAACAACCGTTACCGTTGCTAATACTGAAGATTACGATACTCCTAGTTGCACAACCCCCATGTTAATTGTTATTAACGGAACATTACAATTTCAAACAGGTAAAAGAATTGATTTACCTTGTGGCTCCGGTGTTTATGTTAACGCGGGAGGTTCTATACAACCGGGAACCGGTGGCGGTTCATCTGATTGGATAAAAATTTGTAATACTGCTGTTTGGAAAGCTTCAGATGGAACAGCAACAGGGCCTACATGTTTTCCTCCAGGATGCAGTTCTTTACCAATTGAATTAGTAGCTTTTACCGGTTTTTTAGAATCAAAAGCAGTATTTCTTCAATGGAAAACAGTTACAGAAACAAACAACAGTCATTTTGAAGTGGAGAAAAGTTCAGATGGTTACAATTTTTATAAATTATCAGCTGTTCCCAGTAAAGGATTAAATGGTAATAGTACCTCTTTATTAGTTTACAATGAAATAGATTCGGATATTAAACATCCGCTTTATTATTACCGCTTAAAACAAGTTGATTTTGACGGAACATTTAAATATTCTAATAAAATTTTTGTTAGAGTATATCCTACTGAATTTAAAATTTACCCTAACCCAAATGTAGGAACTTTCAAAATTGATATCCCAACCAAAGAACCTAATCAATCGGTTGATTTAAAAATTTACGACCAGTATTCACAATTAATTTCAGATAACAGATACAGTGTAATCAATGATAAAATTACCGGCTCTGTTATTGAAGTTATCCCGCAAAATCCTTTACCAAAAGGAATTTACATTTGTTTAATTAATTATAAAGGTGAAATACATCGTTTAAAATTAACGGTTAATTAATTTTCTATCCTTTATTTCTGCCATTCGTATAGTTTCTTTCTAAGCTTCCTATTTCCTATTTACATTTATAAAAAAATAGCATGAAACTAAAGTTTACCGTATCCGTTTTCATCCTGTCCTTATCATTTATTGCTGCACAAACCAAATTTAAAAATGGTAACGAACTAATAAAGGCCATGCACAATACTTATAAAGGCAAATGGTACAAACATTTTACGTTTAGCCAAAAAATGGAACATTACCGAAATGATTCTATTATTAAAAAAGAAGTGTGGCATGAAGCCTCTACTTTACCCGGTAACCTAATTATAAAATTTGATACTAAAAACTCCGGTAACGGAATAATTTTTTCAAATCACAAAGTGTATGGATTAAAAGATGGAAAAACCACTTTTTCATCGCCCATGGTGCACGATTTATTGTTGGTAGGCTTAGATGTGTACTTTTTAAAACCTGAACAAACCTGCAAAATTCTTGATTCTATTGGATACAACTTAAATAAAATTAGAGAAGATGTGTTTGAAGGACGAAAGGTTTATGTAGTTGGCGCCGACAAAGACGATGAACAAACACCACAATTTTGGATTGATGCCGAACGACTATACATGCACCGAATTATTTACAAAAAGAAAGAGAATGTACAAGATGTTGTTTTTGGCGACTATACGAAAATGAATAATTATTGGGTTGCTAAAACAATATACTTTAAAATGAATGGAAAACTTGGCTTAATTGAAAAGTATTATGACATAAAATTCCCAAAAACAATTGACAGTAAAATTTATTTACCGGAGAATTTTGGAAATACAAGTTTAAATTAATTAGCCTTTTTAATAAATTTTAAGTATTCAAATTCAGTAACACTGAGCAAACCTTATCCAACATCTCCTCTGTAAAATCCATATGCGTTACCATGCGTATGGTTTGTTTGCCAAATGCTGCGATTTTTATGTTGTTTTCCAATAATTTTTTTTCAAATAGCTCGCCTGTTATAGAGTTGTTCAAATTAAATATTACAATATTGGTATCTACAGGCAAAATACTTTCAACAAATGCGCATTTTTTTAATGTTTCCTCAATTTTCTTTGCCTTTTTGTGATCCTCTTTTAATCTGGAAATATTATTTTCTAATGCAAACAAACCTGCTGCTGCAAAAATGCCCACTTGTCGCATTCCACCTCCAAATACTTTCCGTACTCTCCTCGCTTCTTTTATAAAGCTGCTGCTTCCAACTAAAACAGAACCTGCAGGTGTACCCAATCCTTTGCTTAAACAAATAGAAACTGAATCAAATAACTCACCATATTGTTTTGGGCTTTCTCCGGTTTCTGCCAAGGCATTAAATATACGGGCCCCATCAAGATGAAATTTTATTTTACTACTCTTACAAAAGGCAGAAATTTCTTTTATATCTTTTAATTGATAATAACTCCCTCCTGCTCTATTCACTGTGTTTTCAAGACTAACCAAAGTACTGCGGGTTAACCAATCAAAATCGCCGTTTATGCTTTCCTGAATTTGTTTTAAACTTAGCCTACCTCTATCTCCTTGCAATAATTTTGCTTGAACCCCCGAGTTTTTAGAAATACCACCACCCTCGTAATTATAAATATGGCTGTTCACATCACAAATAACTTCATCACCGGGGCGTGTATGAACATTAATGGCAATTTGGTTGGTCATGGTTCCACTGGGGCAAAACAAACCGGCCTCGTGTGCAAACATATCGGCTAATTTTTGTTCCAGTTTTTTTACTGTTGGGTCTTCGTTAAAAACATCATCACCTACTTCTGCATTCATCATTGCCTCTAACATTGCTTTAGACGGCCTGGTAACAGTATCACTTCTTAAATCAATTATCATTTTATTTTTTTCTTAATATCATTAAACCATCCCTAACCGGTAATAACAAACTCTCTACGCGCTTATCCTTGCTTACCGCTTCATTAAATTTATGAATTGCAAAGGTATCAGCATCCATTTTATTTTCCTCTGTTATCACTTTTCCACTCCACAAAACATTATCTGCAATTATAATTCCTCCGCTTCTCACCTTATCAATAACTGCGTTAAAGTAATTGAGGTAATTCTTTTTATCGGCATCTATAAATACCAAATCAAAAGTAATATTCAAATCAGGAATTACAGCTAAAGCCTGCCCTTCTACTAACTCAATTTTTGAGGAATAGGGCGATTCATTAAAATATTTTTTTGCGAAATAATTTGTTTCTTCATTAGGGTCAATCGTAATTAGCTTTCCATCAAAAGCTAGTCCTTCTGCTAAGCACAAAGCAGAATAACCGGTGTAAGTTCCTATTTCTAAAATATTTTTGGGTTGAATTAATTTTGCCATAAAACTTAAAAACCGGCCCTGTAAATGTCCGCTTAACATACGAGGTTGGCTTACCTTTAAATGCGTTTCTCTGTTTAATTTGGTAAGAAATTCAGCTTCCTCATCTGTAAACTTTTCACAATAATTTTTTATTGACTCTTCTATAAATTCCATGGTTTAAATATAAGAGATTATAAAAATTTCACCTAATAAAAAGACGTTATTAGCAATTAACTAATATAATACATACCTTTAATACATTCATGAAACAATTTAATAATTACGTAATACATACGGAAAGATTAAGTTTGCGAGAATTATCAATAAACGACACCTTATTTATCATTGAATTATTAAACAGCGAAGGGTGGCTAAAGTATATTGGTGATAGAAATATTAAAACAGAAATACAAGCTTTAGATTTTATTATAAACGGTCCCATAAAAAGCTACAACGAAAAAGGCTATGGCTTATATTTGGTTGAATTAAAAAACACAAAGCAAGCCATAGGCATGTGTGGTATTATAAACAGAACTTTTTTAAACCACCCCGATATTGGTTTTGCATTTTTACCTGATTTTATGGGCAAAGGCTATGGTTACGAAGCCGCAAGTGCTGTGCTTAATTTTGCAAAAAACAAATTAAAACTTAATAAACTTTGTGCAATAACTGTTACCGGCAATAGTAATTCAATAAAGCTTTTAAAAAAATTAGGGTTTACGTTTAGCGAAATGATTATATTACCGGAAACTAAAGAAAAACTTCAGTTATACACTAACTAAATAAAAAAATGATTCGTCCATATAACACTTCCGATATAGAAAAAATTACTGAAGTATTTCAGTTAAATGTTCCTGCATATTTTGCAGAACAAGAATTAAACGAATTTTTAGATTATTTAAAAAAATACGCCGATACTTATTACATTATTGAGCACAACAATCAAATTATTGGAGGGGTTGGATATGAAATTAGAAGCAGCGATAAAACAGGAAGAATAAATTGGATTTTTATACATCCTACCTTTAAAGGCTTAGGATATGGTAAAAAGGCAGCTGAGTTTTGCTTAAAATTTTTAAAAGAAAATAATGAAATTAAAAAATTAGTAGTAAGAACATCTCAACATGCTCATCCTTTTTTCGAAAATTTTGGATTTAAATTAATCAGCACCAAAAAAAATTTCTGGGCAAAAGGATTAGACTTGTATTTAATGGAAATTAATTTAAGCTAATGATTTCAATGCTTCCTCAATGGAAGTATACTTGAATTTAAACCCTGTATTTAGTAATTTTTCATTGCTTACCCTGCTCCCCTCTAACAACACAATAGCCATTTCGCCTAAGGCAAGTTTTAAAATAAAGGCGGGTACGTTTGGTAAAATCAATTTTTTATTTAATGATTTAGCCAGCGCCATCGAAAATTCATTATTGGTAATGTGTTGTGAAGCCACCGCGTTGTATAATCCGGTTTTTATTTTACCCAACATTACTTGATTAAATATTTCAATTAAATCTTCCACATGAATCCAAGGCATGTATTGTTTTCCGCTTCCTAAAGCACAACCCAAACCCATTTTAAAAGGTTTCGCCATTTTTTTATAAGCGCCTCCCTTTTCAGAAAGCACAACGCCAATTCTTAATACAGATGTTTCTATTCCCAATTTTCTAATAGCATCGTATGATTCTTCCCAGTCGTTAGTAGAAAAAGAAAGAAAATCAATTTCCCCTTTATCCGTTTCTTTATATACTATTTCGTTTGTTTTTGCTCCATAAAATCCTATTGCGCTTGCTCCTATAAAATTAATAGGCTTTATGTTCAGTTTCTTTAAATATGCAGCAACTAGCAATGTTGATTTAACGCGCGAATCAATAATTTCCTGCTTACGTTTTTTGCTCCATCTTTCATCTGCAATACCTGCGCCGGCTAAATGAATGATGTGCTCTATATCCTCAAAAGCTTTTTCATTTATATGTCCGCTGTTTACATCCCATTCATAGGTTTTAAATGGGTACTTTTCTTTAAATGAATTTCTGGTTAATAAAACCACTGTATGGCCGGTATTTGTAAAATAATGGGCTAATTCTTTGCCAATTAATCCTGTTCCGCCTGTAATTAGTATCTTTGCCATACAATTTCTATAAACTAAACAAATAACATTAACTATGGTTTACGATTTACACATTTTTGTTTGCACTAACGAACGTAAAGGTAATGAAAGATTAAGTTGTGGCGAAACGCATGGCTTAGAATTGGTGGCCGCTTTTAAAAAAGAATTAAAAGATTTAAATATTAACTTAAAAACAAGAGCAAATAAAAGTGGTTGTTTAGGAATATGTTATTTTGGACCCACTATTGCCATTTACCCCGAAGGAACTTTTTATGTTGGAGTGAAAGTTACAGATGTACCTGAAATAATTGAATCGCATATTAAAACCGGAAAAAAAGTAGAAAGACTGTTATTGAAACAATAATGCACCATTTACCGAACATAATAAATCAATTAAGCAGTAAAGATTTATTTGAAGCTTTTAAATTACAACTGACGAAAGATTTTGAGCAAAGTAATTTTCCGGCAGCATTTGTAAACAATCTACAGCCCAATTATAACCAAATCCTTGAAGAAATTTCCGCTGAGCTTTATAAAAATGAAAAGAAATCGGATTTTAATTTAATGCAATTACTTTACCGTATTGACATTAGTGAAAATCAATTAAAAAAATATTTACAGGAATTTAAAAATGAAAAATATCATTCTGTAATTGCAGAACTTATTATTAAACGCATTTTACAAAAAGTAGTTTTAAAACAACATTATAAAAACAATGAAAATTCGTAAAGGAACTTTAAGCGATATACCGGCAACATTAGCTCTGGTTAAAGAATTAGCCATTTATGAAAAGGCGCCACAGGAAGTAGAAGTAACTATTGAACAAATGAATGAATGGGGTTTTGGAAAGGATAAATTGTTTGATTTTTTTGTAGCAGAAAAAGATGGTAAAATTATTGGCATTGCCTTATATTACTTTAAATACAGCACCTGGAAGGGAAAATGCCTGTTTTTAGAAGACATTATTGTAACAGAAAGCGAAAGAAAAAACGGATATGGCAAATTTTTATTTGAAGCCGTAGCAAAAGTTGCCAAAGAGTTAAAGGTAAAACGAATGGAATGGCAAGTATTAGACTGGAACACCCCTGCCATAAATTTTTACAAAAAACACTATACAAATTTTGATGAAGACTGGGTTAACTGTAAACTAACCTACCAACAGTTGCAAGAAAACTATTAGCATTACACCCATTTAGGCAGAGTATAAAATTTTATTGTGATTATTGCAAAATAATTATACTTTTAGTACGGAAAATTGCAATAGAATGAAAACCAAAACAGAAACCGTTCAGGATGTTTTTTTTAAAAAATTAAAAGAAGTAATGCCTCCCTCTATTGGTATGGCCGAAGAAATTGCAGAATTATTAAACGTTAGCATTGATAGTGCTTACCGTAGAATAAGAGGCGAAACCGCATTAGGTATTAACGAAATATATACCATTACCAAAAAGTACGGCGTTTCTTTAGATAATATATTTTCAAGTTTAGGAGATACTGTAACATTTAAATACACAAAACTGGTTGATAGCAAAGAAAATTTCACCAAATACTTAAGTGGAATTTTAAATCATTTAAAAACACTAAACAGTTTTCCGGAACGAAAATTGTTTTACGTTGCTGAAGAACTACCAATATTTTATTCGTTTTTTAATAAAATTTTAACTGAGTTTAAATTGTTTTATTGGCAAAGAAGTGTACTAAACCTTCAGGAATATCAGTCGCAAAAATTTAAGTTTGGAGTTGTAGATGGTGCTTTAATAGATTTAGCACATAATTGCTATTTAGAATATAGAAAAACACCTTCTGTTGAAATTTGGACCAGCGAAACAATTTTTACTGTTACCAAACAAATTGAACATTATGCAGAAAGTGGCGTTTTTGAAAACAAACAAGATGCATTAACCTTAATAGCTACTTTAAAAGAAATGACCGGGTATTTAAAAGAGTGTGCAGACACCGGTAGAAAAGAAATTAGCGATAAAACGGAAAACTTTCAGCTTTATCACAGCGAAGTAGTATTGGGCACAAACTGTATTTATTTAAATGTTGCAAATGCAAAGCACGCTTACATTTCATTTAACACCATGAACTCTTTAAACACCAATAATAACGAGTTTTGCGAGGAAACCGAACATTGGGTTAAAAACATCATTAAAAAAAGTACGCTTATTAGTGGTGTTGCAGAAAAACAACGTTATCAGTTTTTTAGCAAGTTAAACGGATATATTGATGAATGTGAGCGTAAAATTAAAAGCGTGTAATAATTTATTTACCTTTACTTCTAAATCACCACTTCTCGCTTAATTTATGACCGGTTTGTTTTCTTTTTTAAACGATTATAAGAAAATTGAAAAACCTGTTATTAATGTAATTGTTACTGAATTTTTTATTCAATTAATTAACGCCACCTTCATGAATATTTTGCCGCTTTATATGGCAAAAATGAATTATTCTGAAGAAGAAATTGCATGGTTTATTACGTTTAGATTTATAGGAGTATTTTCTTTGGCCTTACCAATTGGTAAGTTTATTAAAGGAAAAAAACTTTTTCCATTTTTTTATTTGTCTGCCATTGGCGTTCCGTTATTTGGTTTAGGAATTGTTTTCGCCATCTATTTCAAAATTTCGTGGTTAATGTATCTTACCTTAGTACTTTGGGGCGCGTCTTTCACCTTTATGCAAATTCCAATTTCACCTTTTATATTAAGAAACTCAGCCAAACATAACCATACTGCTGCAATTGCACTTAGTTATACCACGTGGAGTTTTGGTGGAATTTTAAGCGGAGTTTTAATAGCCGTTTTACATTTCATTAACCCCAACATATTTAGCGAACAAAATATTTTAATACTTTTTTCAGTTATGGGTTTTGCCGGAATTTATTTTTTAACCAAAACTAAGTTTGACGAAAAGGTTGTGGAAGTAAATACACAAAACACCAATATAAACGCAAAAACAAATTGGAAACTTATTTTTAAAGCCTTGTTTCCAACATTAATTATTGCAACAGGTGCAGGTTTAACTATTCCGTTTATTAGTTTGTTTTTTGAAAAAGTTCATCAGCTTAATGCAGGCCAGTTTTCTATTATAAGCGCCATTGCATCTGTTTTGGTGGCATTCGCAGCCATGCTAGTACCAAGAATTAAAAAAAACATTGGATATAAAATAGCCATACCAAGTACACAATCGTTAGCCGTAATATCATTAATTGCTTTAGCCACCACACAATATTATTCGCAGTACAGCATTGCTGTATACATTGCAATTATTTGCTACTTAATTCGCCAGCCTTTAATGAATATGGCTGGGCCCATGACAACCGAAGTTGTTTTAAATTATGTTGGCAAAAACAACCGTGAAATTACAAGCGCCCTCACTTCGGCCATTTGGAGCGGCAGTTGGGTTTTAAGCGGATTAATGGTAAATTTAATGTTTGGACTAGGATACCAATTTGCAAACATTTTTCTAATAACCTCTGCATTATACGCGGTTGGTGTATTTATGTACTACTTATTAATTGTTGATTACATTAAACGCGAAGAAAAAGGATTAATTGAAAGTTAAAAATTTATATTGGCTATTGGTAGTAATTGCGTTTAAATTAAATGCGCAACAATTAAATTTAAATTTAAAAAACGGAAATATTATTTCTTTTTCATCAAACTTTTATATCTATGGTATAAATCCATCCGGCTTTGTTGTTTATAAATTAAATAAGGAGCTGAGAATTGCAGACAGTGTAGTTTACAATAATAAAAATGTATTAGATAATGTTTTAAAAATAAATACCGACACCATTCATAACAGCTTGCACTTTTACATTTATAAAAAAGATAATAAAGGCGGTTCACTTTTAAAATACAACAAAGAATTAAAACTACTAAAAGCCTTTATTGATATAAATACAACAAGATTAAGCCCTTTAGCTGATTTTAATTACCAGAAAGTTTTTTATGATAAAAATTGCTTTGTTATAAAAACGGCTTTTGATAGTTCCGGTACTTTGTATTATTTATCAAAATACGAATTAGATACCACAAAAAAAGAACCTAATGCTTATACGTTTTTATGGCAATTTAATTTTGAAAAAAAACATATAGGAAGTTCGCATATATTTCATGTTGACTCATCAAACATATACGTTTACGTTGATATTACTGAAGGAGAAAGAAAAGGCCAATGGCTATTAAAAATAAACACTAATAATGGTTTATTGGTTAAAGGAAAAAAAATAAACAATAAACCCTCTTTAAATTATCATTATTCTAATTACCATATTGACAATATAAACAAAGAATTAGTTTTAATGGGTGTAATTAGTTCTACCGCCAACATTGCCTCGCCTACTCCAACTATTTTTATATCTAGTTTTGATACTTTATTAAATTTAGTAAATGATGTAGAGCTCCCTATAAAAATCAATGCTGCTAATCCTAAATCTAAAGTAACAAACCCTTACTTATTGCAAATTAGTAAAACCAATTTTAGTGCCGATGGAACCATAAAAATAGAAATTGATTTTTATAAAGAACAAAACAACATGTATTCTTACAGCAATACACATTTAGTTGAGTATAATTTTAATTTTCCGGATGTTGTTTTACCAATACAAGTAAAAGAAAACATGGAGATTGAAGGTTTTTATTTTTCAACCGATAAAAACGATATCAACGGAAAGTTATTCATTGATTCAAGTTATTCTTTAAATAGATTATTTTATATACCACCATTTTTAAAGGCCAAACAACTTTATAAACTAAATGAAAATAACTTTCCGTGTTGGTTACTTAAAAAAACAAATTTTAAGGATAAAAACTACGTTTATGCAAAATTACAACCCGGCAAAAAGGTTTATGAACTCACAAAAGGCAGCCCCATTAATATAGAAGAAGAACCAAAGGTGATTTTAATAAATAATTCAAGTTATTTATTTTTTAAAAAATCAGGTGAAGAAAAAATAAATCTTCAAATTCAAAATTGGTAACTATTTTAGTTCCTCTACAGCCTGCTTTCCTACTAAACTCCCAATTGCAACACCCATTCCACCCATTCTTACGGCCACTACAACATTGTTGCTGATTCTTTTTATAATCGGTTTTTTCTCTTTACCAACACCCATAATGCCAACCCAACGATGATCAATTTCAAATTTCGTATGCGGTAAAATCATTTCTTTCAATAAATGTTCTAATCTATTCTGAATTTTTGAAGTAATGGCAAACTCACTGGTGTTTTCCTTTTTCAAATCAATATTTCTTGCTCCTCCAAATAATACCCTATTATCAATATTTCTGAAGTAATAATAACCTTGTTGATAATTAAAAGTTCCTTTAAATTTTAAATTCTTAATTGGTTTTGTTATTAATACTTGCGCGCGTGCCGGTTCCACATCCTTTATGGTTAAAAGTTGTTTTGCAAAACCGTTTGTTGCAACCACCACTTTATCAGCAACAAAATCACTTATGTTGGTTTTTAAAGTCACTGCTTTTCCATTATCTTCTATATCATTTACAGTAATTCCATTTAAAAATTCAATATCATTTTTTCTGGCCAACTTCATTAAGTTAAACATCATTTTTCCGGTATCAATTTGTCCTTCCAGTTTATTATAAATTAATCCGTAAACATTTTTAAAACCAAATGTTTTTGCAGCTAGTTTATTGGCGCTGTAGCAGTTTTTTTTACCCGTAATGGCACTTACGTGCATGTTCATTAAATTTATTTCATCGGCATTTTTTTCAAACTCATCTTTGGTATTAAAGAGTTCGTACCCTCCAAAGCCTTGATAATCTAGCTTTTTATCGCTTAATGTGTTTCGTAACAGATTTAAACCGTTCCATCTCATGGCCACTGTTTCCCATACTTTTTCTGGTTTTATTGTTAATAAATCTGCTGATAACTCGCTAATGCTCCCAAAACAAGCAAAACCGGCGTTTTTAGTACTTGCGCCATAAGGTAAAACACCCCTTTCCAGAATTAAAATTCGAGCATTTTTATTTTCCTTTCTATAGGCTAAAGCCGTGAATACACCTACGATTCCGCTTCCTACAACTACTAAATGGTAATGAGAAAAAAACTGCTTTAATTCCCAGTAACTCAAATTAACATTTCTTTGATTTAAAGGCATTTTGTGATTTAAAATTTAAGTGAGATTTTCGTAAATTTAGATGATATAAGCTACATGAACAACAGTTTACTTAAGAATATTCATTACACGCTTATTTTATTGCTTTTTCTTTTTGCTACAAAATTATCCTCGCAAGATAAAACAGTACGCTTCTCTACAAAAATTGAAAAAGGCGGGAAACCATGCGGTGGTGCTAATATAACTGTATTAAAAGACGGGAAACCATTTTTAACTCAAATCACCAATGATGATGGAAGAGTGAAATTAGATTTGCCCTATGGTTCAGCTTATTTAATTTCTATTGGTAAAAATCAACATTGCACCAAAAAACTTGAAATTTCAACAATTGGTGTTCCTCCTGAAGGTGGTAATTACGCTTTTGAAATTGGAGGAATTACATTATTTGAATTACAAAAGGATATTGATTATTCTGTTTTAAATAAAGTTTTAGTAAAAGCTGCGTATAATCCATCTGTGAAAAATATTGATTACGATGAAAATTACGTAAACCAAATGTTAGGAGAATTAGAACGCTTAAAAGAATTAGAAAAAGAAGCAGTTCTAAAAGAAAAAGAAAAAGAGGCAAATTACATTGCGTTAATTAAAGAGGCTGATAAATCTTTTCAAAAGAAAGAATGGCAATCTTCCATAAGCTCTTATGAAGCTGCATCAAAAATTAAACCTGACGAAAAATACCCGAAAGATCAAATTGCACATCTTCAAAAATTAATTGCAGAAGCGGAAGCCAAGGCAAAGGCAGATGCAGAAGCAAAAGCAAAAGCCGATGCGGAAGCAATTGCAAAGGCAAAAGCGGAAGCAGATGCAAAGGCGAAAGCGGAAGCGGAAGCAAAGGCAAAAGCAGAGGCCGATGCAAAAGCAAAAGCGGAAGCGGAGGCTAAAACAAAAGCAGAAGCTGAATTATTAGCAAAATACCAAGCCGCAATTAAAAAAGGCGACGACGCATTTAAAGCAAAGGATTGGGGCAACGCAAAAAGTTCTTTTAACGAAGCGCTAAGTTTAAAACCTACTGAACAATACCCAAAAGATCAATTAGCAGCTATTGAAAAAGCAATTGCTTCTGATGCAGAAGCAAAAGCGAAAGCAGAGGCGGATGCTAAAGCAAAGGCAGAAGCTGAGGCGAAAGCGAAAGCAGAAGCGGAAGCCAAAGCAAAAGCAGAAGCTGAGGCGAAAGCAAAAGCAGAAGCCGAGGCAAAGGCCAAAGCAGAAGCTGAAGCAAAGACCAAAGCAGAAGCTGAAACGAAAGCAAAAGCGGAGGCGGAATTAAACGCTAATTACAATGCTGCAATTAAAAAAGGAGACGATGCTTTTAAAATAAAAGATTGGGCTAATGCTAAAATAGGATATAATGAAGCAAGTAGTTTAAAAGCAAATGAAAAATATCCAAAAGATCAATTAATAGCAATTGAAAAGTTAGAAGCTGCAGATGCTGCTGCAAAGGCAAAGGCAGAGGCGGATGCAAAAGCGAAAGCGGATGCGGAAGCCAAGGCGAAAGCAGAAGCAGATGCCAAAGCGAAAGCGGAGGCGGATGCTAAGGCAAAAGCGGAAGCAGACGCAAAAGCAAAACAAGAAGCAGAGGCTAAAGCAAAGGCTGACGCAGAAGCAAAAGCAAAAGCGGAGGCAGATGCAAAATTAAAAGCAGAAGCAGATGCTAAGGCAAAAGCGGAAGCAGACGCAAAAGCAAAACAAGAAGCAGAGGCTAAAGCAAAGGCTGACGCAGAAGCAAAAGCAAAAGCGGAGGCAGATGCAAAATTAAAAGCGGAAGCAGATGCTAAGGCAAAAGCGGAGGCGGATGCAAAAGCTAAGCAAGAAGCAGAGGCTAAGGCAAAGGCTGACGCAGAAGCAAAAACAAAAGCTGATGCAGAGGCTAAACTAAAAGCAGAGGCCGAAGCAAAAGAGAAATTAGAGGCTGAAATTGCAGCAAAAGCGAAAGCAGATGTTGAAGCCGCCAACAAGAAAAAAACAGATGAATTAGAAGTAAAATATAAATTAATTGTTGCTAATGCCAACAAAACTTTGGGTGAAAAAAAATATGATGCAGCAAGAGTATTATATGTTGATGCCTTAGGGATAAAACCAAATGAAGCTTTCCCTAAACAAAAAATTGAAGAGATAGATAAAATAAAAGCAGATTTAGTTAAACAACAAGAAATTAAAGACAAGAAAAACAACAATATTTTACCAACGCTGGGAAAAAAGGAGGCGGATGTAGAATTAAAATATAAAGAGTCTGTTAAAATAGCTGACGGGCATTTTGATAAAAAAAATTATGCTGATGCTAAGAAATATTACCAAGAAGCTTTAACCTATAAAGGTGGCGATGCTTACGCAAAAGTGCGTATGATTGAGTGTGAAAAATTACTGAACGCTGATAATGCTCAAGTAAGAAATCAACGGAAAAAAGAATTGCTTACAAAGTATAAACCGGGTATTACCGAAGAAACCATTAGTGGTAATAATGTGGTTATTTTACAACGGGTATTGGTAAAAGATGGTGATGTGTGGGTTTACCAAAAGAAAATGTTTAATTGGGGCGGTACTTCTTTCTTTCGCGATGAAACACCTATTACCGAAAGTATATTTGAACAAGAAACCACAAAGTAATTTTAATGCAAACTACTATCAGTACTGAAATAACAGAAGGTGCAAAATGCTGCGTATGCGGTAATACAAACCCTTCTGAATTTAAAATAAAATTTAAACGCGAAAATTTTGATGTTTTAGAGTGCACTAAATGCTCTTTTAATTTTATTCCTCCTTTTTATCGTAATCAAATTAAGTACCATCAATACAAAAACAGCGATGTTACTCAAGCCGTTCGATCCGGTAACAATTGGGTTAAAATTCAGCGACACAAACTTCGTTTTAAATTAATTCAGAAATACGTTAAAAGTGGAAGTGTGTTTGATTTGGGTGCCGGTTGGGGGCATTTTATGTTGGCCGGAAAAGAATTAGGTTACGATGTATATGGAATTGAAATTTCTGAACAACCCTACCTGTACTGTAAAAATGATTTACAATTGCCCGTTGATCACATTGATTTTTTTGAAATGAGTAACGATAGAAAGTTTGATGTAATTACCATGTGGGATGTTTTAGAACACATAGATAAAGCCGATACTTTTATTAATAAATGCGCGCAGGTGAATAAACCTGGTGGTTATTTGGTTTTGCAAGTACCGCAAATTGACAGTTACTTTGCTAAAAAACACAAAGAGAAATGGAAAATGATGGGTCTTGATCATGTAAATTATTTTAGTAAAAAAACCATTACGCAACTTCTTTCCAATTATGGGTACGAAGTACAAACCATCAAATCGTCATTTGAGTTAAAACTATTTATAATGTACACCATTTTGCCTTTTATAAAACGATTAAAAGCCAAAAAAAAGGTGAGCCAAATGGAAGCAAATTACCAAATTGGTCAAGCCGAACGCCAAAATTATTTTAATAAGTTTACCGCTAGGCCCATTTGGCAACTTAAACTTTTTGTATTTTTCCACAACATCATCTATAATTTACTCTCTTTTTTAAACATTGGCGAAGAAATGATTGTGGTTGCAAAAAAAGTAAAGTAATTTTATGGAACTGTAATTGTTTCTGCATCACAATAAAAAACATAATATCTATGAAAAAAATTATTTTAAGTCTTTGCTTATTTACTATTGTTAACGCTTTTGCTCAAAAACAAGCCGAAGTTAATTTAGAATTACACGACGGTAACGTAATTAAAGGTACTGCCGCCTTTAACGATGTTGATTTAACTACACCTTACGGAAAATTATTAATTCCGGTTGCTAAAGTAAGCAATATTAAAATTGGTTACGGCCGAGATAAATCAGGTGCCGATAAAGCATTGGCGCAAATAAAATTATTGAATACCGGTAACGAAGATATTCGTAAAAATGCCTACAGCGAACTACTTAAAATGGGTGTAAAAGCCATTAGTGCCTTTGAAGATTTTTATGCCGACCCTAAAAACTTAATGGACAGTGATTATACCGGTGAATTTACCGTTGATAATGCTTACGAAGAAATAAAAAGCACTAACAATATTTCAGATAACAGTAGTCCCGATGATGTAATAACAATTGATGGTTCATACACGATGGGGGGAGCCTATAACTTTACCAAATTAGACGTAAAAACCGAATACGGAACATTAAGCATCCCCAAAGAAAAAATAAAAAGTATAGATGTATTTGTTTCAAGTGGTGATGGAAAAGGCGAACTAATTTTTAAACTAATGGCCAGCAAACATATTAGTGGAAATCAAAACGGCGGTTGGTTAAAAACAGGTATAACTTTAAAAAGCGGACAAAAATTTAACATTACAGCTAACGGAGAAGTTACTTTGGCAAGTTTAAGTAATAATGTATATAAGCCGGATGGAAGTACAAAATCAGCCAGTAGTAGTGAATATAGCGGTGGAGATTACGATGGTGGCAGCGGAAACACCTACCCTACTTACGGAATGGTAGTTTATAAAGTTGGTGATGCATCGTATGAAAATTTAAAAGCCGGAGCAAAGTTTACAGGTTCTGCCAAAACAAGCGGTATGTTGTACATCAGTATCTACGAAACTGTTTACAATGCCAATAACAAAGGTTCTTATAATGTAAAAATTTCGGTGAGTAAGTAGTATGAGGTTATATAGAATGATTTTCTAGAAAGAAAAAAACATATTGCCATTTTGTATTTTCAATTTAAAAGCTTCTTTACAAATATTACTCTTTAACAAAACTTGGCATTATTATTGGAACTTGGTTTCTTAAGTTTTTAAAATCAAAAAAAATGAATACAACATCACGTGTAATTAAGTTAGCAGTAGCTTTAGTTGTTATATTAGGAATTGCATTTACCGCCTGTAAAAAGAAAGAAATACAAGGTCCGAAGGGTGATCCCGGAGATCCCGGAATTGGCGGAAATGCAAACATTGTTTCTACTAGTACTTTTGTAGTTAATAGCGCTGCCTGGGAAGCCGATTCGGTTAATGAGAGTTTAAAAGTTACACTTAATTTTACAGAGCTTACACAAAATGTAGTTGATAATGGATCGGTAAAAGTATATAGGCAAGAAGGAACAGTTTGGTCAGAATTACCAATAACCACTTCTGATTTATTCACTCAATTTGGTTTTGATGTTGGTAAGCTTTATTTAAATTATATAAATATTGAAGGGGGTATTCCCGGTGCTGCACCTGCCACTGCTAAGTACAGGATGGTAATTCAAACTAAATTATAAAGCAAAAGAAATTCTAACGTTTAAACAGTTTACTTAAACAAATAAAACTTTAAAATGAAAAGTTCACTTATAAAATCTATTTTTCTTTTAATACCTTTTATATTGCTAAGCTTAGGCTCTTGTAAAAAAAATGTTCCGGGTCCAAAAGGCGATTCGGGTGAAGATGGCGGTAAGGGGAATTTAGTACAATCTCAAAGAACATTTACCATTTACCCGAGCTCTTGGACATTTAACGGTTCCAGATATTCAGCACAAGTTTATTTTCCTGAAATAACAAATGATGTTTTAACCAAAGGAGAAGTAAAAGTGTACATGAAAATTGGTAGCGAATGGTGGAGCTTGCCTTATGCTGTGGGCGATATTTTTATGCGTCAATCCATTGAACTAAGTTATATTCATTTAGAATACTTAAAAATTCATGGTGTTCCGCCGGCATCACCCGGCCAGGTTACTTTTAGAGTGGTAACTTCTGCTCCTGTAAATTAAACTACAAAAAGCAAGATGTAATTCAACCATTAATATTTAATGATTGTTGTTTTTTGTTTTGTGCTTGATGCTTCGTTTTTATGAAATTAGACATGACTTCGGGAGCCCGATATTGATTGCGTTAATCGGAACAGATACCAAAATAGTACCTGAAGCTCACGAAGCCAGCATTTTAAAATGCTTTTCAAATTTATTTTTACTTTAAAATCATTAATCTTTTAAATCTAACCCACTTTTCTTACATTTTATAGGCATTACTTGTTTAATTATTTGGTGCTCCAGCATCTATCCAGCACAAAATAATATCTTTTTGAGCGTTGGATAATGTTGCATTTTTTGGCATAGATCCATTGGCAACCCTAGATCGAATGTTTGCTTTATTTGCATTTATCTGATTATAATTACTGTAGTTACTGTGGCAACCGGAAGTATTACAACTTGAATTAATTAAAGGCATAACATTGCTGCTAAAAGATACAGTACCGCTGCAAACAGGGGTATAAACCGAACTTTTTGAGGTTGAATTCTTATCGCTTTTCTTACAAGAAAATTGTAACAAGGCAAATAAGCAAAAAATATAACTTAGTTTTCTCATCGCTAAACAACTTACATTAATAATATTATATTTAACGCATAAAACACTTAATTGTTTTGTGAATTCAAAAATTTACAAATAAAATATTATACACCTTTAGTCTTTACTTAGCCAATTACATATCACTTGAAAAACAAATTTAAAATAGGATAGCTTCGTACCTGTTTTCGTCAATAGGCAAACAGTAAATTCAAATTAGTTTCAATCACATCCTTAGGTCGAAAATCTCTATTAAAGATTCGATTTTCAGGATGCGATTGAAGATCTTAGGTAAGATTAAAACTGAACTTACTTATACTATTTAAAACAAACTCATTTGTTGTACTTCGGCTTTTTTTACCTTGCCTTTAAATCCATCTCTATTAAAAGTAAACTCTTGTGTGTTGGTGATAAACCTTCTTTTACTGATTTTAAATATTTGATTAATACTTTCTACCATCTTCCCTTCTCCGCGCATACGCACGCCAAATCGACTGTCGTTTACATTACCTCCGTGCGAATCGCAAATTAAGTTCCAAACTTTATCAGCTCTATCCGGAAAATTTTTGTACAACCAATCTTTAAAAACAGGACCCACAGCGCCATTCAACCTCACCATCGTATACGAGGCGCTGCGAGCTCCGGCAAGACCGGCTAATCTTAAAAGTTCCGGAATATCCTGATTATTAATTCCGGCAATAATAGGAGCCATCATAATTCCACATGGAATACCGTTTTCTGTTAAGGTTTGAATTATTTTTAATCTGTTTTTATATGTAGAAGTACGCGGTTCTAATATTTGTCTGGTTTTTTCATCTAAGCCGGTAATGGATATATTCACATACACTAGATTGTGCTTTGCCAGTTCTTTTAATATATCTAAATCGCGAAGTATTAGTGCGTTTTTTGTAATAATACCAACAGGGTGTTTTAGTTTTAAAAACACTTTTAGCATACTCCGGGTAATTTCCATTTTCTTTTCAATGGGTTGGTAACAATCTGTATTTCCTGAAAGCATAATTGGCCTTACATTCCAACTTTTTGCCAGTAACTCTTTTTCCAACAATTCAGCGGCGTTTTTCTTTACAATAATTTTCTGTTCAAACTCTAATCCTGCGCTATAGCCCCAATACTCGTGCGTATTGCGCGCATAACAATAAACGCATCCATGCTCACAGCCTTGGTAAGGGTTAGCCGAAAAATCCATTGGAATATCCGGACTATTAACCTTATTGATAATAGTTTTAGGAGTAGTATAAATAATCTCCGTTTTTTCATTAACAAGAAACTCTTCATCCAATACCTCTTTGTATTCCTGAACATAATTAAATGAGGCAAAACGGTTAAATGTATTCACCTGCGAGCCTCTGCCCTTAAAGTAAGTTGGGTTGCTGTTGAAATTTGTTGCTGCTATCATGATTCAAAATTACCTCAATTAATAGCAATTGATTGCTACGGTTTGTAGCAAAATGAAATTTTAACTAAAATAACACTTCCCACTCAGCTTTGAACCTTTGCTGGATAAGGACTCTTTTAAAAATGCTATTTCCTTAAAAACTCCAAATTTCTTTTTAATCCTTTAAACTTAGTGCGCTTTACCGCGCTTTTACCAAATACTTTTTTAAACGTTTCTTCCGTCATCTCCATCCACTCCTTTTCTGAAAAATTTAATAATCCTCTGTTGTCATTAAACAAGGGTTGTTGATGTGGTTCACTAAAACTATTCCAGGGACAAACATCTTGGCACACATCGCAACCAAAAACCCAGTTATCCATTTTATTTTTAAACTCGTTCGGGATATTTTCTTTCAATTCAATGGTTAAATAACTAATGCATTTACTTCCATCCACAACATAAGGCTCTACTATGGCTTGTGTTGGGCAGGCGTCTATACATTTAGTACAGGTGCCACAATAATCTTTTATGGGTCCATCATACTCCAATTCCAAATCAATAATTAATTCGGCTAAAAAATAAAACGAGCCCTGTTGTTTAGAAATTAAATTACTGTTCTTCCCTACCCAACCTAAGCCGCTTTTGGCAGCCCAGGCTTTTTCAAGCACGGGAGCAGAGTCAACAAAAGCTCGTCCGTTTATATCACCAATATTTTCTTTTAAAGAGAATAAAAATTCGTTGAGTTTTTCTTTTATTACTTCGTGATAATCGTTTCCAAAAGCATACTTACTAATTTTTGGGGCATCGGCAATTTGTGTTTGGGTAGGATAATAATTGTACATTAAGGAAATTACCGATTTTGCGCCATTAACCAATAAAGAAGGATTGAGGCGTTTATCGAAGTAGTTTTCCATGTACTTCATTTCACCATGCTTATTGCTTCTTAACCACTTTTCCAATCGGGGTGCTTCCTCTTTAAGGAATTCAGACTTACTAATTCCGCAAAAATCGAAACCTAAACGTTGGGCTTCGCGTTTAATTAATAAAGTGTTATTTTTTTTATTTAAATTGATGTTATAAATGTAAGAAGCTATTTCTGTATTACTTACATCAATTTACATAAATGATAACAGTTTGAAACTAAATCGATAAAACATTACAAATCAATTTTTTAACATTAATTTAATCGACAAATGTTTTATTTTACACGATTAATTTGCTATCTTTGCGCAGGTTTTAAAAATCATGTCCTAATAAGCTGTAAATCAAAATTTTACACTAAAACCTTGGAAAAAGTAAATAGATAACAATTAAATAACAATATAATTAAAATGAAAACAAACAATCCAATTATCGATTCGATGTTAGAAGCACAAGCAAGTGTTTTAAACAATTGGATGGATTCTACTAAAAAGATGCAAGCTTCTTTTACAAGTGGAAACGCAATGCATGAAACACAAAACATCGCAAAAGAGTGGTTTGAAAAACAACAAGCTATTTTAAGCGGCATGCAACAAAATTCTAATGGCTTTATGGGTAATACTCAAAACGCTCCTGAATTTTTTAAAAATTGGTTAAACAACCAAATGGCTCAAGCAAAACAAATGACTGATTTTAACCAAAGTATTTATAACAGCTTTAATAATTTTGGTAAACCGGCTAATGAGTACGTTAATGGTTTTATGAATTCTAATACTGCATGGACTAATATTTACAACTCGTTTATGCAAACATTAAATTCATCTTACGATAACATGTACAAAAACATGAGTGGTACTTTTAACAAAGATATTTTCTCAAACTTTGTACAAGGAAATCAAGTGTATACTAAAATGCTTGAGTTTTTTCAACCTATGTTAAACGCCATTCAAAAAGGGCAATTTAACATGGAAGATTTTAAAAACTTTTTTAAACCGGAGAACTACACCAACTTAAGCAAACAAATGTTTGGTGATTTTTACACCGGTGGTCAGTTAAAAGATTTCTATGATAATAGCATGAAACAAATGCACAACTTCTTTGCCAGTCAAAACGGCTTAAGCAAAGAATATTATGCACAAGTGCAAAATATCAGCAAAGAATTTCCTCAATTATTTGGAGATAACTTTGAAAAATTAAAAGAAGCGTATGCAAACTACAACAATGTGTTTGCAAAAACTTTTGAACCGGTATTAAAGTTAGCTACTCCGGGTAAAGAAAAAGAAAACATTGAAGCAACCATTGCTTTAATGGATAAAGTTACAGAGTACGCTTTAAAACAAAGCGAATTGCAATATCAGTTACAAGATACATTGCGTAAAAGTGTGGAAGATGTGGCTAAAAAATACTCTGAAAAATTTCAAAACCCAGAGAATCTTACCAAAGTTCCAGATGCAAAAGAAATGTACGATGAGTGGACAAAAACTAACGAGAAATTATTTGCAGACTTATTTGCGAGCGACGATTTCAGCAAATTAAAAGCTGAATCAATGGGCTTAACAATGGATGTAAAAAAACATTTCGAAAAACAATTTGAAGGTGTAGTTAGTAATTTTCCTATTGTATTAAAAAGCGAAGTGGAAGAATTACACAAAACAGTTTACGAATTAAAAAAACAAATTAAAGAACTTCAAAATAAACTAAGTTTATCTGGCGCTAGTGATTTGTTAGATGAAGAAAAGAGCAGCAAAAAAGCAAAGAAATAATTGCTAATAGCTGATGTGAGTAAAAGCCGCCTTTTTGTGTTTGAGGCGGCTTTTTTTATTCCCTTATTTTAAATAAATTAGTAACACTAAAAATTGAACTGTTATGGAAAGTAACCTATTAAAAGAAATGGCTGAAGTGGGCCAAAAAATTGCAAAAAGCTACGACACACTTAAAAACCTTACCGAAGTTGAAATTGCTACCACCCCAAAAACTGCGGTGTATAGCGAAGACAAACTTACATTATATAAGTACGATAGAACCGATAAAGCTACTTTTAAAACTCCGGTGCTAATTGTTTACGCTTTGGTAAACACCTATAAAATGTTGGATTTACAACCCGATAGAAGCTACATTAAAAATTTACTGGATGCCGGTTTAGATGTTTACCTGATTGATTGGGGATTTCCTACAAGAGCTGATCGTTACTTAAATATAGATGATTATGTAAACGGTTATATAAACAATTGCGTTGATTTTGTACGCAAAAAAAACAGAGTAGAAAAAATTAATATTTTAAGTATTTGCCAAGGCGGTACTTTAAGCGTTATTTATTCGGCGCTTTACCCTAACAAAGTAAAAAACTTAGTTACACACGTTACCCCTATTGATTTTAGCACCAACGATGGTTTGCTGTTTAAATGGAGTAAAGACATGGATTTTGACAAACTGGTAGAGGGTTTTGAAGGTTTAATTCCGGGTAATTTTTTAAATCAGGGTTTTGATATGCTAAAACCCATGATGAAATTACAAAAACAACACGCCTTTGCTGCCAGCCTTGATGATGAAAGTAAATTACTCAACTTCCTTCGCATGGAAAAATGGATTAGCGAAAGCCCGGCACAAGCCGGAGAATGTTTCCGCGAATTTATGCAAGACCTTTATCAAAAAAATAAATTAATAAAAGGTGAATTAGAAGTAGGTGGTAAAAAAGTAAATTTAAAAAACTTAACCTCGCCGCTTTTAAACATTTACGCTACCGAAGATCATTTGGTGCCTCCTGCTGCAACTACTCCGTTAAACGACCTGGTTGGAAGCAAAGACAAAGAGTTGTATAGTTTTAAAGGCGGACACATAGGTGTATTTGTTGGAAGCAAATCACAAAAAGAATTGGCACCTGCCGTAGTTAGTTGGTTAAAGAAAAGAGACTAATAAAAATGTTGAATGATAAATTATGAATGATGAATTAATTGCAATCACTTCATTCATAATTAATAATTCATAATTAATAATTTAAATGGCACTTCCAAAGTCAAATTACTACGCTGTTATTTTTTCTTCTACCAAAGAAGAAGTGCGCGAAGGCTATGCAGAAATGGATGAACTTACCATGAAGCTGGCGCAAGAACAATCCGGTTACCTGGGCTACGAAAGTGTAAACAATGGCAATACCGGAATTTTTATTTCGTATTGGGAAAGTAAAGAAGCAATTGAAAACTGGCGTAAACATTCAACACATAAAATGGCTAAAGACCAAGCAAAAAATTGGTACAAACGTTATTTATCTCAAATTTGTTTGGTAGAAAGTTCGCATGAGTTTAAGAAGTAAGTTTTAAATTTTATAATCGTTATTCAAAAACCTCTTATCCATTTCACTAAAAATTAAGATAATAATTACTTAAACCAAATTATATTATATTTGTTTTATTGGTACTAATTTTTTTATGCCCTACTTTTTTAAAAGCAATTCATATAAATTTAGTTTAGAATTTCCCAAAACAATTCTTTATTTACTAATCCTACTTTCGGGCAATTTAAAAAGCCAAGGTGTAATGGCTAAAGTTAGTGGCCACCACATTGCAGCACTCGATTTTTTAAACACCTACACTAGCACAAAAAACCGAATCAGCAACCCCAACCCCACAGCTTGTGGCTTAACCAACACTGCAGATAGTTGGTACAAAGAAAATAACATTAGCGTAAAAGGTTTATTAAGCGGTGCAGTTTTGGTTACCGACTGGTGGTTATTGTTTAACGAGCCCACCGAAAACTATAATTTTCAATGGAAAAGTAGTGGCAAATATCAAATTGAATATTTTAACAAGGATGGAAAACAGGTTTATACAACAATAAGTAAAGATATGCTCAGCAAATATCCCGACTTATTAAAACGCTTTAACGCTTTGAAACCGCTTGATGTTAAATTTCAAATAAACTGGCGCATTGGCGGACACACAGATGATGACAAAGATAAATTTAAAAAGAGTTATAAAATTATGGGCGATATTGGCTCGGCCATGCCGCACGTAAAAAGTGATTTTAATACCAAAATAAATAATGGCTTGTTGTTTGAAGCAAGTGGTGTTGAGCCTTTAAGCGTTCCCGGTATACGCCCAGGTAAAGGGAAAGATTTTTTTGGTTTAGCCCCTAGTTATAACGACCAAAAATTTAAAGAAATACTTGCCTACTGGAACATTTCTAAGGGCCATGTAATAAATAATTTTGTGGTTACACAAATGCGCTGGCCGGTTGCCGAAATGAAAAGCATTGCCGAAAAGTTGGAAGCCTACGAAAAAGGAACAGAACCATCACCCAAAGACCAAATTAAAAAAGCAGATTCAATACCACTCACAAATAAAACAAAAGGAATTGATCCGTTTTGGGAGGATGCTATAGTGGAAGAAGAAAATCATGAACTAGTTATTTATTTCGAAAATAACAAATACGGATTCAAGGATAACAACGGCAAAGTAATAATACCTGCAAAATTTTTTTCGCCGACATATTTTAAAAAAAACAAAATTATAATTGATTGCGAAAAAGATCCATCGCGTTCAATATACGCTCGTTTCTACAAAAATATTTGGATATATTCTATCAAAGGTACACAACTCTACCACGTAGAAAATGTTTATTATGAAACATTGCGTTTTACAAATTCTTCTAACCCATCTGAATGGGAATTGAAACACATACTTTTAGAAAAAAACAAAGTTGCATTTATAATTGATATAGTATCGCTTAAAAAAATATTTGAAATCAAAATAAATAACAATTCAGAAAACTGTTCAATTTTTGACGGTCCTGGCACTAAGTCTTGTAATACTTCCAGCAACTGCATGGATAAATCTTGTTTTAGCATAAAGCAAAATAGGGAAGGGGAACAGAAAGGATGGTATTCATACAAAGTAGATTATTACTCAATTCAAACTAGTGGTAATGTCCAATTTATTTGTAACGATATTAAAAGATTTGGAGGGGATTGATTCAATAAAAAAACTTGCTTATAAAATAATTATGAAAAAATTATCACTTACTTTTTTACTATTTTTTTTTGAAATAGCGTTTATATATTCTCAATCATCACACGATGTATTCAATAAGGCCAAAGAATTCTACGAAAACGGAAACAATAAAGAATGTATTAATTTACTTGTAACCATTCAAAGCCAAATTGGCGCTAACCCCAAAATTTACTCCTTATACATTTATGCATATTTAGGTGAGAACGATTACATCAACGCAAAAATTGCAATGAATACCTTTAAAAAATTAATTGGCAATAAATCCAGTGAAAATATTAGTGCTGTCTTAAGTTTAGAAAAAGAAATTGACGCCGCCATTGATAAACTGGAAAAAGAACACAAACAAAACATTGAAAACAAACGCATGCAAGAGGCCGATAATGCCATTAGTCAAACCTATAACACCGCTGAAAGGAAAGAAGTAATTGCCCAACAAAAGGCAAACAAAAAGCAGGTAGAATTGCTGCAAACAGAGTTGGAAGCTTTTCAAGCAGTGGTAAACAGTGGCAGCGAAGATAAAGCAAGCGACTTTTACTACAAATACCCCAATAGCTTTTATAAAGATTCTGTTTATACCATTTGGCAATTAAATTTTTTAAATACCGCAAGCAACTTAACTAACGAGAGTGCCTTAAATAAATTAAATGCCTATAAAACTCAATTTTCAAGTCCTAAGTTTTATAACAATGCTAAAGAACTATACGATAAAAAGTGGAACGATTGCCTAAACTATTATTCAGATAATTTAGCTTTTAATAAAAAAGAACGTAACAAATTAGTAGGAAATACTTTTGCAAAAAGTATGCTTTTAGGCGGATTGTACTTTGGTATTGGTTACGCTGTTGGTTATTTTACAAGCGATAGTGGTTCAAATAACCCTTTAATTTTTGGATCGTTAATGGGTGGCCTGGGTGTTGTGTTGGTGGTATCAGATAAACACAAGAAAATAAGCCGCAAAAACAGCGAAGTACGCGAAAGCAAAAAACAGGTTAAATATTACAAGGTTGCTCCAAGCTATTAATTTTTTATAAAGCTCTTTCGTCTTTTAACCAAGCTGTCAGTCGAGAACATCCAAAATTAATTCAACACTTACTTTCGTTGCGTCTCCACTTCCGCTCGACGTGACAGGATGATGTCTCAGAAAAAAAAGTTTTAATACCCCGGTTGTTTTTGCTTTTTTCCTACACAATTCTTACAATCAGGAAACCAGGTATCAATAATATCGGGCAATTCAACAATATGATCGTCATCGCCTTTTACCTTTATTTGTGTAAAAAATATTTTAGTGGCCTTTTTTAAGCTTTTTAATTCTTTCAACATCTCCGGTGTTAAGGTATTCGAAAATCCTTCAAACTTTTTAGTGCTTCTTTTTTCCTTAATCCACAAAGTATATGAAGCAAATTCATTTTCTTTTGGGTTGCCAAATCTATCTACCGCAAACAGCTTATACTCGGTGTTATCAAAAACAGCTTTCACCAAATTTTGCTCGCGCTTTACTTTAATGGTACCAATTTTTTCTTGCGAAATCATTTTTCCGCTTACTAAAATAAAAAATAGATATAAAAGTTTTTTCATGAAAGATTATAACGCTATTCGGATAAAAAGATACAAAATTAGTTCTTAGTGTTTAATGATTAGTTATTAAAAATGTTCCCTACTAAAAACTAAGAACTAATAACTAAAAACTTATTTATACAACTTCTCCCTCGCCTCTTTTACCGCCGGGCTCGCTAAAAACTCATCGTAGGTCATTTCCCTATCAATAATTCCCTTTGGCGTTAATTCTATAATACGTGTTGCAACGGTTTGCATTAACTCGTGGTCATGACTGGTAAACAGCACCGTGCCCGAATAATCTTTTAACGCATCGTTATAAGCAATAATACTTTCCAAATCTAAGTGGTTGGTTGGTTCTTCTAAAATTAAAAAGTTAGGGTTGGCCAACATCATTCTGCTGGTCATACAACGTACTTTTTCTCCTCCGCTTAATACACTTACTTTCTTTAATACTTCTTCTCCGCTAAACAACATTTTACCCAAAAATCCGCGAATGTAGGTTTCATCTTTATCTTTACTAAACTGGCGCAACCAATCTATTAAATTATAATCTCCCTTAAAATACTCGTTGTTCTCGTTAGGTAAATGTGCTTTATAAATAGTGGTTCCAAAAGTGTATGTTCCTGCATCTGGTTTTTCAATATCTGCTAAAATATTAAACAAAGCGGTAATGGCTAATTGATTTTTACTGATGAAAGCAATTTTATCTCCCTTTTTTACATTAATGTGTACGTTGCTAAAAAAATACTCGCCTTCTGAATTTTTCTTACTTAAATTTTCTACTAATAATAATTGATCGCCCGCTTCTCTTTCTTGCTTAAAAATAATTCCCGGGTATTTTCTGGTGCTTGGCGGAATTTCATCTACATTTAATTTATCCAACAACTTTTTTCTGCTGGTTGCTTGCCTGCTTTTGCTGGCGTTAGCACTAAATCTTCTTACAAAATCTTGCAACTCTGCTCGTTTATCTTCAATCTTTTTATTCTGGTCGCTGCGTTGTTTTAATTGCAACTGACTCATTTGATACCAGAAACTGTAATTACCCGTGTAGGTTTGCAGTTTTCCAAAGTCAATATCGCAAATGTGTGTACATACTGCATCTAAAAAGTGGCGATCGTGACTAATTACAATTACAATATTGGTAAAATCGGCTAAAAAGTTTTCTAACCAGGTAATAGTTTCAATATCCAAATCGTTGGTAGGCTCATCTAACAATAACAAATCGGGGTTACCAAACAATGCTTGCGCCAATAATACTTTTACACGCTCCTTACCATTTAAATCTTTCACCAGTTTAAAATGATCATTGGGTTTAATTCCCATATTGGTAAGCATTTCAGCGGCATCACTTTCGGCGTTCCATCCGTTTAATTCAGAAAATTCAGCTTCTAATTCACTTGCTTTTATTCCATCCGCTTCTGTAAAATCTTCTTTGGCATAAATAGCATCTTTCTCTTTCATTAAATTATGCAAGCGCTTGTTACCCATAATTACTGTATCAAGAGCAGTAAACTCGTTGTAAGCAGAATGATCTTGCCTAAGCACACTCATACGTTGGCCGGGAGTAATGGAAACCAGTCCTTTAGTAGGTTCAATATCTCCACTTAAAATTTTCATAAAAGTTGATTTACCCGCACCGTTGGCACCAATAATGCCATAGCAGTTGCCGGGTGTAAATTTTACATTTACTTCATCAAATAAAACGCGTTTGCCATATTGCAGGCTAATGTTAGAAACAGTAATCATGCTTTAAAATAAGGGCACAAATGTACAAAATTATTAAGGAAATAGGGCTATTTTTGCATAATTCAATACCATTAAAATACCTCTTGAAACTATGAAAAACTTACTATTTCTTTTGTTTGTTGTTAATTTAAGTATGGCTCAAACAACATTATCCGGCAAGGTATTAGATGCTGCAACTAAAGAACCCATTCCATTTGCAAGTGTTGGTATAAAGGGTAAAAACATTGGTACTGTTTGTAATGAAAACGGTATTTTTGAAATACAATTAAAAGATTTTAATACAACTGATTCATTAAAAATTTCTTCAATAGGTTATTTAGCACAAAGTTTTAATTTAAGCAAGGTTAAGGATTTTAATAATGAAACCATTTACTTAAAACCAAACGATGTATTGTTAAATGAATTGGTTATTAAACCAACCAAAACAATTACCAAAGTTTTAGGAAATAAAAAATACAACACCAATATACATTGCTCGTTTCAAGGTGCTGATAAAAACTTTAAAGGTGTAGAAGCGGCCATAAAAGCAAATAATAAAAAAGGTAGGTTGGTTTGGATTGAGGATTTTAATTTTTATATAACCAAAAACTTAATTGACGATTCTATTACTTTTAGGCTAAATTTTTATACCGAAAATAAAGACGGTTTACCTGAAAAAAATATTTTAAGACAACCCATTATTTTTAAAATAAAAACAAAAAGCGGTGTGGTTAGTTTAGATTTAAAAAAATACAACATTAATACCAACGATGATTTTTTTATTAGTTTAGAATCGTTAACTGATAAAATAAACAGCACTAATTTTTCCTTTTCCGGTTCAATTATGGGGCCTTCTTATTTTAAAATGGCCACTTTTAGCAATTTTGAAAAAATTCCATTAATGGGCCTCGATTTTAATGTTACCGTAAGCTATCAGAAGTAAAGTAAATTACCAATAAGTAAGCCTTTTTAAAAAGCATTTAATTGCTATATTTAAGCGTTAATTTTAATCGTATCTATGAAAAATAAAATCCAACAATTAGAAGAGAAAAAAGCCGAAGCACTTTTAGGAGGCGGACAAAAACGTATAGAAGCTCAACATAAAAAAGGAAAACTTACCGCACGCGAACGGGTGCACCTTTTATTAGATGAAAACTCTTTTGAAGAAATTGGAATGCTGGTTTCGCACCGCAGTACCGATTTTGGTTTAGATAAAGAAAAATATTTAGGAGACGGCGTTGTTACCGGCTATGGCACTATTGGCGGACGCTTGGTATATGTTTTCTCGCAAGATTTTACCGTTTTTGGAGGATCTCTTTCTGAAACACATGCCGAAAAAATTTGCAAAATAATGGATCTTGCTATGCAAAATGGCGCACCGGTTATTGGCCTTAACGATAGCGGCGGAGCCCGTATACAAGAAGGTGTTGTTTCGCTTGGTGGTTATGCTGATATTTTTTACCGCAATGTACGCAGCAGCGGCGTTATACCACAACTTAGCGCCATAATGGGACCTTGCGCCGGAGGTGCGGTTTATAGCCCGGCTATGACCGATTTTATTTTAATGGTAGAAAACACCAGTTACATGTTTGTTACCGGCCCTAACGTTGTAAAAACCGTAACACACGAAGAAGTAACCAGCGAAGAGTTAGGCGGTGCTATGACGCACGCAACCAAAAGCGGCGTTACACACTTTGCTTGTGCAAACGAAGTAGAAGCCATTAACAACATTCGCCAATTATTAAGTTACATGCCGCAAAATTGTGAAGAAGATGCACCAAGCATGCCTTACGAACCCGGCAACGAAATTAGAACAGGCTTAAACACCATTATACCTGATAACGCCAACCAACCTTACGATATTAGAGAGGTAATTGAAAACGTAATTGATGCCGATACTTTTTTAGAAGTACACAAAAATTTTGCTGAAAACATTGTTGTTGGTTTTGCACGCCTTGCCGGAAAAAGCATTGGTATTGTTGCCAACCAACCCGCCGTATTAGCCGGTGTGTTAGATATACACTCTTCTACCAAAGCAGCGCGTTTTGTGCGCTTTTGCGATAGTTTTAATATTCCATTATTGGTGTTTGAAGATGTACCGGGCTTTTTACCGGGTACCGACCAAGAGTGGAACGCCATTATTACCAACGGAGCAAAATTATTGTACGCATTTAGCGAAGCAACCGTGCCGCGCATTACCGTTATTACACGTAAAGCATACGGTGGCGCTTACGATGTAATGAACAGTAAACACATTGGTGCCGATATGAATTACGCATGGCCAAGTGCAGAAATTGCGGTAATGGGTGCAAAAGGTGCTGCCGAAATTATTTTTAAAAATGAAATTGCTGCTGCGCAAGATAAAGATGCCAAGTGGAAAGAAAAAGAAGCGGAATACCAAACCATGTTTGCAAACCCATACCGCGCAGCCGAAAGAGGTTTTGTAGATGAAGTAATTAAGCCCGAAGAAACACGCATTAAATTAATTAAGGCCTTTAAAATGCTGGAAAATAAAGTAGATAAACTTCCGAAGAAAAAACACGGAAATATTCCGCTTTAGTTACTCTTTACGTAGCGGTACTATTATTTGTTCTTGTTCTGTTTAATTTTTAAGTAAATCATTTATTTATAATGATTGCTTGAAAACAATTATTGACGCGCTTTACTTTAACTACTAAAACAATCACTATGAAAATTAAATCTATCCTTATTGCGCTATTTATTTGCGGTATTGCAAAGGCAACAGTTTGGCATGTTGGTGCATCACAAACATACACCCTTCCAAGCCTAGTAAAAAACCTGGTGCAAGATGGTGATACCATTGAAATTGACGGAGGTGTTTACCTGAACGATGCCGTAAAATGGACAAAAAAGAATTTAAAATTTATAGGATTAGGAACCGGCTCTAACCGAACAATTATTCAACATACCGGCGATATTGCAAACGGTAAAGGTATATGGGTATTTGAAACTCCCGGAACCTGCGATAATGCCTATATAGAAAACATTGTGTTTGATGGCGCTCAGGTATCTGATGCAAACGGAGGAAATGGTGCAGGTATTCGTTTTCAAGCGAAAGATTTAACCGTAAAAAATTGCAAATTCATGAATTGCCAAAACGGAATTTTAGAAGGAAACGGAAGTGTTACCACCAGCAATGTGATGTTGTACAATTCAGAGTTTGAAAACAACGGTTATCAATTGCCTAACGACCCTACCCACTCCGGCTACGAACATCACATTTACATTAACGCAAGCACCGATACCTTGTGGGTTGAGAACTGTTATTTTCATCGCCCACGCGGACAAGCCAACTCCATTAAAACACGCGCACAACGCGCATACATATTGTATAATTTAATTGATGAAGAAGCTACCGGCTATGGAAGTTGGGAATTAAATATTGCGCAAGGGGGCTTAAATGTTGTATTAGGAAATGTAATTATACAAGGTACTTCGGGTGCAAACCATGGTATGATGAGTTACGATGCCGCCACCAATGCCCTGCAAGATTTTTACTTTGTAAACAATACCGTTATAAACAAATTTGTAGGAAACAATAAATACTTTAACGTAACACCTACTTCCGGAATAAACACCTATAAAATTTACAACAATATTTTTGCTTCGGTTACAGGAGCCAGCAATAGTTTTTTTGGCACCACAGTACCTAGTGCATTAGATAGTTTAAGAAATGTGGTTGCACCTAATTACTTAACCATTGGCTTTACCAACCCATCGGGTAACGATTACAGTTTGCTGCCTGCCGCTACCTTGGCCATTAATAATGGTACCATAGCAGGGACTACCAATACAGGTTTTTCATTAAACCCAACTAAAAGTTATGTTTCCTTTTTAAGTGCCTTAGCTACACGCAACATTTCAGGGGCAGCAATTGATTGTGGCGCTTACGAATATTTTTTTCCTTCAACTTTTATTAATGAAAACCAATTGCTGAATAATTTTTCTGTTTATCCAAATCCCTTTTCTAACCAAACTACTTTGCAATTTACTACTGAACAAGTAAACAGCAATATTAGCCTAATAGATGTTTTTGGAAAAACAATACACTCTTTTAATTTTTCAGGTAAAGAAGTGAAACTAAATAAAGGTGAATTAAGTAAAGGCATTTATTTTATTAGTGTAACTGATGCCAATAAAAATGTAATGAATAAAAAAATTATTGTTGAGTAAAATTAATTTTAATGTCTGTTTTTTTTTTAAATAAACTGAATGGAAAATTACATTGATATAAACCGTAAGGCCTGGAATAATAAAACAGAAGTACACCTTACTTCTGAATTTTACGATGTTGAAAGTTTTTTAAAAGGAAACAACACCCTTAAAGAAATTGAATTAGAATTAATGGGTAATGTAAAAAACAAAAGCATTTTACACCTGCAATGCCATTTCGGGCAAGATACCATTTCTTTAAGCCGCATGGGCGCTGAAGTTACAGGAGTAGATTTAAGCGACAAAGCCATTGCCAGTGCCCAACAATTTGCCAAACAATTAAACACCACTACCGAATTTATTTGTTGCAATGTGTATGATTTACCCCAACACTTAAACAAAACCTTTGATATTGTATTTACCAGTTACGGCACCATTGGCTGGTTACCCGATTTAGAAAAATGGGCAAGTATTGTAAAAACCTTTTTAAAACCGAGCGGACAATTTGTGTTTGCAGAATTTCATCCGGTGGTGTGGATGTTTGACGATGATTTTGAAAAAGTAGCTTACAATTATTTTAACACCGGCCCCATTGTAGAAACGCAAACGGGCACCTACGCCAACCGCGAAGCCAACATACAACAACAATACGTAGGCTGGAACCACAGCCTGGAAGAAGTAATAAATAATTTATTAAAGCAAGGCCTGCAATTAAGCAGTTTTAAAGAATACAATTACTCGCCCTATAATTGCTTTAAACATACCGAAGAATTTGAACCCGGAAAATTTAGAATAAAACATTTAAGCAATGCCATCCCTATGGTGTATAGCCTAAGTGCTGTAAAAAACAAATAAGCTTGTTGTAACGCGGAATTATTGGTATACATTCTTATTTTTATTATATTTAAGTTACTAAATAACTGATAATAAGCTTTAGCGCTTGTTTGGAAGTTAGCAGCACCCCATGACATATCCAGAAAAACATATCCGTCAGACAAAAAAATTAATCTCGAAAATTGGAGCGAAGAATATTGCCGATTGGATTGTTACCGATGGATATTTTCCTGAGCAATTTGTTTTACCACCTTGTTTTAAAGTAAATAAATTTAAACTCAATAAGACTCCTTATTATCCGAAAACAGGCAGTAGTCTTAAACCGCCTATTACGCAATCAATTTCGATTTTTCTTCAAAAATCACATCTTACAGATCGTTCATTTACAATTATTGATCCAAAAATCTATCATGACATTTGTCTCTATGTTAAAAAGGACTGGAAATTAATTTTGAACACGCTTTTTCATAAAGACAATAAGATACATGCCTATAGTTTCCCAATTCCAATAACTTCGAAAGTCGACTCTCACTTGGGCAAACTGCGCGGCGGACGGATGATTTATGAATACATTGAAATGGCCGAAAACGATTTGGTAGCCGAAGCTCACAACTACAATTTTATACTTAAGACCGACATAAAAAACTTTTACCCTTCAGTTTACACTCATAGTATCTCTTGGGCACTCCATGGAAAAGATAACGCTAGAGCTGACAGATTTAAATATAACTTAACGGGAAATAAAATTGATAAACTCTTTCAGAATGCAAATGATGGATGCACTAATGGGATCGGAATTGGCTCAGCTTTGACTGACCTTATTTCTGAAATCATTCTCGCTGCAGTTGACACAGAACTTTCGAAACTTATAAAGAAAAAGAAAATAAAATTTCTAGGCGTTCGATTTAAAGACGATTATAGATTTCTATGTAAAACGAAAGGCGACGGAGAATTTATAATTAAGTCCTTGCAATCTGAATTAAGGAAATATAATTTAAATTTAAGTGAAAATAAGTCAGACATTGGTGAATTACCTGAAGGGCTTTATCGAAATTGGATTTCCGAATATTCAAAACACACTTTGAGGTATCGAAAAACCATCAGCTTTAGACAGTTTGAAAAAACTTACTTAGCCGTTTTAAGGTTGCATAAAAACCATCCCGATACAGGTATAATCGACAGATTTGTAAGCGAACTATCTTCAAAAAGTCACAATTTGAAACTTGTTATTACAGGAAAAGAAATTAACAAGACTATAAGCCTACTGCTGCTGCTTAAAGCGAAGCGCCCAAAATGTTTTCCGCAAATTCTCGCAATTATTGAAAGCCTTTATCAAGCTAATAAAGCTGACAAAGCAATCTCTTCATTTATAAAAAGGGCAATCCAAGACTTGTTTAAAGAACAAATCAAAAATCCTACTGATAACATTTTTATACTTGTTTGGTTAAGCTATTTCATTAGGACTAATTCTCTTTTTAAAATTAATTGGCCAAAGAAAATCGACAACCCTCTTTTGAAATCTATAAAAGAAAACAAACAATGTTATTTTTCATATCCAGACATTGAATTATTTACCAAAATAAAAACAAAGCCTGACATTACACTTTTAAAGCATTTAACTTTGTTTCCCAAGGACTAAAAATGATTGGGAAGATGCTAACAGCAAATAAACGTAAGCGGGCATAATCGGTCATCGCTCGATTCGTAATTAAGATGCGCAGATAAAAAAATGATACGGACATTCATATTTTTCATATTATCCTTTAAGCTAATAGCACAAAATGACGCCTCGATTTTTGAATTTAATCATGACTTTATAGATCAAGCTTGTTCATTCAAAGACCTTACAAATGACCTATTTAGAGAAGAAAGAAAATACTTTAAAATTAAATCTATAAGGGTTTATATCCCCGGTGAATCTCTTGACAGCTTATACTTTGTAAATAAAGAACATTTTCAAAACGCAATAAATAACTATTCTGGGACCCATAGTCCGTATTCATTAGTAAAAATTTACAATTATAATAAATATGGTTATTTACTTGAACATTTTCAATATCCTATTTGCCAATATTTAACTAAAACAGATAGCCTAAAACTTAATAAAGTATATTATAAATACCTAAATTCAAATGACACTTCAATAGTAATTAGATATTTTAAGGATAGTTTAATTGAAAAAACAATTCATGTAAAGGATGAAATAATATTTCAGGTTCGTAAACAGCAAGAATTGATTAAGGTATATGATTCATTGAAAAAAGCAATTAGATTTAAACCTAAAGGATATAGATTCATAGAGACAAACTATCGATACTATCCTAATGGAAAACTAAAAAGCATTTCTTATAAAAACAAACCTGCCATTGACTATGAAAGGTACTTTGAATATCCGAGTAAAAATAAAACATTAATAACAAGTGTTGAATATGACCAAATTTATGACACAACATACACTTTCCAAAATCTTATAATAAAAAATAAAGCAAATAAAATTTCAAAGAGCATATTATTTGAAAAAAAACAACCAAAATATAGCAGTATCTACACTATGCATTATGACAAAATGGGATATTTAACATCAATCGACCGTAAAGAGAAATATGGAAAAAAGTTTGAATTAAAATACACATACTATACATTTAATAACTATTATGACAATTTTAAACTTGTGAAGACGATTGCACATTATAACTTCAGAGTTATTGAAAATGATATGATATATTATTTCGAAAATAATGGACTTATAATAGATATTGAACATAAAGGATATAAAGAAACCTTTAAATATGAGTTTTATGAAAATTAACACCACGTAACAGCAATCAAACGACCAGCGGTCAGACTTACGTAACATAATTATATAAATATTTAATTTGTTTTATTTAATTACAATAGATAACCCTTGCCCACCAAAATAAAATACAGCTTCTCTGCCAAGCCTTGGCAGCATTCTTCGCCGGGGGGCTGGCATTTTATTTCTTTACCTAAAAACTTGGCCAAAGAAATTAGAGAAAATTTAAAGTGGCAAGAAGAAGGTTGGGGACGATTAAAAGCCCAGGCAAAAATTAATAACAGCCAATGGGATACTGCCATTTGGTTTGATACAAAAATGGATACTTATTTACTTCCCTTAAAAGCCGAAATAAGGAAAAAAGAAAATATTGTTGCCGGAAAAACCGTAGAAGTATTAATTTTACTGTAAATATTAAAATGGCAAAGCAAACAATAAAAAAATTATCGGCCGATGAGCGCAAAGAATTACTGAAGGTTTTAAAAGCACGTTTTGAAAAAAACGAAAAGCGTCACAAAGGAATTGATTGGGCCAAGGTACAAGCCAAGTTAGAAGGCAGCGGCAAAGGGGTAGAAGAAAAATTATGGTCTATTTACCAAATGGAAAAAACCGGAGGTGAACCCGATGTAGTTGCCTTTGATAAAAAAACCGGCGAGTATACTTTTTTTGATTGCGTTGCCGAAACACCCAAAGAAAGAAGAAGCTTGTGTTACGATGGAGAAGCTTTGAAATCGAGAAAAGAATTTAAACCCAAAAGCAGCGCTATGGAAATGGCCGAAGAAATGGGGATTGAAATTTTAACCGAAGAACAATACCGCCAATTGCAAGAGTTAGGAAATTTTGATACAAAAACATCCAGTTGGTTAAAAACACCGCCTGAGGTGCGTAAATTGGGTGGTGCCATTTTTGGCGATTACCGTTTTGGCAGGGTGTTTGTATATCACAACGGTGCTGAATCTTATTATGGCTCCAGAGCATTTAGAGGGTGCTTGAAATTTTAATAAGTAAATATCCTGCAAACATAAGCAACAACACAATACCTTCCGGTCTTGAAATACCTCTTTTCGTTCTTAAAAAAAGTAATACAAATAATGTTGCGGCAAAAAGTAAAGGAATATCCACTTTCATTAAATTACTATCCAAACTAATTTCGCTAATAGTTCCGCCCAAACCAATAGGTATTAAGCCATCAAAAATATTACTTCCTATTACATTCCCTACCGACATTCCTGCTGCTTTTTTAAATGCAGCTCCAATACTTACGGCCAATTCAGGCAAGCTGGTACCGAGACCAATAATTACAATACCAACAAACGACTGGGCCACTCCCATTTTATCGGCAAGTAACATAGAATTATCTACCACTAAATGAGACGCAAAAATTAATATAACAAACCCGGCAAGTAACATTAAAGCTAATTTTGTATTGGAGTAAATTACACCTCCATTCCCCTCTTCTTCTTCAGCAGCTGTTTGCGTTTTAATTAGTACAACATAATAGATGATATACAACATCAACATTGTCGCTCCTTCTAAACGGGTTATCCTTCCATCCATTCCAAACAAATACAATAAAATTATAGAACCTAACAGGGCTGTTCCGTCTCTTATAAAATCTTTTCTTGAAATACTAAATTTTAAAAACAAACCTGCCACTCCTAAAATTAAAGTTATTTGACTGATACAACTTCCAATTGCATTCCCGGTTATAATGCCGGATGATTCAATTCCTTTCAATTGCAAAAAAGATGCTTTTAAAGAAACAAAAACTTCAGGCAAATCAGTTCCTACGGCTAAAATAGCCACACCAACAAAAGAATGAGACAGCTTAAATTTTGTTGCAATACCCAAGGAACTATTTATTATAAACTTGGTGCCTATCCATAGGCCTATTAGGCCAACTATTATTAAAGTAAGTTCCATTAAAATAAATTAAATGGAAAAATAATAAATTATTTTTAAGAATTTGAATTAAATAACCAATCTACCACACAAGTTTGCGAAACTTAAATTCTTTAGTACCTTTATTTACTCTTTTACATTACAAAAATAATTCATTTAATTCATTGAAAAACCTCTCTATAATTAAGGAAACTAGCGTTGCAAATATTTTGCAAGCACAACTTTATTCTAACGGTATTGTTGAGATTACTTGGGACAAGAAAGTAGAAGTGGTAGAGGTAATGCATCTTCAAAAAATGCAGGAGGCAGTTAAAGAATTGGGCGAAGGAAAGAAAATGCTTTTGTTTTTTACAACACCTGATTTTATTCAGGTAAGCGATGCCGGAAGAAAATTTGCCGCTTCAAAAGAAGGAACGGTTTATTCATTAGCCATAGCAGTACAGGTAGATAACAGTGCAAAAAAATTCTTGTTTAATTTTTTCGTCAACTTTAGTAAACCCATTGTGCCCACCAAAAGTTTTTCTACCAAGCAAGAAGCTTTTAAATGGTTAGAAAAAACAAAAAACAGTGCCGCTAAAGCATATTTTGCAGTTTAAAGCCTGATTTAAATCAATTTTATTTACTTGCACGCTCCCCTGCCCTTTAGTAAATTTAGTTACAAATAGAAAAGCCATGAATGTAAAAAATAAAATTATAGTTGTTACCGGAGGAGGAAACGGTATGGGCAGAGAAATAACTTTAAATCTACTTAAAAAAGGCGCTAAAGTTGCAGCCATAGATATGCGCGAAGAAGCCCTTATAGAAACAAAAAAACTATCGGGCAACAATGCACCTAATTTATTAACGCAGGTATTAAACATTACCGATAAAGCAGCTGTAGAAAAATTACCGGAGCAAGTAATTGCACATTTTGGTGCGGTTGATGGTTTAATAAACAACGCTGGAATAATACAACCATTTGTAAAAATAAATAATTTAGACTTTGATGCTATTGAGCGCGTAATGAACGTAAATTTTTATGGAACCCTTTACATGATAAAAGCATTTTTACCACATTTACTAAAACGAAATGAGGCACATATTTTAAACATATCCAGCATGGGTGGTTTTTTACCGGTACCGGGACAAAGTGTTTACGGTGCATCTAAAGCTGCGGTAAAATTATTAACCGAAGCATTATACTCCGAATTACTTTATACTAACGTTAAAGTTTCGTTAGTTTTTCCGGGAGCTATAGGAACGAATATTACCGCCAATTCGGGCGTAACCATACCCAACATGAAAGATGCCGAAGTAAATAATTCAAAAATAAAAGTATTACCGGCAAATGAAGCAGCAGAGCAAATTGTATCAGGAATGGAAAATAATAAACCCCTTATTTATGTGGGTAGTGATTCTAAAATGATGAATCTACTCTACAGAATTAGTCCGCTTTTTGCCACTCGACTAATCAGTAAAAAAATGAAATCCTTATTACCGGAATAAAGTATTATACTGAATTAATAATGCTTTATACAAACTTTTATTGAATTACAGAAAATACTTCATTATAAATAAAACTTAATGGTTAATACTGTTCGTACCAACTAAATTTTTCTTGAACTATTTGTGCTTTTTCCTTTTTTAAATATTCTAAAAACGATAAACAAACAGGTGAATGTTTTTTTCCTTTTAACCAAATAAGGCTCCAAGTAGTTTTAATTGGTAACCCACTTATTGAAATTATTTGCAATTCGTTGTTATGAAGTTCATTTCTTATTCCAATTAAAGGCATTATAGAATACCCCAAACCGGCTAACAATGCTTGTTTTACGGCTTCATTAGATGTTAACTCCATTTTTTTTAAAACAGAAATACGTTTGCGCTCAATAAAACTTTCCATTGTTTGCCGAGTACCAGAACCTTTTTCTCTAAAAATTAATGGTAAATCTTTAAAAACATCTTTCGTTTTGGTTGTTCTTAAAAATTTGTTATTTGAATTACCTACCAAATACAATTTATTCTGCAGCAAATCAAGTTTCTCTACATTCATTGTTGTAGGCAAAATAGAAACAAGCGCAAAATCAACTTCATTGTTTTCTAAACTTTCTAATACTTTATTCTTATTTGTTACATCCATCAATAACTCAATTCCGGAATGTTGTTGCAAAAAATTAGTTAGAAAATAGGGCATCACATATTTACCGGTTGAAACCACAGAAATTTTTAATCTTCCTGATAACTGGCCCTTATAGGCTAAAGTTTTGTTATTTATGGCATAAACTTGGTTAATAATGTTTTCTGCAGATTCTACAATTTCTCTTCCAAAATCTGTTACATATAGTTGCCTTCCCACTACTTCCGTTAAAGGAATATCAAATTGATCTTGAAAGTTTTTTAATTGAATAGATACTGCGGGCTGAGTCATGTTTAATTCCTCAGAAGCCTTAGTAATACTCTTTAATTGAGCCACTTTTAAAAAAACGATAAGTTGATGTAAGGTGTAATGCATAAATTATTTTTATGTAATATATAACAAATATAAATAAAAATATATGAATTAGAATAAAGAAATTTGTACAATACTAAAATAAAACTTATGAAAACTAAATCAAACTCACAATTTAAAGCCTTATTAACGCTCATATCAATGTTAGGCGCTTTGGTTTTCTTTGCATCGGTAATATTACATATTGCCCCATTAAATATGTTAAAATCAATTATCGATTTTTCAACACATCATTATTTTTTAATTGGATTTTTAGGTTTAGTTATCTTATTAATTTCAGTTAAGTTATACAATACAATGGATGAAGAATTTGAAAAACAGTTCCATACTAAAAACGGTATTAATTACATAAGAAAAGAAAAAAGTAAAAGGTTTGCAAGTTTAAAAAATAAAATAAACACACATACAAATAACTTAAAAACAAAATTTATTGAGAAAGAACAAATTACTTCCCTCAAATTTCCTGATAGTGAAGTTTTAACCTCTAACGAAGAAATAGTTGAAAGAAATAATAATTTGATGAAAGCTATGACGCTTGGTAATTCAATTAAACACAAGGTTAAAATTCACTTCAAAGACGTATATAATCACAATTATGTAGAAACAACAGTTTGGTACGCCAACTCAAAACATATTGCCTTAAAAGGTGGAATAATTATACCTATTAAAAGTATTTATAAAGTAGAATTTTAATAACTAAAAAAAACAAACATGACAAAAATTACAGTAGCAAAAGGTGATGGTATTGGTCCTGAAATAATGGATGCAACCTTAAAAATAATTATCGCTGCAGGTGCTAAAATAGAAATAGAAGAAATTGAGGTGGGTGAAAAGGTTTATTTGGCTGGCAATACTTCTGGTATCGAAAATAAATCATGGGATACAATCCGACGAAATAAAATATTTCTAAAAGCTCCTATTACAACCCCCCAAGGCGGCGGTTATAAAAGTTTAAATGTTACTACTCGTAAATTTCTTGGTTTGTATTCTAATGTTAGGCCTTGCAGAAGCCTTCATCCATTTGTAAGCACCAAACACCCCATAATGGACATTGTAATTGTAAGAGAAAATGAGGAAGATTTGTATGCAGGCATTGAGCATCAACAAACCGATGAAGTAATTCAATGTTTAAAGTTAATAAGCAGACCCGGATGTGAAAAAATTGTACGATATGCATTTGAATATGCTAAACAACAAAATCGCAAAAAAGTAACATGTTTCACAAAGGATAATATTATGAAACAAACGGATGGTTTATTTCACCAAGTTTTTGATGAAATAGCTAAGGAATATCCGGAAATAGAAAATGAACACTGGATTATTGATATTGGTGCAGCAAAAATGGCCGATACTCCAGAAGCATTTGATGTTATTGTAATGCCAAATTTATATGGAGATGTATTAAGTGATGTGGCGGCACAAATTACTGGCTCTGTTGGATTAGCAGGATCTGCAAATATTGGTGAAGAATGCTCTATGTTTGAAGCAATTCACGGATCAGCCCCCAGAAGAGCAGGACAAAATGTTGCAAATCCATCTGGTTTGCTACAAGGTGCAATAATGATGCTTAATCATATTGGTCAAACAGAAGTAGCAGAAAAAGTACAAAATGCTTGGTTAAAAACAATGGAAGACGGCATTCATACTTATGATATTTTTAAAGAAGGGACAAGTAAACAAAAAGTTGGAACAAAAGAATTTGCCGATGCAGTAATCGCCAACATTGGCAATCAACCTTCTATTTTTAAACCAGTTTCTTACGCTAATAATTCAGCATTAAGTTTACCGAAATACAAACGCAAACCGGCGGCAAAAAAAGAACTAGTGGGAGTTGATGTATTTGTGCATTGGCCAGGTAATAACCCAAACGAATTGGCCGAAAAAATTAAAAACATGGAAGTTAAAGGAATATCCCTTTCTATGATTACAAATAGAGGTATAAAAGTTTGGCCAGACGGATTTAAAGAAACTTTTTGTACAGATCATTGGAGATGTCGTTTTAAACCAACAGAAGGCTCTGAAATTAATAAAACAGATATTATTAACCTTTTAAATAATGCGATAAGCGAAAATATTGATACAATAAAAACAGAAAATTTGTATTCATTTAATGGAAAAGCTGCTTATTCTTTAGGGCAAGGTCAATAAACTAAATAAAATGAATATACAACTCATACAAGGTGAATTTAGCCCTTCAGATACGCTAGAACTTATTAATGAAATGATACAAATAAAAATAAAGTATCACGAAAATAAAATAGTTAATAAAAGTACTGAGGAAGAAATAAAATTTAGAGAATCCAAAATTAAGGAACTTCAAAAACAATTATTTGATTTAAGAAATTATGTAAATAATAAAAAAGTTGACTTAAAATTAAAATCAGAAATAAGTGTAAATTAATAATTAAACAACCTTTATTAAATCATAAGTTCTTAATTAATATATGTAAAGCGTTTTTTAATACATAAAAAACTATGAAAGACAAAAACAAATTA